>NZ_JCAXEQ010000010.1:0-81915 GCF_059758515.1 Rossellomorea sp. GQ25 | reverse complement strand
AATAAGGTTTAAATTGGAGCGGGTGAAGGGAATCGAACCCTCATCATCAGCTTGGAAGGCTGAGGTTTTACCACTAAACTACACCCGCATATAAAATTGTGATGGTCGGGAAGACAGGATTCGAACCTGCGACCCCTTGGTCCCAAACCAAGTGCTCTACCAAGCTGAGCTACTTCCCGCTAGAAAAGCATATATATTACTTTGAGTATGAAACACTCGCTTGTAGAAACAAGATGGCGCGCCCGAGAGGAGTCGAACCCCTAACCTTTTGATCCGTAGTCAAACGCTCTATCCAATTGAGCTACGGGCGCAATATGTTTTAAAAATTTTGGTGCGGCCGAGAGGACTTGAACCTCCACGGGGTCGCCCCCACTAGGCCCTCAACCTAGCGCGTCTGCCATTCCGCCACGACCGCGTTTTAAGCGACAAACACTATTATAACGAGGATAATCTATTGTGTCAATACCTTTTTCGAAAGTTATTTCAACAACTTTTAAAGTGCGGGTGAAGGGACTTGAACCCCCACGCCTTGCGGCGCCAGATCCTAAGTCTGGTGCGTCTGCCAATTCCGCCACACCCGCATAAGTGGTTTAGATATTTTGCTATCGCAAAAATCTTTGGTGAGCCATGAAGGACTCGAACCTTCGACCCTCTGATTAAAAGTCAGATGCTCTACCAACTGAGCTAATGGCTCTTAAATGGCTGGGCTAGCTGGATTCGAACCAACGCATGTCGCAGTCAAAGTGCGATGCCTTACCGCTTGGCTATAGCCCAATGTTTCGTCAAAAAGTGACGAGGTTTATATGATAACATGTCCAAAACATTAAAGTCAATAACTTTTTAAAGAAATAATCTGGCGGTCCGGACGGGACTCGAACCCGCGACCTCCTGCGTGACAGGCAGGCATTCTAACCAACTGAACTACCGGACCAGAGTTTTTTGACGATAGTCAAAATAACTTTCATTATTTGCGTCAGCAAAATATCTTTCATTAGTTTGCCAATAGCAAAAATGAAAATGACCCATACGGGATTCGAACCCGTGTTACCGCCGTGAAAGGGCGGTGTCTTAACCGCTTGACCAATGGGCCATGTCCTAAAAGTAATGGCGGAGAAGGAGGGATTTGAACCCTCGCGCCAGTTGCCCGACCTACACCCTTAGCAGGGGCGCCTCTTCAGCCACTTGAGTACTTCCCCATAAAAATGGCTCCGCAGGCAAGATTCGAACTTGCGACCGATCGGTTAACAGCCGATAGCTCTACCACTGAGCTACTGCGGAACGTAAAGTATTCTTTCGCTTAACTCGTCTTATCGACTCTTTAGATTATAATGATTCCGCTATTTATTGTCAACTACTTTCAAACACTTTTTATCAGAAAAAGATGATCATGATCGGGGGATTAACCACTCAGGATTTGTCTTCCTTCATAATAACTTCCTTCACTAATTTAAGCTTCCCTTTACAACGTCCACACACGTATTTTCTTATATTGATCTTCCTTCTTCTTTTAAACTCCAACCCGCACTTCGAGCACACATAAATCATAAACCTAGTTCTATTATTCACACTCGTTAATGTTAAACAATGTCTTGGACCCCCAACTTCATTTAGAAGTCTCTTAAAATCTTCATCTCCATGCTTGTATCCTTTTCCTTCAATGTGCAAGTGATAATGGCATAACTCATGTTTTATGATTCCTGTTAATTCATCCATGCCATGCTCGTCTAAATATTTACGATTAATATCGATATCATGACTACCTAACATATATCTTCCCCCAGTCGTTCTTAGCCTTGGGTTGAAATATGCCTTATGAAGAAAAGGCTTATGAAAAGATTGAATAGAAATTTTTTCAACAAGGAGTTGCAGCTCAGCATCCGTCATATAAAATCCTACTTTCTTAATTAGAACATGACAACCTATTATAGCATAAACTAGATATCATCATTACTGTTTCAGCATGACAAAATACTCCAAGGAATGTCATCTCATGGATTCAGCTGGCACTTTCTTAGAGATAAGGAGGTTACCCCATGCCTAACTGGCTTGTGAATCAATTGAGGAGAGCCTATTTTGAGAAGGATCGATATCAAATCAAACTCCTTAATCAATGCTGGTATTTTTACCGTAAGAAGAACAGCTCTTAAGTATGGCCATCTATCATATCCCATCATAAATGGCAAAAAAGAGCTGACCTGAGATAGCATTCACTACCCTACAGTCAGCTCTTACCTGATTATTGAATCATTGTCAAAGCGACTCTGCCTTTTTGAACATCCACGCTATCAACCCAAACGGTCACGACGTCCCCAACAGACACCACATCTAATGGATGCTTAACGAAACCATTTTTTAGTTTTGAAATATGGACAAGTCCATCTTGTTTCACACCTACGTCGATAAACGCACCGAAATCCACTACATTTCTTACTGTCCCTTGTAACTCCATGCCTTGTGTTAAATCTTCGAGTTTCAAGACATCCTTCTTGAGAAGAGGTTTAGGAAATTCATCCCGTGGATCACGCCCTGGTCGAATTAACGAATCTACAATATCTTTCAGTGTTAATCTCCCTATTTCCAACTCCTCAGAAACCTCTTCTAAATTCAATTGGTTTAAAGACTGTTTCAGTTCTTCTGAGCCAACGTCATTTACACTCAATCCAACTTTCGCAAGAAGCTTCTTCACATCGTTATAATTGTCCGGGTGAATAGAGGTTCGATCAAGTATCTCCTTCCCATCCATTATTCTTAGGAATCCAATACATTGTTCGTACGTTTTTGCACCCAGTCTTGGAATTTTCTTTAATTGGGCCCTGGAATCAAACTTCCCTTCTTCTTCTCTCTTTTTCACAATATTTGTAGCCACCGTTTTGGAGAGTCCCGCTACATATTGCAATAGTGATGAAGAGGCCGTATTCACATTTACGCCCACTTGGTTTACAGCCGTTTCCACGACGAAGGTTAATGATTCATTGAGCTTCTTTTGTGAAACATCATGCTGGTATTGCCCAACTCCAACAGATTTAGGATCGATTTTCACTAATTCAGCTAACGGATCCTGCAATCTTCTTGCGATGGAGACGGCACTTCTTTCTTCAACCTGAAGGTCCGGAAACTCTTCTCTCGCCACATCTGACGCTGAATAAACACTCGCTCCCGCTTCGTTGACAATTAAATAGAAGATAGGTTGATCCATATCTTTTAACACATTTACAACAAATTGCTCGGTTTCCCTGGACGCCGTCCCGTTTCCAATAGCAACAACCTCAATCGAATATTTTGTCATAATCGCTTTGATTGCTTCTTCCGCTTTTGCGAGTTGAGATTGGGATGAATGTGGATAGATCACATTTATATCAAGAGTTTTTCCTGTTTCATCAATGACCGCTAATTTGCAGCCTGTTCGGAAAGCAGGGTCGACACCCAAGACCATTTTTCCTTTCATCGGCGGCTGAAGCAATAACTTTCTCAAGTTTTCAGAGAAGATATGGATGGCTTGATCCTCGGCTTTCTCTGTTAATTCATTGCGAATTTCTCTTTCTACCGATGGCTGGATCAGTCTTTTATAGCTATCCTCCACCGCTTCTTTTACAAGAGGAACGGAGAAGGAGTGAACATTTTTAATGACCTGTCTTTGCAAATAGTTAAGGATTCCTTCTGCATCAGGCTGGATATTTACCTTTAATACATCTTCCTTTTCCCCTCGGTTCATGGCTAAAATGCGGTGAGGAACTACTTTATGAATGGGCTCTTGATAAGAGTAGTACATTTCGAAGACCTTTTTTTCGTCTTCCTCTTCCTTTTTCACCTTTGATTCAATTAACCCTTTACGGAATGTATAGCTTCTTATGTATTCTCGGTATGAAGCTTCATCGGAAATGTACTCAGCAATAATGTCCTTTGCCCCATTTAAAGCTTCCTCGGTCGTCATTACTTCCTTTTCTTCAGACACGTAATGAGAAGCCTTTTCTTCAAGGTCTCCTGATGCTGGGAATGTAAGGATCCATTCCGCCAGGGGTTCCAGCCCTTTTTCTTTCGCTACGGTCGCTTTTGTTCTTCTTTTTTGCTTATATGGACGGTACAAATCTTCTACCGTTTGCAGCTTATCTGCTTTTTTAATGGACTGGGTTAACTCTTTAGTCAGCTTCCCTTGTTCTTCGATCAATCGAATAACTTCTTCTTTTCTCTGCTCTAAATTTTGAAGGTAATTCCATTTATCCATAATATTACGGATCTGAACTTCGTCAAGCGCTCCGGTCTGTTCTTTCCGGTATCGCGCGATGAAAGGAACTGTATTCCCTTCCTCCAGTAGTGAGATGACGTTTTTCACATTTTTTATTGATAGGTTCAATTCTTTGGATACTCTGTAAAGTAACGGTTCTTGATTTGTTAATGTTGCGGCCAATTGTATTACCTCCATTAATAGGATTCTTATATATTTTACCATAACCGTCCTTGAGGATTGAAAAGGTGGCTTAACTCATAATAAGGACATTTGGGTTTAAAATAATGCGAGTAGTGGTTGATTTCCGCTCCAATCAACTTTCTTAGCATCGGTTTGTTTAAAAAGGAGAATTTAAAAAAATCAATCCTTCAACCATTCGAAAAGACTTAATATTGAAAAACTCTGTTCAATTAACATCATTATTCAAGTGAATCCACACCCTGCCATTGCAATCAATGTTATTTAACAGGGCATATAAACAAGAAAAACTTACCCTAAGACCGTTAGAGTAAGTTTCCAATAATATATGTTGTATCGTCTGATGTACCGTCGACTAGAGATTGAATATCACCTAAAGCGCCATGAAGCGTTGGATATCTTTGAAGGATATTCTTTACTCCCGATATACTCAGTCCATCTGAGTGAATAAGGAATCTTGAGTTGGAATCGTAATGAAAACGTTGGGTCTTATATGTTTGCGGCCTTCCGGATAAATACCCGGTAACCGGTAATGGATAAGTCATCTTTCCTTCAGGTGCATACATATAAAAACGAATATTTCCTACACAGCTATACACAAACTCTTTGGAATGGTAATACACTTTAATAATCGCCACTGCAGCGCCACGTTTTTTCTGAAGAGCATCGTTACAAAGACTCATGAGGGTTTCAACACACTCGTGGTGATGCTCTTCAACTATATCGACGACAACATGAGACGATTCATAAGCAAACTTACCGCTACCTAAACCATCGGCCAAAACACAGATAAAGTAATCGTTTGTAGAGGTATAGAAATAACTGTCCCCACAATAAGGATTTCCGTTTTTCGATACTTGTTCTGCATAAAGCTCTATTTCATTTTGTTGAAGATAAGCCATTAATAATGACTCTCCGAATGGCTCATCTCTTCCTGAATGGCTTCCCTAAGCTTTTTAATCGCTCTTCTTTGTAAACGGGAAACATGCATTTGGGAAATACCGAGCTTCTCGCCAGCTTCTTTTTGGCTTAAATTTTCTAAATAGGTGTGTTGTATAATAGCCTTTTCTCTGTCGGAAAGAACATGAAGCACTTTCTCAAGAACGAGTCGCTGATTGACTTTCTCGTAGCCCTCATCCTGGTCTCCCACAATATCCAATATTGTAACTGTGCTTCCTTCTGAATCCGCTTCAATCGAGTGATCAACAGATAATGCTTGATAACTTCTACCCATTTCCATGGCTTCCAGAACTTCCTCTTCACTAACTTCAAGAAACTCAGCAATTTCATGAACTTGAGGAGAACGTTCTAATTTATTTGTTAACTCTTCAACAGTAGATTTTATTTTCGGACCAAGCTCTTTAATTCTCCGTGGAACATGCACGCTCCACGTTTTATCTCGTAGGAACCTTTTTATCTCTCCAATGATGGTCGGAATCGCAAAGGCCTCGAATGATCTACCGAAAGATTCATCGTACCTCCTGATTGCACCAAGCAATCCAATCATCCCTACTTGGATAATGTCTTCGTGGAAAGATCTTCCCTTTGAATATTTCCTCGCAATGGACTCAACAAGATTCTGGTAATGTAAGATCAGTTGACTTTGTGCATCGTCATCTTGTCTTTCCTGATAGTCTTTGATCCATTGAAGGACTTTTTCTTTTTGAGCCTGCTGGTTAGGTTGAGATAGTTTTTTCATCCTTCTCCACCTGCTCCCCTGATAGGAATTTAGTCATAAAGACTGTCACTCCCTCCTTGTGATGCACTTTTACATCATCCATCAAGCTCTCAATAAGGTAAAGACCTAACCCACCTTCTCTTAAGAACTCCACTGAATGATCGGCATGATAAGGACCAACAGCACTGCGAATTTCTTTGAAATCAAAACTTTCACCGTGATCCGCTACCATAACCTCAAGGTGATCCTCATATAGCGCGAATCCAACAACCACTTCTCCGTCGTTGTCTTTATACGCATGCTGAACCGCATTTGTGATAGCTTCACTAGTAGCAATCTTCAAATCCTCAATTGCATCGTAGTCAAATCCCATACGACTTGCAATTCCTGAAAGCGTTAAACGAATGACCCCGACAAATTCCGGCTTAGCGGGGATCTTCATCTCGATGTAATCAAAAGCCTTCATCATTCCACGCCACCTTCTACCTTGGAATTAATATTCATAATATCCCCTAAACCTGTAATATCAAACAGTCTCTGCAGACGATCGGATAATCCAATTAGATTTAGTTGTCCACCGCGAGCTTTAACCGTCTTGAAAAGACCAACGAATACACCTAATCCAGTACTATCCATATACGATACGTCTGAAAGATCCACCGTTATATCTTTATTATCAGCTTCAGCAGAGGGTTGAAGCGTTTCTTTAAGCTTTGGAGCTGTATATGCATCAATTTCACCAGCTACTTTAACGATTAGTTCATTCTCTTTTTCTTTCACATCTATTGATAAGTTCATAAAAAGACCACCTTTTTTAGCAACATTTATAATAAGTCTCTATACATTTACCCTATCTACGATAAGAATAAACTTTATTTATGAATTTCTTTTTATGATGATTAGAGTGAAATCGTCTCTAAGCTCAAAGTTCTGTAGCTTCTCGAGTTGTTTGTATACGTTATTGACAATTTCTTGAGGGGGAAGGTGATCGTATTCGCTAATTAATTGAACCAAATCTTCCCTTTCAATGAAGCCCTCTTCTGAACGACACTCTGTTACTCCATCAGAGAGAAGGATGATCATGTCCCCTGCTTCAACCCGTCTTTCGTATTCTCGGTACTTCGCTTTTTTATCTACACCTAATAAAAGACCTTTTGCATCAAGATCTTCAAATTCATTGGTTGACGCTCTATAAAAAAAGCCAGGTTCATGCCCAGCTGATGAGTATGAAAATAGATGTTCCTCCGCATTGTATACACCGTAAAACATGGTTATGAACATACTTGCATCCACATTTTGCTCCACTACTCTGTTTAAGCTTTCCAAAACAGCATTAGGTTCATTCCGGTACTCAGGTAGGCTATCCATCGCATACTTGATCATGGACATACATAGAGCTGCAGGAATACCCTTACCAATTACATCAGCAATGGCAACACTTACGCTATCATTCTCATCCTGAACAAAGTGATAGTAATCTCCATTCATCTTTTTAGCAGGTACACTTACAGCTCCAATATCCAAACCTTCTACTGAAGGGATGACCGTCCCGAGCAGGGTTTGTTGCATATTGGATGCTACATCTATTTCGTTATTTAATTCTTGTTGTTTTGTACGTAAACTTTGATGCTCTCGATAAGCAAAACCATAGCCTATCATGACTTCAAGTAAAATATCGAAAGAATGTAATACTTGATGTGGTATATCGGACTCCATTTCTAATATTACACTCTTATGGAGACTAATGATCTCCTCTGGTGAAACATGATGCTCAATTGATTTACGACTAAATTTCTGTCCTAAATAAAGAGCTTTTTCATCTTGTTCGTTTAAGTAATGCTCGATAATTTCTCTATATTTTGAATCCATTAACTCTCTGAAATTCATTTAACTCCCCCTAGCGGAGCCACTTAGTCGCCCTTATGTCTGTCCCTTCACCTGGCACAGACTCAACGTTGAACTCGTCCATTAAACGCTTAACTCCAGGCAAACCTGCTCCTAATCCGCCTGATGTGGAATATCCATCTTCCATTACTTTTCTAATATCTGTAATTCCGGGTCCTTCGTCCAAGGCGATAATTCGTACACCCTTTTTCCCGGCATCGAATAATTTTTCAATGCAAATTTGACCATAGCCAGCATATAAATAGATGTTCCTTGCTAATTCGCTGATAGCCGTAGTGATGCGAGCTTGGTCAACGGTACCGAATCCGAGCTCTTTCGCTACATTCCTCCCTAACTGGCGGGCAGCAACGATGTCCCATTCATTCGTGATCTTCACGCAGGATTGACTATCCATACCTAGTCCCCCAGTTCCAATTGTAATTTCTCCAGACCTTTTTCCAGATCCAGAGCGGTCAGAACGTCCTCTAACCTGATTCCCAGCTCGATCAACGTTATCGCTACAGCAGGCTGGATGCCGGTGATGACTACCTTCGCACCCATTAACCTTGACATGTTAATGACATCCCCAAGTACCTTAGCAATGAATGAATCTATAAAATCAATAGAAGTAATATCGATTACTACCCCTCTTGCACTCGTTTCATGGATCTTATGCAGAAGATCTTCTTGAAACTGAAGAGCTGTGTGATCATCAAGCTCCCACTGAATGGAAATCAACAAACAATCATGCAGCTTTAAAATTGGTATTCTCACTCTAATCCCTCCGCCGAAACTATTTTTCGATTTGTCATTTCAAGAGCCTTTTCAATTCCTTTTCGTAACGTGCTATTTGTACTGAACTGATTTAAATCAATACCTAAGTTTACAATCGTTTGAGCAATTTCAGGTCTGATCCCTACCAACATGCACTTCGCCCCTACTAATCGAACAGCTTCAGCTGCCTGGATGATATGATGAGCTACCATTGTATCCACTACTGGTACACCGGTGATATCGATTAACACCACTTCTGCTCTATGCTTCACTACACCGTTTAATAGATTTTCCATAATTAATCGCGCTCGTTCTGTATCAATCGTTCCAACAAGCGGCATCACTGAAATTTTTTCAAAGACAGGTATTAATGGTGCAGACAATTCCTGCAATGCTATTTTTTGAAGAGAAACGGTTCTTTCCCATGATTCTGTATAAGCACTGATTACTTTATTATTCATCGGGGTTAACCATTTATCGAACTTCTCAACTTGTTCCACATAGTTTTGATCTGTAATAATACCTTCTTTCATCATACCTTCGTAAACCACTTTACCAAAAGTACTTAAAGCCGATGTCACGAAAGTCAGCGGCCATCCTAATCTGACAACCTTTTCAGCGAAATCTCCCAACCGGCTATTGAATTCTTTGGAATCCCTTAAGTTAGAAGCAATCATCTCTACAAACTCATGGCTTGTTTTAGTAAAAACTTGATCTGAAACGACTTGAAGAAACTTCTCGTCTGCTTCGTTCCTCATTCGTTCCATCCAAATACTAGTGATATCTGGTTTATTATTCTGGATATAATCCGTGACTTCACTAAACATTTAGTTCTCTCCATTCTATCATATGAAATTTGTACTTAGTATTTATGCCGAATGATGTAACTTAATTTTAAAGTAGGTTACAACAGTGAACTAAAAAATGACGTATTTACTTTAATAGTATCAAATAAATTCAAAAAAGAAAAAACCTATGCCTTTTCGGGTATTTTTATTTCTTGCTTTTCCCATTATAAATTGTTTGCGATGTTTTGTCATAAAATTGACTATATTTCCGTTATGCATATCCTTTTTTCGGGGGTAATCAGGACTAGAACCACCTGATGAAACAGAAAAAAAAGCAAAACAAAAAGGCTTAATGATCAATCATGTTGTTGATCAGCAAGCCTTCTGGTTTGAAGTTCTATTGTTCCTATTGTATAACATGATAAAGGATTTGCACGTGAAAAGCTGGTGGCTAAAATTGGATTAGACCCACGCTGATTTGCAGGGCGTCATCCACTTTTTCCATCATCTCATCATCCAAGTGCGTAATCTTATCGGTAAGACGTTGTTTATCAATCGTTCGAATCTGTTCAAGCAAGATAACGGAATCACGTTCAAAGCCATAACGTTTTGCATCAATTTCAACATGAGTAGGCAGTTTCGCTTTTTGAATTTGAGCGGTAATGGCAGCTACAATAATTGTGGGACTAAACCTGTTCCCTATATCATTTTGAATAACAAGTACCGGCCGAACTCCGCCTTGTTCTGATCCTACAACAGGAGAAAGGTCTGCAAAGTATACGTCACCACGCTTTACAATCAAAGGATTAACCCCCGCTTACTAAGCGTTCGACTGTATGTTCTGCCTCATATTCTGCTTGAATCGCTTCTGAAGCGATTGCGAGATTAATCTTAGCCATTTCCATATAGCCGCGTCTCATAGATTCACGTAATTGTCTCTTTTTACGCTCTCTTAAATACATTTTGGTTGCACGATAAATAAACTCATTGCGATTCACATTTTCTTGATCTGCAAAGCCGTCTAATTCTGTAACGAGCTGTTGCGGTAGACGAATTAAGATTTCTGTTGTTGCGCTGGATTCAGACACAAACTACACCTCCACCAATCACTACATACCGTTTCTGTTCATTAACATATTTATCATACCATCAATTAAGGGGAATGAAAAGTTAATTTATCAATCTCTTCTATTATCCACCATATAAAATACTAATTATTCATCAAGTCGGCGGTTATTTTCCTGTTGACTGTGAATAGCTGTCGATAAGAGTTTATTCGATACTTCCGCGGGCTCCCCGTTTCGTATATAGATACGCGGCACTCTCGAGGAGATCATACAAGAGATCTCATAGTTAATGGTATCAAGCTTTCCAGCAATTTCATCCATTGTGACCGCTTCTTCACCCTGTTTGCCGATTAACGTCACATGGGTACCCATATTAAGAAATTCAGGCAGCCGAATCATACATTGATCCATACAGATTCTCCCAACAATTGGAACCCTTTTGCCGTTCACAATGATGTCCTGACCTTGTAATTTCCGCAGCCATCCATCAGCGTATCCAATCGGAATGGTGCCGATCCATTCTGACTCACCCGTTTCATAAGTAGCCCCATAGCTCACTTTCTCTCCAGCTGAAAGTTCTTTAGTATAAATAAGCCTTGAATGAAGAGAAAACACTTCTTTTAAAGGAAAAGGCAGTTCGGGCTTCATCTCTTGAGAAGGTGTGAGTCCGTACATGGCAATTCCTACCCTCACAGCATTAAAGAGGGTATTGGTTTTCCTTAATGTAGCGGCACTATTTGAAGAATGGATATAAGCTGGTAAAGATTCCAATTGATTCAGCATGTATTCAAATTGAGCTAACTGCCGGTCAAGATAGGTATCGTCCAACTCATCGGCCGTGGCAAAATGGGTAAAGATCCCTTCAAGCTTAAATTGAGAATGAGCTTGAACATACTGTTCAATACCCTTTAATTCCTCAGCGGAACGAACACCTATCCGCCCCATTCCTGTATCACACTTGATATGAAGGTTTAATCGATCTCCTTCTGACAGCTGATTTTCGGCTTCCACAAGCCACTCTTGGTGGAATGCCGTTAACGAAATATCCAACTTAGCAGCAATCTGCACATCTTTCGGTCTCGTAGCTCCTAATACGAGAATGGGAGCTGTTACGCCTTCTCTTCTTAAGGAAATCGCTTCATCTAAGAATGCTACAGCTAAGCCATGTGCTCCAGCAGAGAGCGCAGTAATCGCGGTTTGAACATCCCCATGCCCATAAGCATTCGCTTTCACAACTGCAAACACTTTCACATCTCCAGGAATATGCTCTCGAATATTCTTTACGTTTTCATATAAATGATCTAGGTTGATTTCTGCCCATGTATCACGAAAAAATTGCGTCTGGGTTTCCACTCTTTTCACTTCCTCATATCTTTACACAAAACATTGTCATTCTATTCAAGAATACCATTGATTATTCATATTATCATTCATTGTGTCAAATAGAATTTTTGTAGAGGGAGAGCAGAGTGATATACAGATATACAAATTTGGATATCGCGTCAGGTAATATCGGTATTTCGAATGGGAGGGAAATATTGGTGGAGGTTTGATGGGGACTCGTTTTCCTTAGTGGTTTGGGATAGTATCATTCATTTTCTGCCGATTTTGGACGGCTTTATGGGGAGTAATGGAGGGTTATTCCGCCTTGGTTCTTTCAATATGATTATTCATGGAGTCTGTGCCTGTTTATTATCGACTTCCTGGATTTATTATCGACTTTGCTTCTTCTTTTATTATCGACTTTACAATCAGTATTTCCGCCACCACCATCCCCTTTCAAAAAAATCCGACTTCCGGAATCAAATCCGCACACCAAGAAAAGAGGCGAACCCGATAGGCCCGCCCCGTTCATTTATTTTATTTCACCATCGAACCTTGTACGGATTGGGCTACCATCACCATTTCAGAAGGAGTCAGGTCATTGGAGGCAAGCATATAGTCCACTCCGTTATTGGTCCATCTAATGGATTGCTCTGTCATGGCTGCTACTGTGAATCCAAGGTCCACTAACTCACCTTTAAGAGAAGTAGAGACCGTCATCGTAGGAACGACAGTTGTTTTTTCTTGTACAATTGTGAAGGACTTTTCACCATCATATGTTAAGATTACGCGTTTACCTGTATCGGTGGCGACTTCTTTTTCTTCTATTAATTCAGTGCCGGTTATTTCTGACATTGGGTAAAGAACGGTGAATTCTGTGTCTTCTACATTTGCCGTAACCGGTACTTCGAGCTGGGCACCTGTCATGTTTTTCTTCATGTCGAAGTCTTTTTTATCAAATGCAGCTTTCATATCCATCTTGGAGAACTCTACTTTTACAAGTGGATTTTTATCTGAATCCAATACATTCACGGATGCCGGCGTCAGATCTTTCTTGTTAAAGGCAATCTCTTGAGTCGGTAGCATCTGACTGTTTTGATAACGAGTCTTTGTGTTAAAGATGTAGTGATCCTTTGTTTCCTTGAAAGTAGCCTCTTTATCCTCTAACACATCTTGAACAAGGGATTCATACAAGTACGCCTGACTGCTATTTTCAGGCCAGTTGCTTTGGAATCGGAAGCTTTTGTTCAGTGCCGGCGTAAGGACAAATACTCCCTCATCATTACGTAAGATCATTTGACTCTGATCTTTCGCAGCGTTCTTTAATGCCACTCGATAATAATTAGGGTCATTATGCCACACTTCCACATCATAGGTTTGAGGCTCGTCGCCCACCTGCAGGGTCATTTTTGCATCAGCTTTGTACCCCTTCATATCCTCTACTTTAGCCTTAAGATCCTTGGTTACATCTTCTTTCGATTGCTCTCCACAAGCAGCCAGCATAAGCACCGCTAACATGGCCATCACTAGTATCACTAGCTTTTTCTTCATTTTTTCAACCCCTTTTGTCCCAGGATAAACGTAATTGAGAGAGGGGAAAGCCAGCCGTCTAAGAATGGACGATTCTTATAGAATGCCCCGTTCCTTAGTCCAATTGCAATTCGCCAAAGAACCGCGATTGTTAAACATCTGGCCTTGTCTCTCTTATTGCACTACTGAATATATGAGACAACCTGAAGGATTATGCTAGTGAAGATGACAAGCTTGAAATAATTTTACTTTTCGATGACCACCTGAGCAGCCGCATATTCCCGGCTATGGGTGATGGATAGATGGGCGTTCGCCCCCTCTGGTTTTGAAAAATAAGGCTTTCCGTTCGGGTCCTTACTGATTTCAATATCCTGAAAGGAGAGCGCTATTCCGATGCCCGTTCCATTCGCTTTAGCAAAAGCTTCTTTGGCTGCAAATCGTCCTGCTGCGAACTCAATCTTGCGCTGCTCGTTTAATGTATAGAAAGCATCCTCCTCCTTAGCTGTTAAAATTCTCTTAACGAACTTTGGCTGCCGTTCGATCATCCTCTGAATGCGCCCTGTTTCAACGATGTCCAATCCTATTCCTTTTATCATATGCGATTCCCCTTCTACTCTTGTCCTGTCTTGCATATTTGTATAATGAACTATACTCGTGATTTTCGACGTTTTCTTATACTATAGTATTAACTGCGTTTTTTAAATAAATGATTGAGTAATGATATAAAAAGAAACAACCTACTTAGGAGGATACAATATGTTTGTCCGGACTGAAAGTTTTTCACAATTTTTGCGATTATATCCTATTATTTCCCTGATTGTATTCATTCATATCGCCTTATACCTTGTCAGTGCACTTCCTATTTTTCCACAACTGTGGGTGTACGAGCAGCTGGCCGGTGTGAATTTATTTATTAAAGAGGGCGAATGGTGGAGACTCGTCACCCCTATCTTTGTTCATTTGGGATTCGCTCATCTGCTATTCAATTCGTTTTCTCTTGTCCTGTTTGGCCCACCCCTGGAAAGGCATTTGGGGAAAGCTAAGTTTATCGGTCTTTATTTAGCAAGCGGCGTGTTTGCCAATATCATTACGTATCTTATCCAGCCCCTTACGTATAGTCATGTGGGAGCATCGGGAGCGATCTTTGGTTTATTCGGCTTTTACATCGCCATGATTATCTTAAAAAATCATTTCATCACGAGAGAAAGCCGGCAAATCATCATACCGATCATCGTCATTGGGGTAGTCATGACCTTCATGCAGTCAGGGATTAACATAACGGCCCATATCTTCGGATTAATCGGCGGCTTTGTGATCGGGTGGATTTCAGGTAAAAAATAAGAAACAAAAGTGACCCGCTAACGAATCGCGGGTCACTTTTATCGTTTACACACTATGAGAAAACCAAGAAGCAATGGTGTGGAGGTCCTTCTTTTCAAGATCCCGGATCGGACTTGCATAACCAGTCTCTCCAGATTTTACAGTTGTTCTGAGACTGCCCAAGTCTTTTCTCGTTTGAAACCAGCTTTCATGGGTGTCCAAAGATTGAATGCGACTTTTCTTCATATGCATCGTATTTTTCAATACGCCCCTATACTGTAAAGATAATTGTCCATTCACAATCTTCCAGCCCCCGGCACGGTATTGGTAGTATCCGAGAATCCCGAAAGGAATCATCAACAAGCCGGCCCAAAGACCATATGGCCAGTACAGAAAACAAATAGCAGCCGTCGGGACCAACACCCAGATTGCCTGTCTGAACACATATCTTCTTAAGGAACGTCCCGGAAGCCTCTTAAAATCATCGTGAATGACATAATCCGGAAATAAGTCGTTTAAGAATCCCCGAATTCGCTTCTTTTTCACAATCGGGAATAACTTTATACTTGTGCTGTCTTTCTCTAAAACAGATCCACCTGCATTTTCAATGTGGACGGTGCAATACCCCAATAGCTGCCTGATTGGATTTTCCACTACCCGGATGCCTTGAACACGATTTAATGGAACCGTCACCTGCTTTTTCTCCAGAAGCCCTCTTGTCATGACAATGTGATCATCTACAATTTTAATTCTGAAATCACCATAAATAATAAATGTCCAGGCAATCGATAATAGCCAGGCAACAAGCAAGCCCAAAAAGGCCATCACCGATACGACAAACACGCCACTTTTCACAAAAACAGCCAGCTCATCATACACGGCTTCGTACGGAATGAACTCATTAAATTGGGATAAGAAAACAAACACACCAGAAATAATGACCCCGACACCGCCTGAAGTCGTGGCAAGAACCCAAATGTCTTTCGAGGTAAGGTTGAAAAAGGGGGCTTCATCTTTCAAAGTCCCCGTATTTTCGCCTGAGAGATCTTCGGTTACGATATTACCCTTCTTCTCCCGATAAATCATTCCCTCCAACTCTATTGCTTCTTCTTTTAAAATAGCTGTCAATTCTGCTTCTGATTCCCGCGGATTCGAAGACCCTGCCGTTTCGACCTTGACCTTAACCAATCCAAAGGGACGATGCAGAATGCCCTCAGAGAAATTCAAACTCTGAATCCGGTCAATGGGGATATACCTCTTCTTTTTAACGAATAGTCCGTACTCGATTCGCAGCTCCCCTTCTTCCACTCGATATGTAAACCGAAGCCACTTCACAATCCCTGTGACCAGAACGAACACAAGAACTGCCGCCATAGATATAACAGGCATATAATCCCAAAATCCTGTCTTCTCTCCCCGGTTATTCAATACAAATAAAAAGACAAAGGGAACGATCAAGTCCTTTAACTGCTTTACAAAATTCGCTACAGCTGAAATAGGGTGAAGTCTCTTATGCTCAGACATCGTCTTCCGCCACCCTCGCTAGTTGTGAAATGGAGTTTCTCAATTCATCTGCCTCCTCCACATCCAATGCCGGTATCTCGTGAACCGTAGCTGCAGACGAAATCGTAATGGTTGCCAACCGATATTTTTTTAAAATAGGGCCCTGAACCGTATCCACATGTTGAACCCTCACCATCGGTACCAACGTACGCTTCACGATGAAAATTCCTCTTTGAAGTTCAATCTCCTGCTCCCTCACCTCATAGCGCCATCTCTTCCATTTGATCGTTGGAATAAAGAAAACAAACAAATATGTAAATAGAATCAATACGGCAACTGCTGTTGCAATGATCCATTGTGGCCACTCAAACATAACAGTTAGAGTAATCGCTCCTGCAGCTACAGCTGCGACGATCAACGTTTCAAACACACCATATATCTTCCACACCTTTAAAGCCTTTGGTGAAATTCGTTTTTGCGGCTCTCCGATCATACCCATCCCCTCACTTCTCTCTTTTACTAAATCTTACAGTATATTTTCGATTTGGAACAGAGGTGGTTTCAGATTAAGGTGGGAGATTCGCCTATTTTATATAAAATGAACTTTTATCCACCCACTCAATCCCATCAATCCCTTGCATGGCCTCCACTAATCGGAACAATGCGTCATCCTTCTTCTTCGCTTCTACCATACAATCAATTTCATCCACCGATCCCTTTATCCCTTGAAGAAAATCAAGAAACATCTTAGGGTTGATGAAATCGGCATGGGCTTTGTAATCCTCCTGGGAACGAGGGCTTGAAATATGCATCTTCATTGGTAAGGATGACTGGCTCCACGTTCCAACAATCCTCTCCCAATCCAACAACCAATCCCTTTCGTTATAAGCAAGATGATGGTGGTAATCAAATACAAGGGGGATCCCGAGCTTTTCACATAGATAAAGGGCATCAGAAGCACTGAATACCGTATCATCATTTTCAAGAATGATCATTTGTTGAAGAGAAACGGGAGTCAGACCCCAATTATGTATAAATTGCTCAAGTGCCTTTTCTTTGTCTTCATAAGCTCCACCAACATGGAGAACACAGCGGTGAGTTGGATCGATTCCCATCGCTTTCAATAATGCCTCATGCATCTTAAGTGTTTTAAGCGTGTTCTTCAACACATCCACGTCACTTGAATTCAACAGTACAAAATGATCGGGATGAAAATCCACACGCATAGGATGAAGCGTTAAATACTCTTTAATCATATGGAGTTCAGGTTTTAAAGGGGAAATGAAATCCCATCCTTTCAATTCAGGATGATTCGCAAGAGGAATCAACTTTGAACTGAACCGGAAAAAATGAATCTCATTTAGAACATTATGCTTTAAAAGCCGCAGGCAATTTTCAAGATTTGATTTTGCGATCCGCTCCAGTTTATGAATAGCTGCCTCACGATCCTTAATCCCGGAAAATTGCTTATAGGTCATGGTTTGGGAAGGTGATGCGTTCTGGAGGTTCATGCTCATGGCAACATAGCCAAGCTTTATGAGTGTCATGTGGGGCGGACTCCTTTTTGGGGTTAGTATGTGCGGATTGGGGGGATTTATCTCGTTGGTTTTGAATAGATGACAGACTTTGTTCCTCCTTGTGTTTCTAATTGAAGGGATTTCAATATTTTATAGGCGGTGTTTCGTGAATTCAGATGCATAAATCTCCTCAGTTCTCGATTGGTTATGTGATCATTTATTAGTAAAAAATAATCCCGAACCGATTCTATATGAGCATATTTAGAAGTACGGCCACATTTAACGCAGGACCACGCTTCACTTACTCTAATCATTGGTATGTGATTGCAGTTTTCACAACGGACTCCAGTCACAATATCGCTTTGGGTAAGAGAATATGTCTCCATAAAGCCTAACTCAGATTCTTTATGATTTTTTAAAATGGTTTTCTACATTTTGGTCATTTCTTTATCAGGCATGGCTTCTTTTACGTATGTCTCATTTAAATCCTTGATCTTATCTATTATATTTTGAGAGTGAATAATATTTCTGTAAGGTGAGTCAGCTGGTGGGGGTTCAGTAAATTTTAAGATGGTTGATGGGTTGCTGAATACAACGAGGTGTTCGACGTGAGGGTGCTTCAGCTTGTGGACACTGAACCATTTTTGCAGTAATAATTTTTGTCTTTGAACCTGAGAGATCGGGTCAGAGAATCCTTCTGTTATTCCTTTATAAGTCCGGGTAAGCTGTCTTATGAATGAATCAATGGTAACTATTCCTGAGATGTTCTTTACTTCAATAATTAAAATATAGAATGGAGTGAGGATGAGGAAATCAATTTGGAAATAGTTTGAGAATAGAGGAAGCCTTACATCATAAAAGATTCTATATTTCTTGTCTTTCAAGAAGCTGAGGTGGTAGTATACAGTTGCTTCACCGTTGTAACCAGCTTTTCTTTTCTTTAAATCCTTATCTACGATGGGAATCTTTCGATGATTAAGAGGCATGCTCCATAATTATGCTTGGTTTTTATCAATATTGATAGGGATTTTGAGTTCTTTACAGATCAATTGATCACTCTCCTTTAAGGTTATGCTTACTTTAGTTCGCCACAGGCTTAAAAAACCCTTCTTTTTAATTAAAAGCTATGTTAAAGGATAATGTTGATTTTTAGTGCAAAAAAGGGAACTCCGTAGTTGTTTTGGAGTTCCCGACTGGTTCAAAATTAGTTTTCAAACAATTCCTTTTTCTCTTCTTTGGATAGCCCCGTGAAAAACTTTTTATGTACCCTAAGTTCTTTCTCTTTTTTAGGGAATGTCTTTTCCAACCAAGTTACTGCCATTGGTGTATGTTCAGGTTGTGAGTTGACTTTTTCTAAAAACCATTCATATTCTTTTACTATTTCATCAGTTAAAAGATTTGTGTCTTTCTTTCTGCTTTTATAGTCGAGTTCCGCTAATTCTATTGCTGTAATAGAACCATTAATCTTCTTTACTACTCCAATTTCAGAAGGCATCCGCTCTTCGTTCATTGATACAAAATAATATATATAATTGGGTAATCTAAAAAGCCCCTTCTTTGTATCTTTGTTATTAGCTATATAAAGCCAATCTCCCTTGTTTGCATAACAATTTAAGTCGGCATCATTAATTGCAATTAGCATTTTGTCGTACTCTTTCATAATACACCTCTCATCTCAAACATAAATATTATGATTAATACTCAGATGGAAAATTTTGATAACCTCAGTTTATCATAGGTGACAACAGTTGAATACAGGCAACTTTGAACAATCATTTTGCTAACGGTTGTGTCGTCATTTCGATGTTTAATTTGGTCAAGAAATTGAAACCAGCTCAAATAATGGTCGAGATATTTTGTAGCCACACCATTAAATCGATTGATCCAGCCCTTCAAACGACTGTGATAACTATTTACATTTTGAATATGATAAACACCTCGAACACGTTCCTTACCATCTGATTTAAATCTATAATGCTCAAGTCCTTTTTCTTTTGCGTAGGTCATAAATGCCCGCCAAGCATCAGTACAAAGAACATTTGAAGGAGTAAGTTTTGAACCAATAGCTTCTTCCAACCGAGTTTTTACTATCCGACCCTGACCTACCACCAAATCAAATATCAACAGAGTTATTTAACAAAGCTTAATTAAAAAATCCTCTGATTAACACTAATTGCGTCGTTTTGAGGTTGAATTACGTCGATATCTGAATAATTGCGTCGTTTTTCACCTTAATTGCGTCATTTTTTGTTTATTGCGTCGTCTTACACGAAAATTGCGTATTTTCGTAAAAATTGGAAACAGGACATAATCCTTGCCCCATCCAATACGTAATCAACACAAATAAAAAAACACGACAACCCAAAGGTCATCGTGTCCTCATATCTATTGATCAAGAATTGTTATAAGATTTACGTTTGCTTGAAGATTGTGGTCTGCCGCCGCCAGTACGGTTGCGATCTCCGCCACGGCTTCCGCCTCCGCGATTTCCACCGCCAGTACGGCTGCTTCCACCACGACTTCCGCCTTTACCGCTGCGTGCTCCACCTTTGTATCCACCGCCGCGATTTCCGCCGCCACGATTTCCACCACCTCTTGATGGTAATGGACGCTCTTCAGTGATGTCAACTGGTGTTGTATCTGGCTCTTTCGTTAGGACACGGATCGCTGATGCAACTGCTTGAACAGAATCGTGGCCTCCAAGGAATTCTTCTGCTAATGGATAGTAATCCTTAAGATCACTTTCTTTCGCCGCTTCAGCTAATTTTTCAAGAGCTAAGCGTTGTTGGCCTTCAAGGGCTTCGTTTAAGCTAGGTGGCTTAAGAGCCGTCATTTTCTTCTTCGTTGTTTGTTCAACGATCTTCAGGTAACCCATCTCTCTTGGTGTTACAAAAGTGATGGACATCCCTTTCTTACCTGCACGACCTGTACGTCCGATACGGTGAACGTAGCTTTCAGGATCTTGAGGAATATCAAAGTTGTAAACATGCGTTACGCCGGAGATATCTAATCCACGAGCGGCAACGTCTGTTGCGATCAGAATGTCAATACGGCCTTCTTTGAACTTCTTAAGAACCGTCATACGACGAGCTTGAGAAAGATCTCCGTGAATACCTTCTGCCAGGTAACCGCGAATGCTAAGAGCTCGCGCTAATTCGTCTACTCTGCGTTTTGTACGACCGAATACAATCGCAAGTTCCGGTGATTGAACGTCGATTAAACGGGAAAGAGTATCGAATTTTTCTTTTTCGCTTACTTTAGTGAAGTATTGTTCGATGTTGGAAACCGTTACTTCTTTTGATTTTACTTTGATTACTTCCGGCTCTGTCATAAAGCGATTTGCAATGCGTCGGATCGGATCCGGCATTGTTGCAGAGAATAGAAGTGTTTGTCTTGTGCTTGGAACAGTCTCAAGAATGCTTTCGATGTCTTCAATGAAGCCCATGTTCAGCATTTCGTCTGCTTCGTCAAGTACTAATGTTTCAACGTTTTCAAGGTTGAGTGTTTTACGTTTGATATGGTCAAGAAGACGACCTGGTGTACCAACGATGATATGAGGGTTCTTTTTCATCGCGCGGATTTGACGTTGGATGTCCTGTCCTCCGTAGACAGATAACACGCGGGCACGCTTGTCAGCTCCGATACGATATAACTCTTCAGATACTTGGATGGCAAGTTCACGAGTTGGTGCAATGATAAGAGCTTGAACGTTTGAATTTTTCACATCGATCTTCTCGATCATCGGGATTCCAAATGCTGTTGTTTTACCTGTTCCAGTTTGTGCTTGACCGATAATATCTTTACCTTCTAAACCGACTGGAATCGTACTCGCCTGAATTGGTGTCGCTTCTTCAAAGCCCATACGTTTAATTGATTTCAACGTAGATGCGCTTAAGTTTAAATCTGCAAACTTAGTCAATGTTACATTCTCCTTTAATTTACATCTTTTATAACTAATCATTATCTGATTATATTTTTAGGTCGGAACGAAATCTTACCCACCGAAAGACTTCGGTATCTAATCTAAAACCGTCTATATGAGATGTTTAGTTTATATTTGGTACAAAAAAATACACTCTTCAAAATAGAAGAGCTAGCACGTCCAACAAATTAAGAACTATGTTGTAGCTATGTTACCACTTCTAGAAATGAATTTCAATCTAATGTCAAATAGTCAATCTATTCACTTAGCAGGAATTGGTAGATCTCTTCAAAAAGTTCGTGCTTATCTTCACTATGACAGATCAAATGTTTTGCTTTAGGGGAATAAAAAAGGTTTTTTTCTTGAGAAGAAATAGTCTCGTATATATATTTTGCAGCTTTAGGGGGGACTATTCCATCAATCTCTCCTTGGGCAATAAAGGTTGGAACGTTAACCTTTTTAAGGAGTGGACGAGCAATACGAACGACTTTTCTAAATTCGTATGTGGACAGAACTGGGGTTTTTGTCACCTTCCATTTGTACCGGTTGTACAGCTCGTTTTCAATCAGATTTCCTTGAATTCCTTCTTTGATCATATTTCCAATATCTTTCAATAGTTGTTTCACATTTACATAATAAGCTGCCGCACTTAAAAGCACGAGCTTATTGACTTCATATTTCACAGAAAGATACGAAGCGATCAAGCCACCCATGGAGAAGCCGATTACGTAAACCTCATCGCATTTCTCTATAAGAGCCTGAAGCTCATTCTCAGCATGCTCGATCCATTCAATATGTTTGATCCCTCTCAGTTCAAGGGTTTCACCATGGCCAGGCAGAGTCGGCACAACGATTTCCCAGTCAGTTCTCTCTTGAAGGAAATCTGCCAAAGGCTCTACTTCAAAAGGGCTCCCAGTAAATCCGTGGATTAGTAAACAACCGATCATGTTATCCCCTCTTACTTTTCCAAAGGTAGGGAGCGAGCCAACCTCCCGTCATCTACAAGCTCATTTTGTTCATTTTTATTAAGGTTTAAACTTAGACGTCAGTAGAAATTTATGCCTTTAATCCATCGATGACTTCTTCAAGCTTCATTCCCCTGGATGCCTTGAATAAAATCAGCTCTTCCCCTGTAATGAAGGATGACAACTCTTTTGTCAGGCTGTCTTTATCTGTAAAAGAGTGAACACGATCAGAAGGGAAATTCTCGAGTGCACCCTTACCTATAAAGCCTCCTAAAGGACCAAATGTAAACACATGCTGAACTTTTTCCGGGTTGATTAATTGTCCAATTTCCTGATGAAATTCTTCTTCCTGGTCGCCAAGCTCCAGCATATCACCAAGCACCAGGATTTTTGTATGGAATCCCTCAAGCTCTGATACAAGCTGAATCGCAGCTTTCATGGAGGTGGGGCTGGCATTATAGGCATCGTTAATGATGCTTTCGCCTTTCTTTCCTTTCACCAATTCCATTCTCATTTGGGTCAGCTTTAACGACTGTAAGCCTTCTTTCATGTCATCGACACTGAGACCAAATTTACGGGCGATCAAAATCCCGGCTAGAGCGTTGTGGATATTATGCTGTCCTAATACGGGAAGAAAGAATGTTTCTCCTTCAGCGACAGAAGCTTCAAAATAACTCCCTTTATTATCCATATTAATTTTTGTTGGATAAATAGTGTTGGATTCGCTTCTTCCAAAAGTCTCCACATGCTTCAGGTTGAGTTCCTGAACACCATCCTGTAACAGCGGTTCATCTCCGTAGTATGCAAATAACCCATCAGACTTCAGGCCCTTCACAATCTCCAATTTGGCTTTGGCGATTCCTTCCCGTGACCCCAGATCCTGAAGATGTGATTCTCCAATGTTAGTGATGATGGCCGCATCGGGCTGGGAGATCTCTGATAGAAGTTCAATCTCTCCGAATCCACTCATTCCCATTTCAAGTACAGCCACTTCTGAATCCTGGGGCAGAGAAAGGATCGTTAAAGGAAGACCAATGTGGTTGTTATAGTTCCCTTGTGTTTTATGAACTCGATATTTCACTGATAAAAGGTTTGCCACAATATCTTTCGTTGTTGTTTTTCCATTACTGCCTGTAATTCCGACTACCTTTAAATCCAGCTCATGGCGATATTGATTCGCCAATGACTGAAGGGCAAGCAGGGGATCTTCCACCACTATTACGGGAATATCTTCAGGTGGATTAGGAACATTGATATCCCAAAGAGCGGCAGAGGCACCATTTCCAATGGCATTTCGAACAAATTGATGACCGTCCACGTTTTCTCCTTTAAAAGGAACAAACAGATTAGCATCTTCAATCTTTCTCGTATCGATGGAAACGCCTTTTACCACAACTGATTCAAACTTGGAAAGATCGTTTTTCACATCAAGCATGTTACATATATCTTTAATTTTTTTCTCAAACATTCGCTTTCTCCTTTTACTCTTTTTAATAAAGACAGAGCAGGGACTGCCTTTAGACGGAGAATCTTCTGGTCAGTCCCAAGTTTCATGTGTTACATCGTATGTTTAATTGTTTGTTTGTCTTGATAACGTTCTAAGCCAAGCTCCACTAATTTCCCGATCAGGGTAGGATAGTCAACCCCTGTGTGCTTCCATAGAAGCGGGAACATACTGAATGGCGTGAAGCCAGGCATCGTGTTGACTTCATTCATATAAATCTGGCCATCTTCTGTTAAGAAGAAGTCCGCACGTACAAGTCCTGAACAATCCAGGGCTTTATACGATTGAATCGCGATATTCTTCATTTCATTATAGATGCTTCCCTCTACTTCTGCAGGAATGATGAGGGCAGTATCTCCGTCTTCATATTTCGCCTTGTAATCATAGAAGTCTTTTTTAGGTACAATTTCACCCGCAACTGAGCATTCCGGTTGGTCATTCCCTAATACACCAAGCTCGATCTCACGCGCCTTCACACCTTCTTCGATGATGATTTTACGGTCGAACTGGAACGCTTCTTCGAAAGCAGTTTGCAGTTCTTCACGAGACGTACATTTGCTGATTCCTACTGATGAACCTAAGTTAGCAGGCTTTACAAAACAAGGATAGCCAATCTCATCTTCCACTTGTTTGTAGGTAGACTCAGGATTTCCTTTCCATGTGCTGCGGATGAACCATGTGTAATTGACTTGAGGAATGCCTGCTTGAGCAAATAAATTCTTCATGATGACTTTATCCATTCCAGCAGATGAGGCAAGGACGCCATTTCCTACATACGGAAGATTTAACAGTTCAAGCATTCCTTGAACCGTTCCGTCTTCCCCATTCGGTCCGTGAAGCAATGGGAAAATCATGTCGTACCCAACAGACCCAGAAGGAGTGATGGATGTACTTAAGGCATTAGGGGCAATTTCTTCCCCATCCTTAAACTGTAATGCTTTCACATCTTCAACGGGAGCATTCAGTTGTGGACCTTTGATCCATTGGCCTTCCGTCGAGATGAAAATAGGGTGAATTTCATATTTATTTAAGTCCAGGGCTCCGATCACGGCCTTGGCTGTTTGCAGGGATACATTATGTTCAGCAGATTTACCGCCGTACAGTAAGCATAACTTCGTTTTCATGTATGAGTTACCTCCAATATTCACAATAGATGATTCTATTTTATCACTTTCATCGGAAAGGGAAAGAATGATTCCTATGGAAAATAAAAATTACCACATTTGTCTTGATTCGAAAGACATTTAAGTCAAAGCCCATTATATATGTATGCAAAGGAAAACTAGTCCTGCGACAGGGAGTTAATAATATTATTCTGAATACATTTAAGATTTCGCCTATTTAAAAAGCTATTAAAATATCCCTCAATAAGGTGTACAATCTTTCTATTGAAAACATTTGTTTTTTTAAGGAGGACACCAGGATGAGAAAGCTAGGTTTACTGCCTAAGATCCTCTTAGGTATTGCTTTAGGTATTGTCATTGGAGCGTTTGCACCAGAGTGGTTCGTTAAAATCTTCGTTACGTTTAATGGATTATTCGGTAATTTCCTCGGATTCGCTATTCCATTAATCATTATTGGATTTATTGCTCCAGGAATCGGATCCATGGGTAAAGGAGCAGGTAAGCTGCTCGGTTTAACCACAGCTCTCGCATATGGTTCCACTGTGTTAGCCGGCTTACTCGCCTTTACGGTTGCGAAGTCTATTTACCCAACTTTGTTAGCAAATCAAACGTCTCAATCATTTGAAAATCCCGAAGAAGCGCTACTCAAGGGATTCTTCACAGTAGAGATGCCACCTATTATGGGCGTTATGACGGCTCTACTCATCGCCTTCACCATTGGTCTTGGAATGGCTGCCATTAAGGGAGACGCTCTTCAAAAGGGCATGAATGAATTCAGAAACATCATTGAACTTGTAATTGAAAAAATCATTATTCCACTCTTACCGGTTCATATTCTTGGAATTTTCGCTAACATGACTCAAGGTGGACAAGTCAGTGCCATCATGTCCGTATTCGCTAAAGTATTTGTTATGATCATTCTTTTACATGTAGTCTTTTTAATTTTACAATATACAACTGCTGGAACTTTAAGAAAACAAAACCCGCTTTCTATGATGAAAAGTATGCTGCCAGCTTACTTTACGGCACTGGGAACTCAATCTTCAGCGTCTACGATTCCCGTAACGCTTGAGCGCTCAAAGAAAATCGGTTCTAGGGAACGTATTGCCGATTTCTCTGTACCTCTCCTGGCAACGATCCATTTATCAGGTAGCACGATTACCCTAGTCAGCTGTGCCATGGCCGTCATGTTCATTCAAGGAGAAGCGTTACAGTTCATTCAGCTGTTCCCATTCATACTGATGCTTGGAATCACGATGATTGCGGCACCTGGTGTTCCGGGTGGAGCTGTCATGGCTGCCCTGGGATTACTTGAAACGATGTTAGGCTTCGGACCAACGATGACGTCCCTCATGATTGCCCTTTACCTTGCACAAGACAGCTTTGGTACAGCGTGTAACGTAACAGGTGATGGTGCGATCACGTCGATTGTGGACAAACTGACACAGAAAAAAAAAGTACCTCTTTCTAAAATAAAAGCAAGCTGATATACAGAGGTCCGTCCCTATTAGAGGGACGGACCTCTGTTTTCTTGTTGAAGGGCTTCTTCTACTTCTTGACGGGTAGGCATTCCGCCTTAGGCCCCGAACTTAGTGACGGATAAGGATGCGGCGCGGTTGGCAAAACAGAGGCTTTCCTTTGTCGTCACTCCTTCAGAAAGAGCAACTGCAAAGGCTCCGTTAAATGTATCTCCCGCTCCCGTTGTGTCCACCACTTGCACTGGAAATGATGGTACAACCACTTCTTGTTTACCATCAAAATAACGGACTCCTCTCTTCCCATCTGTAATGAACAGTTTATCGGGATATGCTTGAAGTGCCTCTTCCGCTACCATACCATTAAATAGAATAGATGCTTCATGTTCATTAGGCGTAAGGTATGCTACTTCTTCAATGATTTCCTTTTCCACTTTACGGGCAGGTGCCGGATTTAACATAAGGGGTACTCTGTGTTTTTTGCAGAGCATGCTCACAAAACTACCGTTGCTTCCGGGATTTCCTGTTGAATCAATACAATCGACGAGTCGGCGATGATGCTTTCTGCTCTACCTGTGACTTCCGGTGTGAGATGAGCATTCGCTCCCTGAACGACAATGATACTATTATCCTCTTCTGCTAAAACAATATGAGCTGTACCACTTTCACTATTCACTACTTCTATAGAACTTGTATTTACCCCGTTTAGTTTGAGATTATCAAGAATCTGTTCCGTAATGATCACTTCCTACGCAACCTATCATATAAACTTCAGCCTCGAGTCTTGCAGCCGCTACGGCTTGGTTCGCACCCTTACCCCCTGGAACGGTTTTGAACGACTTCCCAAGGACCGTCTCCCCTGCAAGCGGTCGCTTAGACGAGGTGACCACCAGATCCATCGAACTGCTTCCAACGACAGTGATTCGCTTCATACCTATCACCCTATCTTTTTATTCGATTAAACGAGTTTCCCTCATGAAAACACTATTTTCTGTATAATGGAAATATTAGCATATTAAAGGAGTGCTCATGAATTGAAAATAACCGGTCAGCGTGTAACACTTAGAAAAATAGAAGAAAGAGATCTTTCTACTCTGTGGGACTATATTTATGGGGATCCTTCCCCTGAATGGAAAAAATGGGACGCCCCTTATTTTGAGCATAAACGCTTAACACGTGAAGAGTACATAGAATCATCCATAAAAAATAAAAGTCGCAGCGATGAATTCCAACGGATCATTGAAGTAGAAGGAACCATCATTGGAACCATCGGATATTATTGGGAGTACGAACCCAGCAGATGGCTTGAAGCCGGCATCGTCATTTATGACCCTTCCTATTGGAACGGAGGTTACGGAACAGAAGCGTTATCCCTCTGGGTCGACCACCTGTTTCAAACAAAGGAAATTGGCCGTGTTGGTATTACCACCTGGTCAGGGAATGAACGGATGATGAAGGCCGCAGAAAAAATCGGGATGAACCTCGAAGGAAGAATGCGAAAATGCCGTTATTACAATGGAGTATACTACGACTCCATCCGTATGGGTATGATTCGAGAGGAATGGAAGGAACAACGTCCTCTTCTATGAAGGAGATTCATTATGAAAACAATCATCTTAGTCGGTGGCGGACACAGTCACCTGTACTGCTTAAAAAAACATAAACATAACCGGGATGAAAACGTGAAGTGGATCCTCATTTCCCCGTCCCGTTATCAATATTATTCAGGAAAGTTCTCCGGTTACACGGAAGGAATCTACTCATTAGAGGAAACGCGAATCGATTTAGAGAGATTGTGTGAGGACGCAGAGTGTGAATTCGTCGAAAGGACCGTTCTTTCGATTGATCCTGATCAACAGCATCTTCTAACGGACAAAGGAGACATCTTCACTTACGACTTTGTTTCCTTCGACATTGGATCCCGCAATGACTCATTGGAAATCGAGGGCTTACACGAACACAGTCTTCCAATTAAACCAAACTATCGTTTCCCTCAGCAAATAGAGAAGTTGCATAACAGCAGGAAAACCGTCTTTATCGGGGGAGGTGCAGCGAGTATTGAAATGGCATTGTCATTGAAGGCATGGAAGGTAGACAACGGTTATGGGGATCATTCTGTATCTGTTGTTCACTCTTCTCCTCTGTTAAAAAAAGCAGGTTCCTTCTCATCGAAAAAAATAACTGAGGTTGCCTTCTCAAAAGGGATTACCCTATATCAGGGACGCGTAGAAAAAGTAGATGAGACTCGCGTATATGCAGATGACGGCGCAAGTATCGACTACGATGAAGTCATCTTCTTAGGAGGGCCTAAAGCGCCGCCACTGTTTGGGAGCAGTATTTTACCGACAGATGAAAAAGGCTTTCTGCTAGTGAACAGCTATCTTCAATCAGTGGAATATCCTAACGTATTTGGAACCGGGGATTGCGCGACCTTACAAGACTTCCCCGACATACCTAAAAACGGTGTCACAGCCGTAAGTCAGGGGCCCGTCCTTTGGAAAAACCTGAAAGGAGCAGTGGCAAACGGAAAAATCATTCCCTTTGAGCCCCAGAATCGATACCTTGCTATCATGTCGGTCGGAGATAAAAAAGGCTTTTTAACGTACGGATCGTTTTCAGTGGTCAGCGGATGGTCCTGGCGGTTGAAGAATTGGATTGATGTGCGGTTTGTGAGGCGGTATGGTGGGTGAAATGATAGGTTTTGTTGTTTGTTTCCCCTGTGGAGTGGAGATTCATGGAGCGGAGTATGTTAAGTGCGGTCTTTCTCGATTCCAGATGGAGGAACCTTCTTACTTGTTTGTTTGTAATTTGGTGAGATAATAACAAGGAATAATCCCGTAGTGCCGAAATATGTGCGTCTTTGGATTTACCACTGCACTTTGGGCAATGCCAATGTCCATATTTTCTTAACACGGGCAAATGTCGACACTCTGGACATTGTACCCCTGTTATCATTTCTCCTGGGGATATGCCATATATTTCATCAGGAAAGGCTATTAGAGGTGTATGTTTTTTCACTAATAATTTGGATACTTTTCTTACTTGTTTAATGGGAAGATGTTCTTTTTGGTAGTAAGTGAGAAGCGAGAGGATTCGTTCTTGTACATTTTCCACCCTGACAACATTATGATACTTTTCATGTTGTAAAGTGGTATTCAACACAGTGGCTCGATTTGTCATGACTACAAGGGTGGCGATTGGGATTGAGGGGACATTCATTTTTATGCACCATCGTATCAACTGCTTTTTCTGACGCTCAACCTGGGTGACAGGATGGCTGAAAGCCTCCTCTTTATCCTCCAGCTTGCGAATAGCCTGGTCGAACCTTGAATCTAAAGTGTAGGTTCCAGATATGTGCTTCACTTCTAAAACAATGACGAGATATGAAGTCAGGATGAGGGTATCGATTTGAAAGTAACGGCCATCTATTTCTAAACGAAGATCATGCAAGATTATTATATTCTTATCTTTAGAAATAAACTGCAAATGGTAATCTAACTGCAACTCTCCTCAGTAACCTGCCTTTCGTTTGGCCAGATCTGTTTTAATGACCTGCAAGAGATAATGGATTGGCGTCAGCCTCCCTACTAATGCTTCATTCATTAAGATTCTACGTGGAGTTTCCCTGTTTTTAACGATCAATTTATCAACTCCTTCTTTTTTTTAACTTACCTATTCGACACCGGTATGAAAAACCCTTTATTAATCCAAATATACTGTGTATTTTAAGCTATGCTGTTTTGTGTTGTGCCACTTTTGCTCAAACTTGTGCCACTTTCCCACAAACTTGTGCCAATTTCGGCGTTTATTGTGCCAAATCGTGAACACACTCCACATTCCCCAAAAACGCAACCGCCTCCCATCAGTCGTGCCTCCTACATCTATCATCTAAAAATTCCAACAACTTTTTACTAATCACAGGCAGCACACGATCAAATAACTTCTCTCTCCAATACAAATCCGCTACCTGCTGGACGGCTGCAGCGTGATTCGGTTAAGGATAGACCAAATTGGACAAGGAGCCGATCTTACTTCCTTTTTCCATGGCGAACACGACGGGTTGCATCCAATCTCCTAGGCCGGAACCGATTGCGTGGGCACCGAGGATTTTCCCGCTTCCGTCTGTGATGATTTTGACGAGGCCATCAGTTTTGTGGTCTGCTACGAACCGATCGACTTCGTCTAATGTTTTTTTATAGACTTTGTACTCTAATCCTTGTTCCACAGTCTCTTCCTCGGTTATCCCGATATGAAAGATCTCAGGTGTGGTATAGATTGTCTATGGCAGTTTGTTATAGGAAACTTTACGTTTCAAACCAAATACGGTATTTTGGACGACAAGCTTCCCTTCCATTCCTGCCTCATGGGTGAATGGATATTGAACATTGACATCACCAATGGCGAATATATGAGAATGGTTCGTTCTTAGTTCGTCATTCACTTTGATGAAGCCCCGACTGTCAACCTCGACTTCGGCAGCAGATAAATTTAATGATTCCGTACCAGGCTTTCTGCCGGTAGCGAGGAACAATACATCGCCTTCTATCACACCTTCCCTCACATAGTGGACCATTTTTCTCACCGTTCATCTTAGAAACACGTTTAATGACCGCTCCAAAAAGCCGGATAACCATAATAAGATGACAGCTAAGATCGGGAATCCAAAATAATAGCCAAGACCTGTAACTGAGCTTACAATAAAAGCAATCTACGTCAATTGATTGGCTGATAATCCCCTTTTCAAAAACAAACGTGCAGTTCCCTCTATGCTTGACTGCACCCACTGTGTTTCCCATCCTTTACTTTTCGTCTTTACTCGAAAATCCCAGCCAGGCTTTCATTTTTTTCTTAAAGATTAAAGGCACGATGATCATCATCAAGAAAAAGCCGATAGCAATATATAAATTCGTTCGATTTTCTCCTACTAAGCTTGATCCGAGAAATACATACCCAAACGCACCAGGTAAAATCCCGATGGCCGTTGCGATGATGAATGGGATGTATTTCATCTTCCCCATGCCGGCAAGGTAACTGATGAGATCGAAGTTTAAAAACGGCACGAGCCGTAATAGTAATACATAAACGAATCCGTTCTCCTCCATCTTCTCGCGAATCTTAATCATACGTGGAGACGGTCTTTTTAATAGCTTTGCCCCAAGGAAGCTTGCAGTATAGTAGGCCACCGTTGCACCACCTAAGGCCCCGATCAGAATGCAAATGAAACCTTCAAATGCACCGAAAGCAAGACCTGCAGCCAATGAGAGGATGGAAGCTGGAAAAAGAATCAGGGGGCGAATCGTATAGACGACAATAAAAACAATGGGAGCCCAAATACCATAGGATACGATCCAATCTCTGATGTCATGTGGCTTTACGTTAAAAAAATTCCTGCTCAGCCACATGAGGAGCAGGAATATGGTAATGAACAACAAGATCTTACCGACTTCCTTCTTCTTCATTCTTCTTCCCTCCTACTCCTCTTTCTGAAACGTTTGGATGCTCTTTTCCTCTGCATAAAACCAGATGTCTTCAGTAGAAGCCTCTAGTTCAATTGGTAGATTTAGCTTTTGCTCTAGTTCATCCACCCATACTTCATAGAGATTGGTCCCTGCTACAAATAACTTTTGTATCACAGTTCCTTTCCATCTTGGCAAGAAGCGTCAGCAAAGTTGGAGCTTACCTTTATGTGGGAAGCGTGAATGAATTGTTGCTGATTCAGGATGAGTCCGTCACTCATGAAAGATGCCACAAATGGAGTGTGTGGCCGATAATAGATATCCTTTGGTGTTCCTATCTGCTATCGTTTGCATTTGAAGGACCACAAGCAGATACTAATAGTAAGAAAATAACACCACTAATAGCTAGCCATTTTTTCATACACCTTGCTCCTCTGTTCTTTTTCTATAATTCTATTGTACTGAACCTCATGATATAAAAAAGTAATCTGCCTTACTTATGTAAATCTATGCCCTTGTAGAGGAAGAAAGAAACAAGTTCAGCACATCCTCATGTGTCATCATGCTCATATTTGGGAATACTTGTAACCTTTTGAGATAAACCCTGTCTAATACGGTAAGGAGGTGGATTTGGCATGAAGCGATTGATCATGTTATTTATAATACTTATGGCAGGAATAGCCGGCTGTGGAACAACTGATGAGGAGAATGGCAGTCAGTCCAAAGAGGATCAAAACTCAGGAGCCGGTGAAGATATTTCTGTACAGAAAGGGATTGTTGCAGGAGAAATGGAACCTTCATTAACGAAACAAGAGGGAAGCGGCGGTCAGGTTGTCTATGTATATTCGATTAAGAACCAAACAGAGCAAGAGAAAACCTTCGTTTTTTCTTCAGGACAAACCATTGACTTTGAACTTAGAAACGATAAAGGTGAGGTAGTGTACAAGGACTCAAAAAATAAGATGTATACCCAGGCGATCCAGGAGATCACCGTGAGCCAGGGTGAAGAATTTTCTCAGAAGGTTGTTCTCCCCCACGTCGGGAGCGGTACCTATACACTGACCGTTTGGTTAACGGCTAAAGGAGACCAGAACTATAAAGCTACAACAGAAGTACAGGTGGATCAGTAGAACAAAAAAAGGATTAATCTTCACATGCTCAAATGACAGTGAGATTAATCCTTTTTTGTATATACAGGTAAAGGTCCATTTAAGGAAATACGCTCTGGCGTCACGATACAGCTTCTCCCGAAAAATAGGACACCCTGATTAGCGGCTTCTTCCATGACCCGGGCAAAATGGGGATCGATATCAGGAGCGGAAGTGATTCCGCACAAATCCGTTCGCTGAGCAATAAACAGGACAGCTGATTGATAGCTTCCTTTCGCCTGTAGATGTGTAAGCTCCTCTACATGCCTTGCACCTCTTGACGTGACAGCATCAGGAAATTTCCCTACTCCTTCTTCTACCATGGTGACACTTTTTACTTCAAGCAGTAATTTTTGTTCATTTTGTTTGTGGGTGAGCAAGAAATCAAAGCGTGAGCTTCCTACTTTATATTCAGCTTTTTCTAACCGCCATTCTTTTAGCTCTTCCAACACTTCCAACTGTAAGGCTTCGAGCACTAACCGATTCGGATATTGGGTATTCAAAGACACATACATATCGTTAGAAGCATCATATGTCATAACAGCTGACCATTTTGTTTTCCTTTTAGGATCGGTTGATGCCTGGAGCCAGATCGGGTTCCCCCGCACCAATAATTCTTTTAATCTGCCTGGATCAGGTAAGTGGACTTTCTCTATTGAACCTGAAGGAAGCTGACACTCGAGCACAAACCTATTGGGGCGCTCGAGAAACACCCCTCGAACCAAGTTGTCATGAAACTGAATTTCTACCAAGCCTTCACGCTCCTTCTTTCCTCGTTACCGAATGAAAGCACTCCAGCTTTTCGTTTTACGATCAAAGGATAATAATCCGTTTGCTGGAGATTTCCGGATTTGCTTATAGTCTTCCGCCATCTCGTCCATATCGTAATAATCACCTATCACCCATATAGGGATCTCTATCTTGCCTCTCGTTAGTATGGCTTTTTCCAACGAAATGACCATGCCTTCTTTTAATTTGTCTCTAAAGGAATGAATGACTTCCTGACCGATGATAGGATAGTCTTTCTCTTTCTTCATACCAAATAAGCCTTTTCCGCCTTTGACTGTACTCAATTTCGAAGAAACCGCCGCTCCTAACATATGATAGAAGTCCTCAAATTCTCGATAATAAATCTTATTAAACCACCCATCATCATGGGAAAGGTACGCGTAACGATTGTTCAACTTTGAATAAAAGGGAGGGTTTAGGGGTTGCTTGACGTGACCCATATAAAGAAGCTCAGCGATTTCCTGACCGTTCAATTCGTTGACTCCCACTTCTTCTTCAAAATCAATCCAACAGAAATCACCATAGCTCTGTACCCCATCATTCATGATCTTCTTCATTTCATCCTGTTCTACATACTCCATATGCGTATGTATATTAAAAGCGCCATGCTCGTACTGATGCTTAATAAGTAGTAGATTCTTCAATGGTTCTCGGGCATTTAAAGCAAACTCGTTGAAATTGATCCCGTAGGAAACGACATACTGACGATCTGTATTCTTGTGAACATAGATGATATCTTTAACCTGATTATTTGCCTTCAAGAACATTCCCTCCATCTGGTTGACACGATGCACAACTCATAGTTTCTATTTTAGCAAATATGTATGGTACTTGTTCTTTTCTATTTCATTTCAAAATGATGACAAAAGTCGCAGGTAATTGTCGAAAATAGTCATATTGAAGGACTGTTAGCTTTTTTTATTTCTATTTAGGTTTATAAAAATGGAAGGAATCGCGGTCACGTCTCAGGGTACGGCACTTTCTTCTCATATTCTGAAGACAAATAATGATCACAATTATGTAAAAAATGGTATTACTTATCACTCTTCCTCTGTCGAATCCCATTCCTATAGGCTTTATTATTGATTTCATTTCGACAATGTCGTTTAATGTCTGTCACATCCCGTCAAAACTTCCGTATTTTATCTGGTCATGAGTAGAAATTTCCCTTCATTTCTATTAGACTAGGAATGTGAAATCTTTAGAAATTCAGGTGAATTGATTATGGAAACTCGCCAGCGATTTGCTGACAAGATCGATTGGGGTCTTCTCTTTTTATTAATGTTGTTTTTTATCGTTAGTGCTATGGGAATAAGTAGCGCCCAGACCTCAGGTCAATATGGGACAAACTTTGTGATAAGACAGGCATTTTGGTATGTCGTAGGTGGAATTATTATTGGTGGAGCCTTATTCCTTGATTCCGACCAGTATAAGCGTCTTGCCTGGTACATATACGGTGCAGGGATTTTCCTGCTACTTGTATTACTCATCTCACCGGAAAGCATCGCCCCTTACAGAAACGGAGCCAAAAGCTGGTTCATGCTAGGACCGCTTGGTTCGATACAGCCTTCAGAATTTATGAAGACGTTCTTAATTCTTGCTCTTGCCCGAATCATTACGAATCATCATGAGCTATATCCAAGAAAAACATTACAAACAGATTTTCAGTTGTTAATGAAAATCGGGGTCACGACTCTCCTTCCCCTTGCTTTTATTATGCAGCAGCCGGATTTAGGGACTTCCCTTGTTATTTTAGCCATCATGACCGGAATCATCTTAGTTTCAGGTATTACGTGGAAGCTGATCGTTCCGATATATGCTTCTATCGGAGTGCTTGGGGGAATTATCCTTTCACTTGTGATTTGGGCTCCTGAGCTGCTTGAAAAATATTTAAATGTAAAGCCTTATCAATTTGGACGTATTTATGCTTGGTTAGATCCTTATAATTACGCAAAATTAGAAGGATTTCACTTAATTAACTCCCTTAATGCCATTGGCTCCGGGCAGATCTTCGGGAAAGGCTACAGTGATGGAGAAGTATATATCCCGGAAAATCATACCGACTTTATTTTCAGTGTGATCGGGGAGGAATACGGATTTATTGGAGCAAGCGTCGTAATCAGCTTGTACTTCTTGTTAATTTACCACCTGACGAAAACGGCCTTAGACACGAAAGAACCATTCAACGCCTATGTATGCGCAGGGATTATCAGTATGATTACATTCCATGTGTTCCAGAACATCGGAATGACGATTCAATTACTTCCGATCACCGGGATCCCTCTTCCTTTTATCAGCTATGGGGGAAGCTCTCTTATGGGGAATATGTTGGCTCTGGGACTTGTATTCAGTATGAGGTTCCATCATAAAACGTATATGTTTTCCTCAGAAGATTCTTAATTACAGGTTGCATTCATCTTCAGAATGTGTAAAATAATAGTAATTATATACGAATATTCTATGATGAAGAGAGTAATTCTGACGTGGATCAAAGCGAACCGGGGATGGTGTAAGCCTGGTGTGAAGCCTGGGATGAACCGCACTTCTGAGAAGTTTTTCTTGAAGATAGTAGAGAAAAACCGGGATCTCCCGTTATACAATGAGCGCCCTTTTGGGGAATAAGAGTGGTACCGCGAGCTAAACTCGTCTCTATGTTAGATAGAGACGAGTTTTTTTGTGTTTGATTTTATCAGGAGGTGTAGATGATGGATTTGAAATTAATAGTAGCCAATGCGCTCACAAAGGTGCTGTCCGATTGGAACAAGAATGATCTTTACGAGTTGATTGAAACGCCAAAACATTCGCATTTGGGGGACCTTGCCTTTCCGTGCTTCCAGCTGGCGAGATCATGGAAGAAAGCACCACACGTCATTGCCGGAGAGATTGCTGAGGCCCTCTCCTCTCCCTTTTTCAGCAAAGTAGAAGCAGTGGGTCCCTATGTTAATATCCGATTTGATGAAGTGAAAGCAGGGAAAGAAATTGTTTCAGCAATCTTGGCGAAAGGCACGGATTACGGAAGTCATGAATTCGGAAATCAAAAGACCATCGTATTGGATATGTCCTCCCCTAATATTGCGAAACCATTTTCCATGGGACATTTACGTTCCACAGTCATCGGAAATTCTATCGCCACCATTGCCGAAAAATGCGGCTATACAACGGAAAAAATCAATTATATCGGTGATTGGGGGACACAATTCGGGAAATTGATCGTCGCATTCCATAAGTGGGGAGATCAACAAAAAGTTAAGGATAACCCGATCGCTGAATTGTTTATTTTATATAAAAAATTTCATGAGGAAGCAGAAAAGAACCCCTCACTTGAGGAAGAGGGAAGAAAAGCCTTTAAGCTATTAGAAGACGGAGATCCAGAGGTAACGGAGATTTGGAGATGGTTTAAAGATGAATCACTTCATGCCTTTAAGACGATTTACTCTTTGCTCGGAGTAGAATTTGATTCTTATAATGGCGAAGCTTTCTTCAATGACAAAATGGATGAAGTCGTGACATTGCTTCAGGATTGTGACCTTCTCGAAACCTCTGAAGGTGCGAAAGTCGTTCGTTTAGAAGGGAATCTCCCACCCTGCCTCATCAAGAAGTCAGACGGAGCTACCCTTTATGCTACGAGAGATTTGGCTGCAGCACTGTATCGCCATCGTCAGCATGACTTTGATGAAGCCCTGTATGTTGTTGGCCAGGAACAGACCATTCACTTCAAACAAGTGATGGAAGTACTGAAGAAACTCGGATTTAACTGGGCGGATGATATGAGACATATCCCCTTTGGACTTTATCTGAAAGATGGAAAGAAGATGTCCACCAGAAAGGGCAGAGTCATTTTACTCCAAGAGGTTCTTCAAGAAGCGATTCATATGGCAGAAGAAAATATTAAGCAGAAGAATCCTCATTTAATAAATGCTTCAGAGGTGTCGAAAGATGTTGGGGTTGGCGCCATTATCTTTCATGATTTAAAAAATGATCGTGTGAACGATATTGAATTCTCCCTGGAACATATGCTGACCTTCGAAGGTGAAACAGGTCCATACATTCAATACACGTACGCCAGAGCTCAATCCATTCTGAGAAAAGCGGGTGAAGCCCTTCCACTGACGTTTGAGGGGCTTGACGATACAGAAAGCTGGGAAGTGATTAAACAGTTACGCTTATTTCCCGAGATGGTCGAGAAAGCGTGGAAAAACTATGCGCCTTCAACCATTGCCAAATATTTAGTCGATACCGCACAAAGCTTTAACCGTTATTACGGAAAAACTAAAATTATTTCAGAAGACTCCCAGCAGGCCTCCCGTTTAGCCTTGGTTCATGCTGTTTCGACTGTCCTCTCTGAAGGATTACGATTATTAGGAATGAAGTCTCCTTCAGAAATGTAGAATAAATAAGATTTCTGTCACTATTTCCCGAGAAATAGATTATTTCGCTTAAAGCTTTTTTTAACTTTATTAATGTTATTTCATTTGTGAAGTAGTTTCATTCATACAGGATAATTCATGACTCCTTTTGTAAAAAGTGATATACTTTCTTATGTTCAATTAAAATCGAAACCTAACGCTTGATCAATAAAGGAGATTACTGAACTTATGGCTGAACTACTTCACGCTTTCGAAGCATGGTTACTGGATTATGGTGTATGGGGACTGATTCTTGTTTCATTCGCCGACTCATCCTTTTTCCCCATCCCACCTGATGTATTACTGATTCCATTAGCGATTGCCAATCCGGATAGCGCATTGCTGTATGCACTTTATACGACTATCGCTTCCGTTATCGGAGCACTTCTAGGGTGGTTGATTGGTAAGAAACTGGGACGACCGATTCTAGTGTATTTCTTCTCTGAAAAAAGGATTCAAAAAGTAGAGGAATACTTTACTAAATATGGAGCAATGGCTCTATTAATTGCAGGACTTACACCTGTACCTTATAAGATCTTCACGATTTTCGCAGGGGTTTCCGGTGTTAAGATCAGAGTATTAGTGATCTGGTCGATTATCGGAAGAGGAATTCGTTTCTTCCTTGAAGGTGCAATCATCTTAGCACTTGGAGCTAAAGCAAAACCTTTCATTGAAGAGAACTTTACACTTCTTACGCTTACGGCTGGTGGCATCTTAGTCACCGTTTATCTTGTATACTTGGTAATAAAGAAGAGAAAGAAAACTGTATAATCATAGGAAAAGAGAGCATGGGGGACAAAAAGCCCCCTTGCTCTCTTTTTATTCTGACATTCCAACCACAAATCGCAGATGCTTATTTAACACATGAAGAGATTGCCTGGTTCCTTCATATAATTCCCCATCCAAATCAAGCTTTTCATTCTGTCCAAGTTCGATATGAGCTTCCCTTGCTTGAATGTGGATAATGTCGTCATATGGTTCGCTGATATTGCCTGTACTTTTGATAACGAGAAATTCCTTTAATAACGGAAATCCGCTTTTCTTGACGACGTAAATATCCATTAACCCATCTTCCATATCAATGCAGGTCGGCAGTGGATTAGAGCCTATCGAACGTCCGTTAGCGGCCAATAGCATCACCACTTCCTCTTCAATCACTTCATTTTCCGTTGTTATCTTCACATTTAAGATTGGAGATTCCTGAATAGATTGAAATGCACTAATATAATAACTCAGTTTTCCGAGGACACTCTTTGCTCCTACGTCAATATTATCGCTCGTCTGAGATACCAGCCCCGTTCCCCAGAAATTGCTGAAATACCGCTCGTCCGCTTTGACGATATCGATATCCTTTTCAAGAGGCCGTTCGGTTATGAGGCGGACTGCTTGTCCAATATTCATGGGAATATGTAACGAGCGTGCAAAATCATTACACGTCCCTCCAGGAATGATGCCTACCAATGGCCGTTTTTCTAAGACTGCCAATCCGTTGATGGCCTCATGAATCGTTCCGTCACCACCCATAATGACCACCAGTTCATATTGATTACCCGTTTCCTTACAAATTCTTTCGGCATCGCCTTTCTCTTTCGTTTTATGAATAATTAAGTTCGTGCAGATATCTAATAAAGGGGGCACAGCATCTTTTAACAGAGCTTCTAACGTTCCTTGGCCTGCATTCCCATTACAGACCAACAATATATCTGAAAACATCGTCATGAATATCGTCACCTAACTTTTAGAGTAGTAAACAAAAAGAGGCTGACCCAAAACGATGAGTGATGTCATCCTTAAAGGACCAGTCCTAATACTTTCAGATTTTCTGATTTATTTCTATAGTGTCCTTGACTTAGAAGCCCTTGAATTCGAATTCTTGGGTCAACCTCTTTTACTATGCTGTATTGGAATCTTCTTGAGGGACTTGGAGAACAGATCGATAGGCAATTCCAAGTCGACCTTTAATATAACTTTCGGGGTCATAAGGAATATGGTGATTCTCCATTCGATGAATTTCCGTTTCTGCAAACATAGCAAGTGCACGACACACTTGATCTAACGCCATGCTTACACGATGAGGATCTGGCTGATCACGGCTCATACAGTAGTATGAAATTTCATCTGCCTTCTTTCTGATTTCCTTTAATGCCTGTAAATCAAACATCATTCTCTCCATACCTACCCCTCCTCTTCACTACTACTTAGTATATCGTGAAAAAAGGGGGAATATGTCTGTCCATTGTTTCTCAGGTGTAAGTTAAGTTTAATAGTCTTGGGTTAACGTCTTAGGTAATGGCTGATACTGCTTCAGTGAATGAAGAATTTCACGTCTTGATTTCGTTTTTGAAATATTAACACCAACGTTCGACAATTTCGTTATCACTTTTTTTAAGCGATCGTTCTCCTTTACCACGTTATTCACCTCTTTTATAAAATGTCGTTACCTATTTGTACGTATATTTTCAGAAAAAGTTTCACTTTAAGGTTAATGGTTTTCCTTTTCCCTAAAAATGAAACTATAATCCTATTTCCACACTTTTTCTTAGAATATTTTGTCCCTAATTACACATTTTAAAATCATGAAAACAAAACTGACTCTGATCATTGTTGTACTATCCATTGTCATTAGTCTATTGGGTCTAAATGAAATGTCTGCTTCAAGTGCTTATACAGTCAGGAAAGGAGATACTCTTTGGAAAATTTCAAAGAAGTTGCGGATCGGACTGGCTGAAATGATTGAAGTCAACCCTCAATTATCGAATCCGAATTTAATTTATCCCAATCAAAAACTCAACATCCCGACGCTTCGAAAAGCTAAATCGGTTGAAGGTCAGGTCATTGATTTGACCAATCAGGAAAGGCAAAAAAACGGCCTTTCTCCTCTTCAGCTTGATTGGCAGCTATCCAGGGTTGCCCGGTATAAATCACGTAACATGAGGGACGTTGGATATTTTTCGCACAGAAGCCCGACGTACGGATCTCCATTTGATATGATGAAAAGCTTCAACATCGAATACAGTGCGGCCTCTGAGAATATTGCAGCTGGTCAAACAAGTGCTGAACAAGTATTCCGTGAATGGATGGATAGTCCGGGACATCGAAAAAACATTCTCACTGGATCCTATACTCATATCGGGGTGGGATATGCCAAGGGAGGATCTTACGGGACGTATTGGACTCAAATGTTTATTACTAAATGATATCCAAGAAGCACTCCATGAAGGTCCGTCCCTCTCATTTGAAAATAATGGCTGAACGCATTAAGAATAGTTGAGAGGATTTGTCGAATAATAATGGTGTACTGCCAATTTGATTAAGGGGGAATTTACATGCAAGTACGTGATATTATGTCGACAAATGTGGAAGCCGCTTCAAATCAGGATTCACTTCAGAGCATCGCTTCTAAAATGAGTTCCAGAAATGTTGGTTCCGTTCCCGTGGTTGAAAACGGACAAGTTGTCGGTATGGTAACAGACCGTGATATTGCTACTCGTGGACTGACTCAAGGTGCACAGGGAAATGTCTCTCAAGTTATGTCACAGCAGGTCGTGACAATCTCTCCAGATGCCTCGGCTGAAGAAGCATCAGCTTTAATGTCTCAACACCAAATCCGCCGTTTGCCTGTCGTAGAAAACGGACAGCTGGTCGGGATGCTGGCGCTTGGAGATTTGGCAGTACAACAGCAATCGGATGAAAGTGCCGGCAGCGCCCTTAGCGAAATTTCAGAAAATCATCTCCGCTAACTGAGGCTGCAGGCAGCTTACTTCTAAGCTTTCTTTATCCAAATAAGAGGCTATCTTCGCATAGCCTCTTATTTTGTGTTGAAGATGTAAGGTAGGTCCGTCCCTCCATTCGACTTGGTTATAGGCCAGTCGGCATATTTTTCACTTTGAGGAAGGATTTTCTTGAATTGTAACGAATATGTGTTAATACAAATAATGTTTATGGAGGAGGAGGTTTTTTATGAGTCGTGCTGCACGATCGTATCGCAAGGAAGTACGTCATTTTAAAAGTGAGAACCGTAGAAGAGTCTTCGCCGACAGCATTCTTGATTTCTTATTTATGTTATTTGGAATTTCAATGATTACGGGTATTTTATTATTCGCTTTAGGATTCTGGAATTATTATTAATCCTTATCCCACCCTTCTATATTAAAAATCCTCATTACAAGCATTCATACATCTCTATTTCATATGAACAATCAAGATGTTGCCATGGATTCCTGTGGCTTTTTTTTGTTGAGAAAAATGCTCTGTAACTCCACCCGTGTTCTTGAATGACCCTACTTTATATTCAGTATTGGTCAAAGATTAGCACTTATTAAAATTCTAAAAAGTAACCGTTTTCAATGTTATAGTAAACCTTGTTATCAATTTTTAAGGAGGTTTTACTATGTGGTGGCGTTTTGACACTATCTTAATTCAAGAACCTATGGCAATCTTTTCTTATTTAGCTGCCTTAGTAGGTCTTGTGTTCATTCTTGGGGAGTCGAAGAATCCTTTCTTACAGAAGTTCTTTCACTATGCTCCACCATTAATCTGGACTTATTTCCTTCCGATGTTATCTACAACGTTTGGAATCATTCCGGATCAGTCAGCTTTATATGACTTTACATCGGCTTACATATTACCAGTGGGATTATTATTGCTGCTTCTTTCTGCGAATGTTCCCGCAACATTAAAGCTTGGTCCGAAAGCGATTACGATGTTCCTTGCCGGGACTCTTGGTGTCGTGATCGGAGGCCCCATCGCTTTAGCCATATTCCAGCCGTTTCTTCCTGAGGACGCCTGGACTGGAGTAGCGGCTCTTGCTGGAAGCTGGATTGGAGGGAGCGCCAATATGGCAGCCATGATTGAAGCTACTGGTACACCGAAAGAAATTCTTTCTCCTATTATTGTCGTCGATACCGTTGTCGGATATAGCTGGATGGGAATCATGATTGCCCTGGCAGGATTCCAACATAAATTCGATAAATGGAACAAAGCGGATAACTCGATCATCCGTAAAGTGAATGAGGATATGGGAGAAATTCAACGTAAAAATGCCAAACCTATCGAGGTTCCTTATCTTGCTGCCATTATTGGTTTAGGATTCGGTGTAGCTTACGTTGTACGAAAGTTCTCAGAAACGTTACCGGTCACAAATGTACTCTCTGCTGGAACGTGGACGATTATGATCATTTCTGCAGTCGGAATCATCTTCTCCTTTACTAAAATTCGCACCCTTGAGAACTACGGTGCAAGTAAAATCGGATACGCAGGAATTTATCTCCTGCTTGCAACGATCGGAGCAAAAGCGGACCTTGCTTATGTATGGGATTCCCCTCAATACGTCGCAATGGGGATTGTATGGTTAGCCATTCATGTGATCATCATTTTCTTAGTGGCACGCTTACTACGAGCTCCTCTATTCTTCGTAGCTGTAGGATCTCAAGGAAACATCGGCGGAACAAGCTCGGCTCCCGTTGTAGCCTCTGTATTCCAGCCTTCTCTTGCCCCTGTAGGTTTATTGATGGGGATACTAGGTAACGTGGTGGGAACTTATGCCGCCGTTGCATGCGCCTGGATTGCCGAATTGGTAAGCAGGACACTATAACCAATGTAAAACGGATCGCTGACCATCAGTCAGTGATCCGTTTTTTTATGAACCCTAAATTCCGATACGTGTATCCCTTATAAAAAAATAATTATTCGGATGTAGAAAAATATATTATTTCAGCATAATTTATTCAACTACTACTTTGGACTCATAATTACAAAAGAAACCTTTATTACTATGACAAAATAGTTCGTCCTTCTAAATAACTCCTGGTAATATTTTAATATTCAGATAATAACTTGACTTTTATTTTAAATTTTCAGATAATATTAAACGTAACCGACACAAATTTCTGAGGAGGTTATCATGGATACTTTAAACAATTTAGTCACGGGAGCAAATTCACTATTATGGGGGTATATTTTAATAGGCGTACTTCTCATTTTAGGATTATACTTCACAATCGGATCTAAATTCGTTCAAATTCGCTACTTTGGTGAAATGCTTCGATTATTAGGAGATAAAGATGTGGTCGAGGCGGAAGGGGAAAAGCAAATATCATCCCTGCAAGCATTCTTTATTGGAGCAGGTACTCGAATTGGTACAGGTAATTTAGCAGGAGTAGCCATTGCCTTAGCAATTGGGGGACCTGGAGCGGTCTTCTGGATGTGGCTTGTTGCCATTCTGGGAGGAGCCAGCGCCTTTGTCGAAAGTACACTGGCCCAAATTTACAAAGAAAAGGATAAGGTTGGATTTAAAGGCGGCCCCGGATACTATATGAAGAAACAATTGGGGAAGTCATGGATGAGTTCGATCTTTGCTATCACCATCATCCTTTCCTTTGGGACAACCTTTAACGCGGTTCAAAGTAACACCATCGCAACAGCTTTCAGTAATTCATTCGGAATTAATACGTTTGTTATCGGAATTGTGTTAGCTGGTTTGACTGCACTCATCATCTTCGGGGGCGTAAAACGTATAGCGACCTTTTCTTCCATCATTGTTCCAATCATGGCGGCCTTCTATATTGTGTTGGCTTTATTTGTAGTCATTACGAATATTACGGAAATGCCGGGAGTCATTGCACTTATTTTCAAAAGTGCCTTTGGATTTGAACAAGTGGTTGGTGGCGGAATTGGTGCCGCGATAATGAACGGTGTAAAACGCGGACTATTCTCCAATGAAGCTGGTATGGGTAGTGCGCCGAATGCTGCCGCTACAGCATCTGTTTCTCACCCGGTCAAACAAGGGTTCATTCAAGCACTTGGTGTATTCTTTGATACGCTGCTCGTTTGTTCTGCAACCGCGTTTATCATCTTAACTTCAGATGCGTACGGTTCCGGGCTGACGGGTATCGAGTTATCTCAAGCAGCCATGTCTGAGCACTTTAACTCATGGGCTGGAATTTTCTTAGCGATTGCCATTTTCACCTTTGCCTTTAGCTCCATCATTGGAAGCTATTATTATGGAGAAGCCAATCTTCCATTCATTAATAATAGTAAGACTGGACTTTTGATTTATCGCTTCATTTCTTTAGGAATGGTGATCTTCGGTTCTGTTGCAAGCCTTGATATTGTTTGGAGCTTAGCAGACTTCTCCATGGCATTAATGGCTCTTACCAACTTAATTGCCATCGGTATTTTAGCACCAATTGCTTTTAAAGCCTTAGACAACTATATGACTCAGCGTCGACAAGGTTTGGACCCGATTTTCTATGCAGATGATATTCCTGGTTTAAAGGGTGTCGAAAGCTGGCCTACACGTGAACGGGAAATGACTAAAAAAGCTGTGAATGATTAAAGAATCCTACCGAACAGAGCAGGTTGACAGTCTGCTCTGTTTTGCTTTGTCATTTTTTTCTATTCCATTCTCAGGTATACTACTTATAGAAAGCTAGTTAAAGGAGCCTTACATACTATGAGTATCCTATCTACTCTTTTAGGGGTTTTATTTGTTCTTAACATAGTCCTCGCTGGCGCCATCATTTTCCTGGAGCGAAAAGATGCCGGTGCGACCTGGGCCTGGCTTATGGTTCTGTTTTTCATTCCCCTCCTAGGCTTTATTCTTTATTTAATCTTCGGTCAGAACTTAAGCAGAAAGCGATTATTCGACTGGGAAGATATGAAGAAAATCGGCATTGAAGATTTAATTCAAAAGCAGATACACTCCCTGAAAGAACACCGATTCCCTTTTAATAATGAAACGTCCTCCCTCTATCAGGACCTTATTTATATGCACCTCATGAATAATGAAGCACTTTTGACCCAGGATAACGAAATACAATTGTTCACCCATGGGGAGGACAAATTCGATTCCTTATTGAAAGACATGGACGCAGCACAGGATCATATTCATATTCAATATTATATCTTTAAGAAAGATAACTTAGGTAAGCGGATCCTGGAGAAGCTTACTGAGAAAGCAAAGCAAGGCGTAAAGATCAGGGTTTTATACGATGAAATGGGCTCCCGGCGGACAAGAAGACGCTTCTTTAAAGAACTTCTTGCAGCCGGCGGGGAAGTGGCCGTGTTTTTCCCGTCGAAAATTCCCTTCATCAATCTCCGCCTAAACTATCGTAACCACCGAAAGCTCGTGATTATTGACGGGAAGGTCGGTTATGTAGGCGGATTTAATATTGGAGATGAATACCTGGGCTTGAATCCAAAGTTCGGTTATTGGCGTGATACTCACCTGCGGATTGTGGGGAGCTCTTCACTGGCCATGCGAACCCGGTTTATTCTGGATTGGAATCAAGCCAGCCGCTCGAAGAAGATCTCTTACGGTTTACGATACTTCCCACAGCCTTCCTTTACCGGTCATGCCGGAGTACAGATTGTGACATGTGGCCCCGACTCTGAGTGGGAGCAAATTAAAAACGGCTATATTAAAATGATTTCATCTGCCAAACGATCCATCTATATTCAAACTCCTTATTTCATACCGGACGTCAGCCTGCTGGATTCGTTGAGAATTGCTGCTCTTACAGGAGTCGATGTCCGGATTATGATTCCAAACAAACCGGACCATTTATTTGTGTATTGGGCGACTTATTCATACATTGGTGAGTTACTGAAGGCAGGAGCGAAAATTTATATATATGATAACGGCTTTATTCATGCCAAAACCATTGTAGTGGATGAAACCATTTCTTCTGTTGGAACGGCAAATATTGATGTACGAAGCTTTCGCCTCAACTTTGAGATAAATGCCTTTTTATATGATCAAACTATCTCTGAAAGTCTGAGCGCTGTGTTCAGTAAAGATATGGAGAAGAGTAGAGAATTAACCATGGAAGAGTATAATGAAAGACCTATGAAGATCAAAGTGAAAGAATCAATCTCAAGGCTCCTGTCCCCTATCTTATAGAAGTGATATTCTGGCCATTGCCATGAGTGCCTGGGAGAAGGCATAATAGAGGATATAATGCGTAATTGATAGAGAGGGATGAAATCATGAGTGTACATAAAGACATTACGAAGCATTCAAGTAAACAAAATCAACTGGTACAACAATTTATGATATTGGATGAGCGTAGAGAAAGAGCAATCGATGAAGCCGTTCAGCTCTGTTTGAATGATCAGCCGTTTTTAACGGATGCCATTAATCAAGTGACGAATGAAATCAATATCCTTGCCCGTCAAGGTGTCGTTCCACAGAGAAAGCTTGTCACAATTGAAATGGTGAAGGAATATGCAGCTAAATTAAATTAATTAGGTTGTAGTTGATTCATTTCATTAACGAGTGTCAGAGTCCACATAAAAAGACCTTGATACGTCTAATCCATATTAATGGTAGGCGTGTCAGGGTCTTTTACTTTGAATTCTGGAATTTAAGCTTTTAATGCGCTATTCCACCCATCATATACAAATACAGGTTGTGTGCCAATTTCTGCCCGTTCTATGACGACATAGTTTTTATGTGACACGACGGTTTGATCGTCCGGTAAATCCAGCTTCTTCGCAACATCCTTGTCCATTTTGACAATGACCGTATTTTCTCTAAGGGTAGTAACCACCCCATTGATTACATGTTTCTTTCTTTTGAATTGAACGGTATCTCCAAGGTTTGCATTATCTTTTGAGTACACAAATGTATTTTCCATTTTAAAATCCCCTTTTCAAAAAATGTAATATGTTTCTTTTCTAGTTTTTATAATTGAAAGAATTTTCTAACAATATTATTCTAACTGGTATTTATATAATTTTCAATGAATACTTATCCTTCTTCTACCACAATTCATGTTTATCAAAACCTTTTAAGAAGACTTTTTTGTTTGCTATTCTTTCTCTCTCATTATATCTATTGGCTACTATTAGAGGCAAATCCTTCCTTTTTTATTTTTTAACAAGAATTTCTTTTCGTAAAGATTATTGTTTTTTAACATATGGTCTGCCTAGGCTCTGTCCATTAGTGTGTGCTTGATGGTGAGGGGAACCGCTCTGCTTGCAGCTAGCGTTCGGCCGAGCCTCCTCAGCTTATCCGAACGGGGTCTCGGCATGCCCGCACTTCCGCAGGAGTCTACGCAGTTCCCCTCACCATCTATAAGAGATTTACGTGACAGAGCTTAAAGGTTTGTAGAAAAAACAATGTAAGTAGAAAACAGAATTTAAAAGAAATCTTTGCTAAAATTTAGTTATTATCATTTATTTCTTTAAAAGAGACATGCTCAAAAAGTTGATTCTCGCTGCAGGTTGCTCGACTCCTGCGGGAATAGCGGGACAGTACGAAAAGCGGAAGGGTTTTGACCAGGGGCGACAAGCATAAGACGAGTTTGTCGGAAAGGCGCTTTTTGCCTTTTTGGCAGAATTGGCTTATGACCTCGAGCCCCTAAGCCCTGTAGCGGGACAGGTGAGACCCCCAGGAGCGCATCGACGAGGAGGCTCACCGCCCGCCCCGCGGAAAGCGAGCACCCTGTAGCGGAAATCAACTACTACTTTCTTCTCTAAGATAGCCACAAACCTTGCGAAAAGAACCTTTAACAAAAAAACGCCTGAAGAGAAATGTTCTCTTCAGGCACCTTGATGTATTAATAAGCGAGTGCATTCTTCTTTTCTTCTTTCATAAGAACGAAGCAAAGGAAAATACCCAATAGGGATAGGACTGCGAAGAATAAGTACACCGTGTAAATGGAGTACGTTTCATAGATAAAGCCGCCCACAAAGGTACTGAACCAATTCCCCAGTCCGTTTCCGATTGCTGAATATACCGTAACGGCTGTTGCTGTAATGTGGGAAGGCGTGATTTCTTTAATGTAGCGCAATCCGGCTGGAATGAACAAGCCAATGGCAAGACCTTGCATGACAGCCGATGAATAGACAAGCCATAGACTTGGTTCTGTAAAGTAAAAGAGCCAGCGGAGCATGGATGCAGCACCTGCCAAGGCAGCGACGGTTAATAAACCGAATTTATCAATCCATCCACCTGCGATCCTCATGAAGGGAACCTCCGATAACACTGCAATCAGGAACGCGAGACCAATTCCCGCATACGTTCCGCCTGAATCTTCAACAAATAATCCGAAATACACATTGTTTGCTAAATTCGGACCGAACACTAAGAATGTGACCGCCAAAAAGATAAGGAACTTTTTCATCGTGAATAATTCCTTCATCCCTGCCTTTAAATCGAGCTTTGCTGTCGCTCTCTCTTTCGGAAACCGGAAGGAAAGAAATCCGGATAGGACTAAACAGATAAAGAAAGAGTAAAAAATGATGGTAGGCCCGATAAATCCTTCTGAAAGTCTTCCCATCATAAAGACTGCTATACCAAAGCCCAAAGAGCCGAACAGACGGATATTTCCATAGTTATACCGGACTTTACTTGTATACTTCAAGCTGATACTATCAGAAACGGGAATGATTGCACTTTGGAAAATGGCAACTAGAATGGCCACGATAAGCAGGCCATAGTAAAAGTCCATAAACAAGTAACCGAGTGCAAAGATCCCTGCTACTAAAGAGGTTAAACCAAGAACCACGGTGGGACGATTGGTCGTGTCACTGACCATTCCCCAAATAGGCTGGAAGAAAATCATCATGATGGGACCTACAGACATGATCGTTCCAATCTGATAACCATTTAACCCCACGCTTTCGCTCAAATACACACTGAGTAAGGGATATAAACTACCAACACCGAAGAACGTTAATAAATAAAATCCTTGTAAGGTGAAAATTTGATTTCGTACAGTTCTTTCCACTACCGTATCCTCCAAGATGTTTTTTGTCTTCCTTATAGTAGACCTTGAACGTTCAATTGTCTATGAGTTTATGCCTTATTATGGATAAAGTCATGCTTTTGTTGTTGGTAAGGGAGGAAATAGGCTGATGTCCGTATCATGCAAACAGAAAAATTTCCCGATTGACTTTTTTGAGTAAACCCTTTAAAGTATGGAAGTATATTTTAAATCAACTAAATACGATATTCTTCTTATCCAGAGAGACGGAGGGACTGGCCCTGCGATGTCTCGGCAGCGGACTCAGGTTTTGAGTGCTGTGCCACATCCAGCAAGCGAAATGCTTGAAAGATAAGAGGAGTGTTTCGTTCTTTTGAAACCTCTTCTTATTCCGGAAGAGGTTTTTGTATTTTAGTAAATTGGACGACTAAGGAGTGTTAGAATGAATCAAGAAAGAGGAAATCTATTGGCGTTACTGCCTTTGATCATATTTGTTTCTCTGTTCCTTGGAGCAGGCATCATTTCAGGAGACTTTTATGCCTTTCCTGTACTAGTATCGATTATCATTGCATCTGTTGTAGGTCTGTTGATGAATCGAAAAGAGACGTTAACGGCTAAGATTGAGCGTTTTGCTAAAGGATCCGGGCATCCTGATATCATGATCATGGTCTTTATCTTCCTGTTGGCGGGAGCGTTTTCCGGAGTAGCTGAAAAGATGGGAGCCGTTGATTCAACTGTAAACTTTGCCCTTTCAGTACTGCCTGGTAACTTGATCATTGTGGGATTATTTATTATTGCTGCTTTCATTTCATTATCAATGGGTACATCCATGGGGACGATCGCAGCACTCGCGCCAATCGGTGTCGGGATTAGTTCAGGGACAGATATTTCTTTGCCCCTTGCCATGGCAACTGTCATTGGAGGAGCGATGTTCGGAGATAACTTATCATTCATTTCAGATACGACCATTGCAGCTGTTCGTACACAGAAAACGGAAATGAAAGATAAATTTAAAGTCAACTTTTTTATTGTATTACCTGCTGCGATCATGACAATGGTGATTCTCCTTGTTCTTACTATGGGGAATCAATCGACTGTCGGAGCAGAAAGCTTTAATTGGATTAAAATTCTGCCTTACCTTGGAGTTATCATCGGTGCTCTTGCAGGATTAAATGTGTTTGTAGTTTTGTTAGGCGGAATTGTTTTAGCTGGAATCATTGGATTCATAGATGGAAGCTTTACTCCAGCCAGTTATTTCGGTAGTGTGGCCGATGGAATGACTGGAATGGCAGAGATTGTGATCCTTTCCGTGCTGATTGGCGGGGTTGTCGAACTCATCCGTCATAACGGTGGGATTCAGGCTTTACTTTATCACGCTACACGTAAAATCAAGTCTCCTCAGGGAGCGCAGCTTGCTACTGCAGGATTAGTGAGTTCTACTAACCTTTGCACAGCAAACAACACGATTTCAATCATTATTGCCGGTCCACTTGCCAAATCGATTAGTGAAAACTATGGGGTAGATGCCCGTAAAACAGCCAGTATCCTTGATATTTTCTCTTGTTCGATTCAAGGGTTAATCCCTTACGGAGCACAGGTCCTGTTAGTGGCTGAAGTAGCAGGCATTTCACCGACCAGCATCATCCCATATGCCTTCTACCCGATCTTGATTGCTGTTTGCGGGCTGATTGCCATTCGATTTGCACTACCGAAATTCACACGTAAATCAGCACCTGAAGCAAACCCGGTTCGATCTTAATAGATAATTTAGAGAGACAAATCCTTTGGGGTTTGTCTCTTTTTTTTTGATAAAGACTGTTTTCGTAAACTTTGTTACTAAGCGAGTAGTGGTTGATTTCCGCTACAGGATGCTCACTTTCCGCGGGGCGGGAGTCGAGCACCTGCAGCGAGAATCAACTTCATAGTCTACCATTTGCTTTTACAAACAATCCCTTAGAAAAAAGACTTGGTAAAATATAGTTATTAAAAATTGTGATTTACGTAAAGCAACATAATAATATACGAAAAGACTATGCGAATTTTTTTTCGTATTTATCCATCCGTAGAATCTTTCAGTGTTGTTTGTTAAAAGTGCTCCACATAATTAACATTTTCCCCTTAATAAACCTCGATTCTGCCCGTCAAACCTCAGTAGTAGGTCCATTTTATTTCTGTTGTGCCACTTTCGAGCTAACTCGTGCCACTTTTGCAGTTTATTGTGCCAAATTGTGAACACCACTAATCATTATTGTTTATCACCACGATTTTTTCATCTGCTTTCTTTTTTTACAACAAATCATTTACATGATAAAGCTTACCACTTTCAATTTCACTTTCTGTTACAAGTCTAACGAGTGCATTTGCCACCGTATCTGTTTCACGAAGCATTCCTTCATCTTTGTAGCGCTGAAAGGATTCGACATCGGCAAAGGCTTCTTTAGAGGAGGAACGGATTTCTCCTTGCATGTCCGTATCCATGACACCTGGGCTGAAGGCAATCACTTGATGTCGGCTATGCTTTTTAGAAAGCTCTAAGCTCACGGTTTCCGTCAGCATGTTCACACCTGCTTTGGTTGCGCAGTACGTACTCCATCCGTGAACAGGACGACTTCCTGCTCCTGAGCTGATATTGATCATGATCATCTTCGAATTAGACCCCCGGGCTGCTTTTATCATCTCATTGGTAACGATCATGGGAGAAAGTAAATTCACATGCACACTTGTTTCAAGAGCTTGATTTTCTACTTCACCGGACGGATTGATTGGTGTCACCACACCGGCATTTTGGACAATATAGACTCTGCCCGGTTGATATCCAAATACTTTTGCTCCCACTTCACGGAAGACCGCTTCTGTTTCTCCTGATAGTGCAAGATCGCATGGAAAGAAGTCATACGATACCTCTTTTTCCCCGGCAAGCTTTTGCAGTCTTTCATTATCTGACCTGGAAACATTGATCAAACCTATGCCTTTTTCGATAAATAGCTTGGCAATCGACTCGCCTAAGCCTCTTGTTGCTCCCGTCACAATAGCATAATCCATATGGAATCATCTCCTTCTTACCTTCTGATTATAAGGGAGAGTCTTCTTATAACAAAAAAATAAGCATTGAATTAACGGAAGATTTACAAAGTGGCGGTTGCCAAATTGAGTGAAAAAGCACACCATCAAGGCATGCTCTCATCAATCAAATGATATTCAGGTATTAAATCTGACAGTGGGACAATGGAAGCTTTTTTCTCATAGAGAGGAAGAAACTCTTCAAGCATTGTGGCAACCTTGATTCCTGTGACCCCGACATGACCTATGGCAATGGTTGAGGTGTCACCATCTAATTCTTTAGAAAGAAGCTTGGCTTGCTTTCCGATATGCTGGATGGTATAGACATCATCAAAGAATAATTCGTTTTCAAGATAGGGAACGTCCAATTCCTTTGCAAGCTTCGGAATGACACTCTTTCCCGTTGTTTTACTATCTAGATAAAATAATCCTTTTTCCTTGCATACCTCTAAAACGATTCTCATGACCCTCTCATTGGCAGTGGCCCTTGAGCCCATATGGTGATTGACTCCTACTGCATAGGGAACCTCTTCGATCGCCTTTTCTACTCTTTTCCGGATTTCGTCATTTGAAAGCGAAGTGGTGATTGCCCCTGGTCCAAGCCAACTTGCTTTCCCGGACATCGGTTCCATGGGCACATGGACGATGACCTCATGCCCCCGCCCATGTGCCTTTTCCGCATCTTCCCTTGTTGTTGGCAGGAATGGCATAACAGCAATCGTCAAGGTGACGGGTAAGTTCAGAATTTCTTCTGTTCCCTTCATATCGTTTCCTAGATCATCAATAACGATCGCGAGTTCATTATGGTGGGCTGGAAGGGGCAGGATGTTTCTTGCAGAAGCTGAAGCATGAAAAAAGAACGGCAATAGTAAACAGATGTATAGGATTCTCATCTTTCATCACTCCTTTCCCTTATCATGTCCATCTTGAGGAGTATATACGAAAGAGGTCCGTCCCCGAAGAGAATGTATATAAATAAAGACAGGAAGCTGATTCCGGCTTCCTGCCTTTGGGTTTATGAGGTCCGTCCCTCATCCCAGGCTTTGGTGGGGCGGTCGCTGGGGTAACCGTGGGTTTGGCGGTAGTTTTTTCTTTGGTTAGTGAAGTCCCACCAGTTTTTGGTGGAAGTTGGGTTGTTTGCGTGGTGGACGACGCACCTGAGAGAGTCTTCTACGCATGGGTCCATCCAGACGCCGTATTTCTTTTCCAATTCTATAATCAGGTCTTCTCCCTTTTCGTTCTTTATGTCTTCGTAAGAATAGAATCCAAGATCTTCAACCACGTTATGCGCCATTTGCGGTCCGATTGACGGGATTCGTTGAAAAATGGACATGCCGACTAAGTAACGGGCTCTATCCAGGGAGATGTTAAGTTTTTCACTTAATACATCGGGAGACCATTCGAAGATGTCTCCCAATTTGATTTTCTCTTTACGAAGCGTTGACCTCTCTTCATCAGACAGTGGTAATTTAGGACTTTTTCTACTCAATCTTTGTTTCCTCCTCTATCCCTTAAAGGTTTGTTGTCGAATAAACTGAAAGTCTTCCACTACTGGATGGTAGGTTTTCTTCTTGACTAGCTTATGTTTATTCTTAATTGGAGTTTTGTTCACCAGTACCCCTACCTTTGTTTGCTGGATTTCCTTCACACCTTGCACAATCAACTGCATGGCAATAATGGCAATCATAAAGGCTGCTAACGGAGCAATGACAATCCAGTACTTTCCGGTCATAAGGGAATCTTTAGTTGAACTGATCAGACCTGACCATTCAAATGTTCCTGATTTTGGAGGGTCGGGTACCAGTCCTTCTGTGATGATCGTTCCACCCAAAAACAGATGAAATAATCCCAGATGCACAAGAATGAGAAGCGTTTGGATAAACTGCTGCCCCCATATAATGAATAATCTTGGTGCCAGATGAGGGAATAGATGCGTCCACAACAGATGCCGATTGCTTCCCCCTAAGAGCTTCGCCGATAGAACAAAATCCTGTTTTCCCAATAACCTCAGTTCATTCCCTATTAAAACCGTCGTTAAGGGCAGCACCAGAATCGTTAACACAACAGCTTCAAAAACGAGTCTTTCAAAGATCGAGTGATCCCAGCCTAACACGGGCAATCCCCAAAGTACCGGTCTTAATAGAAGGTACGCAATGAGACTTAAAGGAAGGAAATGAATGGAATCCACCATACGATCAAGCCAATTTTTCCTGTTTTCTTTTAAATGAAAATGATAGGCAATACCTAGATAGAATCCACCTATCACCCTTAGAGAAGCGACAACCAGTGCAAATAGGAGGGTATACTTTGCCCCCATAATCAGTTGATCGAGGATGCTATACCCGAAGAAATCCGACCCTAATATCATCTCTCCAAATGGCTTATGTGGAGGGGCACTGATGATTCGTCCCTCATCGTTCTTCATAAACTGAATTTGTTTAATCGGCTCTTCTTTCATCATGGGATAAAGGAAACTGGTAACAATCAAGAGAAAGATGACACTAAACCCGATAGCAAACTTCCCATTATGCATATGCTGCCACCAAAGCCGTCTAATAGTAGAAAGCCAGCTCCATATTTCCCATTCATTCCACTTCATTTTATCCTTTTTAAATTTGGTATGATCGACGCTTCCCTCCCGATTAATCCATAGATAAACACCTTGATAAACTACAAAAAAAGGCGTGTATATCATAATCAGTGAGATGGCTATGACCATTGGTCTGAAGTCTTGGATGATATAATACGTGATTCCTCTCATATTGAAAATCGTTTCAATGATGAATAAGCTCGAAAGCATCCCCCATATGATCAGCTTTCCATGATAAAACAGGCTGGGAGAAATATTTTTCAATACGTGAGCAAAGAGGATTCTGCCTTTCGACATGCCTTTACTTTCGGCAAACTCAATATGTGGCTTAAGCATTTCTTCTTCCATGATAAAAAGAAGAATCCGAAAGAAAGAGATCATAGGAATTATCGATAATGTGATGATTGGTGCAAGAAAGATCTTTTCTTCCCCATACTCCGTGAAATTCATCAATTCCACGCCAAAATATTTAATAACATAGACAATGAGAAGCTGGAGCATAAACGCAAACATTAAGTCAGGCACCGTCTCAAAGAGGTTTAATACTTTCTTTAGAGAAGAAGAAACCCATCGGGGCAAGAACATTGTGAAGATGGTAAGGATGAATGCTATTCCCAGGCCTAATCCCAATGCTCCACCGATAATCTGCAAAGAATACAGATAAGGTCCCCAAAGCATGTCCAGAAAATCGACTGTTATCCCTTTATAGGAATAGCTCCAATTTTCACCGTCCAAAAATACAAAAACAAACTTAAAAAACTCTTCCAAGAACCCGACAAAATTGTACAGGCCCCTCTCCTTAAATACTTCAGGAGCAATACTCACGGCTAAAATACCGATCAATCCGAGAATATAATAGAACATAAATTTCAGCGGAAATGTGAGAAGCCTCATACCCTGATCCCCTTTTTTTCTCTTTTTCCTCAAGTTTAATGTAAATTTTAAATATTTTCAATTTTATTTCAATTCGTTCGATACCACTGCAGATATCCAAGAAAAAAGGTGACTCCTACGCTTCAGAGTCACCCTTCCCATTTAAGCTAATAATCGACTCGGCCTCCCCAGATAAAAGCCTTGCCCTATTGTAATCCCAATGTCCTTTGCCACTTGCATATCCTGTTTGGTTTCAATGCCTTCTAACACAATTAACGTATCCTTACCGTAGAATTGATTAAAAAAGGAAAGGAATCGTTGTTTCTTATCGTCTTGAGCCAGATTCAAAGCAAAATAGCGATCCAGCTTAATGATTTCAGGTTCATATTCAATGGATTTCTTGATGGAAGAGGTCCCTTGCCCGAAGTCATCAATCGCATACCAAACACCATATTGCTTAAGTTCTTCGAGAGACTCTTTTAATATTGGGTTCTGCCACAGCTCCTCAGCACTCGACTCATTAATCTCCAGCACGAGACGCCCCTTTATTTCAGGATGTTTCTTCATGAGGTCATAAAAATAGGTATGAAAGCTTGGGTGAAGAATCGTTGTGATATAAATATTAAGAAATAACTTACAATTCTTCAGTCCATTCTCTATAAAGCTTTCAAGAGCTTTTGAAATGGATAAGGTATCAAGCTTATACAAGATATTTGCTTTCATCGCAGACTGAAAAACATTTTCGGGATTTTCATTATACTTGTTTCGTAACAGGCCCTCATATGCATAGAGGGATTGATGCTTGCCCATTTCATATAAAGGCTGAAAATCATGATAAATATAGTCGTTTTGAAAAATAGTAAAGATGTTCATAGGACCCCTATACTCTCTATAGTTTATAAAAAAAACCACACAAAAACGTATTCCTACGTTCGTATGTGGCCGGTTGCGCTACTAGCTCCCCTAAATGTAAGCGCCCATCTATCATTTAGGTTCAAAGCTCCCATTCGAATTGACAGTATATGATTTTTACCTTACAAGAAAAATATACCACAAACATAGTACATATGGGTTATTTTTTAATTGATTATTAGAAAATTCCCAAAAATGATTACCTTGATACATAAGGATTGTCCTTAACCCAGAACCTCCACGGATAATCCTTGGCTTCTCCCGTGTTATCTATCCCAATTCGTTTCCCTTCCGCAATGTCTTCAGGTTGGTACCCTTTTGAAATGATGAGAGGGGGTTCCAGAAAGCTGCCTCCGTAATCTTCCATGGTTATGCCTAACGCTTTTGTCAGCTTTCCTGGACCATTTGTCCAATTTTTTCTCACATGACCCGGTCTTCTTCTTTCTATTAGCCTCAAGCCATCAAGGGGTTCAACCGCTCTAATGAGAATCGCTTCGGGTTTTTCTTTTTCTCCGCTCACTACATTGACCAGGCAGTGAGTATGCATAACATATGTATAGATTCTGCCGGCTTCCTGAAACATGACTTCCGTCCGCTTCGTCCGTCTATTCCCATAGCTGTGAGCTGCCCGATCCGCTGGCCCTAAATACGCTTCCGTTTCCACAATATAACCTGAAGCTGTTCCCTCCTCCGTCTCTTTCACTAACACACATCCCAACAAAGACTTTGCAAGTTCCAAAGTGGGCTGTTGGAAGAACGAAAGAGGCATAGGGGTATATTCCATGACTGTCACTTCCTTCAACTAAATTGTTCGTACGCATATATATGGTATACCCCATTTTCTTGATGGTTAACTAAATTTCCATTTAAAGAAAAAATCCTAGAGAGTAACGAATATAGGTTCAGCTCTTATTTCATCAGTCCATCCATAAGCAAACCTAAAGGTATCGCTTCCACCTTTCGCCCATTCCTGCCCGTTGTGGTTTGCGCTTTACAGAGAGAGTTCCATATGGCTTCTTCTACGCTATCCACTGCCATTTCAAATAGAGTAGAGATGATGAGTCCGTCTTCTTTAATGAAACCGTACGGAATCGTGTTATCATTGGAAGGCTGATGTGGAATGCGGTGTGCAGTAGAAAATGCAAGAACAATATCACCACTCCCATGTGCTCCATACGAACCCGTTCTTGAAAGGCCGAATGAAGCACGTTTAGCAAGTCGTTTAAGCTGCCTTTCATTTAGAGGTGCATCCGTCGCCAGAATGATCATGATTGATCCATCAGGTGTTTTTTGATCCTTCCCTGTGTTAAGGATAGGTACCCTGAGATCCTTCCTTTGACCGAAATTCGTTAATACGAGGGCTCCCACCGTATACTTCTCATCTCCAAAGACATACTCCCTGGAACTTGTTCCTATTCCACCTTTATACCCGAAACAAAGCATTCCCGTTCCCGCTCCAACGCACCCTTCATCCACGGGTCCCGAATGTGCCTGAAAAATGGCATCTTGGGCATCCTCAGGCTTCACATGAAGGCACCGGATATCATTGAGGAAGCCATCATTGCATTCTCCTACAACGACATTTACTGTCCCCGTTGTGTCGCCGATTTCAGGTGTTTCGTCCAGCATATATTGAACAGTCCCTTTTAATACATCCCCAACGGAAAGAGTATTCGTCAAGAGAATAGGACTTTCAATGACACCCAGCTCCTCCATTTGAATCGTCCCGACGGTTTTTCCAAAGCCATTGATTACATGGCAACCCGCGCATACTTTATCACGAAACAGATTGCCATCATGAGGTAAAACCGCCGTTACCCCCGTTCTTACCACGGTACCGTCATGTTCATAGTGAAGGGTTTTATGTCCGACCTTCACTCCCTCAATATCGGTAATGCTGTTATACTTCCCGCTTGAATAGGAGCCGATACTGCCTCCCATTTCCCGTAATCGCTTTCGTTCCATTTATGAAAAACCCCCTTTTTTCTTATCAATACTATTCGGGTCCAAATCACAAAATCCTCTTTAATAGAGAGGCAAACCCTATTTTTAACAGGATAAAGAACACGTAGAGAGTACATATTAATGACTGTTAAATGCCTGCTTATAAAAGGCAATTAAAAATATTGGAGGATCTGACATGAGAAAACGATTTTTTTCCATAACAGCCTGTGCTGTCATCCCGTTTATGCTGATGACTGCCTGTAACAATAACGGTGCAAACGATAACCTGATGGATACACAAAACGTGAATTACGATCCTGTTACTTATGATAACGATGGCAGGGATCGGATGGATGGAATGCAAGGAAACCAAACTCCCCTTCATCGTTTCATGGCTCCGATAGACCCAAATGGGGGCTTACGTGAATTTACCCACTTTGATCGCGGTGAGGAAAATGCGCCCGGTAATGATGAAGCCCGTCAGCCGGATCAGCCTGCACAAGAACCGAATACAGCACAACCGGAACCGCCTGCAGAGGGTCAGCCCAAACAAGATGCACAGGCATCCGATGCAAGTGGATTTGTGAAGCAGGTAGTGGATTTAACCAACCAGGAACGTAAGAAAAATGGACTTAGTGCCCTGAAAATGGATGGAGAGTTAGCGAATGTGGCAGAGATGAAATCAGAGGACATGAAGGAAAATGATTATTTCTCTCATACCTCTCCAACGTATGGGTCACCTTTTGAAATGATGGAGAACTTCGGGGTGAATTACTCCACAGCAGCTGAAAACATTGCCGTTGGACAAAAAACACCTGAATCTGTCGTTAACGCTTGGATGAACAGTCCCGGTCACCGCAAAAATATTTTAAACAAACAAGTCACTCATATTGGCGTGGGAACAGCGAAGGATCCTAGTCAGGGAGTTTATTGGACGCAAATGTTTATCGCAAAATAAATGTTCAGACCGGTCACCTAAGGCCGGTCTTTTCTCTATTACATATCCTGCACGAACTCGGCCTCTGGTCTGATTCAAAAATAATCCTATGGCTCATTGTGATGAACCGGCAGCTGCATTAAAATAAAACTATAAAATGGAAAAACAAACCAAAGCGAGGGATAGTTATGAAAAATGCTTTTGCCGTGATCATTGCACTGCTTGCACTTGGAACGCTATACGTCATCCTGAATGACAATACATCGTTATTTGCTAAAGAAAGTCAGTCAGGGGAACGTATCGCGGTAACGGACAAAATCGATCACATCGATCTTAAAATGGAAGGCAGCGACACAGAAGTCATCCCTACGGATCAGAATGAAGTAAAGGTCGACATTGAAGGAAAAGGAACGCTGACTTTAGCTGAAAAAGGCGATACCATTGAAGTGGCTGTAAAGCATAAATGGTATGAATGGGTAGGATTCAACCGCAAATCAAACGTAACCGTGTACATTCCAAAAGAATATGATCGAAGTATAGAAATCGAGATTGGCTCCGGTAACTTACAATTTGCCGGAGATTCCGAGGCGAATCGAATGAAACTCGATGAGTTATCCGTGGATATGGGTTCCGGAAACATGACGCTTGAAAACCTTGAGACGAATGTATTCGAACATGATGGTTCTTCCGGAGACTTAGTCGTGAATGCTCTCTCCACAAAAGAAGGTAATGTGGATATCAGCTCCGGGGATGTAGAATTGTCGAACTACGAAGGTCCACTTGAAGGGGACTTATCATCTGGTGAATTAACTGTCTCGATGGACACTCTAAAGGGAAACCTGAATTTTGATGTAAGCTCTGGAGGTGTCAACCTGGATCTGCCGGAAGACGCGAGCTTTAAGCTGAACGGAAAAGCAAGCAGCGGAGACATTTCCTGCAATCTTCCACTAAAAAATCAGAAGATAGACGATGGAGACCTTTCAGGTGTGAGAGGGTCTGGTAAATACACCATCAATATTTCCGTTTCCAGTGGGAATGTAGATATATATTAAGAAGAAGAGTGTCAGGCAGTGACCTGACACTCTTCTTCTTATTTATGATGAAAAGGACATTTACCTTCAATCGGCTCCACATCGTCTCCGATAAAGTATTGCTTCCATTCACGGTGTTCAGGGTCCCCATAATGGCTGATATTCGGATGCTTCGGTAAGCCGTCCCACTTCTCGACCCGCTCCCTTACTTTCTCACGGGACATAATGCCACCCTTTGATGTTCCTTCCAACCCTTCAAAGATCCTTCTCGGCTGAAAGCCTAATACCAAGCTATTCCCAAGGTCTCTCGTCTTTCGCTGCTTATAAGCAGGAGCATTCCCAAACACGAAAAACGGCTCCCCGGCAAACGAAAACGCCCACAAATGATGATCCGGATCCTCCGGATAATCCTCTGGCCAAGCCTCCTCATCCTCATCATGAAGAAACTGCAGAATCTTCCAGAAATACTCACGATAATGAGGGACGGACCTCTCCTCATCCTCCGGTTCCACAAACAAAAAGAATCCGTGACGAATCAGCCGCTCTCCTTCTGGTACATCAAACAATTCGATAAACTCTTGAATCGTTTCGGGAAGATGCTTCCAATTATCATGACTTATATACGAATAGCGAAGCTCTCCTTTTTTCTCTCCGGTCATACCGAAGTAACAAGGAAACGTTCGATCTGTTACTACCTCGTGAAAATTCTTATATTCTTCAATAACCCATTCAGGAACAAGATCAGGGTTTTTCATATCTTCTTTGGTCAGCAATAAGCTTTGGGCTGCCATTTCCTCCACCTCACGATTATATAAATGTAATGTATTGATGGTATGGTTTTCCCGAAGAATGATGGGTTAAAACAATTTCTGACAAAAAGTTTATTAAATCGACCATTTATATACCGTACCTCAGCACGTTATTGCGTAATGAAGCCTTCCGACAAATCGTTACAATACCTTAGAAACAAAAAAATAACAGAAGAGTAAGCGATGTTCCGCTTTACCCTTCTGTTTTTATTCCCTTCACTTCCGCACCCAGTTCCTCACCAAGAGCTACAATCGATTGATTGATTTTCCACACATAGTAGAGGTGATGAATCAGATCCATCTGTGACTTCAGTCTGCTTGGTGCCAGGGTTTCGATCTTTTCCCGTTCCTCGCTTAAACTCCATAAAACTCGAGCGTTCTCTTTTTCTTTTAGCAGCTCACGTAACGTTTCGATGTTATGAGTGATTTTCTCTTCTGTCTGCTGAAAAACGCTATTTAGTTCATCAGAAACCTGCGCTGGTACTTTTCTATGGGATGAAGCAAGCAGGTGCTTCGCGTAATAGTTAGTGGCTGTCACTACCGTGATCCAACGGCCAATCCCCGATCGTGTCATGGAACCAGGTCGTTGCAGAAGAGATTGTGCTTCATCCTTTATGCCCTGAAGCTTTTGATCGAGATCAAAGGCTTGATCTGTTAATGGTTTATCTTCAATATTCGTAAAGGTTTTTACATAGGAAGAAACATACCCTCCAAGCTCTTCAAGAAAATCATCAAAGGCGTCTGCCACCTTGTCCTTCGTTTTCTTTGGAAATACAAACGCCGAGACAGTCAGGGCAATCACTGCTCCAGCAATTGTATCAATGACTCGCGCCCCCATTAGTTGCATGCTGATCCCGCCCAGGAGCAGGTCATACATAAACGCGATGAGCATCGTAATGAATAGGCTCATAAGTGTATAAGAAACCGTGAAAAGATAGAAGGCCAGGAACAGAACGACAAACAGAAGAAAAACTTCAAGCTCAGAATTTCCTGAAACGAGTTTTGCCGCTCCGAATCCAAGTATAGCCCCGATCACCGTTCCAACCGATCGCTGAAAGGCCTTCATATAGGTTCTTCCTACTGACTCTGTGCCAATTTGAATAATAAAGGTCGTTAACAGTACCCAGTAGGGCTGTGCAGGAGCAATCAGCTCCCCTACAATAATCGCTAACGTACCGGCTACAAGAGCTTGAATCGCCTTACGGGTAGAAGGTTTTAAACTCTTAGTCTCTTCTTCAGACTTATCCTCTTTTTCCTCCTCCTCAGACTCGTCCTTATTCTCTATGTTCGTTTCCTTGCTTTCTGAAACCTTCAGCGACTCTTGAATGGTGATGGCTGCTTCCAGCACATGATTGGCAATGGACTCGATGCGCCTTAGAAGATACACCCAGCCTTTAGGCTTTTCTTCTTGATTCAACATCTCTGTTAAAAGAAGACGAAGGCCCTGGATGGCTATTTCCGCTTCTTCAAGAGAACGGGGATCATAATCCTGGGCCAGTACCTCAGCATCACGGAGCGAACGGAGAACCCAGACCAACAAGCGTCTAAGCTCCGTAACCTCTAAGGCATCCAACTCCTTGAGGCGCTTCAAAGAATCGGTTAACGTCTGAATCAACATCTCTGTATCAAAAACATAGAGACGCAATTGGGAAGGCTCGATACCAGGCCATAGCTTCTTCAAATCATTCTCATTGATATCACTGGCTACGATTCTTGCATACTCATTCAGCCTTCGAACATTTCGATCAAGAAGCTTCCTCCGTTTACTACTCGTGTCCGGATCCTCGATCATCTTCATCAAAATCGTAAACGTCAAGTTGGATTGAATATGAAATGAACGCATGCTTCTTCGTAACACATGAACCGAGCCTTTAAAGATAATGAAATTATAAAGAAAAGCGTATACGACACCAATCACAATCCCGATATAGAACCATGATAGGTGAGCCACATCAAGCTGCAGAATCGATGATATATAAATCGACATAAAACCTGCCATTCCCATGGAAAAATACCGGATGGCAAATCGGGAGAAGTAAAAAGCGCTAAATATCGCTCCTACCAGTAGGATATTTACCACGAGACTATAATGAGCAAAGGCAGAGCCTATTGTGATTCCAACCGCTACCGCCACACCAATCAACGGGGTAGTCACCTTTTTCTTAGCAGTTGTGTCATCCATGACGACGAAGATACCGAGCATCCCCACCATCCCTGACACAATGGCCGGTGTAATGGCTGTGTGATCGAATAGTTTTAATAAAAAAAGCATTGTAAATACAGCCGATATTAAACTGATCGTTGCCTTACCCGCCTGCTGAAATCTTTTCCGGCCGGGGTCTGATGCGAGGATCCTCCCCAGCCATACATACTGTCTATGTAACTGTTTCATTTTTTCATCATACCCTTACTTTCACACCGTTTTTCATTCTCTATTATCGTACCCGTTCCAATAAAAAAGTAACCTGGACTGCGGAAGCAGCAGGTTACTCTTATTCGCTGGTGCACGAAGAGAACATGAATCTATTTGTATGATTATAAGGGTTTTACGTGGTTGGGTAAAGGAAAGTGCTTGAGGATTCCCACATTATCTATTATTTCTCATTTGTACAGTCTTTACCTTCATTTCAACAATGAGCAAAATAGATAAAAAAACTGGATAGACCCTAAAGGAATAACTGTAGCTTTGAAATAAAGTTTGATCAAAAATACCTTAAAAACCCATATTTTACGATAAATAAAAAGAATCCATTTTGAAAAAGATTGATCAAAATGGATTCTTCTTTAGCAGTTAATATATTGCCTTAATACTAAAATCACTGAATGTCTTCAACTAAAGCACCAGTTAGTTTAATAACGTATCTTCATTAAAATTCTCTCTTCTACTTTCTTGCCTATATGACTGTATCCTCGTCATCCATTACAGCATGTACCTCAGATTGAAATAATCTGTTTTATATTCAGGGAATTGCCTTTCATTTTTAAATAACATCCTGTCTTTATCTGTATACAGAGTCAAATTTCATCAGCAATTTTTTCACTAAAAGTCCACAGCATTATAAAACAATTGTTATTGCACCTGAATCTACGTTACTCGGATCAAATGAGGTTACTAACTGATAATAAGGTACACCTAAATAAAGATCGTTTCCAAATGAAACATAATATACAAGTAGTCACTCCCAACCAAGAGGAAAAAGAAATGGTTCACAATGTTATTTTTAATGAACTATGTCAAAGGAAAACTCTTCAGCATTCGAAGGAACAGTATCTTGCTGTGATTGAACGATTAAGAGAGAAAGGTGCCTAAGCTGTGATACTTAGTTTGTACTGAAATCTCGCTCCTCGTCCAACCGAGTGACACAAGTAAGAAACTGTTTGATACTACAAGTATTCACGCAGAAACTGCACTAGAATTAGCAATGAAAGGCATCCCTGGGCAACGTGCTGAGTTACTAAAATAGTATTCTTTGATCAATGAGGTTAATTTTTAAAGATACTAGGACGAATTCCAGAACAAAAGAACACTTAAAGTTAAAGATAAACATAAAGAAAACTTGGCGAGGCTATGCCTTTAGAAAAAGCCCGATCCAAAATGGATGGACCCGACTCATTCGTCTCAATAGAAGATATTTTTAAATTTCCTAAGCTGGTGATCCAGGCCGGGTCCCAAGGGTCAAAAGCTTTCATAAAACTCTATACGCGAGATCAAATTCCTTTCAAAGCATCTTTATAACGCTGATAATATGCTTCAACATTGTTCAACAGCAGTAATTCAGTATATAGGTATACTTTCATATTGAAGTTATTGAAATCAATAGTAGTAAGCTCTTGTATTTTTTTGATTCGATAATTCAAAGTGTTCGGATGGATAAACAATTCATTAGCGGTCTGTTTACCTTTTCCGTCATTCGCCAAAAACACTTCAAGAGTCCGGAGCAGATCTGTCTGTTTCTTGACATCATTCTTGAGCAATGACAACAAGTCATCACTATAATAATCCTTTGAGGTGTTTTTTTCATAGAGGGTAGGCAAGTACCGATAAATTCCCAATTGAGCAAATTCCCGCGGCATCGATTCAGGACGCGGACTGATGAAGTTCGCGGTCTCAATGACCTCTGACGCTTCCAAAAAGCTCTTTCTCATTTGATATAACGAGGTGTATTCCTTTCCGACCCCGATCAAGAAGTTATAAAATTGTTCTTCGCCTGTTTGTTCTTTGACCTTTTCGACTAAATTTCTGGCTAATTCCAGCGAAGAAAACGGTTTATCTGCTTTGCCGTAGAGAACGAGAATCACTTGGTATTCCGTTTTCAACGTATAAATATTTGTATGGAAGCGGGATTCGTGAACCAGCCTCTCAAGATGGTCGAGCATAGGCTTATATTGTGGTGATGTTATCGAAAAAACAGCTACAGTGAACCGTTCCGGCAATGTCAGCTTGACCAGGGATGCATCATGGCGCAGTTGGCTTTCACTTCCATATTCGTGCTGCAGGAGATGCCACAATACCTCTTCTTTTTTGTCTTTTTTGACATTGACCTTCGCGTAAATATCATTAATCAGGTTTCCAAGGTGAGGGGAGATCTCTTCAAGGAAAGCAAGCTCTTCACTTTGGAGAAGGTGGCTTGATTCCTGGACCCAAATATATCCCATAGTATTCCCAAGGTACTTTGCGGCAATGACGACACGTTGGTGGAACCCTAACTCTTCCATAGCTTGAACCCGGATCGGATCAGAATGTTTTTCGAGTCGGTGTACGATACCTTCTTTTTTCAGTCGATCGATGATGAAGATCGGACATTTTTTCGTGAGGATCGTCTTTTGCTGTGTTTGATCGAATTTATTGAAAGAGGAACTGTAAGAAATCAATTCAAAATTTTTGTTTTCAATGATCACGGGGTTGCCTAATTTTGAACTGATTAATTCAGTTGCTTTATGGATATCTTCAGCTTGGAGGATTAAGTCTTTTGCTTCCATAGGAATCTTACCTTTCCGCGAGAGTTTATTATTCCTATTATAGCGTTTAATTTCTGAATGAAAAGCGAAAAGCTCCCCCTTGTCGGGAGAGCTTTTGTCAAAAGAAGCTTAATTAGAATTTTTCCGAAATGGTCTTTCCTGCATGTAAATCAGGTAATCAGGATTCCCGGATTTGGAATCATACCGGACATTTTAAACCCGCCGAAAGGCTGATAACCGGCAACCTCTTTCTTACATTATTCTTCATCCATAAATGGATAGGCAATTTCTGTAGTTGGAGCAAAGTTTTCTTTGATAATACGAGGACTGGTCCAACGAATCATGTTGAATACAGAACCTGCTTTATCGTTTGTACCAGAACCACGAGAACCGCCAAATGGTTGTTGATTGATCACCGCACCAGTTGGTTTATCGTTGATATAGAAGTTTCCAGCTGCACCGGATAAGCGGCGTTCCAAGTGCATAATTGCTTGACGATCTTGTGCAAAGATCGCGCCTGTTAATGCATACATAGACGCTGTATCCACTGCAGTCAGTGTTTCTTCTAATCGATCATTTTCATATACATAAATCGTTAATACTGGTCCGAAAATTTCTTCTACCATTGTTTTAAAGTTTGGATTTGTTGTCACAATGATTGTCGGTTGAACGAAATATCCAACTGAATCATCATACGTACCACCAGCAATAATTTCTGCTTCTTCAGAATCTGCAGCATAGTCGATGTAACTTGTGATTGAGTCAAAAGCTGCTTGATCGATTACCGCACCCATGAAGTTTGTAAAGTCTCTGATATCCCCTACTTTAAGCTTAGCCGTTTCTTCCATTACACCAGCTTTCACTTCTTCCCACATGCTTGCTGGGATGTATGCACGAGAGGCTGCTGAACATTTTTGACCTTGGTATTCAAACGCACCACGAACAAGTCCAGCTACTACTTTGTCTGCTTGTGCAGTTTCGTGAGCAAATACAAAGTCTTTTCCACCCGTTTCCCCAACCAAACGAGGATATGATTTATAGTTTGTAATGTTTTCTCCTACTGTTTTCCAAATTGTCTGGAACGTACTTGTTGAACCAGTAAAATGGAATCCAGACATACGAGGGTCTGTTAATACTACTTCCGATACTTGTGAACCACGAGAAGGGACGAAGTTGATTACGCCTTTTGGTAATCCTGCTTCTTCTAAAATACGCATAAAGTAGTAGTTTGATAGTATAGCAGTTGTTGCTGGTTTCCAAACGACCACGTTCCCCATTATTGCAGGAGCTGATGGTAAGTTTCCACCAATTGCTGTGAAGTTAAATGGAGAAATGGCCAATACAAAACCATCTAATGGACGGTATTCTAAACGATTCCAAATATTTTTCATACTATCCGGTTGCATTTGATAAATTTGGTTGGCATAATCAACGCCAAAACGTAAGAAATCTGCTAATTCTTGTGCAGCATCAATTTCAGTTTGAATAGCTGTTTTGGATTGTCCTAACATCGTAGCAGCATTTATTACGTCACGGTATGGACCAGAGATTAAATCAGCAGCTTTTAAGAAAATGGATGCTCTGTGTTCCCACGGCATATTTGCCCATGATTCTTTTGCAGCCATTGCCGCTTCTACAGCATCACGCAACTCTTTTTCTCCAGCTTGGGAGAAGTTTGCCAAAACATGTTGATGATCATGCGGCATAACCACTTGCTTCACTGTATCTGTCTTAATATTTTCTCCATTAATAATTACAGGGATATCGACTTCGATATTCGATTGGCGTTTTAATTCTGCCTTTAATGTTTCTTTTTCTTTTGTACCTGGGGCATATGAATTACCAGGCTCATTTTTAGGTGTTGGGATATTGAAAATTCCGTTACTCATTTTTTTCACATTCCTTCCTGTTTAAATACTATCTAGATGTAACTGCTTAAATTGACAAATTGATAATAAGACTTATTAAATTTTCCAATAAAGTTTACTTGCTGAGGATTCCCTTCAATGCAAATGCGACATTTGCTGGCCTTTCTGCCAGACGTCTCATGAAATACCCATACCAATCCTCCCCATATGGGAGATAAATACGGACTTTATAACCTTTTTTCACTAGATCGGACTGCAATTGATTCTTCATTCCATAAAGCATTTGAAACTCGAAGCGGTCATCCGGGATATTGTGTTCTTTCACTAATCCGATGGTGTAATCGATCATCGCTTCATCATGGCTTGCTACAGCTGTATAATGACCGTTCAAGAGTTGCTTTTTGATGAGATGTTTCAGATTCTCATCCACCATCTGCTTTTCCGGGAAAGCCACTTTACCGGATTCTTTATATGCACCCTTCACAAGCCTCAAATAAGGAGAAAAATGTTTTAGATCATCTATATCCTTCTCTGATCGATAGAGATAGGATTGGATCACCGTCCCCAAATTTTCGTACTTCTGCCGAAGCGTTTTGTAAATCTCAAGGATGGCATGGCACCTGGATGAATCCTCCATATCGATGGTTACCGTGATTCCACTCTCCTTTGCCTTGGATAGAATCAATTCCATGTGTTCCATGACAAGGTCATGACTGATATCCAATCCCAAGGAGGTAAGTTTTACAGAAATTTCAGTGTCCAGCTGATGATAAGCGATTGCACTTATACTCTGAATACATAGTTGAGCATGTTCCCGCGCCACATCTACGGAATTGACGAATTCACCAAGATGATCGACTGTAACCTGGAATCCCTCCTGGTTCAATTGAGTAATCAATGGAATTGATTGTGAAAACGTTTCTCCACCTATAATCTTATTAGCCCCAAATCTTGATCCCCAACGTTTGGCGATTCGATCCAAAGCCTTATTGTGGGAGAGATATAAGAAAAAGCGCTTGCTTATGGCTTCCAAGATCACCACACCTCCTTATATTGACTTTTCCCTGGACCCCAGGGTGAATAAACGAAGAATTCGTTTGATTATTTCATCTGTTAAGTAAATTATATCGATAATGATCGACACGAAACAACGTGCTCCAACCACAATAATTCCAGTGCTGATTTATGATTTAAACACAATAGAGGAGATTTTGAATATGTAATCTTGATGAAAAAACAACGAGCTTGAACTTCAAGCTCGTTGTTTTGCTGTGCGCCCGGCATGTGCACACGCTTTAGGGTTTAAGTCCCGAACGGTGAAGGTGTTGTAGCCGTTAGCCAAAGGCAAGGGGATCTGGCCTGTCCTTCTATGTGTGTCGTTATACTCTTTTGTCACTTTGCTTTCAGATATTCTAACGCCTTCTAATTAAAATATCTCTTAAAGTCGGTTGCTCAGGTAACAACACCATATGAAACCACTGAATTACCAGTGAGGCTTTAATCAGGAATTTGTGCTATATATATGCCAACCTTTGTGATAGAGTGGATTCATGAAAAAATGGATGAGCTAAACCGTTTTGTTAGGTAGGCTTAGAGTAAATCTAGATGAAGCTAAAAAGTAATACACATTAAGATGTATTCTTTTAGATATAAACATGGCTAAATCAATACATTAAACCCTTTGATATAAAACAAAACCAGCTATTTGTATTTATACTTAGCTGGTTTTTTCAATTCTCCAATATTCAAACTTCCTGCCCTTAACGGCATGACTTACAATTTCCAGGTAAATCCAATGAATCCCCTTCTTCACTCCAGAATATGGTACTTTAACGGAACAACTCAATTGTCACTCAACAGTTCCTTAATCCACTTCTCAATTCAGATGTTCTTTTCCTTTTCAAAAAAAAAACCCTTTAGATAACCTTATCCAAAGGGGTAAAACAACTCATCTTTTTTATAAACGTTGCGACTTTATTTCAAATCTACAATAACCGGTTTTCGTCTATTAATTCTTACTCAACCGTAACCGACTTCGCCAAGTTACGCGGCTTATCTACATCACAATCGCGGTGCAGAGCAGCATAGTAAGAAATTAATTGTAATGGGATGACAGAGATAAGAGGTGTTAACAACGGGTTAACCTCCGGGATGACGAAGCGATCTTCTTCGTCTTCTAAGCCCTTCATGGAAATGATACAAGGGTTAGCTCCACGAGCGACTACCTCTTTCACATTTCCTCTGATGCCTAAGTTTACTTCTTCTTGAGTTGCAAGTGCAACGATCGGTGTTCCTTCTTCGATAAGAGCGATCGTACCGTGTTTAAGCTCTCCTCCGGCAAATCCTTCTGCCTGGATGTAAGAGATTTCTTTCAGCTTCAATGCTCCTTCTAATCCTACATAGAAGTCCAATGAACGGCCGATGAAGAAACAGTTGCGAGTCGTTGATAGATATTCGCGTGCGATATCTTCAAACTCTTCTTTCGTATCGCAAAGTGCTTCCATCGCAGTAGCAACAATACCAAGCTCTTGAACGAGATCAAAGTCCTGGTTGTTTCCACATGCCTGCCCAGCAACGTGTGCAAGGATAGCAAGTACTGCCAGCTGAGCTGTGTACGCTTTGGTTGAAGCAACGGCGATTTCAGGTCCTGCATGAAGAAGCAATGTGTAATCTGCTTCTCGGGACAGCGTAGAACCCGCTACGTTTGTGATCGTTAATGATTTATGACCAAGCTCTTTGACTTGAACCAGTACGGCACGACTATCTGCCGTTTCACCACTTTGAGAAATAAAGATAAATAATGGTTTCTTAGAAAGTAAAGGCATGTTGTAGCTGAATTCGCTTGCTACATGCACTTCTACAGGAATTCCGGCACTCTTCTCGATGAATTGCTTTCCAACAAGACCAGCGTGGTAACTCGTTCCACACGCAATGATGTAGACACGGTCCGCTCCTTTCATCGCGCCGACAATCGGCTCATCAATGTGAAGCTCGTTGCTCTCATTTTGGTACGCTTGAATGATTTTACGCATCACTAGTGGCTGCTCATCGATTTCTTTAAGCATATAGTGTGGGTATGTTCCTTTTTCGATATCACTCGCATCGATTTCAGCGGTGTAAGGAGCACGTTCCATTACTTCACCGATCAGATTTTGAATTTCAACCTTTTCTTTCGTTACGATGACCATTTCTTTATCCATAAGCTCAACGTATTGGTCTGTTACTTGAATCATTGCCATAGCATCACTTGCTACAACGTTGAAGTCTTCTCCTAGACCTACAAGCAGTGGACTTTTGTTTTTCGCTACATAGATTGTTTCATCATTTTCAGAATCTAAAAGGGCGATGGCATAAGAACCTTTAAGAAGCATTAACGTTTGACGGAAAGCTTCCTCTACCGTGTTTCCTTCTTCTACAATCTTTTCAATCAACTGAACGATTACTTCCGTATCCGTGTCACTCTTGAACGTTACATCCGTTAAATATTCACGCTTAAGTTGAGAGTAATTTTCGATTACTCCGTTATGAACAATTGTAAAACGGCCTGAATTACTTTGATGAGGGTGAGCATTCACCTTGCTTGGTACCCCGTGGGTAGCCCAGCGAGTGTGACCGATTCCTGTGTTGCTTGATACACTCTCATCAACGATACCGCGAAGGTCAGCAATACGACCCTTCTCTTTAAACACATGGATGCCTTCATCGTTTTGAACGGCAATACCTGCAGAGTCATAACCGCGGTACTCAAGCTTTTCAAGACCTTTTAAAAGAATTTCCTTTGTATCTGAATTTCCAATATATCCAACAATTCCACACATAATTAATATATCCTCCCTGAACATGCAAGGGGGCAAGAACTCTTTTGGGGACAACTTGCCCCCTTATCTCTGTTTGTCATTAGTATTTACATTGGTCACTTTTTTCTTCCCTTTGTCCATTAAGTTGCCTCAACGATTTAAGGAAGAAACTTTCGGTTCGGTGACGTTACGAACCGGGAGGCATCCGCCGAATGCTCGATAAACCTCCACCTCGTCAACTAAACGATCCTTTTCGTTCATCGTTTAGCCCTGGCGCTTTATAAGGATGATTACTCACTATCCACCTTTCCTTCTTGACTCATTTCCAAATAATTTGAAAAACGAAAACAAAATCATCATACACTAGCATGTTTCCCTTAGTCAATAAAAATCTTACAAGAACAAGAAGTTGTTATCCTATTGTCATGTTCCCGAAACAGAGCAGTGATAAACCCTTAGGAAACAACTTCCGTTTTCAGAACGGTAGTTCGATGATATTCAAAAGTACTCTACTTATTAAATATGCATAAGGGGCACATATTGACCCCTTATGCATATAAATTCCACTATTCGTTCAGACCCATTTCTTCATCAACAACTTGTACGATTTCATTTACATATCGATTACAAAGTTCTTCAGTAGGAGCTTCTGCCATGACACGCACTAACGGCTCCGTTCCAGAAGGACGAACAAGGATACGGCCATTTCCGTTCATTTCTTCTTCAACCTTTTGAATCACTTTTTTAACTGTTTCATTATCCGTTACATGGTGCTTGTCTGTCACTCGTACATTCACAAGTTTTTGTGGGAACTTTTGCATTTCTCCCGCTAGTTCAGATAATGATTTACCGGTCACTTTCATAATGTTTACAAGTTGGATACCCGTTAACAGACCGTCTCCAGTTGTATTGTAATCCAAGAAGATGATGTGGCCTGATTGCTCACCGCCAAGAGTATAGCCATGTTTCTTCATTTCTTCCACTACATAACGATCTCCAACCGCGGTTTGAATGCTTTGGATCCCATTCTCTTCAAGCCCTTTATGGAAGCCAAGATTACTCATGACTGTAGATACGACTGTAGACTGCTTTAACTGACCTTGTGACTTTAAGAATTTACCGCAGATGTACATGATCTGGTCACCATCCACGATTTGTCCATGCTCATCGATTGCGATAATTCGGTCCCCATCACCATCAAAGGCAAGTCCCAAGTCTGCACCTTTTTCTTTCACCATCTCAGCAAGTGCTTCAGGGTGGGTAGACCCTACACCTTCATTGATGTTCAACCCGTTTGGTGATGCTCCCATTGTCGAGATGTCAGCATCCAAATCAGCAAACAGATGAGTCGCAAGAGCGGATGTTGCACCATGCGCACAGTCTAGCGCAATATGTAAACCATCGAAATCTTCGTCTACTGACTGTTTTAAATACTGCAGATATTTTTGTCCGCCTTCGAAATAGTCACTTACTTGTCCTAAATCAGCACCGATTGGACGAGGGAGCTGATCAACTGTTTGATCTAATAGATCTTCAATTTCATTTTCCTGGTCATCCGATAACTTGAAGCCATCCGGTCCGAAGAATTTAATTCCGTTATCTCCTACAGGATTATGAGAAGCTGAGATCATGACACCAGCTTGAGCCCCTAACGCTTTTGTTAAGTAAGCTACCCCTGGAGTTGAAATGACACCTAAGCGCATCACTTCAGCACCAATTGATAGAAGTCCGGCTACAAGAGCTCCTTCCAGCATATGTCCGGAAACTCGAGTATCTCTTCCAATCAATATTTTGGGACGCGTAGCATCCTTTGTTAGAACATAACCACCAAAACGTCCAAGCTTAAATGCTAATTCCGGTGTTAATTCTGTGTTCGCTACACCTCTTACTCCATCAGTTCCAAAATACTTACCCATTGTCATTCTCTCCTTTTTACAGCTCTTATGCTGATGTGTTCTTTTCTTTAATTTCTACCTTTACTGTTTGCTGAGACAGGGTCCATTCAATATCCTCCGGTCCTTCTGCCTCTATTTCCACCTCATGCTCACCGGGCTCGAGCCCTGAAAGATCCAGAGCCAGCGAGAAGTCTTCTTTCGTCACTTTGCTCACCTGTGCATTCTGACCTTTCATCGCTACATCGACGACACCTTCTTCAGGTGACGTGATTGTATATTCATATTCTTCAGCTAACCCTTGTGGGGTGATTTCAAGTCCTGATAGGCTCTTTTCCTCGGTTGTGTTGACATCAACCTTCACCTTAACTTCTTCAGGAGCCACTTTATTTAAGCCATCTTGCAGGGCGAGTGGTACCGTAAGGGTTGAATCCTTCGTAATCTTAGAAAGGTCTATGTCTGCAAGCAACTCTTCTACTGTGTCCAGTACATCCTGTCTGCCGAAGATGGTTGCCTCTTTAGGCTCAACTGAAATCGACTCCAGCGTCGTCCCTTCTGGAAGACTGCCTTTTTGTTTAACCGTGACCGGTACACTCTTACTTTTGTTTACAACCGAAACGGTCACATCGACCACTTCCGGATCAATTTGAACATCTAATTTATTATACTCACGGTCAAGCACTTGCACCCTGGCTTCCCTTGTCACATTCTCATTGATTTCCTCATCAAGATCAAGTGTGGCTATAACATATGCAATCCGTTCCACTTCATCCTTAGAGCCTGTCACTTTCACCGTTTTCGGATCAACAGCCAGGCCTTCTGCTTCATATCCATTGGATAAAATACTCTCATTGAATTGAGGTTCAATCGTAAACTCTTCGGTTACCTTTTCTTGAACCGATATATTGACAAAATCCGGATCGAGTTTCACATCAAGTTTTTCAGAGATATTATCTATCTTTATATCAACCTGATGCTCACCGATACCGATATCATTTAAGTCTACATAGACTCGGAAATCCTTCACTTGTTTAGCTTGTTGCACAATCGCCTTAGATCCTTCTACAGTCACATTCACCGTATCAGGTAAGCCGCTTACTTCTAAATTCTCACGATCATAGAAAACTTCAAGCGGGACGTCCTGGATCGTTTCAATCGCATTTTGAGGGTTGCCGTTATTGTTGTTAGCCGTCTTCTGAATATCATCAAAGTTGACGGACAGATAGAGAATGAATGCTAACATCAATCCCACAACACGCATGAACCAACGACTTTCCATGAATTTATCCATTTTCTTTCTTCCCCCTAAAACTCCATTTCGTCGAGGAAGCATTTGTCTTATCGCCTATGAGCTCTACCATAAGAATTTCTGTGAATCGCTCCAAAGAGAGGTCGCGATGTAACTCTCCATTTTTCGTAATGGAGATAGCTCCCGTTTCTTCTGATACAACAATCGTAATACTATCTGTTACCTCACTGACGCCAAGTGCTGCCCGGTGTCTTGTTCCCAATTCTTTCGAAATGAATGGGCTTTCCGATAATGGAAGATAACAAGCCGCTGCAGCAATTTGATTTTTTTGAATGATAACAGCTCCATCATGAAGAGGTGTATTGGGTATAAAGATATTTATCAGCAATTGGGACGTAATCTTGGCATCGAGTGGAATACCTGTTTCAATATAATCACTCATCCCTGTTTCCCGTTCAAGAGTAAGGAGGGCACCAATTCGACGTTTTGCCATATAGCTTACGGCTTTCGTCATTGATTCAATCATCTGCTCCTGCTCTTCTTCTTCCTGAAGTCCCGTCCTTGAGAATAAACGGCCCCTTCCCAATTGTTCAAGGGCTCTGCGGAGTTCAGGCTGGAAGATGATGATAATCGCCAGGAACCCCCATGTGAGGGCTTGTTCCATCATCCATCCCAGTGTATCCAATCCAAAGATACTACTAAGACCTCTCACAATGATAATGACAAAAATACCTTTTAATAATTGTACTGCTTTCGTTCCTTTTATCAGCATGATCAGTTTATAGATTACAAACCATACTACGAGTATATCTACTATATCTGAGACATAATCCAGCGCGGAGTAATCCGAAAAAATATCGATAAACGGCATATTACATCCTCCAATAGCTTAATCGAAAGCGTAAGCCGCCATGTGTGGCTTCTCCATTTTCGTAACGTTCCTATTATAGCATATTTTATCACTGTCAAATGAAAGACACCCACGGCTTCATGATTCTTTCTCATCTATTCATGAACTCACGTTTTTGCATAAAAAAACCGACATGGATTAAAGACATGTCAGTCCTTCTTAGGGACGGACCTTACTTCCATCCCCTCTATTTTATCCTACTTTTCTTCAAGTTGCGAATTTCCCCAATCCACCGTGTCTTTAGCCCCTTTTTTGATCTGGTACCAAAGCCACTCAAATGCTGCATCGATTTCATGGATTTCTCCTGTCACGCTCCCTGCAGAAGCCAAGTACTGCTTTCCATTAATGACCGTGACATTTCCGTTAATAACCGTCACATTCCCCGTTACTTTTCCTTCAATTTTCACATCACCATTCCGGACCATCAGATCTCCATTCACGACTTCACCCTCAGGCACCACAACCGTATGATCCTGAACCACTAACTTCGCATTCTTCGTAAATGAAAAATCCTGATCGTCATTCCATGAAGTTAAGAAGCTGCCGGTCATAAAGAAAAGGAATAGGGCCGCAGCCGTTAATAAAGGATGGTGGCGGAACCACCTCTCGACCCCCACTTTCTTCTTCTCTTTCGGCAATCTTGACATAACTTTATCCGTAAAGTCTGCAGAAGCACTAATATGAGACGTGCTCTGTACAAACGCAATTGCTTTTTTCAGCTCATGAAAGTGATGCTGACACTCATTGCATTCCTGCAAATGATGTTTCAGCATTTCTTCTTTTTCTCTATTTAAATCTCCATCTAAATAATCGTGCATATACTCAATGATTTCTTCAGGACAAGGTTTCATATTCACTCACCCTCTCTACAGTGATCTTAATTGTTTACGGAGAGCTTCACGCCCCCTATGTACTCTCGTTTTAACCGTTCCCAGGGGTAAATCTAATATTTCGCTGATTTCTTGAAGAGGAAGCTCCTCGATATATTTTAAAACAATGACCGATCGATACTTCTCAGGTAACTTGGAAATTTCCTTCTGAATGGTTTCCTGAAGCTCCATATTCTCTACTTCTTCTTCCGGTAGCTGAACATCCGCAGCCACTTGTGAGTACATCGTTAATCCCTCAGTCCCTGCTACCTCTGCATCTAAGAAATAATCCGGTTTCTTCTTACGGATCCTGTCGATACAAAGATTCGTCGCGATCCTAAATAGCCAGGTCGAAAACTTTCTCTTCTGATTAAAGGTTTCAATATTGACATATGCCCTGATAAAAGCCTCTTGGGCAATATCCTCTGCTTCATGACGATTTCCAAGCATCCGGTAGCAGATTTGGAACACTTTATCCTTATAAAGCTCGACTAATTCTGCAAAGGCGTTCTGATCACCTTTCAATACTTGCTTAATCCGCTTTTTCACTAACGCTTCCATTTCACAACCTCCGCTCTATGCGGCTATATTTATATACGTAACTTCCTATCAAAAAGTTTCAAATTTTTTATATTACTATCCTAACAAATTTTCCGGGAAAAATGTTTACAATTATTAGAAAAAGGGTATAAAGGAACTAATTATTTCTATTGTGGGAGGATCTCAAAATGAGGAGAAGAATGAATGATTTATTATTTCAAATTGAAGACTGTCGTCGCCAAATGGTCGAACTAGCATTAAAGTCATCCTTTGCCGACGAGCAAGTAGTCGATTTGAGTACTCGTCTTGACGATCTATTGAATCAATACCAAGTGGTCAAGCACCATTGAAGAGAAATAAATGAAGGCTGAGAACCTCGAAGGGTTATCAGCCTTATTTTTATTCTTAAGATTATAGTAATTTCTCTCCAAATAGTGAACCCATCAAAGCCACAGCAACAGTAGCGGTTTTATTTTTCTCATCCAGGATAGGGTTTACCTCTACAAATTCTGCAGATGTAATCATTCCTGACTCTTCCAGCATCTCCATCGCTAAATGACTTTCACGGTAGCTGATCCCTCCAAGAACAGGAGTACCTACACCAGGGGCATCGCTCGGGTCTAATCCGTCTAAATCAAGTGATAAATGGACGCCATCCGTTCTTCCCTTCAAGTAGTCAATGGACTCTTCCATTACCTTAGTCATGCCAAGGCGATCGATTTCGTGCATCGTGTATACTTTAATGCCTTTTTCTTTAATTAACTCTCTTTCACCTTCATCTAACGAACGAGCTCCAATAATGACGATGTTCTCAGGCTTGATCTTCGGTGAACTCTGCCCGATACCCGTCAAATCTTCATGACCGATACCCAAGCTTACCGCAAGAGGCATACCATGAATATTACCTGACGGAGACGTATCCCCTGTATTCAAATCACCATGTGCGTCATACCAAATCACACCTAAGTTTTCATAGTGAGGAGAAACACCAGCCAATGTTCCTATCGCAATACTGTGGTCACCACCAAAGATTAATGGGAAATCTCCACTCCCGATTACATCATTCACCTTACCAGCCAACGTCTCGCTAGCTTCAGCAACCGCTTTCAAATTACGCAGGTTCGTATCAGGATTATTATGTACACGCTCAGCCTGGCCAATCTCGATATCCCCTAAGTCCTTAATCTCATACCCAAGGTTCTCAAGACGCTCAACAATCCCGGCATAACGGATCGCACTCGGCCCCATATCCACGCCTCTGCGCATTTGACCTAAATCCATCGGTACACCAATGATAGAAATATTTTTCTTCATGAAAAATTCCCCCAATTCGAAATTTATTTACACCTCTATTCTATCCATACTATGAGCCATGGTTCAACTGGACAGGATTTTGTATATATATGCGTGTGTAGAGGGGTTTGATGTAGATTGGTGTAAGATTATGTAGAACGGGTTTTGGACAAGATGCTAGTGTGGAATCGATTGTGGTTGGCGTAGCGTGGTAAAGATCATTTTGAAAATAAAATCTGGAATTTGAAAATAAATGGTCCAGAATTGAAAATAAAATCTGGAATTTGAAAACAAAGGTGGGGAAGTTGAAAATATCCTAGGGCGGATGGGAGAAGAAAAAGAGGTTTGGTGTCAACTTACAGATTAAGCATTGATTTTCTTAAGTAATAGGCAAAATGGATTATTTCAGAAGTTTTTTTATACAAACAGGCAATTTTTAATCATTTTGACCTCCCGCCCTTTTCAACGATCTTCTAGCTGCGGCATACGATATGGAGTTGATAATATATACGGGAAAGTCGATAATAAAATCCCCAATCCTTTAAACCGACGGCTCTAAAGTAGATTCCACTACCCATTCGATAACCTCTTGCATGCCTCACACTTAATTTTAATAAAATCGGCGTCAAAATAGGACGTTTATTGAAGGTTTTTAAATTAAAATAAGGCATTTTCAACTCTCCGCACCTCTTCCTGACCCTAGATTGACTCATATTCCTCAACCAGCTTCTATCCTCTTCAAGAACAATAAAATCCAGACCCAACTTCCCCACATCCCTTTCCTTCAACGGTCAGCCTGATTAACGAGCGCCCCAGCCATCATCAAGAGCTTCCTCTCACTGTTGGTCATCCTTCAAACATAAATCTACTTCCCCAAACAAAAAAACCTCAAATCTCCTAAAAGATTCAAGGTTCAATCATGTCGTATGTATGGTGGAGCCTAGCGGGATCGAACCGCTGACCTCCTGCGTGCAAAGCAGGCGCTCTCCCAGCTGAGCTAAGGCCCCATATGTTAATGATTATAGAGAAATTCTCACACCTTACGTAGCATGTGAGAAAATGTGTGATGAGCCATGAAGGACTCGAACCTTCGACCCTCTGATTAAAAGTCAGATGCTCTACCAACTGAGCTAATGGCTCGTAATGGCTGGGCTAGCTGGATTCGAACCAACGCATGTCGCAGTCAAAGTGCGATGCCTTACCGCTTGGCTATAGCCCAATAATTACTTTAATGGCATAAAAAAGGGACATTTATAGGATGTCCATTTTACACTTAAATATACAAAATGGTGGAGGGGGGCAGATTCGAACTGCCGAACCCGAAGGAGCGGATTTACAGTCCGCCGCGTTTAGCCACTTCGCTACCCCTCCAGCTAAAAAAATGGTGCCGGCAAGAGGACTTGAACCCCCAACCTACTGATTACAAGTCAGTTGCTCTACCAGTTGAGCTACACCGGCATATATGATTATCAAACATTTTTTAAAAAAATGAGGTTTATTTTGCTTTCGCAAAAAAACTTGGTGGAGGATGACGGGATCGAACCGCCGACCCTCTGCTTGTAAGGCAGATGCTCTCCCAGCTGAGCTAATCCTCCAATATGTAATTGGTGAGTTATTTTGCTTCCGCAAAAAACTTTGGTGACCCATACGGGATTCGAACCCGTGTTACCGCCGTGAAAGGGCGGTGTCTTAACCGCTTGACCAATGGGCCATTCTGAATAAAAATATAAAAGCTTCCAACCGGGCTCGAACCGGTGACCTCTTCCTTACCATGGAAGCACTCTACCTGCTGAGCTATGGAAGCAATGGCTCCGCAGGCAAGATTCGAACTTGCGACCGATCGGTTAACAGCCGATAGCTCTACCACTGAGCTACTGCGGAATGATATAGCCTGGCGACGTCCTACTCTCACAGGGGGAGATCCCCCAACTACCATCGGCGCTGAAGAGCTTAACTTCCGTGTTCGGCATGGGAACGGGTGTGACCTCTTCGCCATTATCACCAGACATATTGCTTACAATGACAAATATTATTATATAATATTTTTGAAATTTTTCAAGGGGTAAATAAAAATT
>NZ_JCAXEQ010000001.1:0-1085783 GCF_059758515.1 Rossellomorea sp. GQ25 | reverse complement strand
ATGTCCAGCTCCAGGGGCTAGAGGCTCGAGGTCATTTCTGAAAAATCCCCAAGGCAAAAGGCGCCTTCAGGAATTTCCCAGAAATGCTTGTCGCCTCAGGACGAGCCCCTTCCGCTTTTCTAAATGTCCTGCTCCGGCGGCTAGCCCCTCGAGGTCATAAGTCAAATCAACCAAAAAGGCAAAGAACGCCTTTCCGGTTGATTCGTCTTATGCTTGTCGCCTCTGACCAAGCCGCCTCCGCTTTTCTTGCTGTAAAGTATTTTTTCTTGAAAGGTTTTAATTGTAGTATTGCATTATAGAGAGTTGTGTGATAAATTATTAAAGTATCTTTATGATAATAAGCGAAATGTGGAACTGAAATTAACTTCAGCTTCTTGTTAGTGAGGAGGGAATATATTATGGCAAAACAATGCGTAGTAACAGGCCGTAAAGCTAGCTCAGGTAACGCTCGCTCTCACGCAATGAATGCGAACAAGCGTACTTGGGGTGCAAACCTGCAAAAAGTTCGAATTCTTGTAGACGGAAAGCCTAAGAAAGTATGGGTTTCTGCAAGAGCGTTGAAATCTGGTAAAGTTGAACGCGTATAATACTTAAAACGAGAAGACGTCTAGTTGCTAGGCGTCTTTTTTCTATCTTCTGGCGCAGTGGGGTAAGGTGATCTGCTAGACACATAGAAAATCAGAACATTTCTTGATTAAGTATCTGGAACATGACCAATCCTTTCTCTAAAACATGATTATCATCACTCACCTCACCTGAAGTATAAATGATTAATCTTTGCATAATAAGGAAAAAATAGAGGGCATGACCTAACAAATCACGTAGAGATAATAGTTTATCTTTCAAAAACAGCATACTTATAGTAAAATGTTTTTAGCCAAGCATGTAATTAAAGGGGGAAAACATTCCATGTCCATCGAATTGAAAACGCAGTACGGACAAATTGATATTACGAATGATGTCATTGCAATGATTGCTGGAGGTGCAGCGGTGGATTGCTACGGAATTGTTGGAATGGCTTCAAAGAACCAAATTAAAGACGGGTTCACAGATATCTTACGTAAGGAAAATTTCACTCGCGGAGTGATTGTTCGTCAAGATGAAGAAGAAGTACATATTGATATGTATATTATTGTGAGTTATGGTACAAAAATTTCTGAGATTGCTCATAATGTACAATCCAAGGTTAAATATACTCTTGATAAGACCGTCGGCTTGGCGGTAGATTCAGTAAATATTTTTGTGCAGGGGGTTCGTGTCACGAACCCGTAGTGAGGAGGAAGATTCGTGTCGATTACATCTTTGGAAGGAAAACGTTTTGCTGAAATGGTGATACAAGGTGCCACCCAATTATCTGCGCATGCGCAGCTGGTTGACGCGCTGAACGTTTTTCCTGTTCCTGATGGTGATACTGGAACAAATATGAATTTATCCATGACTTCTGGTGCGAAGGAAGTTCAAAACCAAATTCAAGGTCATATTGGAAATGTGGCTGCTGCTCTTTCAAAAGGGTTATTGATGGGAGCAAGAGGTAACTCAGGTGTTATCTTATCCCAATTGTTCAGAGGCTTTGGTAAAGCGATTGAAGGGAAAGAATCCTTATCAAGTGCAGAATTTGCCAATGCACTTCAAACAGGAGTAGAAACGGCTTATAAAGCGGTTATGAAACCTGTTGAAGGAACGATTCTAACGGTTGCGAAAGATGCTGCCAGAAAAGGTGTTTCTGTAGCTGAATCAGAAAATGATTTCGTAAAGCTAATGCAGGCAATCGTCGATGAGGCTCAGGCTTCGTTAAATCGTACACCTGATTTACTTCCTGTTCTAAAGGAAGTGGGAGTGGTTGATAGTGGTGGTCAAGGACTACTATTCGTATATGAAGGATTTTTAGCTGAGCTAAAGGGAGAAAAGGTTTCAAATCAAGCTTCGTTACCTTCCATGAATGATCTCGTGAGTGCTGAGCACCATAAAACAGCTCAAGATTTCATGAGTACCGAGGATATTGAATTTGGCTATTGCACTGAATTCATGGTCAGGTTTGAACAAGACAAACAATCATTTAATGAAGAAGATTTCCGTCAGGATTTAAGTGGATTCGGTGATTCTCTGCTTGTCATAAGTGACGATGAATTAGCTAAAGTACATATCCATTCTGAACAACCGGGTGATGTATTGACGTATGGTCATAAATACGGAAGCCTCATCAATATCAAGATTGAGAACATGAGACAACAACACAGTAGCATCGTTGGTGAAACAAAGCCAGTGAAAGCGCAAGCTCCTGTTGCACCAAAAGAAGTTGACTTTGCCATTGTAACGGTTGCGATGGGTGAAGGGATTTCCGAGTTGTTCAAAAGCATCGGCGCTACCGCTGTGATCGAAGGTGGTCAAACGATGAATCCAAGTACGGAGGATATCGTGAAAGCTGTTGAAGAAGTGAATGCGAAGAAAGTCATTATCATGCCAAATAATAAAAACATTATTATGGCAGCAGATCAAGCCGCAGAAGTTCTTGAAATGGAAGTAGCTGTTGTACCTACGAAGACAGTACCTCAAGGAATGGCTGCATTACTTGCTTTTAATCCATCAGCCTCTGTTGAAGATAACAAGCAGTTAATGATTGAGGCTTCGAAGCAGGTCAAAACGGGTCAAATCACGTTTGCTGTAAGAGATACGAATATTGATGGTGTTGCGATTGCGAAAGATGACTTTATGGGAATCGCAGAAGGTAAGATTGTTATTTCTGATCATAACCGTCAAACGTCGGCACAAAGCTTATTAGAGAAAATGCTGGATGAAGACTCCGAAATTCTAACCATTCTATATGGTGAAGATGTAACAGAAGAGGACGTGCATTTATTAAAAGAGTATGTAGAAGAGCATTATGAAGATGTTGAAGTGGAAGTTCATAATGGTAAACAACCACTTTACTCCTATATATTCTCAGTTGAATAAGGAATAAAGGAAGGGGGCAGCTCTATATGGAGTTTGTCCCCTTCAATTATGTTAGAATGGTTGTATAGTTTGGATGTTAAGTGAGGGGGAAAAGTCATGAAATACAAAAGTGTATTTGATATTATTGGTCCTGTTATGATTGGTCCATCAAGCTCACATACGGCTGGTGCTGCCAGAATAGGAAGAGTGGCGAGAAACCTGTTTCGCAGGGAACCGAAATGGGCGACGATATCCTTTTATGGATCATTTGCAAAAACGTACAAGGGTCATGGAACAGACGTAGCCATTGTAGGTGGAATCCTCGATTATGATACATTTGATGAACGAATTATCGAATCAATCAATGTAGCAAAACAAAAAGGGATAAAGATCAAGTTTCAAGAGGAAGATGCCATCACGGATCATCCGAATACGGCTCGTATCCGGATGGGAGATGACAAAGGAGAAATTGAATTAGTGGGTATCTCCATTGGTGGAGGGAAAGTTGAAATTATCGAACTTAACGGATTTGAGCTCAAATTGTCAGGTCATCATCCTGCTATACTGGTCGTTCATGACGACAGATTTGGGGCGATTGCATCTGTATCCAATGTCATTGCCAAACATCAATTGAACATCGGGCATATGGATGTTTCGCGTAAAGAAAAGGGTCAGATGGCATTGATGACAATTGAAGTAGATCAGCTGATTGATGAAGCTGTCATCAATGAATTAACGTCACTGCCCAATATTACTCAAGTTACCCGGATTTCCGATTGATCAATTACTATAATGATAGCGTTTACATTCAGACGAGGAGGTCATTTTAATGTTTCGAAATGTAGCAGAGTTAGTTGAACTTGCTGAAAGTCAAAATAAGAAAATTTCTGATATTATGATTGAACAAGAAATAGAATTTACAGGCAAAACCTTTGAGGAAGTATACAGTCAAATGGAGAGAAATCTTGAAGTGATGGAACAGGCTGTAGCCAGAGGGCTGGAAGGTGTGAAATCACATTCAGGTTTAACAGGCGGGGATGCTGTGCTTTTACAAAAATATATTGAGAAAGGCCGCTCACTTTCTGGGGACACCATCCTGGATGCAGTAAGTAAAGCGGTAGCAACCAATGAAGTGAATGCTGCAATGGGAACGATTTGTGCGACGCCAACTGCAGGGTCAGCAGGGGTTGTTCCGGGAACATTGTTCGCTGTTAAAAATAAGCTGAATCCTACAAAAGATGAAATGATCCGCTTCTTATTTGCGTCTGGAGCGTTTGGGTTTGTTGTAGCGAATAACGCTTCCATCTCAGGTGCAGCTGGTGGATGTCAGGCTGAGGTTGGATCTGCCAGTGGAATGGCTGCAGCAGCGATCGTTGAAATGGCAGGGGGAACACCCAGTCAATCCGCTGAGGCCATGGCAATTACCTTAAAGAATATGTTAGGTCTTGTGTGTGACCCGGTTGCGGGACTCGTTGAGGTACCCTGTGTGAAGCGGAATGCAATGGGAGCTGCCAATGCGATGGTTGCGGCAGATATGGCACTTGCAGGCATTACGAGCCGTATTCCATGTGATGAAGTGATTGACGCCATGTACAAAATCGGTCAAACAATGCCGGTGGCTCTCCGTGAAACGGCTCAAGGAGGGTTGGCTGCCACCCCTACAGGCAGGGAGCTTGAAGCGAAAATCTTTGGGGTTTCCCTGAATAAACGTGAAGACTCATAACGAAGGACTAACGATCCAGGTCATCAAGGGGATTGGTGAAGAAACAGCTGTACAGCTGAATGCAATGGGGATTTATTCTGTTCTGGATTTGTTAGAATACCTGCCTTACAGGTACGAGGATTACAGGCTTCGAGATTTGGAGGAAGTAGCCCATGATGAGCGTGTCACAGTGGAAGGGAAGGTCCATTCAGAACCTGCATTAATGTATTATGGGAGAAAAAAATCGCGTTTAACCCTAAGAATATTGGTTGGAAGAAATTTAGTACAGGCCGTATTTTTTAATCAGCCGTATTTAAAGAAGAAAATAAACCTTCACGATACGGTGACTGTGACAGGGAAATGGGATAAGAATAGGCAAATCATAACAGTTCAGTATTTTCATTCTGGACCCCACGGGAAACAGGGTGACTTTGAACCTGTTTATTCATTAAGAGGCTCTATTAAAAACAACATACTAAGAAAATTCATTAAAAAGGCTTTTCAGGACTACAGTTATTTGTTGACGGAGAACCTGCCTCATCATCTTATGGAGAAATATAAGCTGTCCAATCGAGATGAGGCTCTTTATCAACTTCATTTTCCAGATTCCGCTGGTGACATGAAACAGGCAAGAAGACGATTTGTGTATGAGGAGTTCTTGTTGTTTCAACTGAAAATGCAGGCTCTTAGAAAATTTGAGAGAGAACATTCATCTGGTGTGCAGCAGCATTATGATTTAGATAAGGTCAAAGCGTTTGTTGACTCTTTGCCGTTTCCTTTAACTGATGCACAAAAGCGCGTGGTAAATGAAATTTCAGCAGATATGAAGTCCCCTTATCGTATGAACCGCCTTTTACAGGGTGACGTTGGTTCCGGGAAGACTGTCGTATCGGCTATTGCATTATACTCCAGTGTAACAGCAGGATATCAAGGGGCTTTAATGGTCCCTACAGAAATTCTCGCAGAACAGCACGCAAACTCTCTGAGTGAATTGTTGGAACCTGTGGGCCTTTCTGTTGCCCTGTTAACAAGCTCGGTAAAAGGAAAAAGAAGACGGCTTTTATTAGAAAAATTAAAAGACGGAGAAATTGATATACTTATTGGAACACACGCACTTATTCAGGAGGATGTTCAATTTAAGCATCTTGGCCTGGTTGTAACCGATGAACAGCATCGCTTTGGGGTAAATCAAAGACGTGTACTCAGGGAAAAAGGGGAAAGTCCTGATGTATTATTTATGACAGCAACTCCTATTCCACGGACTCTTGCCATTACGGTGTTTGGTGAAATGGATGTAAGTATAATCGACCAAATGCCAGCAGGGAGAAAGGCGATTGAAACTTACTGGGCTAAAGCGGATATGTTATCAAGGGTGCTTTCGTTTATGGACAAGGAATTAGATCAAGGCAGGCAGGCCTATGTGATTTGTCCGCTGATTGAAGAGTCGGACAAACTGGATGTTCAAAATGCGATAGATGTTTACAATCAATTGCTGCACTACTTTGAAGGACGTTACAACGTAGGGTTGATGCATGGAAGGCTTCACCCCGATGAGAAGGATGAAGTGATGAGGGAGTTTAGTGCAAACCATCTTCAAGTACTTGTATCCACCACGGTTGTCGAAGTGGGTGTGAATGTTCCAAACGCTACTTTCATGCTGATATATGATGCCGAACGCTTTGGGTTGTCTCAGCTTCACCAGTTAAGGGGAAGGGTTGGACGAGGCGAACATCAATCCTATTGCATTCTTCTTGCCGAACCGAAAACCGAGGTTGGAAAAGAACGAATGAAGATCATGACGGAAACCAATGATGGATTTGTTCTGAGTGAAAAAGACCTTGAACTAAGGGGTCCAGGCGATTTCTTTGGAAGAAAGCAGAGCGGGCTTCCTGAGTTTAAAGTGGCAGATATGGTGCATGACTATCGTGCGTTGGAAGTTGCGAGAGATGATGCTGCAGGCTTAATTCAATCCGATCATTTCTGGAAGGATCCCGAATATGAACCGCTCAGGGAGTATTTATCCGGGGCGGGGATATTAGAGGGTGAAAAGCTAGACTAGACAGGCAGATTGTGAGATTATTTCTTGCAATCTGCTTTTTTTGATTATATACTACTATTAGTACCTAGTACTAATACTGGACGGTGTTGATATTGAGACTTTCAAAGAAAGAAAGACAGGGAAACCTTACAGACACGATAAAGGAAAATCCTTTCATAACAGATGAAGAATTAGCTGAACGTTTTCGAGTAAGTGTGCAGACAATCAGGTTGGATCGTATGGAATTATCGATCCCTGAACTTCGTGAACGGATTAAATATGTGGCAGAGAAGTCATTTGAAGATGAAGTGAAATCATTACCTATTGAAGAGATTATTGGAGAAATTATTGATATAGAGTTAGATCAGAGCGCGATTTCCATTTTTGATGTGAAACAAGAACATGTTTTCGTTCGAAATAGGATAGCGAGGGGGCACCATTTATTTGCTCAAGCGAACTCTCTTGCTGTTGCCGTTATTAATGATGATCTAGCGTTGACTGCCAAGTCAACGATCCGATTCACTCGACCTGTAAAGGAAGGTGAGCGTGTTGTTGCAAAAGCGAAAGTGATACATATGAAAGATCAAAAGGATCGAACAACTGTAGAAGTTCAAAGTGTAGTCGGTAGCGAACTCGTTTTCATAGGTGAATTTGAGATGTATCGCTCTAAAAATTCTGCAAAGGATGAAGCGTAGATGAAGTTAGCCGTAGATGCAATGGGCGGAGATCATGCTCCTAAAGAAATAGTTCTTGGTGTAAAACGGGCATTAAGTGAATTTAATGATATAGAAGTGGTTTTATACGGAGATGAAAACCAAATCAAACAGTACATCACACCAGTTGATCGATTGACAATCGTTCATACGGATGAAGTGATCGAGGCAACAGACGAACCTGTAAGAGCCGTCAAACGCAAGAAGAATGCATCGATGGTGCTGATGGCACAAGCGGTCAATAATGGAGAAGCGGATGCGTGTATTTCAGCAGGGAATACAGGTGCCCTTATGACAGCTGGATTGTTCATTGTAGGCAGAATTGATGGAATTGAACGACCTGCCTTGGCACCTACGCTTCCAACATTGGATGGTAAGGGATTTCTTATGCTCGATTTAGGTGCAAATGTAGATGCCAAGCCTGAACATCTGTTGCAATATGCCATCATGGGGAGCATATATGCCGAGAAAGTAAGAGGTATCAACAATCCTCGCGTAGGTTTATTAAACATCGGGACTGAAGATAAAAAAGGGAATGAATTAACCAAGAAGACCTTCCAATTATTAAAGGACGCTCCTATTCATTTTATTGGAAATGTAGAGTCCAGGGACTTACTTGAAGGTCCTGCGGATGTGGTCGTAACCGATGGATTCACCGGCAACATGGTGTTGAAGACGATTGAGGGAACGGCTCTTTCTGTTTTCTCTATGCTTAAAAAGACGTTCACAGCGTCAACAAAAAATAAATTGGCTGCAGGATTAGTGAAAAATGATTTAAAGCAAATGAAAAATATGCTTGATTATACAGAGTATGGAGGCGCGGGCTTAATTGGTCTGAAGGCACCGGTGATTAAAGCCCATGGCTCTTCAAATGAAGTTGCCCTATATAATGCCATGAGACAAGCCAGAGAAATGGTGAAACACAATGTCGCCAATACCATTAAAGATGCTATCAAGGGGAGTGAAGAATAAAATGAGTAAAATTGCGTTCATTTTTCCTGGACAAGGTTCTCAAACTGTTGGGATGGGAAAAGAATTAGCTGACAAATACCCTGAAGTACAAGCGTATTTCACTAAAGCGGATGAAAGATTGGAATCGGAATTAACAAGTGTTATATTTGATGGACCGCAAGAAGAGCTTACTCAAACGACAAATGCTCAGCCAGCTCTATTAACAACGAGCATCGCGATTCTAGATCGTTTAAAAACAGAAGGTATTACAGCAGATTATACGGCCGGACATAGCTTAGGTGAATATTCCGCCTTGGTAGCGGCGGGTGCCCTCCGCTTTGAAGATGCGGTGTATGCTGTTCGTAAAAGAGGGGAATTCATGGAAGAAGCGGTTCCGAGTGGAGAAGGCACGATGGCTGCTGTTCTGGGTATGGCAAGAGAACCACTCAAAGAAATTACCGATCTTGTAACGAAAGAGGGAAATCCAGTGGGGCTGGCAAACTTAAATTGTCCTGGTCAAATTGTGATTTCAGGTACGGTGAAAGGAGTGGAATTTGCTTCAGAGAAAGCCAAAGAAGCTGGAGCAAAGAGGGTCATTCCACTTCAAGTGAGTGGTCCGTTCCATTCTCAATTAATGAAACCTGCTGCAGATCAGTTTGTTACAATTTTGGATTCAATAACGATTGAAGATGCAGCTGTACCGGTCATTGCGAATGTGACGGCAGAACCTGTGACTGATCGAGAAGAAATCAAGCGTTTATTAATCGAACAATTATACTCACCTGTTCAATGGGAAGATTCTGTTGAGAAACTGCTTGAATTAGATGTGGATACGTTTATTGAAGTTGGACCTGGTAAAGTACTTTCAGGCTTAGTGAAGAAAGTGAATAGACGGGTGAAAACTTATGCTGTTCAAGATGAAGCATCATTGGAACAAACCATCCAAGCGTTAAAGGAGGAAGCTTAAATGAATTTAGAAGGAAAAGTTGCCCTTGTAACGGGAGCATCCCGGGGAATCGGAAGGGAAATTGCTCTTGAGCTTGCCCGCAAAGGCTGTAATGTAGCCGTCAACTATTCTGGTAGTGAAGCGAAGGCAAATGAAGTTGTCGATGAGATTAAAGGTTTAGGCCGGGAAGCCATTGCCGTACAATGTAATGTATCAGATAGTGATGCTGTTCAAGCGATGGTGAAGGAAACGATTGGCGAATTCGGTTCAGTTGATATTCTTGTTAATAATGCTGGAATCACGAAGGATAATTTATTAATGAGAATGAAAGAAGCAGAATGGGATGATGTAATCAACATCAATCTTAAAGGCGTTTTCCTTTGTACCAAGGCTGTTACACGCCAAATGATGAAGCAAAGAAGTGGTAGAATCATCAATATTTCTTCGATTGTCGGTGTGAGTGGAAACCCTGGACAGGCCAACTATGTGGCTGCTAAATCTGGTGTAATCGGATTAACGAAAACTACAGCCAAAGAATTAGCACCTCGTGGCATCACAGTGAATGCAATCGCTCCGGGTTTCATTTCCACGGATATGACGGATCAGCTTCCGGAAGATGTACGTAATGAAATGTTAAAGCAAATCCCTTTAAGCCGCTTTGGTGATCCTCAGGATATTGCGAAGGTGGTAACGTTCGTTGCATCTGAGTCTGCTTCTTATATGACAGGGCAAACTCTTCATATCGATGGTGGAATGGTCATGTAATGGCAAATAAATAATAATTTATAGATTGTTTTCGTGGATACTCTTTTCATTAGAGGTCAAAATGCTCTATAATACTTGAGGGGAGGTGACAAAAATGGCAGAAGTATTAGATCGTGTAACAAAAATTATCGTAGATCGTCTAGGTGTAGATGAATCTCAAGTAACTCTTGAAGCTTCTTTCAAAGAAGATCTAGGAGCTGACTCCCTTGATGTAGTTGAGCTGGTTATGGAACTTGAAGATGAATTTGACATGGAAATCTCTGACGATGATGCTGAAAAAATCGGCACAGTAGGTGATGCTGTGAACTACATAAAAGCAAAAGCTTAATCGTTAGATTGAATTTCAAGATAAGCACATGCTGATCTTTTATTCAAAACCATTTAAAACTTGGTAGAGGTCTCACTTCTACCAAGTTTATTTGTGTTCTAACATGCGCAAGAAACTTTTGCGTAATTGCTTTTTTTAGCATAAACTTGATAAGTAGAAAAAAGAGAACATATATAGCAAGGTGGAGTGCCTTATGCGGAAGCAAAGTAGAAACAAAATATCCAAACATAAAAATGATAGTAAGTTTAAAACGTTTCAAGGTGAAATCGGAATACAATTTGATGATGAAAAACTACTTAAACAAGCTTTTACTCATTCATCCTATGTGAATGAGCATCGTCGTAAGCCTTATGAAGACAACGAACGCTTAGAATTTCTTGGAGATGCCGTTTTGGAATTAACGGTTTCTCAATTCTTATTCAAGAAGTACCCAATGATGAGTGAGGGTGAACTTACGAAGTTAAGGGCAGCCATAGTATGTGAGCCTTCCTTGGTTAAGTTCTCGATAGAAATGAATTTCGGTGAACTCATCTTACTTGGTAAAGGTGAAGAAATGACAGGCGGTCGGGAAAGACCAGCATTACTCGCAGATGTCTTTGAGGCGTTTATCGGAGCGGTATATTTGGATCAAGGGTTAGAAACAGTGATTTCAATCCTTGAAAAAGTTGTCTATCCAAAAATTAACGTCGGTGCTTTTTCTCATGTGATGGATTATAAGAGTCAGTTACAAGAGCTGGTCCAACGAGGCAGTGCAGGGATGATTGAATACAGCATCCTTGAAGAAAGCGGGCCTGCCCATAACCGGCAGTTTATTTCCCGAGTCAGTTTAAATGACGAAGAATTAGGTATTGGAAAAGGCCGATCGAAGAAGGAAGCTGAACAACAAGCCGCACAGAAGGCTCTTGAGAAGCTAAAACAAAAGCTAGACGCTAAATAGGGGGAAAGAAGATGTTCCTCAAACAACTAGAAGTAATGGGGTTTAAATCTTTTGCAGAAAGAATATCCGTGGAGTTTGTCCCGGGTGTTACAGCTGTTGTGGGACCAAACGGCAGTGGAAAAAGCAATATTATAGACGCGATTCGCTGGGTACTGGGTGAGCAATCAGCGAAAAGTCTGCGTGGATCAAAAATGGAAGATGTTATATTTGCCGGGAGTGATTCAAGAAAAGCCCTCAACATAGCAGAGGTAACCCTTGTCTTAGATAATGAAGACGGTACCCTTCCGATCGATTACAGTGAAATCAGTGTTACAAGACGAGTGTATCGCTCTGGAGATAGTGAGTATTTACTTAATAAGCAACCTTGTCGATTGAAAGACATCATTGAATTATTTATGGATTCGGGTTTGGGGAAAGAAGCGTTCTCCATTATCAGTCAGGGGAAAGTGGAGGAAATCCTAAATAGTAAGCCTGAAGAACGAAGAACCATATTTGAAGAGGCAGCCGGGGTATTGAAATATAAAACACGGAAGAAAAAGGCGGAGAATAAGTTATTCGAAACACAGGAAAATCTTAATCGTGTGAATGACATTCTTCATGAGTTGGAAGGGCAGGTAGAACCCCTTAAAATTCAAGCTTCGATGGCACGTGATTATTTGGAGAAAAAAGAAGAGCTGGAGAAGTTCGAGGTCGCATTGACGGTCTATGATATTGAGGATTTACATAAGCAGTGGGAAAAGCTCAGTGAAGAATTTGAACATCATGGAAAAGAAGAACTGGCCTTTTCCACGCGCATACAAAAGAAAGAAGCCGTTCTAACCCAAACCCGTGATAAAATTGCGGCTCTTGATGAGTCGATTTCAAATCTTCAGGAAGTGCTTCTGGCTACAAGTGAAGAATTAGAGAAACTTGAGGGTAGAAAACAAGTTCTAGTGGAACGGAAGAAAAATTCGTCTTCCAACGAAACTCAAATAAAACAATCGATAGAAGAAGCAGAGGAACAAATTCAACAACTGTCTTCTGAAAAAGAGAAAGCAGAAATGGAATTCAAGTCTATCGATTCAGACGTTAAGGAACTAAAAGAGCTCCTCATAGCGAAACAGAATCAATTTAAGCATTACAATGAAAATATTGAAGATGTAATAGAATCCTTTAAAAGTGATTACATTGAAAAGCTGAATCAGCAGGCTTCAGCCAAAAATGAAATTCAGTACCTTGAGCAGCAGCTGGAGCAACAATCCAATCGAAGTGGCCGATTAGAAGCAGAAAATGAAAAATATGTGGTTCAGCGTGATGAATTGCACCTGAGCCACAAAGAACTTTCGAAAGTGCTGCAAGAACAAAGAGAGATAATCGATGAGCACATATTCTTCTACCGTGAGGAACAACAAAAGCTTGAGTCGGTGAAGGCAAAATATGAAAAGCAAGAAAAAAACCTATATCAAGCTTTCCAATTCCTGCAACAGGCAAAATCCCGGAAAGAAATGCTTGAGGAAATGGAAGATGATTATACAGGTTTCTTCCAAGGTGTAAAAGAAGTCCTTAAAGAACGTAACGGTCAGTTAACTGGTGTTCAAGGAGCGGTTGCGGAACTGATAACCGTACCTAAATCATATGAAACGGCTATGGAGACAGCTCTGGCAGCCTCCATGCAGCATATCGTGGTTGATACTGAAGAAGATGGCCGAAAAGCCATTGCTTTCTTAAAGAAGAACCAATATGGCCGTGCTACTTTCTTACCGATGAACGTGATCAAAGGGAAATCGATACCAGATAGTCAAAAAAATATGCTTAAGGGGCATCCTTCCTTTATAGGAGTAGGAACAGATCTTTTGAATTATGATCAGCGCTTCCAAATGGTGATTTCGAACCTGGTTGGAAATGTAATCATCACGAAGGATTTAAAGGGAGCAAATGAAATCGCAAAGCTTATACAATATCGCTACCGTCTCGTAACTTTGGACGGAGATGTGGTAAATCCTGGTGGGTCCATGTCCGGTGGTACCGTGAAGCAGAAGAAAAATTCGCTTCTCTCCAGAAAAAGTGAGCTTGAAGAAATGAAAGCAAAGCTTGCAACGATGGAAAGTCAGACTGAACAGCTTCAATCTCAAGTGAAATCACTGAAAGAAGAAAGCAGCTTCAGAGAGAAGAAGCTGGAAGAAATGAGAGTGAAAGGAGAGCGTTTGCGACTCAAGGAGCAAGAGCTTCTTTCCCAACTTCGTGAAAATGAATTATCCCAACAAAATCTGGATGAAAGGCTTTCCCTATATGACTTGGAGAAAAAAGACTTTACGTCGGTTAAAGAAAAGCATGATTCCAGAACGAAAGAATTAAGAACATCTCTCGATGAGATAGGGGAAGAGATTACAAGGCTCGATCAAAAGATTAGCGAGCTTACTCTCCAAAAGAATAGTGAACGAACGTCCAAGGATGCTTTATTGAACGAAATCAGTGATATAAAAGCAAACCTGGCCGCACGAAACGAGCAATTGGTTAACTGTCGTAATCAATTAATTCGTGTGCAGGAAACGATCATCGATACAAACAAGCGAAAGGCGACTTTACAAGATGATTTGGAGTGGCTGCAGACTGAAATGAAGGATAATTTTTCAGGAGAAGAGCAGCTTGGGAAGAAGGCTGAAGAGTGTGCGATTCAAAAATCAGAAACTTTAAATTTGATTTCTTTACGACGGAAAGAGCGCTTAAATCTTCAACATGGGGTTGAAGACGAGGAGCTCAAGTTGAAAGAATTAAAGCGTCAGCATAAAGGGTTGGTAGGAGCTTTAAGGGACGAGGAAGTGAAAATCAATCGTCTGGATGTTGAACTGGAAAATCGACTTGATCATTTACGTGATGAGTATATGCTTTCGTTTGAAGCGGCTAAGTCGGACTACCCCTTAACGATTGAGGTCGAAGAAGCGAGAAAGAAAGTAAAACTTGTGAAATTGGCCTTGGAAGAACTGGGAACCGTCAATCTCGGTGCCATTGATGAATATGAACGAGTTAAAGAACGGTACGAATTTTTAGTAGAGCAAAAGAATGATTTAACTGAAGCGAAGGACACACTATATCTGGTCATTAATGAAATGGATTCAGAAATGATCAAACGTTTTGATCAAACCTTCACGGCGATTCAAGTGGAATTTGAAGGTGTATTTAAAGCATTGTTTGGAGGTGGACGAGCTCAGTTAAAGCTGACAGATCCAACTGATCTCCTTCATACGGGTGTTGATATAGTAGCCCAGCCTCCAGGAAAGAAGCTGCAGAACCTTGGGCTGATGTCCGGGGGAGAACGAGCCTTAACAGCTATTGCCCTGCTATTTTCAATACTCAAGATCCGACCTGTCCCATTCTGTATACTGGATGAGGTAGAGGCGGCTCTTGATGAAGCAAATGTACAGAGGTTCAGTCAATATTTAAAGAAATTCAGTGACGAAACACAATTCATTGTCATAACCCATCGTAAAGGAACGATGGAAGAAGCCCACGTGCTTTACGGTGTAACGATGCAGGAATCCGGTGTGTCCAAATTAGTATCAGTCAGACTTCAAGAAACAAAGGAATTGCTTGAAACTTAGGTAAGGGGTGTGAAAGGTTGAGTTTTTTTAAGAAGCTTAAAGATAAATTTACACAATCGAGTGACAACGTATCAGAGAAATTTAAAGATGGACTAAGTAAAACGAGAAATAACTTTACATCAAAGGTCAATGACCTGGTTGCGAGATACCGCAAAGTGGATGAAGAATTTTTTGAAGAGCTGGAAGAAATCCTGATCGGAGCGGATGTTGGTTTTGATACGGTCATGGAAATGATAGACGAACTAAAGCTTGAAGTAAAGCGGAGAAATATTCAAGACACTGAAGATGTTCAATCAGTCATTTCAGAGAAGCTCGTAGAAATCTACCAAGGTGATCATGAAGAGGACACCAGCCTGAACATTCAAGACGACCAATTGACGGTTTTGTTGTTTGTCGGAGTGAATGGTGTAGGAAAGACGACGACCATCGGAAAAATGGCTCATATGTTCAAGGAACAAGGTAAGAATGTGGTACTTGCAGCAGGTGATACATTCCGTGCAGGAGCAATCGAACAGCTTGAAGTATGGGGTGAGCGTGTAGGAGTTCCAGTCATTAAACAAGCTGCAGGAAGCGATCCGGCAGCGGTTATGTTTGATGCTGTTCAATCTGCCAAAGCGAAAAAAGCAGACATTCTTATTTGCGATACAGCAGGAAGATTACAAAATAAAGTGAATCTGATGAAAGAGCTTGAAAAAGTGAAGCGGGTGATTGAAAGAGAAGTTCCAGGGGCTCCTCATGAAGTTTTACTCGTTCTCGACGCGACCACAGGTCAAAATGCCATGGTGCAAGCGAAAACCTTTAAAGAAGCAACAGATGTCTCAGGAATCGTCCTGACGAAGCTGGATGGTACAGCAAAAGGTGGTATCGTGCTGGCGATCAGAAACGAGCTCAAAATCCCTGTGAAATATGTAGGTTTAGGAGAAAAAATGGATGACCTCCAGCCGTTCGATGCTGAAAAGTATGTATACGGCTTATTCTCAAACCTGGTTGATAAAGAAGAAGAATAGCTTCAAGAATCGATAGGGTAGCCTGATGGAAGACTTTAAGAAGTCATCTTCCAGGTTACTCTTCTTTTGTGTAGAGAATATGAATGCTGTTTGGGATTTTCTCTATGAAAAATCCATAAGTATCCTTGACAATCACCCGTAAACACTGTATTCTTCATATGTAAAGGTTTTTCACTTAACAAGGAGGGATATCCGTGCTGGAGAAAACGACCAGAATGAATTATCTCTACGATTTTTATCAATCTTTGTTAACTCCTAAGCAGAGTAGCTATATGTCCCTCTATTATTTGGATGATTTCTCTTTAGGAGAAATCGCTGAAGAGTATAATGTCAGTCGACAAGCAGTGTATGATAACATTAAACGAACAGAGGCCATGATCGAGGAGTACGAAGAAAAGCTTTTATTATTTAAAAAATTTCAAGAACGCAACGAGATTCTTGATCAACTCAGACAAAAAATAGAAGAACCATCAATCGATTCTTCTCATTGTTTAAAACTCATTGATGATCTTGAAATATTGGATTAGGAGGCGGCATGAATGGCATTTGAAGGATTAGCCGACCGACTGCAAGGTACAATACAAAAAATCCGTGGAAAAGGAAAGATTTCAGAAGCGGATGTTAAAGAGATGATGCGTGAAGTTCGTCTTGCTCTTTTGGAAGCAGACGTTAATTTTAAAGTGGTGAAGCAATTCGTCAAGAAAGTAAGTGAACGGGCTGTTGGACAAGAAGTCATGAAGAGTCTTACACCAGGACAACAGGTCATTAAAGTTGTTCAAGAAGAGCTTACAAGTTTGATGGGTGGCGAACAAAGTCAGATTGCCGTAGCTAAGCGTTCTCCAACTGTCATTATGATGGTTGGTTTACAAGGTGCAGGTAAAACGACGACCACTGGAAAGCTTGCGAACCTGCTTCGAAAGAAACATAACCGCAAACCACTATTAGTGGCTGCTGATATTTACCGTCCCGCTGCCATCAAGCAGTTGGAAACCATCGGGAAGCAATTAAGCCTACCTGTGTTTTCACTGGGAGATCAGGTGAGTCCGGTTGAAATTGCGAAAAGAGCCATCGAAAAGGCAAAAGAAGAACATCACGATTATGTTCTGATTGATACAGCAGGTCGACTTCACATTGATGAAAACCTAATGGGAGAGTTGAAAGAAATTAAAGAACTCTCAAATCCCGATGAGATATTTCTTGTAGTGGATGCCATGACAGGTCAAGATGCGGTTAATGTTGCCCAAAGCTTCAATGAAGATCTTGGTATATCAGGTGTTGTGCTGACAAAACTTGATGGTGATACACGAGGCGGGGCCGCATTATCCATCCGTTCAGTCACTGAAAAACCAATTAAATTTGTTGGGATGGGCGAGAAGATGGATGCTTTGGAAGCATTCCATCCTGAGCGTATGGCGTCAAGGATTCTCGGTATGGGAGATGTTTTATCCCTCATCGAAAAGGCTCAGGCCAATGTAGATGAAGAGAAGGCCAAAGAACTTGAACAAAAAATGCGTACCATGTCTTTCACTTTTGATGATTTCCTGGAGCAATTAGGTCAAGTAAGGCAAATGGGCCCACTTGATGAGTTACTGAAAATGATGCCTGGAGCAAACAAAATGAAGGGCTTGGATAAGATTCAAGTCGATGACAAGCAAATCAGTCATGTTGAGGCAATCATCCAATCGATGACGAAGGATGAGAAAATCCATCCGGAAACCATCAATGCTTCGCGTCGTAAAAGAATTGCGAAAGGGAGCGGAACATCTATTCAAGAGGTAAACCGACTTCTGAAACAATTCGAGGACATGAAGAAAATGATGAAACAAATGAGCGGCATGCAAGGAAAAGGTAAGAAAAAAAATGGGGTGAAATTCCCATTTATGTAAGCAATTCGTTCGATTTTTCACAAGAAAAATTGAACTGTTAAGAAAAAACACTTTACAAACAAAATACACATTTGATATTATACTAACTTGTGTGAAACTATTCGGAGGTGCTTTAATTATGGCAGTAAAAATCAGATTAAAACGTATGGGAGCAAAAAAATCTCCTTTCTATCGTATCGTAGTTGCAGATTCTCGTTCACCACGTGATGGACGTCAAATCGAAACAGTTGGAACTTACAACCCTGTTGCTAAACCAGCTGAAGTGAAAATCGATGAAGAGTTAGCTCTTAAATGGTTATCTAATGGTGCTAAACCATCTGACACAGTTCGTAACCTATTCTCAAAACAAGGCATTATGGAGAAATTCCACAATGCTAAAAACAGCAAGTAATCGATTAGATCGATGAAAGATCTTATTCTAACGATTGTGAAACCTTTAGTTGACCATCCGGACGCTGTCCACATTGAAACGGATGAAGGGACGAACGGCTTAACATATAAGTTATCTGTTCATCCTGAGGACATGGGAAAGGTTATTGGGAAACAAGGGCGAGTAGCTAAATCGATTCGAACTGTGGTATACGCTGCAGCAGGATCTTCACAACAGAAGAAAATCTTCTTAGAGATAGTGGAGTAAGGAAGCTGACATTTAGCTCTTTACTCGAAAGGGTCCTAAGACCCTGAACACCGACTCTATAGAATCAGGGGACTGACCCACAAAGGTTAATATATAGCCTTAAGATGTCAGTCCCCTTTTTCATAGGCTAAAGACCTGCACAATCCAACAACTCCCCCAAGAGAACACCCTAAGGATTTAGTACAACAGCGTGGGGTGAATAGAAGGAGGAGGAAGAATTTTTGAATGTGATACATACGATTACGATTAAACAGGTGTTAACAGAAAAGAGTAAGGATTTGTTAATGAAACGATATGAAAATCAAAAGTTTCATTTAGCCAAGGAAAGCGATCAGTTACAGTTCGAAATGAAAAAGATCGAACGAGGTAAGAAATACCCGTCACATAAATTAAATCAGCACTTCGAAAGGGAATTGAATGAGCGGGCTGAAAAGATCAAGCTCTTGGATTTCCAAATCGAGCAGTTAAATATCCTTCCTATTGGAAGCGAGCTAAAGGAAAAGGAAGTCCAAGGTATGGTGGACATTCAAGTTGGTGACAATTGGGAAGAAGAAGCACTTTCTAAGACAATTGTAATAGAAGATGGTATTGTGAAAGAAATTCGTTGATGTAAGAGGTGAAAGCGATGGAAAAGTGGTTTAATGTTGGTAAGATTGTCAATACTCATGGAGTTAAAGGAGAATTAAAGATCGTTTCTACGACAGATTTTCCTGAGGAGCGATATCAAAAAGGGAACACACTTTATTTGTTTCAAGGTCAAAACCAAGAACCGATCAGTCTCGTGATCAAATCTCATCGAAATCATAAGAGCTTTGATTTATTGACCTTCGAGGGGTATGAAAATATCAATGAGGTTGAGAAGTTTAAAGAAGGTATCCTGAAGGTACAGGAAGACCAATTGCAGGAACTGGAAGAAGGAGAATACTATTTCCACGAAATCGTTGGCTGTAAGGTCTTAACAACTGCCGGGGAAGAGCTTGGGACCATAAAAGAGATTCTAAGCCCGGGAGCGAACGACGTATGGGTTGTGAAGGGGCAAAGAGGGAAAGAATACCTTATCCCTTACATAGAGGATATCGTGAAGACGATCGACATAGAGAAACAGCTCGTTACGATTGAACCGATGGAAGGCTTGTTATCATGATGAGAATTGATGTCCTGTCTATATTTCCATCCATGTTCGAAGGGATCTTTGGTGAATCAATCCTCAAGAAGGCTTACGAAAAAGAAGCCGTAAGCTATAATGTGATTAACTTCAGAGAATACGCTGACAATAAACATAATCAAGTTGATGATTATCCTTACGGTGGAGGAGCCGGAATGGTATTGAAGCCACAGCCTATCTTTGATGCGGTCGATGCATTAAAGAATGAGCAACTATCAAAGCCAAGGGTCATCCTGATGTGTCCACAAGGGGAACGCTATACACAGCAAAAAGCAGAGGAACTTGCGAAGGAAGATCATCTCGTATTTATATGCGGTCATTATGAAGGCTACGATGAGCGGATCAGGGAGCATGTTGTAACGGACGAAGTATCGATTGGAGACTATGTATTAACGGGTGGAGAACTTGGCGCCATGGTTGTCATCGATAGTGTAGTTCGCCTGCTTCCTGGAGTACTTGGGAATGAGGATTCACCCATTCAGGATTCGTTCTCATCAGGACTCCTGGAGCATCCCCATTATACCCGGCCGTCGGACTTTAGGGGGATGAAGGTACCAGAGGAGCTGATCTCAGGGAATCATCGTCTGATAGATGAATGGAGAGAGAAAGAGAGTCTGAGAAGAACCTTTGAAAGAAGGCCGGATCTATTAGAAAGCTATACGCTCACAGATCGACAAAAAGCATGGGTAGAGGATTGGAGAAAGTCTAAATAGGCTATTGCATCCTGGTAGTCTGTGTGATATTATATTCTTTGTGGCTTGAGGGGTTATCCCCTGTTGTCATTGATCCCGATGTTCCGCTGCAATCTTTCGCTTTTGTAAGAGCATCTGTTGGAAGGAGTTGAAAAAGATGCACAAATTAATCGAAGATATTACGAAAGAACAACTTCGCTCTGATCTACCATCTTTCCGTCCTGGTGATACAGTACGTGTACACGTTAACATCGTTGAGGGTACTCGTGAACGTATTCAGGTATACGAAGGAGTAGTAATCAAACGCCGCGGTGGCGGTATCAGCGAAACATTTACTGTTCGTAAAATTTCTTACGGTGTAGGTGTTGAACGTACTTTCCCAGTACACACACCAAAAATCGCTAAATTAGAAGTTATTCGTCGCGGTAAAGTCCGTCGTGCGAAACTTTATTATCTGCGTAACCTGCGTGGTAAAGCGGCACGTATTAAAGAAATTCGATAAGAACGTAAGAAAAGGAGCTTGGAGACAAGCTCCTTTTCCTTATTCTACAAGCTCTTTTGTTAGCAATAAAATGAAACGTCCTGCAGACGGCCCGACTATTTTAATGAAGCCACCTTTTTTTAATGAGAAATACAAGAATTTCTAGTAGAATAGAAAAAGATAGAAAAATACATTGGGTGGTGGAGATGTGGTTAAAGAGAAAAATGAGTGGTGGGAGTGGATGAAGGCGCTGTTGATCGCGGTAGGTTTAGCTGCAATTATCAGATTCTTTTTATTTGCACCCATTGTTGTCGATGGATTATCAATGATGCCTACTTTACATAATGGAGATCGAATGATTGTAAGTAAATTAGGGGAGCCGGAGCGATTTGATATCGTCGTTTTCCATGCACCTGAACAAAAGGACTATATCAAACGCGTCATCGGGCTCCCGGGGGATGAAGTAGAGTACAAAAATGATACATTATATATTAACGGAAAAGCGTATACTGAACCATATTTACAGAAGTATAAAGATCAATTAAATAAAGGTGTGTTAACAGAAGATTTCACTTTAAATGATATCATTGAAAAAGACACTGTTCCTGAAGGGGAAATCTTTGTGATGGGTGACAATCGCCGTTTCAGCAAAGATAGTCGTCACATCGGTACAGTTCCACTGGAAGAAGTGATTGGTGATACAAAAGTGATCTATTGGCCTGTTAAAGATATAGGTTTCGTGAAATAATAGAAAAAAGTTGTTTGGAGGTGGTCATATGACAATACAATGGTTTCCAGGGCATATGGCTAAAGCTCGTAGACAAGTTACTGAGAAGTTAAAACTTGTAGACATAGTGATTGAATTAGTAGATGCGAGAATACCGTTATCGTCAAGAAATCCAATGATAGAAGAAATTATTGGACAAAAGCCGCGACTTGTTTTGTTAAATAAAGCAGACATGGCTGATACAAATAGAACAAATCAGTGGATTTCTTATTTTAAAGAGCGAGGAATAACAGCTCTTGCTGTAAATGCACAGGCTGGCAAAGGACTTCAAGCCATCGTTCAAGCCGCTAAAGAAATATTAAAAGAAAAGTTCGACCGCATGAAATCAAGAGGAATGAGACCTCGTGCCATAAGAGCCATGATTGTCGGTATTCCTAATGTAGGAAAATCCACATTAATCAATCGCCTCGCTAAGAAAAATATAGCGAAAACAGGAAATACTCCTGGAGTGACAAAAGCCCAGCAATGGATCAAAGTAGGGAAAGAGCTTGAACTACTCGACACGCCGGGTATTTTATGGCCAAAGTTTGAAGATCCGCAAGTTGGATATAAACTGGCATTGACCGGTGCCATTAAAGATACCATCTTGAATTTACAGGATATCGCCGTTTATGGTTTGCGATTTCTTGAAGAGCACTATCCAGAGCGATTAGAAGAGCGCTACGGCCTCGAAGAAATACCTGAAGAAGTAGTGGATAGCTTCGATAAAATTGGAGCTAAGAGAGGCTGTCTGATGGCTGGTGGAGAAGTGAATTATGACAAGACATCTGAAATTATCGTCCGTGACATTCGAAATGTACAATTAGGACCCATGACCTTTGATATCATTGGAGAGACTGAGCGAGAAAGCGAATAAAAAAGAGGCTGTAAAAAGAGGGAATCTCTTTTGCGCAGCCTCTTTATTTATGTGAGGTACATCCGATATATATAGGAGGAGCATTGTGAATACAATACATATGACCATTAAAGAAATAAGAAAAATCATCAAGTCTGCTTCTGCTCATGATCCGATTCTTGAAGAATTGAAGAAGGACGAAAGAATTGGTGTCCAAAAACTATTACAACAGGTTGAACGCGAGCAGATGAAACGAAAGAAGGAAAGAGAAGAATTTGCCGTCCTTACTCAATATGAAAGTGAACTTAAACAGCAAGGATTCACCCTCATTGCAGGAATCGATGAAGTAGGTAGAGGTCCTTTAGCAGGTCCTGTGGTAGCGGCTGCCGTCATTCTGCCCCATGACTTCTATTTGGCGGGATTAAATGATAGCAAGAAGATAACAGAAGCAAGAAGAGAAGATTTCTATGAATACATCAGGGAACACGCAACATCTGTTGGAGTAGGAATGGTACATGCTGATGAAATTGATTCCATAAATATTTATCAGGCTACAAAAAAGGCTATGAGTGAAGCGATCGTCAGCCTGCCGGTTCAGCCTGAGTATTTATTAATCGATGCGATGAAAATTCAATCGCCCTTTCCGAGTCAGTCGATCATTAAAGGAGACTCGAAAAGTATATCCATTGCCGCAGCATCCATCATTGCCAAGGTAACACGTGACCGCCTGATGAAGGAGTATGCCAGTACCTATCCTGGATATGCGTTTGAGAAGAATGCAGGATATGGAACAAAGGATCATTTAGGCGGGTTAGAGAAATTAGGAGTGACGCCCATTCATCGAAAGAGCTTTGCACCGGTGAAGGAGCTTCTATAGATTAGTAGCCGTTTGGATCGTACTTAATAGTGTAAACAATGAAACGAATTTGATTTACAATGAACGGGAGACAGGGATATGACCCATATTCATGGTACTACTAGTAATCAGCCCCTCGACCAAAAGCCCTTTTCCATTCAAAGTGGAAAAGTTCTATATATCAGCGTTCATAAGCTGTTAGGAGAGGGAAATGCAGAGGTGTCAGCAAATGGACAACGGTTTATTGCAAAACTTGAAGCACCAATGGAAGCTGGAGAACGTTATTGGGTAGAAGTGAAACAATCTGAAAAAGGAGTAAATCTCCATCTAATCCCAAACCGTGCGCAAGCTGGAGGAGATAATGGGAAGCATACAGCAGCAGATCTTTTACAGCATTTTTCCATATCAACTAAAGGGAAAGAAATGAACGAATTTGTTATGGAGCTAATGAAAAAAAATATTCCCATATATAAAGAAATGTTATTATTTGGTGAGAAACATTTGATAGGGAAAGATTCATCAGAAAGTGTGAAAACCCTGGTTGAAATGGCTAAGAGGAACATGCCGCTTTCTGACAGGATCTTTCTTTCAATGAGATCGGGAACTTCAACAGCCAGCATTTTATCCATGTTAAATGAGCTGGCTTCAAAGTTAATCGGAACGGGAAGGGACACGGCCACACTTCATTTACTTACTGGGATCCAGAAACCGTTGAATAGATTGGCCACAGAAAAACTTGTGAGTAATGCATTATCTAATTTAGTTGATCCTTCCCAAACCTTCTCTAATCGATTAGGCCATTTCGATCTATTGAAATCACTAGGAGTCTTTCCGAAAGGAATTCCCATGAATCAATGGAAGAAAGGGTTAAAGACAACGGTTTTCGAAGAACTGAAACAGTCCTCACACGGGCAGTGGGAAAGAGAGATAGAGCTTCTAAGAAGCCGATTGGCAGATTTTCCAGGTGCTGCTCCCGTAAAGCTTCGAAATGAACTGCATCAGCTTCTATCATCGACTACTGGCAGGGGTCCGGGATTTCCTAAACTATCTGGTACTCATATCGATAAATGGATTAATATTATATGGAGTTCGGAGACTGTACTAAATGGAGAACCTTCCTTCCTGGCAGCTAAAGAGCTGATGGGAGTAGTGGGAGAGGGGAAGTGGCGGTCTATTGAGATGAACTATATGAGGCTCTTGCAATCTTATGGAAGAGGCACACCAGCATCGAACATGGAACAGCTGTTTCAAAAACTTCACCTACAGATAGAACAAGAACTCACTCAGACCATTCGGGGAGAAGAACTGGCAAGGGTGTTGAAAAAAGTAATGGGAACGTTTGGGATTAACTTTGAAGCTCAGTTACAAAAAAACGGACAAGAACTTCAAATTCATCCAACACTTAAGCAGCATCTCATTGGGTTAAGTCAAAATCACCCACTCTCCGATATTCGAATGCTAGCCGATGATCTTGTTCTGAAGATGAACCACCAAGTGCTTCAATCACAGGAAAGTTCTCCTTTTCTAACAATCGTACAACAATTCCCATTTTCTCTATTCGGACAGAGCACCGATATCACCCTTCAATGGACAGGGAAAGAGAAAGAAAAAGGTGTGATTGATGGAGATTACTGCCGGGTTTTATTTTATTTAGAGCTGGATATCATGAAAGAGACATTAATCGATATGCAGGTTCAAAATCGAGTGGTTTCCTTGACCGTTTGGACTGACCACCCAAACGCAGAAAGAATGTCCAGATCTTTTATTCCTGGATTAAAAGAGGGTCTGGAGAAGCTGAACTATCAACTATCTATGGTAAAGGTGAAAGCTCCGGATAAACAAGTCAAGCTTTCTGATAAAATCATGGAAGAACGCTTTAAAACGTTTTCGGGAGTTGATTTAAAGATATGAAAAACCCTCATGAAAGAAAAGAAGTGATTGCATTAGGCTATAATCAAAGTAGTGAATCAGCTCCAAAGGTCCTTGCTAAAGGGAAGGGAATCATTGCTGAAAACATTTTAGTTCAAGCAAAAGACCATCAAATACCGGTACAAGAAGACAAGAGCTTACTCTCACTTCTTGGGAACCTGGATATTAGAGAATCAATACCAGAAGAATTATATGGTGCTGTAGCGGAGGTTTTTGCTTTCATCTATCGATTAGATCGGGATGTAGCGGGGAAGGGATAATTTCTTTGTTAATCTAATATACTCCATGTCGCTAAACGGTGTGAGCACGTATTTGAATAGCAAATTATATTTTTTAAGAATAATAATTTCAAGGATAAACCTTCCAAGAACAATGGAACATATGGAGTAATTCTACTATTTTATGTTCAGAATTTTAAAATTAATATAATATTTTTAGCATAATGGTAGACAGATATACTGTCATTTTATACAATGAAAGCGCAGTCTATTTTTTGAAGAGTTTGATAGGAGGATGGAAAATGAATATCCATGAATATCAAGGTAAAGAAATCCTCAGAAATTACGGGGTATCCGTACCAAATGGTAAAGTGGCTTTTACAGCTGAAGAAGCAGTAGAAGCGGCGAAGACATTAGATTCCAGCGTGTATGTAGTGAAGGCTCAAATCCATGCAGGTGGTCGAGGTAAAGCTGGCGGAGTAAAAATCGCAAAAAGCCTGGACGAAGTGCGTACATATGCAGATGAGTTAATCGGTAAAACTTTAGTAACTCACCAAACAGGTCCTGAAGGTAAGGAAGTAAAGCGCTTACTTATTGAAGAAGGCTGTGATATTAAGAAAGAATATTACGTAGGTCTAGTATTGGACCGCGCGACTTCCCAAGTTGTCCTGATGGCTTCTGAAGAAGGCGGAACAGAAATCGAAGAAGTAGCAGAACAAACACCTGAAAAAATCTTTAAAGAGTATATTGATCCAGTTGTTGGATTAACAGGTTTCCAAGCGAGACGTATTGCATTCAATATCAATATTCCTCAAAAACTTGTTGGAAAAGCAGCTAAGTTCATGATGGGTCTTTACAACGTGTACATCCAAAAGGATGCTTCGATTGTCGAAATCAATCCTTTAGTTGTCACAGGTGATGGAGACGTAATGGCATTGGATGCGAAGTTCAACTTCGATTCAAACGCTTTATACCGTCAAAAAGATGTGATTGAATTACGCGATCTTGAAGAAGAAGATGCGAAAGAAATCGAAGCTTCTAAATATGACCTAAGCTATATTTCCTTGGACGGAAATATCGGTTGCATGGTTAACGGAGCCGGTCTTGCCATGGCAACGATGGACATCGTAAAGCATTACGGCGGAGATCCCGCTAACTTCCTTGATGTTGGGGGCGGTGCTACAGCGGAAAAGGTAACAGAAGCATTTAAAATCATTCTTTCTGATGAAAACGTTAAAGGTATTTTCGTCAATATCTTCGGTGGAATCATGAAATGTGACGTTATTGCAACAGGTGTTGTAGAAGCAGCAAAGCAAATCGGTCTTCAAGTTCCACTTGTGGTTCGTCTTGAAGGAACAAATGTTGACTTAGGGAAAGAAATCCTTAATAAATCAGGATTGAATATTATTGCAGCTGAATCTATGGCGGACGGCGCACAAAAAATCGTTGAGCAAGTAGGCTGAGAAAGGCGGGGGACTAATGAGCGTATTTATTAATAAAGATACCAAGGTTGTTGTACAAGGGATTACAGGATCAACAGCTCTTTTCCATACGAAGCAAATGCTTGAATACGGTACACAAATCGTGGCAGGTGTAACACCTGGAAAAGGCGGAACTGAGGTTGAAGGCGTACCTGTTTTCAATACAGTTGAAGAAGCAAAGAAAGCAACTGGCGTAAATGCATCCGTCATTTATGTTCCTGCTCCGTTTGCAGCAGATGCAATCATGGAAGCGGTAGATGCTGAGCTTGATTTGGCAATCTGTATTACAGAACATATCCCGGTATTGGATATGGTGAAGGTTAAGCGTTATATGGAAGGCAAGAAAACACGTCTTGTAGGACCGAACTGTCCAGGAGTCATCACTCCTGAAGAGTGTAAAATCGGGATCATGCCTGGTTACATCCATACGAAAGGACATGTAGGGGTTGTTTCACGCTCTGGTACACTTACTTATGAAGCAGTTCACCAACTTTCACAAGCGGGAATCGGTCAGTCAACGGCAGTCGGTATCGGTGGAGACCCTGTGAACGGAACAGACTTTATCGATGTATTGAAAGCATTCAATGAAGATGAAGATACGTATGCCGTCATCATGATTGGTGAAATCGGCGGTACTGCTGAAGAAGAAGCTGCTGAATGGGTTAAAGCCAACATGACTAAACCTGTAGTAGGATTCATTGGAGGACGTACAGCACCTCCAGGAAAACGTATGGGCCATGCAGGTGCGATCATTTCAGGCGGTAAAGGAACAGCTGATGAGAAGATTCGCGTTATGAATGAATGCGGAATTCAAGTTGCTCCTACACCTTCAGATATGGGCGAAACATTAATAAAGGTTCTTAAAGAAGAAGGAATCTTAGATAAATGTAAAACTCATTAATCATGTTTTGAGACTGATGGCATTCAAGCTATCAGTCTCAGTTTTATATTCTCTATTAAACAAAATTCAGGAGGTTATAAATGAAAGAACGTCGTCATATTCTATTTCATATTCATCATTGTCGAGGAATTGGATTGAAAGGTACAAAAAGATTACTAGAATCGCTCCAGAAATTACACTCTATCTTTGATTTATCCCCTTCCACGCTTCAACAGATTACCCTTTCTACCACTGTCAATTCAGAACTCTTCTATAGAGATCTTCATTCATTTAATTCAGACCGATACAAAAAACTTTATTCAGAAAATGATATAGACTGGATCACAATTATGGACGAAGATTACCCTGCTCTACTGAGAAACGTATATGATCCCCCCTTTCTTCTCTTTTTAAAAGGAAACAGGAATCTCCTTCATGGGCCAAAGAAATTGGCCATTATTGGTTCGAGAAATGCCACCTCTTATACTGATAAAGTTCTTCGCGATATGATTCCAAAGCTGGTGAAGAAAGAGGTAGTCATTGTAAGTGGACTAGCGCAAGGTGCAGATACGGTGGCTCATAACGAAACGATTCAATCAGGTGGCCAAACGATAGGTGTCCTTGGTGGAGGTTTCAACCACATTTATCCGAAGCAAAATGAAGGATTAGCCCATCGTATGATGAAGCATCAGCTTCTCCTCTCTGAATATCCCCCTTATATTAAACCTGAAAAATGGCAATTTCCTTTTAGAAATAGGATCATCAGCGGTCTTTCCGATGCAGTGCTTATTACGGAGGCAAGAAAAAAGAGCGGGACGTTCATCACGGCTGATTATGCATTAAATGAAGGAAGAGAAGTATTGTGTATACCAGGATCCATATATGAGCCGTTAGCAGATGGAACCAACAATCTAATCCAGGAAGGTGCAAGAATGGTCTTATCAATAGAAGATATTTTTTCAGAACTGGGAGTATAAAGTTAAAACATATGATATAGAATCTTTTAATAAAGCTCTTTTAGGAAGTTTGTTGCTTTCTTAGATAAGAAAGTAGTAGTTGATTTCCACTACAGGATGCTCGCTTTCCACGGGGCTTAGGGGCTCGAGGTCATAAGCCAAGTCTGCCAAAAAGGAAAAAAGCGCCTTTTCAGCAGACTCGACTTATGCTTGTCACCCCTGTGCAAAACCCCTCCGCTTTTCGTACTGTCCAGCTATTCCCGCAGGAGTCGAGCACCTGCAGCGAGAATCAATCTTCGAAGCATGTTTTCGTAAAAGTAATAAATACAAAAAGTTTTAGCAAGCAACTACTTTTAAGGAGAGTATAGATTGATTTCCTTTAGAAAAAAATTCTGTTTCCTAGTTAGATTGTTTTTTGACACCTTTTAGCTCTGTCACGAAATCTCTTAAAGATGGTGAGGGGAACTGCGTAGACTCCACCGGAAGAACGGTCGTGCCGAGACCCCGTTCGGCTAAGCTGAGGAGGCTCGGTCGAACGCTAGCTGCAAGCGAAGCAGTTCCCCTCACCATCCTGTATACACTTATTGACAGAGCTCAGGCAGACTTTCTGTATAAAGCAACAATCTTTGCGAAAAGAGCCTTTAATAAAGAGCGGTTTTTACTAAGAATGTTTGAATAATTACAAGTTATTTATACAAAATGGTTGCAATTATTGTGAAACTGGTATACATTTTGCAACAGGTATCTAAAACTATATATAAGAGAAATAAATCGTTAAAAATAGTAATTATCTACACTGATATCAAGTCCATACCTATGTGAATGAAAGTGTAAACGTTTCCGTTTCACTTGGATCATAAACATTCCAAGGTGCTATAAACAGTGATTATTTCCCTCTTTAAGGAGGCTTATTGGATGGCAGATTATTTAGTAATAGTAGAGTCGCCGGCAAAGGCGAAAACAATTGAGCGTTATTTAGGAAAAAAATATAAGGTCAGGGCTTCAATGGGCCACGTCAGAGACTTACCGAAAAGTCAAATGGGCGTAGATGTAGAAAACGAATTTGAACCTAAGTATATAACGATACGAGGTAAAGGTCCTGTATTAAAAGAATTGAAAACCGCAGCAAAAAAAGTAAAAAAAATCTTCCTCGCGGCTGACCCCGACAGAGAAGGAGAAGCAATTGCCTGGCATTTGGCTCACAGCCTTGACATGGACACCACTTCCGACTGTCGTGTGGTATTTAATGAGATCACGAAGGATGCCATTAAAGAGTCTTTTAAGCATCCACGCGCGATCAATATGGATTTAGTCGATGCTCAGCAGGCACGTAGGATTTTAGATCGATTAGTGGGTTACAACATCAGCCCGCTCCTTTGGAAAAAAGTTAAAAAAGGTCTAAGTGCAGGGAGAGTGCAATCCGTCGCACTAAGATTAATTATTGACCGGGAAAATGAAATCAAAAGCTTTACTCCAGAAGAGTACTGGTCAATAGAAGCTGAATTCACAAAAGGGAACGATACATTCCAGGCATCGTTTTACGGAATGGATGGTAAGAAGGTTGAATTGAAGACCGAAGAAGATGTGAAAGAAGTGCTTGGTAAAGTAAAAGGGAAGTCCTTTGAAATTAACAAAGTAACAAAAAAGGAAAGAAAACGGAATCCTGCTCCTCCATTTACAACTTCTTCACTACAGCAGGAAGCAGCGAGAAAATTAAACTTCCGTGCAAAGAAAACCATGATGCTTGCCCAACAATTATATGAAGGAATTGAGATTGGGAAAGAAGGCACGGTTGGTTTTATTACTTATATGAGAACAGACTCGACTCGTATTTCTGAAGTGGCTCAAAAAGAAGCGAACGAATACATCGTTAATAAATATGGAAATGACTTCGTTAAGCAGTCTGAGCGTAAAGAGAAAAAACAACAAAAATCTCAAGATGCCCACGAAGCCGTCCGTCCAACCAGTACATTAAGGGATCCACTTTCAGTGAAAGAATATCTTTCAAGAGATCAATACAGACTTTATAAATTGATTTGGGAACGATTTGTAGCAAGTGAAATGTCTCCAGCAATAATGGATACGATGAGTGTTGATATTGTAAATGGTTCAGTCATGTTTAGAGCAACCGGCTCTAAAGTGAAGTTTCCAGGCTTTATGAAAGTGTATGTTGAAGGATCTGATGATCAGAAAGAAGAAAAAGACAATCTTCTACCAGCCTTGGAAGAAAACGATAAAGTGAAAAGTGAAAGAATTGATCCAAATCAGCATTTTACTCAACCACCACCAAGGTATACAGAAGCAAGGCTCGTTAAGACCCTGGAAGAACTGGGTATTGGCCGGCCATCCACATATGCTCCGACTCTTGATACGATTCAACGAAGAGGCTATGTAACACTGGATAATAAGCGTTTCATTCCAACTGAACTGGGGGAAATCGTCTTAGAACTGGTGAGAGAGTTCTTCCCGGATATCATTGACGTCGAGTTTACGGTAAACATGGAACGCAGCCTGGATGATATTGAAGACGGCAATGTGAAGTGGGAAAGAATCATCGATCGCTTTTATCAGGATTTTGAAAAGCATTTAGAAAAAGCGGAAAATGAGATGGAAAAAATCGAAATCCGCGATGAACCTGCCGGTGAAGATTGTGAAGAATGCGGACATCCAATGGTATTCAAAATGGGTCGGTATGGAAAGTTCATGGCCTGCAGTAATTTTCCTGACTGCAGAAATACTAAGCCAATCGTCAAGGAAATTGGTGTGAAATGTCCAAAATGTGATAAAGGTAATATCATCGAACGTAAAAGCAAGAAAAAGCGTATTTTCTACGGTTGTGATCAATACCCTGAATGTGACTTCTTATCATGGGATAAGCCAATCGAACGTAAGTGTCCGAAGTGTTCAGAATTGCTCGTAGAGAAAAAGCTTAAAAAAGGGAATCAAATTCAATGTACGAATTGTGATTATAAAGAAGAACCTCAGAAGTAGTGTGAGTTTCCTGTTCATCGGAACAATAAAAAAGATTGATTGTTGAACAATGAACTTATACAATGTAACAAGGGACTGTCCCAACAGGTGATCTCTCTATTACCTGATGGGTCAGCCCTTTTCTGTTTGCATTTAGTCATTTTAGAAATGACAAATTCTCAATATGCTTTTGTCTTTTATATCATTGTGCATTGGTGTACAATACAATTTGGTTAAGATGAAGGATTGATTTACAGGAGGTTTATATAGATGCCAGTAAATGTTATTGGAGCAGGGTTAGCGGGAAGTGAAGCCGCTTGGCAGATTGCGAAGAGGGGAATAAAGGTTAACCTTTTTGAGATGAGACCGATACGTCAAACACCTGCCCATCATACAGATAAATTTGCAGAGCTTGTGTGCAGTAATTCACTTAGAGCGAATGCATTAACCAATGCTGTTGGTGTATTAAAAGAGGAAATGCGGTATTTAGATTCCGTCATCATGTCAGCAGCCGATGCCTGTTCCGTTCCTGCAGGAGGAGCATTGGCCGTGGATCGTCACGAATTTGCAGCCCAGGTCACTGAAAAAGTGAAGAGTCATCCAAATGTCACGGTATATAATGAAGAGGTCACGGATTTACCTGAAGGAATTACCATTGTAGCAACAGGGCCACTTACTAGTGAGAGTCTTTCAGAGAAAATCAGAAAAGTAACAGGAGAAGAACATTTATATTTCTACGACGCAGCTGCACCAATCATTGAGAAAGATTCCATTGATATGGACAAAGTGTATTTGAAATCCCGGTATGACAAAGGGGAAGCGGCATACTTAAATTGCCCGATGACAGAAAGTGAGTTCAATCGTTTCTACGAAGCCCTTATTTCAGCTGAAACAGTGCCTTTAAAAGAATTTGAAAAAGAGATATTCTTTGAAGGCTGTATGCCGATTGAAGTGATGGCCTCCAGGGGGAAGAAGACCATGTTATTTGGTCCTTTAAAACCGGTGGGATTAGAAGACCCTAAAACAGGTAAACGACCATATGCTGTTGTTCAGTTAAGACAAGATGATGCAGCAGGAACACTTTACAATATTGTGGGCTTCCAAACACATTTAAAGTGGGGCCCGCAAAAAGAAGTGCTTCAATTAATTCCGGGTCTTGAGAATGCAGAAATTGTCCGTTTTGGGGTGATGCACAGAAATACCTTTATCAACTCCCCCAATGTTCTAAAGGATACCTATCAACTAAAAGAGCATGAGAACCTGTTTTTTGCCGGGCAAATGACTGGAGTGGAAGGTTATGTAGAATCTGCTGCCAGCGGGCTGATCGCGGGAATCAATGCAGCGAAATTGGCTCTAGGTGAATCACCCGTGGTATTCCCTCATGAAACAGCGATTGGAAGTATGGCAAGGTATATAACGACGGCTAACAAGAAAAACTTCCAACCGATGAATGCTAATTTCGGTCTACTCCCTGATTTGCCAAAAAAGGTCAAAGGCAAAAAAGAGCGTAATGAGCAACATGCCAATCGGGCCTTAGAAACAATTCAGAACTTTGTGAAAAAAGTGTAAAATTCATTGCAAGGGCAGCTGGGTTGTGTTACTATTTAGTAGCCCTTGTGAGGTGTTAAAAATGAAAAATCAATTATATGAACAATTACAATCCTTTACTGAATATATACAAATAGAAAAGCATTATTCTGCTCACACTTTTGAACAATATCGTCATGATATTGAAGAGTTCTACGTATTTATGAAAGAACAAGGTTTAAGTTCATTAAAAGATGTCGAGTATTCTGATGCGAGACTTTTTTTAACTAAGCTGCATGATCATGGACTAATGAGATCTTCCATTTCAAGGAAGGTTTCCAGTTTAAGAAGTTTTTATCGTTACTTAAATCGGGAAAAGCAGCTCACCGATAATCCATTTTCCTTTGTCAATCTTCCTAAAAAAGAACAGCGATTGCCTAAATTTTTTTATGAGGAAGAAATACAAGCATTGTTAGAAGCGTGCGGAGGAGACAAGCCTTTAGACATTCGCAACCGGGCCATCTTTGAACTTCTTTATGCTACGGGTATTCGCGTAAGTGAATGCACAAGCATGAAGCTGAAGGACGTAGATTTAGGGCTTTCTACAATCCTTGTTAAAGGTAAGGGTAACAAAGAGAGATATGTACCATTTGGAAGCTTTGCTCACGATGCTATAGAACAATACATAACAGAGTCCCGACCTAAGTTAATGAAGAATCAAACTCATACCCAATTGTTGGTCAATCATCGTGGTGGAGCATTAACCCAAAGAGGGATACGTCTTATCTTAAATAAGATTATCGAGAAGGCTTCCTTGACCGGAAAAATCCACCCTCATATGTTAAGACATACGTTTGCCACGCATTTACTTAATAATGGTGCCGATTTAAGAACGGTTCAGGAGCTTCTTGGACACTCACAGTTATCATCAACTCAAGTATATACTCATGTATCGAAGGATCAGTTGAGAAAAACATATTTAGCACATCATCCACGTGCTTAGAAGAGTTGGAGGTCAGGATATGGAACAATTCCATGCAACCACTATTTTTGCTGTGCAGCATAAAGGCAAATGTGCGATGTCCGGGGATGGACAGGTGACATTTGGCAATACAGTTGTGATGAAGCATACAGCAAAAAAAGTACGGAAGCTATTTAATGGCAAAGTATTAGCAGGTTTTGCCGGTTCTGTTGCCGATGCATTCACACTATCAGAAAAGTTCGAAGGAAAGCTTCAGGAATTTAATGGAAATCTCCCGAGGGCAGCTGTTGAATTGGCTAAAGAGTGGAGGAGCGACAAAGTGTTAAGAAAGCTTGAAGCGATGTTGATTGTAATGGATGAAAATCACTTGCTGCTAATTTCAGGAACAGGTGAAGTCATTGAACCGGACGATGGGATTTTAGCCATTGGATCCGGTGGTAACTATGCATTATCTGCTGGAAGAGCTTTAAAACAATACGCGGGTGACCATTTATCTGCCAGGGGAATCGCTCAGTCTTCCTTACAAATTGCTGCTGATATATGTGTATATACAAATAACCAAATTATTGTTGAAGAGCTATAAACATTAATCATTAGGTTAAAATTTTTATATTCTTTTACACTATAGGGAAAGTAAGGAGTGTGCCATTTGATGAAGAGTACTGATCACTTAACTCCAAGGCAAATTGTTGAACGTCTTGATCAATATATTGTAGGACAAAAAGACGCAAAGAGAGCGGTCGCTGTTGCATTACGAAATCGATATCGCCGTAGCCTTCTTTCTGATGTATTAAAGGATGAAGTGATTCCAAAGAACATTTTAATGATGGGGCCAACCGGTGTAGGGAAAACGGAGATTGCCAGAAGAATTGCGAAGCTTGTTAGAGCTCCTTTTGTAAAAGTAGAGGCTACTAAGTTTACTGAAGTAGGCTATGTTGGACGTGATGTGGAATCAATGGTGAGAGATTTAGTCGAAACGTCTGTCCGCCTGGTAAAAGAGGAAAAAATGGTAGGGGTTCGTGAAAGAGCAGCTGAAAATGCTGGCCGCCGCTTAGTGGAACTCGTTGTACCATCTAAGAAAAAGTCCAACTCTTATAAAAACCCTTTTGAAATGATCTTTGGTGGTAATCAGACTCAGGGCACTTCGGAAGAAGAGGAAGAAAAGCAAGAAGAGAATTCCCTTCAAGAGCAAAGGCGCAGAGTGGAAACAAGACTTCAAAATGGTGAACTTGAAGAGGAGTTCATCACGATTGAAGTAGAAGAGCAGCAGCCCTCCATGTTCGACATGCTTCAAGGCTCCGGTATGGAACAAATGGGTATGAATATGCAGGATGCTATGAGCAGCTTTATGCCAAAGAAAAAGAAAAAACGTAAATTAAAAGTGAAAGAAGCAAGAGTCGTCCTTACAAATGAGGAAGCTCAAAAGCTTATTGATATGGATGAAGTAACACAGGAGGCAATCGTGCGTGCAGAACAATCAGGAATCATCTTTATTGATGAGATTGATAAAATAGCAAGCAAGAGCTCTGGTCAATCTTCAGCCGATGTTTCGAGAGAAGGGGTTCAGCGTGACATCCTTCCTGTTGTAGAAGGATCTACGATTGTCACAAAGCATGGTTCGGTGAAAACAGATCACGTGCTATTCATAGCCGCAGGTGCCTTTCACATGAGTAAACCATCTGATCTTATTCCGGAATTACAAGGACGTTTTCCAATAAGAGTGGAACTTCAAAAGCTATCTACAGAAGACTTTGTGCGTATACTCGTTGAACCTGATAACGCAATCATTAAACAATATATTGCTTTAATGGAAACTGAAGGTATACAAATTGAATTTTCTGACGATGCTATTCGTAGACTTGCTGAAATTGCCTATGATGTAAACCAGAACACGGATAATATAGGAGCCAGAAGACTTCATACCATTATGGAAAAACTTCTCGAGGACCTTTCCTTTGAAGCTCCTGATATTACATTGGAAACGATTAATATCACACCTAAGTACGTGGATGATAAGTTAGGCGCTATATCTAAGAATAAGGATCTGAGTCAGTTTATTCTATAAGTTTTCACTTTCATTCTATTGGGTAAAGATAGATGAATCAATCAGAATACAAAATTAAATAATAGATACACTTAAGTTGTAGTAGGAGGAAATGTAATGAATTTATTAGGTAAAACAAGAACCATTAATGCTATGCTGCAAAAAGCAGCGGGTAAACCAGTTAACTTTAAAGAAATGTCAGAAACACTTAGCAAGGTCATTGAAGCAAATGTATTCGTTGTAAGTCGCCGAGGGAAATTGCTTGGCTACGCCATTAATCAGCAAATTGAAAATGAGCGAATGAAACAAATGCTTGCTGATCGTCAATTCCCTGAGGAGTATACTCAAAACCTGTTTAATGTGCAAGAAACTTCTCCAAACCTGGATGTTAATAGTGAATATACTGCTTTCCCAGTTGAAAATAGAGAATTCTTCAAAAATGGGTTAACGACAATCGTTCCTATTATAGGTGGAGGAGAAAGACTTGGTACATTAATTCTTGCCCGTCTTGAAGCTAGCTTTGAAGATGATGATCTGATCATGGGTGAATATGGTGCAACAGTAGTAGGAATGGAAATTCTTCGTGAAAAAGCGGAAGAAATTGAAGTGGAAGCTAGAAGCAAGGCTGTCGTGCAAATGGCGATCAGTTCTTTATCATACAGTGAGCTTGAAGCGATTGAGCATATCTTTGAAGAGTTAAATGGTAATGAAGGTCTTCTGGTTGCTTCTAAAATTGCCGATAGAGTGGGAATTACCCGTTCTGTAATCGTCAATGCCCTTCGTAAATTAGAAAGTGCGGGAGTAATTGAATCTCGTTCCCTGGGAATGAAAGGTACTTACATTAAAGTATTAAACAATAAATTCTTAGTTGAGTTAGATAAGCTTCGGACAAACTAAAATTAAAAAAGCTGTTTCCTGTTAAAGGAAACAGCTTTTTTTGTTTACCTTTATTCATGTCGCTTCTGGGCGAAGCTCATCCGCTTTTGTGTCATCCAGCTCCTGGGCTTAGAGGCTCGAGGTCATAAGCCAGCCCACCAAAAAGGCAAAAAGCCGCCTTTCCGGTGGGCATGGCTTATGCTTGTCGCCTCTGGGCGAAGCCCATCCGCTTTTGTGTCATCCAGCTCCTGGGCTTAGAGGCTCGAGGTCATAAGCCATGCCCACCAAAAAGGCAAAAAGCCGCCTTTCCGGTGGGCATGGCTTATGCTTGTCGCCTCTGGGCGAAGCCCATCCGCTTTTGTGTCATCCAGCTCCGGGGCTTAGAGGCTCGAGGTCATAACCCAAGCCCACCAAAAAGGCAAAGTGCGCCTTTTTGGTGGGCTTGGGTTATGCTTGTCGCCTCTGGGCAAAGCCCCTCCGCTTTTGTAGTACAAATGGGCGGAAATGTCTGATTGTTTAGGGAAAATAAGTCGAATGGACTATTGGTAATCATTCATAAGGTATTGTCATATATGGCACGAATAGTACAATAAAGTTACAACAATGTTACGACTATTTTCGACAGTTAAATTAATTAAAATAACAGAGTGAGTTATATGATGACATTCACCTCTTGGCAGGTGATGTTTTCGTGTGTATAAGAGTGAAATAAGGTGAAAGAACCATCTTGAACGCACCTTCGTTGGATTTTATACCTATGAAAAGCGAATCGGTCAATTATATGTATGTGTAACATATATGTAATAAAATTAGTAAAATCCACAATAAATTGGAAGGATTTCCTTGGTAATTTAAGGGTAAAATATAGATTAAAAGTCACGAATTATTTGAATTTCGCCCTCGTTCTTGAAAATTTACGGAATATTCATAGACACTAATCTTGCTAAACATTACAATAAATACTGTTGCATGCTAAATTTGTAAAAAATAGTAGTATCTTGTCAAAAAAACGGATAGAGGTGCCTGAAGTGAAATTATTTTCCAACACTTTCACAACTCTGGAAAGAGGACTGAATTACGCCTCGTTAAATCAAAAAGTGATTTCTCAAAATATCGCCAATGTCGATACTCCAAATTATAAAGCAAAAGAAGTAGAATTTAAGACAATGCTAGACCAATCAGTTCAACAACTTGATGCCAAAAGAACAGATCAACGACATTTCACCTTTCACTCAAGTAGTCAACATCCAGCAGTTAAAACAAAAACAGCTTATCAATATAATCACAATGGAAATGGTGTGGATTTAGATCAGGAAATGTCAGAAATGGCTTCGAATCAAATCTATTTTAATGCCTTAACAGATCGAATAAATGGTAAGTTTAACAGTCTTCAAACGGTTGTAAGGGGTGGTAAATAATCATGGCGATATTTACAAGTATGAATACAACAGCATCTGCCCTTACTGCCCAACGCTTAAGAATGGATGTCATTTCATCAAACATGGCGAATGCAGACACAACAAGAGGAGAAATGGTGGGAGGAGAATGGCAGCCTTATAAGAGAAAATCTGTTGTGATGGTCCCAAAGGAAAATCAATTTTCATCATTTTTAAATAAAGCCATGAACACAAGGGACAATCACAATGTTGGAAGCGGGGTAAAGGTTTCCCGAATCGAAGAAGATGACGATACACCATTTAAAATGGTGTACGATCCAGAACATCCTGATGCGAATGGCGAGGGGTATGTGCAGCTTCCCAATGTTGATCCATTACGAGAAATGGTTGACCTCATATCGGCTACTCGTTCATATGAAGCAAATGTAACCGTATTTAATGCGAATAAAGCGATGTTAATGAAGTCTTTGGAAATCGGTAAATAGAAAGAGGTTATAGATTTATGGCAATACATAATATAGGTTCGATTAATCCTGGAGTTTTTAGTCCGTCAATTGCAAAAAAAAATGTCTCTCCTTCAGAAGCTACGGATAATTTCAGTCAATTACTTAAACAGTCCATTGACGAAGTGAATTCTATGCAAGTTCAATCAGATCAAATGACTGAGAAGCTTGTACGGGGAGAAAATGTTGATCTTCATCAAGTGATGATCGCATCACAAAAGGCAAGCATCACATTGCAAACGACCATGGAAGTGCGTAACAAAGTAGTAGAAGCATACCAAGAAATAATGAGAATGCCAATGTAGTAGACTCATTCAGTCATGTACCGGAGGATTGTAATGAATGAATCGTTTAAGAAATATACAGAACAGATAAAGTCATATTGGGTAAGCAGAACAAAAAAACAGAAAATAAGTATGGGAGCCACCTTCCTGATAACAGTCATTCTGATTACTGTTGTGAGCTTCTTTGCAACAAGAACGACTCTTGTTCCCCTATACAGCAATTTATCACCTTCAGAAACCGGAACGATAAAAGAAAATCTCGATGGTAGAGGAATCCCATCGGAGATTTCCGATGGTGGATCAACCATCATGGTTCCTAAAGAACAAGTAGATACACTGAAGGTTGAATTGGCTGCAGAAGGTATTCCTAACTCGGGTAGTATTGATTACTCCTTTTTTAGTCAAAATGCTGGGTTTGGGATGACTGATAATGAATTTAATGTGTTAAAGCTGGATGCGATGCAAACAGAACTTGCTCAACTCATGAAAGGAATCGAAGGGGTAAAGGATGCTAAAGTCATGATCAATCTTCCAGAAAAGCAGGTATTCTTAAATGATGACATACAACAAGCATCAGCTTCGATTGTATTAAATACAAAACCTGGTTTCACATTTGATCAAAAGCAGATTAAATCACTTTACCATCTGGTTTCCAAAAGTGTTCCTGATCTTCCTACAGAGAATATCGTCATCATGAATCAATTTTTTGAGTATTTCGACTTGGAATCTCAAAATAATTCCATGGGCGGAGGCAACTTTGCTCAACAAATGGATGTCAAGAAAGAAATTGAACGTGATATACAACGTCAAGTTCAGAATATGTTAGGCACATTGATTGGATTTAACAAAGTGGTTGTATCGGTTACAACTGATATAGATTTTACCCAGGAAAACCGTGAAGAAAACCTTGTTACACCAGTGGATGAAGAAAATATGGAAGGAATAGCCGTAAGCGCACAACGAATTACAGAAACTTTCTCGGGAGAAGGGGCAAACCCGGGTGGGACACCTGGAGCCGGTGATGCTAATGAGCCAACAAATACAGGGGATACTTATGGTTCCGGTTCAGAATCAAACGGTGATTATGAACGAATGGAGGAAACGATTAACAATGAAGTCAATCGTATCCGTAAAGAAGTAGTTGAGAGCCCATATAAAATAAGGGACCTTGGGATTCAGGTTATGGTGGAACCGCCAAATCCTGAAGAGATAAATTCCTTGCCACAAGATAGGGTGGATGATATCCGCCAAGTATTATCGACTATTGTACGAACTTCCATTGATAAGGAAGCGAACCCTGAATTAACAGACGAAGCAATAGAAGACAAAGTGATCGTCTCGGTTCAACCATTTAATGGAAAAGTTGATATGGCATCAGAAGAAAAATCTTTTCTTCCCTGGTGGACCTATGTGGTTGGAGGAATACTTCTTATTATCATTCTACTATTGGTATTTTTCCTGATTCGCTCTAGAAAGAAAGAAAAAATAGAAGAAATGGCATACGAAGAAACAAGGGAGCCTGTCCATATACCGGAAATTGAGCCTAAAGAAGAAACAGAAGGAACGATTCGCCGGAAACAACTTGAAAAAATGGCCAAAGAAAAGCCTGAAGAATTTGCAAAATTATTACGTACCTGGTTATCAGAGGATTAGGAGGGATTAATGTGGTGAGAAGAGAGAAAGACTTAACGGGAAAACAGAAAGCAGCCATCCTCCTGATCTCTCTTGGTCCTGATGTATCCGCATCAGTGTACAAGCATTTGTCAGAAGAAGAAATCGAAAAGTTGACGTTAGAGATATCCGGAGTTAAAAAGGTGGAGACTGAAGCGAAAGAGGATATCCTAGAAGAATTTCACCATATCGCCATTGCTCAAGATTATATCTCCCAGGGCGGAATTGGCTATGCCAAAACAGTATTAGAAAAAGCACTCGGATCAGAACAAGCATTGGCGATCATTAACCGATTAACTTCATCTTTACAAGTAAAGCCTTTTGACTTTGCACGGAGAGCCGATGCTGCTCAAATTCTCAACTTTATTCAAAACGAACACCCTCAAACCATTGCATTAATTCTATCTTATCTTGAACCACAGCAAGCAGGCCAAATTCTTTCTGAACTTCCTCAAGAAGTTCAAGCAGATATTGCCAGGAGAATCGCGATCATGGATGGAACTTCGCCGGAAGTGATAAGTGAAGTGGAAGCTATCCTTGAAAGAAAGCTTTCGGCTACTGTGACCCAGGATTATACGCAGACAGGTGGAGTTGAAGCGGTAGTGGAAGTGCTGAATGGTGTAGATCGTTCTACGGAAAAGACCATTCTGGATGCATTAGAAATACAAGATCCTGAATTAGCTGAGGAAATCAAGAAGAGAATGTTTGTGTTTGAAGACCTTGTCACCCTTGATGGGCGTTCCATTCAACGTGTCATTCGCGATTGTGATAACGAAGATCTCCTCCTGTCCCTTAAAGTATCAAGTGATGAGGTGAAAGAAGTGGTATTTAGAAACATGTCTAATCGCATGGTGGAAACGCTTAAAGAGGAAATGGAATTCATGGGGCCGGTTCGATTACGGGATGTAGAGGAAGCACAGTCACGGATTGTAGCGGTGATAAGACGGTTAGAGGATTCCGGTGAAATCATCATAGCCCGTGGTGGAGGAGACGATATTATTGTCTAGAATCATTAAATCCTCCATTGCTCGAACCAATGATGAAAATCAAAGACTGATTTCCCTTAAAAGGGTTAAGACAATAGAGGAATTCAAGCAACATGAAGACAACGACTTTGAAATGAACGCAGCGGGTAGGGAAAATCACATTATAGAGGAAGCGAATGAGAAAGCGGCTCGAATAATCGAAGAAGCGAAAGAGATGACTTTCCATGCTCAAAGTCAAATTGAACGTGAGAAAGAAAAGTGGCTGGTCGAGCGCGAGCAACTCATGCAGGAAGCCTATAATGCCGGATTTCTTCAAGGTGAAGAAGAGGGTAGAAACAAAGGTTATCAAGAATATCAACAGCGATTAATAGAAGCCAATGAAATGATCGAGAGAAATAAACAGCAGTATCAAGACTATATTCAAAATGCAGAGAAGGTCATTGTCAGCTTAGGGATTACATGTGCTGAGAAGATCATGAATCGGAAACTTCAGGAAGAACCCCATCATTTCTTTTCGATCGTGGAACGGGGATTAAAGGAGGTAAGGGATCTACCTCACATTCAAATTCATGTTCATCCGTCTAAGCATAAGCTTTTAGTTGAAAACAAAAATGAGCTTGAAGTCATGTTCCCCACGGATGTTCAGTGCTTTATTTATGCAAATGATGATCTTCAACCTGAGGAATGTTATATAGAAACCAATCAGGGACGTGTCATTGTGAGTGTGGACTCCCAATTAAGAGAGTTAAAGCATAAGCTTCTTCATTTTCTGGAAGGTGATGTTGAATGAAAGCAGCAGATCTCATTCACCATATCCCCAAGATTCCAACTTTCAAAAAGTTTGGAAAGGTAAAACGGGTTGTCGGGTTAATGATCGAATCTCAAGGGCCTGAAAGTTCTGTAGGTGAAGTCTGTCATATTCATATTTTCTCCCGGGGCAAACAAAAAGTGATTTTAGCAGAAGTGGTAGGGTTTAATGGTGAATTAGTGATCCTCATGCCTTATACCAATATGCAGGACATTTCTCCCGGCAGTTTAGTAGAAGGTACCGCAAAGTCATTAGAAATCAAAATTGGACCATCTTTAATAGGGAAGGTGATTGATTCCCTGGGACATCCACTCGATGGAAGTCACTTACCGAATGGCTTAAGTACGACATATACAGAACAAGATCCTCCCAATCCTTTATCTAGACCGCCCATTAACGAAAAAATGGAGGTTGGTGTAAAAGCCATCGACAGCATGCTGACTGTAGGCAAAGGACAAAGGGTCGGTATATTCGCTGGAAGTGGGGTAGGAAAAAGCACACTGCTTGGAATGATTGCCCGAAACACGAAAGCGGATTTAAATGTAATTGCGTTAATCGGTGAGCGGGGCAGGGAAGTAAGGGAATTTATTGAGAGAGACTTAGGAGAAGAAGGATTAAAGCGAACGATTGTAGTGGCAGCCACTTCAGATCAACCTGCACTAATGAGGATTAAAGGGGCCTTTACGGCGACTGCCATTGCGGAATATTTCCGAGATAAAGGAATGAACGTCATGCTCATGATGGATTCCGCGACACGTGTAGCGATGGCTCAGAGGGAAATCGGGTTGGCGGTCGGGGAACCACCGACCACTAAAGGTTACACGCCTTCTGTATTTGCTATTTTACCGAAACTATTAGAAAGAACAGGAACGAATGTACTCGGGAGCATTACAGCATTTTACACCGTGTTGGTAGATGGTGATGATTTAAATGAGCCTATTTCTGACACGGTTAGGGGAATACTCGATGGCCATATTGTGTTAGACCGTCAAATCGCAAATAGAGGTCAATATCCGGCTATCAATATTTTAAAAAGTGTGAGCAGGTTAATGAATCACCTGGCATCTATGGAACATTTACATGCCGCTACTAGAATAAGAGAGTTATTAAGTACTTATATGAACTCTGAGGATCTTATCCAAATTGGTGCATATAAAAAGGGTACTTCCCGTGAAGTTGATGAAGCCATCCAATACTATCCAGGTATCATCTCCTTCTTGAAGCAGGGAGTATACGAACAGGTTACTCTCCATGCAAGTGTTGATGAGCTTATAAAGCTATCGGAAAAAGGTGGATGAATCGAGTGAGTTATCAATACAGGTTTCAACGTATTTTAACGTTAAAGGAAAAAGAAAAAGATGAAGTGCAGGAAATGTACAGAGGTTCCATTGAAAAATTTGAAAAAGTAGCCGAGAAGCTTTATGAGTTTCTGAAAAAGAAAGAACATCTCGAACAACATCAAGAAACTAAATTGCAAAATGGTTTATCTGTACAGGATATCCGTCATCATCAACAGTTCATCACCAATCTTGAAAGAACCATTTCTTATTACCAGGACCTGGTGATACAAGCAAGGAACCGGATGAACTGGTATGAAGAAAAACTTGTAGATATGAATGTAGAAGTAAAGAAATACGAAAAGGTGAAGGAGAACGATCTCCATCGCTTTTTGCAAAGTAATAAACAAGTGGAAAGTAAACAATTAGATGAAGTATCAGTCGTTCAATATATGAAACGGGGAGTTAGGTGATTTCATGGCAAAGGTGATCGAAGAGGAAAACAAAGAGCAGTCCAGTCGTTTACAAAGAGTTGTGTTTATCATCTTCATTCCTCTCTTGTTTACTATAACCTTCGCTCTCGTAATCATGACAGTCGCAGGAATCAATGTATTTGAAAAAGCGCAATCATTCAGCTCAGATATCCCTTTTCTGGCTAATATCCTTCCTTCAAACGAAGCCCGGGAAGCAGACGAATTACATGAGCGAATGGTCTCACTTCAAGCTTCAATCGAAGATCAAGAGGCGAAAATAGCTCAGCTTCAGAATGAAGTAGATAAAAAAGACAGTGATAATGAACAACTGCAAGCTACCATTCAGCAGCAAAAAGAAGAGCTTGAAGAGTTACGGCAGATTGGTGAAGAAAACAAACGAGCCTTTAAAGAGGTAGTTAATACATTTGAATCCATGTCAGCAAAGAGTGCTGCCCCTGTTCTGATGAACATGGATGATGATGAGGCAATGAAGATTCTATCAAGTATCAAACCTGATACTCTAGCTGATATTTTAGAAAAAATGCCGCCGGAAGATGCTGCCAGATACACGGAGCTGCTCTCGACGGTGGAAAGATAGGCTAAGTCATGAGGAGGTGAAAAAGTGGAAATCGGAATAGGTACCCAAGCTCCCAACTCACCCATGGGGATGAGAAAGGAATCGAAGCTTTCTAAGAAAGAAATGGATGGGTTTTCGAAACTTTTAGGATTTGTATCGAGTCATGTTGTTGAAAGGGAAGAAGTAAAACAGCCGGAGACACTATCTCTTCTTGTTAGTCTGAAAGGCATCCTACGTGCAACAGAGCTTGATGAAGTTGGACTATCAAGCGGACAATTAGAAGACTTATCCCGATTAAAAGAATTTGACTTTGACCATATCGCTGAAATAGTTGGTGTGGATAAAGAAACGGTCAAAACACTTTTTTCTGAGCTTCAATCTGCTCTTATTGGGACTGAGCAATCCTCGTCTTCAACTGGTGATATTGCAGAGGATCTTCATGAAAACCTGTTGGGAACGATGCAGCTTCTGCAATCCGCATTAAAAAATGAGGTGGGGGGCTTAAGTGGAAAAGGGCCCATAGAAGAAGTAACCAAACTTGTAAAGGTCATTGAACTTTTGGCAGCTAACCGTGACTTACTTGTGGTGGAAGCATCAAAAGTGTCCGAGTTAAAAGACATGATGAAGATGGTTCAAGCGGGTGTAGATAACTCCCTGGCCAGGGAGTTTAATCAGGGGAAGGATTGGTCCCGGGTATTAAAAGATGCTTTTCAACGCCAAGCACCTGTGCAAACAATGGAAAAGCAGTCCTCAATAGAAGGGGGCACAGTGGAGAAGAAAAGCATTCAACCGATTCAGGCAAACCACATACACTTTGTTCTTCCGAAAACAGAATCCGTTTCCATGAGTCTTTCATCAGGAAATCGCTCCCTTCAATATGAACAATTTGTGAAAGAATTTCAAAATATCCTAAGTAAATCTCAAATGCTGTCACAGCCGAACATGAGTAAGCTGTTAATCAAGCTATATCCAGAGCAACTGGGCTCATTAAGGATCGAACTTCTACAACAAAACGGAGTGATGACTGCAAAAATATTAGCTTCAACGGCAACTGCGAAAGAAATGCTTGATTCTCAAATCCAAGGATTAAAGCATGCATTTACATCACAGAACCTTCAAGTAGAGAAGATTGAAATCTCACAGGCGTTAACAGATGCTGAGCGGCAATCTAAAGGGCAGTCACAACAACAGTCCTCACAACAGCAAAAGCAGAATCAACCCGACCATGGAGGAAGCCAGGAAGAAGAAAGAACTCAATCCTTTAAGGATTATCTCGTAAATACCGAAATATAGGTGATAATATGACGAAAATCGATCCGAGCTTACTTTATTCCACCGTCCAATCAAAACAGCGTGAAGGTGGAAAGGATATTTTGGGAAAAGATGACTTCCTGAAAATCCTGATGACACAATTACAGAATCAAGACCCGTTAAATCCGATGCAGGACAAAGACTTCATCGCGCAAATGGCTACCTTTTCATCATTAGAGCAGATGACGAACCTGACGAAAACAATGGAGAAATTTGTGGATAACCAAAGCCAAACACAATTGATCTCTTACAATCAATTTGTTGGGAAACAAGTGACATGGCATAAAATCATAGAATCTGAAGCGGGCGATGCACCTGAAATACAAGAAGGCCAGGGACTCGTAAAAGGAGTACGTTTTAAAGGTGACTCTGTTGAATTCATCATGGAGGACGGAGCAATCCTGACTCCCGGGAATATTTCACAAGTGAGTACGACGGATACTCCTGAAGCTTCTCTCGTAAATGCATCTTTACTAATAGGAAAGAACGTAACATGGAACAACGAAGATGGAGAGAAGAGCGGAATCGTTCAATCCGTTTCAAAGAAAGATTCACTCATTTGGTTTCATACAAAAGAAGGTGACAAAATTTCCAGTGATAAGTTAATTAAAATCGAATCTTAGGGAGTGGTTGTATGGAAAAGACATTCTTTCATCGTTCACCACAACCTATCGCACCAAATAATAAAACGAAAGCTATTACTAAACCCTCAAGGGCATCATCATTTGCTGCCCAATTAGATAAGGCAATACAACATGTACCTCACATACAGATTAGCAAACATGCAATGGTAAGGATGGAGCAACGGGGAATTTCTATTTCTCCACAAACATGGGAGAAGATAGGGGCGAAAATAAAAGAAGCAAAAACGAAGGGTGTCGGGGATTCGCTTGTGATTCTGAAAGATGCCGCGTTAATCGTAAGCGCTAAAAACAAAACGGTGATCACAGCTTTAGACCGTGACGAAGCACATTCTCAGATTTTCACCAACATTAATGGAACGATATTAATAGATTCATAGGCTGGACCTTTTATGGAGGCCTGTAGCTGTGGACTGATCGAAGCAGCTAATAAGAAAGGGGAAAAATTCATGCTACGTTCAATGTATTCGGGTATCAGTGGAATGAAAAACTTTCAAACAAAACTGGATGTAATCGGAAATAATATTGCAAATGTAAATACGTACGGGTATAAAAAAGGGCGTGTCACATTCCAGGATTTAATGAACCAAACCGTTTCAGGTGCGAGTAGAGCGACTGAAAACCGTGGAGGTCAAAATGCAAAGCAAGTAGGACTTGGGGCATCTCTGTCGTCTATTGATACGATTCAAACTCAAGGAAGTCTGCAGACAACAGGCAGATCCTTGGATGTAGCCATCTCGGGAGACGGATTTTTTGTTGTAAGACAAGGAAATAACGAAATGTTCACCCGTGCTGGAAACTTTTATTTAGATTCAAACGGAAACCTTGTAACAGGTCAAGGAAATCTTGTACAGGGGTATCCGGTCAACGATGACGGTGTAATAAATCAGAGTGGTGCGACTGATATCAAAATTGATACTAATACCACAATGGCACCACAGGCTACGAGCAAGGCGACTTATAATGGGAACTTAAAGTCTAGTGCCGTCGATGGTACCGTAGTCGAGCTTGAAACGAAGGTGAAGGATTCACTAGGTAAAGATATTAGTATTAAGTTAGTAATGGAGAAATCAGATCAGAATGAATGGGAAGTGACAATATCCAGTCTGACCGATGACGTTACAGTCGGCAATGGTCAAGAGACTGTTTTGGAATTTGACGAAGAAGGGAAATTAACTTCTCAAGTGCCTTTCCCTATAACATTAAATAATCAAACTGGTGCAAATCCTACCCAAACGATCAATCTGGATTTCTCCAAGATCACTCAGTTCGATAGCTCCTCCTCTGCTAATGTAGATACTGTTGACGGAAACTCAGAAGGGTACCTTGAAAGCTTCAACATAGGTTCTTCCGGTGAAGTGAACGGAGTATTTTCCAATGGTGAAGTGAGAGTATTAAGTCAACTGGCATTAGCTACTTTTTCTAATCCGGGTGGTTTGACAAAAGCCGGCAATAATCTGTTCCAGGCTTCTAATAACTCAGGTCTTCCGAATCAGGGATTAGCTGGAGAGGGAAGAGGGGCACTTCAGTCTGGAGCCCTCGAAATGTCCAACGTAGACCTATCCGAAGAATTCACTGAAATGATTACGGCTCAGCGTGGTTTCCAGGCAAATACACGTATCATTACAACGTCGGATGAAATCTTACAAGAGCTTGTAAACTTGAAACGTTAATTCGTTAAAAAGGGAGGAAGGGACTGACACCTAAGAGGTTTTACCTTAGGTTGAATCGGAGGATGGATGTCGGTTCTGAAATTTATGATCACGTTAACCAGACTGAATGGAAAGTCGTTTACGTTGAATGCTTTATACATAGAAACAGTAGAAGCTTTTCCGGACACTACGATTCTATTAACAAATGGCAGACGATATGTTGTGAAAGAAACGGTGGACGAGGTTGACTCACTTACACTTTCTTTCTTTCAAAAAGCAAATTTACTCAGCCTGCCCCATGAGGGAGGGAGTTTCAGTTGAAGAGTAAAGCCCTGACAATCATGATGATCTTATTGGTTACGATTACACTTGTCGGTGTGATTGCGTTAGTTGTCATTCTGAAGTTTTCAGGAGATGAAGAAACGAAAGAACCTTCCATTGAAGAAGTGATTGAAAATTCGGTGGACATACCTGAGACGACAACCAATTTAATGAGTAATGACTTCATTCGTATTTCCTTTAAGATTCAAACGGATAGTAAAAAAGCGAAAAGTGAGTTGGAAAAGAGAGATTTTCAAGTGAATAACATCATCATAGAAGAGCTTTCAGAATTGAAAGCAGAAGAACTGCAAGGGAAAAAAGGGAAAGAAATGATCGAAACGAAGGTTAAAGACAAGGTAAACTCCCTTATGCAAGAAGGAATGGTAGAAAAAGTGTATATCACCTCTATGATGATTCAATAAGATAGCTATTATGAGTGTTTGGAGGTGAAGTGGTGGCGAGTGAAATTTTATCTCAAAGTGAAATCGATGCTCTCTTGTCAGCTCTCAATACAGGAGAGATGAGCGCAGATGATTTCAAAAAAGAAGAAGAAGAGAAAAAAGTGAAAGTGTATGATTTTAAGAGAGCTTTACGGTTTTCTAAAGATCAAATCCGAAGTTTAACGAGAATACATGAGAACTTCGCCCGGATTTTGACCACATATTTCTCTGCTCAATTAAGAACTTATGTTCAAATAAATGTTGCTTCTGCTGACCAAATCCCATACGAAGAATTTATCCGTTCCGTTCCGAAAATGACCATCTTAAACGTATATGAATTACCTCCATTGGATGGAAGGATCCTTATGGAAATCAATCCGAATATTGCTTATTCGATGATGGATCGGGTGATGGGTGGAAGGGGAGTCAGCGTTAACAAAGTAGAGAATTTAACCGAAATTGAAACGAGAATTATGAGTCAGCTCTTTGAAAAGGCGTTTGAGAATTTAAGGGAAGCCTGGAGTACTGTGGCTGATGTAGATCCGCTTTTTGCGGAATTTGAAGTAAACCCTCAATTTCTTCAGATGGTTTCACCAAATGAAACGGTTGTGGTTATTTCATTAAACACTACGATTGGTGAAACAAGTGGAATGATTAACATCTGCATTCCACACGTTGTACTGGAACCGATCCTTCCGAAATTATCAGGAAGCTATTGGATGGAAAGCAAACGTAAAGAAAGTAAGCCGGAAGAAACGGCACATCTTGAAAGAAAAATCAAGAAAGCCCAAGTGCCAATGGTAGCTGAATTAGGACGTTCTGATATTTCAATTGAAGAGTTCCTTATGCTGGATATTGGTGATGTAATCGAAATGAACACCCGAATCGATGATCCTTTAACGATCAGAGTGGGTGAAATTCCTAAATTTACAGCTCAGCCAGGGAAGTCAAATAAGAAACTGGCCGTACAAATTTTAGATTCGTTGAAGGGGGGAGACGACGATGATGAGTGATGATATGTTATCACAAGATGAAATTGATGCGTTGCTTCGTGGTTCTGCAGAGCCTGAAGAGGAAACAGAGCGCAAAGAGATAAATAGCAATGATTACATTAGTTCTATGGAAGAGGATGCTTTAGGTGAAATAGGGAACATCTCCTTTGGGAGTTCTGCAACGGCTTTATCCACTTTGCTCAATCAGAAGGTTGAGATTACGACCCCTAAAGTAACGATCATTGACAAAAATTATTTAGAAGAGGAATTTCCTCATCCGTATGTCGCCATTCAAGTTCAATATACTGAGGGATTTTCAGGAGTGAACCTGTTGGTGATCAAACAATCAGATGCATCCATCATCGCTGACTTGATGCTTGGAGGAGATGGAAGGACCCCATCAGGTGATTTGGGGGAAATTCAGCTTAGTGCCGTTCAAGAGGCAATGAATCAAATGATGGGTTCTGCTGCAACATCCATGTCTACGGTATTTAGTAAGAAAGTGGATATTTCCCCACCTTCCATCGATTTGATGTATATACCTCAAGGAGAGGGAGAAGAAAACCTTCCTGATCAAGATCTATTAGTAAAAGTATCATTCTCATTGAAAATCGGAGATCTCATTGACTCGAGCATCATGCAGCTCTTGCCCTTAAGTTTTGCCAAGAGTCTGGTGGATGAATTAATGAATGGTGGAGCTACTGATGAAGTTGCAGCAGCGGTTACACCGACCGTGGAACATCCTACTGCTCCACAAGCAGAGCCATATAGCGGTATGTATGAGGAACCTGTCCATGCTTCCCATCAGCAGACATCTCATCAGCATTTGGGGGGACAAGGGGGGTATGGAGAAACCGTAAATGTACAACCCGCTACGTTTAGTAATTTTGAACCGACAACATTGGGTCAACAGGAAACAAAAAATTTGAATATGCTACTAGACATTCCTTTGCAGGTCACAGTTGAGCTCGGAAGGACGAACCGTTCGGTCAGGGACATACTTGAGTTATCATCTGGTTCCATAATAGAGCTTGATAAACTAGCAGGAGAACCGGTTGATATCCTTGTGAACAGTCAATTGATGGCTAAAGGAGAAGTAGTAGTGATAGATGAGAACTTTGGTGTCAGAATTACAGACATTGTAAGTCAAAGTGATCGTATTAAAAAACTTAAATAACCTAGACGATGATGGAGGATGACGTAATGGCTAATAAAATTCTAATTGTAGATGATGCGGCTTTTATGAGAATGATGATTAAAGATATTTTAACGAAAAATGGGTTTGATGTAGTAGGAGAGGCAGCCGATGGAAGTCAAGCTGTTGATAAATACAAGGAACTGAAACCTGACCTTGTCACCATGGATATTACGATGCCAGAAAAAGATGGTATTGCAGCTCTAAAGGAAATCAAAGCAGTCGACGCCGGTGCGAAAATCATTATGTGCTCTGCAATGGGTCAACAAGCAATGGTGATTGATGCCATACAAGCGGGTGCAAAGGATTTTATCGTTAAACCATTCCAGGCCGATCGTGTAATCGAAGCCATTCAAAAAGCTCTAAGCTAACGATTAGTAAGAAGGTGCATGTATTGAAAAAGATTCAAATTCTAGTGAGTCTTATTGTTTTTATCATTACTGCAAATGCTGTAAATCTAACAGCATTTGCAGAAGTGAATAATGTCAAGGACTGCATAGAACATCCAGAGAAATGCAATGAACAGCAAAATAATGAGGCTGACGCCTCTGAATCAGGTGTTGCTACCTCAGTTACTTTTTCGGATTATATTAAAATGATCTTTGCTCTTATCTTTGTAGTTGCTCTCATATATTTTTTGTTGAAATTTATAAATCAAAAAGGAAGATCCTTTCAACAAACAAAATTAATCAATCATTTAGGTGGAACGCCTCTTGGGGGAAATCGTTCTGTCCAAATGGTTAAGGTAGGCAAACAAGTACTGGTACTCGGTGTAGGAGAAGATATTCAGCTATTGAAAGAGATTCAGGATGAAAAAGAAAAAGAAGAGATACTATCCTTTTATCAGGACGCTCAATTTCCCGATGCCAAAACCGCCGTTTCCAGTTGGTTAGCAAAGGTAAAAAGTCCTTCTCAATCATCTAACACAAGCTCATTTCAATCACATTTGAAATCACAGCTTGAGGAAATGAAAAAAGGAAGAAAGAAGATGTTTAAGGATTTAAAGAATAAGGAGAATCATTCTGATGAATGAATTCATGGAGTTTTTTAATAGTAGTTCTGCAGATAATGTATCGACAAGTGTTAAGCTGCTATTACTATTTACCGTCCTTTCACTGGCACCCAGTATTCTGATATTAATGACATCTTTTACCCGGATCATGATTGTCCTATCCTTTGTCAGGACTTCTCTTGCCACACAGCAAATGCCACCGAATCAGGTATTGATTGGAATTTCTTTATTTCTTACGTTTTTTATCATGGCTCCAACTTTTCAAGAGGTAAACGATGAAGCATTGACTCCTCTTTTTAACGAAGAGATTAATCTTGAAGAAGCTTACGATAAGGCTTCGATCCCATTTAAAGAATTTATGAGTAAGCACACAAGACAAAAGGATTTAGAGTTGTTCTTACAATATTCCGGGGCTGAACGACCCGAATCTGTGGAAGACATTCCTCTTACATCCTTAGTACCGGCATTTGCGTTAAGTGAAATTAAGACGGCTTTTCAAATAGGATTTATGATTTTTATTCCTTTCTTAGTCATCGACATGGTAGTAGCGAGTGTCTTGATGTCCATGGGGATGATGATGCTCCCCCCTGTTATGATTTCATTGCCTTTCAAGATTTTACTGTTTGTGTTAGTAGATGGCTGGTATTTAGTAATAAAATCTCTTTTACAAAGTTTTTAAGTAGGTGAGTTTCAATGAATGCTGAATCTGTTATCGCGATAGCGGAGCGTGGAATATATGTAACCCTCATCGTTTCTGGTCCATTACTGCTGTTAGCCCTTGTAGTAGGATTGATCGTCAGTATTTTTCAAGCAACAACACAAATACAGGAACAAACTCTTGCGTTTATTCCTAAAATCGTGGCGGTCTTGATCGGGATTGTTTTCTTTGGACCTTGGATGTTAACGAAGCTTGTGACGTATACCTCACAAATCTTCTCAGATTTAACAAGGTTCGTAGGGTAAGAGAATGGAAGAGCTTGTACCCATTCTATCGGTATACTTACTAGTGTTTGTAAGGGTTTCGGCTTTTTTTGTTACGATGCCTCTGTTTTCATACCGTAACATACCTGCACAACATCGGATCGCATTCTCGGTGGTGCTCTCTTGGGTCATGTATTATACGATTGAATCTGCGGCATTTGAAATCAACGGCCACTATTTTTTATTGATCATGAAAGAAGCCATGATCGGTCTTTTCATCGGTTTTGTTGCCTATATGATTGTTACGGCCATTCAGATAGCCGGGGGATTCATAGATTTTCAAATGGGGTTTGCCATTGCCAATGTGATCGATCCTCAAACAGGAGCACAAAGCCCCTTGATGGGACAATATCTCTATACATTTGCGCTTCTTTTATTGCTTGCTCTTGATGGTCATCATCTGCTCCTGGATGGAATTTTTTATAGTTATCAGCTGATCCCAATTGATAGTCCGTGGATACCTTTTGGAGATGAAAGATTAATTGACTATGTTATGACATCTTTTAACTCAATGTTCATCATTGCTTTTCAAATGTCGATTCCTGTCGTCGCAACGCTGTTCCTTGTAGATGTGGCCTTGGGGATTGTGGCTCGTACTGTACCGCAGTTAAACGTCTTCGTCGTAGGATTTCCTATCAAGATTGCCGTTGCATTTATCGTGTTGTTCATTGTAATGGGAGTGATGTTTGCTGTCATGCAGCAGCTTTTTGAAATGATGTTCGTGACCATGAGAGATTTAATGAAAATTATTGGAGGCACATAATTTGAAGTGGCTATCATTAGACCTACAGTTTTTCAGTGGGGAAAAGACGGAGAAAGCGACTCCGAAAAAAAGGGATGACGCGCGGAAAAAAGGACAAACAGCAAAAAGCCAGGATGTGAATACAGCAATCATACTTCTTGCCGTCTTTTTGTTCCTTACCTTCAGTGCTTCATATATTGGGGATATTGTGTTCGATCTCTTTAATCAAACCTTTCAGGAATACATGCTGATGGAGCTGACAGAGAATACAGTTCAAATCATAACCATGGATATTATGAAAGAGCTTGCATTACTTCTCGGTCCGATTATGTTAGTGGCCTTACTTGCCGGATTGTTTTCGAATTATATACAAGTAGGAGTCATGTTTACGACTAAACCGCTTGAGCCCAAGTTAGAAAAGATTGATCCGATTAAAGGGTTTAAGCGCATCTTCTCTTTAAGAGCAATCGTTGAACTATTAAAATCCATTCTAAAAATTTCCTTCGTAGGTGCAATCACGTTTGTCATTCTCTGGAAGAATATTGATCAAGTGTTAAGCTTATCGTTTAAATCAGTGGGTGATTCATTAGCGACGATGGCGAGCTTAACTGTACAAATGGGAATCGCTGCTTCACTAGCGTTACTATTCTTATCTCTATTCGATTTTCTTTATCAGAAATATGATTTTGAAAAAAACATTCGAATGTCAAAGCAGGATCTAAAAGATGAACATAAAAACATCGAGGGCGATCCTTTAATTAAATCCAAAATTAAGCAGAGACAGCGTGAAATGGCCATGAGACGCATGATGCAGGAAGTTCCTGAAGCGGATGTGGTGATTACAAACCCTACTCACTTTGCCATTGCTCTTAAATACGATGAGAATAAAATGGATGCGCCTTATGTAGTGGCCAAAGGCGTGGATTATCTAGCACAGAAGATTAAATATATCGCCAATGAAAACGATGTGGTTATGGTGGAAAATCGTCCTTTAGCCAGGTCCCTTTATGACTCGGCTGAAATAGGCGATGCCGTTCCGGAAGAATTTTTCAAAGCAGTTGCAGAAATTTTAGCTTATGTTTACCGAATAAAAAATCAAATGTAAGCAGTTAGGAGAGAAACAATGTCAGCAAGAGATTTATCCGTACTAGCCAGTGTCATATTAATCGTTGCCATGCTTATTATCCCGTTCCCATCCTGGTTATTAAGCTTATTGATCATCGTTAATATTTCACTTGCACTCCTTGTACTCCTAACCTCTATGAATATGAATGAACCATTGCAATTTTCTATATTTCCTTCCCTATTATTATTGTTAACACTTTTTCGATTAGGTCTAAATGTTTCCACAACGAGATCGATCCTTAGTAAAGGTGAAGCAGGGGACGTTGTGGAAACGTTTGGAACATTCGTTGTAGGAGGAAATATTCTCGTCGGTCTCGTAGTATTCATCATCCTCATCGTGATCCAATTTATTGTCATAACAAAAGGGTCTGAGCGTGTGTCCGAGGTTGCGGCAAGATTTACCCTTGATGCGATGCCTGGTAAGCAGATGAGTATAGATGCCGATTTGAATGCTGGGATGATATCAGAGCATGATGCCAGAAATCGTCGGGAAAAAGTAGGTCGGGAAGCAGATTTCTATGGTGCCATGGACGGGGCATCCAAGTTTGTTAAGGGGGATGCCATAGCTGGAATTGTCATTGTCATGATTAATTTAATCTTCGGTATTATCATCGGCATGACACAACAAGGGCTGCCTATCGCCGAAGCGGCAACCCGTTATTCCTTACTGACAGTCGGAGACGGAATTGTCAGCCAGATTCCTGCCCTATTGATCTCAACAGCCACGGGCATTGTGGTAACAAGAGCCGCATCTGAAGGAAATCTGGGACAGGATATCATGAATCAGCTACTGGCTTATCCTGCGATGCTGTATGTAGCTGCCTTCACGATCTTCATGTTGGGTGTAGCAACTCCTATTAATGATATTTTAACTATTCCAGTGGCAGCCCTATTAGGGGTAGGAGCCTTCATGCTTTCAAGGTCACCTAAGGAAAATGAATCTGACTTGATGGAAATGGAAGAAGAAGTAGAGCAGGACGAAATGAAAAGTCCGGAGAGCGTCGTGAACTTACTGAATGTGGATCCGATTGAATTTGAGTTCGGCTATGGTCTGATTCCCCTTGCCGATACGAATCAGGGAGGAGATCTCCTTGACCGGATTGTAATGATACGACGTCAATTAGCGATAGAGCTGGGGCTGGTCATACCTGTAGTAAGAATCCGGGACAATATACAACTTCAACCGAATGAATATCGCTTGAAAATTAAAGGCAATGAAATGGCCCGTGGAGAGCTTTTGCTTGATCATTATTTAGCCATGAGTCCAGGTGTGGAGGATGACTCCATTGAGGGAATTGATACAATCGAGCCCTCATTCGGTCTTCCGGCTAAATGGATTTCAGAAGAAATGAAAGAGCAGGCAGAAATATTCGGATATACGGTTGTGGATCCGCCTTCAGTGGTGTCAACCCACATAACCGAAATGATTAAAACAAATGCTCATGAGCTTCTGGGCAGGCAGGAGACGAAACAGCTCATTGATCATTTACAGGAATCCTACCCAATATTAGTGGAAGAAGTGACGCCGAATCCTTTAACTGTAGGTGAAGTACAAAAAGTATTAGCCAAGTTGTTAAAGGAAAATGTGTCTATCAGAAACCTGCCGATTATTTTTGAAACACTTGCTGACTATGCCAAAATGAGTTCAGATACAGATCTTTTAGCTGAGTATGTTAGGCAATCGTTGGCTAGACAAATTACCAGTCAATATGTTCAAGGAGATGCTTCCTTAAAGGTTGTGACTATGTCAGGAAAGGTTGAAAAATTGATTGCCGACGCCATTCAACAAACGGAGCATGGAAATTATTTATCCATGGATCCCAACGATTCTCAAGGAATCCTGGAAGCAGTCGCATCTCAAGTGGAACAGTTGTCTCTTATGGAGGAGTCACCGATTATTCTGTGTTCCCCTGCCGTGAGAATGTACGTAAGACAATTAACAGAAAGGTATTTTCCTCAAGTACCTATCATTTCATATAACGAATTAGAAGCAAATGTAGAAGTACAAAGTTTAGGGGTGGTGAATGTCGGATGAAAGTAAAGAAATATGTAGCACCTTCCATGAATGAGGCAATGAAAAAGGTCAGAGCTGAATTAGGGGATGATGCCGTCATCCTAAATTCTAAAGTAGCATATACGGGTGGTTTCATGGGGTTATTCAAAAAGAAAATGATTGAAGTCATTGCTGCCATTGATCCAGAGGTTGAGAGTGAAAAGATAGAGATGAGTAGAATGAAAGCTACATCTGCACCAATTGCTCCTCCTTCTCAATCCGAAAAAAAATACGAAGTTCCTAATAAATCGGTAGAGTCAGAATTAAAAGAACTAAAACAAATGATTTCTACTATTAAATCAAAAAATCAATTCGAGAAATTCGCTGAAGATGTTCAAGAAATCTTGCTATTTCTCAAAAATCATGACATTAGTGACACAACTCTCTTCCGATTGGGAGACTATCTTGAAGAGAGAATCAAGAGTGGATTTCTTCCAGGGAACAATCGAAATGAATGGGCTAAACAGGAAGTCAAACATTTTCTGGATGGTCTTCTGAAAGGAATCGCTTTGGGTGGTATGAGTTACAAGAAGAAATACATTAACGTGATAGGCCCAACGGGTGTGGGGAAAACAACTACTTTAGCGAAAATGGCGGCTGAAGCAGTCATTGAGAAACGGATGAAAATAGCTTTCATCACGACAGATACATATCGTATTGCAGCGATCGAGCAATTAAAGACGTATGCAGGTCTGTTGAATGTTCCAGTTGAAGTAGTCTATAAAATAGAAGACTTTAAAAAAGCAATCGATAAATTCCAAGACTACGACCATGTTTTCATTGATACTGCAGGCAGGAATTTTAGAGAAAAGAAATATGTAGATGATTTGCGGGGAATTATTGACTTCGATCACCATATGGAGACGTTCCTGGTTCTTTCCCTGACGAGCAAGGAGAGGGATATGAAGGAAATCATTTCACAGTTTTCTTCTATTGACATTGATCGGTTTATTTTCACGAAACTAGATGAAACATCCAGTTACGGTTCTATGATCAATATGATGACAGAGGTGAGGATCGGTGCATCTTATGTAACGATCGGTCAGGATGTACCGGAGGATATTACCGAGGTGAATGTTGAAGAAATAGGTCATTTGCTTATGAAAGGATTTCGATATGAAAGATCAAGCATATAACCTAAGGCGGAAAATGCTCATAGGCGACTCTTCTCCCGCTAAAACGATTGCAGTAGTAAGCGGAAAGGGGGGGGTTGGAAAATCGAATATCTCCACCAACCTTTCCGTTTTGCTTGGTAAAGAAAATCAGAAAGTATTATTAGTTGACCTGGATATCGGCATGGGAAATATTCATATTTTACTAGGAAGTCATCATTCTTACTCAATCATGGATTATATTGAGGAAAAAGAACTAGATATCAACACAATTATATGTGACAATGTTCATGGTATTTCTTACATAAGTGGGGGGAATGGTCTTAAAAATATAGTGGAGTGGAAAGAGAAGCAGATAGAACGGTTCTTTGAAGTGATGGAGCATGCAGTTCAAAAGTATGATTACATTCTTTTTGATATGGGTGCAGGAGCTACGAAAGAGACGTTGGAATTTCTCTTGGCGATGGATGAAATCATTGTTGTCACAACACCTGAACCTACCTCGATTACAGATGCCTACTCGATGATGAAATATATTTATTTGAGGGATCCAGAGAAACCGTTCTATCTGATATGTAATCGGGCAGAATTCAAGAAGGAAGGTCTTGAAACGATTACGAGATTACAAGAAACGGTGAGGAAATTCCTCCAAAAGGAGATAGTTTCTTTAGGGGTCTTACCTGAAGATTCAACGGTAAGGAAGGCGGTCATTCATCAAACACCCATAGTTGTCGGATACCCTGCTTCAGAAATGACCTTAAGTCTGCGTACGATGTTGTATCACCTCGTCGGGGGATCGAATCGACCAGTGAGTAAACAGGCAGGCTTTTTAAAGAGTATGAGAAATTTATTTTTTGGGAGGTAAAATTCCTGAATGAAAAAAGTTCTAGTTGTAGATGATTCAGCATTTATGAGAAAACTTATTAGTGATTTTCTAACAGCCTCTAAACAGCTAGAAGTGATAGGAATTGCTAGAAATGGTGAAGACGCGATTTCAAAAATTAAAAAACTCCGTCCCGACGTCGTGACCCTTGACGTGGAAATGCCAAAGATGAATGGAATAGAAGCCTTAAGGAGAATCATGGGGGAGTGTCCGGTACCTGTCGTGATGCTCTCATCTACAACCAAAGAGGGGGCGGAGGAGACTGTCAAAGCCATGGAGCTTGGAGCTGTTGATTTTATCGCGAAACCATCTGGAACCATTTCATTGGACCTTCATAAAGTTCAAGATGAAATGGTTGAAAAAGTAATATCGGCAAGCAAGGTGAATTTGACGAAAATAACCAGCGCTTTTCGAAAAAGGACAGAGTCGGAAGATTCAAGTGAACCTGCTAATGGAGGTGTACCAACGTTACCTTCTGAACTTAAATGGAGCAGGGATTCACCGAAATTGATCCTTATAGGAACATCAACAGGAGGTCCACGCGCTTTACAGCAGGTGCTTACAGAATTATCTCCTCAACTGGATGCACCAGTGGTAGTGGTACAGCACATGCCGCCCGGCTTTACCAGCTCACTAGCCAATCGGTTAGATGGTCAATCCGCCATTAAAGTGAAGGAAGCGGAGCATGAAGAAATCCTCCAAAAAGGAACAGCATATATAGCACCGGGTGGTTTTCATACAAAAGTGGTCGAGCATGGAGCACGTTTAGCCTTTGAACTATCAAGAGAAGAAGCACCACGAAATGGTCACAGACCTTCCGTTGACATATTGTTCGAATCCGCATGCCTGCTTCGAAATTATGGCAAAATAGCTGTCATTATGACTGGGATGGGCTCCGATGGCTCTGAAGGATTAATCAAGCTTAAAGAAACAGGCGAAGTGAGAGCCATTGCAGAATCAAAAGAGACTTGTATTGTGTTTGGAATGCCGAAATCGGCTATCGCTACAAATTTAGTAGACAGCGTGGAACATATCGAGGATATTTCTCAATCTATTATGAAGTACATGTTGTAGAGAGGTGTGGAGCACATGGAATTGAGTCAATATTTAGAAGTTTTTATAGAAGAGAGTAAGGAAAATCTACAAACCTGTAATGAGCAATTACTGGAATTGGAGAAAAATCCTGAAAACCTGGCGATTGTTAATGAAATTTTTCGTTCAGCTCACACGTTAAAAGGAATGTCTGCAACGATGGGGTACGAAGATTTAGCAAACCTTACCCATAAAATGGAGAATGTTCTGGATGCTATACGTAATGAAAAAATTAAAGTGACACCAGAAATATTAGATGTAGTGTTTAAATCCGTTGACGACCTGGAAGCAATGGTGTTTTCTATCGCGGATGGCGGAGATGGAAAACGGGACGTGACAGAAGTAGTCACCCTCCTCCAAGCAATTGAAAAGGGTGAAAATTTACATTCAGCAAGTAATGAAGCTGCCGCAACCATAGCCCCTGAAATACATACATTGTCCATGAAGTATGAAGCATTTGAACAAACCGTTATTCAGCAATCCTTCGAGCAGGGATTCCGTTGCTTTGAAATTACCGTTTCCTTGCGGGATGATTGTCTGTTAAAAGCCGCAAGAGTATATATGGTTTTTGAAGTGCTGGAAAAACTCGGAGAAGTCATTAAGTCTTTCCCAACTGTAGATCAGCTGGAAGAAGAACAGTTCGATCATTCCTTTGTTATAGCTGTTGTGTCAAAAGAGGATGCAAGTGACATAGAAAAGAGTATACGTAACGTCTCTGAGGTTGAAGAAGTCACGATAATGGAACTGACCTCACAACATATTCACAACAAAGAAATGAATGCAATGGAGGAACAGTCAGGGGAAGCTGTTGTAATAGAACAGGAAGACAGGATACCTAAAGAAACAAATAAAACATCCAAACAATCGAATCCTTCGAGTAAAACGATACGTGTAAACATTGAGCGACTGGATGTACTGATGAACCTTTTTGAAGAACTTGTCATTGATAGAGGCAGATTGGAACAAATCTCAAAAGATTTAAATAATCCGGAATTAAATGAAACGGTTGAAAGAATGACACGGATTTCCGGAGACTTACAAAGCATCATCCTCACTATGCGGATGGTTCCTGTAGAAACGGTATTTAACCGCTTTCCCCGAATGGTAAGACAGCTTGCAAGAGATTTAAATAAGAAAATTGAACTGGAAATCATAGGGGCAGAAACAGAACTTGATCGGACGGTGATCGATGAAATCGGTGATCCTCTCGTCCACTTAATTCGAAATGCCCTGGATCACGGAATTGAAATGCCTGAGATTCGCTCAAAAAATGGTAAGCCTGAGCAAGGGACGGTCAAGCTGAAAGCCTATCATAGCGGAAACCATGTATTTATTGAACTTGAAGATGATGGTGCAGGTATTAATAAACAGCGAGTGATGGAGAAAGCGATTCAAAAAGGAATTGTATCAGATGAAGTTGCGCAAACCTTATCCGATAGACAAATCTATGAACTTATCCTGGAATCAGGTTTTTCAACAGCTGACCAAATCTCAGATATCTCTGGTAGAGGTGTTGGATTGGATGTAGTTAAAGCGACGATTGAGTCATTAGGTGGTGCCATTACAATTGACTCCAGTGCTGGTCAAGGATCATTGTTTTCTATCCAATTGCCATTAACCTTATCGATTATTTCTGTCATGCTTGTTGAGGTTGAAGCTGAGAAATACGCAATCCCGCTTTCTTCCATTATCGAGACGGCCATAGTAAAAAAAGAAGAGATCATGAATGCACATAATCAAAGAGTGATAGATTTCAGAGGCAAAGTGGTCCCGTTGTTATTCCTGGAGGATGTATTCGAAGTTCCTAAAGATTCAAAGGATGAAGAGTTTTATTCTGTCGTGGTTGTCCGAAAAGGAGAAAAAATGGCAGGATTAGTAGTGGGTTCATTTATTGGTCAACAGGAAATCGTCCTAAAATCATTAGGGAACTATCTTAATGATGTATTTGCCATTTCAGGTGCAACCATATTGGGTGATGGGCAGGTAGCACTGATTGTTGATTGCAATGCATTGATTAAATAGGAGGTAAGGGAAATGAGTGTAGTGACAGAGACGATGGAAGACCTAAAGCTTATCGTATTTCAATTGGTGGATAAGGAATATGCCATTCCTGTCGAACAGGTCCGATCAATTGAGAGGCTACAGCATATTACGAGAGTGCCTAGAACGGCTTCCTATGTTAAAGGTGTAATAAATTTACGTGGTGTCGTAACCCCCATCATCGATTTAAGAAGTCGGTTCGATTTATCCTCTTCTGAGCCAACTGAGAGCACCCGTGTGATTATCGTGGGTCTAGAGGATAAGGAAGTAGGATTGATCGTTGATGCGGCAAATGATGTGTTGGATGTAGAAAGAGAAATGATTGAACCATCACCGGGAGTTGTCGGAGTAGTAGAAGCAGAGTACATTGGTGGGGTAGTAAAGCAAAATAAACGATTATTGATTCTACTTCATTTAGACAAAATACTGCAATCCATCTAAGGGGAACAGATACGAATGGGTTATGAGAAGAAAATTTCGGCAATGCACTTAGATATTTTGAAAGAAATCGGAAATATTGGAGCGGGGCATGCAGCAACTGCCCTCTCTACTCTTCTGGATAAGAAAATTGACATGAAGGTACCCAGTGTCCAGGTTGTTACATTCGATGAAATGATGGACATGGCAGGAGGACCGGATAATGTGGTCGTAAGTGTGTTCTTAAGAATTGAAGGGGATGCACCAGGAAGTATGTTTTTTTTATTACCTCTTGAACAAGCTTCTACTTATATTCGAACAATGATACAGGATCGTTCGTTTTCCTTTAGTGAACCGCCGTATTCAGAATTGGGTTTATCAGCCATGCAAGAGTTAGGGAATATTCTCTCGGGTTCTTATTTGTCTTCCTTATCCGACTTTACGAGTCTTAAGCTATTACCTTCAGTTCCCGCTTTATCTGTAGATATGGCAGGTGCCATTATCGGTTTCGGATTACTGGAAATTTCACAGGTTAGTGATTACGCGATCGTCATAGATACAGCCTTAAAAGAAGAAGAATTGGAGAAATCTGAAAGTGTGAAAGGTCACTTCTTCCTCTTGCCGGATCCCGATTCATTTGAAATCATTTTCCAATCCCTCGGTGTGAAGCTATGATTGTGGTGAACACAGTGGTAAGGGTGGGTATTGCAGATATGAATATCGTTAGTAATGGAAGTTCAATTCGCACATCGGGCTTAGGTTCTTGCATTGGGGTGGTATTATACGATGAGTTCATTAAATTGGCTGGTATGGTCCACGTCATGCTCCCTCATTCATCGTTAGGGAAAGAGCCTTCCATGAATTTAGCTAAATACGCAGACACTGGAATAGATGAACTCATTCACCAACTGGGAGAACGGGGTGCGAAAGTGGAGAGACTTAAGTGCAAAATGGCGGGCGGTGCACAAATGTTTCAATTCAAAGCAAAAAGCGATGTGATGAGAATAGGCCCAAGGAATGCTGAAGCGGTCAAAGAGGCTCTCTTGAAGCATCGAGTGCCCATTGTAGCAGAGGATTTAGGTGGTAATAAAGGGAGAACCATTGAATTCTTCACGTCGACTGGAATCCTTCATGTTCGCACGGTAAATGAAGGAACAAAAGAATTATGAGTTTATGAAAAGCTTCAAGGAGCAGATGTAACAGGAAAGATCCACTCGTTTTCTCATACCATGGAGTTCTATACCTTAAAGCAGGTTTCAAGGAAGAAAATAGTAAGCAAGGAGGATTCTTATGTCTCAGCAACCCCCTCGAACAGATGAACAACTATATTGGGAGAAATGGATTAACAGTCGTGATACCCAGGCAGGTGACATGTTAGTGAAGAAATACATGCCCCTTGTGTCATATCATGTTCAGAGAATTTCCGTTGGGCTGCCAAGAAACGTCTCGAGAGAAGATATAAAGAGTCTTGGGTTAATGGGTTTACTGGATGCACTTCAGAAGTTTGATCCAACAAGAGATCTAAAGTTCGATACATATGCTTCGTTCAGAGTCCGGGGAGCCATTCTCGACGGACTGAGAAAAGAAGACTGGCTACCAAGATCAACAAGAGACAGGGCGAAAAAAATCGAAGCCAAAACAGTAGAGCTGGAGCAGATTTTATTACGCCACGTGACCGCCGAGGAAGTAGCTGCATCATTAGAGATGGCTCCTGAGGAAGTATATCAAACCACCAATGAACATTTCTTTGCCAATATCCTTTCCATGGATGAGCAACTAACCGATGAAGATCATGAATCTCAAAGCTATTCTATTAAAGATGATAAGACGATCACACCTGAGGAAGAAGTGTTAAAAGGTGAAAAGGTAACAGAGTTAGAGGAAACGATTCTAACACTTTCTGATAAAGAGCAGCTTGTGTTAAGCTTATTTTATAAAGAGGAATTAACTTTGACGGAAATCGGGGAAGTCATGAAACTATCAACCTCACGAATCTCACAAATACATTCCAAGGCCATTTTTAAACTGCGCAATTTATTAGGCTCTTGAACCACTCTATTGACAGAACGGTCCACACAATGAGCCCAAACCATAGATGTTGATGGACTGTTCCGACGAAATACGGTTTAAAGGAGCAGTCCTTTTATATGCTTAGGAAAAACTAAAATCAAACTAAACTAAGGTGATGACATGGTAACATTCCTGCTTTTTATATCTTTTCTTCTTAATATCGTTTCCTTGCTTGCGATCGTCATTTTATATTCAAGGCAAACTCGTTTTCTTAACATGGAAAAAGAACCAAAGAAAATGATCAAGGAATTGGAAGAAGTCATTTCTACTTATCTGATAGAAATGAAAGAAGAGAATGAAGAGTTCATTAGGACTTTTAATCATCATTCTAAAAGTCAAACACGTATCACTGACAAAACGGACGATGAGAATGTAAACAGTTCCCCGCTTCAAACCAATCCCAAGTGGTCAGGAGCAGGATATAAGCAAGCTTCAATGGCCTATCAACAAACACCAACACCACAAGTGGGAGCTGTCGAAAAAAAGTTGGAAGTGAAACCAACAGTAAAAACCAACGAAGATCCCCTTATCCAACAGGTTCTCTCACTAAAAAAAGAAGGGATGACCATCGAGGAAATAGCTCAAACCGTCGGAAAAGGGAAAACGGAAATTGAGCTCCTGCTGAAATTCAGTCAAATTATGTAGGAATGTCTTGATTGGTTGGAATAGGTGTGCTATAGTATTCATGGTGTGATTACACACGTTTCTCGATTGAGGTAGATGGTGCTATTCAAACGAATAGTTTCTACTACAAGATGACGGAAACGGAGGAGAAAACAAAAACCATTTAGGAGGAAACACACATGTCAGTAATTTCTATGAAACAATTGCTAGAAGCTGGTGTACATTTCGGACACCAAACTCGCCGTTGGAACCCAAAAATGAAGAGATATATCTTCACTGAGCGTAACGGTATCTACATCATCGACCTTCAAAAAACAGTAAAAAAGGTTGAAGAAGCTTACAAGTTCGTGAAAGAATTAGCTGGTAACGGCGGTAAAGTTCTTTTCGTTGGTACGAAAAAACAAGCACAAGAGTCTGTTAAAGAAGAAGCAGAACGTGCAGGTATGTACTACATCAACCAACGTTGGTTAGGTGGAACACTTACTAACTTCGAAACAATCCAAAAGCGTATTTCCCGTCTTAAAGAAATTGAAAAAATGGAAGAAAACGGAACGTTTGAAGTACTACCTAAGAAAGAAGTAGTACAACTTAAAAAAGAACACGAACGCTTAGTGAAATTCTTAGGCGGAATCAAAGATATGAACACGCTACCTGATGCATTATTCATCATCGACCCTCGTAAAGAGCGTATTGCTGTAGCTGAAGCTCGTAAACTTCATATCCCTATCGTGGGTATTGTAGATACAAACTGTGATCCGGATGAAATCGATGTTGTCATTCCTGCGAATGACGATGCAATCCGTGCAGTTAAGCTTCTTACAGGTAAAATGGCAGATGCTATTTTAGAGGCTAAGCAAGGTGAAGAAGCAGCTGTAGCAGCTGAGTAATGAATGGAAGGTGATAAGAGGGCTTACCCTTATCACCTTTTTTTAAAGAGTATTCACATTTACTGTACTCAAATCGAGAGACAGTACATTTTTGACTAACACCCATGGGTGATATAGTCTACATAGTTAAAATAAGGAGGAAACCCACTATGGCAATTACTGCACAAATGGTTAAAGAACTTCGTGAAAAAACTGGCGCTGGAATGATGGATTGTAAAAAAGCGTTAACAGAAACTGATGGAGATATGGACAAAGCAATTGACTTCTTACGTGAAAAAGGAATTGCAAAAGCAGCTAAAAAAGCTGATCGTATTGCAGCTGAAGGTACTACTTATATTGCAAGCGAAGGGAATACTGCTATCATTTTCGAAGTGAATGCAGAAACTGATTTCGTTGCGAAAAACGAAAACTTCCAAAGCCTCGTTAAAGAATTAGCAGATCACTTACTAGCTAACAAACCGGCTTCTGTTGAAGATGCTCTAGAACAAAAAATGGCGAATGGTTCAACTGTAAGTGAATTCATCAACGCCGCTATCGCTAAAATCGGAGAAAAAATCACTCTACGTCGTTTTGAAATCCGTACTAAAGGTGATAACGCTGCATTTGGTGAATACCTGCACATGGGTGGCCGTATTGCTGTTCTGACAGTAGTAGAAGGCACAACAGATGCCAATGTAGCGAAAGATGTTGCTATGCATGCTGCAGCATTAAATCCTAAGTATGTATCCCGTGACCAGGTTTCTGCTGAAGAAGTAGAACGTGAACGTGAAGTACTTAAGCAACAAGCATTAAATGAAGGAAAGCCTGAAAACATCGTAGAAAAAATGGTTGAAGGCCGCCTTGGAAAATACTTCGAAGATATCTGTATCCTGGATCAGACATTCGTTAAGAATCCAGATCAAAAGGTACGTCAATACCTTGAAGCGAATAAAGCTACTTTAACTGATTTCATCCGTTACGAAGTAGGGGAAGGTCTTGAAAAACGTCAAGATAACTTCGCTGAAGAGGTAATGAGTCAAGTTAAGAAATAATAAAAGCTAAACAATTCTTAGTAGGGAACACTTAGCGTGTTCCCTATTTTTCAAGAAAAATTCTATTTTTATGGAGGTTCCCATGAGCGTTCCTAAATACAAACGTGTCGTTCTGAAACTTAGTGGAGAAGCATTAGCAGGCGATGATGGCTTCGGAATAAACCCTTCTGTTATTAAAAATGTTGCAGAAGAAGTAAAAGAAATTGCTGAACTTGATGTTGAAGTTGCAGTTGTCGTTGGTGGAGGTAATATCTGGCGTGGTAAGATAGGTAGTGAGATGGGAATGGATCGTGCATCTGCTGACTATATGGGGATGCTGGCTACCGTAATGAATTCTTTGGCTCTTCAAGACAGCCTTGAGCAAATTGGCATCGAAACCAGAGTTCAAACTTCAATCGATATGCGTCAAGTGGCAGAGCCTTATATCAGACGCAGAGCCATCCGTCACTTAGAGAAGAAACGTGTTGTGATTTTTGCAGCAGGTACCGGAAATCCTTACTTCTCAACCGACACAACTGCAGCACTTCGAGCTGCTGAAATCGAAGCAGAAGTCATCCTGATGGCTAAAAACAACGTAGATGGTGTATACTCAGCAGATCCTAAGAAGGACGAGACGGCTGTTAAATATGAAGAACTATCCTATTTAGATGTTCTGAAAGAAGGTTTGGCTGTAATGGATTCAACAGCTTCTTCTCTTTGTATGGACAATGATATTCCACTTATTGTATTCTCTATTATGGAGGATGGGAATATTAAGAGAGCCATCACAGGTGAAAATATAGGTACAATCGTTAGGGGGAAAGCATAATGCCAAATACGATCATTACAAACGCAAAAGAAAGAATGACAAAAGCTATTCAAACATTTTCTCGTGAGTTAGCAAGTATCCGTGCAGGAAGAGCAAACGCATCTCTACTTGATAAGATTACAGTTGATTACTATGGTGCACCGACACCTGTTAATCAATTAGCCGGTATTTCGATTCCGGAAGCTCGAATGTTAGTCATCCAGCCTTATGATAAATCAGCTTTAGGTGATATTGAAAAGGCGATATTGAAATCAGACTTGGGAATTACACCTACAAGTGACGGGAACATTATCCGGATCGTTGTTCCTGCATTAACAGAAGAACGTCGTAAAGAACTTGTGAAGCTTGTGAAAAAAGAAGCTGAAGATGCAAAAGTGGCGATCCGTAATATTCGTCGTGATGCAAATGATGATCTTAAGAAGAAAGAGAAAAGCGGGGACATTACAGAAGATGACCTTCGTGGATATTCTGATGATGTTCAGAAAGCAACAGATGACAGCATTGTCAAGATTGATGGCATTGCAAAAGATAAAGAACAAGAAATGTTAGAAGTATAATTAATCATATTCTAATCCTAAGGGGCTGACCTATAAGTGAACTCATATTCCTTATGGGCCGGTCCTTTTGTTTTATGCTTGTTTAGAGTGTTTATGATGATAGTCGTTTTTTCCTTTTCTCTGATTGCCTGATTTTATTCGTTTAGAGAAAAAACATCGTTTACACGTTCAAAATACATATATGAATGTACATAATCTAATTTCTTAAAGATATCTTCCTTATTTTTTGATATGATAGTAAAGGTAAATATTTTTTGGATTGTTGGTGGAGGATTTTTTATGCTAAACAAGCTTAAGCAATGGAAACGACAGCAAACTTCCGAAGAAGTGGATGATCGATTTCAAGAATTAGTAAAACACCCGATTCCGGGTCATATAGCTATTATTATGGATGGTAATGGACGATGGGCCAAAAAAAGGGCCTTACCCAGAGTCGCTGGACACCATGAAGGCATGAAATGTGTGAGAAGAATAACGAAATTGGCAAACGAATTAGGTGTAGAAGCTTTAACTCTATATGCTTTTTCAACTGAGAATTGGAAACGTCCAAAAATGGAAGTTGAGTTTCTCATGAAGTTGCCAGAAGAATTTCTAGGAACATTTCTACCTGAATTAGTAGAAGAAAACGTTCAGGTGAAAATGATGGGTTCTCCGGATGCCTTGCCGAACCACACTAAGAGAGCCGTCACTAAGGCGATGGAAGCTACGGAGAATAATGACGGTCTGATATTAAACTTTGCTTTAAATTATGGCAGCCGCTCAGAAATTATAGATTCTATGAAGCATGTCTTAAAAGATGTTCAGAATGGAATACTAGATGAGAACCAATTGAATGAAGAAGTATTTTCAAGTTACTTGATGACGAAAGATTTAAAAGATCCAGACCTGCTTATTCGAACGAGTGGAGAAATCCGCTTAAGTAACTTTATGCTTTGGCAATTAGCTTATACAGAGTTCTTTTTTACAGACGTACTGTGGCCGGATTTTGGCAAGGAACATTTATTAGAAGCAATTGAAGCATATCAAGGACGTTCAAGAAGATTTGGTGGGTTACAAAGCGAGGAATCCTAATGAAACAAAGAATTATTACAGCAGTGATAGCTGCAGCAATATTTTTGCCAATCATCATTTTTGGTGAAACACCATTTATTATTTTAATGTATCTTATTGCTTCCATCAGTTTATATGAAGCTTTAAAGATAAGAGGGCAATGGATTTTTACCATTCCCGGGTTATTATCTTTAGCATTGTTATGGGTATTTTTGATCCCAACCGATTCTATCGGGATCATAGCAGATTTTGGCTATTCCAAAATCGAAATGGCCTTTCTTGCCGTGCTGCTCTTCTTAACATATACAGTAGCAACTAAGAACCGTTATACATTCGATGATGTGTCTTTTGCTCTGTTAAGCATTTTATATGTAGGAATTGGTTTCTATTACTTTATGGAGATCCGTTTGGATGAAGGAGTACAGTTTGTTTTCTACGCTTTATTTATCATATGGGCAACCGACTCAGGGGCTTATTTCATCGGAAGAGCATTGGGGAAAAAAAAGCTATGGCCTGAAATCAGTCCTAATAAAACCATCGAAGGTTTTGTTGGTGGGATAATTTGTGCCATCGTAGTTGGAGTCATCATGACGTTTTTCACAGATCTTGATATGTCCATTCCTAAACTTATTATCGTGACTGCTATTCTATCTGTCTTTGGGCAAGTTGGAGACCTGGTCGAATCAGCTTTGAAAAGACATTACAAAGTAAAAGATTCCGGGCATTTATTACCGGGACATGGTGGAATGCTCGATCGTTTTGATAGTTTATTATTTGTGTTTCCCCTTCTACACTTTCTTTTATAAAGGTAGAAGGCTTCTAGCGGGAGGAGTGTAGTTGTTGAAAAAGATTAGCTTATTGGGAGCTACCGGTTCTATCGGAACCCAAACCCTTGATGTAATCCGTGAGCATCCTGAAGAATTCAAACTGACAGCTATGTCTGTTGGCAGAAATATAGAAGAAGCTAGAAAAATGATTCTAGAATTCAGTCCTCAATTGATTTCTATTCAACGAAAAGAGGATGCTGAATTACTAAAGAAAGAAATGTCATCTTCTGTAAAGGTCCTTTATGGGGAAGAAGGCTTGGTGGAGGTGGCTTGCCATCAGGATGCGGACCTACTTGTTAACGCAGTGCTGGGAAGCGTGGGACTTCACCCCACATTACAAGCCATCGAGTCAGGGAAAATGATTGCGATTGCCAATAAGGAAACGCTTGTAACGGCTGGACATCTGGTGATGGAGGCTGCCCGGAAAAAGAATACTTCTTTACTGCCGGTTGATAGTGAGCATTCTGCCATATTCCAGGCGCTACAGGGAGAACAAGAAAAGAATATTGAAAAACTGATCATTACAGCATCCGGAGGCAGCTTCAGAGACCGGACGAGAGAAGAATTAGTGGGTGTCACAGTAACAGAAGCTTTGAACCACCCGAACTGGTCAATGGGAGCAAAGATTACCATCGACTCTGCTTCAATGATGAACAAAGGGTTAGAGGTCATCGAAGCACATTGGTTATTTGGTATTCCTTATGACCAAATTGAGGTGGTGCAGCATAGAGAGAGCATAATCCACTCCATGATTCAATTCCACGATTCATCTGTGATGGCTCAATTAGGCACGCCTGATATGCGTGTGCCGATTCAATATGCTTTAACCTATCCGGACAGACTTATTAGACCAGGTAAGAGATTGGACTTAGTCAGAATGGGTAAGCTTCATTTTGAAGAGATGGATTTAAATCGTTTCCGCTGTCTTGCTTTCGCCTATGAAGCAGGACGGATCGGCGGTAGTATGCCGACGGTACTAAATGCTGCAAATGAAGCGGCAGTTTCCATGTTCCTGGAAAACAAGATATCTTTCCTTGACATTGAAACGTATATTGAGAAGGCTATGTCTACTCATCAAGTGATACATAGACCAGATCTTGAATCTATACATGAGATTGATCAACAGACTAGACAACTCGTTTCAAGCTGGTTGTAGAGTACTTGGGCATGTTTACATGTTCTGTAACGTAGTATGATAGTGGACATGTTTCTTACCTATACTTCAAACATTGAGATCTGTTACCAACAGGTTATAAAAAAGGTGGTTTTTTATTTGCAAACGGTGATTGCCTTTGTTGTTATTTTTGGAGCTTTAGTATTTTTTCATGAGCTTGGACATTTAATTTTCGCTAAGCGTGCAGGTATTCTATGCCGTGAATTCGCAATAGGGTTTGGTCCTAAAGTGTTTTCATACAAAAAGGATGAAACTACCTACACGATTCGCTTATTGCCTCTTGGGGGCTTTGTCCGAATGGCCGGGGAAGATCCGGAAATGGTTGAGCTAAAGGCTGGGCATCGGGTTGGTCTTGTACTCGATCAGGATGAAAAAATAAAAAAAATTGTCTTAAATAACAAAGATCGCTATCCGAATATTCGTGTCATTGAGGTAGAAGAAGCGGATTTAGAGCACAGACTGCATATTCGTGGATACGAAGAAGAAGAGGAGGAACTGAAAACCTTTTTGATTTCCAGGGACGCCGTATTCATTGAAGATGGTGTCGAGACACAAATCGCTCCCTGGGATCGACAATTTGCATCTAAGTCATTACCCCAACGGGCGATGGCCATTTTTGCAGGGCCGCTATTTAACTTTATTTTAGCATTCTTCATTTTCATCCTTGTAGGCTTATTGCAAGGGGTTCCTACGAATGATCCTGTTCTTGGTGAACTCACAGAAGATGGGGCAGCAAAAGAAGCCGGCCTTCAGAAAAATGACGTGATTTTAAGTATAGATGGTAAAGAGATTTCGACATGGGATGATATTGTCACCATCATACAGAAGCACCCAGGCGATGAGCTGCGGTTTAATGTTGATCGTAACGGCTCAAACACAGAAATTCCAGTCACCCCAAAACCTCAAGAAATAGAAGGGGAAGAAATAGGGATCATTGGTGTTCATAGTCCTGTTGAAAAGTCACCTCTCAAAGTAGTGACCAATAGTGCACAACAAACCTATGAATGGACCAAAATGATTTTTGTTCTATTAGGAAAGCTTGTGTCCGGGGAGTTCTCAATTGATGCATTATCAGGGCCGGTCGGAATCTATCAGTCAACGGATGTTGTTGCTAAATCAGGTATATTCTACCTAATGAGATGGGCAGCCATCTTAAGTATCAACCTGGGAATTATGAACCTTCTGCCAATTCCTGCCCTTGACGGAGGCAGACTCCTGTTCTTCGCAGTTGAAGCGGTAAGAGGGAAGCCGGTGGATCGCCAAATGGAAGGAATGGTCCATTTTGTCGGGTTTGCCCTTCTCATGGTTCTCATGCTCGTTGTTACATGGAACGACATTCAAAGATTTTTCTTATAAAATATGATGCATGAATCATGAACAGGCAGTTTCTCCCTCCAGAATCAAAAAAATGAGGGTGTCACTGCCTGTTGATTTAAGATAAAATAGTGAGAAGGAAATTCCCACACTACATAAATAATATATATGGTAACTGAGGTGCTAAATAGATGAAGCAACGTAATACATTCATTCCTACTTTAAGAGAAACGCCAGCTGATGCAGAAATTAAGAGCCATCAGCTTCTCTTAAGAGCAGGATTCATAAGACAAAATGCAAGTGGTATTTATAGCTTTTTGCCATTAGGAAATAAAGTATTAAAAAAAGTGGAAGAGATTGTTCGTGAAGAATTAGATGCAGCCGGTGCTGTTGAAATGCTCATGCCTGCCCTGCAACCTTCCGAGCTCTGGAAAGAATCGGGACGCTGGGGAACGTATGGCCCTGAATTAATGAGAATGCATGATCGCCATGATCGTGAATTTGCCCTTGGAGCAACACATGAGGAAGTGATTACAAGTTTAGTAAGGGACGAAATTAAATCATATAAACGTCTACCCCTCACCATGTATCAAATTCAAACAAAATTCCGTGATGAAAAGCGTCCACGTTTTGGACTCCTTAGAGGAAGGGAATTCATTATGAAGGATGCCTATTCATTCCATTCTTCTTCTGAAAGCCTGGACGAAACATACGATGCATTATTTCAGGCGTATTCAAATATATTCAGCAGATGCGGGCTGAATTTCAGAGCAGTTATCGCTGACTCTGGAGCAATGGGCGGTAAGGATACACATGAATTTATGGTATTATCTGAAGTCGGCGAAGATACGATTGCATACTCCGATAATTCCGATTATGCAGCGAATATCGAAATGGCTGAAGTAGTGGATTCCTATACTCAATCCACTGAAAATATGCTTGAAATAGAAAAGCTATCAACACCAGAGAGTAAATCGATTGAAGAAGTTTCCTCTTTCCTATCTATTGAGAAAGCTCAATGTGTGAAGTCGCTACTATTTAAGGTAGATGATGATTATGTATTGGTATTATCCCGTGGTGATCACGAAATTAACGATATCAAAGTGAAAAACCTTCTAAATGCCAGTGTAGTTGAATTGGCATCAGCCGAAGAAACCAAAGAGCTCATCGGATGTGAAATTGGATCAATTGGCCCTTGTTCATTAGATAAAGATGTAAAAATTGTTGCTGATCAAGCAGTTAAATACATTCGAAACGGTGTAGCCGGAGCAAACGAAGTAGGCTACCATTACACAAACGTAAACCCTAAACGTGATTTTGAGGTTTCTCAATACGCAGATCTTCGCTTCATTCAAGAAGGTGACCCTTCTCCTGACGGAAATGGTACGATTGTTTTCGCAAAAGGAATCGAAGTGGGACATGTATTCAAACTGGGGACAAGATATTCAGACGCATTAGGCTGCTCATTCTTAGATGAAAATGGCCGATCTCAATCGATCATGATGGGTTGTTACGGAATAGGTGTCTCTCGTACCCTTGCAGCAGTTGCAGAGCAATTCAATGATGACAATGGTCTGGTTTGGCCAACGAACCTTTCACCATATGACCTTCATTTAATTCCGATTAATATGAAGGATGAATCACAGGCTACACTTGCAAACGAACTATATGACAAATTTAACGAGAATCGTTATGATGTATTAATGGATGACCGGAATGAGCGTCCAGGAGTTAAATTCGCTGACTCTGATCTGATTGGACTTCCAATTCGTATAACGGTCGGGAAGAAAGCAGGAGAAGGCATCGTTGAAGTGAAAGTAAGAAGAACAGGTGAGATGCTGGAAGTGCATAAGGACGAGCTTCTACCAAAACTGCAAGAACTATACAAGACTCTTTCTTAAAAAGAAAAGGGCTCGACTTTAAAGGAGGCAATCCTTAGCTGTCAGCCCTTTTTCTACTGTAAATAACACGATTAGAAATGGGGGAGAAGGATCATGGAAGAAAAGCCCCTGGGCAAAAGAGAGAGGTTTCAACTGTTGCTAAAGCAATTAGGGTTAACAGAGGATGCGTTTGTGAAGTACTTTCAAAACGCTGAAATTGAAAAACTAGCGGTGTTTCGCAAGGAGAAGAAATGGCATTTTTACTTTACATTCGAAGAAATCATTCCGTGTAACGTGTGGAGTAAATTTTCAATCGCACTGCAAACCTCCTTTAAACATATTGCAAACGTCGGATTTACGATAAAAGTGGTGAATACCCAAATATCAGACCAGCACATTTTAGATTATTGGCAGGACTGTGTGAAAGAAATTCAAGGTATATCACCGCCATTATTAAAATTATTAAATACTCAAAAGCCGAAAATCAATGGAAATAAAATTATTGTTCAGGCTTCCAATGATACAGAAGCAACACAGTTAAAAAGAAAATACGGTGAAATGATCACCTCTACTTTCGAAAACTTTGGTTTTCCTAAACTAGTGTTGGATGCAGAGGTAAGTCAAGTAGAGGAACAAAACAGTGAGTATGAGAAATTTTTAGAAGAAAAGCTTAAAGAAGATCAAGAGAGAGCCCAACAAGCTCTTATTGAAATGGAAAAAGCTGAAAAAGAGGAAGCAAGTGATGCACCCAGTGGTCCATTCATGCTTGGTCTTACGATTAAAGACGATGCTGACTTCCGAAAGATTGAAGAGATTTATGATGAAGAACGACGAATCGCCATTGAAGGTTATGTTTTCGATTGTGAAACACGTGAATTACGTAGCGGTCGTACTTTATTAACATTTAAAGTAACAGACTACTCAAGTTCGATCCTGGTCAAAATGTTCTCGAGGGACAAAGAGGACGCTGCTATCATGAACAATATGAAAAAAGGTATGTGGGTCCGTTGTCGTGGAAGCATTCAAAATGATACATTCGTACGTGACCTGGTGATGATCGCCAACGATGTGAATGAAATCAAACCGGTTCTGAGATTGGATACTGCTCCTGCTGATGAGAAAAGAGTGGAGCTTCACATGCATACTCCAATGAGTCAGATGGACGCCGTTTCTTCAGTGGCAAGTCTTGTTGCCCAAGCAAAAAAATGGGGGCATAAAGCGGTTGCTATAACGGATCATGCCGTTGCGCAATCTTTCCCGGAAGCCTACAGCGCAAGCAAGAAAAATGATATTAAACTTCTCTATGGTGTGGAAGCCAATCTTGTTGATGATGGGGTTCCAATTGCCTATAACGACCGGGATCTACCTTTAGAAGATAGTACTTTTATTGTCTTTGACGTTGAAACGACTGGACTTTCGGCCGTTTACGATACCATCATTGAACTCGCCGCGGTGAAAATCAAAGATGGTGAAGTCATTGATAAATTTGAATCGTTTGCCAACCCTCATCATCAGTTATCCGCTACAACAATTGAATTAACGGGGATCACCGATGATATGGTGCAAACGGCACCTGAAATAAACGATGTTCTTCACGACTACCATAAATGGGCAGGAGAAGATATATTAGTTGCACATAATGCTTCCTTTGATATGGGTTTCTTGAATGCGGGGTATCAAAAAGCAGGACTGCCTAAAGCGACTAACCCTGTCATCGATACTCTGGAGCTTGCCAGACTACTGTATCCTCAATTCAAAAATCATCGTTTAAATACGTTAGCCAAGAAATTTGATATTGAACTGACCCAGCATCACCGAGCGATCTATGATGCGGAAACAACTGGATATTTGTTATTGAAAATGCTGAAGGATGCCGTTGAAAAAGGAATCACCAATCATAATCAATTCAATGATTATATGGGGAAAGGTGATGCATACAAACGGTCAAGACCATATCACTGTACACTGATTGCCCAAACGGAAGAAGGCTTAAAGAACCTTTATAAACTAGTATCCATTTCTCACATGAATTATTTTTTCCGTGTTCCGCGAATTCCCCGCTCTCAGCTTCAAAAGTATCGAACGGGAATTCTCGTAGGTTCAGGCTGTGACAAAGGCGAAGTGTTTGAAGGGATGATGCAAAAAGGGAAGGAAGAAGTTGAGGAAACTGCTCAATTTTATGATTACCTGGAAGTTCATCCAAAAGAAGTCTATCAACATTTAATCGAGTTGGATTTGGTACAAAGTCACAAAAACCTTGAAGATATCATTAAAAACATTGTGGATCTCGGTAAGAAATTGGATAAGCCGGTAGTGGCTACCGGTAACGTTCATTACTTAAATGAAAACGACAAGATTTACCGGAAGATTCTCGTAGGCTCTCAAGGCGGGGCGAATCCGTTAAATCGACACGAACTTCCTGATGTTCATTTTAGAACAACGAATGAGATGCAGGATGCATTCTCTTTCTTAGGGAAAGAAACAGCGAAAGAAATTGTTGTGGATAACACCAACAAAATAGCCGATCTTGTAGATGTAATTAAACCAATCAGAGATGATCTTTATACGCCTAAAATTGAAGGCGCAGATGAAGAAATGCGTCGCATGAGTTATGCCATGGCGAAAAGCATATACGGAGATAAACTACCTGAAATTGTAGAAGCAAGGCTCGAAAAGGAATTAAAGAGTATTATCGGGCATGGATTCGCAGTCATTTATTTAATCTCACATAAGCTCGTGAAAAAGTCACTGGATGATGGGTATCTGGTAGGTTCCCGTGGATCAGTAGGGTCATCATTTGTTGCGACAATGACAGAAATAACGGAAGTAAATCCTTTACCTCCCCACTATGTATGTCCATCTTGCAAGAAATCCGAGTTCTTTGATGATGGATCGGTAGGATCCGGGTTTGATTTGCCGAATAAAGATTGTCCTGATTGTGGAATTCCATACAAGAAGGATGGTCATGATATTCCGTTTGAAACATTCCTTGGATTTAAAGGAGACAAAGTTCCTGATATCGATTTGAACTTCTCAGGTGAATATCAGCCTAACGCCCATAACTATACGAAGGTTCTGTTCGGTGAAGATAATGTATATAGAGCAGGTACAATCGGTACAGTAGCGGAAAAGACCGCCTACGGGTATGTAAAAGGCTACGCCAATGATCATCAGCTGCAAATCCGCGGAGCAGAAATCGATCGATTGGTAAGTGGATGTACCGGAGTGAAAAGAACAACCGGACAGCATCCTGGAGGGATCATCGTAGTACCTGATTATATGGATATCTACGATTTCTCACCAATTCAATTTCCTGCTGATGATTCAAGTTCGGAATGGAAAACAACACATTTTGATTTCCATTCCATTCATGATAATCTTTTGAAGCTTGATATTCTTGGTCATGATGATCCAACCGTTATTCGCATGCTTCAGGATTTATCAGGTGTCGATCCGAAGACGATTCCGACAGATGACCCTGAAGTGATGAAAATCTTCAGTGGAACGGAATCGCTTAGAGTGACAGCGGATCAAATCATGTGTAAGACCGGGACGCTTGGAATCCCTGAATTCGGTACACGGTTTGTTCGTCAAATGCTTGAGGATACAAAACCGACGACATTTTCAGAGCTTGTTCAAATATCAGGACTTTCACATGGTACTGATGTATGGCTTGGCAATGCACAAGAGCTTATTCATAATAATATTTGTAATCTGAGCGAAGTAATCGGATGTCGTGATGATATTATGGTTTATCTTATCTATCAAGGACTCGAGCCTTCACTTGCCTTTAAAATCATGGAATTTGTACGTAAAGGGAAGGGACTGCAGGATGAATGGGTAGAAGAAATGAAAAAGAATGGGGTACCGGACTGGTATATTGATTCTTGTCTGAAGATCAAATATATGTTCCCGAAAGCCCATGCCGCTGCCTATGTATTAATGGCTGTTCGTATCGCTTACTTTAAAGTGCATCATGCTCTGCTTTACTATGCTGCTTACTTCACCGTTCGTGCAGAGGATTTCGATATTGAAGCCATGGTGAGGGGATCTCAAGCAGTCAGGGCTAAGATAGAAGAAATCAACAGCAAAGGCCTGGATGCATCTCCAAAAGAAAAGAACACGTTAACAGTACTGGAGTTGGCACTTGAAATGTGTGAGCGGGGATACAAGTTCCAAAAGGTAGATCTGTATCGTTCACAAGCGGCTGAATTTGTGATAGATGGAGATTCATTGATTCCACCGTTCAACTCGATTCCCGGGCTTGGGACAAATGCGGCCATCAATATTGTGAATGCAAGACAGAATGGGGAGTTTCTCTCAAAAGAAGATCTTCAACAAAGAGGTCGCGTCTCCAAGACAATCATCGAGTACCTGGACAATCACGGCTGCTTGGAAGCCTTGCCGGATAAGAACCAATTATCCCTATTCTAAGCTGATACCATGGGAATTGTTTGCATAAAAATGTTGATTATGGTATATTTTTATTGGAAATACTAAAGATAGCTCTAAAGGTAGAAGAGTGGGGTCGCACCCCACTCTTTCGTTATTACATGGAGATTTTTTGAACTATCATTTCTAGTCTTGGTGCAAGATTTTCATATAGACCAGGAGGTAAGTATGAGCAAAATAACAACACTTGTAGAAGAAATTGTTACGCCAATCTTAGACGACATGTCATTAGAACTCATCGACATGGAATATGTGAAAGAGGGATCCAATTGGTTTCTTCGTGTATTTATCGACAAAGATTCTGGTGTTGACATTGAAGAATGCGGAATAGTAAGTGAAAGACTTAGTGAAAAGTTAGATGAAATTGACCCAATTCCTCATAATTACTTTTTAGAAGTTTCTTCACCAGGAGCTGAACGTCCTTTAAAGAAAGAAAAGGACTTCGAGAAAGCCATCGGCAAAAACGTTTATGTGAAAACATATGAGCCGTTGAACGGTGAAAAGGCCTTCGAAGGCACACTTCTTTCCTATACTTCAGACCAATTAGCATTAGAAGTAACCATTAAGACTCGAAAAAAGAAGGTTGAAATTCCAACAGATAAGATAGCGATCGCACGATTAGCTGTTACATTTTCATAGGAACTAACCGCACTATAAAGGGGGATGAAACCACCATGAGCACTCAGTTATTAGATGCTCTTACTGTTTTAGAGAAAGAGAAAGGCATTGCAAGAGATGTCATCATTGAAGCAATTGAAGCTGCACTTGTGTCGGCTTATAAACGAAATTTTAACCAAGCACAAAATGTCCGTGTAGACCTCAACCTTGAAACGGGTACGATGAGAGTTTTCGCTCGTAAAGAAGTTGTAGACGAAGTATTTGATTCCCGCCTTGAGATTTCTGTCGAAGACGCGGGGGAAATCAACCCTAGCTACGAGGTTGGAGACGTTGTTGAGTTGGAAGTTACACCAAAGGACTTTGGCCGTATCGCTGCCCAAACGGCTAAACAGGTTGTTACCCAACGAGTAAGAGAAGCTGAAAGAGGAATTATCTATTCCGAATTTGTGGATCGCGAAGAAGATATCATGACAGGTATCGTTCAACGTCAGGACAATCGTTTTATCTATGTGGCACTAGGCAAGATTGAGGCGCTTTTACCAGTGAGCGAGCAGATGCCAAATGAAACATATAAACCTCATGATCGCATTAAAGTGTTTATTACAAAGGTTGAGAAGACGACAAAAGGTCCTCAAATCTTTGTTTCAAGAACACACCCCGGATTACTGAAGCGGTTATTTGAAATCGAAGTTCCTGAAATCTTTGATGGAACGGTAGAAATCAAATCTGTTGCACGTGAAGCCGGAGATCGCTCTAAAATCTCTGTTCATGCAGAAAATTCTGAGGTAGATCCCGTTGGAGCTTGTGTAGGAACCAAGGGGGCACGTGTACAGGCAATTGTAAACGAATTAAAAGGTGAAAAAATTGACATCGTTCAATGGTCAGAAGATCCTGTAACATTCGTAGCCAATGCATTAAGTCCATCGAAAGTGCTGGATGTACAGGTAAATGAAGATGATAAAGCGACAAGAGTAGTTGTTCCGGATTATCAACTTTCACTTGCAATCGGTAAACGTGGCCAAAATGCCCGTCTTGCAGCCAAATTGACAAACTGGAAGATTGATATCAAGAGTGAAACAGACGCTCGTGACCTGGGATTATATCCTCGAGAAGAGTCATTCCTTCCGCAAGATGAAGAGGAAGAGTATGATAACGAGCCTTTAAATATTGATTTCGACAATCAAGATTAAGAGGTGAGTAAGATGAGTGTAAATAAGAAGATCCCGTTGCGCAAATGTGTGGCAACGGGTGAAATGAAACCGAAGAAAGAAATGATACGGATTGTCCGCTCGAAAGAAGGGGAGGTTTCCATCGATCCCACCGGTAAGAAGTCTGGGCGTGGAGCTTATCTTTCCAAGGATAAAGACATCATTTTACAAGCTAAAAAGAAAAATACATTAGCCAATCAATTACAAGCGAAAATAGATGAATCTCTTTACGATGAATTGATTAGCCTTGTGGAGAAGGAGTAACGTTTAGCGTATGAATCAAAATCGTTGGATGTCACTTTTAGGATTGGCGAATCGGGCACGTAAGATTATTTCAGGTGAAGAACTTGTTATTAAAGAAGTTCGTAGTGGACGAGCAAAACTTGTCATTCTTTCCAAAGATGCTTCTGCTAATACGTACAAGAAAATCACGGACAAATGTAAATCCTACAATGTCCCGGTTAGTTTGGTGGATAGCAGAAATGATTTAGGTCAGGCCATTGGAAAAGAAGCCAGGGTAGTGGTGGCTATAATGGAAGCAGGCTTTGCCGGGAAATTATCCGAACTGCTCGATGAATCTCAGTGGGGGTGAACATATGAGCAAGATGCGTGTTTATGAATATGCAAAAAAATACAATGTTTCAAGCAAAGATGTTATCGGAAAATTAAAGCAACTGAATATTGAGGTATCAAACCATATGGCAACTATAGAAGACGACGCAGTAACAAAGTTAGACGCGATGTACAAAGGGAATTCAGGCAGTCAGAAACCAAGCCAAAAGGATTCTAATGCAAATGCTTCAAAGACAGAAGAAGCTCCGAACAAAGAAAAAGTAAAATCAGCACCGAAAAGTCGTGAAGGAAAAAAACACGAACAACAGCACCAATCAAAGGAGAAGAAGGTCTTCAATAATAATAATAACAACAACAAAAACAAAAATAACAAACAAAATAGGCAAAATAAAAATTTCAAACAGGCTCCTCAGCAACAGCAGCCTGCAAAGAAAAAAGAACTTCCTTCAAAGATTACGTTCTCAGAGTCATTGACAGTTTCAGAGCTTGCGAAAAAGCTTCACAAAGAGCCTTCTGAAATCATTAAAAAGCTCTTTATGCTGGGTGTAATGGCAACAATAAATCAAGAATTAGATAAAGACTCAATTGAGCTGATTGCAGGAGAATATGGAGTCGAAGTAGAGGAAGAGATCAAAATAGATGCCACTGATCTTGAAGTATACTTCACTGAAGATACACAAGAACAAGTAGAAGAGCGTCCGTCTGTTGTGACAATCATGGGTCACGTTGACCATGGTAAAACAACTCTGCTTGATTCCATCCGCAACACAAAAGTTACGGCAGGAGAAGCTGGTGGAATCACTCAGCATATCGGTGCGTATCAAGTAGAAGTGGACGAAAAGAAGATCACCTTCCTTGACACACCTGGACATGCTGCCTTCACAACGATGCGTGCCCGCGGTGCTCAAGTAACGGATATTGCGATCATTGTTGTTGCTGCTGATGATGGGGTCATGCCTCAAACAGTTGAAGCAATCAACCATGCGAAAGCTGCTGAAGTTCCAATTATCATTGCCGTTAACAAAATGGACAAAGAAGCTGCGAATCCGGATCGTGTAATGCAAGAACTGACGGAATACGAACTGGTTCCTGAAGCGTGGGGTGGAGACACAATCTTCGTACCACTATCTGCATTATCGGGAGAAGGTATCGATAATTTACTTGAAATGATCGTTCTTGTTAGTGAGGTGGAAGAGCTTAAAGCAAATCCGAATCGCCTTGCTCAAGGTACGGTAATTGAAGCACAATTAGACAAAGGCCGGGGATCTGTAGCGACTTTACTTGTTCAAAACGGGACATTAAAAGTTGGAGACCCAATCGTAGTAGGAAATACATTCGGTCGTGTTCGCGCAATGGTCAATGACCTTGGTCGCCGTGTGAAAGAAGCAGGTCCATCTGCTCCTGTTGAAATCACAGGTTTAAATGATGTTCCTCAAGCTGGAGATCGTTTCGTTGTATTCGAAGACGAGAAAACGGCTCGTTCCGTTGGTGAAGCTCGTGCTTCTCAAGCTCTGCAAGCACAGAGGGGAGAGAAGTCTAAAGTAAGCCTTGAGAACCTGTTTGAACAAATGAAACAAGGTGAAATGAAGGACCTCAACCTTGTTCTTAAAGCAGACGTTCAAGGTTCAGTAGAAGCTCTTGCCGCTTCATTGCTGAAAATTGAAGTTGAAGGTGTAAATATTCGTATCATCCATACTGGTGTCGGAGCGATTAACGAATCAGATATTACACTGGCAGCAGCGTCCAACGCCATTGTTATAGGTTTTAATGTTCGCCCTGATGTAAATGCGAAACGTACAGCTGATACTGAGGGAGTAGAAATTCGATTACACCGTATTATCTATAAGGTAATGGAGGAAATTGAAGCTGCTATGAAAGGGATGCTGGACCCTGAATTCGAAGAAAAAATCATTGGTCAAGCAGAAGTTCGTCAAACATTTAAAGTGTCTAAAGTTGGTACAATTGCGGGAAGCTATGTAACAGAAGGTAAAATTTCTCGCGATAGCGGCGTTCGTCTAATTCGTGATGGAATTGTTATCTTTGAAGGTGAACTGGATGCCCTTAAACGTTTTAAGGATGATGCGAAAGATGTAGCCAAAGGTTACGAGTGTGGTATTACGATTAAGAACTTTAACGATGTGAAAGAGGGCGACGTAATCGAAGCCTTCATCATGGAGGAAATTACACGTAAATGATCACATATGTAGAATGTGAGTGCATGATTTATGATTCTCACTCTTTAAAAGAAAAGCAGGCGGTCCTGCAGAGGGTCTTGTCACGCCTCAAACAAAAATTTAATGTATCTGTCTCTGAAATCGGACACCAGGATGTATGGCAACGTACCAGGATTGCCATCGTCACCGTCGCTTCTTCTAAAGGAGCCAGTGAAAGAGAAATTGAGCATGCATTGAAATTCATTGATTCTTTTCCAGAGTGGGAGAGACTGGAGACCAAAATCGAGTCATTATAGAGAGTTGCTTATGTTCCAACATATAACCATTAACGATATATAAGAGGTGATATTGATGAGCCATCGTGCGAATCGTGTTAGCGAGCAAATGAAGAAAGAGCTCAGCGATATTATCGGACGAAAAATAAAGGACCCACGCATTGGCTTTGTTACAGTTACAGATGTGCAGGTAACTGGTGATTTACAACAGGCAAAAGTGTATATTACCGTTCTAGGTGGAGAAGACCAAAGAGAAAACACGCTTAAAGGTCTGGCGAAGGCAAAAGGGTTCATCCGTTCTGAAGTAGGACAGCGAATCCGTCTACGCAAAACACCTGAAATTATTTTTGAGTTTGATGAATCGATTGATTATGGTAATCATATTGAAACTTTATTAAGAAAAGTTCAAGATGAACCAGAAGAGTCTAAAGACACAGAAGAGTAACTAGAAAGGGCTGATCCGGAGGGAACTACAATTCCAATGGATTAGTCCTTTTGTTTTCTAATTGTTGTATTAAAGAAAGAACAATAGTGGAGGTATTAAGATGAATGGAATCCTGCCCCTATGGAAGCCCCGTGGCATGACGTCCCATGATTGTGTATTTAAATTAAGAAAGCTCCTTAGAACGAAAAAGGTCGGCCATACAGGCACACTTGATCCGGAAGTATCTGGTGTACTTCCAATTTGTATTGGAAGAGCGACGAAGATAGCTGAGTACATTACAGCATCGGGAAAAACCTATGAAGGGGAAGTCACGCTCGGTTCCTCGACTACGACAGAAGATGCTTGGGGTGAACCAGTTGAAGAGAAGACGGTGGACCGTACGATTACCAGAGCAGAGGTTGAGGAAATTCTCAGAAGTTTAACCGGCGATATTACGCAAACCCCTCCAATGTATTCAGCGGTAAAGGTAAACGGTAAACGGTTATATGAGTATGCAAGACAAGGGATTGAAGTTGATAGACCATCAAGAACCGTTCATATCCATAAGCTTCAATTACTGGAGGAGTGGGATGAGTTAGACAGGAATGATCCGGCTTTTTCATTTGAAGTAGCTTGCGGCAAAGGTACATATGTGAGAACCCTTGCTGTTGAAATTGGAAATAGACTTGGATATCCAGCTCATATGTCAGCCCTTACCCGTACACAATCAGCCAGTTTCAGGAAAGAGGACTGTATTACCTTAGAAGATGTAAAAGAGTTCGTTGATAATGAGAATCCACAAGAACTTCTTCTTCCACTGGAAATGGGCCTTTCTCATTTGCCGAAAATGGCAATTAATGATACATTAGCAGAGAAAGTGAAGAACGGAGCACGCTTGGAAGAGCCTGAGGATTGGCCGGAAACCAGAGAGGTAGTGATGGAGTATCATGGTAAGGCTATTGCCATCTATCGCCGTCATCCGGACAAACCAGGGGTCATCAAGCCTGTCAAAGTGCTTTTCAACGACTAGTGAAAAAGGTGAAATACTGTGAAAGTGATAACTGTACATCATCCACATTCAATTAGTAAGAATGATTTTCCACCCCTTGTATTGGCTCTGGGGTACTTCGATGGAGTGCATAGAGGACATCAGAGGGTAATCAGGGCAGCAGTAGAAAAAGCGAAGGAGCTCAAGGCTTGCAGTGCGGTGATGACATTTGATCCTCATCCTTCAGTTGTGCTTGGTCATAAACACAAGCATATACACTACATAACACCTCTGGAAGATAAGAAAGAAATAATAGAGGAACTGGGTGTGGATTATTTATTTATTGTCCGTTTCACTTCAGAATTTGCAAGTCTGATCCCTCAGGACTTCGTTGATCAATATATGATTGGGCTCAATGCACTGCATGTAGTAGCAGGCTTCGATTACTCATATGGACGTTTAGGAAAAGGGACGATGGAAACACTTCCATTCCATTCACGCGATATGTTTACTTCTACTACAATTTCGAAGCTTACAGATGATGATATGAAAGTAAGTTCAACGTTCATAAGAGAAAGCCTTAAAGAAGGCGACGTAAAGAAGGTTCGTCAGCTCCTGGGCAGGCCGTTTAAAATGAAAGGGACAGTCATACATGGGGATAAGAGGGGCAGAAAAATTGGCTTTCCTACTGCCAATATTGAGTTGGCCTACGACTATCTGACCCCTAAAGTGGGAGTGTATGCTGTTAGAATGAAAATTCATGATAAATGGTTCGATGGTGTATGCAATATTGGTTATAAGCCTACTTTTAAAAATCCTGATGAATACTCTCTATCAATTGAAGTTCACATTTTTGATTTTCATGCATCAATATATGGCGAAGAAGTGTATATAGAATGGTATGAAAGAATTAGAGATGAACAGAAGTTTTCGGGGATAGAGGAATTAATCTCGCAAATTCAGAAAGATAAAGACAAAGCGATACACTACTTTTCGGAAATTTGAGGTTTATACTTGATTTTTGTTGAAAAGAGTAGTATTCTAAATAGCGTATGAAATGAACCTTTGCTTGGCATCACGATTCACCAACGGCTGCTCAGTAACAGGGGATTTGAAAGAAATTATTAGGAGGTGAAAAGGATGGCTATCACTAAAGAACGTAAAAACGAACTTATCAGTGAATACAAAGTACATGAGAACGATACTGGATCTCCAGAAGTTCAAATTGCTGTCCTAACTGAAGAAATTAATAACTTGAACGATCACTTACGCGTTCACAAGAAAGACCACCACTCTCGTCGCGGTCTTCTGAAAATGGTAGGTCACCGTCGTAATCTATTATCTTACCTACGTAAGAAAGATGTACAACGCTACCGTGAGTTAATCAACAAATTAGGTTTACGTCGATAAACAGACAAAGGAAGCGGGATTATGTCCCGCTTTTTCTTTAGTTTTGATAAGTGGAAATCATTGTATGATCCCCCACTTATTTTTAAATATTTTTATCGCGAAAAGTATTCAATTATATAGTTTTTGTCTAAAATACATAATATGTACATAAGAGTTAATTCGAATCTTTAATGCGAGTAAATAGAGCTTTCCATTGAGAGTTCTTACTATAGTTACATAGTTCCTTATGTTATTCACCAAAGCGAATATAACGGCACAAATGTGCATGATATAGATTAGTTTATTTACAATATTTATCCGGGTTAGGTACAGACCGAACCCTTTAGTGATATATAAAGAGAGGGGCACACTTTATGGAACAAACTAAACAAACCTTTTCCATTGAATGGGCAGGAAGAGAATTAACGGTCGAAGTAGGCCAATTTGCCAAACAAGCCAATGGAGCGGTAATGGTACGCTACGGAGATACTGCGGTATTAAGTAGTGCAACAGCTTCAAAAGAGCCAAAACCACTGGATTTCTTCCCACTAACTGTGAATTATGAAGAAAGATTATACGCAGTTGGTAAAATTCCAGGAGGATTTATTAAACGTGAAGGGCGTCCGAGTGAAAAAGCGATCCTGGCAAGCCGTTTAATCGACCGTCCTATCCGTCCATTGTTCGCAGATGGATTCCGTAATGAAGTACAAGTAATCAGCATAGTGATGAGTGTAGACCAAAACTGTTCATCTGAAATGGCAGCTATGTTCGGATCTTCACTTGCACTATCTGTTTCTGATATCCCATTTGAGGGTCCGATTGCTGGAGTAATAGTTGGTCTGATTGATGGAGAATTTATTATTAACCCTTCAGTGGAGCAGCTGGAGAAAAGTGAGATTCATTTGTCAGTAGCCGGTACGAAAGATGCCATCAACATGGTTGAAGCAGGTGCAGATGAAATACCGGAAGAGACAATGCTTGAAGCAATCATGTTTGGTCATGAAGAAATAAAGCGTTTAGTTGCCTTCCAAGAGGAAATTGTTGCTAAAGTCGGTAAAGAGAAATCAAAAATTCAACTTGTTGAACTTGATCAAGCCGTTGAAGCTGAGGTTCGTTCATTATGTGAAAGCGAACTGATCCCTGCGATTCAAGTTCAAGAAAAACATGCCCGTGAAGACGCAATTAAAGCAGTAAAGAATAAAGTGATGGCTGTTTATGAAGAAGAGAAAGAAGCCGATGAAGCTACACTAAAGCAAGTGAAAAAAGTATTAGACAAGCTTGTTAAAAATGAAGTTCGTCGCTTGATTACTGAAGATAAAGTGCGTCCTGATGGTCGTAAAGTCGACGAAATCCGTCCACTTTCTTCCGAGGTTGGTTTATTACCAAGAACACATGGTTCGGGACTGTTCACTCGTGGACAAACCCAAGCACTAAGCATTTGTACATTAGGGGCTTTAGGAGATGTTCAGGTTCTTGATGGTCTAGGAATTGAAGAATCAAAACGATTCATGCATCATTATAATTTCCCTCAATTCAGTGTAGGGGAAACAGGCCCAATCAGAGGACCAGGTCGTCGTGAAATCGGACATGGAGCACTAGGGGAAAAAGCCTTGGATCCCATTATTCCAAACGAGAAAGACTTCCCGTACACAATCCGTCTTGTTTCCGAAGTACTTGAGTCAAATGGTTCAACTTCCCAAGCAAGTATCTGTGCCAGTACATTAGCGATGATGGATGCCGGTGTTCCTATTAAAGCACCTGTAGCAGGGATCGCCATGGGTCTGATCAAATCTGGTGAAAACTATTCCATCTTAACGGATATTCAAGGGATGGAAGATCACCTGGGTGACATGGACTTCAAAGTAGCTGGGACTTCTAAGGGTGTAACCGCTCTTCAAATGGATATCAAAATTGATGGGTTATCTCGAGAGATTCTTGAAGAAGCACTTCAACAAGCGAAAAAAGGAAGAATGCAGATCCTTGATAGCATGTTAGCAACAATAGGTGAAGCAAGAACCAGCCTTTCTCAATATGCACCGAAAATCTTAACCATGCATATTAACCCTGATAAGATCCGTGATGTTATTGGGCCAAGTGGTAAACAAATCAATAAAATCATCGACGAAACAGGCGTTAAGATTGATATTGAACAGGACGGAACGATCTTCATCTCTTCTACTGATGAAGAAATGAACAAAGTTGCTAAGAAAACAATTGAAGATATCGTAAGAGAAGTTGAAGCTGGACAAATGTACTTAGGGAAAGTAAAACGAATTGAAAAATTCGGTGCATTTGTAGAAATCTTCAGTGGTAAAGATGGACTGGTCCACATTTCTGAACTTGCAGAAGAGCGTATTCGCAAAGTAGAAGATGTAGTAGCCATAGGCGATGAGATCCTTGTTAAGGTTCTTGACATCGATAACCAGGGTAGAGTCAACTTGTCTAGAAAAGCTGTTCTAAAAGAGCAGCGTGAAAAAGAAGAACAAAACCAAGCATAATCTTTTGAGATTGGCAGGCTGTCCTGTAAGGAGCAAACGCTCCTGAGGGGGCGGCTTTTTTTATCTGTGGAGCTATCATTCAGGGCTGAAGGAGTAGCCTTCTCTTTTGTATCAGTCAGCTCCGGGGCTTAGAGGCTCGAGGTCATAAGACAAACATGCCCAAAAGGCAAAATGCTCCTTTCCGCCATGTTTGCCATATGCTAGTCGCCTCTGAGCAAAGCCCCTCCGCTTTTGTATCATCTAGCTCCGGGGCTTAGAGGCTCGAGGTCATAAGACAAACATGCCCAAAAGGCAAAATGCTCCTTTCCGCCATGTTCGCCATATGCTAGTCGCCTCTGAGCAAAGCCCCTCCGCTTTTGTATCATCTAGCTCCGGGGCTTAGAGGCTCGAGGTCATAAGACGAACATGCCCAAAAGGCAAAATACGCCTTTCCGCCATGTTCGCCATATGCTAGTCGCCTCTGAGTAAAGCCCCTCCGCTTTTGTTCTACCAGGTCCTTTTCCTTCATATGTTTTTATGAGAAGGAAGGTGGACAGGTATGGAAAGAAAATACTTGATTGGAATTAGTCTAATTGCTATTCTGACTTTAGTTGTCGTTGAAAATCCGTTATCAGATCAGTATGTGACAGGACTAAAACAAGAATCGCTAGAAGTGAATGGAGTTAGCCAACCAAATGATCTAACTCGAAAAATAAAAGAAGAAGCAAAATTGAGAGAAGTCCCAGCTCAAGATGCTGTAATAGATACAGTTTGGAAAGCTACACCAGGATATAATGGTTTGAAAGTGGATGTAGAAGCGTCTCTTCAAAATATGAAAAAAGAAAAATCATTCGATGAAGATAAACTGATCTACAAGCAAATCCCTCCTGAAAAGCACTTACCTGATTTGCCTGCTTCCCCTGTTTACCGGGGGAATCCGGATAAACCAATGGTCTCCTTTATTATCAATGTAGCATGGGGAAATGAATATATCCCGGATATGCTTGGAACTTTGAAAAAACACCAAGTATATGCTACGTTCTTTTTAGAGGGGAGATGGGTGAAAAATAACCCGGACTTAGCGAAGATGATCGTGGACGCAGGACATGAAGTAGGTAATCATTCATATTCTCACCCGGATATGAAAACATTGGAGTCAGCCAAAGTAAGAGAAGAATTGAAAAAGACCAATGAAATGATTGAAGTGACCACAGGGGAGAAAGTGAAGTGGTTTGCTCCACCAAGCGGCAGCTACCGGAAGGAAGTCATAAATATCGCAGACGAAATGCACATGAGAACGATTATGTGGAGTGTGGATACGATTGACTGGCAAAAACCACAACCCAGCGTGTTAATCGAGCGTGTGATGAGTAAGATGCACAAGGGGGCAATTGTACTTATGCATCCGACAGCTTCAACTGCCAATTCGTTAAACATGTTGATCCTTCAAATAAAAGAAAAAAATTTAAGACTTGGTACGATCTCAAGCTTAGTTAAAGAAGAGAGAATCGTAGAAGACGTCGATAATTCGTCACAACAAGGAAATAGTAATAAGAAGCAGTAAGTTTGCATCATGAATAGGAGGAAATTTCTTGATAAAAAAATATACATGCCAAAATGGACTAAGAATCGTGCTGGAGGAAATACCTCACGTCCGCTCTGTAGCGATTGGGGTCTGGATTGGGACCGGATCACGAAATGAAACGGAACAAAATAACGGGATATCCCACTTTCTGGAACATATGTTTTTCAAAGGAACAAAAACGAAAACGGCCCGTGAAATAGCAGAGTCCTTTGACAGCATCGGCGGACAGGTCAATGCATTTACTTCAAAGGAATACACCTGCTATTATGCAAAAGTATTGGACAATCATGCGGATTATGCATTACATACACTTTCTGATATGTTCTTTAACTCTACCTATGTGGAAGAGGAATTGAATAAAGAAAAAAATGTAGTGTATGAAGAGATTAAAATGTATGAAGATACCCCTGATGATATCGTTCATGACTTACTTAGCAAGGCAATCTATGAAGAGCATCCGCTTGGCTATCCGATTCTAGGAACGGAAGAAACTTTGAACTCATTCAATCAAGCTAAATTAAAAGAGTATATGCATGACATGTACACCCCGGATCAAGTAGTGGTGTCTGTAGCAGGAAATGTGGATGAAACATTCATCAAAGAAGTTGAGAAGCTATTCGGATCTTATGAAGGCGGTAAAGGACCTGAGAACCGTGTGAAACCTGCCTTTCACAACAATAAGCTTGCCAGGAAAAAGGATACAGAACAAGCCCATTTATGCTTAGGGTTTGACGGCTTGCAAATCGGGCACCCGGACATTTATAACCTGATCGTATTAAACAACGTGTTAGGTGGCAGTATGTCATCCCGTCTGTTTCAAGAGGTTCGCGAACAAAGAGGACTTGCGTATTCTGTGTTTTCTTATCACTCCGCATATGAAGATAGCGGAATGGTTACCATTTATGGAGGGACAGGGGCCAATCAGTTAGATCAATTATTTGATACGATCGACAGCACCCTGCAAGCCCTAAAAGATGATGGAATAACGTCTAAAGAATTACTAAACAGCAAAGAGCAGTTAAAAGGTAACCTTATGTTGAGTTTAGAAAGTACGAATAGCCGCATGAGTCGTAACGGGAAAAATGAACTGCTACTAAAACGCCATCGAACGCTGGATGAGATTGTCGAAGAAATCGACGGCGTTACGATGGACAAGGTAAATCAGTTAGCCATTGACATCTTTAAAGATGATTATGCATTATCCCTTATCAGTCCAGATGGGAATCTTCCCCAAAATATGAGGAAATAACTTGAAAAGCAGACTTTTTAGTCTGCTTTTTTGAATGGATTATGACATTGCATAAGAATAAGGAAGAAATTCTTCTAAAAAAAGTGGACAGTGTATACACTGTAATACAGAGTTTTTTTAGGGAGGAAACCTTCATGAGATTAAGCGAGTTAAGCGGAAAAGAAATAGTCGATTATAAAAAAGCAGAACGACTTGGTATTCTAGGGCAAACCGATCTTGAATTCAATGATAAGTCAGGAAGTATTAATGCGCTTATCATTCCAACCGGTAAATGGCTGCGAAAGCAAGGTGGAGAAATCCGGGTACCTTGGCATCAAATCAGAACAATCGGAGCTGATATGATCATTCTGGAAGTATCGAATGAATAACGAAATAGATCGTTTATTAAAACGGGGCCTCCCCGTTTTTTTATTTGATTTTAATTAAAAAGGCTTTTTCGCGAAGTTTGTTGTTTTGTAACATAATATCTGCCATGGCTCTGTCAATCAGTGTGTGCTTGATGGTGAGGGGAACCGCTCCGCTTGCAGCTAGCGTTCGGCCGAGCCTCCTCAGCTTAGCCGAACAGGGGCTCGGCAAGCCCGTACTTCCGTTGGAGTCTACGCAGTTCACCATCTATAAGAAAATTTCGAGACAGAGCTAAAAAGTGAAAATACAATCTTTTAGAAAACAGCATTTCTATTAGATTATTTTAAGATTTTCTAGAACACAAGCAGAAATCCACCAGTTTACCTTAAAATGAGGCTGTTTTTGTTTAGGTTTTATTAAAACAAACCGATCCTAAGAAAGTTGCTTGTAGCGGAAGGTGCTCTACTCCTACGGGAGAAGCGGGACAGTCCGAAAAGCGGAGGGGCTTTGACCAGGGGCGACAAGCATAAGACGAGTCTGCCGGAAAGGCGACTTTTGCCTTTTTGGCAGACTTGGCTTATGACCTCGAGCCCCTAAGCCCCGCAGATAGACAGGTGAGACCCCACGGGCGCATGCGCCGAGGAGGCTCACCGCCCGCCCCACGGAAAGCAACTCCTACTTTCTACTGTAAAATAGCAACAATGTATTCGAAAAAAGCCTTTAAATAAGAAGGTCTTTCTTCATAATATTGAATGTAATCAGTGCAATATGAAGATACATATTTGTACCACTTGAATGAAACTTGTGTACCACCATTATCCCCACCTGACCGCTCACAACAGCTCCCTTACAAAAACAATCCCACATTCTAAACCGTCTCTTCCTGCTTTTCTTCTCACCCATTAGGTATGAGCAACATACACTGTTGAAGTGAAAAGGGATTTAGAATAGCGATTATGTAAAAAGTAGGTGAAATCAGTGATGCTGACCGGAATGCAGATCGCAGTTCTAGGCGGAGATGCTCGTCAACTTGAGATTATTCGGAAGCTTACTGAGTTAGATGCAAAGATCTCACTCGTAGGTTTTGAACAACTAGATCATGCCTTTACAGGGGCTACGAAAGAAAAGCTCGATGAAGTGGACTTTTCAATTATTGATGCCATAATCTTACCTGTACCCGGCACGAATCTACAAGGGGAAATTGATACGATTTTTTCCAATGAGAAAATCGTTTTAACAGAAAAAATTGTGTCTCAGACGCCAGAGCACTGTACGATCTATTCAGGAATTAGTAATAAGTACTTGGATGAAATAATGTCTTCAACGAACCGGAAACTTGTTCAGTTGTTTGAGAGAGACGATGTTGCCATTTATAATTCTATTCCTACAGTAGAGGGAACGATTATGATGGCTATTCAACATACAGACTTTACGATTCATGGATCTACGATTGTCATATTGGGTCTGGGTAGGGTAGGTATGAGTGTAGCTAGAACGTTTCATCATTTAGGCGGAAAGGTGAAAGTGGGTGCTCGGAAAAGTGAGCATCTGGCCAGGGTGACTGAAATGGGCTTAGAGCCATTCCACTTAGATAACTTAGAAAAAGAGGTTGAGAATTGTGATATATGTATTAACACAATTCCAGTGCATATAGTGAAGGCTGCTGTGATAGCCAAAATGCCAGCTCATACATTAATCATCGATTTGGCTTCAAAGCCTGGAGGTACAGATTTTCGTTATGCTGAAAAACGGGGAATTAAAGCATTGTTAGCCCCGGGATTGCCTGGGATCGTGGCACCTAAGACAGCTGGCCAGATACTGGCGAATGTACTTTGTCAATTGTTAGAGGAAGATCTTGGTTTAGGAAAGGAGAGTTCATCATGAGTGTGAAAGGAAAACGAATCGGGTTTGGTCTGACAGGTTCTCATTGTACGTATGATGCCGTATTCCCGGAAATCGAACGATTAGTGAATAACGGTGCAGAAGTGATGCCGATTGTGACTTCAACTGTTATGAATACGGAAACGAGATTCGGTAAAGGAGAAGACTGGATTAAGCGAATTGAGGACGTTACAGGTCATAGGGTAATCGATTCAATCGTAAAGGCAGAACCACTTGGTCCTAAAATTCCATTGGATTGTATGGTGATTGCTCCCCTTACAGGAAATTCAATGAGTAAATTCGCAAACGCAATGACAGATTCTCCAGTGTTAATGGCTGCTAAAGCGACTCTTCGTAATCATCGTCCTGTAGTACTGGGTATTTCGACAAATGATGCTCTTGGTTTAAACGGTGTAAACCTAATGAGATTAATTTCAACCAAAGATATTTACTTTATCCCATTTGGGCAGGATGCACCTGAAAGCAAACCGAAATCAATGGTAGCCAGAATGACGCTGATTCAGGAAACCATAGAAGCGGCTATTGAAGGAAGACAGCTTCAGCCTGTCGTAATCGAAAAATATTTAGATTAATAGCTTAAGAAGGCTATCACCTAGTACCTGTTATGATGGCCTTCTTTTCATGTATAAATAAATTTAAAGTTATTAGTAAATAAAAATAATCAAAGCATATATATAAAATTCCCTATTGTCGAATAATTGTTTATGTTAAAATATTCTTTATTATAGTAATAGACTAAAAGGATATACCTACTATGAGAATACTAAATGGTTGGAAGGAGAGAAGATTTTGAATACAGCGGGATTTCATGTAGCGGTTGTCGGTGCCACAGGTGCAGTTGGACAACAAATGCTACAAACATTAGAAAAAAGGGACTTTCCAATAAAACAATTGACATTATTGTCTTCAGCCCGTTCAGCCGGGTCCATCGTTACCTTTAAAGGGAAAGAATGGACGGTTGAAGAAGCTAAGCCTGAGAGTTTTGAAGGGGTAGACATTGCTTTATTTAGTGCAGGGGGTAGTGTATCCAAACTTCTTGCTCCTGAAGCCGTTAAACGTGGAGCTATCGTCGTCGACAATACCAGTGCATACCGAATGGATCCAGATGTTCCTCTTGTTGTTCCAGAGGTGAATGAAGAAGATATCAAACTTCATAATGGAATCATTGCGAATCCTAACTGTTCTACGATCCAGATGGTGGCAGCACTTGAACCGATTCGTAAACAATATGGTTTATCGAAAGTAATCGTGTCAACCTATCAAGCCGTTTCAGGGGCAGGTGCAGTGGCCATTGATGAGCTTCATGAACAATCAAAAGCCATATTGTCCGGTGAATCATTTGAGCCGAGTGTACTACCTGTAAAAGGGGATAAAAAGCATTATCAGATAGCTTATAATGTCATTCCTCAAATTGATAAATTCCAGGAAAATGGCTTTACATTTGAAGAAATGAAAATGATCAATGAAACAAAAAAAATTATGCATATGCCGTCATTGAAGGTATCTGCAACATGCGTAAGATTACCTGTTGTAACAGGTCACTCAGAAAGTGTATATATTGAAATTGAGAAGGGTTCTGTAACAGTAAATGATATCCACTCACTGTTAAAAGATGCTCCTGGAGTAACTTTAGAAGACGTCCCGGAAGAACAGATTTATCCGATGCCTGCACATGCAGTAGGAAAACCGGATGTATTCGTAGGCAGGGTGCGTAAAGATCTTGATGAAGATAAGGGCTTCCATATGTGGGTTGTGTCTGACAACTTACTAAAGGGAGCGGCTTGGAACTCAGTTCAAATCGCAGAAAGTCTAATGAAACTTGGTATAATTAAATAACGAAGAGGGACCATTTCAGCTATAGATCTATTTATTTCCACTATTCGTTCTCACATACCTCTTGAACATATGACAATGAGGTGTAGTCATGAAAGTGATCGTTCAAAAATTTGGTGGAACGTCTGTACGTGATGAGGCAAGTCGCTTAAAGGCACTTGCCCACACAAAGCAAGCGATTGATAAGGGATATAAAGTGGTGGTAGTCGTTTCAGCTATGGGAAGAAAAGGTGAACCTTACGCTACGGACTCCCTATTATCACTTATCGGTGGCAGGAATACTTCAATAAGTAAGAGAGAGCAAGACTTATTATTATCTTGTGGAGAAATCATTTCCAGCCTGGTCTTCTCTAACATGCTTCTTGAACATGGTATCCGATCAACAGCTTTAACTGGTGCTCAAGCCGGGTTCCGAACGAATAAAGATTTTAACAATGCGAAGATTTTGGAAATGAGATGCAGCCGTTTGGTCAAAGAGCTTGAAGAACACGATGCAGTGGTAGTTGCTGGCTTTCAGGGTGCAACGAAAGATGGTGATGTCACCACGATCGGCAGAGGTGGAAGTGATACTTCAGCTTCTGCTTTAGGAGTGGCATTAAATGCTGAATTCATCGATATATTTACCGATGTTGAAGGGGTCATGACTGCCGATCCCCGTATTTCATCGAAAGCAAGACCTATTACGGTTGTCTCTTATAATGAAGTATGTAATATGGCATATCAGGGAGCAAAGGTGATTCATCCAAGAGCTGTTGAAATTGCGATGAATTCGAATGTTCCAATCCGGATTCGTTCTACTTATTCAAATGGTGAAGGGACGCTTGTGACAACACTTGAAAATTCGAAAGCACACAAAGAATTCCGGAGTCATCCCGTAACAGGAATCGCCCATGTACCCAACCTTACGCAAATAAAAGTATTTGCTAAGGAAGATCAATACAATCTACAAGCTGAAGTCTTTAAAGCGATGGCCAAAGAGGGAATAAGTGTTGACTTCATTAACATCTCGCCACGGGGAGTTGTTTATACTGTTGCTTCATCCCTGGCAGAAGATGCGATTTCGGTTCTAAACAAAATAGGTCATAAACCTATTGTAGAGACAGAATGTGCTAAGATTTCAGTAGTGGGAGCCGGGATGACGGGTGTTCCAGGTGTGACTTCAGCCATCGTATCTTCTCTGTCCAACGAAGGAATTCGAATCCTCCAGTCAGCAGATAGTCATACGACTATTTGGGTTCTAGTGAAAGAGATGGACCTGATCAATGCGATTAATGCACTTCATGATACGTTTCAACTAGAAGAGAGAACCGCTACATTCAGGGTAGGATAAACTTAAGAGGAGAGTGACAAGATTGAATTTTGGCCGCGTTTCTACGGCGATGGTTACCCCATTTGACCGTAAAGGTAATATAGATTTCACCAAGACGACCCAATTAATTCAGTATCTGATTGAAAATGGATCAGATTCGTTAGTAGTAGCCGGGACGACTGGTGAGTCTCCAACTTTGACAAAAGAAGAAAAGATTGCTTTATTTCGACATACAGTGAAAGTGGTAAACGGAAAAGTACCTGTGGTTGCCGGGACGGGAAGCAATAACACCCACGCCTCAATTGAGCTTACCAAGAAGGCCGAAGAGGCAGGCGTAGATGCCATCATGCTGGTGGCTCCTTACTATAATAAACCTAGTCAGGAAGGATTGTTCCAGCATTTCAAGGCAATTGCTGAATCAACAACCTTGCCTGTCATGCTTTATAATATCCCGGGGCGTTCGAGCGTCAATGTTACTCCGGAAACCATTATTCGATTATCAGAGATTGAAAACATTGTAGCTGTAAAAGAAGCAAGCGGTGACTTGGATAGCATGACTGAAATCATTTCACATACATCAGACGACTTTATGCTATACAGTGGTGATGACGGACTTACTCTCCCTGTATTGTCTATAGGTGGAACGGGAATCGTGTCAGTTGCCTCACATATCATCGGAAACGAAATGCAAGAGATGGTTGCTGCATATACAGGTGGAAATCATTCCAAGGCAGCCGGTCTGCATCAAAGACTTCTTCCGGTCATGAAAGGGTTATTTACCAGCCCGAACCCAACTCCGGTTAAAACAGCCCTACAGATGAAGGGTCTGGACGTTGGATCTGTCCGCTTACCATTAATTCCACTGACAGAAGTGGAAAGAGCAAAGCTGTCTCAATTATTACAAGTATTATCTTAAGCAAAAGACTGTGAAGGCCATCCTTCACAGTCTTTTATTATAGATAAGAAAGAAGGCACTACAATCAGTAATAGATTAATTTATTTTAAAGAAGAAGGATTTAGTTCCATTGTATCGAAATAGTAATGTAGTAAAAATGAATGCAGTCTTTTTCCTAATCTTATTATAGGAAGGATTAAATTGGTTGTACTCCCAAAATATTATCAAGTATAATAAACGTAACTGATTGAAGATCGGGAAAGGCACAGCATAGGAGGACATAATGTGAGTAAGTCAAAGAATGAAAGTATAAAGATCATTCCGCTCGGAGGAGTAGGAGAAATTGGTAAGAACATGTACGTGATTGAAGTGGATGATGAGATTTTCGTGGTCGACGCAGGGCTGATGTTCCCTGAAAATGAAATGCTCGGAATTGACATCGTCATACCTGACATTCAATACCTGATTGAAAATAAAGAACGTGTGAAAGGAATCTTTTTGACTCATGGACATGAGGATAGTATTGGAGCGGTTTCATACGTACTTAATAAGATTAAAGCTCCTGTTTACGGAACCCGTTTAACGAATGCTCTTGTAAAGGCACGATTGAAGGATGAAAATGTCAGCGCTGATGTGAAATTCTATACGATTCACTCAGATAGCTATCTCACTTTCGATGGAGTGAATGTAACGTTCTTTAAAACCACACATAGTATTCCGGATTCAGTTGGTGTATGTATACATACATCTGAAGGAGTCATCGTACATACCGGGGAATTCAAATTTGATCAATCTGCTAAACACCTTTATCGACCGGATTTAGGAAAAATGGCTCAAATCGGTGAAAAAGGAGTGCTATGTTTGTTGTCTGATAGCACAGAAGCGGAGAGACCCGGCTACACAACATCCGAGGCCGTCATTGAACAACATATAACAGACGCTTTACGAATGGCATCCGGTAGAGTGATTGTAGCTTGCTTTGCATCTAATTTAATACGACTACAGCAAGTTTTTGACGCTGCAGATCAAAATAATCGAAAAGTGGTCGTAGTGGGTAAGAGTTTGAAGAGAGTATATGATGTAGCATTGAAATTAGGCTATCTTCACGTCCGGGATGAGATGATCATCGGAATGGATGAGATTGGTGATTATCCTAAAGATGAAGTCGTCATTATCGCTACCGGAACACAAGGAGAACCGTTTGAAGCACTGCAGCGGATGTCAAAACGCTCCCATCGTCTTGTGAATATTGAAGAAGGAGATACAGTCCTTATTACGGCTTCACCTTCGCCCGGCATGGAAGTCATTGCAGGAAAGACAATTGACATGCTTTATAGAGCAGGAGCAAACGTCTTGACCGCTAATAAGAAAGTTCATGTTTCAGGGCATGGGAGTCAGGAAGACCTAAAGTTTATGTTAAATATCATGAAGCCGAAGTATTTCATTCCTATACAAGGTGAGTATAAAATGCTGGTGGCCCATACCCAGATCGCTCACGACATCGGTCTTCCGTATAAGCAAATTTTCATTTTGGATAAAGGAGATGTGCTTCAATACAAGGACGGTAAGATGAGAATGAGCGGCCGGGTACAGGCTGGAAATGTGTTAATTGATGGAATTGGTGTAGGGGACGTAGGGAATATCGTCCTTCGTGACCGTAAACTATTATCAGAAGACGGTGTCTTTACGGTCGTTGTGACGATTAACCGCAGATCCAAATCGATTGTGTCAGGTCCTGAAATTATATCACGCGGCTTCGTTTATGTGAGGGAGTCAGAAGAGTTGATTGAAGGAGCTGGAGGCATCGTAACGGATGTAGTACATTCCTATCTACAGAAAGGCTCATTTGAATGGACAACCATTAAACAAGATATCAGAGATCAGCTCAATTACTATTTATTCAATAAAACACGAAGAAGACCAATGATTTTACCGATCATCATGGAAGTTTAATGAGTGAGGCTATTTGTTCAATAACAGATAGCCTCCGTTTTTTATTTGATCCTAAAGTATAAGTATGAAAACACTCCCTTATTAAAATAATAACAAGAGAATGGAATGAAAAGGAGATGTTTTCATGGAAGATAATCATGGACGTATGCAGGATCAGCCAAATAAAGGCCAAGATGATAATAAAGATAAACCATCAGGATTAATGGAAAAGATACAGCAATTAGGGCAAACAAATGTCCCGCAACTCTCTCAGGATTCCAACATCCATTGCTTGACCATTGTAGGACAAATAGAGGGGCATATGCAGCTTCCACCACAAAATAAAACAACGAAGTATGAACATGTTATTCCTCAGCTCGTAGCCATTGAGCAAAATCCTAAGATAGAGGGATTGGTGGTTATATTAAACACGGTAGGTGGAGACGTGGAAGCGGGACTCGCCATTTCTGAAATGATCGCTTCACTTTCTAAACCTACAGTTTCTGTTGTGCTAGGTGGAGGACATAGTATCGGTGTACCGATAGCCGTATCATGCGATTTCTCATACATTGACTACTGATAACACAAATGATAAAATCCTTATATATCAAGCGTTGGAGGCCGATATCAATGTATAGCAAAACTGATTATAAGATCACTAACATCATAAATTACGTTCGTAAATCAAGACGAGATGAGGAAAGAGAACGTAAAACTGGTGAGGATACACTAAACGAACAAAAAAAGCTAATGGCTAAAATCCTTGACGGTTACGGAATACCTTACATACAAAAGTTTGAAGTTGGTTCAGGTGATAAAATAGCAACACGTCCAGTCTTTCAAGAAGTATTACAAGAACTAAGACTAGGAAAGTATGACGCTGTGGCAGTAAAAGAAATATCACGTCTAGGGCGTGGTTCTATGTCGGATATGGGTATCATTTATGATTTATTAGTTGAACAGCGTATTTACATCATTACACCTTCAAGAATCTATGACCCTAGAAATAGTTCAGATCAGCGTCAAATACGTTTTGAAATGTTCTTCGCCAGAGAAGAATTTGAACAGATCAGGGAACGTTTAACAGGTGCTAGATATTCAGCAGCTATGGAAGGAAAGTGGATGGGGCAAATTCCTTTTGGCTATACTCGTAACCCTAAAACATTAAGATTAGAACCTAAAGAGGACGAGGCTAAAATAGTTAGAATGATATATGATTTATTTGTAAATGGTTATGAAGGTAAAGAAGTACGTGAACGTGCAATAGCGACAATTTTAAAGCGTCTAGGCATAGAATCTGCTAGAGGAAAGAAATATTGGGATACAAGCCAATTAAAACGAGTATTAACGAATGATACTTATATAGGTGTATCTAGGTTTAGAACTACTGAAACGATAGACGGTAAAGTTAAAAAACGTCCTGTAGAAGAACATATAATAGTTCCTGAGGCACACGAACCAATCATTAAAGAAAGTGTTTTTTATGAAGTACAGCGACTAAAGAACAATAAAGCAGTACCTAGAACTAAATTTGATGGGGATAGATACGAATTAACTGCTTTATTGACGTGCAAGTACTGCGGGAAAAGGCTTGTAATTAACCGTTATAACCGTAAAAGAAGAAGTGGGTCAAGTTATATAGATAGTTATATTCGTTGTCGTAATGGCTGTGTAACGGTCAAATACGAACCTGTAGAACAAAAGGTTATTGGGCTTTTAAAATACCTTTCACAGCTTGACGAGGGGCTTCTACAGGAAATGTATGAGGCTACAGCTGAAAAGCATGACGAGAACGAGAGAGAACTCTATAAGGCTGAAATAGTTAGATCAATTGGACAGAAAAAAGAGGAATTACAAAAACGTTTAAAGTTCATTCAGGAAAAGCACTTTAAAGGTGTCTATTCTGACGAGGATTTTTTAGAGTTTAAAAAGGAGATTGACGAGGAATTAAATGAAGTTGAAAAAATGGAACAAGGGAACAGCTTTTTAGAAGTCAGTGCCACTAAAGAAGAGGTGGACGTAAAGAAGGTAAAGAACAGTGTCAATAATATACTAACAGCATACAACCAGCTAGACAGTGCTGAGAAGAAGAATAAGTTATTAAGAAGTACATTTGATGAAATAGTGTTAACTATATTAGAAAAGGGAACAAAAAGCAAAGAACCTAAGTTACAGCTAGAACCTACTTTGTCATTTAAGTTTTGGCAAGGCTTAGCAGAATAAGTTAGATTCAATGTCAGGTTAATTAAAGCCTGGCATTTTCTTTTGGACAAAAAAAACCCCCTAACAGCTATTAAGCCATTAGAGGGAAAGGAAAAGGTTATCTCACTACTACTACTATGAGATTATATTCACACCACTGTTTAAAGTGGCATTACTTTTAGTTAAGGTTATCTAAGGCTTATGCCTTGCTTGGTCTTTCAGACCTTCGCCAATACTTAACTATCTATTACTTATTACTATCATAGCTATCATTGGTTATATCTTAGTGGTTGTTTTTAGTTATGGTGGAAGTGGTTTTCTTCCACAGTCTTTTATGTTTCGATCTTTAATACTGTTATTACTGTTACAGCGTTATCTTATAGTTAGTTATCTTTAAGGTTCTTCTATTACTAGTTTCTGAACACCCCTCGATTTACAGGCAGAAAAATGAACAAATTTTATACAAACGCTAGAACCCTTGATACGACTGGTTTTCTTTAAAGTCACAAATTTAGGGATTAACCTTAGTGACCCTGTACGGATTTTAAGGTATTTGTTAATCACAAAAAGAGGGATTATTAAAATTGTGATTATTAAATTATGCGAACCCTTGATAAATAAGGCTTTTTGAAGTTTGTTAATCACAAGGGATTTATAATAACTGTGAATCATTGATATTACTGGATTTGTCTACATTATTAGTCACAACCTATTGTGATTATTAAAATTGTTCCTAAAAAGTGAAAAAGCCCAGCCCATTACAGGCTAAGCAAGTTCACCGCAAGGTCAACTAACGCTATCACTAGCATTATGTCAATCTTACTTGAAACCTCGAATTCAATCTTGATTTCCATTTGTTTCACCCTTTAGAAGGGGTCGGATTACCGCCGTAGCAGAACCCACTTCTTTTCTAAAAAGCTTATCCTTATTTTACTATCATTTACCTGTTACTGTAAATAGTTTCTAGCTGTTTTAACTTGAATTAAATTGCTGTGAACGGTCAAGAAGGGGATTAGTCAGAATTATGCTTGGTTGCCTCGAATACAGACCACCCCTCAAAACTTTTTTAACGCACAATCCTTTATTGTCAACCATTTACGATATATAGTAAACACTTAAAATTGTCGCTGTTATGCACTAAGCACAATAGCCCTTTTTTGTTATATGTCTTAAATGGTTCAAAAGAATTGAAATAAAAAAAAGAGGCTAACACATGTTATAGTGTCGCCTCGTATTCCTTCACCTTTTTATAGAAAGTCGCCTTTTTCATTTCTACAGCGTCCATAAACTCAACAGCTTTCATCTTTCCAGCTTTCCACTCTTTGTATAGCTTAGTCCACTGTAAGGGCAATTCTAACGCTGGTCTACCTAAATGCTTACCCTGTGCCTTAGCAACGTTTATACCTTCTCTTTGACGCTGTAGGATAGTCTCACGTTCTTGCTGTGCTATGGAAGTGTAAACCTCTATGATAATGTTGTTAATCATATCTATAACCCATTCTTGCCCCTCAGGAACGTCTTGCATAGTGGTAGGAAGGTCAATGATCTTTACTCTAATACCTTCTTTCTTAAACTGTTCTAAATAGTCCTTGATCTGTGCCTTATTACGTCCTAAGCGGTCAATAGACTTGATATAAAGAGTGTCACCGTTACGCATAGCTTTAAGCATGTTCTGAAAGCCCTCACGTTCCATATCCTTGCCACTAGCCTTATCACTATAGATATACTTCTCGTCCGTTACAAAGCCTTTTAAAGCCTCATATTGACGATCTAAATTCTGTTCCTTAGTTGATACACGAATATAACCAAAATTGATTCCTGACATAATTAAAACCACCGTTTCTTTTAGTTGATAGTCTTAATATACATCAACTGTCTATAAAGGTCAATTACTTTTTAGACGTTCATAAAGGTTTATTTTCTTTTCTTAATAGACGCTATACAGGGCAATTTTTCACCGTCTAATATGGTCTACCTTTTTAGACTGGAATATTTTAAACAAGTTATATTCAGAATTAGTTTAATATGGTAATATTTATGTAATCCCATTTAAAGCTTGTGATGTGTGCCTAGCACCGCAAGGTGACTTTAAATTGGGGGAATGCCAAATGTTTAATTTAATCTTGGAAGTCTCAATACCACTTGATATCGTGATTGCCGTTACGATTCCGATAGTGTGGAAAATTGGGGCGGGAAGACCACCGAAATAATGGTGGTTTTTTTTGTTTATGAAATTATCAAAAGTAAAGGTGTATAGGGGTAGTGAAAAAACAAGGGTACAGGGGTATCAGTGAGACGGAACTTACAGCTACATACAGCACCCTCACATAAATAAGCCATATACAGCCCCTATATAGAGGACATACACAATAGACATAGTAAGAAGGGAAGGGTAGAGGCAACAGCACCACCACAGGACAGCACACGAGGACAAGGAAGAAGAACAAAGGAAAGAAGAAAGAGAACAAGCAACATGCGAGGACAGGACGACAGGCAAGGACACGAGGGAAGGAAGGACAAAGGAAAGAAGAAAGAAAAGAAAGAAAGGAATGAATAACAGTAGATCAGTAGCCCTACTAATAGAGGTGACAAAGTTAGGCACAGCAAGGCATAAGGGGTACGGGATGGGGGCTAGGTACCTGTATGGGTGGGTTCTGGTGTCTGGATCGAATACGCATAAAAAATGAAACCTTTTGCTGGTAAAGATTGGGTGTTTCTGAGGGCGATTCTGAGGCAATTAACTTTTACTAGTAAGGTATTGATACACTTAGTTCCCTGTACAGCTATATAGACAAGGGGTGGTTAGGGATTTAAGGTTTTAGAAATGGCAAAGCAGCGTTAAAAATTTTTTTACCAGTTTTCTAAAACTTTTTAGGGGTAAGCTGGTACAAGTATGAGGAACATAAAAAAGAAACGAGGCTAAAGGCGTAAACGCCCTATTAGATTAGCCCCGCTTTTTCTAAATGATATTTAACTGTGCCATGACTTAAATTCAGGTATTTAGCTAATTGATTTACGTTATCAAATTCCCCTTTATTGTAAAGATCAATTATTTGCTGTTTACCCTTTTTATTTAAAGTCTTACTAACTTTGATCTCTTTAGAACCTCGTCCACTTACCTGTGTCATTCTGTTCCCAAACCTATCCCCATATGGCATAGAACAGATATGTTTTTGATGATCTTTACCTAATATCCATCTAGGTTTTCCGTAAAATTCTACTTTACACTTTTCACAATGATGAAGGATAATAGCGTCCTGAGTTATGAACCTTTCTATAGGCTGTATTCTGCCCTCAGGATAACGTTTATCTAATAAGGCTTGATACTCTTTGTTTTCGGCTTCATACTTGCCTAAGTATAATTCACCTGTTGGGTACTCTTTAGAACTTGCGTTAGCACCACTATCTATAATGACAGGGTTAACCCAGGGTTTAATAAATTCCTTAGGTTCGTCAATAAGTGCCACACGTTCCACTGGTGCAACCTCTATAGGTTTCATTGCTTTCATTTGTGCCAGTTTCTTCATTTGTTTTTTCATTCTCTTTTTACGTTGCCTCTTGTTTGCCATAGCATAACAGCCCCTTTCCTTTTTACCTGTTAAAAGTGTAGCTAGAAGGTAGTTTTACAGTCTTAATACGTAAGCCAATGGTTTTACCTTCACGATCATTTTCAACCCTTAAAACTGACGCTATAGGGTCGTTTTTTAACCTATTGATATGCTTGGGAACTGTAGTGTAAATATCCCATAGCTTAGATGAAGGGTCGTACATGATAACAGTTTCTTGTTCCTCTTTTTCGTAATATGCCATTTGTCTTGATCTCCTTTAAATAAAAAAGCCACCAGCGTTAGCTAGTGACCTCTTTAGTAATTTCTTTAGCTTTTGCGACCTTTTCAGCACGTTCTTTTTCTTCCTGTTCGATCTGTTTAGTTAGCTGTTCTTTTACACCACTGTCAGCCATTTGTTTTAACATTGCCTCACCAATGGACTTATCATTTACAGGTGATTCCTCTTTATAGTCACCAGCTTCATTCTGTAATGCAAGACCTAAGTTTAAAGCCATAACAGGTGGCAAGTCTTTAAGTACCTCAGTGTTACCTTTTCGCAATTCAGCTAGGATTTCACTTTTCACTAATTGAGTAGCTGTCATTAAGTTAGCCATATTATTTCACGTCCTTATCTTCGTTAGTTTCTTTAGCTATCATACTTTGAGGCTTATTTGGTTGCCCCCCACGACAAGCTGAGAATACATCTTTCTTAGATACAACAGAATCACTAAACCAGCCAAAAGTAGGGGTGTAACGTTCTGCATTAAAGCTATATTCCAAACGAGGAAATTCTTCTTTAACCTTGCTATCTTCAAATACTTCATAAATGTCAGGGGCAATTTCATTGTACTGTCTTTGCATCTGTACCCCGATTTCACTAATTTCTTTTAGCATTTCATATCGGTAACGTTCTGCAATCTCAACAGCATCATATCCATTCAAGTTAGCACCGTCTTTTCTAATAGCGTCACGATAAACAGGGGTGAACTCTAACTTTAAAGCTGTTCTTTCTTCCTTTAGTTCCTCTAAAAGAACTGTAATGATTTCCGTCTTTTGTACAATCTCTTTGTTACGTACTTTTAAATAAACCTTTTCTGATACAGGGGCGTTTTCTAGTTCTAACATGTTGCCTGTCATTTCGTCCTGTAATGCCATTAGATCAGCTTGTAATTCCTGTTCTTGTTTGTCTAATTCCTCAACCTTTGCATGATATTCAGCAATAGCCTTATTAGTTTCTGTGAATAGTTTTCTTACTTTTACGCTTTCCATGTTTTCATACCCCCGATAGTGTAGTGAAATAATTCAATAGCAATTAGTAGTAGTAGTGCAATTGTAAACATTACTTGTAACCTTTCCTTTCCTTTTGTTCGATTATAGTTTTAATAGACACTAGTTCCACGTTACTAATACGTAAACGGTTAACAGCGTACTTTAATTTTTCATGATAATAAGGCGTGAACTCTAATTGTCCTTTTTCCAGTCTGCAAATAGTAGCTGGGTCAACCTTCATATAGTGGCTAAATTCAGCCAGTGTTTTATTTCTAGCGTGTCGAATAGGTTTAATATATCTGTGATTGTATTCCATGTTATATGGCAATCTTGAATTAACTGTGTACATTGTTTTCACCTCTCTTAGTTAGTAGTTCAAAAATATTGAATTGAAAAGCCAAATAAAAGAGGCATGGCAACCGAATGCCACACCTCAGCTAATGGGAGAATCAATTCAATGTCATTTTCACCGTAGGAAAGACATACAAACTGTTAAGCCTGTTTAACTTTCCCTTACTCTATAGTTCATGGGGTTGAACGGATTACTGGTAGACATGAGAAGTTTTTAAAAAAGTTTTGTCCTGAATGTCCTATTCCGTTCCTTTATTACAAGTAAGTGTTTGTAAGGATAAAAAGTTAACACCCTACAAATACTATTCCAAATAATGGACAACTATGAAAGGACGTATATATAATGAAGAAACTCGAAAAAGAATATGAAGTGGTAGCAGAATTTGAACAGGATAACTGTATTTATATAATTAGACAACCAAAAACACCACCAACGGAAGAAGAATTAAAAGACTACTATTCCAATTTAGCTAAAGTGCTTTATAATTAAATAAGAAATGAATTTAGCCACTCATTTTAGGGTGGCTTTTCTTTTTATATTCATTGCAGTTATCAGTAGTTGTACTATTCTTACATTGCGAGCACTGCTACAATGACAATCCATCCGGTTCGCTTAACGGGATTGGTGATCGGCGTACCACAGACATTTGAGTACTTGGATAAAATGCAGGATCGGGTAGTTAGTTTCGTTACGAAGCACAGCAATATAACGGAAGAAGATTTTAAAGAGCTGATGTTTGCAAAAGGTAACCTCACACGGGATATCGGTACGAATGTGGTCGGTGATGATGCCGTCGAATATGGCCTGATAGATGGAATCGGGGGCATTGGGACAGCCATTAAAAAGATTAATGAGTTAATTGAGATGAAGAAGCAATCGGAGCGACAAGAGGGGCTGGTTCAATGATCCTTTATACAGTGGTTCCCAATGATCTTGTATTTCCAACAGATGCAAGTGAATTCAGTGGTCAAATGATGATGGAATATCAAGGTGTTCCTATCCTTGTTCAGCAGGAGGAGAACCGGTATCGAATTGTCAGGGTCATGAGTAGTGACCCTGCACATTTTCTCGATAATCAGATTTGCCCAGGTGAATTTATCAGCAATTAAGGAAGAAAGAGGATTTTCCCGAAATAGTGGTTATGCTATAATATTACTGGAAGAGACAATCATAATGATACTTTAAGTTCACGGGAAGGGTCTGACACCTTAGGCACATAGATTGCCCCAAAGGATCAGCCCTTTCTTCATCTTTATGTACATATGAAGAAAGACTTCAATAGAATTTAGGTGAATTGGATTGGCAAAACGAAAAAAAAGAAAAAAACGATCTGCAACGAGTTCAACCTTAAAACAAACCATTAAATATGAAATTACAGGAATGATCCTCGCTGCCCTCAGTTTGATTTCAATCATTGAGCTTGGAGCTGTAGGGAAAGCAGTGGTGTATTTCTATCGATTCTTTCTGGGTGAATGGTATATGGTTGCCCTCCTGTGGATGCTGTATGTGGCAGGATACCTCATGATTAAACGAGAGATTCCTATGTTATTTAGTCGCAGACTTATTGGGATTTACATCATCATTGCGAGCTTCTTGCTATTGAGTCATGTGAAATTATTTGATTTGCTCTCAAATGATGGTTCTTTCGATAATCCAAGTGTCATCATGAATACGTGGGATTTGTATTGGATGGATGTAAGTGGGGAAACGAGTACATCGGATCTTGGAGGAGGAATGATAGGGAGCGTTCTATTTGCCGTTTCTTATTTTCTATTTGACTCGCAAGGAGCAAGGATTGTTAGTGCAACATTCATATTAATCGGAATAATACTAGTGACAGGTAAATCCATCGGGGATGTGCTAGGAAGAGCTGGAAAGCGCTTTGGTGCATTCTTAAACGGACAATGGTCGGCATTCAAACAAGATATGAGTGACTGGAGAGAAGATCAGTCAAAGAAAAAAGAAGTAAAAGAAAAGAAAAAGAAAGAAGTTCATGTGAAGCAGGTGGAAGCGGTTGAAACACTGCTGCCTCAGGAAGAGGAAACGAGAGAACCGATTATCTCAAACTTCGCGGAACGCGCATACGGAGGGGCTCAGACTAAAGAAGAACCATCCGTTACAGGAGCGGGAATGAATGATGAAAAAGATGATAAAAAGTCCGATTCAGAAGGAGAAGCGGATGCTGCACCACCGATTACGTTTACTGAAGTAGAAAATAAGGATTATAAACTTCCTTCTATTTCGTTATTAAAGAGTCCTAGAAAAACAGATCAGAGTAATGAATATCAACTGATTCATGCCAACGCAGCCAAGCTTGAACGAACTTTCCAAAGCTTCGGAGTAAAAGCAAAAGTTACACAAGTTCACTTAGGCCCAGCCGTCACCAAGTATGAAGTCCACCCGGACGTAGGTGTGAAAGTAAGCCGCATCGTGAACCTTAGTGATGATTTAGCATTGGCTCTTGCGGCTAAAGATATCCGAATCGAAGCACCCATCCCAGGGAAATCGGCTATCGGTATTGAAGTTCCTAACTCAGAGGTGGCCATGGTGTCTTTAAGAGAGGTGCTTGAAGCCAAGGAACATAATAAACCGGATGCCAAGCTCCAAATTGGTTTAGGACGGGATATTACAGGTGAAGCCGTACTTGCAGAATTGAATAAAATGCCTCACTTACTTGTAGCCGGGGCCACAGGAAGCGGGAAGAGTGTCTGCATTAATGGAATCATTACGAGCATTCTAATGAGAGCTAAACCTCATGAAGTCAAGCTCATGATGATTGATCCGAAAATGGTTGAATTGAATGTATATAATGGGGTACCGCACCTATTGGCTCCTGTTGTAACAGATGCCAAGAAAGCTTCACAGGCTTTAAAAAAGGTTGTAAGCGAAATGGAACGGAGATATGAATTGTTCTCTCACACAGGAACCAGGAATATTGAAGGCTACAATGACTACGTTAAGAGGCAGAATCTGGAGAACGAAGAAAAGCAGCCACTGCTTCCATACATTGTGGTCATAGTGGATGAGCTGGCTGATTTAATGATGGTTGCTTCTAACGATGTAGAAGACGCTATAACCAGACTTGCACAGATGGCACGTGCTGCAGGAATCCATCTAATAATTGCGACGCAACGTCCTTCTGTTGATGTTATTACAGGGGTCATCAAAGCGAATATACCATCAAGGATTGCGTTTGCCGTATCATCTCAAACCGATTCCAGAACCATTCTGGATTCAGGGGGCGCAGAAAAACTATTGGGTAGAGGAGACATGCTCTTTATGCCTGTAGGGGCTTCAAAGCCTACAAGGGTTCAAGGTGCCTTTTTATCTGATGAAGAAGTTGAAGAAATCGTTGATTTTGTCATTTCCCAACAAAAGGCACAGTATCAGGAAGAAATGATTCCAGATGAAATACAAGAAGATGAGAAAACGGGCGAAGCTGAAGACGAACTTTATAATGATGCAGTTCAGTTAATCGCTGAAATGCAAACGGCTTCCGTTTCCATGCTTCAAAGAAGATTTAGAATTGGTTATACAAGAGCAGCACGATTGATTGATGAGATGGAAGTAAGAGGAGTCGTTGGGCCTTATGAAGGAAGTAAGCCGAGAACCGTCTTGATCGGTAAACCTTCAGAAGAGCAAAGCTCTTAACAAAAGGTGTGTTACCCTATTCAAAGTGAACGGGTTAACACACCTTTTTTATGTAAAATTCAAGGAGGAAATCTCAAAATGTATCCGTTCTTAATGAGATTATTCTAGTTTATCCACTAATGTGTTATACTATTAAAAGCGTTTACAATTGTAATGGCGTTGTTTTAATTTTGTAAAGATTGATCATCTAAAACAACCTTATTGTAAATTATTTGTAAAAAAACTCCATGAAACCCTATTCATTCTTAAATAATTACTATTTTTTTACAAATAAGGATTTTAAATTGTCATTCTAGTCATTTTTTTCGACAAAATCACACAATGCTATTTATTTATGAAAAGAAAAGTGTTATAGTATTTTCGATTAGTAGGAAAGATATACATCAGAGGTCTGATCTCTTGAGAAAATTTGGTGGTGGTTCCAGTGACAATAAAGACAGATAATCGACATTTATACTTACAAGTGATAGACCGTTTGAAGAAAGATATCGAAGCGGGAGTATACAAAGAAAAAGAAAAACTCCCATCTGAATTTGATCTCTCCAAACAACTCGGTGTGAGTAGGGCTACTCTCCGTGAAGCTCTCAGAATTCTTGAGGAAGAAAGTGTCATCGTACGACGTCATGGGGTAGGTACATTTGTAAACGCTAAACCGCTCTTTACTTCTGGTATTGAGCAGCTGAACAGTGTAACGAACATGATTAAGCAGGCAGGAATGGAGCCAGGGACCATATTCTTAAGCTCAACAACTCAAGAAGCTACTGAGGATGATGTGAAGAGGTTTACTTGCAATGAAGAGGACGACGTGATCCTGATTGAACGAGTTCGTACTGCAAACGGGGAACCGGTTGTGTATTGTGTAGACAAAATTCCTGAAAAGATTATGCCGAGGAATTTCACCCATGAGGATAATTCGATTTTCACCGTTTTGGAAAAACGCGAGAATAAGAGAATCACTCATGCTGTTGCACAAATAGAACCTATGGGATATCACGATAAAATCTCCCCTATTCTAAATTGTGAACCTGAAACGGCACTACTCGTTTTAAAGCAAATGCATTTTGATGAAAACGATGAGCCGATTTTGTACTCAGTAAACTATTTTCGGTCAGACAAATTTAGCTTCCACGTATTAAGAAAGCGTGTATAACAACAATCCATCTTTCTACTAATTTATTACAATATTAGGGGGTACTCTAGGTGAAAAAACGTAAAATTGGTTTAGCGTTGTCATTTGTTCTAGCTGCAGGTACATTATTAGGTGCTTGTGGAACAAGCGAGGACAAAGAAGGTGCATCTAGTGGTGAAGGTAACAAGAAAGAAGATCAATTTACAGTAGCAATGGTTACGGATGTTGGTGGAGTAGATGACAAATCTTTCAACCAATCTGCTTGGGAAGGTTTAAAAGCTTTCGGTAAAGAGCACGACTTAGAAAAAGGTAAGGAAGGTTATGACTACCTACAATCACAATCTGATGCTGACTATGCTACTAACTTAAACACATTAGCTCGTCAAGACTTTGACTTAGTATATGGTATCGGCTTCCTTATGGAGGGTGCAATCAATGACATTGCACAACAACAAAAAGATTCTCATTTTGCAATCGTTGATGCTGTTGTAGAACAACCAAACGTTGCAAGCATTATGTTTAAAGAACAAGAAGCTTCTTTCCTGGCTGGTGTTGCAGCTGGATTAGCTACAAAAACGAATAAAATTGGATTTATTGGTGGTATGGAAATCCCGGTAATCGAGCGTTTCCATGCAGGGTTCATAGCTGGTGTAAAATCAGTTAAACCAGATGCAGAAATCGTGGCAGACTATGCAGGAGCTTTTGATAAAGCTGAACTTGGTCAAACGATCGCTTCTAAAATGTACTCTCAAGATGTAGATGTTATTTTCCATGCAGCTGGTGGTACTGGTAATGGCTTATTCAAAGAAGCACGTGACTTAAAAGAAAAAGATCCATCCCGTGAACTTTGGGCGATCGGTGTTGACTCTGATCAAGTTGCAGAAGGTAAAGTTGGCGACCATAACATTGTTCTGACATCTGCATTGAAACGTGTTGACAACGCAGTTAAAGACCTTGCAACAAAAGCTCAAGACGGAAATTTCCCTGGTGGAGAACAAATCTTATACGGTCTTAAAGAAGACGGTGTAGGACTCGCTGAATTAAATGAAGAGCTTTCAAATAAAGATGAAGTAATGCAAAAAGTTGATGAATGGAAAGAAAAAATTAATAGTGGAGATGTGACTGTTCCAGAATCTGTTAAAGAAGCGGAGTCTTTCTCGGCTAACTAATTTTAAAAGGGATAAGCGGGCCAAGGATAGCCGGTCTCTTATCCCTTTTTTAAAAGAAATATTCATAATAATTAAAAATTTAATTGAAGTATAGAAATGTTTTCTATCTTTCATTTAGATTTTTATTCGGGGAAACCCTTTTTTTCTAGCGTGTTAAGGTCTGACCTCTAACTACTAGATAAATATCCCTACCTACGCAAGGAGTGAATAGCAATGGATTATGTAATTGAGATGCTGAATATCCGTAAAGAATTTCCAGGCATCGTAGCAAACGATAATATTACCCTCCAGCTCAAAAAAGGTGAAATTCATGCGCTTCTTGGTGAAAATGGAGCAGGTAAGTCTACACTGATGAATGTATTATTTGGACTTTATCAACCTGAGCAAGGAGAAATTCGTGTAAGGGGACAGAAAGTGAACATCACCAATCCCAATATCGCCAACGACTTAGGGATCGGAATGGTTCATCAGCACTTTATGCTCGTGGATACCTTTACAGTAACAGAAAATATTATTCTCGGAAGAGAGCCTAAGTCCGGTGCAACGGTGGATATTAAAAAGGCAGAGAAGGATATTATGGAAATTTCAGAAAGATATGGTTTGAAAGTGGAGCCGTCTGCTAAAATTTCTGAAATTTCAGTAGGTATGCAGCAACGTGTGGAGATCTTGAAAACACTTTATCGCGGGGCTGAAATTTTGATCTTTGATGAGCCAACGGCGGTACTGACTCCTCAAGAAATCAAAGAGCTTATTCAAATTATGAAAACTCTTATTCAAGAAGGTAAATCTATTATTCTTATCACCCATAAGCTAAAAGAGATTATGGAAGTGTGTGATAATGTAACCGTTATCAGAAAAGGTAAAGGGATTGGGACTGTGAAAGTATCAGAGACTGACACGAACCATCTTGCCAGTCTGATGGTAGGGCGTGAAGTAACCTTTAAGACTGAGAAAAAAGAAGCAAATCCTGCGGGCAATGTACTTGAGATTCGTGATTTAAAGGTGAAAGATCATCGGAATGTTCCCGTAGTAAAAGGATTGAACCTTGAAGTGAAGGCAGGGGAAATCCTGGGTATTGCAGGGGTCGACGGCAATGGGCAAAGTGAACTGATAGAAGCTATTACAGGATTATACAAAACCGATGGTGGCTCGATAAAGCTGAATGGAAAAGAAATAGTCAATATGAAACCGCGCAAGATATATGAAACAGGTGTAGGTCATATTCCTCAGGATCGTCACAAACATGGATTAGTATTAGATTTTCCGATTGGTGAAAATATGGTTCTACAAACCTATTACCAAAAGCCCTATTCCAATAAAGGGGTATTAAGCTATAAAAATATTTACAATCAAGCAAGAAAACTAATCTCAGAGTTTGATGTAAGAACACCTTCGGAATATACTCTTGCCCGGGCATTGTCCGGCGGTAATCAACAAAAGGCGATTATCGGCAGGGAAGTTGATCGTGACCCGGACTTATTGATTGCGGCTCAACCGACTCGTGGTTTGGATGTAGGAGCCATTGAGTTCATTCACAAACGCCTTATCGAGCAGCGGGATAACGGGAAAGCCGTTCTATTGCTTTCATTTGAACTAGATGAAATCATGAATGTAAGTGATCGTATTGCCGTTATTTATGAAGGTCAAATCGTAGCGATTGTGAATCCAAAGGAAACGACTGAACAAGAGCTAGGACTATTAATGGCTGGATCAAAGAGGAAGGAAACGGGGGAGAACACAAATGTCTAATCGATTAACAAATATATTAATCCCGGTTATTTCAGTCCTTTTAGGTATTATTGTAGGAACCATTATTATGCTTGTGAGTGGGTATGATCCGATTGCCGGATATTCTGCGTTATGGCAAGGTATTTTCGGTGAAATCTACTATGTAGGGGAAACGGTACGTCAAGTAACACCATACATTTTAGCAGGGTTGGCTGTGGCCTTTGCCTTTAGAACCGGTTTATTCAATATCGGGGTCGAAGGACAATTGATTGTAGGCTGGCTTGCTGCTGTTTGGGTAGGGGTTGCTTTCGATGAGTTACCAAAAGTCATTCATTTGCCCCTTGCCATCACTGCAGCAGCATTAGCTGGAGCGTTATGGGGCTTTATTCCTGGATTACTTAAAGCGAGATTTCGTGTACACGAAGTAATTGTAACAATCATGATGAACTATATTGCTCTTCACGTCACGAATGCGATTATCCGTGATGTGTTAACAGAGCGTAAAGATCGTACGGATTATATCGCAGAAACGGCATCACTTAAGTCTCCGTTTTTCGAAAGCTTAACGGATTACTCTCGCCTGCATTGGGGAGTTTTCATCGCCCTTCTGTGTGTATTTATCATGTGGTTCCTATTAGAGAAAACGACTCGTGGATATGAACTGCGTTCCGTAGGTTTTAACCAGCACGCTTCTCAATATGCAGGGATGAACGTAAACGGAAACATTATCCTTTCTATGGTCATCTCAGGAGCATTTGCCGGACTCGCTGGTGCAATGGAAGGTTTAGGAACATTTGGCTATGCCTCGATTAAAGGAGGATTTACAGGGGTCGGATTTGATGGGATCGCTGTAGCACTATTAGGAGGTAATGTAGCAATAGGTGTTGTGTTCGCAGCATTATTATTTGGAGGACTTAAAGTGGGGGCGTTAAATATGCCTCTTGAAGCAGGTATTCCAAATGAATTGGTAGACATCATCATTGCCCTTATTATTTTCTTTGTAGCATCTGGTTATATGATTCGTTATCTAATTCAACGATTTAGTAAAAAGGGGGTGAAGTAAGTGGGCTTTATTGATATCTTGACAATCCTTATTCCATCAACATTATTGTGGGCATCACCACTTATTTTCACTGCTTTAGGCGGAGCGTTCTCTGAGCGTTCTGGTGTCGTTAATATTGGACTTGAAGGTTTAATGGTCATAGGGGCTTTCGCAAGCATCGTTTTCAATCTTGCTTTCTCAGACGTATTCGGTGATGCTACTCCTTGGGTAGCGCTGCTCATAGCCATGGTAATGGGAGGGTTACTAGCCGTCTTACATGCTGTTGCTTCTATCACGTTCAGAGCTGATCAAGTAGTATCCGGTGTGGCAATCAACCTGCTTGCTATTGGATTAACCCTTTTCTTAGTAAAACGTATTTACGGGAAAGGTCAAACTGATATTATTTCTGAAGGATTCGGGAAAGTGGATGTGCCGTTACTGAATAAAATTCCAGTGATTGGAGATATTTTCTTCTCCAACACTTACTGGCCACCATTTGTAGCCATTCTTGTGTCTGTCATCGTTTGGTTCATTATGTTTAAGACTCCATTCGGTCTCAGATTGCGTTCCGTAGGTGAGCATCCAATGGCTGCCGACACAATGGGAATCAACGTAACGAAAATGCGCTATATCGGCGTCATCATTTCCGGGGCTTTTGCAGGAGTAGGTGGAGGAGTATATGCCCAGTCCATTTCCTCGGACTTTAGTCATGCAACGATAAGCGGACAGGGATTCATGGCCTTAGCCGCTTTGATCTTCGGTAAGTGGCATCCGCTTGGTGCAATGGGTGCAGCATTATTCTTTGGATTTGCTCAAAGCTTAAGTATCATCGGATCAAGTATTCCGTTATTTGAGAATATTCCAAGTGTATACCTGCTAATCGCTCCTTATGTGTTGACCATCCTTGCACTTACCGGATTCATCGGGCGTGCAGATGCACCTAAAGCACTTGGTACACCGTATATTAAAGGAAGTCGTTAATCACATAAGCACCAATCAATAAAAGGTATCTCGACACTCGAGGTACCTTTTTTGTATGCTCATTTCTCTCTCATAGCAACATAGTTTACGAAAACAGCTTATTTGAAGGTTCATTTCGCAAAATTTGTTGTTTGATAAAATGAAATCTGCCAGGGGCTCTGTCAACCAGTGTGTGCTAGAAGGTGAGGGGAACCGCTCCGCTTGCCGCGCACGATCGGCCGGCCTCCTCAGCTTAGCCGAACGGGTCTCGGCACGTTCAAAATCCGCCGGAGTCTACGCAGTTCCCCTCACCTTCTATAAGAAAATTTCGTGACAGAGCTTAAAAGTAACAAAAACAATCTATAGAAAACGGAATTTTAGAATACAAGAGAAAATCGACCACTACTCTCTTTACAATAGTCTATTTTACCGTTGGAGCAAAAAAGACTATTTACAAATAAGATTGTTATTCTTTCCTATTTTTTTCATTCAAGGAAAGGATTTAGGCTATCATGACGATAGCATTTGGTCCATATGCCTTGGGGCTTGGTGCTCCATACACGGACAAATCAAAGAGATTGTTTGATCCATTTGAAAGGATAGTTCAATGATCCGCCAATTTATGAATTAACCTAAATTTTTTTACACCTTTGTAGATAACTTTGTAGATAATTGGTTTTGGGAACAAACCCTCAACGGATTCTACAATAGGAGCTTTCTTATGTTTGTCTATCTATATTTATAGGAAATAAGAATGTAATAGCACAGAGTGGATGGTAGCGGAAGGCACTTGACTCCTGGGGGAAATAGAGGAAAGGGAGACCCCACAGACGGAACGTCGAGGAGGCTCGACTTCCTCCCCGGGGAATCTTGTACCTGGAGCGGAAAGGAACGTTCCATGGTTTTACACTACCACTCATTCAAAAGATAAGTTTACTTTTTAGGAATCTACGCATAAACAGTGGGTTAGACCCCAAAGGAGCGACGAGAATGCTCACCGGCCGCCCAGCGGAAAGCGGGAATCCTGGAGCGGAAATCAACTACTACTTTTTCTGTTTACGAAAAGAGCCTTTTTAGAAAATATAAGAACGAACATATTGAATATTTTACAATCATATAATAGTTTACTCTATGGGTATTTTTCCAATAGAGGAAGATGCTTGAAATCAACATATCACTACATGTATAGTTATACATAAATGCCGCACAATAAAGGTGTTTATAACTTTTTTGATTTCAAAAATGATGGAAGTGTGGAACTAAGGAGGACGGTACGATGACAGCCATAAATGAAGTAGTAAAGAAGAAACAGGGATACACGCTACATATCGTTCAAACGGATAAGTATAAAACCAACAGTCTGATTTTGAAAATGAAAGCTCCATTAGATCAAGAAACAGTGACCTTACGCGGATTACTCCCTCATGTGATGCAAAGCAGTACAAAAACCTATCCGAGTACAACGGAATTAAGATCCTACCTTGATGAATTATATGGTGCTAACTTTTTTACGGATTTAGGTAAAAAAGGTGAGTACCACGTGGTCAGCATGTCAGTTGAAATTGCCAACGAAAAGTTTTTAAGGGACTCGGAGCCTTTACTTCAAAAAGGAATAGAATTTTTAGCAGATGTCCTGCAAAATCCTCATATTGAAAATAACGAATTCGATAAGAAAACGGTCGAGAAAGAAAAACGAAACCAGAAGGTAAGAATACAGGCAGTATATGACGATAAAATGCGCTACGCTAATTCCCGGCTTGTAGAAGAAATGTGTAAGGGGGAGCGATTCGCCCTTCATGTTAATGGAATTAGTGAAGAAGTAGAGTCCATTACGGCCAAGAGTTTATATGAATATTATCAAAAAGTCATGAATGAAGATCAATTCGATCTTTATGTCATCGGCGATGTAGATGTTGCGGAAGTTGAAAATCTGTGTGATCAACTCCTCCAATTAAACGAACGTACCCCTCTCGAAGTCGATTCATCGGAAGTGAAGCAAAAAGAAAGGGAAAACGTCGTGAAAGAAAAGCAGGATGTGAAGCAAGGTAAGCTTAATATGGGCTACCGGACACATACTCAATATGGCGATGATGATTACTTTGCCCTTCAGGTGTTCAATGGCATATTCGGTGGATTTTCTCATTCTAAATTGTTCATAAATGTGAGAGAAAAAGCGAGCTTAGCCTACTATGCAGCAAGTAGACTAGAAAGTCATAAAGGATTATTGATGGTTATGTCCGGCATAGAATTTGAGAAATATGATCAAGCTGTTGGAATCATCAATGATCAGCTGCAAGCCATGAAGGATGGAGACTTTACGGATGGCGAGATCGAACAAACGAAAGCGGTCATCCGCAATCAACTGCTTGAAACCATTGATACGTCCCGTGGGTTGGTTGAGGTCCTTTATCATAATGCTGTCGCCCATGAAGAAATTGATTTAAAACACTGGCTTGATGAAATTGAGAAAACGACGAAAGAAGACATCGTGAAAGCAGCAAATAAAGTTGAACTTGATACCATCTACTTTTTAACAGGAATGGAGGGATAAAGATGAAGAAAATTTCCTTCGATCAATTACAGGAAAACTTATATTATGAAAAAATGTCTAACGGACTGGATGTCTATATTCTCCCGAAAAAAGGATTCAATAAGACGTATGCTACGTTTACGACGAAGTACGGAAGCATCGACAATCATTTTGTCCCTCTAAACGAAGAAGGATTCGTTAAGGTTCCAGATGGAATCGCCCACTTCTTGGAACATAAATTGTTTGAAAAGGAAGATGGGGATGTATTTCAGCAATTCAGCCGCCAGGGAGCGTCGGCTAATGCTTTCACATCCTTTACACGAACGGCTTATTTATTCTCAAGTACCACCAATGTGGAACGAAATTTAGAAACGCTTATAGACTTTGTTCAAGACCCTTATTTTACAGAAAAGACAGTGGAAAAAGAAAAAGGCATCATCGGACAGGAAATCACCATGTATGATGATAACCCTGACTGGCGATTATATTTTGGCGTGATTCAGAATATGTACAAAAATCACCCTGTGAAGATTGATATTGCAGGAACGATTGAGTCCATCACACCAATCACGAAAGATATGTTGTATCAGTGCTATAACACATTCTACCACCCAAGCAATATGCTTCTCTTTGTAGTGGGGTCAGTGGACCCGGATCAAATCATGAATCAGATTCGTTCGAATCAGGAAAAGAAGGATTATGAAAAAATGCCTGAGATTAAGCGGAGATTTGATGAGGAACCAGAAACGGTTGCTGAGAAGAAGCAGGTCCTTAAGATGAACGTGCAAAGCCCTAAGTGCCTGGTAGGACTTAAAGCGCCTGAACCCCAGCAGCAAGGCAAGGAAATGCTTCGACAAGAGCTTTCGATGAACGTTTTCCTTGATATGTTATTTGGTAAAAGCTCAACGTATTATTCTGAACTATACAATGATGGATTGATTGATGAAACATTCCACTATGACTATACACAAGAAAATGGCTTTGGATTCTTAACCGTCGGCGGGGATACGGAAAAGCCGGATGAGCTGGCCGAGAAGGTACAATCGCTGCTACTTAAAGCCAAACAAGAATCTCTCTTTACAGAAGAGGGATTAGAAAGAACGAAGAAAAAGAAAATTGGTGCGTTTTTACGTGCCATTAATTCGCCTGAGTTTATTGCAAATCAATTCACACGCTATGCTTTTAACGAAATGGATCTTTTTGAGGTCGTACCAACACTTGAATCATTGAAGTATAATGATATTCAAACCGTTGCGAGTAATATTATCAGTGAAGAGCGCTTTACGGTGTGTCAGGTAGTACCAAAATCATAATATCGGAGGGAGCTGCCCTAGGGTAGTTCCTCTCTTTATGTGGACATTGAGGTGGAAACAGATGAAATATGCTTTAATAACAGGGGCTTCAGGGGGAATCGGAAGCAGTACGGCTTTAAGCTTGGCAGAAGAGGGATGGAATTTATATTTACATTATCATACGAATGAAAAAGCTATAATAGAGCTGCTACATAAGATTGAAAAGTATGGGGTGGAGGCAATCCCCATTCGGGCGAATCTTGCCCTCCCGAGAGAAGTCGGGAGTCTCGTGAACAGTATCTTCCAACTTGATGCCATTATTTATAGTAGTGGGAATTCAAGCTGGGGAATGTTTCAAGATCAGACTGAAGAAGAGGTGGACTATTTGATTAACGTTCATGTGAAAAGTCCTTTACTTCTCATTCAAATGTTATTGCCTAAGCTGATAGAACGTAAGGGGAGTATTGTAATGGTAAGCTCCATTTGGGGACAAATAGGCGGAGCGTGTGAGGTCGTTTATTCAACTGTTAAGGGGGCGCAATTGGCATTTGTGAAATCATTGAGTAAGGAGCTTGCTCTAAGTGGGGTTAGGATCAATGCAATCGCTCCAGGAGCAGTTGATACAACAATGATGAGTTCGTTTTCTGAAGGGGAACTAGAAGCTCTTCGGGAGGAGATTCCAATGGGGCGTCTCGCTCAGGCAGCTGAAATTGCCGACTCGATTCAATTTCTCACTTCTACCAAAGCCTCTTATATAACTGGTCAAACCATCTCCATCAATGGTGGATGGCATACTTGAAAAAGTTTTTTAGGCAAATGATTAAGACGAATAATTTTTCCTCCTGGATACAAACTAAGGTTGTATTTCAATAAAGGAGGTCATGACAAATGTCTGTATTAGATAACTGGTCTGATTGGAAAAACTTCTTAGGTGACCGTCTTCACCAGGCTCAACATGGTGGAATGGAAAATGAAACGGTTTCAGACTTAGCTTACCAAATTGGTGACTACTTAGCGAATCAAGTCGAAGCTAAGAACGATCAGGAAAAAGTGTTAGCGGATTTATGGTCTGTCGCTTCTCCTGAAGAACAACATGCCATTGCGAACATGATGATTAAACTTGTTAATAACAATAGTACTCGTTAAGGAGAGGGATTTCTTCCTCTCCTTTTTCTTATATATACCGCTTCATAAAGAATCACTTTAGACAGAAGTCATTCTTTTCGGGTGAAGTCTATACTTCTTTACTATAAACAGCTTGTGAGGATAAAATGAGAAATTGTACATATTTATGTAGGTTTTGCTTTTCTATTACCGGAAAATCATTTATTATAATACCTAGATGTTTAAATAATTTTTCCGAATTATGTCGATTTTTATCAAATTGGAATGTCACAGTTTTTTCAGGAGGGAACCAATGGAACGCAAAGAATGGTATTTAGAATATGAAATTCAAAAAAATCGTCCAGGCCTCTTAGGTGATATTTCCTCGTTATTAGGAATGCTTTCTATAAATATAGTGACGATAAATGGAGTAGATGAAGGCAGAAGGGGAATGCTTCTTCTTGCAAACAATGATGAACAGATAACGAGGCTCGAGTCCATCTTACAAACGATGGATACAATTAATGTAACAAAGCTCCGAGAGCCGAAATTGCGGGATCGCCTTGCCGTTCGTCACGGCCGTTATATCCAGCGAGATGCCGATGACAAGAAAACGTTTCGGTTTGTTCGTGATGAGCTGGGTTTATTAGTAGACTTTATGGCTGAGCTATTTAAGCAAGAGGGACATAAGCTTGTTGGGATCAGAGGAATGCCCCGGGTAGGGAAGACCGAATCCATCGTGGCATCAAGTGTATGTGCAAATAAGAAATGGCTCTTTGTCTCTTCTACTTTATTAAAGCAGACAATAAGAAGCAAGCTGATTGAAGACGAGTACTCATCTGAAAACCTATTTATTATTGACGGTATCGTTTCAACTCGCCGTGCAAGTGAAAAACACTGGCAACTAGTAAGGGAAATCATGAGATTGCCCGCTGTGAAAGTAATCGAACATCCTGATGTATTCGTTCAAAACTCGGAATATTCACTTGAAGATTTTGATTATATCATTGAACTTAGAAACGATCCTGATGAAGAAATTACATATGAATTAGTAGAACAAAATAATCTATTTCAAAATTCCGATTTTGGAGGTTTTGATTTTTAATATTGGAAGGTGTTAAGTGGTGACGGAATTAGGAAATCGTTTAAAGGAAGCCCGTGAAGCTAAAGGTTATAGCCTCGATGATTTACAAAGAATAACAAAAATTCAAAAACGCTATTTGATTGGGATAGAAGAAGGCTCGTATGACGCGATGCCTGGGAAGTTCTATGTGCGTGCATTTATTAAACAGTATTGTGAAGCGGTCGGTCTTCCTCCTGAAGTGATTTTTGAGGAGCATAAGGATGAAATTCCGACAACTTATGAAGATGAGATACCGGTTTCCCTTTCCAGGGTTCAGTCAAGAAAGTCTGTATCAGAAAGCTCTACCAAGGTATTTGACTTCGTGCCCAAACTGCTTATAGCCCTGTTTGTTATTGGTGCCTTGATTGCCGTATGGGTATTCTGGCAGGGGAAAGTGGGAGATAAAGCCCCTGAGACACAACCTTCAGAAAATCAGGAGCAAGTCGCTGTGGATGAAAACCAAACGGCTGAAAGTGAAGAGCCCGAAGAAGAAACCAAAGATAAAGAAGAAACAGGAGAAAGTAAATCTTCAGAAGATGAAAATGCTAAGGAAGAAAAAGAACAAAAACCAGAACAATTATTAGAGGCTGTTAATACTTCAGGCTATAAAACAACCTATGAACTAAAAAATGCAGATGAATTCAAGCTGGAGTTATCTGCTACGGGTGATACTTGGGTCGGTGTATATAACACGAAGGATGAATTGTTGTTTGAAGGGTTATTAAAAGAGGGTAATAAAAAGGACTTTGACTTTTCCTCCGAAAAGCTTGCTTATCTTGTAATCGGTAACGCTTCAAATACAAATATTTCCGTAAACGGCAATCAACTTGAGTACAAGGTATCTTCTTCGGATGTTGTAAGACAGGATATTATCATTAACTATGAACCTAAAGCGACACAATAATTGAGATGAAAGGAGTTTTAATAACTCCTTTTTCTTACATACTATAGCTAGAACGTGTTTTTTAAGTATTGGAGGTAGAAAGGTGAACTTACCTAATAAGATTACAGTTTCAAGGATATTTTTAATTCCATTATTTTTAATCATTATGCTTGCACCTTTAAACTGGGGTAACATGATGTTTCTTGGGGCAGAAATGCCGGTCAAGCACTTTGTAGGGGCTTTGATTTTCATCATTGCGGCAACAACCGATTGGGTAGACGGTTATTATGCACGAAAGCTTGACCTCGTGACGAACCTTGGGAAGTTCTTAGATCCATTAGCGGACAAATTGCTTGTATCCGCTGCCTTAATTGTTCTTGTTGAGCTTGGCCTTGCCCCGTCATGGATTGTCATTATCATCATCAGCCGTGAGTTTGCGGTAACAGGCCTTCGCCTTGTGTTAGCCGGAGAAGGGGAAGTGGTTGCTGCGGGTCAATTGGGCAAGATCAAAACATGGGCACAGATCATCGCTATTTCAGCGCTGCTTCTGCATAACGCCATTTTCGAACTGATCAATCTGCCATTTGCGACCATTGCTCTTTGGGTGGCTATGTTCTTTACTATTTGGTCTGGATGGGACTATTTCAAACATAACAAAAAAGCATTTGTAAATTCGAAATAAAACGTTTTAACAAGGGGATTGATTCTACTGGAATCATCCCCTTCTTTACATAAATGACAGGGGGAATAAGGATGAATGCAGAAATCATAGCGGTAGGATCAGAACTACTATTAGGTCAAATTGTCAATTCCAATGCTCAATTCATTTCAGAGCAACTGGCTGAAATGGGGGTGAATGTCTACTACCACACTAGTGTTGGAGACAACCCTGAACGATTGCAGCATGCGATTTCAGTAGGTCAAGGGAGAGCAGAATTGTTGATTTTCACCGGTGGACTTGGACCGACGAAGGATGATTTGACGAAAGAAACCATTGCGCAGTCATTAGGTACCACTTTGACCATGGACGAAGATGCGTTGGGATCAATAAAAAGTTATTTTAAAAAAGTCAATCGGGAGATGACCCCCAATAATGAAAAACAGGCGCACATTTTAGCTGGATCTCAGGTATTGAAGAATGAATACGGTATGGCTCCCGGCATGCTATTGAAAAAAGGTGGTAAAGCATACATGCTTTTACCCGGGCCTCCATCTGAAATGAAACCGATGTTCAGTACTTACGGCAAACAGGCGATCCTTACTTTATTAAAGAAGAAAGAAATCATCCATTCCCGGGTCCTGCGCTTTTTCGGCATTGGGGAAGCTCAGTTGGAAACAGAATTAGAATATCTGATTGATCAACAAACCAATCCAACCATTGCTCCACTGGCGGGTGACGGAGAAGTTACACTGAGGCTGACTGCCAAACACGAATCGAAAGATGTCGCCATCACACTTTTGGATGAGTTAGAAATTGAGATTATGAATATTGTAGGAGAATACTTCTACGGTTACGATCGGGATTCTCTCGTTGAGGTGGGATTCAAATTATTAAAAGAGAAAGGTTTCACACTATCCTGTGCAGAGAGTTTAACCGGGGGCCTCTTTCAAGCTCAATTAGCGTCATTACCAGGTACATCCTCCATCCTGAATGGTGGGGTAATTTGTTACCAGGATGAGGTCAAGAAGCAGGTACTCTCCGTGAAAGAGAGTACGCTTAAACAGCATACCTCAGTAAGCGAAGAGTGTGCACAAGAGCTTGCAGAAAACGTAAGAGAACTTTTATCCTCCGATATCGGGATCAGCTTTACAGGTGTGGCAGGTCCCGGATCACACGGAGGGCAACCTGCAGGAACCGTTTGGATTGGGTTGTCCATGAAAGATCAACCAACTAAAACGTTTTTATTGAATCTTGGTGGCGGACGAAATGCTAACCGAATGAGAACGGCAAAGTATGGTTGGTATTATTTGATTAAAGAATTGAGTAAGTAATTGTAGTTAGGCTGTCTTCTGAGATGGAAGACAGTTTTTTTGTGTGAAACTCCTCTAAATTCAATCCAAATGACTCATAGAAAAAAACCGAATGAATGTTCGATTTTTTTCTTGTTTTCTATTATAAAAACGTTTATAGTATAGATAGGTTGGATTTGAGACAAGCTTATAAGTTGTCAATTTCAAGTTCTATATTCAAAGGAGGAAGATTTGTGAGCGATCGTAAAGCAGCCTTAGATATGGCGTTAAAACAAATAGAAAAGCAGTTTGGTAAAGGCTCAATCATGAAGCTTGGGGAGAAAACGGATAGAAACGTAGTAACATGTCCAAGTGGTTCACTTGCACTGGACGCTGCTCTTGGAATAGGCGGATATCCACGTGGAAGAATCATTGAGGTATATGGTCCGGAATCATCCGGTAAAACAACAGTAGCACTTCATGCCATTGCAGAAGTCCAGGCTCAAGGCGGTCAGGCGGCATTCATTGATGCAGAGCACGCACTTGATCCTGAATACGCGCAAAAGCTTGGGGTAAACATAGATGAATTATTGCTTTCTCAACCGGACACAGGTGAGCAGGCACTGGAAATTGCTGAAGCGTTAGTACGTAGTGGGGCAGTGGACGCCATCGTTATCGACTCTGTTGCAGCACTTGTACCGAAAGCGGAAATCGAGGGAGAGATGGGAGATGCTCACGTAGGTCTTCAAGCCCGCTTAATGTCACAGGCTCTTCGTAAACTTTCAGGTGCCATCAACAAATCGAAGACCATCGCGATTTTCATTAACCAAATTCGTGAAAAGGTTGGAGTCATGTTTGGAAATCCTGAGACGACTCCTGGTGGACGCGCACTGAAATTCTATTCTTCTGTACGTTTAGAAGTCCGTCGTGCTGAAACACTTAAGCAAGGAAATGAAATGGTGGGGAACAAAACGAAGATTAAAGTCGTAAAGAATAAAGTAGCTCCTCCTTTCCGTGTAGCGGAAGTAGATATCATGTATGGTGAGGGGATTTCTAAAGAAGGTGAAATCGTCGATCTTGGATCTGAACTTGATATTGTTCAGAAGAGCGGTGCCTGGTATTCTTATAACGAAGAGCGCTTAGGTCAAGGTCGCGAGAACGCGAAGATTTTCCTTAAAGAAAATCCAGAAATTCGCAGCGAAATCATGCTGAAAATCCGTGATCATTACGGATTGGATACAGGTCGAGCTGAAACCGATGATCAAAGTGAATTAAGCCTTTTAGAAGACTAACCACAAATATGAGAAGCAGCCATTTTCGGTGTGCTTCTCTTTATTATGTATGATAAGCTATTGATTGGTAGAAAATAGTAATACTGTTTTTTTCTAAAGCTAATCGCTTATAGTTGTGAAGAGCATGTGAATGATCGTTTTCTGATGATAACTTCTATATTCAACAAAAATCTTCAAATAGATGGATGGGGTCAAAAAATCATCCATAACCCCAGAGTGACAGTGTCAATTTATGTCGATTGGAAAAAATCCCTTGAGAAATCTAGTGATGGAGGGCTCAACCCCTTGACAATAAATTTTCAGAGATTTAAAATTAACATGTATATTTTACAAATTTTTCGAATGAATATTTGAAAGCCTAGCGCTGTATATTTTGTTCTACTTGAGCAATGTACAAGCCGACATGTAAAAGACATGATGACAGTTCATAGCAAGAGGAGGTGAAATAATGCAACCTATAACAATCATCTCCATTTTGCTTGGCCTTATCGTCGGTGTAGTTGTTGGATACCTAATTCGTAAGTCCATTGCTGAAGCAAAGATTGCTGGTGCAAAAGGTTCAGCAGAGCATATTTTAGAAGATGCTAAGCGCGAGGCAGATGCTCTGAAGAAAGAAGCACTATTAGAAGCAAAGGACGAAAATCATAGACTTCGCACAGAAATGGAAAATGAACTTCGTGAACGAAGAAATGAATTGCAGAAACAAGAAAATCGTTTAATGCAAAAAGAGGAAAACCTCGATCGAAAAGATGAAACGCTTGATAAGCGTGAAGCCTTACTTGAAAGAAAAGAGGGGACCCTTAACGAGAGACAACAACATATTGAAGAGATGGAAAGCAAAGTGGACGAGATGGTACGATCACAGCAAACAGAGCTAGAACGTATCTCGAGCTTAACTCGTGATGAAGCGAAAGGAATCATTCTTGACCGCGTTGAAAATGAGCTCTCCCATGATATCGCCATTATGGTCAGAGAGCATGAAACACGTGCGAAGGAAGATGCAGATAAGAAAGCGAAAGAAGTCCTTTCACTGGCTATACAACGTTGTGCTGCTGAACATGTGGCAGAAACAACGGTTAGTGTTGTGAACCTACCGAATGATGAGATGAAAGGTCGAATTATTGGGCGAGAAGGACGTAACATTCGTACGCTGGAAACGTTAACAGGAATTGATCTGATTATTGATGATACTCCTGAAGCAGTTATTCTTTCTGGTTTTGATCCGATTCGTAGAGAAACGGCTCGAATTGCATTAGAGAAGTTAGTTCAGGATGGACGTATCCACCCTGCACGAATTGAAGAGATGGTCGATAAATCCCGACGTGAAGTGGATGAATACATCCGTGAAATTGGTGAACAGACAACCTTTGAAGTTGGCGTTCATGGTCTTCACCCGGATTTAATTAAAATCTTGGGACGTTTAAAGTATCGTACAAGTTACGGTCAAAACGTTTTAAAACACTCAATGGAAGTGGCGTATCTATCGGGGTTACTAGCAGCAGAGCTTGGTGAGGATGAAAGACTCGCTAAACGTGCTGGATTGCTTCATGATATCGGAAAAGCGATCGACCATGAAGTAGAAGGAAGCCACGTAGAAATTGGTGTTGAACTGGCAACGAAGTACAAAGAACACCCTGTTGTCATTAACAGTATTGCCTCTCACCACGGAGATACAGAGCCTACGTCCATCATTGCCGTACTGGTTGCTGCAGCTGATGCTTTATCTGCTGCGAGACCTGGCGCAAGAAGTGAGACGCTGGAAAACTATATCCGCCGATTAGAGAAGTTGGAAGAAATCTCAGAGTCATATGAAGGCGTTGAGAAATCGTTCGCGATCCAGGCTGGACGTGAAGTTCGTATTATGGTTAGACCAGAAGCCATTGACGATTTGGAATCTCACCGATTAGCAAGGGATATCCGTAAACGGATCGAAGATGAGCTCGATTATCCAGGCCATATTAAAGTAACGGTCATCCGTGAAACAAGGGCTGTCGAATACGCGAAATAAGAGGTTGACTCGAAAAGGATATCCCTTTTCGGGTCAGCTTTTTTTATCGTTTTTATGATCCGGGAGGAAATGATGATGGATCCATTCCGGATGAATAGACGGCAAGTTATTTGTGATACAATAACTACAAGACTGAATACATATATATAGAAGGGAATTTTCATGAAAATTTTATTTGTTGGAGACGTTGTCGGTTCAATGGGCAGGGAAATGATCACGGAATACCTGCCGAAGTTAAAAAAGAAGCATTCACCTGATTTCACCATCGTTAACGGGGAAAATGCTGCTTCAGGCAGAGGGATCACGGAGAAGATTTACAAACAATTTTTGCAAGATGGTGCCAATATGGTAACTCTCGGGAATCATACTTGGGACAATAAAGACATTTTCAATTTTATTGACTCATCGAAACAAATGGTGAGACCAGCGAATTTCCCGGAAGGAACCCCTGGGAGCGGTCTGGTATTTGCTGAAGTGTATGGAAAAGAGGTTGCCGTTATCAATGCCCAAGGTAGAACTTTTATGCCTCCCCTTGATGACCCGTTTAAGGCACTGGATGAACTTGTACACGAAGCAAAGAAGAGAACGTCCATTATCTTCGTTGACTTTCATGCAGAAGCAACAAGTGAAAAGCAGGCTATTGGCTGGCTTTTGGATGGACGGGTATCTGCTGTAATAGGCACCCATACACATGTGCAAACAGCGGATAACCGCATCCTGCCCAATGGCACAGCATTTATGTGTGATGTCGGTATGACAGGCCCATATGATGAGGTATTGGGAATGAGTAAGGATTCTGTTCTGAAGAGATTTCAGACCAGTTTGCCTGTTCGTTTTGAAGTTCCGAAGACAGGACGGAAAATTTTGAGTGCCTGTTTAATAGATGTTGATCAAAAAACGGGTAAAGCCAAAAAAATCGATCGTATTTTAATTAACGAAGATCATCCATTTATGGCAGAATATTAAATGTTTTCTTTCCTTTTTTCAGTGAGACCGGAATGATTTGTCCATTTCCTGAATATAGTATCAGTGGAATCATTTATACCAAGTTTGTTCTTTACCACGGACATACGGTATGGGGGAAATGACAAGGAGGAAAAGGAATGGAAATATTAAAAGTTTCAGCAAAATCTAATCCTAATTCTGTAGCTGGTGCACTCGCCGGTGTTCTTCGTGAAAGAGGAGGAGCTGAGATTCAAGCTATTGGTGCAGGGGCTTTAAATCAAGCCGTTAAAGCAGTTGCGATTGCCAGAGGCTTTGTTGCTCCTAGTGGTTTAGATTTGATATGTATCCCGGCATTTACAGATATTCTGATCGATGGGGAAGAGCGTACGGCGATAAAGTTAATAGTGGAACCAAGATAATAAACCATAGGCGGCTGTTCATTAAAGAGGGGATTCTTTAGTGGACAGCCTTTCTATTATTCCATAGTATTATGAATAGGGAAGTCAGGCACTTGAAAGGATGAAAAAACATGTTATTTGATGCACACTGTGATGTATTGATGAAGTTATACTTAGAACCGGGGAAGAAAGCATTTCAATCTAAGCACACTTTACATATTACCTATCCACAACTGGTGGAAAGCAGAAGTAAGATACAATTATTTGCTATTTATATCCCATCCAATTTGAAGCCGGGTCAACGATTTCAAGCTGCCCTGGAAATGGTGAACTTATTTCATAATCAAATCCTGAAACCCAATCCTAAGCTTAAATTTGTCACTTCGAAAAAAGATATTGAAAAATTAGCGCATGATGAAATCGGGGCAATGCTTACACTTGAGGGCATTGAAGCGATAGAAGAGGATCTCACCAAGCTTGAAATTCTTTATCGGCTTGGGGTCCGTTCTGCAGGATTAACGTGGAATTGGGCCAATGCTGCAGCAGATGGAGCACTGGAGCCAAGGGGTGGAGGATTAACCAATTTTGGCCGTGAGGTCGTTTCATTCTTAAACGGGAACAGGCTGTGGACAGATGTTTCCCATTTATGTGAGAAAGCATTTTGGGATACAATCGAGATTGCTGAATATCCCATTGCTTCTCACTCGAATGCATACTCCATTTGTCCAAATCCCCGGAATTTGAAAAACGAACAAATTGAAGCGTTAATCAAAAAGGACAGTGTCATGGGGATCACGTTTGTACCGCCATTTCTAAACAAAAAAGGTACAGCGGTGATTTCAGATGTCATCAGGCACATCGAACATGTTTGCAGTTTGGGTGGAGAGGATCATATTGGCTTTGGATCAGATTTCGATGGGATATCGGAAACGGTACAGGGGCTATCATCATTCGATCAATATAATAACTTAATCAACACACTTCAACGATACTATAGCGAGAAACAGGTGAAAAAATTCTTGTTCGAAAACTTTGTTGGAAGATTACCAGATTGATTACTAAACCGGCCATTAAAGAAATACCTTTAATGGTTTTTTGTCCCTGTATTAAAGAGTTTACATTCATAATCTCTTTAATACAGTAGTGATTTAAATAGAAAAGTGATAAACTGATAGAGTGAATACAAAGAAAAAAGTTGCAACAATACTTTGTAGTGATAGATTGTTTGAACAAAAAGAAGAGAATACGCTTCTCTAATAGATGTTGCAAAAATTGATAGAAGGGGTGTAATAAATGAAGGAACAACTTTCATGGAAAGTTGGTGGCCAGCAAGGTGAAGGGATAGAGAGTACGGGTGAAATCTTTTCTATGGCCCTCAATCGCCTTGGGTATTTCTTATATGGTTACCGCCATTTCTCCTCTCGTATTAAGGGAGGACATACAAATAACAAGATTCGGGTAAGCACAACACAAGTGCGTGCGATTGCTGATGACTTAGATATTTTAGTTGCATTTGACCAGGAAACGATTGATGTGAATTATAAAGAATTACATAGCAATGGTGTGATTATAGCAGATGCGAAGTTCAAGCCTGAAAAGCCTGAAGATACGGATGCTTCTCTCTATATCATCCCTTTCACTCAATTGGCTACAGAACTAGGGACGTCGTTAATGAAGAATATGGTAGCGGTAGGTGCGACCTGTGCCGTTCTCAACCTGGATCCAGACGTTTTCAAGGAGGTAGTGGAAGAAATCTTCGGCCGTAAAGGTGAGACCGTAGTAGAGAAAAACATGGAAGCCATCAAGCAAGGATTTCAAACGATGAAAGATGAGCTTGGAAGCAAGGTCGGTTCATTACAACTGAAGGAAGCCGATGGAAATAAGCGCATGTTCATGATCGGGAACGATGCGATTGCGCTTGGTGCTCTTGCTGGTGGGGTTCGTCTGATGGCAGCATATCCAATCACTCCTGCGTCTGAAATCATGGAATACCTTATTAAGAAGCTCCCGATGGTCGGTGGAACGGTTATCCAGACAGAGGATGAGATTGCAGCCGCAACGATGGCAATCGGGGCGAACTACGGGGGAATCCGTTCATTCACTGCATCGGCAGGACCTGGTCTTTCACTTATGATGGAAGCAATCGGCTTATCCGGTATGACAGAGCAGCCTTTAGTAGTGGTGGATACTCAACGTGGAGGTCCATCCACGGGACTTCCAACGAAACAGGAGCAGTCCGATTTAATGGCCATGATTTATGGTACGCACGGAGAGATTCCTAAGATCGTCCTGGCTCCAAGTACTGTACAGGAAGCGTTTTATGATACAGTAGAGGCGTTTAATTTAGCCGAGGAGTACCAATGTCCAGTCATCATTCTTTCTGATCTTCAGCTATCATTAGGGAAACAAACGGTTGAACCTCTTGATTACAGCAAAGTGGAAATTCGTAGAGGAAAGCTTGTTGGCAATGAATCAGAGTTAAATGAATTAGAAGCGAAGAAATACTTTAAACGTTTTGAAGTGACTGAAGATGGTGTATCACCACGTGTCATTCCTGGAATGAAAAACGGTATTCACCATGTAACAGGAGTCGAACATGATGAAACAGGGAAGCCTTCTGAATCTCCAGTAAACAGACAGGCACAGATGGATAAACGTATGCGCAAGGTGGAAAGCATCCGCTTTAATAGTCCAATCCACACTCATGCACCACATGAAGAAGCCGATTTATTATTAGTTGGTTTCAACTCGACACGTGGAGTAATTGAAGAAGCAATGGAGAGACTTGAAGCAGATGGAGTGAAAGTGAATCATGCTCATGTCCGCTTAATCCATCCGTTTCCGGCAGATGTACTGGAGCCACTGATGCAATCAGTGAAGAAAGTGGTCGTGATTGAAAATAATGCTACAGGACAATTAGCCAATATCATTAAAATGAATGTAGGGTATGGGAGTAAAATCACGAAAATGACAAAGTATGATGGCACACCATACTTACCAAATGAAATTCATTCAAGATGTAAGGAGTTGATCTGATCCATGGCTACCTTTAAAGATTTTAGAAATAATGTTAAACCCAATTGGTGTCCTGGGTGTGGTGACTTCTCTGTACAAGCCGCGATTCAACGGGCATCGGCAAATGTGGGGCTAGATCCTGAACAATTGGCTGTCGTATCCGGAATCGGTTGTTCCGGACGTATATCAGGTTACATTAACTCGTACGGGTTTCATGGCATTCACGGACGTTCCCTGCCTATCGCACAAGGTTTAAAAATGGCTAATAAGGATTTAACTGTTATCGCTTCAGGTGGGGACGGAGATGGGTTTGCCATCGGCCTTGGCCATACGATCCATGCGATCCGTCGTAATGTAGATGTCACATACATCGTTATGGATAACCAGATTTATGGGCTGACAAAAGGCCAAACCTCTCCGCGTTCATCATCTGGTTTTAAGACAAAGTCAACACCTCAAGGAAGCATAGAGCCAGCACTGGCACCGATGGAAATGGCACTAACAGCAGGAGCAACCTTCGTTGCCCAAAGTTTCTCTTCGGACTTGAAAGAGCTGACGGCTATAATTGAAGCAGGACTTAATCATAAAGGCTTCTCATTAATCAACGTATTTAGTCCTTGCGTCACATATAACAAGATTAATACGTATGACTGGTTTAAAGAGAACCTGACTAAGCTCTCAGATGTTGAAGGGTATGATCCATCCAATCGTGAACAAGCAATGAATACGCTTATGAAGAAGGATGGAATGGTGACTGGATTGATCTATCAAAACAAAGAACAGCCTTCATACCAAGATCTTGTGACCGGGTATTCTGAAGAGCCATTGAGCACACATGATTTAAGGTTAGATGAAAATAAATTTGATGAATTAGTCAAAGAATTTATGTAATAGAAGAAACCGGGCTCCTTACTTAGATGCCCGGTTTTTTAATTTATTGATTTCTTCATTTAAGTGAGCATTTGTGAATTGCAGGTGCTGAATTGTGTTTTCATAGCTTTTCATTTTATTTTTCATTGCAACTGACTCATCCTCTTGGAAACTAAATACGTCTTCCTTCATACGTTTAATGTTCTTACTTAGTGCATGAAGGGTATTGGTATAGGACTCTTTTTCGTCCAACATTTTTTTTAGTGATGTTTCTATCTTTTTGATATAGGCTGATTTTTCGATTTGCATTTTGGATGCCTGTTCAAGCTGATTCGCTTTGGTAGTAAGTAAGTCCTCGTAATGGAATGTGAATTCTGAAAAAGTTTGTTGGACTTCATACAATTCTATTTCTCTTAAGTAAAGTTGAGCCTTTAAGGATTCGTTCTGATTCAAGAGATTATAGTTTTTATGTTCCTCAAAGCTATTCAGTAAGAGCAAATGTTGTTTCTGTAATGTCCCCTCAATTTTCAATTCTTCAATTAGCTCCTTAAACTTCAGAAGTTCCATTTCTTTTACGTAAAGCTCATTATTTAAGGATTCGTTCTGATCCGTGAGGTTATTGTTTTTATGTTTTTCAAAGCTATTCAGTCTGCGTAAATGTTGTTTCTCTTCATTCCACTCAATCTTCAGTTCCTCGATGAGCTCTTCCATCTCCAGTAATTCTATTTCTTTTATATATAACTGTTTTTCCATTTGTTGTTTATTTGTCGTTAGTAATTCTTTTTCTTTTATTAGATAACTATGTGCCACTTGTGATGAAATGATTTCTTTTTCAAGGGCAGTCTTAGTTAAATAATTATGTTCGACCAGTGTTTTTACTTCGGATGAGTAGAGGAGATTTATTTTACGCAGTTGATCCTTTAATTGATTAATGGTGTATCGAAGCTTTTTTATTTCCTTTTCCTGAGATTTAAGGGCAGATTGGTATTTTAAGAATGATTGCTCATTTTCTGCATCTTTTTTTTCAATCTGCATTCGAAAATCTTCATTCGAGTTTTCTAAACGTCGATTTTCTTTTTTTAAGAAATTGTATTGGCGGGCAAGATAGTGCTTTTCCAAGGTTGAACACTTATGTTTGTATTTTTCCAATTCAGATTTATAATGGATGATTTGCTGTTGAAGTTGGATTGAGGAAAGTTGTTTCATGAATGATTGCTCCTTTCTGCATACATTCTTTTGCTATTATGTATATGTACTGAACGAGACGAACGCTAGTTGTCCATAAAATAAGCCATGTAAACTTCCCAGCGTTTACATGGCTTTAGAATATTTATAATTAATATCATTGCAATGATAGGAAAATCATTCACGTTCGTAATATTCATTTAATGAGGTAGCGTAACCACTTAGAGGCATAGATCAAACACTTTATAATAACATTTCATTTAATTGTAATTTTCAAAATTTCACATATTAAGTGTAGCAAATTGATAAAGGTTCTACATTCCCCCTTTCCTTATGTTATATGATATGTCGCTTTATAAACAGGAGTACAGTCAAATGTCTATAGAATTAGCCTATTTTTTAATAGTATTCGAAAAACTATTAATAAGCCTATTAATTTTTTTTGAATAAATAGGTATTTACTCTATACCAAATTCTGTATCGTCCATAGGATATAGTGTGATATAAATATTCATTTAAAGGAAGGAAGGATTTTTTTGAAGAAGCGTAAACAAATTAGGGGTTCCCAGACTCCTACACCATCTCCGTCTCCGATTCCACTGGATCCGAATGATTTAGCACCAGAATGTATTCGTGTAGACAAAGTATATGACTGGGTGTTCTTTGCGAATAAGTATGAGAACAAGAATTTCATCCCTGATGAAGCTTGTCGTGCAGCAGTCAGCGCGGCTCTTGCGGCAGGTCAAAGAGTAGAGGTGCAAACAGCTCCTGTTGACCCATCTGATGTAAGTGTCACTGGTACCATTCTAGAAAATGGTAATCCTGGTAGAGTCTTGATTGTTTGGACAGTACCTGTTGAAGTAACAATTCTTATCGATGGTGTAGCAGAGTGTTCATTTACTGTGCGTACACAATTTACCGATGAGATTATGCTTTGTGTGCCTACTGGTATCACCAATGAAAATTTAAATATCAGAGCGACTCAAGTCATTGCCAGCTCAGGAGGAGTATTAATGGGACCTGATCCATTCGGGCCTATGATTCCTTTAAAAGTTGTCCTATGTAAAGACGTCCAAGTAGAATTTCCAGTCAAACTAGAAGTCCTGGCTAAGTTCTGTTTCCCGCGTCCTAACAATATCAAAGTACCTGAAGAAAAACTTCGTTGTGATTTAAGCCTATTAGAGTTCCCTCGTCAATGTCCAGGATTATTCCCGGTTGATAACTGTGAATGCCAGGCGACAGCTCTTGCAAGAAATGAAGATACTGAAGCAACATTCGGAACTGGTGCAACAGCTGATATAGTAACGGGTCTATCAACTTTAAGAGCTGAAATTTGTCAAGAATGCTCACTTGCAGACAGCACATGGTCTTACTCTTTCACTGATACAGAAGTAGGTCCTACTCCAGCACCGACTGCAACAGGATTCCAACCTGACTTCACCTTTACGTTCGATCCATCATCTATCGATAGAGTAACCTGTGGTGACGATGCTCTTACTGCAGTTGGAGAAGGAATTCGTTACTTTGACGGTGCACCTGAACAATTATTCTATGAACTTCAAATTTTTGATGCACCTACAGAAGGCTTCCGCTTAATCTTAAGAAATACAGCTAATGTTGTAATCTTCGATAGTGGAGTAGTAGATGCGTTGGTTGAGTTTGGTGAGTGCGAAACATTCGCAGACTTACTTGGAGACTTAGATGACTAATTAAATGAGGGAGAGAGAGAACTCTCTCCTTTTTTTTAACATGTAAACAAACCATACATAAGATAATACAAAGAATTATTGGAGGTGAAAAAGGTGACCGAGGAGGAGTATAAGCTTAACCATGGCACAGACTACCCGGAGTTGATGAATGATATTCATATGATATCTGAAGAACTTGAATCTCTCTATAATCATTATTCGAGACGAATAAAAAATGTGTCAGAAGAATTGTCCAAAGAAAGATCCAAACATCTGGTCTATCAATCAGAAATTGCGGAAAATCATCATACAATCCTACTGTTGACAGAGCAAATTGAATTTCTGCTTCAAAATATTGAAATGAAAAATGAATTTGATCTTCAACTGCAACAGGAATTAATGAAGGAATCCCTTTCCCCTGAACCTGAGTTGACCAATGACAAAAACGTTCGGGTAGCATATCAGGAAGAGAGCATCCATGGTAACTCAAAGGATGTTCATCTTGCACCTACACCAATCCCGGAAGTTAAAGTATTTTACGAAAGTGCTCAGAGTCACATGAAATCGCCACTCGAGAAAATTAAAAATGGAGCGATCTCTTTATTAATTGAAACGAATGAGTATTTTCTGTCAGAGAAAAAAAAATCCTTAGAAGTTGAAGTATATAATAACGCTTTCATTACTCTGATTGATTGGTTACGAATGCACCGAAAACAATACATGCGTCCAATTAAAGAAAGGTGGTATACAATAGTGTGGAAATTTTTATGGGGTAAAGAAGAGGAAAACAATCATCCGGAAATACTGAAGAAACTTAATCTGATTGAAGAGCAATTGGTATCGTATTCAATGAAATTCAATGAAGTCAAGGAGACGTTGATAAGGAGCAATGAAAGCGAGGAAACAACCAAGAGTTATTTACAGAAAATAGGTGTATTGAACGATGAGTTAAAGAAAATCGAAGAATATTATGAGGATGAACTTCATTCATTAAAGAATCAATTGGAAGATTATAAACAAAGAGAAAAAGACCTTGAAAAAGAAGTAAGTTTATTGAATGAAAAATATACAGGTAAGCAAAAGGAAAAAAGTAATCGTGAAGTTGAAATGGAAAAGGAGTTGGATAAGCTAAAGAAAGATCTTCAATCTCACTCCAATAAGAAAAACGAAATTTACAAAAATATGAAGCAGCAGAAAAAGCAAGTTCCTCATGTTAATCCTCAATTCGATGAATATGGCAATATCCCTATGGCATCTGAATCAAAACGTACCATGTTTAATCCCAACAAGTATATAAGGTGAATTGAAAGGGGGGATAAAAATGCAATCCAAAGATCTCAACAATATTTATAAGCGGAGAAAGAGAGTACCCATTGGAATTAAGAAAGAGGATCGAATCAAAATGGAAGTTAAGAGGACGAAATTTAAATTTAAGGGATGCGGGTGCAACGCCTAAAGAAATCGTAAGAATGCCCAAGCGCGTATACAAAAGGATCATGATTGAGGTTAAAAAGGGGCTTCCGAATGAAGCTTGCGGGTTAATTTCGGGATCCATTAATCTTTGTCAGACAATTTGGCCAATGAGAAATACAGAACCTACACCATATTCTTTTGCCATTGATCCCGATGAACAAGATCACGTCATGGGTGAAATGCTTCATAAAAGGGAAGTTTTTATGGGGATATATCATTCCCATCCGTATGGAAGTCCTGTCCCTTCAAAGGACGATGTTACTTTCTCACAATTTCCGGAGGTTTATTATTTTATAGCCGCTGTCGGAGGAGGGAAAGAAGAAATAAGATGTTACAAGATCAATAATGGGAAGGTTAAACATATCGACATTGTGATTGAATGAAAGAGTGCTGAATGCACTCTTTTTCTATGGACTGGGTGATGATACAAGCACTCTTCTGTCATTTACATAGATTGGTATTATCACTTACTTTGATGAAAGAGGGGAACTAAGTGAAGGTATCTATTATTATTCCATTTTACAATTGCGCATATATTGACCAAGCCATTCATAGCGCTCTTTGTCAGACCTATAAAGATATTGAAGTCATCGTTGTGGATGATGGTTCAACTCAATATGTTGAAAAAATCCAACCGTTCAAAAACCGGATAAAGTATATAAGGAAGTCAAATGGTGGAACGGCCTCCGCTTTAAATGCGGGCTTAAGGCAAGCAACAGGGAAATATTTTGCATGGTTGAGCTCAGATGATATGTTTCTAGAAAGCAAAATCGCGAGGCAACTAGCGTATATGAAGTCAATTAGCTCTAAAGTATCTTATACAGCATTTAAAACTATTGATATAAATAATAAAGTGGTGAACGAGATTCACTCCAGGAGAATGAATAGAGATGCATTTCAGAGACTCCTATTAAAAGCATGTCCTGTGAATGGATGCACTGTAATGGCGGAAGTCGATTTAATAAAGCAGGCAGGGTGGTTTGATGAGAGACTGAAATACACACAGGACTACGAGATGTGGTGCCGCTTGAGCCTTTATACTAAGATGCATTATTTGGATGAAGTGCTTGTGTTATATCGGGTCCATTCCAGAATGGGTTCTGCCAAACACGGGGTGGGAATGGTGAAAGAATCACAGTATATCCAAAGGAAATATCAGAATTTCTTTAAGGTGGCCCGCAAAAAGAACTAACTATATCTAACAAAAAATCATCAATCAATTGGGTTTGTTAATTGATTGATGATTTTTTAATGTTCGAGGTATTTAGAAGGAGTAGGACAAATAGGTCTCCCTTATTCCATCTTGAATGGAATAGTGAGGTTTCCAGGATAAAATACGTTTTGCAAGAGTGTTATCTAAACAACTATGCTTAATATCTCCCTGTCGATCTACTGTATGGAAGGTGTGAATTTCATTATTATGATAATTCTTCAATAAATCGATTAATTGGAGAATCGATGTTCTTTCCCCGGTACTTATTTGCATCATCATCTGCTTACCATTGTCGGCTGCAGCAATATTTGCTTCCACCACATCTTGTACAAAAACATAGTCCCTTGTTTGCAGCCCGTCCCCATTGATTTTTAATTGTTCATGCTTCTTAAGTTTCTCCAGAAATACAGCAATGACCCCTCCTTCTCCTTTAGACGTTTGCCTGGGTCCATAGACGTTTCCATACCGAAGGATGGTGAATGGAATCTGGAAGGTATCGTGAAATAGTTTTATATAGTTTTCAGCGGTAAGCTTTGATAAACCATAGAACGATATGGGGGAAGTCTTGTGTGATTCGTCAATCATTTCACTGGAGACATTCCCATAGACGGCTGAGGTAGACGAAAAGACGAAATTCTTCACAGGATAATGCCTGCACGCATCCAATAAATTAATGGTTCCTGCAACATTTGTGTGCATATCATCGAGTGGGGAAGAGGTGGATCGGGACACATCAGCCTGGGCAGCCATGTGAAAAATATAATCGGGTTTTTCCTTAAGGATGACTTTTTGTGCCGCAGGAGTAGAAATATCCAACTTATGAAAAGAGGCTAAAGGATTTATATATTCCTTCTTACCGCTGCTTAAATTATCGATAATATGAACACTATAGCCTTTAGAAATAAGTGTATCCACTAAATGGGAGCCTATAAACCCTGCCCCGCCAGTAACGAGTGCTTTCAAATGACATCTCACCTTTTGCTATTTTTAATAGCATATGCTTGTGGACGAAGTTTTGATTGAACATGAGCCCTTAAATCAAAAGGAATCTATAAACCTATGGACTTTAGCATTTGTGTAAAATGTTTACAGTACTGTGCATGACTGAACTGAGATTTTAAGTGAAGCAGAGCATTTTCGATGATGTAATTACGGAGTTTGGAATTGTGCATGAGTTCTTCGGCTTGTTGAACGGCATGCTGAATGTTTCCGATTTGATAATACTTACCAGATTGGTTATGCAAGATCGAACTCCTCACTCCATCTGAGTCTGTTGTAAGAACGGGGCACCTGCAACTCATAGCTTCTAACAAAGAATAGGGAGCCCCCTCCACTTTTGAGGTTGAGCAAAGAAACCCTCCGGAATCGCCGATTCTCGAAAAGTAACCAGGCATTTGATTATTCGGTACATTTTGTAACACATGTACATATTTATCTAGGTTCAATCTGTTTTTCAATTGGATAAAATCGTTTCGCTCCTTTGGGGTGGACAAGCTTGGGTCCTCAAACATGTATAAATCAATCATTTCATTCGTTTTAATTAATTGATGACCAATGTGTAAAAATTCACGCCAATTTTTGTTGTCCTCTAATCTACCAATCCAGGCAACAATAGGTCTATCTTTTTTAGGATGCTTTTGGTAGGTGAAGGCTTTATGATCAAAGCAATTATTAAACTCAAAAATAGGAGTGGATTTGAAGAACTCTCTGAAAATCACCCCTATATGGGGAGTCTTGGGATACAGGAGTGCATGACAATACTTCTGTACATACGGAATTGCATTTTGTAATTGTGCCCGAGCTACATTCTGAGGTCCAAACCCTTGAATCTCAAGAATGATTTTCCCTTTAAATCCTAGGTTTCTGAACCTTTCCATCGCCGCATAATCAGAAGTGATCACCATGGCATCATACTTTCCCTTTTGCAAAATGTTCTTGATCTCCTGATCATCATTCGTAATGAACACATTTGATTTCTCATGATTCAATAAATCTCTCCGTTTACTGTAATATAAAAAATCACACCGGATCCCCGCTTGTTTTAGGGCGATGGATCTTTGCCTGTTTAACGTTTCAACCCCTCCACTAGGTACATAAAAAACGAATAGTATTTTCATTTGATATCCTCCAATCATTTAATACGAGCAAATAAACAATCCTATTATTCTTATATGTAAGTTAACCCTGTTTGTAGAGGGCTAAGTGGCTAATATTTTGGAGAATGACTTATTTTACTTAATTTTTATGTCAAAAGATACAAGCAGTACATAGAATATCGGGAGAAGTTATTCGGTACGCCTTGAACTATTTGTAGTTGTTAGAATCCGGACCTGCTATCCGGTTGAAGTAGAATAATTTTAAATATAATGAGGTGATAGGGTTGAAAGATTTATACCTTGTAGGGGCAGAACAAAAGTCAAAAGTGATGAAGGATTGGGAACAGTTTAAAAAAGCAGTAGTCTTAAAGTTGGATGTGGCGACCAAAGAAGCAGAAAGAGTCATCGAATATAATTCTCCGCAGGAGGTCCGTCCTGCACATGAAGCTTCCATTTCATTTACGGCCGCGTCATTAAAAGATGATAGGCTGTTTGTATGTACCCAAACAGAAATCCTAGTCTACAATGCCTTTACGCATAAGCTCATAGACTATTATAGTTTACCATTATTCAATGATGTTCATCATGTGAAACCAAGGAAGAATGGAAACCTTTTGGTCGCTAACACAGGATTGGATATGGTAGTTGAAATAAACCCAGCAGGTGGGATCGTAAATCTCTGGAATGTGATGGCCGAAGGGCCTTGGAGCCGATTCGACCCAAATATTGATTATCGAAGAGTTCCTACCACAAAACCGCACCTGTCACATCCCAATTTTGTTTTTGAACTAAATGATGAAATTTGGGTGACCAGGTGCCTGCAAAAGGACGCCATTTGTTTAACAGACAGAATGAAGAGAATAAACATAGGTCGTCAGCTAATACATGATGGGGTCGTCTATAATGGGAAGATCTATTTTACACAAGTTGACGGAAGAATAGTCATCGTAAACGCGAAAACACTTAAAATGGAGAGAGTAGTGAACCTTGTAGAAATCAGCAAACATCAAGAGAAAATCGGATGGTGCAGGGGAATTAAGCCTATATCAGAAGATTTGGTGTTGGTGGGATTTTCTAGAATACGTCCATCAAGTAAAAAAAATAAAGACGGCTCAACTAAATATGTTGGTGATTTTGGTGTCATGCCAACAAGACTATCATGTTTCAATATTAAATCAAACATGCTTGTTTGGGAAAAAAATCTTGAGGAGTATAACTTCAATGTAATTTATTCAATTCATTGAAATGGCGGCTATTCGTTAATCAATCAAGAAGCATGACCGTAATACATCATTTTGTTAAATGGAGTGAAATACATGTTACCAAGAAAAAATTACCTTAGGCATGTGTATGGAAAACGTGGATCAGGCGTTAATAGTAACGGGCATAGAATCCACAATTCTTTGAATCACAAGAAACTCACCATACCAGATACACGATTAAAATCCATCCTAGAACAATTTACAAAGGATTGATGGTTGATGAATATATTAATTGCGACAGTGTTTCCTCTACCAGGGGGAGGTATCTGGTCTTTTGTCTCTAACTTGTCGACTTATCTTGTCGGGCAAGGTCATAATGTAGATATTTTATGTACAAGGGATAATAACTCAAAAGTAGTTATATTGGGTAGTGAGACAGTGATTGATCTTAGCCAGTATCGTTCCTATGTTGAAAAGAAATTAATGAGATCTGTTCCCCATTTGGCGAGAGATCCCTGGGTATATCATGTGGAATTAAATCGGTATATATTTGAGCAGGGTGTTTCCAATGTTGACATGACTAAGTACGATATCATTCATGCACAGGATGTCATTTCCGCGGTGGCACTAAGTCGTGTTAAGCCCTCGGGGGTCCCGCTGATTACCAGTGGTCATGGATATTTAACTGGTGCCATATTCCATCAGTATAAATCCTTGAATACTAGTATAGAGGATCAAGCGATATGGAACTCATTCATACTTCAGTATTATGCCCGTCTTGAACAAGTAGGATATGAATCCAGTGATTTCATCCATACTTCAAGTCAATGGATGAGAGGAATCATCGAAAAAGAATTCAAAATTGATACATTCAATATTCAAACCTATAAATATGGAGTAGAGCTTTCTCATTTTAATGTTGATTCCCCTTTCGAGCGTAAGGGTGCGAAGAAGATCATATTAGTCAATAGTCGCCTGGTCTATTTAAAAGGACTGCACAATTTAATAGAAGCTCTCTCATTCTTGAGGTCAAGGGATAAGTGGGAATGTTGGATTTTGGGTGAGGGGGAACTTGAAACAAGCTTAAAAGAAAGTTGCCGAAAACTAGGGGTCGAGAAGAATGTATTATTCTGGGGAAATACTTCAAAAGTGAAAGAAGTATTATACCAATCGGACATGCTTGTTCTTCCGAGCCTGCAGGAAAATCAGCCTTTTGCAGTAATAGAAGCACAGTTACTCGGTGTTCCTACAATTGTTAGCAATGCTGGAGGACTTCCGGAGATGGTTGAAAACAACAAGAATGGTTTCATTATAGAAAAAGGGAATAGCAGGCAGTTGTCGGAGAAGATAGAATTCCTTTTGAATAATCCAGCAATACGCGACCAAATGAGTAAATATGCTTCTCAAAAGGGGAAAGAAATGTGGGATGTAAATACATTAGGACGGAAAATGGTCCAGCTATACTCTAAAGCCATTCAAATGAAAAACAGTATCAGGTAATGTCTGGTGGGGCATTCGCCTTTTTTGAAAATAGAGAGAGTAGTCTAGGACATGACCCCCTTCTAAACATAAATATATAAGAGAAAGAAAAAGGAGAGGTGATCATGAAGATTGTAACTGTTTTGGGAACGCGGCCAGAGATCATCCGATTGAGTGTAATCATGAAGAAGTTGGATCTGCTGGCGGATGACCATATTATTGTCCATTCAGGGCAGAATTTTACCCACTCCTTAAATGGGATCTTCTTTAAAGAACTGGGATTAAGAGAGCCGGATTATGTGTTGGCAGGTAAACAACAATCACTTGGAGAACAACTTTCATCTTTATTTAAAGAGCTGGAGAAAATCTTACTGAAAGAAAAACCGGACAAGGTACTGGTGTTGGGGGATACAAATAGCGGTTTGAGTGCAATCCTCGCAGAAAGAATGATGATTCCTGTCGTCCATATGGAAGCTGGAAATCGTTGTTTTGACTTGAATGTACCTGAAGAAAAAAACCGGAAAATTATTGATGCAGTATCTTCCTATAATCTTGTTTACACACCATACAGCAAAACCAATTTACTCAATGAGGGCATGACATCCAGTAAAATCATCATTACAGGAAACCCGATATTCGAAGTTCTTAATCAATATGATGTACAGATTGAAGGTAGCTCCATCCTTCAAGAGTTAACTTTGGAGAAAAAAGAATACTTCCTGGCGACCATCCACCGTGCCGAAAACGTTGACAACCCGACACATTTATCTACTATCGTGAATGCACTTAACCAACTGGCCGACACTTATAAAAAGAGGATTATCCTCAGTACTCACCCTAGAACTCGATCCAAACTACATTCATCCCCACATTTACAATTACATCCATTAATCGAGCTTCACGAACCATTCGGTTTTTTTGACTTCATAAAACTTGAGAAGAACGCGTTTTGTGTGTTGACGGACAGCGGGACAGTTCAAGAGGAATGCTGTATATTTCATATTCCGACTGTAACGGTCAGAAAGACAACGGAGCGGCCAGAAACGGTGGATTGCGGCAGCAATTTCATTTCCGGGTTAAAGGAAACGGCCATTTTAAATGGTGTGAAGGTAATGTGCTCGAAACCATCACAATGGATTTGTCCAGCCGAGTATCTTGATACAAATGTTTCTGATAAAGTGATTAATATTCTACTAGGGGGTTCAGACATTGTTTACTAATAAAACAATTCTTGTGACTGGGGGTACTGGATCATGGGGAAATGAACTGGTATCTCAACTGCTTGAAAAAGATCCAAAGGAGATTCGTATATTTTCCAGGAATGAAACGAGTCAGGTATTAATGAAACAAAAATTTGAGAATCATCCTAAGTTGACGTTCATCATTGGGGATGTAAGAGACAAAGAAGCGGTTTCGGAAGCCACTCGACGGGTCGATTACATCTTTCACCTGGCTGCTCTAAAGCACGTTCCTGTCTGTGAATTCCAGCCTTTGGAGGCATTGAAAACAAACGTAATGGGCACACAGAATATTATAGATTCAGCAATTGAAAATAATGTTGAAAAGGTCATCAATATCTCCACTGATAAAGCCGCGAACCCTTCCAATTTCTATGGATTTACAAAAGCGATGGGAGAGAAATTGATCATTAATGCAAATGTAATAACGGATAAAACAAAGTTTGTCTGTGTTCGTGGAGGAAATGTATTGGGTACAAATGGAAGTGTCATACATGTATTCAAGCATGGAATCAAGACCAAATCTAAAATCGGTATTACAGATAAAAAAATGACCCGTTTTTTTCTTACGATCAAGGATGCTATTAAACTGCTATTCAAGGCAACATTTGAAAGTCATGGAGGAGAAATCTTTGTTATGAAGATGCCAACGTGTAAAATCATCGATCTTGCTCAAGTATTAATTGATCAGTACTCACCTGACAAGGAAGTGATTGTTGAGGAATCAGGAATCCGTCCAGGAGAGAAACTCCACGAGCTTCTCTTAACTGAATTTGAAAGTCATAATACAATTGTGTATGATAACGAGTATTTTGTCATCCTCCCAACCATACCTATCAAGGGGTTAATGGAATATTACGAGGACTTCCCCCAAGTAGATTTAGATACGTATTCTTCCAGTGACAATATCATACAGTATGAACAGATCAAAACAATGCTGAAAGATGGGGGTTTTCTAGAATGAACATCCTCGTTCTGGGGGGCCACGGAATGGCAGGTCACGTCATCGTAGAACATTTGAAACGTTGTGGCCATCACGTTTTATATACGGTTAGAAAAGAAGATCCCAAAGGAATCTTATTAGATGTAAGGGATCTAGAAAATGTAAGAAAGGTCGTTTTGGAGCATAAGGTTGAAATCGTCATCAACGCCACAGGACTTCTTAACGATTACGCCGAAACTCATGTGAAGGAAGCCATCCAAGTGAACAGCCTTTTACCGCACTCATTGATGGACATGGTAAATGAATACGGAGGTAAACTGGTCCACATCAGCACAGACTGTGTTTTTTCTGGAGACAAAGGAAAGTATACTGAAAAGGACCAAAAAGATGGTTGGAACGTTTATTCCCAATCTAAATCACTTGGCGAAATCGAAACTCCGCCTCATCTGACCGTCCGTACTTCCATCATAGGCCCGGAATTAAAAAAGGACGGTATAGGTCTCCTCCATTGGTTCCTTCAACAGAGAGGAAGTATAAAAGGATATAAAAATGTCTTCTGGAATGGTGTAACGACCCTTGAATTGGCAAAGGCCATTCAAGCTTTGATAGTGGAGAATATTTCAGGGCTATATCATTTGAGTGTCGATGAAACGATATCCAAATTTGAGCTCCTGCTTTTATTCAAGGAAATTTTCGAGCACGATGAAGTAGATATTTTCCCTGTAGAGGAGCCAGAGCATGATAAGACTCTTATTCATACAAGAAGGGATTACAAGTTTCCGGTGAAAGGCTACAGGGAGATGCTGAATGAACTTCGAGATTGGATGAAAGAGAAATGAGTAAAGTCTTCATTACGGGTGCATCTGGTTTTACAGGAAGGCATGCATGTGAGTATTACGTTAATAAAGGGTATGAGGTCTACGGTGCAGTTCGTCACCTTCAACATCCCCAGAAAAAGGTTCGACAGGTGAACTGTGATTTGATGAATGCAGATGCTTTAAGTGATATACTTAAATCTATTCAACCGCGTTTTATCCTTCACCTTGCTGCTCAGAATCATAGTGGTCGCTCGTGGGAAGATCCGATCTCCACCATAAATACAAATGTAATAGGAACGATGAATCTTCTTGAGGCAGTAAAAATAGCTGTGCCCCAATCCACTATTCTCATCGTAGGCTCTGTTATCGAGTATAATCCATGTCAATCACAACATCCCAATCATCCTTATGGCTTATCTAAATATATGCAAATTCTCATATCATCCAGTTGGTCAACGTTCTATGACCTGGATATACGAATAGCAAAGCCTTCCAATTTGATTGGCCCAGGGAATTCCAATGGCATATGCTCACTACTTGCCCAAAAATGTTTACATTACCGGAAAGATAAATCGAAAACCTTTCACTTTCATAATATCCTCGATCATAGGGATTTTGTAGATGTAAGAGACGCTATTGTAGCCTACGATTTAATTCTGCTTAAAGGGGAAAGGAATCATAGCTATACGATAGCCAGAGGTGAAACCTTCACCTTTTTAAAGATTGCAAAAATGCTGAAGGAGCTATCACAAAGCGATCTTCCATTATTTACTGACCACTTTCACCACACACCTGACATTCATTTTGAAAATACCTCTCTACGTCAATTATTCTGGAAACCCACCTTATCACTGCAAGAAAGTTTGAAAGATATCCTCGAGTACTTCGAAAAAAACCATTGAGCGGGCATCTCATTGCGACGGGAAACTCTTTGTCGTAATGAGATATTGATGTTCACTAAAAGAAAATGTTGAACTTTTTGAACAAATCTTCGATGTCGATCTTTCTTCTGCCTACATATTGAGCTCTTTTAAGCAGTACACCATCTTTGATCACTTTTTTTTCTATGGCAGCAGGCGAACCATGTATGACAAGTGTTTTCGCTTTTTTTATTCTTTTATTATCAAAATGAAGGTAAGCCATTCTTAATAAGTTATAGTATATTCCTTCATAATTAACGTTGTAAGGATGAATGGTTCTAAATAAGTGAAGAGCTGTTACCTGTGGGTCGCAGTGGCAGCGATATCCAAAAAGCCATAATTTGAGCGATAATTCCACATCTTCATGTCCCCACGTTGAAAACCCCGTTTCGAATCCGCATATATCGTTAAACACTCTCTGGGACGTAATGATACAAGCACCTGGTAAAACTGCTGTTTCAAACAATGACTTCCGTTTCTGATGCCATTTGATTTTGAGTGAAGGGGTCAAGGATTGGCCATATCCCTTGATGGATGGATCATCAAGGGATCCTATGGCAGGGCATACAGCGTCGCTTGTCCCCTTGACGATATGATAAACCAAACGGTCAATCCAGAAATTTTCGAACGTCATATGAGCATCACAAAATGCTAAATATGGATATTTAGCTCTTGAAGCCCCCAAGTTTCTGGCATTTGCCGGACCTAGTGCATTTGCACGGACATACTTCACTTTGTGTCGGTGTAAGTAATTTTCCAGAAAATTGCAGCATTTATCTGTGGAACCATCATCCACTATGATGGCTTCAATCTCAATATTTGTCTTAACCGTAAACAATGAGTCCAAAGTCATTTTCACATTCTTACCTTCATTACGTACTGGAAAAATGATTGATACTTTTGGAGGCTCTTTTCCCATAGTATCGCTCCTTTGCTCTGATATAGTTTACGGTAGTGTATGGGGAAAACGGTTTTTTCGTGAATGCAGAAAAAGGCTGCTTCTTTTAGCAGCCGGAATTATATTAAGATATGGAACAGAGAAAAGAGGGGTTAGTGAGAATTTCCTTGTTGTAGACAAGAGGATTGCCTGTCTCATATTCTACCACTTGCCCGTTTGCTTCTTCTACAATTATTTGCCCCGCAGCTGTGTCCCATTCCATTGTAGGTGCTAATCGGGGATAATAATGAGCACTGCCTTCTGCAATCATACAGAACTTCAAGGAACTTCCAATAGAAGAAAACTCAAGTTTCCCTTCCTGTACTTGTAAAAGGGCAACATAGTCCTGAGTGGCTTTGGATAGATGGGACCTGGATATGAGTACTTTTTTTCTCAATGAGGATGAGGAAGTGATCAATGTCGATTTTCTATCCCCGGAAGTACCCGCATGCAATATCTTGAAAGCGCCTTTGTTTTTTTCAGCGTAATACAGAATATCAAGGGCAGGGGCGTATATTACTCCCAATACAGGTCGATTCCCTTGGATGAGAGCGATATTGACGGTGAATTCATCATTCTTCTTGATAAATTCCTTCGTTCCGTCCAGGGGGTCAATCAACCAAAATGAAGACCAGTTCTTTCTCTCTTTAAAGGGGATTGTGTCGCCTTCTTCACTGAGTAGGGGGATATTTATCGAGAGCTTACATAGTTCAGTCTTTATATATTCATGAGACAACTGGTCTGCAAGAGTTAAGGGTGATAAATCTGCTTTTTGATGAATGTTATACGTATCATCGTATACTTCCAAAATTCTTTTTCCCGCTTGTATCGCAATTTCTATTATGTCCTTCACCAAATCGTTTTCAACTCCTTATAAGAGAATCCTTTAAATAAGGTTTCTAAATCAATCGATTGTTCTTTAAATACTGGACGATTTGTTCGACAGATTCTTCAATGGACTGGCATTCTGTGTCAACGATGAGTTCAGGCGATTCAGGAATTTCGTAAGGTGAATCAATTCCCGTAAAGCCTTTGATTTCACCCTTAACTACTCTTTCATAAAGCCCTTTTGGATCTCTTTTTATGCAGGTCTTAACGCTTGCATGAACATAAATCTCAATAAATTCTTGTTGTTGGAAAAGAGATCTCACGAATGCTCTATCTTCTTTTAAGGGGGAAATGAATGCAGCTAATGTTAATACTCCTGCATCGACAAACAGTTTTGACACTTCTCCAACTCTTCTGATGTTTTCTTTACGGTCTTCTATTGAAAATGATAAGTCCTGATTCAATCCATGTCGAATATTATCGCCATCAAGTCGGTAAGTGTGTATCCCGTCTTCATGCAATGCTTTTTCAACCTCGACTGAAATGGTTGACTTTCCTGAACCGGACAATCCTGTAAACCAAAGCAATGCACTATTATGCCCGTGTAACTTGTGTCGATTTGCTTTCACTACTTTTCCCTCATGCCATTTAATATTCTTTTTCTTCACCTTTTTACCTCCTTCGTTTCCGATATTCATAGCCAAAAGAAATATATCAGCACTACAGTTGTGAGCATCGTAATGATATTCAGGGGTATCCCCACCTTAAGGAAATCCTTAAACTGATATCCTCCGGGACCATATACAATAAGGTTTGTTTGGTAACCGATTGGAGTTGCAAAACTTGCTGAAGCAGCAATGGTCACCGTGACGGCCAATGCAATCGGATCTAAATCCATTGTCCTTGAAACTTCCAGAATAATAGGAAACATCATGACTGCAGCGGCACTGTTAGTCATCATTTCAGTGAATAGATTGGTTAGAAGATAGATTGCCAGGATAATGGCAAATACTCCCAGAGGTCTGGAAGCTTCCATTAATAAAGTAGCAATATAAGCGGCAACACCTGAATTTATTAAGGCATATCCAATGCCAAACGAACAGGAAACCAGTAACAATACATTCCATTGGATAGCATTTTTCACCTCTTGTGCAGATACAATCTTTAATAAAAATAATACTAAGGCGGTACATGCCATTCCTGTCAGCATGGATATAAAGCCTAATGTCACCAATAGGATCATAGTTCCCAATAATGCGATAGAGAACCATCCTTGCTTTGATTGTTTGTGAGTGCTGATTTTATTATCAATTGGTGTTGCGTAATAAAAGTCATTTGTATGGACTTTTTTATGAAAATCAGATCCAGTAACGAGTAACAAAATATCTCCAGGCTTTAAAACAACATCCCCAATTTTGGCTTTTAAACGCTGATTTTGCCTATGAACAGCGATGACGGCTGCATTGTGTCTACTCCTGAAATTCGTATCTTTGATCTTTTTATATAATAAGGTTGAATGATGTGATACGACAGCCTCTACCAATTGATGAAAGGGGAAATATGAACCGTTATTACTTTGTAATTGAAGCCCTTTACTGAACTGAAGCTCCGTTATGGTCGTAATGTCCCCTATGAAAATTAAACGATCATTTTCTTTAAGAATGGTTGTATTTGTGACAGGGGTAATAATTTCGTCATCACGAATAATACTGACAAGAAATAGTCCTTTTAAGCTCCTTAATCTGGCCTGTTCAACAGTTTTGTGGATATATGGAAATTCTTCAAGTACTAGGATTTCACCTGTAAACTCCCTCAAGGACTCTAGGTTTGTAATGGGGCTGCTTTGACGGACTGGCAACAAGTAAGAACTGAAAAATACAAGGTAACATAAACCAACGAGGGTTATTGGAACCCCGATCTTACTAAGTTCAAAAAAAGTGAAGCCCCGAAGGTTATGATCAAGAAGTAAACCATGCACGACAAGATTCGTCGATGTTCCAATGAGTGTAATAGTACCGCCAAGAATCGTCGCATAAGAAAGGGGGATCAGGAATTTTGAAGGGGAAAGATGATGATCTTCACACCACTTCTTAACAAGAGGAGTGAATGCAATGACAATGGGAGTATTGTTAAGAAAAGCTGATAGGAAAGAGATTGGGAAGAGAATCTTGGCAAGTATGTGTTTTCTTGAAGTTGAATGATTCAGCAACATCTGAAAAACGCGATCTACAATTCCGCTGTTTTGAATACTACCAGCTATTATAAACAATAAACCGATGGTCAGCATCCCTTCATTAGAAAAGCCCCTTGTAGCTTCCTGAGGCGTAATCACACCTGTTAATACGAATAGGAGAAGAGTTGCGGGTAGAACGATTTCGGGCCGTTCCAATTCAAAGACCAGGCATGAGAGCATAACAATCATTCCAAATATTACAATATAAAATTCTATCATGATGTCGTCTCCTTGTGGTATACCTTGATCTATGAATCACGGCTCATTTCATTTATAAGTACTTCAATCACTTCTGGTCTTGAAAATTCCTTTGGTGGCATGATCCCATCCTTTAACATTTTCCGTACTTTGGTTCCGCTCAAATGAATGTGAAATTCATCGTCATGAGGGCACGTTTTTGTCGTCGCCATCGTAGCGCACTTAATACAATAAAATGCATGTTCAAATTTTAAAATCTCTATTCCTATCTCTTCTTTTGTAAATTCTGAGAAGATTTTCTGAGCATCAAATGTTCCATAATAATTCCCAACTCCAGCATGATCTCTTCCCACAATGAAATGTGAACAGCCGAAATTTTTCCGTACTAAACTATGGAATACAGCCTCACGAGGCCCGGCATATCTCATCGCTGCAGGAAAAGTAGACAATAGGACCCGATCTTTAGGATAGTATTCATCGAGTAGTTTTTTATAGCTTTTCATTCGAATCTCTGCAGGGATATCGTCTTGCTTTGTGTCTCCTACTAAAGGGTGAATCAATAGTCCATCGACATTTTCCAGGGCTGTTTTTTGAAGGTATTCATGGGCCCGGTGTATGGGGTTCCTTGTCTGGAATGCGACGATGGTGTCCCAACCTAATTCCGTATATCGTTCCCTCAATTGTTTTGGTGATTGAAAATCCCTTCTGAAACCATCAGGGTATTGAAGAAGCTTAACGGGTCCAGCTACATACACATCCTCTTTTGTAAAGGTCTTCTGAACACCGGGGTGAAGTTTGTCCAATGTTTTAAATACGAAAAGCGCTTCTGCTTCTTTACAGTATTCATACATTTCTTGTATATCCATCATACCGTAGACCACTCCATCCTCTCCTTTAAGAAAAACGGTATCACCAATTGAAAGACTATCCTTCAATCGTTTAGAAATAGGGAGCGTAATAGGTAAACTCCAAACCAGCCCATTTGCCAATCGCATGTCTTTCAGCACATTCAGATAGTCTTTTTGGTTCATGAATCCCTGTAAGGGGCTAAAGGCACCTGTGGCAATCAGAACTAAATCGGAAAGCCCCCATGAATCCAGCGTGATGGATGGAAGGGAGGACATTCGAGTCAATAGCTCATCACGTTCTTTCTCTTTTACTACCTGGTCAATGAGTTTACCGCCATGAGGGGTAATCATAGAAAATTCTCCTTTCATATAACATCGATTTTATTAAATAATGCAGACAGTAACATGATCATCACCATTAAAATGATGAAGTGTAGATTGATCACCTGACTCTTACTAGTTTATGTGAAAAACAATGAGAGGAGAGGGCTGTAGTATAAAACAAACATCAGCCTACCCTTAAAACGAAAGCATCTTTTTTTAGTACCGCTAGACGTAAGGCGAAACTTTTAATAATAGTATTTTGGGTCATTAAGTTCTGATTGACTTCCTCGATAAAAGGAGCTGGATGAACCATAAACACAAGCGCATCAATATTGGCGTTTGTGACATAAGAAAGAACTAAATCATAATTTATTCTCAGTTTTCATAAGATACATAGACAACATCAGGAGGGTGGTGAGCATTTATATGAATTTAAAGGTCAATGACCATGAATGGGGATCTATACCAGCGCACTTTTTAGCTGCCATCCAATTTTATTGTGCAGAGAATAATCTTCAATTTCACTTGAACGAAGAAGAACAAATCGTGGAAGTGAGGAGTTCTCTTTATGGAAAAAGATTGTGGCTATCAGTGAATACAAAAGATGAAGATATAAATAGTCAAATAAACGACAAAGTGATAGAGGTACTAACTAATTATGGAATTGAAGTTTCCACAAAAAATGATACTGAAAGACTGATGGAAGGCGATTTATTTGTTGAATTCGTGTTAAGTAAATCGAAAGGAGGTAACCAGTTAATTTCTGTTGGACATAATGAAAGACTGAATTCCATTAATATAAAAAAAAATCTCTCTAGTTATAAAGATGAACTGCCATTTAAAGGGTATTACTTGTTACCTGATTACCATTCCATTCCTCACCTCAGATGTTCTATGTTCTGTAAGGAAGAGGAGTTTTTATTAAAAGAAGCCCCTAATATTCTCACTCAATGTGTTCTAAAAACGCTATTTGGTAATCAGAAGCCGAGTTTAATTGATTTAAATGTTTTACATCTTTTTCAAACCACAACTGAGCAAGTGGGAGAAAAAAACATAAAATTGAGAGAAAAGAAGAAATTTAATCCCGATATTCAAATGGATGATAAAACATACGAAGAAATCAAAATGAGAAAAGCGAATCGAAAAGTACGTGAAGTCCAGGAAAAAAGGGCAAATGCTGAAATATATTTTGATTACAATTTATTACCCAATCGGAAATTAGAGCGCTATACGATCAAAGCCGATTTCTTTATTAAGAACACTGGAAACATAGATTTAATCAACCCAAAAATCTGCCTTCGAATGGATCCACCTGATAAGATCGAGATTGGAGGACAGATACTGCCCCCTGAAATGAGTGATGTTTTTTCCATTCAAGGACAAAGTGGAGCACAAGGGTGGAAGTATATCGGTAATGACTGGTTGGAAAAGGCTTATTCTACCGGTGATTATTGGATAGAATCCATACAGGAATCATCCATCTCACCAGGAGAAACAATGGCAGTGGAAGGCTTGCAATTTACAATTGAAAACCTTGAAGAGCAAGAGGCATCAACCATTTTAGGGTTTGTGTTGTTCGAAGAACAAGAGCTTCAGTTTAGCTCAAACAATAAAATTAAGATTACATTTTAATTTTAACCAAATTAACCCAAAACGTTGCCACTGGAATTCCAGTGGCAACGTTTTTATTTCTTCTCATTTTTTGTTGAATGATGATCCCTTTGTGCTGTAATTTTATCTCCTGGAGGTTTTTGACGGGGGGTGATGATATGGGTATGACTTTTCTTTTGGTGCTCAACCAGACGTTTCAGCTCAAAGAGATTGTTAGTCATTTTGGAATTATGGTCACGAATGGAATCGACTTCTTCAATAAACTCTACAAATCGTTGCTCGACGTCTTCAAACTTTTCCATTAGTACTTCATTCTGTTGCATGAAGTGAAGCTCTTGCTCCTGCTCAACGGCTTCAATCCGCTCATCCTGTTGCTTCGCCCGTTGATCAATATCTGCAAATTGTGTGGAGAGCCACCACTCATTTTCTTCAAAATGCTTTTGGTACTGGCCAATAAATGTTTTAATATGATCCATCTTTTGTTTTTCTGATTCTATTAATTGATCCTTAGCGAATTGCAATGAATCGAGTGTATGCTTTCTCTCAGCCATCAGCTTCTCTAACTCTTCTGTTTTAGAAATCAGGCTATGGAACATCTCTTTCTTCGTCTCTTCTGAATGATTCAATGCTGCATTTAAATCAGCAATATGTTCTTGTTGGCTATGGATCTTTGTATTTAAGGAATGGTTTAGTTGTAATAGTGTTTGATTTTCATTGATGATCGCACTATTTTCAGTAGATGATTTGTGTTGGCTTTCTTTTAGCTTGGAAAGGGAAAGTGACAGGTTTTTGGTATCGTTCTCCTTTTGGAGTAGCATTTTTTCTAGCTCATTAATGGTTTCAATCTTATCTTGAAGAAGTTTTTCCTTCTGGTGAAGTGCGAGACGGACGGAATTTATTTCTTCTTCCAGCTTGGATAAGGAAAGTGACAGGTTTTTCCGCTCCGCTTCAGTTTTGAGCAGCGTACTTTCAAACTCTTTAATCATTTCAACCTTTTCCTGAATTACATCTTCCTTATTGTGAAGCTTATGACGAATAGAAACCACTTCCTCTTCCAGCTTGGAAAAGGATACTGACAGATTTTTGCGCTCATTTTCAATTTGGAGGAGCCTTTGCTCTAATTCATGAATGGTTTTCACCTTTTCATAAAGAAGTTCTTCCTTGTTGTGTAGTTGATGATGAAGGGCATTAACTTGCACCTCCAGTTTTTCTTTGCCCTCTTTAAATCCATTTCGATCCTTCATCAGCTCTTCCTCAGAAACCCGGTTAACTTCAATTTCCTCGTTTAGTTTCTCTAAATTGATGAGTAGTGAAGATATACGTTCTTTATAATGCTGAACCTCTGCATACAGATAGCTTTCTTGTAATCTTTCAATGGTTTGGTTTAGTTCATCTATTTTGGAATGGAGGTATAATTTTTCTTGGTTTTCTATGTGATACATAGGAGTCTTTATTTCATTCTTTGCTATTTGAATCTCCTCCCTGGGTATTTGTCTTACTTTACGTTATGCACCATTTGCAAGGGTAGTTACATGGATGAAAGCCCATTTATCTAGGTATGCAGGAAGTTACGAACAAATTTCAACACTTAAGCGCCTCTATTGTATGTAGCCTCAAAAACCTTTATACTATTATAATGTGCAATAATGTATATCTTCTTCGTTTATTTTATAATAGAAGATAAGCGGTTTGGTTATAGAGGTAGAAAGGGGATTTTTCATGAACGAAGAGCAACGAAAACATGGACAACAAACGAAGTCTGTTATTCCATCGGACCAAAAATCCGAAAAGGACTACAGTAAATACTTTGAAAGTGTCTATATCCCACCATCGTTAAAAGATGCCAAAAAGCGTGGGAAGGAAGAAATTAAATATCATAATGACTTTACGATTGATGATCAATATAGAGGTTTAGGGGAAGGCAAGAAATTCTATATTCGTACGTACGGTTGTCAAATGAATGAACATGATACAGAAGTGATGGCAGGGATTTTCATGGCATTAGGCTATGAAGCGACGAATTCGACTGATGATGCAGATGTTATCCTTTTAAATACATGTGCGATTCGTGAAAATGCTGAGAACAAGGTGTTTGGAGAATTAGGGCACCTGAAGCATTTGAAACGGGAAAAACCTGAGCTATTAATCGGTGTATGCGGGTGTATGTCCCAGGAAGAATCTGTTGTGAATAAAATCCTGAAAACATACCAGCAGGTTGATATGATTTTTGGAACCCATAACATTCATCGTCTTCCTAAAATCCTGTCCGATGCTTATATGTCCAAAGCAATGGTCGTAGAAGTTTGGTCTAAAGAAGGGGACGTCATCGAGAACCTTCCGAAGGTACGCCGCGGTAACATTAAAGCATGGGTGAACATCATGTACGGGTGTGACAAGTTCTGTACATACTGTATCGTTCCATACACACGCGGTAAGGAACGGAGCCGCCGTCCTGAAGAAATCATTCAGGAGGTACGACACCTTGCCGCCCAGGGGTATCAGGAAATCACTCTTCTTGGTCAGAACGTGAATGCCTACGGTAAAGATATCGAGGATCTTGAATATGGCTTAGGAGATTTAATGGATGACCTTCGAAAAGTGGATATTCCACGTATTCGATTTACGACGAGTCACCCGAGGGATTTCGATGATCATTTAATTGAAGTCCTCGCGAAAAAAGGGAATCTGGTTGAGCATATTCATTTACCGGTTCAATCCGGATCGACAGATGTTCTAAAGATCATGGCCCGTAAGTATACACGTGAGCAATTTCTGGAATTAGTAAGGAAAATTAAAACGGCGATGCCGGACGTTGCTCTTACAACTGACATCATCGTCGGATATCCGAATGAAACCGACGAGCAATTCGAAGAAACACTTTCTTTATATCGGGAAGTTGGATTTGAATCGGCTTTTACGTACATCTATTCTCCTAGGGAAGGTACTCCTGCGGCGAAAATGAATGACAATGTACCGATGGAAGTCAAAAAAGAGCGGCTTCAACGATTAAATGCAGTTGTGAAGGAATACTCTGCTGAAGCAATGAAGAACTATAAAGGACAGATCGTCGAGGTGCTCGTGGATGGAGAGAGTAAGAAAAACCCTGACATCCTTGCCGGCTATACCCGACGCAGCAAGCTTGTTAACTTCAAGGCTCCTAAAACAGCCATTGGAAAAATTGTAAAGGTTAAGATCACAGATGCTAAATCGTGGTCACTGGATGGAGAAATGGTCGAAAAAGGCCTGATTGGATCAGAATTTCAAGAACCGGTAGAGGTGAATTAATATGGCAAAGTACACAAAAGACGATATTATGAAGCGGGCAGAAGAGCTTGCAACGATGATTGCTGAAACAGAAGAAGTTGATTTCTTTAAACGCGCTGAAGCTCAGATTCACGAAAATCAAAAAGTGCGTGAAATGATTGCAAGTATTAAGAGCTTACAAAAACAAGCGGTAAACTTCCAGCACTATGGTAAGACAGAAGCGTTAAAAATGGTTGAAGAAAAGATTGAAAACCTGGAAAAGGAAATCGAGGCCATTCCAGTCGTCCAACAATTTAAAGAGTCTCAAACGGACGTGAATGATTTACTGCAAATTGTTGCTTCAGTTATTTCTAATAATGTGACGGATCATATCATTGAAACCACCGGGGGAGACATACTCCGTGGTGAAACCGGATCACAAGTGAAAAACTCTACGCCTGGAAGCTGTTCTTAATAGAAGAATGGTGTAATTAGGTGGATAATTGAAATAAAAACGATCTCTGCTTAAAGGAATGTCCCTTTCATGCGGAGATCGTTTTTTGTGTTTTGTTTGATCTTTTGCTAATGTTTCCTTTTTCGTTTTAGTTGTGCGCTCCATTAAAGAAAAGTCTGGTAGGGTACTTCGGAGCCTCGTCACATCCCGGCCAGTATTTCTAAGAACATGATCCCTTTTTCGTCTTGCCTTGCTTTTTGACATGAATACATCCTCCTCTTCAAATTATCACTACATTGCTGAATCTTAGTTTACCACTTTTCTATGGTGGCGGGTAGTGCATTCCGGAACATTCAATGGGTATTCGCATACAATACATTATCTCGCAACAGTCCCATTATGTAATTAAATTTACTCGCACAAACACCTAGATAGTCGCATAAGATGAATTGAAAATGAATGAGGAGGTTCGCTCGAATGGCAGAATATAGAGAGATTATTACTAAAGCGGTCGTAGCGAAGGGACGTAAATTCACACAGTCTCATCATACGATTAGCCCGCCGCATAATCCATCGAGCATTTTAGGCTGCTGGATCATTAATCATCAGTATGAAGCACACAAAGTAGGCAAGAAGGTTGAAATTCACGGTTCATACGATATCAACGTATGGTACTCCCATAGTGACAACACAAAGACATCCGTTGTAACAGAGAGAGTACAGTATACAGACTGCATTAAGTTGAAATACCGTGATCCTGATTGCTTAGATGATATTGAAGTATGTGCTCGAGTACTGCAACAGCCGAATTGCTGCGAAGCGGTTATTTCACCAAACGGTAACAAAATCATTGTTCACGTTGAACGTGAATTCCTAGTGGAAGTTATAGGAGAAACGAAAGTATGTGTCCTTGTAAATCCTGAAGGTTGTGACGATGAAGATTGGGATTGCGACTTAGATGATGAAGAATTTGAAGAGTTAGATCCAGACTTCTTAGAAGGAGACGAAGAATAGCATTTACTAGGAAGACGGCCTCTTCCTAGTTTTTTCTTCTTCAGAGTTTAAGGGAATTTATCGCATAAGGGATGGTAAACAGTACAGGGGGCATCTCTCTAGATGCTCTTTTTTTCGTGGGATAAACCAACCACTTGTAAAGGTGATTGGTTTTTTAGATTATAGAATAAGGAATAAACTGATGAGCGCACATGTAATAGAAGCAATTAAGCCAGTGAGGAGGGGTTTAAATCCTAACTGAGTGATGTCTTTTATCCTCACTTGAAGACCTACTGCTGCCATTACCATGATGATCATAAATTTTGAAGAAATCTTAAGGAAAGATTCGATTGTTTCAGGAATGAAACCAAATGTATGAAGGATAGAGACGGCCAAAAATAAGAAAACAAACCAGGGGAATGCCTTCCTGTATTGAGATTCACCTTTATTTCTCTTTCTTATAAAAAATGGTAAACAAAACATCACAGGAATCAAGAACAATGTACGGGCAAGCTTCACTGTCGTTGCCACCTCTCCTGCTTCATCCCCAAAAGCATATCCAACAGCAACTGCTGACGATGTGTCATGTACGGCTGTACCTGCCCAAATGCCGAACGATAAATCAGACATGTGGAGGAGATGGCCAATGATTGGATACATAATAAAAGCGATTAAATTGAAAAATACAATCGTCGATAAAGCATAGGCTGTTTCATTTTCTTTCGCACCAATGATTCCCTTCACAGATGAAATAGCCGTAGCCCCGCAAATACTGGTGCCGATTCCAATTAACAAGCTTAACCGTTTGTCGATACGAAGCCATTTCCCGACGAGATACGTCACGGTAATACCGAGGGAAACCGACAAAAATATAACCCATAATGCTTTTTGACCAATAAGAAGGATATCATACAGGCTCAAACCGACACCAAGAAATACGATGGCCACTTTCAACAGTGTGTTTAAGGTAAATTGTATACTTGGATCCCATGTTGAAGGAAGTTTGATTATATTTTGAAGAATGACACCGATAATAATCGCAAATAACAAACTCCCGATCAGAGGAAAAAGTGCTCCCAAACCTTTAGATAATAAACTGATTAAAACAATGATGATCATGCCCCAAGCTTCCTTAGGAAGAAAGGAGCCTATTTGTAAGTCATGCTGCAATGTCCGATAGCTCCTTTGTGAAGAATCAACTATCCCTTAGTATAGTACAACCTATTATAGACGTGAACTCTAAAACACTATTCATTTTATTGTATGTTAAAATAGAAAAGATATAGAAACAAAACACCTAGTATTGAAAGGATTTTTTACATGAAAAAGATTTTAGTTCTGGCAGAAAAGCCTTCTGTCGGTAGAGATATTGCCAGAGTACTTCAGTGTACGAAAAAAGGAAATGGATTCTTAGAAGGAAACGACTATATCGTCACTTGGGCCCTTGGACATTTAGTCACATTAGCAGAGCCCGAAAGTTATGATGACCGCTACAAAGCATGGAAGCTTGAGGATTTGCCTATGCTTCCCCCATCCCTTAACCTTGTGGTCATTAAGAAAACAGGGAAGCAGTTTAGCTCAGTGAAATCACAAATGAACCGTCCGGATGTCAAAGAAATCGTCATTGCCACTGATGCCGGCCGGGAAGGGGAGCTTGTTGCCCGCTGGATCATTGAGAAAGCCCGGGTAAATAAACCGCTGAAACGATTATGGATTTCATCTGTCACCGACAAAGCAATTAAAGACGGATTCAATAAACTGAAAGATGCCAAAAAATATGAGAACCTATATGCAGCCGCCCAAGCGAGATCTGAAGCCGATTGGTATGTGGGAATGAATGCAACCAGAGCTTTGACTACCAAGCACAATGCACAGTTATCATGTGGACGTGTACAAACACCTACGTTAAGCATCATTGCCCAGAGGGAAGAAGAAATCAGGAACTTTAAACCACAAACCTATTATGGCATACAGGCCACAACGGATCGCGGTACGTTTATTTGGTCAAACCGTAAAAATAAAGATACGAAAACATTTTCTAAAGAAGAAATAACACACGTCATGAAATTATTGAAGGACAAAAAGGAAATCACTATTCAGTCAGTAAAAAAATCACAAAAGAAAAATCACGCTCCTTCATTATATGATTTAACAGAATTGCAAAGAGATGCTCATAAGATCTTTGGCTATTCTGCTAAAGAAACACTATCCATCATGCAAAAATTGTACGAGCAACATAAATTAGTAACCTATCCAAGAACAGATAGTAAACATTTATCCAGCGATATGGTCGCTACGTTGAAGGACCGATTGAAAGCAGTGAGCGTACAACCTTATCGCAAAATGGCTCATTTAGCGTTGCAGAGCTCAAAACAACTTTCAAAAGCATACGTTGATGACCAAAAGGTGACGGATCACCATGCCATTATACCTACGGAGGAGACACCTTTCCTCCAACGGTTACAGGATCGTGAAAGAAAGGTCTATGATTTAATCGTGAAACGCTTCTTAGCCGTATTCTACCCTCCATATCTGTATGAACAAACGACTATAGAAGCCTCGATTGGTAGTGAAACCTTTCAGACGAAAGGAAAGCGGATTGTAGAAATCGGTTGGAAAGAAATATATGATTTTGATTCAGAAAAAGATCAATTGCTATCAAAAATGGAAGTAGGGGATATGTTTTCTGTTCTGGCAATAAAAGAAACCGAAGGACAAACGAATCCTCCCGGCCGTTTCAATGAAGGAACACTTCTATCCGCTATGGAAAACCCAAAAAAGTTTATGAAGGAAAGCAACAAAGAGCTTCTCGACACCATACATGAAGCCGGGGGACTGGGTACAGTTGCGACAAGGGCAGATATTATTGAAAAGCTTTTTAACTCAGGAGTGATTGAACCGAAAGGAAAAGAAATTCTTATTACGTCTAAAGGAAAGCAATTATTGGAATTGGCACCTCTTGAATTACAATCCCCGACACTTACAGCAGAGTGGGAGCAAAAGCTTGAAAAAATCGCAAATGGATCTCTTAATAAACAAGAATTCTTAAAAGAAATTAAAGACTATACCAATAAGTCGGTTAATGAAATTAAGAACTCTACTAAGAAATACTCTCATGATAATATAACCGGTACGAAATGTCCTGACTGTGGAAATCTGATGCTGGAAATAAAAAATAAGCATGGGAAGAAATTGGTCTGTCAAGATCGCGAGTGCGGTCACCGGAAAAATATTAGCAAAAAAACCAATGCGCGATGCCCTAATTGCCATAAACGCTTAGATCTAAGAGGAGAAGGGGAAGGGCAGATGTTCACATGTGTGTGTGGACATAGAGAGAAACTTTCAACCTTTAACGATCGCAGAAAAAAAGAAAAGAATAGCAAAGCAACCAAAAGGGATGTAAATAAGTATTTGAAAACACAGCAGAAGGGTGAGCCGGTCAACACTGCATTAGCTGATGCTTTAGCCAAATTAAAACTGGACCAGTAATTTTTTATAGGGATGACTCCCTATTTTAGGAGTCATCTCTATCTTTTTTTGATTATAATTGGTAGAATATTTGTAATTATGTGAAAATGAGGTGAGTGTGATGACATCAATTACCATTCAAGAATTTTTTGAAGCAATTGAAAAAGGTGACACAAAGACAGTAGAACAGTCATTGAGAAATGACACAAATCTTTGTAACGCAGATAATGAACAAGGCTTAATAGCATTAGGGGTGGCTGCACATTATGGTCATATGGAGATCGTCGAGCTTCTGCTGAATTTTGGTGCAGATATCAATTCCATTTCAAATTCGAAAGTTTCCTACATTCCTTCTAATACGGCTTTACATGCTGGAATAGCCGGGAAAGCCTCTAAAGAACTGTTGGAGTTTTTGCTAAAACAAGGAGCGAATGTAAATCAGCCCGATTCATCGGGGCACACACCGTTACATATTGCTGCTTTCGACGGAAGTGAAGAAATTGTGTCCCTGTTACTGGCTCACGGAGATGGACAAGAGATACATTCAGGAAATGACCGTACTCCATTGGAAATTGCAAAGGAAAGGGGTAATAAGGAATTTATAAAAGCTCATGAAGAATTTGCAAAAGGAAAAGTACAGTAGCTTCCAACATGTAACTTGCACCTCTTTTAAGGGGTGTATTTTATTTAAGCAAATGATTCACTGGATATGTATTATGTTATAAAACTTTTTTCAAATAATGTAATCCCTTACATCATTGATTTAACAATCTTTGGTGCGAAATAAAATCGCTTATTTATTCGGAATAAATAATACTTTTAGAAAATTCTGTTGTTTTTTGTCGTTTCTCATATTAAAATAAACGTTAATTTCATTTACTGAAGGGAGGACATCGTGATGCTAACATTTCTTGCATCCATCTGTATTCTAGTAGTAGGTTATTTCATTTATTCAAAGGTGGTAGAGAAGATTTTCGGTATTGATGATACCAATGTGACTCCTGCATACTCAAAGAAGGACGGCTTAGACTATATGCCCATGAGCTGGTGGAAAGCAAGCCTGGTTCAATTGTTAAACATTGCGGGGTTAGGTCCGATCTTCGGGGCAATTTTAGGTGCTTTATATGGACCTGTAGCATTCCTATGGATTGTGATTGGAACCCTATTTGCTGGAGCGGTTCATGATTACTTTTCAGGAATGTTATCTCTTAGGCATAATGGAGCTCAGTTTCCTTCTATCGTAGGAAAATATTTAGGAAAACCTGTACAATCCGTTATGAACATTTTATCAATCGTGCTGATGATTCTCGTAGCCGCTGCTTTTACATCAGGCCCTGCACAACTAATGACAGAGGTTACACCGCTTAATTTTATGACGTCTCTTGTCATTATTTTTACATACTTTCTCATTGCGACTGTCTTACCGATTAATAAGATTATTGGAAAGGTCTATCCGTTCTTTGGAGCCATCCTTATCTTTATGGCAGTGGCAATTGGAATTGGGTTGTTTTTCTTTGAACATCCAGTCCCAAATCTAACAATTGAAAACTTACATCCAAATGGTTTACCTTTGTGGCCTTTGCTAATGGTTACTGTTTCGTGTGGGGCAATCTCTGGATTCCATTCTACTCAAAGTCCTATCTTAGCCAGAACCTTAAAAAAAGAAAGTGAAGGTCGAAAAGTATTCTATGGAGCGATGGTGGCTGAAGGAATCATCGCATTGATCTGGGCTGCAGCAGGTATGGCATTCTTTAATGGAACAGCGGGGCTTCAAGAATCCTTGGCCGCTGGCGGACCTGCAGGAGTGGTAAATGAAATCAGCAAAACGACGTTAGGCACTTTAGGTGGAGTACTAGCCGTCCTGGGTGTAATCATCCTTCCAGTCACAACAGGGGATACTGCGTTAAGATCATCAAGAATGATGCTTGCTGATTTACTGAAAGATCTACGTAAGAAAGATGTTGAAGGGAAATGGCTGCCAGTCTTGTTAGTCATTCCTGTGGCAGTCCCTACGTTTTTACTTACTCAAATTGACTATACCTTCCTGTGGAGATATGTTGGATGGTCCAACCAGGTAGTAGCAACCGTTATGTTGTGGACTGCTGCCATTTATTTATTACAGCAAGCAAGGTTCCACTGGATTTGCAGCATTCCTGCATTGTTTATGACAGGAGTTGTGAGTTCGTATATTTTTTACGCTCCAGAAGGTTTTGGTCTACCCTATTCAACAGCCATGATGATTGGTTCCGTCATTTGGTTGGCTGTCTTGATTTGGTTTGTGAGGCAAGTAGTAAAATACAGACCTAACCGAAAACAATTACTAGAGATGAAGTCAGTAAGTTCATAATGACTAACGACAAAAACAGCCTTTTCAGTAGAGAAGGCTGTTTTTTGTTAGGAAAGTTCAAATGTTCTTCCCAGACTTTTAGGGATAAGAATGAATCAAAAGGCAGCCTGTTTTTTGTCGATTGAAAACTGAATTTTTCAAAGATTAAAACAAATTATTCTACAAAATTCGTAATGAAAGTATGCTACCTTAAGAGAAACCATTCATTTTATTGAATATACATAATGACAAATCAGGAACATAGTTAGTGTTACAGAGTGTATAGTGCATTCTGTAAATGTACGAGTTAAAATAAAGTGAAAATACTTAAAATTCAGATTTTTATTTCAGTGAGTGAAATCTAGTAAGTGTGGACCAATGGAGCAAAAAACAATGAAGGCGCTTACTATTTTATGAAATCTATTTGTGTAGGGGGTAATGAAATGTCAGACTTGGTGAAAATTGGACTTATTCAAGCTTCTCATGATGTAGATGGAAGTGAAGGGGTAGACGTCCATAAAGAGCAATCGATCAAAAAACATGTGGAACTGGTGCGAGACGCAGCAAAAAAGGGAGCACAAATCATTTGTTTACAGGAAATTTTCTATGGCCCTTACTTTTGCTCCGAACAAAATCCCAAGTGGTATGACTCTGCTGAAGAAATACCAAATGGTCCAACAACAAAACAGTTTCAGGCGTTAGCCAAAGAGCTGAGTGTCGTCATCGTTCTACCAATCTATGAGAGAGAAGGAATAGCTACTTACTATAATACGGCAGCGGTCATCGATGCAGATGGATCCTATCTTGGAAAATATCGAAAACAGCATATTCCACATGTGGGAGTTGGAGAGGAAGGTTACGGATTCTGGGAGAAATATTACTTTAAACCAGGAAACCTTGGGTACCCGGTGTTCGATACTGCTTATGCAAAAGTAGGAGTTTATATTTGTTATGACCGTCACTTCCCGGAAGGTGCCCGCTTATTAGGATTAAAAGGGGCAGAAATTGTGTTCAATCCATCTGCAACCGTGGCTGGTTTATCAGAATACTTATGGAAGCTTGAGCAGCCTGCCCATGCGGTGGCAAACGGCTACTACTTAGGAGCTATTAATCGTGTTGGTTATGAGGGTCCTTGGAACATGGGGGAATTTTACGGACAGTCCTATTTAGTCGATCCGAGAGGCAGCTTTGTTTCCATTGGAAGCAGAGACAGTGATGAGGTCATTATCGGTGAAATGAATAAGAAGCTACTACGTGAAGTCCGGGATACATGGCAGTTCTACCGAGATCGCAGGCCTGAAACTTATAACGATATGACGGCTTTACTTCCTTAATAAAAGGAGGCTGACTGTGAACCATCATTGTCAGCCATGGTGTGTTTAACAGGTTATGGAAATTAATTGGAAATGATAGGGGGAAGTCAGTTTGTCTAACACACTATCTTTACTCAATCTTGAGAATAATTTTCTCGAAGCCCATGAGGGATTGACCAATAGGGAAGCAGTGGAGGAAGCGAATCGCTGCTTGTATTGTTATGATGCTCCGTGCATACAAGCTTGTCCCACAAGCATTGATATACCTTCATTTATTAAAAAGATTGCATCCGGGAACTTGAAAGGATCGGCAAAAACGATCATGTCTGCAAATCCTGTGGGTGCGAGCTGCTCACGTGTCTGCCCGACAGAAGAGCTGTGTGAAGGGGCTTGTGTACTGAATCATTCTACTAAGCCAATCATGATTGGAGATCTGCAACGATATGCAACAGATTGGGCAAGACATAACGACACTGTGCTATTTGAAGCAGGGGAACCAAATGGGATTAAAGTAGGGATTATCGGAGGGGGACCAGCCGGCCTATCGGCTGCAAGGGAACTTGCACGCTTCGGATATGAAGTAACCATCTATGAAGCGGAAAAGGAAGCGGGGGGCTTAAATACTTATGGAATCGTATCTTTCCGACTTCCTCAGAGCATATCTTACTGGGAAGTGGAGCAGGTAAAGAAATTGAATGTCGATATTCGAACCAATGTAAAAGTTGGTCAAGATATATCTACAGATGAAATCGTAGAGAGCCATGATTTTGTCATCCTGGCAGCAGGAATGTCCCATGTTCCAGATTTGAAAATTGAAGGAGAAGACTTAAAAGGTGTTCATGATGCCATTGAATTTGTTAAGGCAACGAAAAGTGGCAAGCTGACGCAAGACTATGTAGGCAAAAAAGTGGTGGTGATTGGGGCGGGAAATACAGCTATCGATGGAGCCACCTGTTCTGTCCGCTTAGGAGCAGACAATGTAAAAATCCTTTACCGACGTACACAAGAAGAAATGACGGCTTATGATTTTGAATACGAATTTGCAAAACAGGATGGCGTAGAATTCCGCTGGCTAACGGCTCCTCAGCGAATTATAGGAAATGATGCGGGAGAAGTAACGGGAATCGAATGCATCAAGATGGAGTTAGGAGAGCCTGGTGAGGATGGAAGAAGACGTCCGATTCCTGTCAAAGGCTCACAGTTTGTACTTCCTGTTGACGCAGTCATTAAGGCGATTGGTCAAATTCGTCATCTATCACTTATTGAACAATTCGACCTGGAGCATTCAGACGGTGTTGTACAGGTTAATCGAGACACCTTCCAAACCTCTAATCCAAAGATTTTCGCCTGTGGAGACGTTGTTTTTGGTAAGGGAGTAGGAGAAGCAATGGTCGTTACGGCTGCAGAGCAAGGGAAACTTGCTGCCTTTCATTTACATGCACAATCGGCGAAAGTACACGTGAATTAAGATTGTCCTAGGGGGGGAACTCATGGCAAATTTAAACATTGATTTAGCAGGAATAAAATCACCTAATCCATTTTGGTTAGCGTCCGCGCCACCAACGAATTCAGGTTACCAGGTTCAAAGAGCATTCGAGGCCGGTTGGGGTGGTGCAGTATGGAAAACATTAGGGGAGCCTATTATAAATGTATCTTCAAGGTTCGCAGCTGTAAGCTTTAATGGTCAAAAAGTAGCAGGATTCAACAATATCGAACTCATTACCGATCGACCATTAGAAGTGAATTTGAAGGAAATCTATGAAACAAAAAAGCGGTTTCCGAATCATGCAATCATTGCGTCATTAATGGTAGAGCCTAAACAAGAAAAATGGCATGAAATTGTAAAGAAGGTTGAAGATGTCGGTGTTGATGGATTAGAGCTGAATTTCGGATGTCCACACGGGATGGCTGAACGAGGAATGGGATCTGCGTCCGGTCAGGTACCAGAACTCGTCGAGAAACAAACCTTTTGGGCGAAAGAGGTGGCCAGGACACCTGTAATTGTGAAATTGACACCAAACATTACAGACATTACTGTCACAGCTGAAGCGGCTGTCCGGGGTGGAGCGGATGCAGTAAGTATGATCAATACAATCAACAGTTTAGCAGGGGTTGATCTGGATTCTTGGAATACCGTTCCACATGTAGCCGGTAAAGGTGCTCATGGAGGTTATTGCGGACCTGCAGTGAAGCCTATTTCATTGAACATGGTTGCCGAATGCGCCAGAAATCCACGTATCAACGTTCCGATTTCAGGAATGGGTGGAGTATCCAATTGGCAGGATGCCGTCGAATTTATGCTCATGGGAGCATCGGGGGTTCAGGTCTGCACTGCTGCTATGCATCACGGTTTTAGAATTGTCGAAGATATGCTTGATGGCTTAAATAATTATTTGGATGAAAAAGGGATCTCTTCAGTCCAGGATATCGTGGGGAAATCAGTGCCAAGATTTTCTGATTGGGGAAATCTTGATCTTAATTATAGTGTTGTGGCAAAAATCAACACGGATGTTTGTATTAACTGTAATAAATGTCATATTGCCTGTGAAGATACGTCTCATCAATGCATTGACATGCTGAAGGACCCTAAAGGAAACAGCTATTTAAAAGTGCGGGAAGAAGATTGTGTCGGGTGTAATCTATGTTCGATTGTATGTCCGGTTGATGGGGCTATTGACATGATAGAGGTTCCAAGTGGGCATATGCCAATGACATGGAATGAACGTCAAGCGGTAGTAGGGAACCTATCCGGAGCTAAAGTAAACGCGGCGAAATAATTCAGGAGGTACGAAAATGAATAAAATTATTCAAAATGGAACCATTGTTACGGCAACAGACACATATAAGGCGGATGTGCTTATACAAAATGGGAAGATCGCAGCTATAGGTAAAGGGTTTGATACTACCGATGCAGAAATAATTGACGCGAAAGGAAAGTACATTTTTCCTGGTGGGATCGATCCCCATACTCATCTGGAAATGCCCTTCGGTGGGACGGTATCAAAGGATGATTTCGAGAGTGGAACGATTGCAGCAGCGTTTGGAGGAACGACGACACTCATTGATTTCTGTTTGACCAATAAGGGAGAACCACTTCAAAATGCAATTGATACATGGCATGCGAAGTCTAAGGATAAAGCAGTCATCGATTATAGTTTCCATTTAATGATCGGGGAAATCAATCAAGATGTTCTATCACAGCTTCCTGAGGTGATGGATAAAGAGGGGATTACATCATTCAAAGTCTTTATGGCATATAAAAATGTATTCCAAGCAGACGATGAAACGCTATTTAGAACCTTAATAGCCGCGAAGGAATTAGGAGCACTCGTAATGGTACATGCCGAGAATGGCGACGTTATTGAGTATTTAACCGAAAAGGCTTTAGAGGACGGGAAAACAGAACCAATTTATCACGCGCTGACGAGACCTCCTGAACTGGAGGGTGAAGCGACTGGCCGCGCAGCTAAACTAACCGGATTGGCAGATTCCCAATTATATGTTGTGCATGTTTCCTGCTCTGATGCCGTTGAACAGATCTCAGCAGCAAGAAGTAAAGGATTGAATGTTTGGGGAGAAACATGTCCTCAGTATCTTGTGCTTGATCAAACCTATTTAGAGCGTCCGAACTTTGAAGGAGCTAAATACGTTTGGTCGCCGCCGCTTCGTGAGAAGTGGCATCAAGATGTTCTCTGGAATGCCTTGAAAAGTGGTCAACTGCAAACATTAGGGTCAGACCAATGCTCATTTGATTTCCAAGGGCAGAAAGATCTTGGGAAAGATGATTTCACTAAAATCCCGAATGGCGGACCGATTGTTGAGGACCGTGTATCCATATTATTCTCAGAAGGAGTTGAAAAAGGGCGGATAAGCTTAAATCAGTTTGTTGATATCATGTCTACGCGTAGTGCAAAGCTGTTTGGTCTTTATCCTCAGAAGGGAACCATTGCTGTAGGTTCTGATGCAGATGTGGTCATTTTCGATCCCAATGCTGAGAGAGTGATCTCTGCTGAAACTCATCATATGGCAGCAGACTATAACCCGTTTGAAGGCATGATGATAAAAGGTGAACCTGTTTCTGTATTGTCCAGAGGTGAATATGTAATTAAAGACAAACAGTTCGTCGGTAAGCTGGGAACCGGAAAATATATTAAGAGAGCGAAATACGGTAAGCTTCTTTCAAGTGAAGAGAGCGAAGCACTTCAATCCTCAAAGTCTTAAAAATTTTGGAAAACAAATGCATCTTAACTGTAGAACAACTCCTGCTAAGAGGAGGGGAGACTGCCTTCCTCTGGCCTCTCTTGTCAAAGATTTGGTTTTGCCATTCGAAGCAAACAAATGAGGGGTGTTCAAGATGAAGAAAAGTTATTTAAAGTCTCCGGATTTATTACCGATTAAAGAGAGCGAAAGAAAAATCACCAAGCTCGGCTATTCATTTATGTGGGTTGGAATGGTTGTGGTTCTTGCAACCTTCGCCATTGGGGGAGCCGGGGTCGTATCCTTACCTTTACCTCTTGTTGTGCTGGCCACCATTATTGGGTCTCTTGCGATCGGTCTATTTATTACATTAACCGGGGATATCGGGATTGAGCATGGGGTATCATTTCCAGTTTATATGAGAGCACCTTTTGGAACGTTGGGAACCCATATTCCCTCTGTAGTTCGTGGTCTGGCTGCATCAATGTGGTTTGGAATAAACACTTACTTTGGTGCAACAGCGATGAATGGTATTTTAAATATTTTATTTGGTTTTGATAATTGGTTTGTTTGTTTCGTGATTTTTGCGGTCCTTCAATTAGTGAATACAGCTCTTGGGATTAAAGCGGTGGAAAGATTTGCAGACCTTGCCGCACCGGTCATCATTCTTATTTCTGTATGGATGTATTCATCCTTATCTGAATCAGCCGCTTCTCAAGGAAGAGACATTTGGAGCTGGGTTGAAAGTCCGGTAACAGGTGCTGCCACGTTTACGGCTTTTCTGGTAGTCATCTTTAGTAATATGGGATTTTGGGCCACACTATCTGCTGATATTCCGTCCATTTCCAGATTCATGAAAGCTCCAAAAAATGAGCGGAATTGGTTTAAGAGAAACAAAAGCTCGTTAATTGGTAACCTTGTTGCACTCCCTATTACTCAATCTTTTATGGTGTTAATTGGTGGGATTTCGTATATTGCCGTTTTAAATTATGATCCCGTTGTAGCCCTTCAAGAAGCAGCGAGCGGATTCGTTTTAGGAGTCCTACTTCTGATGATCGTCCTGGCTCAATGGTCAACGAATATTGCTGCGAATATCGTTCCGGCTGCAACAATATTCTCTAATGTCGGGGGACCAAAATTCCCGTTCTGGGCAGGGGTCATCACTGCTGGTATTGTGGGTACGATCGTACAACCATGGAACCTTTTTGGTGTGATCATTCCAGTTCTACTATTCGTAGGAGGCATTTTGTCAGCCATCGTAGGGATTTTGATTTCAGACTATTATTTTATCAGGAAGCGAAGAGTCAATGTACCTGCATTATATGAAGACAAAGGACAATTTAAGTATATGAATGGAGTGAATCTTGCAGGGTTCATCTCATGGATTATTGGAGGAGTTGCCTCCTATTACGTTCCAAACTTCTCATTTTTAGTCGGCTTCGGGGTTGGAGCCCTTTGCTATTATGTATTAGCTAAATTCTGGTGGTTTAAGAAATACGAGCAGGCAGAACTAATGGATCCGAGTGATGAGAAGTATCTCGGATTGTCTGTCGGTCGCGATTGGGAAATTCAAGTCGAAGAAGAAGTCATTGTCTCAGAAGAATCCCCAACAGGCACAAGTTTTTCTTAAATGAAATGGTATTTATTGAATCCTGAAGCAAGGTAGTTCTTATCTGAAGATACGATAGAAAGGGTGTCGTCATGTCTGATTATCAAGAGTTTTTAAGTGAACGGGATAAGATTGACTTTCTCATTCAAAAAGGCTTTAAAATTGAGAAAATAACAGAGAACCTAAGTGGTGCATTTGTTCTTTTTAAGCACACGGAAAATAAAAGAAGTGCCACTCTTCATGTGAAAACGGCAAATGCACGAAAGTATTTTTCAAATCTATTACTTCAAAACTGATAGTTGAAGGGGGAGAGGTGGATGAGTGACGTTATGGGACCGCGTAAGGGAAAGGAACTGACACTTTTTCCTGGAAATATGCAAACGTCTGATGAGTTAATCGATTGGGTGTTAGCCGTCTTATCTTCACAACATCTATCAGATGAAGAAATAACGAAATGGTGGAGTGAAGAGATCCAGTTTGCAATCCCCTATATAGAAGAATAGAAGCAAAATGAAGGATTGGTTCAGCCAATCCTTTTTCTCCATTTTCCTAAGGCAGAACATAAGGAGAGAAAAATGAAAAGTAATTACTATTTCTCAGTAGAAGATATTCTAGTAAGAAAATACTTTGAACATGCTAAAGTGATTGCTGGGCACAATGGTCTCAGCCGTCAGGTGAAGTGGGTTCATGTAGTCGAAGTAACATCGATAAAAAATCTTCTTAACGGAAATGAACTGATTCTTTCTACAGGAATCGCTTTACAAGAGGAAGAGACCTTTCTTTCACTCATTCAACAGTTAATCGAGAGTGAGGCAGCAGCCATTTGCATTGAACTTGATACAAATATTTCCACGATTCCGATTTCTGTATTAAAGTGTGCAGATACATTTGATTTTCCTATTATTGTGTTTCAAAGGGAAGTTCCGTTCGTTAGTATAACTCAAGATATTCACTCTGTACTAATCAATCAGCAATACGACATGATAAAAAAACTGGATTCATATGCACAGGAGTTAAACAGAAGGCTGCTCGGCGTTAATCACTTCAGAGAGATCCTTCACGTTTTACATAAGGAGCTTACTGTACCTGTACTATTTCAGTTGAAAGAACAAGAGGTGGAAATCTATCCACTCATGTGCTCACCTGAGGAAGAGAGAATACGAAAATGTTATCACAGTCATAAAGATTCCCGTAATCACCATTTTGCCTCCACTAAAGTTATTCTATTTGACCAGGAGTACGCAGAGTTATGTATATACAGAAGCGATCATCCATTTAGTGAATATGAGCTTCTCATATTGGACAGAACTTCAACGGCGTTAGCCCAGTATTTAATGAGAGAATTGTATTTTAACGAGCAAAAACGGTTAGAAGACTCCAAATGGATTACCTGTTGGTTAAAAGGAGAACAGTCCTATGAGAGACTCTCCGCATTTTTAGCCGACTTAAAAGTACAGGTAAATGGTGGAGTCGTCTGTATTTGCCAGACGAATAGGCTGAATGAACAAGAGCCGATTAATTTAACCTATTTTAACCTTGTCACCAGAAGCATTTTTGAACAACAGGGTTTTCGTGTGTTACCCGAAAGAGTAGGGAATGATCTCATTTTCATTCTTCTGGACACAAGGAGGATAGGGGGTTGGAAATCGAGAGTCACCTCTGCCTACGAAAAGATTCTTCAGTCTGATTTTTTTAAAGATTCTTCACAAACAGTATTTGCAACTGGCAAATACCAAATGGAGATGATGGAAATTCACAAGAGCTATGAAACAGCTAAAGATAGTCTGATGTTTCAGTCAAAGGTGGATGCTTCAAAAACGTATTTTTTCTTTGATGATTTGCATTTATACAGGCTGATTTCAATCGTTAACAAAAATGTAAATCTGTGGGAAATGATCGAAGAGTACCTTACACCTCTCCTGGAATATGATCGTAAACATGATGGCAGTCTATTGAAAACGTTGAAAGTTTTCCTTGAATGTCAGGGATCAAAGCAGGAAACATCGAAACAACTATTCATTGTAAGACAAACACTCTACCATCGCCTAAAAAAAATTGAAGATTTGCTTGGAGATGATTTCATGACCTCAGATAAACGTGTGGCTATCGAGTTTCTTCTTGCTGCCCATGATTATTTGCAACCACATGGCTCTTTGAAAAAGTCGAAAATTAATTAATTGTAAAATGTCAAACTGACAAGTCTGGTTCTTTTACACATTGTCTAATGAATCCGCTAACAATTTCTTTCATAATTAAACTATAAACTATACCACAGGTTCTACACCACCTAGAAAAGTCTGCTGAAAAAATAAGGAGGAACTGAATATGACGATAATTAAAAAGGACGTTGCTGAATTAAAGAATTACATTGGAGGTGAATGGGTGGATTCTCTAAGCTCACAAACGTTACAAGTAGTGAATCCTGCTACAAATGAAGAGATCGCAAGAGTTCCAATTTCTACCAAAGAAGACGTCGCTATGGCTGTGAAAGCTGCTAAACAAGCGTCACAAACCTGGAAGAAGACGCCGGTTCCAAAACGTGCCCGCATTCTATATAAATACCATTCTTTACTTTCTGATAATCATGAGGAGTTGGCCAAACTCATTGTACAGGAAAATGGTAAATCATTTAAAGAGGCGTATGGCGAAGTGCAGCGGGGGCTTGAGTGTGTGGAATTCGCTTGTGGTGCACCGACTTTAATGATGGGTGAAACGCTGAGTGGTATTGCAGAGGATATAGATTCAGAAATGTTCCGTTATCCACTTGGTGTAGTGGGGGGGATCACTCCTTTTAACTTTCCTATGATGGTACCCCTGTGGATGTTCCCGCTTGCAATTGCGTGTGGAAATACTTTCGTGTTGAAGCCATCTGAAAGAACCCCGATTTTAGCCAATAGGCTTGCAGAGTTATTAACAGATGCAGGAATGCCCCGTGGTGTATTAAATGTCGTGCATGGTGCCCATGATGTCGTAAATGGGTTGATCGAGCATAAAGATATTGGAGCCATATCCTTCGTCGGGTCTCAGCCGGTGGCTAAATATGTGTACCAACAGGCTGCCTCTCATGGGAAAAGGGTGCAGGCCTTATCCGGGGCGAAGAATCATCATGTTGTCATGCCTGATGCAGATATGAATAAAGCGGCTGAGCATATTATCAGTTCAGCATTTGGCAGTGCCGGCCAGCGATGTATGGCGTGCAGTGCCGTAGTGGTTGTAGGGGATAATGAACCGTTTGTAAAGGCTTTAAGTAAAAAAGCAGATGAATTATGTATTGGTAACGGAATGGACGAAGAAGTGCTTCTCACTCCCGTCATTCGAAAAGAACATCGAGAGAAGACACTGGGTTATATTGACAAAGGACTGCAGGAAGGTGCATCCCTCATTCGAGATGGGCGTAAAGAAATGGATGACTTCAAGGAAGGAAACTTCTTGGGTGCAACCATCTTTGACCATGTTTCACCGGATATGACCATTGCAAAAGAAGAAATGTTTGCGCCTATCCTCAGTTTGCTGAGAGCCAAGGATTTGGATGAAGGACTTGATTATATTCGTCAATCAAGATACGGAAATGGTGCTACGATTTACACGAAAGATGCAAAGGCTGTCAGACAGTTCAGAGAAGAAGCAGACGCTGGAATGCTGGGTATTAACGTTGGTGTTCCTGCGACAATGGCGTTCTTCCCATTTTCAGGGTGGAAGGATTCTTTCTATGGGGATATGCATGTAAACGGTAAAGACGGAGTAAATTTCTATACTAAGAAAAAAATGATCACTTCTCGATTTGATTTTTAATCAGAGTTAGGGGGAACTTTCATGGTGAAAGCAGGGCAATCTCAAGATGTATGGTTAAGGAATGATGAAAAGCTCATTTGGCATTCAATGAAACCATACAATCCCGATGGAACAATGGTCGTTACAGAGTCTGCTGGGTCCTGGATTACAGATAAGGATGGTCAAAAATTTCTGGATGGCATGGCAGGGCTATGGTGTGTGAACGTAGGATATGGTAGACAGGAATTAGCAGAGGCAGCCTATGAGCAGCTTAAAAAAATGGCTTATTTTCCACTAACACAAAGTCATCAGCCGGCTATTGAGCTTGCAGAGAAATTAAATCAATTACTTGGGGATGACTATGTCATTTTCTTTTCCAATAGTGGGTCAGAAGCCAATGAAACCGCCTTTAAGATTGCCAGGCAGTATCACCAGCAAAAAGGGGAACATGGACGGTATAAAATTTTCTCCAGATATAGAGGATATCACGGTAATTCCATGGGGGCCCTAGCTGCAACAGGTCAGGCTCAGCGTAAATATAAGTATGAGCCGTTAGCGCCTGGATTTATCCATATCGCTCCACCTGATAGCTATCGCGATGAAGCATCCGGGAATAGCCCACATGATCTTCCTGGAGTAAGAGCAATTGATCAAGCCATGACCTGGGAATTAAGTGAAACAGTGGCTGCGTTGATCATGGAACCGATCATCACAGGAGGTGGAATACTCGTTCCACAAGATGATTATATGAAAGCGGCGAAAGAAGTTTGTGAGAAGCATGGAGCACTTATGATTGTCGATGAAGTGATTTGTGGCTTTGGACGTACAGGCAAGCCATTTGGTTTCATGAATTATGATGTGAAGCCGGATATCATCACGATGGCAAAGGGGATTACGAGTGCGTATCTTCCACTATCAGCAACAGCCGTGAAGCGTGAGGTATATGAAGAGTTTAAAGGATCTGAGGAATATGATTACTTCCGCCATATTAATACTTTCGGTGGAAACCCTGCAGCATGTGCCCTTGCTTTGAAAAACATTGAAATCATGGAGAGTGAGAAACTTTTTGAACGATCCGCTGATCTTGGTGAAAAGGCATTGAACACGTTGAAAAATCATTTACAAGATCATCAATATGTTGGAAATGTCCGAGGAAAGGGTCTGTTAATTGGAATTGAAATGGTAAGTGATAAGGAAACAAAAGAACCATTAGACGTATCGAAGGTCAATGAGGTGATTGGATACTGTAAGCAAAAAGGGGTAATCATTGGGAAAAATGGGGCAACAGTCGCTGGTTACAATAATGTGCTTACCTTATCACCACCATTAAACATAGAAGAGGAAGATCTGGATCTGTTATTATCCACCGTGATGGATGGAATCAAGCAACTTCAATAATAATGACTGGGAAAACACCTGTTTGTGCAGGTGTTTTCTATTTTCTTATTAAATTGAATTTTATGGTAAAATGAACGAGTAAGAACCAAGGGGGAGAGGATACATAATGAGCATCATTTTCAAAGGTATTGACCATATTCAGTTTGCTGCTCCAAAAGGCTGCGAAGAGGAAGCTAGAAGGTTCTTTGGTGAAATAATTGGTCTGAAAGAAATACCAAAACCTGAAAATCTTCAAGGGAGGGGTGGTTGCTGGTTCCAATATGGACCACAAGAAATTCATGTAGGGGTACAAAATGATTTTGTGCCAGCAACAAAAGCACATCCAGGATTACTTGTTACAGATTTAGAAGCACTTAGACATAACCTAATGGAGAAAGGTATCAGGATAAAAGAAGATACACCGATTAACGGTAGAAATCGCTTTTTCGTCTCAGATCCATTTGGAAATAGAATTGAATTTTTAGAATACCATCAATAATGAATACACCTCATGAATTAGGAGGTGTATTTTCATTTTAAGATCACTATTCTTGAATAAATTTATCGACATCTTTCTCTGTAGATAATTCTTGTGAAGCGCTAGGCACCTTCCTTTTTTCCACATTAATAAAATCTGAAGAATAAATCGAAATGATAACTTGCCCACCAATTACTTTTGCACGGATGAGCAGTGGCTGGTTATAAGCGTTTCTAAAAGTGAAGTCAGGGCCATACCAACTAACAGTAGCATCTCTACCCTGAGGCACATAAGGGACCCGCTTTGAATGATGATACCTTTCTAATATTTTTACACCTGCCTGGTCAACCGCATTAAATAAGGTAGACGAAACCTGACAAATCCCTCCCCCAATATCTTCTGATAGTTCCCCTTTTACAATCACAGGTGCTTTTTTATATCCCTTTTCTTTCGTTCGTTTTCCCACCACTCCATTAAAGGAGAACACTTCACCAGGAAACACAACCGTATTATTGATCTTTTTGGTGGCGAGAGATATATTTTGAGTTCGTTCCTCATTATGCATATTGAAATATGTGATGTATCTTCCAATAAGCTGTGTTCGGATGTGCGCCAGGATTTCACTATCGACTTTGGGATGTAGTGTCATAAGGGGAGCTTCCGTATTGATTGACCCTCTAGAAAACAAGAAGGAATAAACCAGCTCACGAAATCTCCTTTCATCAAGTTTGTAACCGGCTCTTTCTGAAATAATTTGATTATTCTCATTGATATAAGCATTTTGAGGAGGAGTATAGACCCGATATTGCACTTTTGATACTAATTCCTTATATTGCTTTTCGTCGATAATTGGTTCATCTACCAATGGTATATTCAATGAATTTCGTTCTATAGAAATGGGCGTATGATTTTGAAATTGAATATGTAATTGATCTTGACCATTCATCACAGGAAACAGTAAAAGGCCGATTGTACTAAGTTTAATCAAGAGCATGTGAACCCTTCCTTTCGTATGTAGTATCGGTGAAAAAGGCTTCTTTCATGTTAAATCCTAATTGCCAAAAATTGATGGTTATGTATTTGCAACTGTGATTAGAAACTAAGGAAAAAAAGAGGTCTTTTACATGCTTTATCTATTTAGATTCATGATGGTTGTGTCATTACTTTTTGTCTGCTGTGCTAAACCTGCGGGGGCAATGCCTAGTTTTACTGTAGAAATACTTCCGTGGGATCAAGTGAAAGATATCATTCCTAAACAATCGTATTTTACGATCATTGATGTAGAAACCGGCCTTTCTTTCAAGGTACAAAGAAGAGCGGGAAGCAAACATGCGGATGTACAACCAGTTACAGAAAAAGACACGAAAATCATGAAATCCATCTATGGAGGAAAATGGAATTGGGACCGTCGTGCAATTCTCGTTTTAGTTGATGATCAATTAATTTCTGCCTCAATGAACGGTATGCCGCACGGAGCAGGTGCTCTCCAAAACAATTTTCCGGGACATTTCTGCGTCCATTTTTATGGGAGTACAACCCATAAAACGCCAACGCCTGATTTGGCTCATAAGCTCATGATTTTAAAAGCAGGTGGAAAACTGGATGAGTTTCTATACAAATTAGATCCCTATGAATTGATCAGCGTTATGGAGATTGCTGTCAATCAGCATGATGAAAAGCTAATTTCACAAGTGATGTATGAAAGTACTGGGTCCGTGAAGGAGATCCTTAAGAGAGTGAAACATATAGATGTTACTCAGAGATCGATACTTCCTGTAGAGGATTTACCTGCACTTATTGGGATGAAGCTTAAGGTTAGAGTGAAATGGATACGCTCTGATCAATCTAAAGAAGAAAATAATGTTCAATTCATCATTCGGAAAGATGCGATTGAGGATCAATGGAAAATAGACGGACATGCATTTCTTGAGGAAATGGAATAAGGGTCAATTGAAATACATTATTTCCCTTCAGTGGATGAATTCTTATTCTTTATGAGCGTTTTTAATATGCAAAATAGGGAAAAGGGTATATAAATGAATCGTGGAGGGAACACACCGATGTTTGATTTTGTAATAAATTTAATTAAGGAGCTTGGAATGTGGGGGTTATTCGCTGGGAATGCAATTGAAGCCTCATCCCTGCCTTTTCCAGGAGCTTTCGTTACGCTGACTTATGGTTACCTTTTAGATCCATCTTGGACGAAGCTGATCATTTTAGCATTCACTAGCAGCTTGGTTTATACGGTATTTAGTTATATCCCTTATGGGATAGGATATAAATTAAAAGATAAAATCAAAGAAAAAACCAGCTCGAAGAAAATGGCTAAAGGTCAGAAATGGTTTCGGAAATGTGGATTGTGGAGCATTGCCATCACGAGACCGCTTGGCATTGGTAACTATATTTCTTATGTTGCAGGTATTAGTAAAGTGAACAAATGGACATTTGGCGGATTAACGTTCATCGGAATATTTCCAATTACCTTCACGATGTTAATAGTCGGCAAGAATGGAAATCTCAAATATGTACAGTCTTTGATGAGTAACATACAAACCTACCTTCTCATTGGAGTGGCTATACTGTTGATTGGTTTCTTAACATATAAATACTTTTTCAAGTTTAAGGCAAAAAACACCAGCTGTATGGACGATGAGTCAAGCATAGCAAAACAAACCAAATAAACAAGACATCGATTCGCTCCCGCTTAGGGAAGCGGATTTTTTGGGGTGAGTAAAGAAGATGTACACACTAATCTTGAGGTGACCAGATCTGGTTTCCTCAATCTACTACATGCTCCAATCCTTATACGTGTGATATAATGAATAGTCGAGATTAGTAGATTTACTTGGAAAGGTTTGAATGAAACCATGACACAATATACTCCAATGATAAAACAATACTTACAAGTAAAGGCAGAATACCAAGATGCCTTTTTATTTTTTCGTTTAGGTGATTTTTATGAAATGTTTTTTGACGATGCCATAGCCGCATCGCAGGAACTTGAAATAACGTTAACAAGTCGTGATGGGGGAGGGAAGGAACGTATTCCCATGTGTGGTGTTCCTTATCATTCTGCTCCTAACTACATAGAGCAGCTCATCGATAAAGGCTTTAAAGTAGCGATTTGTGAACAAACCGAAGATCCGAAACAAGCTAAGGGAGTTGTGCGGAGAGAAGTTGTTCAGCTCATTACACCAGGAACGGTTATGGATGGAAAGGGCCTGAATGACAAAGAGAACAACTATATTGCTTCTGTGACCGATTTTAATGATGAAACTTACGGACTGTCTTATAGTGACTTAACAACAGGAGAAACAAAAGTGACCTTGGTCACAGATGGCCTTCAAGCATTGTTGAATGAATTATCTACGATTGGTGCGAAGGAAGTTGTCATTCACCCCGATCTTAGTGAAGCTGTACAAGGAAAGATTAAAGAACGAAACGATGTTACCTTGTCATATGAGAAAGAAGCTGACGGAGAAGGAGAATTTGCTCATCTCGTTGCTCCTTTAAAACAAGATAAACTAATAAAAGCTTCATCCATCCTTTTTCACTACCTCTTCCGTACACAGAAGAGAAGCCTGGATCATTTACAAGTCGTTGAGACATATCAGCTGCATCAATTTATGAAAATGGATTACTATTCAAAGCGAAATCTGGAGTTGACAGAAACGATCCGCTCAAAAGGAAAGAAAGGATCGCTTCTTTGGCTTTTAGATGAAACGATGACGGCTATGGGAGCTCGATTACTCAAGCAATGGATCGATCGACCACTTATTCATAAACAGGACATTGAAAAGCGTCAAACGGTTGTTGAAGTGCTATTGGAGCGATTCTTTGAGAGGCAGGACCTTAGAGAACGATTAAAGGAAGTGTATGATCTAGAGAGGCTGGCGGGACGGGTCGCGTTCGGTAATGTGAATGCACGTGATCTGATTCAGCTGAAAAAATCACTTCAGCAAGTACCCGTGTTAAAACATCTGGTGGGATCACTCGAAAATGAAGCAACCGATGATCTCGTAAGGAAACTTGATTCATGTGAAGAGCTGACAAATCTTCTTGAGCTAGCTTTAGTGGAAAACCCTCCTCTTACAATTAAAGAGGGAAGTCTGATTCGGGATGGGTATCATGATGAACTTGATCAATACCGTGACGCAAGTAGAAACGGGAAGTCCTGGATTGCTCAACTCGAACGGGATGAGAGGGAAAGGACTGGAATCAGGTCCCTTAAAGTTGGATTTAACCGGGTCTTTGGCTATTATATCGAAGTAACGAGAGCAAATCTTCAACACCTGGAAGAAGACCGTTATGAAAGAAAACAAACATTAACCAATGCGGAGCGATTCATCACCCCGGAGTTAAAGGAAAAAGAAGCACTTATCCTTCAGGCCGATGAAAAAAGCATGGATCTAGAATATGAACTGTTCCTTGGGATTCGTGAAAGCGTGAAAGAATTTATCCCCCGCTTGCAGAAACTCGCGAAACTCGTAAGTGAATTAGATGTTCTTCAATGCTTTGCAACGGTCAGTGAAAAGCGTCATTATACCCGCCCTGTCTTTAATGAAGAAAGAAGAATTCAGTTGAGGGACGGACGTCATCCGGTTGTGGAAAAGGTGATGGGTGCTCAGGAATATGTTCCTAATGACTGCTATATGGATCAAGAAAACGAAGTCTTTCTTATAACAGGACCGAATATGTCAGGGAAAAGTACCTATATGAGACAGGTGGCTTTAACGAGTATTCTTGCTCAAATTGGTTGTTATGTTCCTGCCAGTGAGGCAAACCTGCCAATTTTTGATCAAGTATTTACACGAATCGGGGCAGCGGATGATCTGATTTCAGGTCAAAGTACTTTCATGGTGGAGATGTTAGAGGCGAAAAATGCGATCATCCACGCGACTCAGCAGAGTTTAATATTATTTGATGAAATTGGACGTGGTACTTCCACTTATGACGGCATGGCATTGGCCCAGGCGATTATTGAATACATTCATGAACATATTGGGGCAAAAACCTTATTCTCCACTCACTATCATGAGCTGACGGTTCTTGAAGACGACTTGCAAAAGGTAAAAAACGTACATGTAAGTGCTATGGAACAAAACGGGAAACTCGTTTTCCTTCATAAAATCAAGGAGGGAGCAGCTGACAAAAGTTATGGAATTCATGTTGCCGAGCTTGCAGAGCTGCCTAAAGCCCTGATTGAAAGAGCGAACGAAATCCTTCTTGAACTTGAGCGTAAGGAAGAGCCTTCTTACTCCAGAGAATTGGCTGCAACGAGGGAATCAGCTGTTGAGAAACACGAACCAAATGAAGAAGATCTTGCCCAGCTATCCTTCTTTGCTGCTGAGAAAAAGGAGAAAAAAGAAAACCTTATTTCTAAAGAAAAGAAATGTTTAGATGAGCTTAAAAAGATCGATATCCTGGAGATGACTCCATTGGATGCAATGAACACCCTCTACGGGATCCAAAAAAAGTTGAAAAATTAAAGGAGGTGAAACTGTGGTCAAAATATTTCAGCTTGATGATTCGCTTTCTAATAAAATTGCCGCTGGTGAAGTTGTGGAGAGACCGGCTTCTGTCGTGAAGGAGCTCCTTGAAAACAGCATAGATGCAGGCGGATCTGTGATCGAAATTCATATTGAAGAAGCAGGCTTACATTCGATACGCATCGTTGATAATGGTGACGGAATTGAAGCGGACGATGTGAAAACAGCATTCAAACGCCATGCAACGAGTAAAATTAAAGACGAAAATGATTTATTCCGTATCCGGACTTTGGGATTTAGAGGTGAAGCCCTTCCCAGTATTGCTTCCGTTTCCCATTTTGTACTGAAAACGAGCACGGGAGATGGTCCGGGTACGTATATCGAACTTGAAGGTGGGGAAATCAACACACTTGAAAATACATCGTCAAGAAAAGGGACAGATATCACAGTTTCCCAACTGTTTTTCAATACACCTGCACGATTGAAATACATGAAAACCATTCATACTGAGCTGGGTAACATTACAGATGTGGTGAACCGGATTGCCCTGGCTCATCCAAACGTTTCTATCAAGCTTCTGCATAACGGTAAATCTTTATTACACACCAACGGTAATGGAGATGTCCTGCAAGTTCTGGCAGCTATCTATGGGATCGGAATAGCCAAGAAGATGGTGCCAATCGAAGTGAGTTCACTTGATTTCAAGGTAAAGGGCTATATCTCCCTGCCGGAGGTTACACGTGCCTCCAGAAATTATATTTCAACGATGATCAATGGGCGGTTTATAAAGAACTATGCTTTGGCGAAATCGATCGGCGAGGGGTATCACACACTTCTTCCTATTGGGCGTCACCCAATCGTCCTTCTCAGCATAGAAATGGATCCGATTCTAGTAGATGTGAATGTACATCCTTCCAAGATGGAGGTTCGCATTAGTAAAGAAAGTGAATTAAATACATTAGTTACGGAAGGAATCAAAAAGGTCTTTAAAGGAAAAGAATTGATTCCTTCAGGATCCGTGGCACCGAGGATTGCTCAGCCGAAATCAGAGCAAACATTTATGAACCTGGACCATTTTCCTAAACCTCAGCCGAAAGAGGAAACGGTGGGATTCGCAGGTGCGGTTCGTGAACGATTGCTTCCTAAAGAAGAGCTGAAAAAGCTTTATGAGCCAGAACCACAAAGGAACGAATTCCATGAGGCAAAAATTCCTGTTTCAGTTGAACCGGCAGTTCCGGACTTAATGCACACACTTGAGGAAAAAGTGGAATTCCAGGATACCAATATGGAAGAAGTATTCGATGAGGAAGGCCACTCTCCTAGAGTTCCTCCCCTTTACCCTGTTGGCCAAATGCACGGAACTTATATCTTCGCCCAAAATGATCGCGGCCTATATATTATTGATCAACATGCAGCTCAAGAACGAATTAAATATGAGTTCTTTAAAGAAAAAGTGGGGGAGGTTGCGAAAGAGCTCCAAGAACTCCTGGTCCCACTTACCCTTGAATTTTCTACAGACGAGTATATTAAAATTAATGAATACCGCCATCTTCTGGAAGAAGTCGGTGTGTTTCTGGAAGAGTTCGGCTACAATAGCTTTATTGTCCGGGCTCATCCTCAATGGTTTCCAAAAGGGGAAGAACAGCAAACCATCGAAGATATGATTGAACAGGTGTTGAAAATGAAACGGGTGGATATCAAAAAACTCCGGGAAGAAGCGGCTATTATGATGAGTTGCAAGGGTTCCATTAAAGCAAATCATCATTTGCGGAATGAAGACATGCAAGCTTTATTGGACGAGCTGAGAAGGACGAGTGATCCATTTACCTGTCCACACGGCAGGCCAATCATTATTCACTATTCAACCTATGAAATGGAAAAGATGTTTAAACGAATAATGTAAAAAGAGCCGATGGAATACTGCTAATCCATCGGCTTTTTCTCTGGAGTTATTAATCACCAGTGGCGAAGGGTTTAGCTCGTTATTGTTATAAGCAAAAGAACCTACCAGCAGCATAATAGAACCACATTTTGAAGGTACTGAGAAGATGATGCTGAATAGATAATTTGTAGTATCATAATATGCCTCACCCAATAATGGTGAGGCATAGGTTGTCCGATTTTTATAAATCATCCAGCTGTTGCAATAGCACTAAAGCTCTCAGGACCAACTCTGGTTGCCCCTATAGCTGAGGCGCTTATAAATGCAGTATATACTAAAGGTCCACTTTCCGGCTTAGGGGCGTTAAAGTTTGCACCAGAAAATGTAATAAGCTGTGGTCCCACTACTGCAAGATTTAATTGCTGTTCTGCAGTATATACTGTTGTTAATCCTGTTTGTTGTGTTCCTCTAACAATAGTAATAGTTACACTAGTTGCAACTGGGGCTAATGGTAACTGTACAGCGACAGTTCCATTGAACTCGACTCTTATCTGTCCAACGGTTGCCTTTGTTACGTCTAATCCAACCACACCAAATAAAGAATCGGTACCTACAAGGATTGGAGTAGATATACTGTTAGCCAAACTAGCATTTTGACTTGTTCTACCATCTAGAAAGATACCCATCATCTCACCTCCTCTTTTCTAAACTAGTATACGTTATGCAATTTAACTATTATTGACTGTGCTCGTTGATTATAAATCGAAAAATACACTAACTAGCTGTGTGTTGGCTCATACTGATATGGGTTGCCGAGAGTAACTTGTAAATATCTCCATTTTTCAGAAAAAAGTATTATCTTTATGAAACGAGAGAGAACTGGTTCCAATAAAAAGGATTGAAAATAAGGGTGGTGCACCTAAAGTAAAACTTCTGAATGTGGTTATTTACAATAATTATATTATGGTAACTTATGATTTTTCGGGTTTATGAAGGTCTTTTCGTTTTTTAAAATAATTATTTGCAATAGATTGTAAGCGCTTTCTCAAAGGAGAAAAATTTAGAGTGATCGAGGTTGAAACGTACTGTTGCTCTATTAGACGAAAGTGCTTTATAGCCATTTCGTTTTTATATATGAATTTGATCAGAATGCATTTTAGTAGGAGGAATTCCTCTCACAAAAAGCTAATACTAAGATATAGATATTTTCAGAAAATTCCATATATATAATAGGAGGAAATGAAATGAACGGAGGCATAGAGCTAAAACGGGAGAAAAAGAATAAACGACTAAGAATCACTTTGTGGACGGCAGGATCTCTTCTGTTTATCCTGCTAGGAATTCTGATTTTTGTAAACTATTACATTGACAAATCCCTACCCGTTACATCGGGGACGATTTCTTTAGAGGGGCTGTCAGAGGATGTTGAAGTAACAAGAGACAAGGACGGTGTCCCTCATATTCTGGCTCAAAATGAAAAAGATTTGTATAGGGCACAAGGATATGTACAAGCGCAAGATCGCTTATTCCAAATGGACCTAAGCAGAAGACAGGCTTCGGGTCGTTTGAGTGAAGTAGTTGGTGAGAAAGCGGTAGACCGGGACAAGTTTTTCCGTACATTTGGTTTGCGCAGGGCAGCGGAAGTATCATATGCTGCATATCCTGATGATGCTAAACAGCTTCTGGAATGGTATTCAGATGGAGTCAACTCCTTTATTAATGAAGCGAAAGAAAAGGGGAAGCTACCAATTGAGTTTACTCTTCTTGGTTATAAACCTGAAAAATGGACACCGATCGATTCATTGACCATCGGAAAGTATATGGCATTTGATTTAGGGGGCCACTGGCAAGGGCAGGCATTCAGATACTGGGCAATGGAGAATTTGCCAATGGAAAAAGCGTATGATCTATTCCCATCATACCCTCAAGACGCTCCTTCCATTCTATCAGATATTGGAGGAGTAAAGGTTGATATGGAGCAATCATTTGCGAGTGCAGTCATTCCCCCGGAGTTCAATGGAAGCAATAACTGGGTAGTAAGCGGTGAGAAAACAGCAAGTGGTAAACCCCTCCTGGCAGATGATCCACATCTATCATTAGGAACTCCTTCCATTTGGTATCAGATGCATCTGGAATCTCCACAAGTCAATGTCAGTGGTGTCATCTTTGCCGGCATACCAGGAATCATACTTGGTCATAATGAACAAATTGCTTGGGGGGTGACGAACACAGGGCCTGACGTCCAGGACTTATATGTGGAGAAACGAAATGAAGAAGATCCGACTCTATTCCTTTATGATGATAAGTGGGAAAAGGCAACAATCATAAAGGAGCCTATTAAAGTGAAGGATGGTGAGACTATCCCTTATGAAGTAACCATTACCAGACATGGTCCGGTGATTTCAGAATTTGCTCATCAAAATGAGAGTGAAAAAGTTCTATCAATGAGATGGACAGCTCTTGATCCAAGTCTTGAACTTCTTGCAATCGTTAACATTAATAAGGCAAAGGATTGGGATGAATTTGAAGAAGCCTTAAAGGACTTTCACGTTCCTACGCAAAATTTCGTTTTTGCCTCAGCGGATGGGACGATTGCGTATAAGGCAAATGGGAAAATTCCCATTAGGAAAAAAGGGGACGGACTTCTACCTGTTCCCGGGTGGGATCCTGATTATGAATGGGAAGGGTTTATACCATTCGAAGAGCTTCCAAAAGTCATCAATCCTGAATCGGGCTTCATGGCAACAGCAAATAATAAAGTGGTTTCCGATGACTATCCATATCACATTAGTCATCATTGGGCTCAGCCATATCGGTACATGAGAATATCGGAGTATTTAGAAGGGGAAAATGATCTCACTCTTTCCGATATGAAAGACCTTCAAATGGATCAGATGAATTTACATGCACGAGAAATGGTTCCTATTCTTATTGAAGATATGGAGAGCGGCTCATTAACAGCTAAAGAAAAAGAAGCGGTTGAGTTGTTGAAGTCCTGGAACTATAAAGATGATAAAAAATTAGCTGCGCCCCTCGTTTTTCATCAATGGATGAACGAAATTTCCACTGGGCTATTTAAGAGAGAAATTCCAAAAGATATGATGAAATTATTTGAAGGCCGTCAAAGTGTCGTGGATGAACTCATTAGAAAAGCTCATAACGGAGAGGAGTCTCAGTGGTTTGTAGATAGGGGAGGATACAAGACTTTTCTAACAGCTTCACTTACCCAATCATTAGACGAGCTAGAAGAAGCTTATGGTTCTTCAATGGACGAGTGGGAGTGGGGATTGTATCATAGAGTATACTTTGAACACCCTTTATCGGGAGCTTCCTCCGTATTGAAATGGTTCTTAAATGACAGGGATCCCGAGCCGGTGGGAGGAAGTAGAGTGACGGTTGGAGCTGCGAGTTACAATGAGAGTGGAATCGTCAATCATGGTGCTTCATGGAGATTTGTTATTGATTCAGAGAACATGAACAATGGTTATCATATTGTAAGTCCAGGTCAAGCGGGGCATTATAAAAGTAAATGGTATCAAAATCAAATGGACGCATGGAAAAATGGGGACTATCATCAAACATCCATTTCAAACCCAGATGGGGATAGGTTAATTTTAAAAGCGAATTAAAGTCTATAGCAGCTGGTCATCCAAGGTTAAAATACATTTCCTACATGGAAAAGTTATGAACATGTATAAACAGTCTGGAGACCCTCTTCAGGAGTTTATTGTATGAGAGTTTAATATCGATGAGTTTTATCCCTTATAGAAATGGGTACATTCACTTCAAAGAAGAAGGGAGGAAACAGCTTCTAATCTTGAATAATCATAAAAGAATTGGGTATACTAGCAAGATGTGATTTAACAACATCTATCATTATGGTACGATAATATGTAAAGAAACATTTACATAGAAAGCAGTGAACGTATGACAAGAATTGAAAAAGAGAAAGTGATCGTACTAATTGGTCCGACTGCTGTAGGGAAAACCAATACAAGTATAAAACTTGCCAAGAGGTTTAATGGGGAAATCATAAGTGGTGACTCCATGCAGATCTATAAAAAAATGGATATCGGTACCGCGAAAATCATGCCTGAAGAGATGGAAGGAGTCCCACATCATCTGCTTGATATTAAAGATGCCGGGGAATCCTTTTCTGTAGCAGACTTTCAACAACTTGTCCGAAAGAAAATTTCAGAGATTCACTCACGTGGGAAAGTCCCTCTTATAGTAGGGGGGACAGGACTTTATATTCAGTCGGTATTATACGATTATCATTTCACTGAAACTCCAGGTGATGAACACTATCGTGAAGAATTAGAAGCAAGTCTTGAGAAAAATGGTTCCGAGTGGCTTCATGATCGGTTAGTATCTGTGGATCCCGTTTCAGCAGGGAATATTCACCGGAATAATACCCGTCGTGTCATTCGTGCCTTGGAGATCTATCATTGTACTGGAAAGACAATGTCTGAGTATCAAGAAGAGCAATCCCAGGAGGTGCAGTACGAAGTGGCATTAATTGGTTTAACCATGGATCGGGAAAAGCTTTATGAAAGAATAAACCTTCGCGTTGATTTGATGATGAGACAAGGTTTATTAGAAGAAGTAAAAGAGTTATACAATGAAGGAATAAGAAATGTTCAGTCTGTTCAAGCCATTGGGTACAAAGAACTTTACGATTATTTTGATGGTACAGTCAGCTTGGAACGGGCAATAGAAAGTCTAAAGCAAAATTCAAGAAGGTATGCAAAGCGCCAACTTACATGGTTCAGAAATAAAATGGACGTTGCCTGGTTCGATATGACAAATGAGAGTCAGCACGCCAAAAATATTGAGGATATTTCAGAATTTATTGCAGGAAAGCTACAATTAAAGTCGAATAAGTAATGTAGAGATAGAAGAGGAGGACTAACCATGAAACAATCCATTAATATCCAAGATCAATTCCTTAATCAATTGAGAAAAGAGAGTTCATTATGTACGGTATTTTTATTAAATGGATTCCAAATCCGTGGACAAGTGAAAGGTTTTGATAACTTTACAGTGCTGTTTGAATGCGAAGGAAAACAGCAGCTTGTATATAAGCATGCCATTTCAACATTCGCTCCACAGCGTAATGTCCAAATAAATTTTGAAGAACAAAGCAATTAATATGAAAACACTGCGAAGGCTGCCTCTAGAGGCAGCTTTTTTTGTAGTCATTATCCGTATGCTTGATCAAACAGGACATGAATCTGATTAATGATTGCAAGAATTAATTAATGAAACGAAAAGTAATTGAATAGGATGATAAGAGGGGCTTTTTTATATGTCCCTCACTTATAAGATCCCAAACTAGTTTTCAACAGTTATGAATATGATTAATCGTTATGAAAAATAAACGAAGCAAAACACTCCGTATTTCTTTTTATTTCTCGGGAAAGCGCAGGAATAGACAGAATTCTTCTAATTACTCGAGAAAACCAGGTGAAATATAGGCGTTTGTCACCCTAAAATCTTCAGGAGCGTATACTGTCTTAAGAATGGTGAGGTGAATCCATTGGATCAACCAATGAGAATGAAAAATAATGGTCAAATCAGCATTGTATTGAATTCTCAAAAACGGAGTTCAGTAAAAGATACGTTGAGGCATGATTCCGTTCCTCAGTCGCTCCCTCAAGAGCATGTCGCATTAAAAGAAATAGAAGAAGAACTCGGATCTCTAGTCGGAATGGAAGAAATGAAGAAAATGGTGAAAGAAATCTATGCTTGGATATATGTTAATAAGAAACGGGAAACAATGGGGTTGAAAGCGGGAAAACAAGCCCTTCATATGATGTTCAAAGGAAATCCCGGTACAGGAAAGACTTCCGTAGCAAGGATTATCGGAAAACTGTTCTTGAAAATGAATGTACTTTCTAAAGGACATTTAATTGAAGCAGAGAGAGCTGATTTGGTTGGTGAATATATTGGTCACACAGCTCAGAAAACAAGAGACCTTGTCAAAAAAGCCTTAGGAGGAATTTTGTTTATCGATGAAGCGTATTCACTAGGCAGAGGAGGAGAGAAGGATTTCGGAAAAGAAGCCATTGATACACTTGTCAAACATATGGAAGATAAGCAGCATGAATTCATCTTGATCCTGGCAGGATACTCGAGGGAAATGGATCACTTTCTTACATTGAATCCCGGCCTCCAATCACGATTTCCTCTCGTATTTCACTTTCCTGATTATTCAGTTGATCAGCTGATGGAAATCGGCAGAAGGATGTTAGAAGAAAAGGAATATTTATTAAGTCATGATGCAGAAAGAAAGATTCGGGAACATCTTCACTCAGCAAAAAACACATTATCTCCTATGGCATTTTCAAATGGCAGGTATGTACGAAATGTATTAGAGAAGTCAATTCGTGCTCAGGCCATGCGGCTGCTAATGGAAAATTGCTATGATCGACATGATTTATTAACAATCCGCAGTAATGATTTAGTGTTTAACAAAGGGTCATCTGAATGACTATACTTAGTAATTAGTAAACATTTAGTAAAATTAAAATCTATGAAAAAATGCATTCATAAGTGATTGCATTTTTTCATTATCCATGTGCTCGTAAGCTCCTATTCGGTAACCTCCATTTATATAAATAGGATAGAACACGTAATGCTGTTGTAATCACGAATAAAGAGTAGAGTTCAACGGCTGAATGGACAATTCCGAGCCCGATTGCTGCCCCACACAGGACTGCCCACACAGCATAAATTTCTGAACGAAGCACCAATGGTTTACGACCGGCAAGGAGATCACGAATAATTCCACCCCCGCTCCCTGTCAGCACAGCGGCTACAATAATAGCACTTATTGGATGATTCATTTCAGAAGCATACAGTGCCCCTTGGATAGCAAAAGCTGAAAGACCTATGGCATCAAAGAAATTTCCCCATTTTCTCCAGTGTTTAAGGAGATTATTAGGGAAAAGAAAGACAGCTGTTATGGAAAGGAGGGCAATCTGAAACAACATGCCTTGCTCCCATAGAGCGGAAACAGGGACGCCAATCAGTAAATTCCGAATAGCTCCTCCACCGAATGCTGTGACAATTCCTAATATATAAACACCGAGGATATCGTATTCCTCTTCCATGGCAATAATAGCTCCTGAAATAGCAAAAGCAATGGTACCTATAATACTCAATACTTCCCACGTCATACGCATTCCTCCTAACCCTATTACAATATGCTACATGCCATTATGTAGATTCTTGAATGAGTGTGATTTCGTTAATTCAAACATACTGATTTTAACACGTTTGCACTTAATTGCAACCATTTTCACTGCTTTTCACATAGAGTTTACGAGTCGGATTTGTTATGATGAAGATGATAATGAAATGTACAGAAAGAGGGATGTTTATTGAAGAATGAAATGAAGGAAAAAGTCATTCTGGTTGGGTGTCAACTCGAAGAAGATGACTTGCGTTTTCAATATAGTTTAGCGGAGCTTGAAGAGCTGACTCAAACGGCTCAAGGTCAAGTTGTGGCTGCTCTCACTCAAAAAAGGGACCGCGTTCATCCTGGTACATATATCGGGAAAGGAAAAGTAGAAGAGTTGGTCCTGTTGGAAGAACAATTTGAACCGGATATCATCATATTTAATGATGAACTTTCTCCGAGTCAAATACGAAACTTATCCAAAGATTTACATGCAAGGGTGATCGATCGAACTCAACTGATCCTGGATATCTTCGCACAACGCGCCCGTTCAAGAGAAGGAAAATTACAAGTAGAGCTTGCACAACTTCAATACTTACTTCCAAGATTAATCGGGCAGGGAGCATCTCTCTCCAGATTGGGGGGAGGGATTGGAACAAGAGGACCTGGTGAGACAAAACTCGAAAGTGATCGTCGTCACATTCATGGCAGAATTGATGATATAAAGAAACAATTACAAACCATAGTCGAGCATAGAGAAAGGTATCGTGAACGAAGAAAGCGTAACAAAGCCTTTCAAATTGCGATGGTAGGTTATACAAACGCCGGGAAATCGACTTTGTTTAATCGAATTTCATTAGCAGATTCTTATGAAGAGAATCAACTCTTCGCAACATTGGACCCGATGACAAGAAAAATGCCTTTGCCCAGTGGTTACTCAACATTACTTACGGATACTGTCGGATTTATTCAGGATCTCCCTACTACATTAGTAGCGGCATTTCGTTCTACCCTGGAAGAGGTGAAGGAAGCGGATCTGCTTCTCCATGTAGTGGATAGTTCAAATCCTGATCACAGTCAGCATGAAAAGACTGTTCAGTCATTATTGGAAGACTTAGGCATGAACGGACTTCCTCAGTTAACGGTATATAACAAGCGTGATGTGGTGGACCCTGACTTTGTTCCGGGTAGTGAATGGGATCGTATCATGATCAGTGCCTTGAACGAAGAGGATCGAGGTCAGCTTTTATTAAAAATAGAAGAAATCGTGAAAAAATATATGACATCTTATCATGTGTTCATCCCAGCTAGTGAAGGGAAGCTCCTTTCACAATTAAAAAATGATACGATCCTAAGAAAATTAGAATTTATAGAAGAAAGCCAGGTTTACGAATTGACGGGCTATCACTTAGAAGATCATCCAATCGCAGGCAGTATCAAGAAATTTCAAAGGTAGAAGGGAAACAAAAACCTCATGTTTGAACAATTAGTGCACGGAAACACTCTAAAACCATTGGTAACAAAAGTTGAAGCAAGCATTAAAGATATACACAACCAAATTGAAGAACGAGCTGAAAATAACCAGTTCAATGTGCTTAGATCTTTTCAAAAGCACCGTGTAAGCGATTCTCATTTCATACCTTCAACTGGATATGGGTATGACGATGCAGGAAGAGACACATTAGAAAGTATTTATGCCGATGTATTCGGAGGAGAAGCAGGACTAGTGCGACCTCAGATTATTTCAGGTACTCATGCGATCTCCATCGCCTTATTCGGTGTACTTAGACCTGGGGACGAACTAGTGTACATAACGGGAAAGCCATATGATACGCTAGAAGAAATTGTTGGGATTCGCGGGGAAGGAACCGGTTCACTGAAAGACTTTCAAATTGGCTATCAAAGTGTAGATTTACTTGAGTCTGGAAAGGTCGATTTTGAAGGGGTGGCAAGGACGATTTCTTCCAAAACAAAAATGGTGGGGATTCAGCGGTCGAAAGGATATGCCAACCGACCTTCCTTTACTATAGAAGAAATCAAAGAAATGATTGATTTTGTAAAAGAGATCAACCCTGAAATGGTCGTCTTTGTAGACAACTGCTACGGAGAATTTGTAGAAGAGAGTGAGCCTTGTCACGTCGGAGCAGACTTAATGGCCGGCTCCCTTATTAAAAATCCTGGGGGAGGCCTTGCTAAAACCGGGGGTTATATCGTAGGAAAGAAAGAATACGTAGATGCATGTTCATATCGAATGACCTCCCCTGGAATAGGGGCAGAGGCGGGTGCATCTCTTTATAGCTTGCAAGAAATGTATCAAGGCTTCTTTTTGGCACCCCATGTGGTGGCACAATCATTAAAGGGTGCTGTCTTCACATCGGCTCTCTTAACGGAACTTGGCATGAATACAAATCCAAGTCCTCATGCAAAGCGAACAGATTTAATCCAGTCTGTTCAGTTCGATGACAGAGATAAGATGGTCGCATTTTGTCAGGCAATCCAGTTTGCATCACCTGTAAATTCTCATTTTACTCCATATCCAAACTATATGCCTGGTTATGAGGATGATGTCATTATGGCGGCAGGAACATTCATTCAAGGTTCAAGCATTGAATTATCTGCAGATGGACCGATAAGACCACCTTATGTGGGATACGTTCAGGGGGGATTAACTTACGCGCACGTGAAAATTGCCGTTTGCTCAGCAGTTGATAATTTGATTGAAAAAGGTTTAATCACTGTGATAAAAGGATAATAAAATTGTAATTGGATAGTCTAGAATCGACTATCCTTTCCTTTTGAATTCTTATGTAAGAAATTCTAACATATGATTGACAGAACTCCTCACATTACATATAATAAGGTCAAGAAGGAAAACAAAAGGAGGAATCAAGATGAGCGGAAGTGAAATTCGTCGAACGATGGCATTATTCCCAATCAGTATTGTCATGCAGCTCACGGACCTAACAGCTCGTCAGATTCGATACTATGAAGAGCACCAACTGATCAGCCCTGCACGTACTGAGGGGAATCGTAGGCTCTTTTCCTTGAATGACATTGATAAGTTATTGGAAGTAAAGGATCTGTTAGATCAAGGCATCAACATGGCAGGGATTAAGAAGATATTTGCTGTATCCAGTCATAATGAAAGTAAGGTAGTATCTGACGTAAGTAATGAAAAGGAAGAAAAAGCACGACAAGATTTATCCGATGACGAGCTGCGTAAATTACTTCGAAATGAAATGATGCATTCTGGTCGATTTACTAAAGCATCTTTGCGTCAAGGTGACATGTCTCGCTTTTTTCATTAAATAAAACCTTTAATAAACTTGAGGAGGAAATACGTAAATGGCAAAGTATACTCGAGAAGATGTTTTAAGATTAGCGAACGAAGAAGGTGTCAAGTTCATCCGACTGCAATTCACTGACATTCTGGGGACGATTAAGAACGTAGAAATCCCTCTAAGTCAACTTGAGAAGGCATTAGATAACAAGATGATGTTTGACGGATCTTCAATTGAAGGATTTGTTCGTATTGAAGAATCAGATATGTACCTATTCCCTGATTTAGATACTTGGTTAGTATTCCCATGGACAGCTGAAAAAGGAAAAGTAGCCCGACTAATCTGTGATATCTACAATCCAGATGGCACTCCATTCGAAGGAGATCCGCGTAACAACTTAAAGCGCATCTTAAGCCAAATGGAAGAGCTAGGGTTTACTGACTTCAATCTTGGACCTGAGCCAGAATTCTTCCTCTTTAAATTAGACGTAAATGGTGAGCCGACATTAGAATTAAATGATAACGGTGGCTATTTCGATTTAGCTCCTACAGATTTAGGTGAGAACTGCCGTCGTGATATCGCATTAGAACTAGAAGAAATGGGCTTTGAAATCGAAGCATCTCACCACGAAGTGGCTCCTGGTCAACATGAGATCGACTTTAAATATGCAAGTGCATTAAGAGCATGTGATGATATCCAAACATTTAAACTAGTGGTTAAAACGATTGCACGTAAGCATGGATTACACGCAACATTCATGCCGAAGCCTCTATTTGGTGTAAATGGATCAGGAATGCACTGTAACATGTCCCTATTCAAAAATGGGGAAAACTCTTTCTTCGATGAAAAGGGAGATTTGCAATTAAGCGATACAGCTCGTCAATTCCTTGCTGGCATCATTAAACATGCAACTGACTTTACAGCGATCACGAACCCGACTGTAAACTCATACAAGCGTTTAGTACCTGGATATGAAGCACCTTGTTATGTTGCATGGTCTGCTCGTAACCGCAGCCCATTAATCCGTATCCCTGCTTCTCGTGGATTAAGCACACGTGTTGAAGTCCGAAGTGTTGATCCGGCGGCTAACCCATACCTGGCGATGGCTGTATTACTGGCAGCTGGATTAGATGGAATCAAAAGTAACCTTCCAGCTCCTAAGCCAATCGACCGTAATATTTATGTTATGGACAAAAAAGAGCGTGAAGAAGCGGGAATCGTAGATCTTCCAGCAACATTACACGCTGCATTAGAAAATCTTAAAACAAATGAAGTAATTGTAAAATCTCTTGGAGAACACATTTTCGAACATTTCGTAGAAGCGAAAGAGATCGAATGGGATATGTTCCGTACACAAGTACACCCATGGGAGCGCGAGCAATACATTCAAATGTATTAATCCTTAATAATTGCTATTAATTAAAAGCAGTGAGTGGTAGCGTTTTCGCTACCACTCACTGCTTTTTTAGAGACTTAAAAAGTATAGATTAAATTAAGCCGCTATTATGCATAGCGGCTTAAACGTATTAATGTACTTGGCGATAAACTCCGACAACTTTTCCTAAAATGGATACATTACGTAAAATGATCGGATCCATTGTTGAGTTCTCTGGCTGTAATCGTACATAATCTTTTTCTTTAAAAAAACGTTTTACAGTTGCTTCATCTTCCTCTGTCATCGCTACAACGATGTCTCCATTATTCGCTGTTTGCTGCTGACGCACGATGACAAAATCCCCATCTAAAATCCCGGCTTCTATCATACTATCACCCATGATTTCCAGCATAAAGACCTGTTCATCTGAAGGTGCCATACGCTCTGGCAAGGGGAAGAATTCTTCTACATTCTCTACGGCTGTAATAGGTTGACCGGCTGTCACCTTACCGATTAATGGAACATTCACAACTCGTTGGCGTGGAATCGTATCCTCTTCAAGATTTAAGATTTCGATGGCTCTTGGTTTAGTGGGATCTCTACGAATAAGTCCTTTACTCTCTAACCTGGCCAGATGTCCGTGTACGGTGGAACTAGAAGCAAGACCAACGGCTTCACCAATTTCCCGTACGGAAGGTGGATACCCTTTTTCTCTTACTGCAATTTTAATATATTCTAGTATGTCTTGCTGTCTTTTAGACAATTTTGTCATGTTCACGCACCTCTATTATAGATCTTATGTTCCCATTATAGCATGTCTTTCCAGTCGATACAAACATAAGTTCGAATTTTTGTTGACACCAAACGAATGTTCGTATTACAATGAGTGTAACGAAAAACAGAACAAACATTCGCATGGAGGTTTATTTATGTTAACACATATTTGGAATCGTTTCTCTTACATTATTATTTTATTTGTCTTAGCACTTTTATCAGCAGTGTATTTTCTCATAGTCACGGCAAGTCAACCATCTTACCAAAGCATCACTGTTCGGGATGGAGACACTCTTTGGACTATTGCCAAACAGTATAATGAAGAATATTCTATGACAGTGGAAGAATTTATCGCCTGGGTAGGAGAGGAAAACAATCTTACATCATTCTCCATTAAACCCGGTGAATCACTTGTTTTACCTATAGAAAAACCAACATTATCTACACATTCAGATTATGAAGTGGTAATGAACGAAGAATAGAGGGATAGAAGATGGAGGCAGTAATTTACTGCAGAGTCAGTACAAAGAAAGACACACAGGAAACATCCTTGGAACGCCAAGAAGAGGAATTAGTGAAATTGGCACAAGACCACCAATACGAAGTGGCTGCTATTATAAAAGATCAAGCAAGCGGTTTTGAATTAGATCGTCCTGGTGTTCTTGAACTTCTTGATTTGATTAAAGATGAGTCGATTGCGGCTGTTCTCATCCAGGATGAAACAAGAATTGGCAGAGGGAATGCCAAAATTGCTCTTATTCACTGTTTATTAAAAGAAGAAGTCAAGATTATCAGTCAAACTCATAGTGGGGAGCTTCACTTATCTGAATCTGATTCTATGGTGATTAATATCGTAAGCATGGTTGAGGAATATCAAAGAAAACTCCATAATTTGAAAATCAGACGAGGGATGAAAAGGGCAGTGGAAAATGGTTTTCAACCTCATAAAAATCTAAAAAATAAGGGGAATATAGATGGAAGAGAGCGGATCGAAGTACCGGTTGAGGAAATTGTCCGGTTAAGGAAGAACGAATTGACTTTTGCTGAAATTGCAGCCACATTAAGAGGCTTCGGGTATGATGTCTCCAAAGCTACGGTACATAGGCGTTTTAAAGAATATATGAATTCAGTGGAAAATGCGTAACTCTTGTTTTATCTCCTTGAATCTAGTAACATGACGATAGTATTACGTACAATTTTTAGTTGTGTTTTAGAATTTGCTGACAAATGCAATAAAGGAGTTTTTATAGATGCTTTCAAAAACGAAAATGAATCGAATCAATGAGCTTGCCAAGAAGTCTAAAAGTAGCGGACTAACCGAACGAGAAGCAAAAGAGCAGTCCAAGTTGAGAAAAGAATACCTGGAAACGTTTCGTCAATCGATGAAAGGGACCATTGAAAATACAAGAATCTTTGATCCGGAAGGTAATGAAGTGACGCCTAAGAAGATTCAGGATATCCAGACCAAAAAGAAAATGCATTAAATTAATGAACTGCCAGGTCCATTTAAATTGGACCTGGCAGTTTTTTTTCATTTTCATCCCTTATGAAATCACAAGGGTTTTTATTTTCAACGGTCATAAAGTCATGTTATCATTCAAGATAGTTGTATAAACTAACAAAGAAGATTAATATTAATAAGGTACATTAAAAGGAAGGATGTCTGACATATGTTTGATAACACAGATCAATTAGCAATTAATACAATCCGTACATTATCTATCGATGCAATTGAAAAAGCAGGTTCTGGACACCCCGGAATGCCTATGGGAGCAGCTCCGATGGCGTATGCTCTATGGACAAGATTCATGAATCATAATCCGAAAAATCCTGAGTGGTTCAACCGGGATCGCTTCGTTTTATCCGCTGGTCATGGATCTATGCTATTATATAGCCTGCTCCATTTATCAGGTTATGACGTTTCAATGGAAGATCTTAAAGAATTCCGTCAATGGGGAAGTAAAACTCCGGGTCACCCGGAATACAAACATACCCCAGGTGTTGAAGCCACTACTGGACCACTTGGACAAGGAATCGGTATGGCAGTCGGTATGGCATTAGCTGAAAGGCATTTAGCGTCTACATACAATAAGGATCAATACGATATGGTAGACCATTTTACATATTCTATTTGTGGAGATGGAGACTTAATGGAGGGTGTGGCCTCTGAAGCAGCTTCATTAGCAGCTCACTTGAAATTAGGTCGTCTTGTAGTTCTCTATGATTCAAATGATATTTCACTTGATGGAGAGTTAGACAAATCTTTCTCTGAAAGTGTTAAAGGCCGATTTGAATCATATGGTTGGCAATATATTCGTGTTGAAGATGGGAATGACCTTGAAGAAATTTCCAAAGCAATCGAAGACGCTCAAGGGGATACTACCCGTCCTACTATGATCGAAGTTAAGACGGTCATCGGATACGGAGCTCCTAATAAATCAGGGAAATCTGCTGTTCACGGTGCTCCACTTGGTGAAGACGAAATGAAGCTTACGAAAGAAGCTTATCAATGGACGTTTGAGCAGGATTTCCATGTACCTGAGGAAGTCTATAGCAGATTCGAGGAAAAAATCCAACAAGTAGGTTCTGAAAAAGAAGAAGCTTGGGCTGACTTATTCATAAAATATAAAGAAGAGCATCCAGAGCTTGCTTTCCAATTAGAAGCAGCTATCAAAGGTGATCTTCCAGAAGGATGGGATCAAGATATCCCGGTATATGAAGAAGGAAAAGCACTAGCAAGCAGAGCTTCCTCCGGTGAAGTGTTAAATGCGATTGCGAAGAATCTTCCTTCATTCATTGGTGGATCAGCTGACTTAGCCGGATCTAACAAGACGATGATTAAAGATGAAGCAGACTTTACTCATGAATCGTATGAAGGTCGTAATATCTGGTTCGGTGTTCGTGAGTTCGGTATGGGTGCAGCCATGAATGGTATGGCTCTTCACGGCGGTCTGCACGTATTCGGAGGAACATTCTTCGTATTCAGTGACTACTTAAGACCCGCTATCCGCTTAGCGGCTCTAATGGGCTTACCTGTGACATATGTATTCACGCATGATAGTATCGCTGTTGGAGAAGATGGACCTACGCATGAACCTGTAGAACAGCTTGCTTCACTTCGTGCCATGCCTAACCTTTCTGTCATCCGCCCTGGTGACGGAAATGAAGTTGCTGCAGCCTGGAAATTATCCTTAGAGTCTAAGGATCAGCCTACGATGTTAGTTCTATCTCGTCAGGACCTTCCAACACTTAAAGGTACTGCAGATAAAGCATATAACGGCGTAGACAAAGGAGCCTATGTGGTATCTGCTTCTGGCAAGGAACAGCCTGACGCCTTACTGATTGCAACTGGTTCTGAAGTACATTTAGCAGTAGACGCTCAAAATGCACTTGAAAAAGACGGAATCAGCGTATCGGTCGTAAGTATGCCGTCTTGGGATCGCTTTGAGAAACAATCAAAAGAATACAAAGAATCTATTCTGCCTAAGAGTGTGAAAAAACGCCTTGCTATCGAAATGGGATCTCCTATGGGCTGGGATCGCTATGTAGGAGACGATGGCGACATTTTAGCGATTGACGGATATGGTGCATCTGCTCCTGGAGCAAGAGTCATGGAAGAGTACGGCTTTACTTCAGACAATGTAGTTTCAAGAATCAAAGCATTACTTCAGTAATAAATTAAAGACATGAAAGGTCGACTCCTTAATACTCTTAAAGGAGTCGACCTTTTTTAAGCTGAATGTAATTGTCGATTAAAAAGAGTATGTCTGGAAGAGATTGGGTAAATGATGATAAGTCCCTAAACTTGCTTGAGACAATCCCTGGAATTTTGAGTTTAATTGACCTTCGACAAAACTAGTGTAGATTTTCAACAATTTCCGACAATGACTCCTTTCTAGTTGATTTATACTATATGAAAGAAAGGTAGGAGGGTGTAAAAGTGCGAAACTATCAAATCTATTGGATTGAAGAAATGTTTGTTCAGCACTATTATGGTCGGGAAAGAATATTCTATCAGCTTTTTTCCGAATGGGAATCAAGTTCAGGAGAACTTCACGATATCATCTCGAAACAAGTAAATTACATTACTAGGCCTATTCCATACCTTCCTACACAAAGACTACTGCAGCACGAGATTATTAAAATTGAAGGAGCGGCTTGGGTTGATTCTGTTGCAACGATTGAAAGGATCGATTCAGGTGCTACACTTGTTCTCAATGAAAAATGGATGACGCTCAATGCTTGGGGTCACGATGAATCTGAATATATATTTTTTGAAATTCTGCGCAGAAATATGGGTCAATTGCTCGCGATTGATATCCAAAATGAACGTTTTGGGTGGTTAAAACCGATAAAACAAAGAAAATTTATATATTAATAAGAAATTATGACAGAAATATTGTATAATGTTTCATGGTTTAGTACACTTTTATAAGGACAACATGAAGGAGGAAGTAAGAGTATGTCAACGACTGGGTTACTTATTCTAGTTGGAGTTCTAGCATTACTTGCTGGAGTTGCACTAGGATTTTTCATTGCTCGTAAATATATGATGAGCTATCTTAAGAAAAATCCACCAATCAACGAGCAAATGTTACGCATGATGATGATGCAAATGGGTCAAAAACCTTCCCAAAAGAAAATCAATCAAATGATGAATGCAATGAATAAGAACATGAAGTAGTGGATAGAAGCACTCAGGTGATGAGTGCTTTTTCTATTTGTGACTATACTGAATTTATATTCCCTGTTCCTTTCGTAATTTAGGCTAAATTGATTATTTTAGTCAATTCATAAAAACTTAATGATTATCATTCAGATTAAAATTGAATTTATGATAGAATATAGTCCGGAGGGAGTCATATGAAAAAATGGATGATTGCTTCACTGTCTCTCATGATTCTTGTTGCCGGATGCAGCAATAAGCCTCAAGAAGTGATGGATGAAGAAACACTTGAAATTCAAAATAGTGCAGCTGGAGAAGCGCGCGAATATTTAAATTATAAAGTGAACAAAGAGAAGAAATCAATCAATCGTGGTCTCATTACGATGATGATTAACAATCGCAGTGATATGGATGAAATCGAGACTGGCCTCATGTCTTTATCCACCGAGCATTTTTCACCAGAGGATTACGTATACCAGGAAGGTCAATATCTTAAAGGTCTAAATTCATGGCTGGGAAGAAAGTCTGAATCAAATAAATTAGGGCTTAATCCTCCTCTGGAGATTACGGATGATATGGGCTGGGAACAGCAAATGGAGCTTGAAAAAAAGAACCCCATGTATCTCGCTTATATCCATGAACAGAACTACGTTGACTCAGAAGGGAAAATAAAAGGGATTTCCCTCGGTCTTGCTATGAATACCGTAGACTATATTCGAGTCGAAGATGAAAATAAGCTCATGCATTTTGATGAGACAAAGATCGATGAACAACAGTTAGAAGAATACGGAAAGAAGATAGCTAACACCGTTGTCAGTAGGGTGAAAGCCAATAAGGAACTGAAAGATGTCCCTATCATGATATCCCTTTACAAACTTCAACCATTGAATAGCGTAGTGTCTGGAAGCTATATTACTTCCAGTTATGTTGACGAAAATGATAAGAGTGCAAAAAAATGGAATGTCGTGACGGATAGATATTATTATTTCCCTAGTGATGAAGGGGAAGAGAAAGATCGTGATCTACATAATCGGATTCGTGATTTAGAAGATTATGTTTCGAAATTTTTTTCACACCAGGATATTGAGTTTGTCGGAAAAGCCTTATACCAAAAGGACACCTTGAATAAACTCGTGATTGATGTACATACAGGAATGGTGAAAGAAACAGAACTAATAGGCTTTTCTCAGGCGATTGGCCCTGAAATTGTTGATTACTTCCCTCATACACCCGTTTACCTATATGTGAAGACACCAAAGGGTCTGAAAGCAACCATTGTAAAAGAAGTGGACCAAGAACCATTTGTTCAAATCCATTAGTATAATACTAACTATAAGAGCATCTCTTAAGACATTAAGAGGTGTTTTTTTTTTGATTATATGTCTTATCAAAAGGCTCTTTTCGTTAACATTGTGGCTATTTACAGAAGATAGTAGTAGTTGATTTCCGCTACAGGATGCTCGCTTTCCGCGGGGCTGGCGCTGAGCCTCCTCGGCTTCGCCTCCGGGGTCTCAACCTGTCCAGCCCCGGCGGCTAGCCCCTCGAGGTCATAAGCTAAATGGTCCAAGAAGGCAAAGAACGCCTTCTTAGGCCCATTCATCTTATGCTTGTCGGGGCTAAGCCAGCCGCCTCCGCTATTCGGACTGTCCAGCTCCGGCGGCTAGCCCCTCGAGGTCATAAGCTAAATGGTCCAAGAAGGCAAAGAACGCCTTCCCGGCCCATTCATCTTATGCTTGTCGGGGCTAAGCCAGCCGCCTCCGCTATTCGGACTGTCCAGCTATTCCCGCCGGAGTCGAGCACCTGCAGCGAGAATCAACTTTCTGAGTATGTTTCTTAAAAAGAAATAAATAAAAACAACAACTTTAAGGAAACAACCTCTTTTAAGGTGAGTAGAGGTTAATCTCCTTTTGAAAAAGTGTTTTGTTTTCTACTTAGATTGTTTTTTGACACCTTTTTGATCTATCACGTAAAATCTCTTGAAGATGGTGAGGGGATCTGCGTAGGCTCCGGCGGATTTTGGTCGTGCCGAGACCCCGTTCGGCTAAGCTGAGGAGGCTCGGCCGAACGCTAGCTGCAAGCGAAGCAGTTCCCCTCACCATCCAGCACACACTGATTGACAGAGCCCAAGCAGACCTTTTGTTTAAAAAACAATCTTTGCGAAAAGAGCTTATCAAAAAAGATTTCTCATTTTTTTGAAATTTGGTAAAATAAAGAGTCGATTTAATAGATACGGAGGAGAGAGAATGAAAGTCTTTTTAGATTTAAAGTGGTTTTTTCTGCAAGAGAAAAAGTCATATATCACAGGAACCATCCTACTTTTATTTGTTGCATTTCTTCAATTGATTCCACCAAAGATTGTAGGGATTATTGTGGACAGTATTAAAGAGAACTCATTGACCCGTGAAGACATGTTGAAGTGGATTCTCATCCTCATCACCACGGCTCTATCGATGTACGGACTTCGGTTTGTATGGAGGATCATGATTTTTGGTTCGGCGACCAAACTTTCCCGCTTGCTCCGGAATCGTTTGTATCATCATTTTACTAAGATGTCGCCCTCCTTTTATCAAAAGAGGAGAGTCGGTGATTTGATGGCGCATGCCACAAATGATCTTCAAGCGATTCAACAAACCGCAGGGGTTGGAGTATTAACGTTTGTGGATTCCATTTCTACAGGAGGTTTCGTGATACTGGCAATGGCTTTTACAATAAGTTGGAAGCTTACCCTTATTGCATTGATCCCAATGCCATTCATGGCAATGCTGACGAGTTATTATGGTACCCTTCTACATAAACGATTTCATAAGGCTCAAGAAGCTTTCTCATCCTTAAATGATAAAACGCAGGAAAGTGTAACGGGGATTAAGGTTCTTAAAACGTTTGGACAAGAGAAAGAAGATATCGAGTCATTTAGAAAGCAATCTGAAGATGTAGTGCAAAAGAATATAGCTGTTGCAAAAGTGGATTCCCTTTTCGATCCAACTATTTCCATTATAGTAGGAATTTCTTTCTTTTTATCGATTGTATTTGGATCAAGGTTTGTCGTAAGCGGAGAGCTGACAATAGGAGAACTGATCTCATTTACTACCTACCTGGGACTTCTCATTTGGCCGATGCTCGCATTCGGATGGTTATTTAATATTGTGGAGAGAGGACGTGCGTCTTACGACCGTGTTTTACAGCTGTTAAATGAAAGGGTAGACGTTAAAGATCACGAAGGAGCGCTGGAGCAAGTGCCTTCAGGAGATATAATGTATAAGATAGAGTCCTTTTCTTATCCAAATGAAGATGTGCATGCTTTAGAGAATATTCACTTTTCCTTAAGGAAAGGTCAAACGTTAGGAATCGTAGGGAAAACGGGAGCAGGTAAAACAACCCTATTAAGATTATTACTAAGGGAATTTGAAAAGTATAACGGCGAGATAACGTTCGGTGGGCAGTTGATCCAGGATTATAAATTATCCCGTTTACGTGAAAGTATTGGTTATGTGCCTCAAGATCATTTTCTATTTTCAGCCACGATTCTGGAGAATATAGCTTTCACTAATCCACTTACCCCGAAAGAAAAAGTGGAAGAGGCGGCAGCACTTGCGCATATCCATGAGGATATCGTTCATTTCGGTGAAGGATACGGAACTGTGGTCGGTGAAAGAGGGGTTTCCTTATCTGGTGGACAAAAGCAAAGGATCGCGATCGCGAGAGCCCTGTTAATGAATCCAGAGATACTCATTCTTGACGACTCATTGTCAGCTGTTGATGCGAGGACAGAGGAATCCATTTTGACATCATTAAAGGAAAATAGATATGGAAAAACGACTATGATCACTTCTCATCGATTAAGTGCCATTCAGCACGCAGATCTGATCATTGTTCTCGAAGAAGGGAAGGTCATGGAGAGAGGCACTCATAGCGAATTAATGATGAAAAAGGGATGGTATCGGGAGATGTATCTGCGTCAACAGTTAGAAGAAATAGTGGAGCATGGGGGATAAGAAATGGACACTATACCGACTTTAACGGCGAAAGAACAGCGAAACATATTTTTTCGTCTAATGAAATATACAAAGCCGCATAAAAAAACGATATTATTTGCATTTTCGCTATTGTTGCTAACAACGATAGGCGATGTCTTTGGACCAATCATCATCAAGGTTTTTATTGACGATTATTTAACCCCAAGAGAGTTTCCATACGGTCCACTAGTAGGATTGGGAGCGACGTATTTATTCATCCAAATAGGGAATGTATTGATCTCTTACTTTCAATTATTGAAGTTCCAAGAAATAGCTCTGAAAATCATTCAGCAGCTTCGTGTGGATGTTTTTACGAAGGTACAGGGTTTAGGATTGAGGTATTTCGATAAAACCCCTGCAGGAGGTATTGTCTCCCGGGTTACTAATGATACGGAAGCGATTAAAGATATGTTTGTGAGTGTGCTGGTATCTTTCATTCAGGGAGCATTCCTACTAACAGGTATCTTTATCGCCATGTTTGCACTCAATACCCGGCTGGCATTCTTCTGTTTATTCATCTTGCCGGTCATTTTTATGATTATGAATCTTTACCGCAAGTTTAGCGCGATCTTCTTTCAGGATATGCGCGAGAGATTAAGTCAGCTTAATGCAAAGCTTAGTGAGTCTCTTCAAGGAATGTCCATTATCCAGGTGTTCAGGCAGGAAAAAAGACTTAGAGAAGAATTCGGCGATATTAATGAAAAACACTATTTAGCAGGAATGAAAAATATAAAAGTGGATGGATTATTACTAAGACCCGCCATTGACCTGGTGTATGTAGCTGCCTTAATGGTTGTTTTAAGCTATTTTGGCGTGACATCATTCTATCAGCCTATTGAAATAGGGGTTTTATACGCCTTTGTTAATTATCTGGACCGATTTTTTGAGCCCGTCAATCAAATCATGATGAGACTATCCATGTTTCAGCAGGCAATCATTGCCTCTTCCCGTGTCTTTAAGCTACTGGATGAAGATGAACTTTCCCCGGCACAGAATGTAGAAAATCATTTTAAAAAAAACATCAGTGAAGGTGAAATAACATTTGACAATGTTTCATTCTCTTATGACGGGAAGAGAGATATTCTTAAGAATATTTCATTTACCGCAAGACCCGGAGAAACGGTCGCTCTAGTCGGACACACAGGAAGTGGAAAGAGCTCAATCATCAATTTACTCATGAGGTTCTATGAATTCAATCATGGAAATATTCTAATTGACGGTCAAAACATTAAGTCTTATCCAGTAGAAGAGCTCCGTGAGAAAATGGGGCTTGTCTTGCAGGATCCATTTCTCTTCTTCGGAACCATCAGAGATAATATTAAGCTTCATTCCGAAGCCATGACGGATAAAGAAGTGGAGGGAGCTGCCACATTCGTTCAAGCCAATACTTTTATAGAAAAACTGCCTGAAGCGTATGGGCATCCAGTGGTTGAGAGGGGATCAACGTTTTCGAGTGGCCAAAGGCAATTAATCGCTTTTGCGCGAACCATCGCCACCAGACCGAAAATCCTTGTCCTGGATGAAGCAACGTCCAATATCGATACGGAAACGGAAGAAGCCATTCAAGGGGCATTATCAAGAATGAGAAAAGGAAGAACAACGATTGCCATTGCTCACAGGCTTTCTACCATTCAAGATGCAGACCTGATCCTGGTCCTTCATCAAGGGAAGATTGTAGAGAGAGGAAGTCATCAGGAATTACTTGTTCAAAAAGGCATTTATCATAAAATGTATCTTCTACAAAATGGTTTAGTAGATGGCATGGAAGATGCTGTATCTGGTTCTTGAACGTATGAAAGGCAGACCCTATAGATGAAGAGTCTGCCTTTTGGTCGTTGATATTTATATTAGAATAGTATAATTGTATTCAATAACGCCTTAGCTCATTTGAGGTGAGTATTTTTTTATGTATAGGGAGTTGTAGCTATTTAACAGACGATCAAGTTCCTGACTAAATTGAATAGCTTGAGGTGACGTGAGTCCATTTTCAGCAACAATATCAATTAATTGAGCACGCTTTTTTTCAATTCGTTCGAGAAGCTCTTTTTTAGACACGGCTGTTTCCTTTCTTTTGTATGTCCTTAGAAACGGAATACAAAACTAGTAATAACTGTAACTTTTTATAAGTATAACGAAAATCGAACTGTTTTTCAAAGCAAAATTATTAGTTTTTTTTAAAAGAAAAGAGAGTTTAACACATTTGAAAAAGTAAATTGTGCATGTAATATAATGGTCACAAATCTTTCACATAAACATTCCTCATAGAATCCGGTTTTGTTTGATAGAATAGAGATATATACTGAAATGTAGGAGTTGTAAAAATGTCTGATATTAATATTTTCTTAGCAATTGGGGCCGGTTTCCTAAGCTTCATCTCTCCATGCTGCCTTCCATTATATCCTGCTTTTCTTTCTTATATAACAGGAATGAGTGTGAATGAGCTCAAAACAGATAATGCAATGCTTCAAAGAAGAAGTTTACTACATACGTTATTTTTCTTAGTCGGTTTCTCGGCAATCTTTATCGCCATCGGTTTTGGTACTTCCCTTATCGGAAACTTCTTTTTAGATTATAAAGATCTCATTCGTCAGCTTGGAGCTATCTTCATTGTCATATTTGGATTGGTAGTCATCGGCGTGTTCACACCGGAAACATTGATGAAGGACCGTCGCATTGAATTCAAGAATAGACCGGCAGGCTTTTTTGGCTCGATATTAATCGGAATGGCATTCGCTGCCGGCTGGACACCATGTACCGGGCCGATTCTTGCTTCCGTTCTGGCTCTTGCCGCCTCTAATCCAGGTTCGGGCGTCATATATATGACAGCTTACGTATTAGGATTTGCCATTCCGTTCTTCATTCTGTCATTCTTTATCGGGAGAATGCAATGGATCAGAAAAAACAGTGGAAAGATTGTAAAAGTGGGAGGATATGTGATGATTGCGGTAGGGATCATGCTATTCTTTGATTGGATGACCGTCATTCTAGCTTACCTTACTTCGGTATTTGGAGGATTCACTGGGTTTTAAACCAATAAAATAATGGAATATACAGTTCATTACGTTTTATGGTATAGTTTAAATGGATGAATTAGGAAATAAGATTCAATAGACATCGGGTAGTGTATACGAGGAGGAAACATCTGTGGCAACGATACTTGTAGTGGATGATGCGAAATTTATGAGAATGACTCTTGGAAGCATGCTTTCCTCTGGCGGTCACGAAGTCGTAGGGGAAGCAGAGAATGGACTTATCGCCGTAGAAAAGTATCGTGAGCTTCAGCCGGATCTGGTGACAATGGACATCACGATGCCTGAGCTGGATGGGATAGAAGCGGTTAGAAGAATTTTATCCGAGTTTCCCCAAGCTAAAGTAATCATGTGTTCAGCTATGGGACAACAAAAGGTAGTGGTGGAAGCCATTGAATCGGGAGCGAAGGACTTTATTGTAAAACCCTTTGACGAAGTGCGAGTAGAAGATGCCATCAAAAGAGTTTTAGGGTGATAATATTGAAAGAGAGGTTAAGGCTCTATTCAACCTCTCTTTTTTTGTGTTTTCGTTTTCCTCTCATTTGGGCTATAATAGGGAAAGGTATGAAAGTAGAAAATAAAAGGATGATGATGGTTTATGATGATTGCTTCATCCATTGTTGCGATTTGCATGGGTTTTATGGTGATATTTATTAGAATGAAGGCTCAGAAAAGGCCTGTAAACAGCAAGAAGATTATCTTACCTCCTTTGTTTATGAGTACAGGTGCGTTGATGTTCTTATTTCCTGTTTTTCGAGTCACTTTAGGAGAGTTCCTAGAAGCGATTATCGTAGGAATGATCTTTTCTATATTGTTGATCAAGACTTCCAAATTCGAAATTCGTGATAATGAAATTTATTTAAAACGTTCTAAAGCGTTCGCATTTATTTTGATTGGACTTCTATTAATACGAATATTGGCCAAGTCCATTCTAAGTGCATCGATCGATTATGGTGAACTTAGTGGGATGTTTTGGATTCTTGCCTTTGGTATGATTGTACCGTGGAGAATCACCATGTATCTTCAATATAGAAAGCTGCACCAAGAGCAACAAGATTTAACAACGAATTCAATTTAATTCACTGGGAAAAATAGCAGGGTGATTCCTATCACGCTGCTATTTTATTTGGAAACTTCTTCACATTAGATAACGATTTCTTTACAAAGGGGACCAATGTGCTTAGGCTTGAGTCATTTAGGGCAAAGAGAGATGAAGAAAATAACAAGAGATATTGGTGGGATAAGTATTGTTTACACTAGCAGATATTTGGACGTTTTTTCTGGCATTCTTTTTAACATTACCATTGGTCACCATCGTCCATGAAGCAGGTCATATCCTCGTTGCTCGCATATTTGGTGCAAAGATAAAATTTTGCATTGGAACCGGTAAGCATTTAATGAGCATTGGTCCATTGGAAGTGAAGAGAATGTATTTTATGGAAGGCTGGTGTCAGTATACAGAATTGAAGTATAACAAGGTGTGGGTTCATGTGCTTATTTATATGTCTGGAAGTTTATTTAACCTGATTTCGATTTTAGTCATTAATTTCCTGATTTTTGAAGGAGTCATTCCTGTTCACATCTTTTTCTATCAATTTGTCTATTTCTCCGTTTATTTTATATTCTTTTCATTGTTTCCCTTTCGGAATGGAGAAGGGAAACCAAGCGATGGACAAGCGATACTTGACGTCATGAGATACGGTAAGGCAGAAGATCCCATTGATTGATCATATAAAAAGCTCTTTTTGCAAAAATTGTTGTTTTTTAATAGAAGGTCTGCTTGGGCTCTGTCAATGAATGTGTGCTGGATGGTGAGGGGAACTGCTTCTTTTGCAGCTAGCGTTCGGCCGAGCCTCCTCAGCTTAGCCGAACGGGGTCACGGCACGACCAAAATTCGCCGGAGTCTACGCAGTTCTCCTCACCATCTTTAAGCGGTTTTTCGTGACAGAGCTAAATGGTGTCACGAAACAATCCCAATCCTCGTTGGGTAATGGTAATAACGAAAATTTTGCCAAAAGTGCCAATAAAAAAGGTAAACGACTAGCGTTTACCTTTTTTTGCTTGCATCCATTTAAAAAACAGAAATGCCGCACCTATAATAAAAATTAAATATAGCACAATCGGAATAATTAGTATCGATCCCATTCTCTTTCCTTCCTGTCACCTAGAATAAATGTTCATAAGGGGTTACATCTATTTGCATTTCGTTTAGTTTTTTTCGAAGAAACTTATGATCCCGTTTCGGAGTCGCCAGGATATACCCTCTTATGACTAATTCCTGAGTAATGGAAGAGGCTCTGTCTTTTAAAGCCAATTCTCCAATTTTGCCTGCAATCTTTTGCTTCGCTACGTCTCTAAATAATTCGGGTACGGGTGTGACCAACTCATTGAGCATTTTCTTTTCCTCATCACCCCATAAATGGATGGTTTCATTCACGTAATGCTCTTCCCAGTCCAAATCGGATTTTCCATCCTCTTTAGGAAATCTCTTTAAAAATTTCCTGAACATAAAGAATCCACCAATAGCAAATGAAGTCACTAAAAATACGACCCAAAACAGTATGAAATATAAAAACCAACCTTCAAGCATGCTTTCACCTCAATTTTTCGAAAAGCGTATGTATCGTATTCATTATAGACAAGGGAAAAGCTTGTGACAAGAATATCGCTGTTTTTACAAAAGTAGTCTATACTGTTCTTAATTAGAAATGATATACTAATAAATAACAAATATCGCGAAAATTCTTTCTATTTCGATTCGATTCTCAAGTGTGGATGGATAGGGGGCCTCATAGGATGAAATATAGGGGGAGAATAGTATCGGTTCTCTTTGGACTTTTACTAGTCTTAACGTGGGATTTTATTTATTACTTTGTTCTGCATTACCCAGTGCATTTGAAAGTGGATTTGGTGTTCACTCTATTGATTCTCTTTATCAGCTACTATATGGGGAAAAATCATGACATCAGCCATAAAACATTAGCTGCTTTACGAAAGAGTGAAGAGAGAGTGAAGCTTCTAAATGAAGAAATGCAGCATGTGCTTCAGAGTATCGATGAAGTTGTCTTCCATACTAATTCCAAAGGAGAGTTTCAATTTCTGAATCAATCCTGGGAAGACTACACGGGATATACGGTTAAAGAAAGTTTACATAAGAATGCACTTCATTTTATATCTTTACATGAACGTCATGAAATTCTTCGAATGGTAAGACAAAGTATAAGCTTGAAAAAGGAGAAAATGAAAATGGACTTCTCTTATCAGAAGAGAGAAGGTCAGTTTCGTTGGGGTGAAGTGAATGTTAAGTTAAACTACAATGAAAATGGTGAGCTTCTTGGGACGGTAGGAACCATCTCAGACATTACCGAAAGGGTACATAATGAAGAAGAATTGATTGAAATGAATGAAACGTTAGCCATAGAATCTCAAAAACTATCTGTTGCAGGGCAATTAGCAGCCGGAATTGCACATGAGGTACGTAATCCCCTTACGTCGATCAACGGTTTTCTACAGTTATTAAGAGATGATGCCGATGAGAAGACGAAGGAATACTTAGGGATTGTCTTTTCTGAAATTAAGAGAATTGAACTTGTGCTGAGTGAGTTATTGATACTAGCGAAGCCGCAATCTGTTACATACAAACGTATTAATATCATCGAGACCCTCGATCATGTAGCGAAATTGTTAAATACGAATGCCATTTTATATAATATTGAAATCCAAACCGATTTTCATGAAAGGGAGCTTCATATTCGTGGAGATGAAAATCAGCTAAAACAAGTATTTATTAATTTACTTAAAAACGCCATAGAAGCGATGCCACATGGAGGAACGATAACGATAAGTGCAGACTTGTCCTCTTATAACAAGGTTCAATTAACCTTCAAAGATGAGGGAGTAGGCATGAAAAAAGAAACGCTGGATAAACTCGGAGAGCCTTTCTTCACAACGAAGACGAAAGGCACTGGCTTAGGCCTCACCATATGTCTGAGAATTCTTCGTGATCATGGAGCGGATATCAGGGTGCAAAGCGAGCAGGGAGAAGGGACCACCTTCCATATCATGTTTGATGGAGTTCAAGCTTCAGAGAGAAAAAGGAGGGAAACCTTACAAAGCCAATGAAATAAGAGCCCTTATGGAACGAACATAAGGGCTCTTTCGTGTGTGAAGATGATGATTTCAATTTGGCGGGACCGCCTGGGAATCGAACCCAGCGGAGACAGCACGCGCCTCCCAGGAGGCTTTGAAGTTATAGGTGCTAAGTATTTTATTAGTATCGTTAAGTCCTCTAATGTGCTATATAATAAGGACTTAATAATATACAATCTTTCGCAGTATCATTAAATTTTCGGAAATGGGCACCAAACTCGGCACCTATTTTAAAAGGAAAGTTTCAATCCCTAATGCTTATTAATTCACAATTTGACTGGTACTGAATTTATTCTTTTTGTAGATAAGAACTGCAAAATAATCCCTTTTTATCTACTTGTCATGGAACAGCCATTCCGGGGTAACCCATAACCAAACGCTGAACCTTTCCAGAAAATACATGTTGGAGGATAATATTTCACCTGTACAAGCATTTCTATATAAGCCGCTATCCAGATCTGCAGCCGATTATAGAGGAAGAAGTACTTAGGTGTATTCAAGCCCTTCAAGAGTATTGGTGTCAAGCTTAAGCTAATGATTCAGTAAAATTGATTATACTTTCACTGCACCGGGAAAAAAGATCCATCCAGGCTGTTTTGAAGGTCAAGGGACAGAAAAGAGTAGGTCTTAAGGGAAAACTGACAGCATTCCTGGATTCTAAAATTGTAATGAACTGCATAGACAACATGGCTTTATTAGGTATGAATATGAAACTAAAAGAAGCAGAAGAAATAAAGATGACAAAAGAGAAAGCCTTTGAGAAGCTGAAAGGTTTCATGGAACTGCCCCCTGGTATGTTTTTGATGCAGAAATTTTTTGCGAAAAAAAGATTATTGACCATGCAGTGAAAGCTGCCAGTGGGGAGAGTTTAAGTGATTGGTAGTTGGATTACGTAAGACGGAGATACCGGCTAACTATCCGGCCATGGCAATTTTCCGCAAAAAACGAATCTTTTTAACTACTATTTTCAAATTTCAGCAAAAATATATGACAAATAGCATGATTATTCCTCAGGATTCCCGATGGCATCTAAGAGAAGTAACGAGAATAAGAGATAAAGCCCAGGACTAATGAAAGGTGTTTTTTATTGTTTCAAATGTTTCAAATTGGTTTACAATTACTCAATCTTTTTCTCTATTTCTCTTTACATCTTCCTATTATTATTGTTTTGTAATGAACTAGATAACTTGGGGGAAAGGAAGATGAGTAAAATGAAGAAGAAGATTGCAGGAATGACGGTTGCAGGAGCAGTTGCTTTGGGATCTCTTGGATTTGCCGGAAACAATGAAGCGATTGATGCAAAAGGAAAGAAGAAGGAACCGGAAAATGTCATCATGCTTGTTATGGATGGGACGAGTGCAGGAGCTACGTCTCTGGCAAGGTGGTACAAAGGTGATAATCTTGCTATGGATGAAATCATGACTGGCGGCGTCCGGACTCATTCCGCTGAGTCAGCAATCACTGATTCCGCGCCTGCAGCAACAGCATTGGCTACTGGACAAAAATCCAACGATAAATTTGTCGGAGTCCTGCCGGAAGTGGTCAATTCTCCTGGAGTTGATAAGGTAATGGCCGAAGATGCCCACAGGCCGGTTGCCAATGTGCTTGAAGGAGCACAAGAGCTTGGCAAGGCGACAGGAATCATTGCAACTTCTGAAATCCAGCATGCCACTCCAGCTGGTTTCTCCTCTCACGTTACCCATCGCAGCAACTATGGCGATATTGCTGAGCAGCAGGTTTACCAGGAAATCGATGTGGTTCTGGGCGGGGGTAAAGAGTCACTTTCGCCAGATAACCGTAAAGACGGTGAGAATCTATTAAAGGTTGTTGAGGAAAACGATTATGATCTTGTAGAAAACCGGGACGAATTGTTGAACTCTAATTCCGATAAAATCTGGGGTTCTTTTGCACCGAGTGCCCTTCTTTATGATTTTGACAGACATGCATCTAAAAATAATGAACCTTCTCTTCCTGACATGACAAAAAAAGCGATTGATACCTTATCAAAAGATGAAGATGGATTCTTCCTTTTTGTCGAAGGAAGCAAGCCTGACTGGGCAGCACATGCGAATGATACAGTCGGAATCATCAGTGATGTCCTGGCTTTTGATGCGGCAGTCGAGGAAGCGCTGGAATTCGCCAAGGAAGACGGCAATACTATGGTCATCGCAGTAAGTGACCACGGAAACAGTGGAATCACTATGGGCAATGCAAATACGAGCGGAAATTACTCCATGATTCCTGTGTCAGACTATATCGATCCACTTAAAAAAGCAAAGATGACACTGGAAGGTGCTTTGAATCAGCTGAAGCCTGACCGCTCCAATATAAAGGAAGTGGCTGAGCTATACGGCTTGGACAATCTTTCGGATGAACAGGTTGCCAGTCTGAAAAACTCCAGTGCATTGTCTAAAGATATGGCCAAAATGCTGGCCGACCGTGCTAACATCGGCTTTACCACTGGCGGCCATACAGGGGAAGATGTATTCTTGTATTCATATGGTCCGGAGCGTCCAGTAGGGTTGATTGATAATACAGAGATTGCTAAATCAATGGCTGGTTTCATGGGATTTAACCTCAGCAAAATGACGGAAAAGCTCTTCGTGAATGCACAGGATGAGTTTGAACGAAAGGGCTATAAAACCCAGATAGATACTACCGATGTGAACAATCCAGTGTTCGTTGCCGAAAAGGGGAAGGAGACCATTGAGATTCCTGCTAATAAAAATCTTGCAACTGTAACAAAAAATCGAAAAACATATACTAAAACTCTTAATGGCGTGTCCGTATATAACGGCAAAGGTTTCTTTGTTTCACAGGATGCTGTAAAGCTGTCTGGAAAATAACAGGAGAAGAGGGAGGCTCAAATTTTCGAGCCTCTTTTTATTGGTTCTATGGCGATCGCGAAACATAATCAAATTTGGATTACAAGAATAAAGGGCAGGTTTACTCATCCGTTTTGCCATTCAGCATTTGACAGGGGGAGGTTCCGCTATAATTGTCTAAATATTTGGTTGCCACCCCTTGAACAGGAGAGGGCCACCACTTCAAATTCATTCAATTTCCACTAAATAAACATATGAATAGAGGAATCGAAAAACAGAATTAAAAAGTCAACGAAAACTGGCTGTCTATTGTAGATGCAGCAGAAGAACTTGGGGTAATTTCAACAACGTGCTCCATTTAATTTAGGAAAGTCAATTGATAAAGCAAATGACCCTCAATCAATTTTATTTGAAGTAACTCAAAACAAAGGTATTTTTTCTACAATGGTGGGAAGGAAGAAGATAGAACATATCAAGGATCACATTCAAATCTTTCAAAAAGGGTTTCAGCTTAAGTGAAACCCCTTAAACGGGGGCAGTATCTGAAGATCTTCAGGTGATCTCCAGCTTTTTTACTTACGATAAATTTTAAAGTTCTTATCAAGGGGACAAATATATGTTGAAAATTTCAAGAATTATTTTAGCAATAAGCTATTACTATGGCAGGTTATGGCTTACTAACTGAAAATAATTGGCTGCAACCATACATGTTATTCCTCTTAGGTTTAATGATGTTGGTTATGGGATTAGAAGAATTTCAAAAAAGACTAAACGCTTATGGCTATCTTAGTTTATTTGTTTCTATGTTTCTACTCATAGTACTATTCATCACCTAAATAGGGCCATTCTGCAATAGATCTTCAATCTACAATTAGGGCCGGATTGTGGAGTAATTAATCAGCATACAAAATACTATAATAATATGGAGGAAGTATTGTGAGGCCGTCAAATAAAATGACACAGGCTATCATGTTTGCTTCTACATATAAAACAGACATTTATATCTTGAAATTAGTGTTTCATTTTATGTGAGGAGATCTATCTAACTCCTTGACAATAAAGATAAATTCTATTATCGTTGTAAAAAAAGTAATATATACTCAAATTCGTATAACTCCAATAATATGGTTTGGAGGTCTCTACCAGGAACCAATAAATCCTGATTACGAAGAAGATACAAGCATTTTATTTGTATTTTCTTCGTAATCAGGATTTTTTTTTTTGAAAATCGAGGAGGTCCAACAATGAATTTTTCTATAATGCCTAAAATTGAACTTCACTGCCATTTGGATGGGAGTGTTAGACCCGAGACCATCATTGATATCGCAAAGAGAGAAGGCATCAGTATACCTTCCTTTGATAAGGAAGAGATAAAAAAAGAACTAATTGCCCCGTTAGACTGCGAGTCTTTAGATGAATATTTAAAAAAATTTTCCATCCCTAATTTAGTAATGCAGTCAAAAGGAAATTTAAAAAGAATTACCTTTGAGCTTTTTGAAGATGCAGCAAAGGAAAATGTGAAATATATGGAGGTTCGATTTGCCCCATTACTTCATACGCGAATGGGATTATCTGTAGAAGAGATCATTCAAAGTGTGATAGAGGGAATGAAAGAGGCAGAAGAACAATTTGATATTAAAGGAAATATCATTTTGTCATGTATGAGAACGATGTCGGTGGAAAGTGCTTTTGAGGTCGTCGAAAGGGGTAAGATATTTCTTGGAAAAGGGGTTGTCGCGATTGATTTGTGTGCTTCCGAAGAGGAAGGATTTTGCGGAAAGTTTATTGAACCAATCGCATTGGCTAGAGAATATGGCTACAGAGTCACGATCCACGCCGGTGAAACTGGAATCGGAAAAAATGTGCTTGAGGCTGTTGAATGGTTAGGGGCTGAAAGAATTGGACACGGTGTATTTATTAAAGACTGTGTAGAAGCTTATAACATTGTAAAGGAAAAACAGATAGTGCTTGAAATGTGTCCAACAAGTAATATCCAAACGAAAGCAGTAAACCAATTTAGTGATCATCCATTCTGCGATTTTCACAGGGACGGGATAAAAGTAACCGTTAATACGGACAACAGAACGGTATCAGATACAACTATGGCGAAGGAATGTGATTTAGTCTCTAATGAATTTACTATGAGTGATGAAGAGTATAAACAAATATACATGAATAGCGTGCAAGCCTCTTTTGCAAATGTAAAGACAAAGGAAAAACTGAAGAAATATCTACTAGATATTTAAACTTTATTTGCTGATAAACTCAGCAATATGAGGATTTGAAAGGATTTTTGATCAACTTTCAAAGCTACATTTTTACCTTTTGGATATTATTGTAAAATATATTAGGTCAGAAATATTTATTCCTAAACATACGAGTGAAAATTGGATTATCCATCCAGTTTTTCTCGTATTTTTTATTGTTTGTAAATTAAAACAAATTAATAGACGAAAGACAGCTTATTTTTTTCTCATAGGGATCCCGAAATGGTGAAGTGGATTGGTACCAATACGCTTGATATTTAATGCTTTCCTTCTTACTTTATTTTTATGCTAATCTCATTTAGATTTTCATTGCACAAACACATAAAGAAAATGGGAACATGCTTTAGTAGGTTATTACGAGATTATGATTTTATTTATTAAAACGAAGATCTTCCATAATTAGGCGCGATTCTGGAGCAACGCAGGTCGCAGGTTTGAAAATGATTAAACTTTTTTATAAAAACTAAACATCCAATAACAAAAAAAGAATCCATTTTGATCAATCTTTTTTCAAAATGGACTCTATTTGTTTACCATAGAATGCGAACTTGTAAAAAAATTTTAATCAAACTTTAACAGTATATAAAATTCTGTATAACTATAAATTGGGACAAGTTTAAATCCCTTGGCTCAAATGGCGTTTATGATAGTTCCGATCAGGATCATTATATACAATTCAAATTAATATTTTTATACATCACTCATTTTCTTTCTCATCCCATGATAAAATGAATAAAAAGTAATATTAGGGGTGGATCTATTGAAGTTTCGAAAGAAGATGTCCAAAGTGAAACCGAATTCAACAACTTGGGGTTATGTGGCATGTATTTCGGCACTCTTATACGCTGCACCACATCTTTGGTGGGGGATGGGAATATCTGTAGCTTTTCCAGGTGACTATAAATCGTTCCCTAATAACATTTGGTCAATAGCGATTGGATTTTGGACAATGGGCTTCGTGGCTGTTCTTGCAGCAATTTTTGCACTTTCTTTTATTAAACCATGGGGTCGAAGACTTCCTCGTTTAATGCTGCTTACACTTGGTTGGATCTCATCAGTCGGGTTGACGTTTTGGGGTCTCGGTTTTTATTATTTAAGGTTTTTTATAGAAATTGGTCGTGTAACATCTTCCCCACAATTTATTTATCAAGATTCAATTATACATCCTATAATTTGGGGTTACATTTGGTATTCATTGTTCTTAATTTGGGGTATTTCACTAGGTCTTACCGTCCTGCAGTACCAAAGAAAATCTCGTGTACAGAGTGAGGAAGTTCATCAATCCATATCTATAGACAACTAAGTGAGTAATGGCAGTTACAATAACGGAATAACGAATTTTATGTTGAATAGATATGTGAAACAATAAGCTTTTTGTTCAACAATCGGGCGCGTTTATTGAGCAACGTGTCTTTTTGTATATGGCCGGATTATCGAAGAACGCTTGGCTATAAGATATTTGTTAGTATAAAGAATATGGAAATTTTCACCTTAAACTTACGGTCATGATTGTTTAAGAAGGAATTTATACTGGTTAGTTGGAATAGTAATACTGGAGTTAGTTTAGTTTTATTATCAGAAGTATTTTATTAGTCAACATATTCTTGAAATATGGAGGGGTTTCATTGCAAACATTTTTTCAATATAACTGGATGGTCAGAGAAGAATGGTATCGGTGGTGTGAGGAGCTAAGTGAAGAAGATCTTCTACGCAACCGAACTGGCGGAGTAGGTAGTATACTACATACACTCTTCCATATAGTTGATGTAGAATGGAGTTGGATACGCGTTTTACAAGGTAAAAAAGACTTTGAGGAGAGTTTTGATAATTATAAGAGCTTGAATCAGGTGCGAAAATTGGACGCTGAATTTCGAACGGAAGTGGAGAACTTTGTGAACAACTGGGATGAGAGTATGGAAAATCAATTATTTTACGATACCCTACAAGATGGAAGAATTGTAACGGATACCTGGGGTGAGGTTATACGACATGTCATTGCCCATGAAATTCACCATAGAGGACAATTATCAATTTGGGCAAGGGAAGTAGGGAAAAAGCCTGTGTCTGCAAACCTTATTGGACAGGGACTTTCCTCACATTTGAATAATTAATGTGAAAATTAGTCGTTATTACAAAGCATTGAGGAAAAAGAAATGACTTTTCTCCATCTAAACATTGGAGAACAAGCTGGGATGATCGAAACCTTGAAGAATCCACAATAGAGTTGGTTCGATTTCAACTGAAGGATGGAATCAATTAAACGATATCGGCGGACATCCTGCTGCTTCTGCCATCCAAATGGGAGTAAAGGAACGTTTCTTTGATAGTCTTTCCAGTGGCAATTTCAATCCGGATACCCACTTGGACAGAAAGCATCTTGCCCGATACTTGGTAATGGGTGCTGAAATCCGTCAATCCCTTCCTTTAGATCCAAAAGGTCCTTTCACTGATGTAAAAGACGAAGATAAAGCATTTGTAGAGGCTGCGACGGCCAAGGGCAGTTCTTTTCGTGATGAAAGTCATAACCAGAATCCTGTTATACTGGTCGATGGAAGCAAAGAGAAATTTGCTCCTAACGAGGGGGTAAGCCGTGCAGAGCTTGCTTATTCTCTTGTTCAGTCACTTGGATTACAAGAAGAAGCACAGCAATTTAAAGGGGAATTAACGGTTCAGTACAAAGATGAAAGAATTGTAATTGATGATGGTGCAAACGTACCGGAAGAGTTAAAAGGTTATGTGCAGCTTGCGCTTGACTTAAATATCCTCAATGCCTATTTCTCAACTGAACAAGGCCATTATGATCTGAAACCAGTGATCAGGGCATCCTTTAATTCAGATGAGAAAGTCACACGTGGAGATTTTGCGGTCGCGATGACCCGGTATTACCAAGCCTTTTTGAAATAAGAAGATAAAGAGTTTTTATTAACTTCCCAAAGGTATTTATATTTTATAAGCTTGCAGACCTGTTTAAAGAATGAATGGAGTCTGCAAGCTTTTTATTTCCTTATAAGAAAGAGGGTTAAGATCTTGTGGTTCTATCTTTTCAACAAAAGGCCATTTCGTATAATGGAATAACATAACTGGAGGTTTTAGAGATTGTTTTATCAATCACATTTGTAGATGAATTTCAAAAGGTATTAGTTTTAAGGTACTAACTATTAAACATTTATTTTATTCAACTACCTATAATTAAAAAAAATAATCGCATAGCATCATAAGAGAAAAGAAAATTTTGGTAGAAGAGGGAATGATCCTAATGTTATAGAAATAAATATAGGAATGATTTCCATTTTATTTAACATTTTAAAGGAGGTAAAAAACATGAGCGAACAGATTCTGAAAATAAATAAAGTGGATATATGTACAGAAAGTTTTGGAAACTCTAAGGACCCTGCTGTGCTTTTAATCATGGGAGCGATGTCTTCATTAGACTGGTGGGATGAGGGTTTCTGTCTCCGCCTTGCTGATCAGGGGAGATTTGTCATTCGGTACGATCATCGTGATCTGGGACGATCCTCCACTTATGAGCCTGGTACTTCCAACTATACAATAACGGACATGGCTGACGATGCGGTTGGAGTCCTGGATGCTTATTCCATAGAGCAGGCCCATATCGTTGGAATGTCCTTGGGTGGTTTGATAGGCCAGATTCTTGCCCTGAGATATCCAGAGCGCATTTTTACGCTTACCCTAATTGCGTCAAGTGTGTTCGGAACTGAGATGGAAAAATTGCCTCCAATGGATCAGAGCATAATGGATCATCATGCGAAGAGAACATCCATAGATTGGTCAAATCGGGAGGCGGTAATTCCCTATCTGGCGGATGGATGGAAAACTTTAAGTGGTTCGAAACCTTATGAGCAGGTAAGAATATATAAATTGGCAGAAAGAGAGGCGACCCGCGCCAAACAGCTACCGAGCAGATTTAATCATGCCTTACTGCAAGGCGGAGACGAGTATTATGATAGAATGGGTGAGATCAGCGTACCTGTACTCGTTATTCATGGCACAGAAGATCCAGCTCTACCATACGAGCATGGGCTTGCTCTTACAAGAGCCATTCCCCATGCTGAATTAGTGACTCTTCATGGATCAGGACACGAGATTCATAGTGAAGACTGGGACCAAATTATGGACTCATTTGGAAAGCTTAGTTCACGATAGTAACCTTTACTTTGACGGCTGCCATATTGGACTGTTTTAACTTCTGTAGAAGATCGGGAACTCATTATCAATCGTGTCTTTAATGTTCCACGTGAGCTGGTATATAAGGTTTGGACTGACTCTAAACATTTACCGCAATGGTGGGGACCAAAAGGCTTTACGATTACAGTTCAAGAAATAGACGTAAAGCCAGGCGGTGTATGGCGGTACGTCATGCATGGACCCGATGGTGTGGATTATGACAATAAAATTCACTTCATAAAAGTCGTTATCCGCGAGCGACTCGTTTACTTCCATGGCGATGGAGAGGACGAACATTTTTAAGTAACGGTAACATTTTCCGATCAAGGCAATAAGACCGAACTCACCATGCGGATGCTCTTCAAGTCAGCAGTGGAACTTGACAAAGCGGTTAAGGAGTATGGAGCCATTAAGGGCGCAAAATCAACGCTTGATCGTCTTGAAGAACAATTGGCTGTTGATTGACAATAAAGTTGTTACATTCAATAAAGTTATTTAAGAATATGCCCGTTCTGTAATTCTACAATCGTGCCATATTCTGGAAAAACAGTTTTAAAGGAAATTGGCTATATATAGGTTAAAGTTTAGAAGTTGTGAAGAATTGTATTAAATTAACGGAGCAGTTCAGTTTAAGTTAACAACTTTACAGTTTAGTCAGATTGCTTGGGAATAAACTACATTTTAAATGTGTTAAATAAAAAGTCTTTCATTTATACTTGAAATAAATCTAAGGGAATGCGGAAGTGTCTTATCAATGAATGATTATTTAAAATCAGATTGTAATAAATGTTTTGGGTTATGTTGCGTAGCCTTACCTTATGCCAAATCAGCAGATTTTCCATTCAATAAAGACGGTGGAGAGCAATGTCGAAATTTATGTTTAGATAATCGTTGTAATATACATGATCAATTGAGAGAAAAAGGGTTTCGTGGTTGTGTTTCTTATGAGTGCTTTGGAGCCGGACAACATGTATCACAGACTATCTATGCCGGTGGTGATTGGAGAATTAATTCAGAGCGTGCCATAGAAATGTTTGCGGTATTTCCACTCGTTCAACAACTTCATGAAATGCTTTGGTATCTCAATCAAGCTCTAAGCTTGAAAGAAACACAGTCATTTCATTCAAGTCTGCAAAACATTTATGAAGAAACGTTAAAATTAACGGAGAAAGCGCCTGAAGAAATTTTAAAGTTAGACATTGTCGCACATAGAAGTAAAGTTAATGTTTTTTTACTGAAAACAAGTGAAGTGTTTCGTGAAGATCTAATTAAAAAAAGTAAAAAGAAAAGAATAAAGAAGGGTTTAGATTACTTAGGAGCCAATCTAAAAGGGGCAGATTTACAAGGGGTTAGTTTACGAGGAACTCTAATGATAGCAGCTAATTTAAGTCATGCTGATTTAAGAAAAGCTGATTTTATTGGCGCTGACCTTAGAGATGCAGACCTAAGTAATGCGAACTTAACAGGTGCTATTTTTCTAACACAATCTCAAATAAATTCAGCTAAAGGAAATGTCCATACGAAAATACCAAACTTCTTAGAAAAACCAGATCATTGGTTGGAATAAATTATCTTTACCAACTGTTTCCGTCTACTCTGCTTAATCTTTATTGTGCTAAAAGGGGCTTGGTTTGAAGTCCCTTATTAAATGTTAGATAACCATTTTCTAATAATGATCTTCAACTATCTGGCGTTTATCTGTAATAAGGTAAGTGTCCTTTTTAATAGAATATAAGATGGAGTTAATAACCTATTTTTGAAATAATTGGTATTAAGCAATCGTGCCATTTTACGGAATACGAGAAAGGGTTATACGTTAGTAAATCGAAGTTTATAAAAAGATGTTATGACGCTTATTTGAACAAGAAAACTTGCTTGATGCTAAACTAAGGGAAGAATAAAAAAATATGGTGGGGATATAACATGAAGGTTATTGGTCTTATTGGTGGAATGAGTTGGGAATCATCTGTTGAGTATTATCGGATTATTAACAAAGAAGTGAAAAGAAGATTAGGGGGGTTACATTCTGCAAGATGCCTTTTATACAGCGTTGATTTTGAAGAAATTGAACGTTATCAGTCAGTAGGTGACTGGAAAATGGCTGGTGAAACATTGGGTGATGTTGCACATTCTTTGGAAAAAGGGGGAGCAGACTTTATCGTAGTTTGTACCAATACCATGCACAAGGTTATTAGTGACATACAGGAAAAAATCAGTATACCTATTTTGCATATTTCAGATGCAACAGCTAAACAAATTAAAAAGCAAGGAATTAATTCCGTAGGTTTACTTGGCACAAAGTATACGATGGAGCAAGACTTTTACAAATCACGCTTAGAGTCTAACAGTATAAAAGTTATGGTACCAAATGATAATGAAAGAGAAATCGTAAACAAAGTTATTTATGAAGAGTTATGTTTAGGGAAGGTTCAACAAAAATCAAGGGATTATTATAAAAAGGTTATCCGAGATTTAATTGAAAAGGGAGCTGAAGGAATTATATTAGGCTGTACAGAAATTGGATTATTGATAAAACCAGAGGATTCCGAAGTTCCTCTGTTTGACACAACTTATATACATGCTCTTGAAGCAGTAAATATGTCTTTACGGTAATAGAGAAGTAATTAAGATACAAAAATAATTAATATAATTTATTGATGAATTGAGGTAGAGACGAATGATTCAACAGAAAAAATATTGGAATGAACGATTTAAAGATGGTGAAATTTGGGGTAGTGAGCCTTGCCCATCTGCGGATATGTCTATAGATTACCTTGAGAAAAATAATGTAACCAATATCTTGGTTCCTGGTTGTGGTTATGGTAGAAACAGTCTATATTTTGCTCAAAAAGGCTTTAATGTCGTTGCTACTGATATTTCTGATGTAGCCATCAATCACGCTATGAATGAAGCCAATAAACTTAAGCTTAATGATTTAAACTATTTTTCAAGTAATTTATTTACCTTAACTTTTATAAAACAAAAATATGATGCTATATACCTTTCTAATGTGATTCATTTGTTTCTTGAAAATGAAAGGAGTAAGCTTTTGTCAAAAATGAGTTCGTTATTAAAACAAGATGGTCTATTGATTTTTACTTGTATTTCAATATCGGACACAAAGAATTTTAGTGTAGGTAAAGAAGTTGAGAAAAATACCTTTATTAGCCATGGAAAAACGTTACACTTTTATACACAAGATGAAATTCAAGAAATGCTATGTTCAACATATAAAATCCAAGAACAAAAACTACATATTCAAACTGAAACTGATCCTGATGGTCATAAGGAAAATTTAAAATTATGGTTTGTTGTAGGGCGAAAATTATAATCCCTTTTCTAAAACCTCCTTGTTGAACAAACGGGTGAGATTCAGTTAAGTATCACATCAAACAAGAACTTTTTTTAAAAGAATTAAGCTATTCCACAATCGGGGGCGTTAATCCAAGAAGGAATTAACGCTCTTTTTATTGAAACTTTATAAACCAGCTATAATAAAAATTAGGATGCTAAAGAGATGATTTGTGTGGTGAAGTTGCGAATTAGTGTCCCCTAAGAAAATTACTTTAAGGAGGAAAGAAAATGAAAGTTATTTATAGAGAAGCCCTGATTTATATATTCAACAGGTAAAAGTATTATATGATGACGTAAGGCTTTTATCGAATGAATGAGTTAGTGCTTCCCATACATACTCTAGAATAACCAGAGTTGTAAAAAACAGAATAATATGTATGGAGGTGAGTAGTGGGTGTCATTTATAGAATTAAAAATAATAACTTCAGAAAATTGGAGAGAAGCACTTAAACTATCCGTACACGAAGAGCAACAGAAATTTGTTGCATCAGTTAATCCTCCAGTTGTTATTGCACTTGCTAAAGCATATATAAGACCCGGTGGGAAAATGGTTGAGCCATATGGTATTTACTATCAAAAAAAGATGGTAGGATTTTTCAATTTGCATTATACGCCAGATAGTACAGATGATTATTGGCTCTTTCATTTTTTCATAGATAAAAAAGTTCAAAGAAACGGACTAGGCTCAAAAGCATTAAGAGAATTAATGAAACAAATTAAACATAAAAATCCTGCTTGTAACCGTATACGTTTAACTGTTCATCCAGAAAATGAAGCAGGGAGAAGGTTTTATTTAAAAGTTGGATTTTCTGAAGATAATATTCTGACATTTGAAGAACCTACCTATTCCATATTCATATCATAAATCTTCGGAGCACATTTCTAATATACTTGTAAAACTAATGGCGGCTAAAGTAAAGACGATCTAGGGGATACCTTGATTTCGAGTCTTCCGTATAAGGGGAAATATCTGAAGATCAGGCAACTGATCTTCAGTTTTTTCTTTGTTCACTTATTGGGCAGTTAAATTAAATTACTCGAAACTTAAATTAAGTTGATTCCGTCTAACTCTTAAAGTGGCAGTAGAGTTTAAGATGGATTTCTGCTTATGTACGAATACACGGGTTTAAAGGAGTATTATCTTGGATACATCATTGTTAAATGTTATCGTGGGATTTTTCTTACCATTGTTCATAATTATGCTTTTGTTTATTGGACAATATAAGTTCCTTATTCAAAAAGGTTTATACTAACAATAATACTTATGTTTTTAGCGATTTTAGTTTTTTTCGTTCCTTTAATTCTTGCTTCTCTTGATGTGATTGGTGGAGGTTTCGGAATAGCAATTCGAAGTATTTATTTCTCAGGTTTTCTTGGCGTAGGAATATTAGTGAATATTATTGTAGCTGCATTTATAAAGAAAGATAAAGAAAGTGTTATTTATTATAGGGGGCAAAAGCTGAAGAACGAGCAGTTGATCTTCAGATTTTCCTTTATTCACTTATTGGGCAGTTAAGTTGAATAAAGACTGTGTTATATTAAGTATATTATTTTTAATGAGGTGAAAGAAATGGTTAGAAGGAGATAGATAGCCTCCTGAAATATGTTGTATTCATTTTAGGAGGCTATCTTAATATTTAGGAGTTGTATAAATGATGAAGCAAAACAAGTATGATAATGTGAATTTCTTTTCTGAATATAAAAAAATGGCACGTTCTGTCAATGGGCTTGAAGGCGCGGGAGAATGGCACGTATTAAAAGAACTTTTACCTGAACTCAGAAATAAAAGTGTACTTGACTTGGGATGCGGTTTCGGTTGGCATTGCCGTTATGCCCGTGAACAGCAAGCAAGGTCTGTTATTGGAATAGACTTATCTGAAAAAATGCTTCAACAAGCTCGGGAAATGACTAATGATCATTTAATTTCTTACATTAAAATGCCAATTGAAGACATCAATTTTTCAGACTCTCAATTTAATGTTGTCATTAGTTCTTTGGCTTTTCACTATATAAAGTCGTTTGAATCAATTTGTAAAAAGGTATATGATTGTCTAAAACCTGGAGGTTCTTTTGTATTTTCAGTTGAACATCCAATTTTCACTTCACGAAATGAACAAGATTGGTATTATGATGACAAAGGGAATCGTCTGCATTGGGCAGTTGACAACTACCAATTGGAAGGATTACGTGAAACATCATTCCTAACAGAAAACGTTATAAAGTACCATCGTACATTTACAACTTATATCAATGACTTAATTCTTGCTGGATTTAATATAAGGACAGTCAAGGAACCAATTCCCTCTGAGGAAACGTTAAAAAGTATTCCTGAAATGAAAGATGAACTCCGTAGACCTATGTTCTTAATAATCTCAGCAGAAAAGTAAATGTTTTTTATACGCTCCTACGAAATGTAGGGGCTTTTTTCTTATTTAACTACAGGGAACTTATCCAGAATAGGATAAGCCATTTATTGTATAAATTCATCTTGAGCTTAACTATTGGATTTTGAAATAATTGGTATAAGATAACCGCCAATTAATTAATATAAACTGCATTTGGAACAGGCATTGTTTAAAGCAGAGTACTACTTTGAATAAATTTTATTTCATATATTTCTTTTAGATTTGTTTAAGCATATAAGTCTGCTCTAGTCGTGAGAAAATTTTGGTTGGCAGCCCGTCGATTAGTTCTGGTTACCTTGGGGCGGAAGTAATGGAAGTAAGGTCGAATGAGATTGGGAGGAAAAAAGTTAAAAAACTTAAAGAGGTACTTAAAAACGTAGAAGTAACAAACACCTATCGGACTTAAGGGAATGACTATGCTTTTTTACAATAGCTGCAAATGATAAGAATAAAGATACATGGGCATATACATGTGTCAAGGTGATAATATTGCTATCATCCGAAGAGGTTCTGATGATTACTACATACTAACTAAAAAACAAACACGATTTATGGCTCCGCAGGAAGGGGCCGTTTATAGGATTGCAGTTGATGGCTTTAAAATTTTCAGTATTGGTTTTATGATGATGGGCTTTAATATTTTTACGTCATCGTTGTTTACCCATTTTCCAACGGCAAGATCTCGGCCGTTATTTTTCTTATGCGTACACTCGTTTTTGTATTAACCGGGTTGTTGGTATTGCCAATTATGATGGGGATAGAGGGTATATGGCTCGCTGTACCATTTGCTGTGTTTCTTTCACTCATTGTTTGTGTTATTTTCTTAATCTCCTATAGGAAGAAATATAACTATGCTTGAGTTATAAGATGATTAGGTTTCAATTCATTTAAATTAATGTTCAGTCAAAATGGAAAGGTCAGTAAAAATCTTAGGAGGAAAACAATGCTCAATAATGCATTAGGGCGATTTCGATTGATAGGTCTACTAGACGGTAGTTCATTATTGTTATTGGTGTTCATAGCTATGCCTTTAAAGTATTTTTTTGAGTTTTCAGAAGCAGTACGTGTCATGGGTAGCATTCACGGATTCATATTTTTAATTTATTGCATTGGAATCATATACGTAGTATTCACCGTTAGATGGCCATTCCGATATACTATTGGAGCATTTTTTGTTGCGTTTATTCCATTCGGTAACTTCTTATTAGATCGTAGATTGAAAAAGTTAAAAATATAATGAAAGATTTTGGCGAAGTTACTACTAACTAACTAACAATGTACCGCTTTTTCCTAAATTTGTATATAATAAAGTCAGCAATCTTCAACTACAAAAATGGGATGAAAATGAGCATTGAGATAATAGATCCTATGCTCATTTTTTCGTATGAATTACCACAGTGAATCGTATAAAGTAAGATGAATTAATCTTAAACAGTCAGGTGCTTATGTTAAATTAGATGGCAGCAAAAACTTCAGCATCTTTGTTGCACAGTAGAAATATACTATTCAATAGAAGTAAAGATATTCTACAAACGGGAATTATTGGATGAACACACTGCTTTAAAAGGTAAACACTACTACATCATTTTGTCTGCGATTACTACTCAAATTATGTGGATAATGTCGCAAGTTTAGAATTAATTTAGTTATCTAAGACTTAATGAAAGGGGTCTGTCCCTAAATTTTACATTCAATTATGAGATAGATCTTATTTATTTATATATCAACACCTCGGGGCTATAGCCAGTTCAGCGGACAACTTGGCAGGGGAATACTAAGGTATTTTATTGTCAAGGAGCTGGGTAAGGGAACAGTTTTGAACTTTTCCTTAAATCAGCTAAAGCAAAAAATGCTATATATTAAGAAGATTGTTTGGGTTTATTCTATTAATAGGAGGTAAAAATGAATAAAAAGACTGGGAAATATTATCAATGATAATAAAAGAAGGGAATATAACAAAGGCTGCTAGAAAACTGTTTTTTACTCAACCAGCGATCACTTTAAGAGTACAAAAGATAGAAAAGGAATTAGGGGTCAAAATTCTATATAGAATTAATCGTAGTTCTCAATTAACTCCTCAAGGAGAATATTTAGCTAGTCAAGCTGAACGGCTAATGAAACGTATGGACAATATGAAAAGCTTATTAAATAGTATGAACAGTCCTGTGTCAGGTACGATAAAAATTGGTGCCGCTAATTTTATGATGAGATATAAGCTTCCAGAAATACTACAAGAGTTTAAAAAGATTTATCCATTAATTGAATATAACGTTACAACAGGGTGGAGTCAGAATATTTTTAAACTGATGCAAGATCAAGATGTAAATATAAGTTTTGTAAGAGGCAACTATGAATGGGAAAGTACGAATGTGTAACCCTAGTTTTATTAGATAAGACCTATTGGTGGCGGGACTGCCTGGGAATTGAACCTAGCGGAGACGGCACGCGCCTCCCAGGAGGTTTTGAAGTTCTCGGTGGTAAGTATTTTTAGTGTCATTAATTCCTGTAATGTGCTATATAATAAGCTCTAAATAATATACAATCTTTGGCGTTATCATTAAATTCCCAAAAATGGGCACCAATCTAGACACCAGTTATTATAAGGAGTTTGATTTCCTAATACTTTATTGTATTACGAAATTTCGTACTTCGGGTCTCTTCTTTTTAGAGTGAAAAAATTTAAAACACACTCACTTATTTTGTTTAACTACTATAAAAAGAAACTCTAGGATATATCTAGGGCTTAAAATCATATCTTAATGTTTCAGAACAAGATTACCTGTCCATCTTTCCCACAGAAGCAGGACAATGCTTTTTCGTTGAGGATTAACTCCACAAGTTTGGGCTGATAGGCAAGTTGCCAAAACCACCTTCATGCAATAAGTTACTTGTATAGGCTGAAGGGGGTGAGTAAATGGGAAGGCAAATAAAACATACTTCTCGTGATGTGGAATCGTTAGCGAGGCTCATGATGTCGGAAGCGATCGGTGAAGGGGCCCAAGGAATGAACATGGTAGGAACGGTTGTGGCCAATCGGGTCGAGGCAGACTGTGCACCGGACTTCAAAAATCTGCGCAATATCAGGCATGCGATTTATCAAACGATCCCTGGAACTGGTATTCCTCATTTCGAACCCGTCTTAAACGGAACTTTGTATACACAGCGCCCCGACGAATCAGACCTCCAGAGGGCCAGGGATTTACTGCAAGGTTACAGGGATCCTCGAGCCAGAATGAGCTTGTGGTTTTTTAACCCCAGTCCGGGTAGACAATTTCGAGCTCCTTGTACTGAGACGATGCCAAGATCCCCCATGACGCAGTTCGAATTTGCCCACAAAAATCATTGTTTCTACGTAGGTGTACCGGGCTATTGCCCAGAGTTTTATCGCTAAATATAGAAAGGAGCTGATCTTAAAATGACATATGGAGACTCCAGTTATTATGTAACGAATTTTTATCCAGGTTATTATCCGGCTTCCATAATGGGGAGCAGGACCATGCAACAGCCAGGAGGCTTCCCGATGAATACGCCTTCTGGACCGGCCTATTCCGTTCCAGTGATGCCGATGGGGACCGGGCAGCAATTACCGACAGGCGTGGTGGAAGAATCATTCATCGAAAATATCCTGCGTTTCAACAAAGGGAAGGTTGGGACCTTCTATTTTACCTACCAAGGAAACAGCAGATGGAATGCAATGGTTTATCATGGACGCGTGGAAACGGCTGGCCGTGACCACATCATCATCAGCGACCCGGATAACGGAAAACGCTACTTGCTTCTGGTGGCCAATCTCGACTGGGTAGAATTCGAGGATCGGATCAATTATCCACACACTGAAATTAGTCCGGCAGTACAGGCGTCCATGGAAACATCAGCTTGATTTTGTAGGAGGCTAAAAACCCGCTTATTCCTTTGGGAAACTGTGCGGGTTTTTTAGTTACATAGCAGGGGTAATTACCAATGGAATAATAGGAAGTTTTATTGGCGGTGACTTGCGCCACTCTCACGCTTCGGACTTGCTCAAAAAAATAATGCATTCTAAAATCGTGAGTGAACGATTAGGTCATTCTAAACGAGCTTTACATTAGAAATTTATAGCCATGTTGCACCGTCACTTCAGGAAGAGGCCGTTAAAGCGTTTGATGAAGATTAATAAGGATAACACCCATTCGGCACCCAGATGGCACTTGAAAAGAATTGTTGATTCTTTGGGCGAAAAACATACATGGTAGGGATTAGGCTTGAACCCTTGAATTATAAAGGTTGGCGGGACTGCCTGGGAATCGAACCCAGCGGAGACGGCACGCGCCTCCCAAGAGGTTTTGAAGACCTAGGTAATCACCAGCTCTACAATCAGCCCCAGAATAAGTATAAATAAGTTATACCATGGAAGAAAAACTTGTTCAAATGTTTTAGAAGATGTTCGTCCCATTGACCCGTGAGTAAAGTATGATAATCAGATGGGGAAAAGGCTTTATATTTAAAATATTTATAAGATTTAAACTTTAGTGAAATTAGAAAAATCTTCTTTACCATTCGATTCTCCCCGTGATAAGATACTTTTTGCCGGCTTATCATAAATTGAAGAAAGCGATTTCCTAAAGGAATTGCTTGCCTTCTATACTTGAACATGTTGATTAAGACAGAGAGGAGAAAACAAGTATGAAAAAAGTATGGTTTTTAGGTCTGGGTCTATCTTTAGCTTTAGTTGGATGTTCTGATTCAGGTTCTGACGAAGCTAAAAAAGATGAAACAACAAATGCAACGGAAGAGAACACAAATGTTGCTGGAGATTTAATGGATTTTTATTTAAATTTAACAACAACCGTCAATGGTGTTGATATTGATCTTAATGGATATGAAGAAGCGATTGCAGGGGAAGAGCCTCCTGCAGGAGAAGAGTTGGAAAAAATGAAGGAAGCCGCTGCAGCTTCAGCAACAGAATCTGCTAAAGCGGTAGAAGGCATGGAGATCCCTGGAGGTCTTGGTGATCAAAAAGAAGCGGTGGAGTCATTCAAATCCACCCTGACAGAATCATATAATATGAAAGCTGAAGCACTTTCTAAAGATGGCGAAATAGATTTAACTGCAGCCAATGAGAAATTAAACGAAGCAGAAAATCAAATCAAAGAAATTCTTGATGAAGCAGGTTTAGTAAGCTCAAGCTTAATAAGTGATTTGAACGGATAATAAATTCAAAAAGCGATTCCATGAAATGATGGATTCGCTTTTTCTTTTCAGCTAGTCTCCTTTTTCTCTCATTTTACCTATATAAAAGATGAGAGGAGGGGAAGAGGATGGAAACTATTATTTCATTCGTTTCTGAAGTAGGCTTTCCGATTGTTGTCACGATGTATCTCCTATATCGTATTGAGACGAAGCTGGATGCCGTGATCACGTCGATACAAACGCTACCTCAGCAGTTAAAAGAATAATAGAAAGGAGGCCCAAATGTGAAATGAAGGGCCTCCTTTCCTTTCTATATATGGAGGTTCAATAAGAAAAAAAGTGATATAGGAACAAATGTTCTGTAAGTTGACATTTCTTTTCACGTATAACTTCTTAGTTTGATATAATTTAGGGAGATACTCAATGACCGGAGAGGAGACAACAGCAGTGAAATTCATTCATACCGCCGATTGGCACTTAGGTAAACTGGTTCACGGCATTTATATGACGGAAGAACAACGCTATATATTAGAGCAATTGATAGAGCTCGTGAAAGAGGAGGAGCCCGATGCAGTCGTGATTGCTGGGGATCTTTATGACCGATCCGTTCCTCCTACTGAAGCTGTAGAGTTATTGGATGAGGTTTTATTCAGAATTAATGTAGAGTTAAACACACCTATAGTGGCTGTATCAGGAAATCATGATAGTGCAGAACGATTATCATTTGGTTCATCATGGTACAAGCATAGTCACTTTTACTTGAAAGGGAAGCTGACAAATGACTTTACTCCATTTACTATTAATGGGGTTAATTTCCACTGCGTTCCCTATGTTGAGCCTGGTAATGTCAGACAAATCCTTGAAGACGATTCAATCAATTCTCATCACGCTGCAATGGAAGCGATTGTGAAACGGATTGAAGAAAATATGAATCCTAATGAACCACATGTCTTTGTGGGTCATGCATTTGTGCTTGGGGGTAAAACCACAGATTCAGAGCGCACCCTTTCTGTTGGAGGATCTGGTTGTGTCGGTGCAGATGTATTTAAGTCTTTTCATTACACAGCCCTGGGTCATCTACATAGTCCAGATGCTATTAAGCATGAAACGATTCGATATTCAGGGTCTCTATTAAAATACTCATTTTCTGAAGCAAGTCAGCGTAAGTCAGTGAGCATCGTAGAAATAGAAGGGAACGGATCATTCCGTTTACGAGAAGAAGTGCTTAAGCCAAAACAAGATATGAGAGAACTCCAGGGACTGATGGAAGAGCTTCTAGACCCTGCCTTCTATCAATCCCAGAAAGTCGATGACTATTTAAAGATCACGATACATGATGAAGGTACGTTAATCGATCCCATTAATCAATTGCGACAAGTCTATCCGAACGTCCTTCATTTGGAGAGGAAAATGGATCTCACCGATGCAAAAAAGAAAAATACGTTCCACGTACTAGAGGATAAGAAAAGGTCGGAGCTTGAATTGTTTAAAGAATTCTACGGGGATATGACGACAGGTGAATTTACCGATGAAAAGGAAGAAGTCCTGCAAAACGTTATTGAAAAAGCGAGAAAGGAGGTCGATCAAGCATGAAGCCTCTTCAATTAGTGATGCAAGCTTTTGGACCCTATGCAGGAAGAGAAACGATTGATTTTCGTTCGTTGGGGAACCGCACAATGTTCGTGATATCCGGGAAGACAGGATCAGGCAAGACGACTATTTTTGATGGAATATCCTATGCGATCTACGGAAAGGCAAGTGGTGAAGATCGCAGTCCGACTGAACTGAGAAGTCAATTTGCAAGTAATGATATTATTACGGAAGTAGAACTTACATTCAGTTTAAGAGGCAGATCGTATCGTATTTGGCGCTCCCCTCAGCAGGACAAAAAGAAAGCAAGAGGAGAAGGCTACACAACCATCAATGCCCGGTCTGAATTGTACGTATACGATGAAGATGGGAAAGAACAGTTACTGGCGGCAAATGTCAGAGATGTGGATGAAAAGATCAAAGAATTGATTCAACTGGATGCCAATCAATTCAGGCAGATCCTGATGATTCCACAAGGGGAGTTTCGGAAACTCTTAACTTCAGATAGTAAAGATAAGGAGCTTATCCTGCAGCGTCTGTTTCATACAGAACTTTATAAGACGATTCAGGAAAAACTGAAATCCGAGGCAGACGAATTAAAAAAGTCAGTTGAAACCTCAATGGAAGAACGAACAAGGGAATTATTAAGGATTCATTTTGAAAAAAATGAAGAACTTCAGTCCTTATTATTGGAGAACCCTTTGAATGATCATCACATTCTTCAACTTCTTCCTGCTCACATAGAAAGCATGGAAATAAGGGAGAAAGAAATACAGCTTAACTATGAAAGTGTGCAGGAGAAAAGAGATGCCCTTCATAAGCAGCTTCAAGAGGCAGAAGGATTGGTCGATCAATACGAGCTTCAAGAAAAACTAATGGCTCAGAAAGAATCCCTTTTAAAAGTAAAGCCTGAAATCGAATCAATCGATCGAGACATTCTATTAGCCCAGCGAGCCTCCCGTTTAGTTCAGCAAGATGAGTATTGTCATAAACTCAATCGAAACCTGAACGAACTGAAGGGGCAATTCACTCAGCTTTTAGAGGAAAAGAAAGCAATCTCAGAAAAGCTTATGGAAGCTAAAGAAAAATTAGAAAAAGAAACGAATAACGAAAATAAAAGGGACGACGTTTCAAAGAAAATCACTCAACTCGAAGAAATGGAAAAAGATATAGATTCTTTGGATATGTTGATGAAAGATACCCGAGAAATGAAAGAAAAATATGAGAAGCAGCAAGACATCGTCAAAAAGCAGACAGAGCAGATTTCATTTTTACAAGAAGGCATAAAAGCCAGGGAAAAACGAATTGAAGAAGGGGAAAATGGTCAAACAGATTTATTCCGGTTAGAAAAATCTTTTCAAGAGAATCAATCCCTATTAGAACAGGTAAATGAAATAGAAAAGATGGATCAAAAATTTCAGCTTGTCCATAAGCAAGAGCAAAAATTAAAAGAACAGTATCATCACCTTCAGAAACAAAGTTTGGATGCGTCTGAAACTCTGGCCCATTTAGAAGAAAAGTGGCACTCTGCTCAAGCTGCACACCTTGCAAAAGGGCTAGTTGATCACGCTCCTTGCCCCGTTTGTGGCTCAGAGCATCATCCACTCCCTGCCGTTGAGGTGGATTCATTACCCTCTCAGGAAGATTTGAAAGTGGCGAAGGAAAAGCAGGAGGAACTCAACCTGGAAGAAAAAAGGATGAGCCTTGCCATCGCTCAAGAGGAAACAAAAATGCAGGGTATTCAGGATCAGATAGACGATATCGTTCGGAAAATTCGAGAAAAGAAAAGCGATTTTAAGCGGGACGAAATAGATGATATTCTTTCTAAAGTGACATCGGAGATTGAAGCCCTGAAACTTACAATGGCTGAAAAGAAAAGAGAAGTCGAACAAGGAAAGGTAATGAGGGATGAAGTAAGAAAAGGAAGGGAAAAGCTAGAAGAACTGGACGGCTCAAGGTTAAAAAATTTAGACAAGCTACAGGAGCTGAATACTCTGTTCCTTACGAAAGATACTACCCTTCAAAAGGTGAAGGAAGATATTCCTTATGAGCTCAGATCAAAAGATCAATTTAACAAAGTGTTAAAGGAGCAGAAGCAAAAAAGAGAAGAGTTGAAGGCGGCATACGAGCGCGCCCAGAAGCAATACTATGAGCTTGAGAACATGTACAGCGTAAAAGTGTCACAAGTGAGAGACAAAGAAACGCAGATAGAAAAAGTAGATGCCGAGATGAAAACAGAACGTGAAGCATTCCTTACGCTTCTTACAGAACAGGGATTTCCCCACTATAAAGCATTCCAGGAAGCAAAAAAGTCTGAAGCAGAAATCCTCGGTCTTCAAGAAAAAGTGAAGAAGTATGGTGAAGACCTGCGTTCCGTTTCCGATCGTCTACATGACATCGAAAAGCACTTACAGGATAAACATAAGCCTGATGTGAAAAGCATTGAGGGTAGCATATCGCAAATTACTGAAGAGCTGAGGCTTGTTAATGATGAACGGAATAAAATCATGACGAATACAAAAGAGAATAAGCTTATCTTTTCCAGGGTGACAACCATTAATGAGGGTATAAAGCATTTAGAATCCAGATATCAAATGGTCGGACATCTGGCAGAAGTGGCCCGGGGTCAGAATGCAAATCGCATAACATTTGAAAGATATGTTCTGGCATCATTCCTTGAAGATATTCTTCAAGTGGCAAATGAACGATTAATCAAAATGACATCAGGTCGATATCAGCTGATTCGAAAAACGGATCGAAGCAAAGGAAACGTCCAGAGCGGTTTAGAGCTTCTCATATTTGATCAGTACACAGGACAGGAAAGACACGTAAAAACGTTATCCGGAGGGGAGAGCTTCAAGGCATCGTTAGCATTGGCACTCGGACTTGCTGATGTCGTGCAACAGTATGCAGGTGGCGTCTCACTTGAAACAATGTTTATTGATGAAGGATTTGGCACATTGGATCCAGAATCTCTGGACCATGCAATTGAAGCACTGATGGATATTCAAAGCAGTGGCCGACTTGTAGGGTTAATTTCACATGTTCCAGAGTTAAAAGAGAGAATCGACGCTCGTCTTGAGGTCATATCTTCCCAAAGTGGAAGCAGAACCGAGTTTCAGTTTTTGGCTTAGTTAATTCTATTAGTCCATTGCAGATTCACAATAACGATTAAAACAGTCAAAGAGACCATCTCTTTGACTGTTTTCTATTGTGGCAAAGATACTAATCATGAATATAAATATGATTTCGGCATGGGCGCTCCTTAATTGGAGAATGAGGTTTGATTTCTTTTATGTAGGACATAAATAGTGATAAAACTACCTAACTTTGGAGATAAACTATGAAAAGCATTCGTCCTATTTTAATACCTCGACAGCTTATATTATTGCTTATTCTTTCAACCGGTTTATTAAATCATGTCATGCTTATTCCAAGTGTTATTAATGCAGCAGGAAGAGATGGGAAAGGATCCTACGAGTAAGCGGGGTTTTGATTTCAGCTTATTTACCAGGATTATGGGTTGCATTTTCGCCTTATAATATTGAACAAATTCCCTATCTGCTCGTGGCGATGATCTCCATATCCAGGTTCGGCTTGCCACTTTCCGCTCCTGTTGAGATGTTTATCGTCCTATTTTTGTTTGAGTTTTTTAATGAGGCGGGTGTCCGCTGCCCAGGGCAATTGGTCAGACGGTTTCTGTACTTGGAGGACTGATTGTGGGTGATGCCGCCAAACGTGCCGGATTGACATCCCCAACCATGCTTGTCATTGGTGCCATTACATATATTTCTCGTTTACTCTCGTCAATCAAACATTGAAATATGGAACAACGATATTAAGGTTCATCGTATTGCTCATTAGCACTTTTTTGGATTATTCGGTGTTGTTATGAGTTTTATTCTGACGGTTCTTTATTTAGCGACAAAATCTTCCTTTGGTACTCCATTCCTTGGTTCTGTAGCTCCCATCAGTTGGAATGAAATCATTCGGGCGTTTTTCCGATTACCTATTCAATTCTATAAAATACGCACCCCTTCAACCAGCCCGGATGACGATACAAGGAAAGGAATCAATCAGAATGATCAACAAGATAAGTAAACTCATCTTAGTTACATCAGTCCTATTATTAACAGGATGTACGGGTTCAAAAAACATTCAGGATCTAACGTATATTGTCTCGATCGGTTTAGATTACAATGAAGAGAATCAGGAATATACAGCATACCTTCAAGGCTTGAATTTTGCCAATGTAGCAAAACAGGAGGGGAGTAAGCCTTCAGAACCTGTTCCGACATTTGTAGGTTCTGCTTCCGGTAAAACACTGAATTTGGCTGTAAGACACCTATATAAAGCATCAAGGCCAGCATTATTTTTTGGACATACAAAAACGCTCGTCGTCTCAAAAAATGTGTTGAAGTACAAATTCAAAGAAGTCCTGGAGGATGTGGGAAGAAATCGCTCATTAAGGCCCAATCTGCAGATATTTACAACTGACGAGAGCATTGAAGAAATCTTTAAGGTGAACGGATTATTTCATTATCCTCCCGTTTATACAGTTTTGCTGACTGAAAGAACGATAGAGTCTTTACAAGATGATATCGGGGCTACAAGTTTAATGCATTTTCTAAGGGAATACTATGAACCGATGGGTACGGCATTCATTCCAAATATTAGTATTGATAAAAAATCCTGGCAGACGGATCAACCTTACCCTGTACTTTACTTGAACGGTTATAGCCTGTTTCAACAAGCACAATTCAAAGGAGATCTTCCTTCTAAACCCTCAATCATCGTTGATTGGTTGCTTACCAAAAAAAATCAAATAGATTACCCTTTATATATTGATGATGAATTGATATCCACATTTAAACTATTGACGAAGGAGCCTAAAGTAAATATAAGAAAGAAAAAGGTGGTTTTCCCTCGCTTTCACTTGAAGTCAGCGTGAAAGCAGAACTAATTGAAAAATTAAAGGAAGCTCCATATAGAGAAGTGAAAAGTGCACTCGAAAAGTCTTTGGAAAATGAAATTGAAAAAGTGTATAACATAGGGCTGAACAAACAAGTGGATTTACTAAATGTAGGTGAGAAGTGGTATAGATATCATCCACTAAAGTTTAACAAACTTGAAGAACAGCCTTCATTTTATTTAACTGACAATGCATTAGAGGAAGTAATAGTGAAAGTGGATATCACTCATTTCAACGCATATCGTTACGATCACAAAAGCTTGGAATAGGATTAAAGCTGGAAACACCAAATCAGATTGGTGTTTTTCCCATTTTCTCTTTCATTTTCCAGCTTGATTGAATACCATAGAAATAGGAAGAATTTGAATGGAGGGCATCATTGATGAAAATAAGTATTTACATATTATTATTGTTAGTATCAGCTGTAGTTGCCATTGGATGGAGCTGGAAGAGGCTTTTGGATTTCAATACCTATAAAAAGCCATTCTTGGAGGGAGTTGCTCTTCAATTTCTATTTCTTCTTTTTGCATCGGTATGGTGGCTCATTACAGAGGATACTTCAGATGGGGTCATAGGTGTTTTCTATTATTTTCTTGCTTTCCTTACGATAATGGTTGTTCATGGGTTTACCCTGCACTATTTATTTTCTAAGAAAAAAACGCAGGATCGGGAAGAATGAGTGTGATCGGGGTAGATGCTGGTGGAACGTTAACCAAGATCGTGTATGAGGAAAATGGCGGGCTGCATTTTAAAACCTTTTCCAGTGAGCAACAAGAGAATGTCCTACAGTTGCTTACAATCCTGGCCCAAAATCATAAGCTTTACATTACGGGAGGAAAAGCTAAGAAGTGGGGAGAAACCTTTCCACATGCACGTATTATTGGTGAATTCGAAGCGGTATGCAGTGGAGCTAAACTTCTCCTTAAAGAAGAAAAAAGTGACCTGAAACAGTTCACCCTCATTAATATAGGTACAGGGACGTCTATTTTTAAGGTTGATGAAAACGGATGTGAAAGATTACTCGGTAGTGGGTTAGGGGGCGGAACCTTTATGGGATTGGGAGGTTTACTTACGGGAGAATCTGACTATTACGAGCTGGTACGGCTATCAAAAGAGGGCAAACGAGAGCAAGTTGATTTATCTGTGAGAGACGTTTATGAGGCAACGAACTCTCCAGTTCCTGAACATTTGACAGCTGCTAATTTTGCTAAAGGGGATTCTTCTTCTAAGAAAGCAGACAAACTGCGGGCTTTAACGAATATGATAGCAGAAACCATTATTCTGCTTGCATCTCAAGCCTCTCAAGTCCATAAATTAAAGCATTTCGTGTTTATTGGAAGTACGTTGAAATCAAACCATGCTTTAAAAGAGGACCTTTCACAATTTCAAGATATGTTATCCTATACCCCAATTTTTCTGAAGAGAGGTGCATACGCTGGAAGTCTGGGAGCGTTTGATGTTGGAAGGGAAGCAGAGCATTCACAAAATAGACAATGAATATTGCCTCTGCTGATTGTTTTTTTATCCCCTTTTTACTAACATAGAATGGAGAGATAGATAAAGTCGGAGGAGATAAAGATGTCAAAAACCAAAACATTCATTGTGGTGATGACCATCATCGGGATTCTCCTTGCAGGTTGCAGTAATAGTAACTTTCAAGCAGAAACAGATTATGAAGTGAAAGAATTTTCTTATACGAATCAAAATAATCAAGAAGTCGGTTTGAATGATTTAAAAGGACAAGTCTGGATCGCAGATTTCATATTCACTAAGTGTGAAACAGTTTGTCCACCTATGACATTTAATTTAACGAAGCTTCAAGAAAAGCTGAAAGAAGAAGGGGTAGAGGATTACAAAATCGTTTCCTTCAGCGTAGATCCTGAAAACGATTCACCGGACGCATTAAAAGAGTATATTTCAAACTTTGAAGCAGATACAAGTAAATGGGAACTACTTACAGGCTATAAATTTGACGAGGTAAAGAACCTTGCGGAACATTCCTTCCGCTCGATTGTAGCCGACGATCCTAATTCCGATCAGATGATTCATGGTACGAGCTTCTACTTGGTGAATCAAAAAGGTATAGTCGTAAAAACGTATAGTGGCAATAGTGATGTCCCTTACGATGAAATTGTCCAAGATATGAAAACATTGATTCGAGAGGGATCTAAATAGACTTTATAGGAAGGAGAATCACAGGATGTCAGGTGCTTCTCCTTTTTTACTATTGAATTTCCATTCCAAAATCAGGGTTTTAAGGATTATAATGATAAAAAGGGGAGCCGCTATGTCGGGGAATATTATATGGCAAGGTTTAGACCTAATGGAACGGTGAAGCAGGATTATGATAAAGTGAAAGAATCGCAACTAAATTAAAGGGCAGCAGGTGAAGAAACATTCGAAACTCAAAAGGTATGATGATGATTGATATAGGCATAACCCTATTTATATTGATGTGGGTATTGAAATCTTTTTCAGATGGAGATGTATGGAAGGGAATCTTATTTGCCATTTGTTTTGCCATAATGGCCGGTGTCCTATTCTTCCGGTTCAAAAAGAATAGATAGAGAGAAGGTGAGAGGATGGGGAAACAATATTATACGATTGGAATGGCCGGTCATATTGATCATGGAAAAACCACTCTCACAAAGGCCCTTACTTCTGTGGATACTGATCGATTAAAGGAGGAAAAGGAGCGCAGTATCTCGATTGAACCCGGGTTTGCCCCTATATATCAAAATGAAGATATGCAGATTTCTGTTGTGGATGTTCCTGGTCATGAGCGGTTTATTCGCCAGATGATCGCAGGTGTGGCCGGGATCGATCTCGTTGTGTTAGTGGTAGCCGCAGACGAAGGTGTCCGCAAACTAAGGAACACCTTGATATACTGGCGCTACTAGGAATCTCTCAAGGCATTGTCGTGCTGACGAAAATTTCGAAAGTTGAAGAAGAATTAAAGGATTTGGCTCTTGAAGAAGTGATAGATGAGTTGAAGGGAACGGTATTTGAAGAGGCACATGTCTTGATGGCAGATAGTATATCTGGAGAGGGTGTCGAAGAGTTAAAACAGAAAGTCATTACTGCATTAAAGGGCATGGTTTCAAGAAGTGTCATAGGCGATTTTCGTTTACCGATTGATCAAGTTTTTACGGTAAAGGGTCAGGGAACAGTCGTAAGAGGGACTGTTTTCGAAGGAACCTTGGATACTGGAGAGAAAATAATCATATTACCTCAAGGAATACATACGGAAGCGAAACAAATTCAAGTCCATCATAGGAAAGAGAGTAGTGCTTATGCTGGTCAGCGTGCAGCGATAAACCTTTCTGGAGTGGATTACAAAGAATTGAAAAGAGGAAATGTACTCGTCACATCCACACATTTTACCGTGACCAACAAAATTGATGTGTGTCTTGAAGTATTACATGCAGTAAACCATCCTATAAATCAAAGAATGCCAGTTGTGGTTCATGTAGGAACTTCTGAAGTGATGGGGAAGCTCGTATTTTTTGATCGAAATAAAGTCGATTCGGAAACGGACCCTATTTTATGTCAGATCCGGCTTGATGAATCGATTGTTGCCAAAAGAGGTGATCGTTTTATTCTAAGAAGACCCTCTCCAATGGAAACAATCGGGGAGGCTGGATTATTCAGCCGAATGGTGGAAAATACAAATTCGGAGAGGAAACGATAGCCCTTCTTCAGTTTGAACGGCACGGTACGCCTCAGGAAAGAGCTCTAAAGCTAATTGATCAATACAAATGAGGAGATGAAGTTTTCATCTTAAGAGAAGCCTCCTTTAACTTATAAAGACCTGCATGATATGCTACAGGGTGATGATCAATGGATAGTACTATCACAAAATAAGGTTACGCATATGAAAATAGTGGAAGAATGCGTGAAATCCATCGAACAGATTCTTCGAGGGTTCCATGGGGAGTTTCCTTTATTAAAAGGGATCAATATTGGTGAGTTGAAGCAATCTTTAAAAAGGTACACAGGAGATTTAGTGGACTATGCGATTGAGGAAAAACATTGGAAACGAAACAGTGGTTTTCTTTGTTTAGAAGGGTTCATTCCTCACTTACCTCCTGAATGGGAGAAACGATGCAATCAGCTCATTACCTTATTAGAGGCTGATGGTACACAAGTAAAAGACATGAAAGAGTATTTTCATCAAGTAGGTATTCCTCAAAAATGGCAGTCAGACTTTTATCACTTTTTTATTCAGGAAAAGAAAATCGTGTCATTGGATGATAAAAAAGCCTTTTCTTATCAAGTTTTTATGAACCTTCGATATAGCAGTTGCGAAAGCCGCTCTGGGATTATCCAGAAAATACATGATACCGTTTTTAGAAAAGCTGGATAAGGATGGTCTGACTTTAAGGATCCAGGGGCTGCGTAAGTGGAGTGGAACAAGTATAAAGGGATGAGGAATGAATGAAGGTAGAAACAGTGATGTATTCGTTAGTAATGATACAGCGTGGGGACAAAGTGCTGTTATTAAATAGGCCGGAGCGGAAAGAATATCCCGGTTATATTGCACCTGGAGGCAAAGTTGACTTTCCAGAAAGTCCTGCAGCCGGGGCGATTCGTGAAGTAAGAGAAGAGACGGGTTTACATGTAGAGAAATTAAGGTATAAAGGGTTAGATGAATATGTTGTCCCTGAGAATCGATTTCGGTATATAGTGTACAATTATCTTGCCTATGAAACCTCTGGGGAGCTCATTGATAATCCTCCAGAAGGGGACTTGGTATGGGTACCCAAAACAGAAGCGCTTGATTTACCGATGCAGCCCTTTTTCAAGCGGAAATTCCCATTGTTTTTCGAGGAAGGAACATTTGAAATTCATACTTCTTGGGATGGAAGCGACAAGAAGACTGCAGAAGTGACCATTCGCACCTTGTCATAATGCTTCTCTTTCAAACATATATCATCGTAAATAAACTAAATCATCGTTTGGTAGCTTAGAGGAAAGTAGGAAAAGGAATCATGAAAGAATTATGGAGCGCATTTGGTTGGGTTCTTCCAATTATTGTAGTTGTGACGATTTCCCTTATCTTTGCGGTCTCCTTTTGGAAGAAAAGAAAAGGGAAGGGCAGATGGATGAACTTACTGCCTGTTCTATTTACGTGCATAACGATTGGAGGCATCTGTTTAATTACCCTGACTCCATTGACTGGTGGAAATGTGGCTGAGGGATCGGTGAATTTTGATCCATTCTCTAATCTTAAGTTGAATTTAATTTACCGAAATCATTTAGATGTACCCATTAGAAACTTGTTGGCCAATATATTATTGTTTATTCCATTAACCTTTTTTATAGCTTGGTGGATGAGGCATTCGAAACAAATTATTCTGATGGTCACGTTTATAGGGGCACTTTTTTCCTTTGGAATTGAATTTGCCCAATATTATTTACCTTTAGGAAGAGCGACGGATATTGATGATTGGATAATGAATACGCTAGGTTCATTTATAGGGGGCATCTTATTTGTGATCGCCCGTTTTATCTATAAAATTTTGAAGATCAATAAGAAAGTAAACTGAGAGCATTAACGATATCGTTAATGCTCTTTTATTGTGTCAAAAATATCTCATAAATGCTTAAGCGGCATGTTAATTTCCAAAACAATAGATATGTTGGACGAGATAAACTTTGAAGGGAAATGTATAGTCTTTCCCCTTAAACAAAAGCTAACAATACACAAAAATGAGGTGAGTTCTCTTGCTGAAAAAAGGACTTAAAGGAATCCTGATAACGGCTGCATGCATCGTGATTTTATTTCTCATCATGCACTGGGATGTGAAACAAGGTGTGAAAAACTATGCGAGAACTCACCCCAATTCTTGTTTTCAACAGGAGACAGTATTGCAGAAAAGACAGTAAACAGGATTAACAGTTCGGAAGAGAGTGTCACGATTACAACCCCATACTTTCTACCAAATGGGAAACTTGTATCAGCTTTAAAGAAAGCAGTGAAGCGTGGGATAAAAGTGAAGATCCTCATCCCGGACGATACAGATGCATGGTTTACGAAGCCGCCAGATTACAGAGTAGAGAAAACTTTGTTAGAGAGCGGAGTGGATCTCTATATATACGAAAGAGGATTTTTCCACGGTAAAGTGCTGGTCATTGATCATAAATGGGCTGATATTGGTACAGCAAATTGGGATCCACGGAGCTTTTACTTAAATGATGAAAGCAACTGCATCATTCGGGATGCAAAAGTTGCCGGCGAATTAGAATCACTCATCCATAAAGACATTAGTGATAGTAAAAAACTGACCATGAAGGATTTTAATGAACTTTCTGCCTGGGAAAAAGCGCTCCGTAAAACGCCTGAATGGGCATATTATTATTTCTAAGAATAAATAATTTTTATTGAATAAGAAAATATGGTAAAGTGTGTTCATATCTTAAAAAGAATACACCTTACTGAAGAAAGGGATTGTCCATGAGCGAGCTCTTGTTTGTATCTTTGTTTATTCTTTCGTTATTGGCTTTTAAGTTTTTTAACGTGTTAAAGAAGAAACATGTGTCAAAGTCTCACAAGTCTGTAGCAGTTAGTATCGTGATTTTTTCTGTTATTGGCATGATGTTGACGATCCTCTTTTATCTTCCAAATGCATCTTAAAGAAAATAAGATATAAACCGATTTAAGGAATACACACGAGAGAAGCATTCTCGTGTGTTTTTTTGTAAATAGAGAATTCGTCGTCATTATATGGACAGTAATAATTAGTAAGAAGCTGATCATCTTCCTATTAAAAGTAGCTGCTTTCTTTCGGCCGTGAATTTGATATGATAAGAGAAGGTTTATTTTCATGTAAGCAATATAGTGACTTAAGCATAAATCTCGAACATACTAATGTACGAAAGGCAATGAAGGAGAATATAAATGAAAGCTGGAATGATTTTTGACATGGATGGAACGTTATTTCAAACGAATCGTATTCTTGAAGCTTCACTTCATGATACCTTTCAACGACTTAGAGATGAAGGAATGTGGAAAGGGGATACACCTCTTGAAATATACAGGGGAATTATGGGTGTCCCTCTTTCTGTTGTGTGGAAAACACTTTTACCTCATCATCCATTACATATACATAGTAAAGTGAATGATGAATTTCATGAAAAGCTGATTGAAAATATTCAGAAAGGAAATGGAGCGCTCTATCCACATACGGAGGAAATATTAACTTATTTATCAGGGAGAGGTTTTCCGATCTTTGTGGCAAGCAACGGATATCCTCGGTATTTACAGACGATCGTCCAATACTTTCATTTGGATCAATGGATTTTAGACTGCTACAGCATTCAGGAAATAGAATCAGATGACAAAGGGGAGTTGATTGGGAAAATCAAAAAGGATCACAATCTGACACATGGGATTGTGATTGGAGATAGATTGTCTGACTTCAAAGGAGCAGAGGCAAATCACTTTCTTTCGATAGGTTGTGCCTTTGATTTTTCTCAGGAAAAAGAATTAAGTGAAGCGGATATTGTGGTTGAAGAACTCTTGGAGGTTAAAGAGTATCTGGAGGAAATGAAATAAAGGAGGGATTCGGGTGGAGAATGAACAACTAGCCTTCTTTGATGAGTACGGTAATAGGCTTGGAGTAGCCAGTCGTTCCGAGGTGCATTTAAAGGGATATTGGCATGAAACCTTTCATTGTTGGCTTGCGCATTATGATGAGAGTAGTGGAGAGACCTATATTTATTTCCAAATGAGAAGTGATAAGAAAAAGGATTTCCCTGGCTTACTTGATATTACCGCCGCTGGACATATTTTGTCACAGGAGAAGATTGAAGACGGTGTGAGAGAACTTCATGAAGAGCTTGGACTTCTTATTACGATAGACGAATTGCAATCATTAGGAATCGTAAAAGGGGAGTTAATTCAACGGGATATGATCGATCGGGAACTAACTCACATATTCCTGTATACCAAGCCGGTTGCATATGACGAATTTCAACTTCAGTTAGAAGAAGTGTCCGGTATTTTCCGTTCAACTCTTAGAGACTTTAAAGCGCTCGTTCAACAAACGAAAGCGGAAATCAAAGTAGAAGGATTTCTTGTTAAGGAAACAGGAAAAAAGGACTTCCTTAAGCAAAGGGTGAGTTACCATCACTTTGTTCCACATGAAAGGTCCTATCTTCTTGAAATTATTGAGCGCATATCGGCTCATCTTTAGGAAATTAATTCGTACTTCCCATGGTCAATATGGATAATAAAGGCTATTATAGTAATCTAGTTACATATATAATGAGATAAGAGAGTAGGAGGACACACTTGAACGGCACAGCACATATGGCAATTGGAGCAGCAACAGGATTTATCGTGGCCAACTCATTTGGAACTGGTCCTGACATAACGGCCGCACTTGTGGCAATAGGCGGGGTATCCGGACTCATGCCTGATATGGATATTGACGGAAAGCTTAGTAACAAGGTTACTTTTTCACCAAAAATGATCAGAGCAGTGGCACAAATCATTGGTTTTTTAATGATGATATACAGCTATCTTGAAGGAATTGGGAAAGAACGATGGCTTGGTATTGGATATGGTGCAGGAATGATGATTCTCTCCAGTTTCATTACCCAGAGAAGAATGCTGATGATTACCGGCATCGGTGTGACTGCATGCGGTTGGCAGCTGAATGAAACGTGGTTATGGTTGTTAGGTATTTATATTTTCATTGCCTCATTCGTTTCACATCGCAGTTATACTCACTCTTTTCTTGGAATTGTATATTACGGCATGATTGCTCATTATCTAGAGTCTTCTTTAATGATTGAGGGAGTATTTGAAGCATGTGTAATCGGGTATGCCAGTCATCTGATCGCGGATATGAAATTTCTCCCTTTTAATAAGAGAGGCATAAAGCTTTTCCTTCCCCTTTCATCCAAAGAAATCTAAAATGTGTTTACACCTACTTGACCATTATTTCCCGATACATTAAAATAATGGAAACACATTAAATAGTTAAATGCGATGAGGAAGAAGAGTAGACGAACGAAACATTTCAGAGAGCTGATGGCTGGTGAGAATCAGTATGGTGAAATCGTTGAATGGGCTTTTGAGCATCCAAGCTGAAAATAAGTAGGTTATGGCGAAGGGTCTCACCGATAAAAGAGACGATGTATCGAAGGCGACTTCTGTACAGATGAGTGCGTTTACACAATGTAAGCGAATGAAGGTGGCACCACGGGTTTCTCGTCCTTTTTCAGAGGATGAGAAGCCCTTTTTGTGTTTATTTTTATTATTTTTCAGCGGAGGGAATTGTTATGAAAAAACAAGTTCTGACTGGTATTAAACCAACAGGCCGTATTCATTTAGGGAATTATATTGGTGCAATCAAACCGGCATTACGATTGGCAGAGAATCAATCCTACAACACAGCTTATTTTGTAGCGGATTATCATGGTTTAACAAAAATACATGATCCGCATGAAATGAAACAACTATCTTATGGAGTGGCCGCAGCTTGGTTAGCATTAGGATTGAATCCTGAGAGGGCGGTCTTTTACCGTCAATCCGATGTACCTGAAATCTTTGAATTGAGCTGGATCCTGTCTTGTTTTGCACCTAAAGGATTAATGAATCGCGCCCATGCATATAAATCAATGGTTGAAGAAAATCATTCCGCGGGCAGGGAGGTGGATGCGGGCGTCAACATGGGATTATTCACCTACCCGATCTTGATGGCGGCAGATATCCTTCTATTCCAAACAGAACTGGTTCCTGTTGGGAAAGATCAAATTCAGCATGTTGAAATTGCAAGGGATATAGCAGAAACCTTTAATAAGCAATATGGAGAAACATTTGTCATCCCTGAATATATCATTCAAAAAGAAACTGCCGTTCTCCCTGGACTAGACGGTCGTAAGATGAGTAAAAGTTATAACAACACCATTCCATTATTTGAAGAACCAAAAAAGCTTCAAAAATTAATCAATAAAATCAAAACAGATTCTTCATCCCCGGAAGAGCCTAAGGATTCTGATTCATCAATCATATTTTCGCTCTATAAAGAATTTGCTACATCCGATCAAGTTGAAGAATTGAGAAGGAGATTTCAAGGAGGAATAGGATGGGGAGAAGCGAAAAAAGAGCTCTTTCAAGTCATGAATTCCTTTATCGAAGAACCGCGATCCAAATATGAAGAACTAATAGCACACCCCCAAAGGCTGGATGCCATTTTACAAGAAGGAGCCGAAAAAGCAAGAGAAAAAACGATTCCATTTATGAAGGAAATTAAAAGAAAAATAGGGATTTTTCATTAAATAAAAAATCGCTCTGTTAAGTTTTGTTGAATCCAATCTTTCATCTGCCGTTTGATTGGAGTGGAATGTGTGCGCCTCCTGCGGAATAGAGGGAGACGAAAAATGCCTCAAAAAAAGGCGTCACTACGTAAATTTTATTTTCGAATAATTCATAATTCTCATTGACATTTGTTCTCCTATGTTATAAGTTATGGGAAAGTTATTTTTCACAATATCATATAGTTTCTTATCAAGAGAGGTAGAGGGACTGGCCCGAAGACACCTCAGCAACCAGCCAAAGTTATAGGTATGGTGCTAATTCCAGCAAGTTGATGTCAACTTGGACGATAAGAGGGAGAACGAACGTACAAAACCTTCTTATTTTCATAAGAAGGTTTTTTTGTTTTTTCCCTTTTCGTTTTCAAGAAAGAAAAGGAGAGAAGAATATTGAAAAAACATATTGATACTTTGCTTGTCCAGGCAGGTAATCGGAAGGATCCTGCAACGGGTGCCGTCAGCCTGCCCATTCATCTATCGACAGCTTATGAACATAAAGGGATCGGCCAATCGACAGGCTATGATTACACGAGAACTGGAAATCCAACACGCAGCACCTTAGAGGAAGCTCTTACTCTATTGGAGGAGGGGTACAGAGGATTTGCCTTCAGTTCGGGGATGGCCGCGATTCAGGCAATCCTTGGCTTATTCTCAAGCGGGGATGAATTGATTGTATCGAAAGACCTTTACGGCGGAAGCTACCGTTTATTCCTACAGTATGAAGCGCAATATAGTATCAAATTTCATTTTGTTGACACAAGTGATGCTGGCTCCATAGAAGAACAAATTTCTAACAGAACCAAGGCCATTTTCCTTGAAACGCCAACCAATCCATTGATGAATGAAGCAAGTATTTCTGAGGTTGCTGGAATTGCCAAGCATAACGGATTGCTTTTAATTGTTGATAATACCTTCTACACCCCTGTTCTGCAAAAGCCTCTCACTGAGGGAGCAGACATTGTTATTCACAGCGCCACGAAATACTTAGGGGGCCATAATGACGTGCTGGCAGGTGTGGTGATCGTAAACACAGAGGAGTTGGCGGAAAAAATCTATACCATTCAAAATTCAATCGGCGCGGTTCTCGCACCATTTGATTGTTGGCTCTTATTAAGAGGGATGAAAACCCTTAGTCTCAGAATGGCTCAGCATGAAAAAAACGCAAGAAAACTAGCAAAATATCTTGAAGAGCATGAATGTGTAACGGACGTTTTATATCCGGGAAAAGGCGGCATGCTTTCCTTTCGTATCGCAAAGGAAGAATGGGTTGCTCCCTTTCTCCGCCACTTAAAAGTTATTACGTTTGCTGAAAGTTTAGGAGGGGTTGAAAGCTTTATCACCTATCCCGCTACCCAAACACATGCAGACATTCCTGTAGATGAACGAAATAAGTTGGGTATCTGCAACAGACTCCTGCGGTTTTCTGTAGGGATTGAATTTATTGATGACCTGATTGAAGACTTGGAGAATGTTTTTCATCAAATGGAAAAAGAGGTGCTTACGTATGAGTAAAAAACCATTTTCACTTCAAACGTCACTCATTCATTCTCACGGATTTGATAAAGAGACAGGAGCGGTCTCTACGCCGATTCAACATGCAACAACCTTTCATCAACAGGATTTTGATCAATATGGAACGTATGACTACAGCCGTTCGGGAAATCCGACGAGGGAAACCGTTGAAGAAACGATCGCCGAATTGGAAGGCGGGATAAGGGGCTTTGCCTTTTCATCCGGAATGGCGGCAATCTCCACAAGCTTCTTATTATTGTCGAGTGGAGACCACGTTCTCGTATCAGAAGAAGTGTACGGTGGGACATACAGAATGATTACCGAGGTCCTCACTAAGTTTGGGATTGAATACTCATTTGTGAACATGAAGGATTTACATGAAGTGGCTTGTTCAATCAAGCACAATACGAAAGTGATTTATATGGAGACACCATCCAATCCGCTTTTGAATATCACCGATATTGAAGGAGTCGTTAAGCTTGCCAAGGCGAATGGATGTTTAACGTTTCTTGATAATACATTCATGACCCCCCTGTTGCAAAGACCGATCAGTCTAGGGGTAGATGTTGTTCTCCACAGCGCCACGAAGTTTCTTGCCGGACATAGTGATGTCTTGGCAGGGCTTGCCGTAACGGGAAATGAAGAGATTGCCAGGAAACTTGCATTCCTGCAGAATTCGTTCGGTGCGGTCCTCGGAGTTCAGGATTGCTGGCTGCTCTTAAGAGGGCTGAAAACATTGCATGTAAGATTGAAGGAATCATCAGAATCGGCTTATAAGATTGCGGGCTTCTTAGAAAAGAGAAAGGAAGTAGAAGAAGTGTATTACCCTGGCTTGAGCTATCACCCCGGTCGTGAAATTCAAGTTCGACAAGCGGAGGGTCCCGGTGCGGTTCTTTCCTTCCGATTAAAAGGGGAAGAGGAAGTGAAGCAACTCATACAAAATGTAAACATCCCGGTATTCGCCGTAAGTTTAGGAGCTGTTGAATCAATTCTATCCTATCCATCAAGGATGTCACATGCTTCTATGCCAAAAGCGGAGCGGGAAAGAAGAGGTATTACAGATGGTTTATTGCGATTATCAGTAGGACTTGAAAACGTGGATGAATTAATTAACGATCTTCAAAACGGTTTAGATAGTATAAAAAAGATCAATCGAAACAACGTGATAAATTTATAAAAAAGGAGGGAATGTCATGAAGCCGTTGCTAGAAGCACTGAAAGAAAGAGTATTAATTGCAGATGGGGCCATTGGAACGTTGTTGTATTCATATGGAGTGGACAGATGCTTTGAAGAACTAAACCTTTCTCACCCAAATGAAGTGTTGAAAGTCCATAAAGAGTATATTGATGCAGGAGCAGATATCATTCAGACCAATACGTATGGAGCCAATTATCAAAAGCTTTCCAGATATGGATTGGAGGATTCTGTTAAGGAAATAAATACAGCTGCAGTGCGTCTAGCAAGAAAAGCTGCGGGTAAAAACACCTATATTCTGGGCACCATCGGGGGAATTAGGGGCATTAAACAAAATGTGTCACTGGAAGAAATCAAAAGAAGCTTTAGGGAACAGCTATACTGTTTATTATTAGAGGGTGTAGATGGCATTCTGCTTGAAACCTATTATGATTTCGAGGAATTAACCACGGTATTAAACATTACTAAACGTGAAGCGGACATTCCTGTCATTGCTCAAGTTTCTCTACATGAAACGGGAGTTCTTCAAAATGGAATGGAGATAAAAGACGCACTTCAGCAATTAGAATTATTGGGGGCCGATGTTGTCGGCATCAATTGCCGCATGGGGCCATTTCATATGGTGAACTCATTAGAGGAAGTTCCATTACCTAAAAGGGCATTTCTATCCGTCTATCCCAATGCCAGTCTGCCAAACTATGAAGAAGGTCGATTCTATTACTCTGCTGAGCCTGATTACTTTGGGGATATAAGCAACGAATTGAGACTGCAAGGTGTGAGAATCATTGGGGGGTGCTGTGGAACCACACCTGATCACATTCGTTCAGTAGCCAGCAGGTTAAAAAGCAGGGAGCCTGTTAAAGAAAAAGTAGTGAAAGCAAAAAAGGCTGTTCAGTTATCATCACCTTCTATCAGGGGAAACTTGCTGCATGAGCAAGTAAGAGAAAAGAAAACGATTATTGTTGAACTCGATCCCCCTAAGCATCTCGATACGAAGCTGTTCTTCCAAGGGGCTGAGGCATTAAAGGAAGCTGGAATTGACGCACTCACGCTTGCTGACAATCCGTTAGCATCACCTCGTATTAGTAATGACGCCATTGGTAGCCTAGTCAGTTCCAAATATGATCTTACGCCTTTAGTTCACATCACTTGCCGGGATCGAAACCTGATTGGACTACAGTCTCATCTAATGGGATTGCATACGTTGGGAATACACAATATATTAGCCATTACAGGAGATCCGGCCAAGATTGGAGATTTTCCTGGAGCAGCATCCGTATATGATTTATCTTCCCTTGAACTTATTGAACTCATCAAACAGAACAATGAGGGGATATCCTTTTCCGGTAAATCACTCCGGGAACGTACTCAATTTTCAGTAGGTGCAGCTTTTAATCCGAATTTCCGTCATTTAGACGCTTCTGTAAAAAGGCTTGAAAAGAAAAAGAAAGCAGGAGCCGACTATTTCATTTCTCAACCGATCTTTGGGAAAGAACAGCTGATTCAAGTACATGAAGCTACGAAGCATTTAGATGTTCCGGTCTTTATCGGAATCATGCCGTTAATCAGCTCAAGAAATGCAGAGTTTCTCCATCATGAAGTTCCGGGAATTAGTGTTCCGGAAGAAACAAGAAAAAGAATGAAGGAAGCGGGAAGTGATCCGGTTATGGCAAGAGCAGCTGGAATGGAGATAGCAAAAGACTTACTTGATACAGCAATAAATCTGTTTAATGGGATTTATCTTATCACGCCTTTTGTTCGATACGATATGAGCATTGAATTGATTCATCATATACAAGAGAAAACCAACACAGAAAGAGAGGTTCCCTATGGCCAACACTTTGTTTGAAGAACAGCTTAGGAAAAAAATACTCGTACTCGATGGAGCAATGGGAACGATGCTTCAACAAGCGAATTTATCCCCAGAGGATTTTGGTGGAGAAGAGCTTGAAGGATGTAATGAAAATCTGGTTTTGACAGCGCCGGAGGTAATCTATCAGATCCATCTGGAATATTTGAAAGCCGGAGCTGATGTGATTGAAACGAATACCTTTGGTGCAACCCCCATCGTACTGGACGAATATGATTTAGGTTCTAAAGCATACCAAATCAATAAAGTAGCAGCTGAAATTGCCAGAAAAGCAGTAGAAGATGTCTCAACTTCCAAGTGGCCCAGGTTTGTTGCGGGATCCCTCGGTCCGACTACAAAAACCTTATCTGTTACAGGAGGGGTAAGCTTCGATGCGCTAGTAGACAACTATCGTGTTCAAGCAGAAGGTCTTCTCGATGGAGGAGTTGATGTACTGCTGCTTGAAACGAGCCAGGATGCTTTAAATGTAAAAGCAGCAAACCTTGGAATTCGAACTGCCTTTGAATCCAGAGGGAAAGAAATCCCCATTTTATTATCCGGAACCATTGAGCCGATGGGCACTACACTCGCCGGCCAGAACATCGAAGCATTTTATTTATCCCTTGAACATTTAAACCCTTTGGTAGTTGGTCTTAACTGTGCAACGGGACCTGAATTTATGCGTGATCATATTCGTTCCTTATCAAGTCTAGCCACTACCTATGTCAGCTGTTATCCGAATGCAGGACTTCCTGATGAAGAGGGAAATTACAATGAGACGGCAGATTCACTCAGTGTAAAGATGAAAGGATTTGCTGAAAAAGGCTGGCTGAATCTTGTTGGAGGGTGCTGTGGAACGACACCGGAGCATATTCGTGCTCTTTCAGAAGTAGTAAAGGGATTGCCTCCTCGTAAACCCAATGAGTCTCACCCTCATGCGGTGTCAGGAATTGAGGCGTTCGTCTATGAGGATGAAGACAGAAGGCCGATTTTGGTCGGTGAACGGACGAATGTCATCGGTTCACGTAAATTCAAGCGATTAATAGCAGAAAATAAAATGGAAGAAGCTTCAGAGATAGCGAGAGCACAAGTGAAAAAAGGAGCTCAGGTGATAGATATATGTCTTGCCGATCCCGATCGTGAAGAAGTAGAAGATATGAATGCATTTATCCAAGAAGTGGTGAAGAAAGTGAAAGTTCCACTTGTCATAGATTCTACAGATGAGAAGGTGCTAGAGACCGCCTTGAAATATTCTCAAGGGAAAGTGATCATAAACTCTATTAATCTTGAAGACGGAGAAGATCGGTTTGAAAAGATTACAAAGTTGATGAAGGAATTTGGAGCGGCGGTTGTGGTAGGAACGATTGATGAAAAAGGAATGGGAGTGTCAGTTGGGCGTAAGGTAGAAATTGCCCTTCGTTCTCATCAACTGTTAACAGAGAAATATGGCATTGCTTCAGAAGACATTATCTTTGATCCCCTCGTATTTCCAGTAGGAACAGGAGATCAGCAATACATTGGATCCGCCAATGCCACCGTTGAAGGGATAAGACAGATTAAGGAAGCCTTACCAGAATGCCCTCATATCTTAGGGGTTAGTAACGTATCTTTTGGACTGCCTCCTGTAGGAAGAGAAGTTCTCAATGCTGTATATCTTTATCACTGTACGAAAGCTGGCCTTGATTATGCCATAGTCAATACGGAAAAATTAGAGCGATTTGCCTCTATTCCTGAAGAAGAAGTTCGAATGGCGGAGAAACTCTTATTTGAGACTACTGATGAAAATCTGGCTGAATTCACAGCATTTTACAGAGGGAAAAAGAAAGAAGTAAAGGTTCCTGTTAACACTATGACTCTAGAAGAAAGACTGGCTCATTATGTAGTGGAAGGAACGAAGGAAGGACTGATTGATGACTTAAATCTTGCTCTTCAACAATATGATGCACCCCTTGATATCATTAATGGTCCCCTTATGGATGGTATGAGTGAAGTCGGGAGATTATTTAATGATAACCAGTTGATTGTAGCAGAAGTATTACAGAGTGCCGAAGTGATGAAAGCATCCGTTGCTCATTTGGAACCACATATGGAACAATCGGAAAGTTCATCTTCGAAAGGCAAAGTGATCTTAGCTACGGTTAAGGGAGATGTTCATGATATTGGTAAGAATCTCGTTGATATTATTCTAAGTAATAATGGATATGAAGTAATTGATTTGGGCATTAAAGTAACGCCTCAGCAACTGATCGAAGTCATACGGGAAAAAAACCCCGATATCGTAGGTTTATCCGGGCTTCTCGTGAAGTCCGCCCAACAGATGGTCATTACGGCTCAAGATTTAAAACAATCTGATATTTCAGTCCCTCTTGTAGTAGGAGGTGCAGCGCTTACCCGAAAATTCACTACAAACAAAATTGGACGGGAATACGATGGGCTGGTTCTTTATGCGAAGGACGCAATGGATGGATTAAGCATCATGAATGGGATTCAACATGAAGAAACGAGGCTGCAGTTGGAAGAGGAGAGTCGCGAAAAGTTAAGTAAGGTCGTTTTGACTGAGGACTCACCGAATCGAAATACATCTTCTGTGGCGGTGAAAGTACGTTCTACAGTTGCAAAAGATGTAAAGGTTCATGTCCCTTCTGACTTAATGCCACACACCATAAAAGAATTTTCACTTGATCAAATTCATCCCTATATTAATCAGCAAATGCTGCTTGGGCACCATCTGGGGATTAAAGGGAAAATTTCAAGATTACTGGCAGAAGGGGACGAACGAACGGTCGGACTTAAAGCAGTAACAGATGAATTGTTCCATAAAGCAAAAAGGGATGGGATGATTCAGGCATCTGCAAGATATCAATTCTTCCCTGCTCAATCAGATGGTGAAGATGTTGTTATTTATCATCCAGATGATTCTTCCACAGAAATAGAACGATTTCATTTTCCAAGACAAGCAGGAAATCAGCATTTGTGTTTAGCAGATTACTTGCGGTCTGTAGAAAGTGGAGAAATGGATTATGTCGGTTTCTTTGCGGTAACGGCCGGTGTGAAAATCAGGCAGTGGGCAAAAGAAATGAAGGAAGAAGGCCGATTCCTTGAAAGTCACGCACTGCAAGCTCTTGCCTTAGAGACAGCAGAAGGACTGGCTGAAAGAGTTCATGAAATGATGAGAAGCCGGTGGGGTTTCCCTGATCCCGTTGATTTTACGATGCAGGACCGGTTTCGGACTCATTATCAAGGGCAGCGTTTTTCATTTGGGTATCCCGCCTGTCCCGAACTTGAAGATCAGAAGAAGCTGTTTAAGCTTATTCAACCTGAAAGAATCGGAATCCAACTAACAGAGGGATGTATGATGGAACCGGAAGCATCGGTAACAGCGATGGTCTTCGCTCATCCGGAAGCAAGATATTTTAATGTATTATAAATACCATACTAAAAAGGCAACTTCCCAAAGTAAAGTGTACCCCCTGTAAAGGACAGTTTTAAAAAAGGTCAAGCAGTTAGAAGAAGATGACTTCTGTATTGAACAGGGGTCATCTTTTTTAGATTCCATTGGTATCGGTAATGATTATAGTAGGTAAAATACTTGTTTATTTCCTTCCTTAATTCACCTAGCGTTTTACATGCCTTAATATCGACCTCATACTTAAGGTGACCAAAGAATGATTCGATTGGTGCGTTGTCCCAACAGTTTCCTCGTCTAGACATGGACTGATGAAGTTTCATTTTCTTAACGAGTTTTTGAAAGTCAGGGTGCGTGTAATGAGTCCCTTGGTCCGAATGTATTAACGCGTCTTCTTCCTTCCTAAAGTTTCGATTTTTCTTTAGCTTGCGCAGGGTGTCAGTGGCTAGCTCCATGGTGAATGCGGTCTGATATATGTTGAGCGAGTATTAGTCCTGTGGAACCGTCCTTAATGACGGATAAGTAAGCTCTTTGGCCATTCTGGTAATGTAAATAAGTGATATCGGTAAGTAGGACTTTGCCAGGAACTCCTTGCTTAAATTGACGGTTTAATAGGTAGGTACTACACGATGTTCTTTTGTAGCTTTCATCATTCTTCTGTATGGATTTGCTTTTCTAATAGGGCATACAATGTCGTATTTTTTCATAATTCTCCTGATTCTTTTCAAATTGTAGACACACTGAAATTGACCTGCCAATGTCATCTTGATCTGGCGAGCCCCTTTCTTCCGACCTTTGAAACGAAATGCCTTTAAAATCAACCCTATATTTCACAGAGGTATTTCACCATATGTTTGAGACTGTATTTTTCAATTACGAATCGAATCAGACAGAATTTCTGACTAGCTGGGACTTTTACTTGTTTAGCCCCCTTTCTGCCATACGAATCTTTTTTAGGAGTTCGTTTTCAGCCTTCAAAAGGTTAATCTGGGCTTCTAGCCTAGCGTTTTTTTCTTCAAGCGATAGCTCCTTAATTCTAGGCCTTCCAAGGCTTTTACTCCGACTGTCTTTAAGACCTAAGACGCCTTCTTTCTCATAAGATTTTCTCCAACGCTCAGAAGATGATCTAACTCTATTAAAGCCAAGGATATTAATATCAAACCCCGCCTCCTCAAATAATTCTCTCGGTAGCTTTCCTATTTAATATTCGGAAATAAAATGATGTTTAAATTCCTCAGAATAGGTAATACCCCTTGGACTAATGGAATTTACATATGGATTTTTAGATAGAATAGCGATCTCTTTCTCTGTAAAAACTTTCTTAGACATAAAAACTTCCCCACAATAAATTATTTTTTCTTCATTATACAAAAAAGTACCCTATAAGGAGACCTTTTTTCAAAGTGTCTACACTATAGGGTACATTTTAAAGTGGAATTGCCTTTTTGTTTTTATGGCGACAAGTTCAGCAGTCTATTCTTATTTATCTCTTGGCAAGATCAACAGAGGTCCACTAATTCAAAATAAAAATGGATATTTAGGTAATGAAAGAATATAAAGGTTAGGGGATGATGGATAATCGTCTTGTAGAGTAATAAAGGGGAAACACAGAGTTAGAAAGAGTGATTTTCTGTTTTAACACTTTGATTACTAAACTTAGTTTCGAGTATTTCCAGTATTCTTTCTTCTGAGAATCCTGTGACCATCGATAGATTAAGTAAACTGGGCTTGATTCCTATAGACACACAGAAATGATAGGCACTTTGGATAGCAAGTGTTTCAATACACCTTCTTGTCAGATTGTTTTTCATTCTCTATTCAGCTCCCAACTATTTTGACAAATGACTAAGTAGTAGGATTACGACATCATATTAAGATTTGCGGTTGGTTTCTAGTAGGAGATTCATATACATCGAAATAGTATATCGAGACATACCTGCTGTCTGTTTCTCAGTTAATACCCTCATTATACACTTTATATGGTGAATTGTAGAGTTGGTTTTACAAAATAATGTAATGTTTTTAGAATATACTTATAATTTTTCCGGATTTTTATACGGACCTTATATACTCATAGTTAGAAGTGTCTGAATGGAAATTTTGTATGAATGTGATATATAATGAAGGATGGTATAAGAAAATGTCGAGCACTCTAATTAATCGGTTGGATTGAATCTGAACGAAAGACAAATTCTGAAATGACAAAGGAACAAGAGAAAAGAGTATGATTTCCCAACTACTCATTACGTCAGATAGGGAAGAAGAAATTGATATAAATATATTGGATATCATAGGAGGAATCATACATGCATAGAAATAAGGAACTACATACATTTTTATTAAGCAAGGCTCGTCAGTTAACGGAAGATTGGTATAATTCCCTGGATAAAGGCACCACAAAGGGTGTTTATTCCTCCTCAGATCCCAAGGTGATAGAAACTTTAAAAAAACAAAATTTTGAGTTTCACGGCATTCTTTGTAATGTGTTTGCTGAGGATAAAGAAACGTTTAACAAGAAGATCGATGAATGGGTCTTGACCATTGCAGAGGATAAGGAACATTTAGAAACCCCAAATCACTATATTCTTAGAGAATTCATGAGGGTTAGACATCAATACCTGGAGTTCTTGAAAGAATATGCCGAAACTCATATGGAAGAAAACATCTTCGAACAATTTAGCCGTTGGAATCAAGTCATTATTGATGCATTTGATCGGGTTATGTTGCGTTTTGTTGAGCTGCAAACAGAAGTGGTGGAGCAACAGATCCAATCGCAGCAGGAAGTCATAAATGAATTAAGTTCACCTGTCATATCCTTGAATGGACATACAGCGCTATTACCCCTTGTAGGTAATATCGATCCTACACGTGCAGAATTAATATTAGAGAATGCTTTGGAACAATGTGTTAATATGGAAGTTTCTCAATTGTTCATCGACTTATCAGGAGTTGTATTAATAGATACGATGGTAGCCCATCAAATCTTTCAGCTAATTGATGCACTTCAGTTGATCGGTGTTAAGACGATTCTATCTGGGTTACGTCCTGAAATCGCCCAAACAGCTGTTCAACTGGGATTGAATTTTGACAATCTGACGATTACTTCTACCTTGTCACAAGCCCTGACTATAAAAAATAATGAAGTCGTATAATGGATCATATCAAAACATTCGTACATGGTGTACGGATGTTTTTTTGTGGGGATATTGGAGAGTGTAGAAAAGCCAAAAACATTTCGAAGTAGAGTATCTTGAATTAAAGACAATTTTCGTGTATGATGAAGATAGAAACTAAACAAGAATAATCCTAAGGAGTGAATCCATTATGAATTTAAAACCACTTAAAGGGCAGCATCACGTTTCTGCCATTACAGCTAATGCTAAGAAAAATTATCAATTCTATACAAAAACACTAGGACTTCGACTCGTAAAAAAATCTATCAACCAAGACGATACTTCTGTTTACCATCTTTTCTATGCAGATGAAAGAGGAAATCCAGGGACGGATCTCACATTCTTCGAAATTCCACATGCGGGGAATACGTATAAAGGGACGAATAGTATTTCATTAACGGCACTGCGAGTGAACACGGATGAGTCTTTGGCTTATTGGAAAAATCGTTTTGAAGAGATGGGTGTTGAGCATGACGAAATTTCTCACCATAGTGGGCGAGCAACACTAAGCTTCCGTGATTTTGAAGGACAGCGCCTTATGCTTGTGTCAGATGAAAAGAACGAAGGAGTTCCTGGTGGGAAGCCTTGGGACAAGAGCCCGGTACCCGCCCAGCATGGGATTGTTGGCCTGGGTCCGATTACGCTGACGGTTGCCCGTGGGGAAAACACGGCAATGGTACTGAAAGACGTATTAGGTTTTAGAGAAACAAGGACTTTTCCTTCAGATGTAGATGGGCAACCGGATATCCGCGTGTTCGAAACAGGGGAAGGCGGTACTGGTGGAGAGGTATATCTTGAAGAAAGAAATGATCTTCCACAAGAAAGACCGGGAAGAGGAAGTGTTCATCATGTAGCCTTCCGTGTGGAAGATGAAGATGAATTACGTAAATGGGTAGATTGGGTCACACAAAACCGCTTGCCGAACTCAGGTTTTGTTGAAAGATACTATTTCCGTTCCCTCTACTTCCGTGAACCAAATGGTATTCTTTTCGAACTGGCTACAGACGGACCAGGCTTTGAGACCGATGAAGATTTTGATAATTTAGGTGAAAATTTATCACTTCCACCATATTTTGAAGCGCAAAGAGATTCCATAGAAGCGAAATTAAAACCATTAGATACAAAAGAATAAAGGAGGAAGTCAGCTTGAAACATATATTTAAACAAGGACAAAAAGACTTACCCACACTTCTGCTCCTTCATGGAACAGGTGGAGATGAGCGTGACCTATTACCACTGGCTGAGATGATTGAACCCGATGCATCTGTATTAAGCGTAAAAGGGAATGTGGATGAAAATGGAATGGCCCGCTTTTTTGCACGCTTACGGGAAGGTGTTTTTGATGAAGAAGATTTAGTCTTCCGAACGAAGGAATTGAATGAATTCATCGATGATAGTGCTAAAAACTACGGGTTCGATCGTCAAAATATTGTTGCGTTAGGATACTCCAATGGAGCGAATATCGCGGCAAGTTTAATGTATCATTACAAGGATGCATTAAAAGGTGGAATCCTGTTTCATGCTATGGTTCCTAGACGAAATGTCGAGCTTCCAGACTTAAGTGAGGCACTCGTATTCATTGGTGCAGGAAAGCGAGATCCACTCATCCCTATGCAAGAAACAATGGAACTTGTTAAAAATCTTCAAAATGCCCGAACACAGGTAACAGAGTTCTGGACAGAAGGTGGACATGAGCTTCGTCGTGAGGAAGTAGATGAAGCCAAAAGATGGTTTGAAGGAAACTTTAAATGATTTTCAGAATCCGGAAGGGGAGAGCCTTCCGGATTTTTTTATAATCAATTAAAATCTACTCTTTCATACGCAGCGAACACTCTTAGCATTCCAAGGGTCAATATTCCCTTCCATTCCTTTTGGGCAATTGGCCATGTCTCGTCATATTGACCGAACCAGGACCAATTCGGCTGCCAATAACCTTTCTGGTGTTGAGTTTCAATCTCGACATTCAATTGCCTATATACCTCCTCTTTTAAGGCTTCATAAAACGGAGAAGCAGGATGACTGGCTATCTGCAATGGTTTGGCTACATATTCATTCCAGCGTGATGGATCGGTACAAACCGTCTTTCGTACGGAAGAAGAAAGAATCCTATAAAGAATGGATTCCGTTTCCCCTTTCACCTCAGAAAGGAGTCGATAATAACAGAGAAAATCATGCAACTCTATTGGGTGTGAAAGAATCTTTAGCTCTGTGACCGCTCTCTCAGTCCATTCTTGTAAACGAGGGTGTTCTGGACTGAATAGATGGAAATAACCTACTATTTCAGCATTAGGGTTAGCCCAAGTCGTTTGAACACCGCTATGTCCCTTTTCAGAATCAAAATGCCACCAGGGTGCATGGGGAACAAAATTCACTTCTTCAGACACTGCATGCCAGCCGTTGATTTTCTCATTGTATGTGTCTTGAAGATAGCTCATAGCTTTTTGAACGATTGGGTGTTCGGCTGAAAGCTTTAAGTCCTTTGCATGCTGTAATCCAATGGTTGTTGCCATTGGAGATGATCTATCTAATCGAAAATCAGGCTCTATACAGTGGCCGAATCCTCCGTCCGTATTTTGGAAATGTGCTAGTTCTTTGATTGCTTCCTCTTTAGTTCCTTCTTCAAAGAAAAAGGTGAATAGCTTTTGTTCAAGTGGTCTCGCGTGGGTTTTGATATAGGTAACTGCTGTATTCCATTGTTGTGTTGTCAAATTCATGAGAGATGCTCCTTTACCGTAATTTAGGTTTAATATTCGCTACCTTAATACATTATCTATTGGTTGAGAGAATCCCTGCTTGTTACGATAATTAGTAGGAATACAAAGTTCCGCCCCTCAGTATTCGCAGACATCTCATGAAAATGGGAGAAGAATAGAAACTTCGATTATTCTAATAAAAATCGATGCCTGATTTTCGGCGTCATCTTTTTTTTATTAAAGTTATAATAAAGCAAGAATGAAATAGTGGAGGAATGAGAATGATTTCAGTTGAATTACAAAGGGAGTATTATCAAGCGTTAGTGGAAAAAAGATCGGAATACGAAGGGGTTTTTTATGTAGGGGTTAAAACGACAGGTGTGTTTTGTCGCCCGACTTGTCCGGCTAGAAAACCTAAAATTGAGAACTGTGAATTCTTTGGAACAGCTCAACAAGCCCTTCTGGCATCGTTTCGACCTTGTAAAAGATGCAAGCCCTTAACGCACCCCAATAGTATCTCAGATGTGGTAAAGATGCTGGTAGAGGCTGTGGAAAGAAATCCTGAAAAACGTTGGAAGGATAAGGATTTTCAGGAGCTATCCATAAATGCATCTACTGCACGGCGTCAATTTAAGAGGCGGTTCGGTATGACCTTTGTAGAATATGCCAGAGCTCGCAGGATGGGGATTGCCATGAAGCACATCAGATCAGGGTCGATGGTGATGGATGCTCAACTTACAACGGGATATGAATCAAGCAGCGGATTCAGAGATGCTTTTTCGAGAATTATGGGAACGGCACCAGCTTTGTCTCATCAGCAGCACATACTTAAAGCAGCTTGGATTGATACGAAACTTGGACCAATGATTGGAATTTCAGACGAAGAGGCTTTATACCTGCTGGAATTTGTTGACCGACGTGGTCTGGAGAATGAAGTGAAGAGAATGAGGGAGAGAACAAAGGCAGCAATCATTCCCGGTTCTACAGAGCCACTTCGTTCCATCGAAAAGGAATTGAACGCCTATTTTGAGGGCACTTTATCAGGCTTCCAAACCAATTTGAAAATCATCGGTACACCTTTTCAACAGAACGTTTGGAGCGAATTGCAAAGAATCCCTTTTGGACAAACCAGATCCTACACTGAGATCGCTGAAAATATTTCCAGTCCAGCAGCTGTTCGAGCAGTCGCAAGGGCCAATGGGTGTAATCAGCTTGCTATCATCATTCCTTGTCATCGAGTAATCAGAGCGAATGGTGATCTTGCCGGCTATGCAGGTGGTCTTACCCGGAAAAAATGGTTGATTGAACATGAAAGCAAGATGAATGAAGGAAAGAAGTAATCATTCACGAACTAAATAATTGGGGATATGAAAAAACTGGTGAAACATGTGAAAAAAGATCAAGGTCTTGCACTAAGCCTGTACGAATCGGGAAATTTCGATGCCATGTACCTGACAGGATTATCTGGAAATCCTAAAAAGATTGGGTCATTAAAGATGATTGGTACATGCTGGCTGAATACACTGTCGCTAATATAACCGCTGAGAGTTACTACGCTATTGAATTAGCGAACGAGTGGATTAAATCGGAAAATGAAATGGTGGCAACGGCTGGCTGGAGTGCCTATGCAGGGTATATTAGTATAACCTTAGACAAAGAAATCAATATAGACGAAATCAAACAGTATCTGTGTCATATTGAAAAAACGATTCATGAAGAAAGAAATAGAGTACGTTACGTAATGAATGGTTTTGTCATTTCTGTTGGAGCACATGTAGCTCCTTTGTTAGATGAGGCAAAACAAGTGGCGAAAAAAATGGGGAAAGTACATGTCGATGTTGGAAATACAGCATGTAAAGTACCGGTAGCTACAAGCTATATAAAGAGGATAGAAGATAAAGACAGGATCGGTGTGAAAAGAAAGACATGCATATGTTAAATGGAAGATAAAGAGAGGTTGGAAAAGAGTTCATATTGAATTATTTGACTTGGCTAATGGTACTAAAACATTTAATGAATACGTTTCTATTATTTGAAGAATTTCAATTAGTCCGTAACTAGCCATTTCATTTCTCTGTTGCAGATGAAGTGTATAGCTACTAGACTATGAAATAGAGTCCTTTACAGAATCGGAGCAATGTACAAATGAATGTATTGAAAAAGGGTACTATTTTAGGTATAGCAGCAAGCATACAAGGGTTGGCCATGGCTATGTTTTTGTTCCCCCATTTTATCCCTTCAGGTGGCGCTGCGAGTGTGAGTGTGATATTAAACTATTTGTTGCATGTTCCATTTGCCATTACGCTATGGGTGTTAAATGCAGGTTTATTACTAGCCGCGGTTAAATGGTTAGGAAAAGAGAATGCGCTTTGGACCATGTATTGTGTGACTGTCACGTCGTTTGTAGTTAATTTCTTAAATTCCTATTTAATCGGAACTGTCTCATTTGTTTTCGTAGATCTATTGATTGGCAGCATCCTTTTCGGCATCGGATTAGGGATCCTGTTCAGAATGGGAGCATCCTCTGGGGGCATGGACATTTTGGCACTTATTATTTCAAAGCTAAAAGGGTACACCCCAGGGAAGACTTTATTCGTCATTAATGGCAGTGTGTTACTACTTACAGGAATCGTAGTAGATTTAAAAATCATTCTTTTTGCCTTAGCCTGCCAATTCATAGGAACAAGAATCCTGGATATCATATGTCAGCTGGAATACAAACGAAGCCTCAACCGCCTCGGAAATCAGTAAACAGAAGGTCCGTCCCTCAACGGACCTTCTGTTTACGATATTCCTTTGATGATGGATTTGACTGTATGTTCTGGTGAGTTTTCAAAAAGTGAAATATATTGAAAAAGTTTGTTTTTGGGAAGCAGGTGTTTTCGAATTTCTTTAGCCGTTTTTCCCTCCAGGTGTGCTTTCGTGACGGCTTCTTGAAGGTTCAGAAGGTAGGCCTGTTTCTTCTCTAAAAGCTTTCTCCCTTGCTTCAAGTATCCTTGATGTGAACAATACACTTCTTGGAAGGAATACTGCAGGGTTCTGTCAATTGATCGAATGAGCTCAGGTACAGATTCAAATGAAAAATTAGAAGTAGGAGAATGGAATAAGTATAAATCACCTGAAAAGCAAATGCCCTTCTCTTCATCAATGAGAACGATGTGATCATCAGCGTGTCCTGGTGTATGAACGATTTGAAACGAATGCTCGGTCGTTTTAAATACGTCTTCTTTAAGTGGCATCGGGTTAAATGCCTGGCGGATATGCCAGAACATGGCTCTGTAAAAAGGCAGTTTAGTGCTGTGAGAGCACTTTTGTACCCCTAACGGATGAATCCATTGAGGAATGGAGTAAAACCTTTCGATCCATGAACTGTTACCCGTGTGATCCTCATGATGATGAGTATGAATCACTCTTTGGATAGTAAGCTCTTTTACAATTTTACGCACTTCTTTTTTCATACTGTAAGGTCCTGTATCAATAAGGACATCGTCGACTTGAAAAATGTAAACGGGCATTTTCTGACCCATTGTTTGAACGTTTAGTTTAAATGATTGTATCAATTTAGTTACCCCTTATGATTTAGTGTTATTGTACATAGTTCGAATGAAAGTTGGAAAATCCTGCATGAATTCATTTTTTGGAGGGAATATCCTTAACCAAGGTAACTAAATGGATGTACATGGTATAATTTACTTTAATTGGTGTATCAAACAATTTTAAAGGGGTTTTTAATGTATGAAAGGGAAACAGAAATCTTTGCTCTTAATCCTAACCATCATGATGGTGATCACCCTTATACTGCTGGATAAAATGGGTTTAAAAAAAGCGATTGAGTCTTGTGAGAACCATGGCAGTGTAGCAGAGGTGGAAGAAGGAATCCTGTCATGGAATGTATCGTGTGAAAAAAAGTAATATTGGTGTTGAATCTAAATTTTGGTTAGATATGCGAAACCATTCACAATAACTGTGTTGAAAATATTGGGGGTGGGGTGTGATTTTGGGGACCCCAGCACTGACCACGAGTGAATACGAGGGACGGACCTCATTAACTTCTACTCCTGACGGCCTTATAATGGTAAACTAGAGAAAAGAGTAGATGATTATCATAGGGGGAAATGTTTTGCAGAAGTGTAATGTATGCAAGAATCCGTTTCAGTGGAAAGAGTTATTATTCTCCATTTGGAGGTCTTATAAACCAATTGAATGCAGTCAATGTGGCAAAAAACATACGATTAATTTCACCTCAAAATTTTTTGTTTCTTTTCTCATCATTGTTCCAGCAGTTGTATTCGGATTATTGATAGCACCCGAACAGGGGTTATCAAAGCCGTTCACTTTTGGTGTAATCATATTATTGGCTATTGTTATTTCACTATTTCTTCCGTTATTTGTGAAATATGAACATAAGAACAGATAATAAAGAGAGCTGCCGATCACAGGTAGCTCTTTTCATTTACCATAAATCATCCAGAATAATTTACAATATTAGGAAAACATTAAGAGGAAAAAGGAGTCGAAAGATGGAGGACAAAGACATAAGATTGACTACTGCAGAAATCTCCGCTGTGTGGACGACTTATATTAAGTGCTCTTCGTTAAATTGCTTTTACACACATTTCCTTACATACCTGAAAGACGAAGGAATCAAATTCATCATCGAAGAAAGTCTACAGAAAAACGTAGAAATAATGAGTAAGATTAATTCTCTTTTTATGTCCGAAGGATTTCCTGTACCAAAGGGCTTCACTGATAGGGACATAGATACAACCGCAGCACCCTTATATACTGATTTGTTTGCCCTTAGTTTTGTTTACCGTGGAGGTCAGGTCACGAGCGGTCATTACACCACTTATAGTGGGGGCCGTTGCCCGTAAAGAAGTATATGACCTTTTTGAAAAGGCACTGACAAAATCATTATCACTATATAAACAATCATTGCAATTAATGTTGGAGAAAGAGATCTATGATCGTCCAATTATCCCCATTCTATAGATACATTTCAGAGCAGCCATCTTTGTTGGAGAGCTGGTTAGGTGAAACAAGGCCACTTAATGCATTGGAGTTGAGTGAATTATTCTTTGTAATTGAGAGAAATTGCATTGGAATTATTCTATTGAAAGGATTTATGCAAGTTTCTAAAGATATCCAAGTGAAGAGAAATCTCAAAAAAGGAAAAAAATTAAGTGAAAAGCAGATTACTACTTTTAATAATGTCCTGGTAAAAGATGATTTATTTCCCACTTATCCGGTATCCATGGAGGTAACAGATTCGACTGTGGCCCCGTTTTCAGAAAAATTGATGCTTTTTTTTATCTCTTCTTCAAACTCAGTGGGGCTTTCTACACTTTGTCACGCCATCACGATGTCTACAAGGAAGGATTTAGTCGTTCATGATACACTTTTTGTGACAGAACTCATGAAGCATGGTGCAGATGGTCTTAAACTGTTGAACGTGGATGGATGGAGCAGCCACCACAGCAGAAGAGTCGTGAGGATTTGAAGGAATGAAATTGGAGGTATTTGAATTGGTTTCGAAGATTCTTTTAATTTTTCTAATTGGAATGATTACGCTGCTGAAGAGTGATTTAATAAAAAATCGAGTTAAGAATGCAGTGAGATATAAGTTCTCTAGTGTGGTATCGACATTTTATATAATGCGGTAGTGAAATATGAAAGAAAACGTATCCATATGTTATTTTAAGATTTGGGTCTTTTATTTAGTAATTCCTTGAGAGTCAAATTATATTTAAGTTAAACGATTCATTTGTAGAAAGTGTGTTCATGGTAAATCCCAGAAGAAAGTGAGCGATGAGTACGGAGGCAAGATTTTAGCTCAACGTTTTCGTGAACAGTGGGAAAATCAAATTCTTTATTTTTTTGAAACTAAGGGATTTGAAATCACGAATGAACCCGAATTAATTGGACGATGGGATTTTACAAGAATTTAAGATTCATAAGGGTAAAATGATTAATGTGTTAATGAACGAGGCAAGGTCAAGGGGAGCGAAACGATTACATTTCATGCTTCAGATATTCCTGAAAAGGACATTCAAAAGCAATTGGGATTAAGTGAGCTTACGAAAGATGTCATGATGGTGAAGGAAGTATAAGCTTTGGTTACCAATCTAAAAATCTGATGGCAGTAGGGTGACAAATGTAAGGCATTTTTAAAATTGGCAGGTATTCTCCCATTCATCACAAAATGTTCGGAATTTCTTCAGCTTTTATATGACAAAGCGACTTCGGATAGTATAGAATGAAAGATAATTAAGGTAAGGCTTCAAAAGCTTAGAATGCATCATGCGATTGTATTGAAAATCGATTTTCACATTAATGAATAGTTAATAGAAGTAAAACGGTTCTCGAATAATTGGCCTGATTCATTTCATTCTTTTGGTAGGTTGTGCTGTTTTAAGGAGAGAATTGATGCTAGAATACAACGTTCATCAAGGAGTCGGCAAAGAGTATGTGGTGTTTCTCCATGGAATTGGGGGAAACTCAAGAATTTTCGGCAAACAGCTCGATATATTCAAGAAATATTATAATGTAATAACGATTCATTTGCCAGGACATGGAGAGTCCCCAAATATAGAATCATATAATGAAAAATTCACAATTGATTTAAATGTGCGTGAAGTTCTTAAGGTATTAGATCATCTTAAAGTGGAACGTGCTCATTTTATCGGCATTTCCCTTGGCTCGGTTCTAATACACGCTTTGCTTCAAACTGCTCCTAATCGTGTGAAAAGTGCCGTTTTAGGAGGTTGTATTACCAGGTTTAATTTTCTATCCAACACACTTCTTAAAATTGGTGATGCAGTAAAAAATATGATTCCATTTATGTGGTTATATAAAATTTTTGCCTATATCATGATGCCTAAAAGGAATCACAGAGTTTCGCGAAAATTGTTCATCCGCGAAGCCAAGAAAATGAATCGTAATGATTTTCTCGGGTGGTATCGTCTTACCCCTTGTGTAAAATCAACATACGCTTCTGTACAAGAAAGGGCTTCTCATATTCCTAAGCTTTACATATCCGGGAAAGAAGATCACCTATTTGTACAGTCCCTTGATCAGGATACAAAAGGAGATCCCTCTGCTACGAAAGTGTTCATTGAAGATTGCGGACATGTTTGTAATGTAGAGAAGCCAGGGGAATTTAATCGACTGGCACTTGATTTTATTTATAAGAACCAGGGTGTACCATTACGCAAGGTTCAATAAAAACAGATGTTTCCCATTTCTTATTGAGATGGGAGCTTTTTTTGTGTGAATGCAGGGTATTCGCAGATTTGATTTATATAGTATAACTCTGTTCATTAAAGGTTTACATAAAAAGTATATCAATCATACACGAAAGGAGAGTGGAAATATGGGAGATTCTATTGATGATAGCTATTTAAATAATGTTGAACGTGTCAACGAGCTTACGTGCATGAACATTTACCAGTGTGGAAAAGAAGAACGCTACGACCGCATATCACGACTTGTGAAAAAAGTATTCCAAGTGGATGTTTGCCAGATCAATCTATTAACGGATAAAGAACAGTTGTTAAATCTTCTGTGGGGTTAGCAGGGGATACGGATGTTGTAAGTCGCTCGTCGGTACACGAAATTATGTCAGTATGTAATTGTGGATAAGGAATATTTTGTAGTTGAGGACACTTTAAAGGATGTTGATTCACCAACCCTCCATTACGGAAAAAAGTATGGAATACGATTCTATGCGGGTGTCGGGTTAAGAATGAAATCAGGTCATGTGATTGGAACACTATGCATTGCCGGATACACTCAAAGAACGTTTTCTTGTGATGGATTGGATCTCCTTAGAAGCTTCGGGGAGTGGGTAACAACCGAAATAGAGCTTCAAGAAGAAATGACGTTAAAAGAAAGTCGGGAAACCTATTTAAAGAAGTTGTATTCCTTTTTCACTTCAACTCAATCATTAGAAGAGAAGCAGCAACATCTGCTTGATACCTTTTCGCGTCTATTAAAAACCCGTTTACTTGGCATGTACTATATGAAGAAAAATCAGTTTCTCCCTTTAGCCAGTGAAGAAGACATTTCATCGTATTGGAATCAGGAACTTCAAAGGGAAATACATACCTATTTAACGGATTACAGTCGTAAAGGGATCCTTGAGAGTAATGATACTCAAGTTCATCTTCTACACATAGTGGATAATGGGGTATCAAAAGGATGTTTCTTCTTTATTGATAATTCATGTGAAGAAGATTCCATGCTTCACCAACACTTGAAACTGAATGAAGATTTATTAAATTTGGGTACCGAGTGGATGAACACAGAATATATCCGGATGGAATCACATCTTGAAATTCAGAAGCTCCTAAGAACCGACGAACTTACTCAATTAAAAAATAGAAAAGCGCTAAATGAGGACCTAAAAGACTTGTACACAAAGGAGATAGACTATGCATTGTTGTTCCTGGATATCGATCACTTTAAAGGGATCAATGACACCTATGGTCATTCACTTGGAGATTATGTGCTAAAGGAGATAGGGAAACGATTAAACGGATTGAAACGACAATACTCTGTTGAATGCTACCGGATTTCAGGAGATGAATTTGTGCTTCTAATAGAAAAATTGAAGATGCAAATACGGTTGAAATGTTGGCTGAAAAAGTATTAGGGGCTTTTTCGGTACCTGTTATATTTGATGGAGCAAACGAACTGATTGTGGGAGTGTGCATTGGAGGTAGTGTCTCATCTGATAATAAAATGGATGACTTTAAGTCTACGATTCAGCGTGCAGACCGGTCTTTGTATGATTCAAAGCGTAGTGGCGGGAATCGATTTACAATGGACTAAGAGTTATAGAGTGGAGAAATCTCTGTTAAGGAATTTCATGGGATCTTAACAGGGATTTTTTTGTTCTATGGTTAAGGGTTTTGAAAAAGGGAATAGGGAGGGATGGAATGGTTAGATTGGGTTAAGGGCAATAATTGGGAGATATCTTTGGGAAGGTCCGTCCCTTAAGTGTATAAGAATGTGATGAAAAGCTTGTTTTTAGCTGAGTATAATGGAAGAGTGAGGTCCGTCCCTTAAAGGAATTGATGAACCATTAAGAGAATATAGTATAGATGGGCGTTCGAAGGGGAGTTGAGGGGTTGGTGAAAGAGTTTATGAATTTTAGGTTTGAGGAGTATCCTTTTGAGTTGTTTTCGGTATCCCATGTGGCAGCAATGATAGTCTCGTTCGGATGTATGATCGGTTTGTATGTGCTTAGAAATCGACTAAGCGGCAGTGGTAAGAATGTGTTGAAATGGCTTCTCGTGGTGCTATTGGTTTTGAGTGAAGCATTATTTCAGATTTGGTACTTGATCAATGATCAATGGGATGTAGCCATTAATTTGCCGTTTCAATTATGTTCCATCTCATTGTATCTGTGCACGATCATGCTCATTACGAAAAACTATAGGATCTTTGAAATCAGTTTTTTTGCCAGTATGACAGGTGCCTTTATTGCCATCGTGACACCTGAGTTGTTTTTTGGTTTTCCCCATTTTCGTTATTTTCAATTTTTCTTAGCACATTTGGCGATTGTACTATCCTGTTTGTACATGGTATGGATCGAAGGCTTCACGTTGACGTTCCGGTCTATGGTGAGGGCATTCATTGCTATAAATCTGATTGCTGTCATTGTGTTCATGGTTAACAGATTGTTAGGAGCAAATTATATGTTTCTTTCTCATAAACCGTATAATGCAAGTCCCATAGACTATTTAGGTGAGTATCCCTACTACCTCCTGACTCTTGAAGGAGTCGCCCTTCTATTATTCAGCCTTCTTTATTTACCATTTTATCTCTTTAAAAACAGGAAAATAGGAGGAAATGTAAATACATGAAACTTTCTTGGTCTTCAATTCGTCTATTAACATATAAGAAAAGTCAGGTGTAGGTATGATGAGTATTAGTATAGTCATAAGTATTATCATTTTGGTTTCTTACGGTCTAGGAACTATAACAGGTGCTTATTATATAGTGAAAATGTTTACCGGTGAAGATATTCGTAAACTGGGAAGCGGAAATGTCGGAGCGACGAATGCAGGTAGAGCAATAGGGAAAAAAGGATTTCTTCTGACGCTGCTGATTGATGCGGGGAAAGTGATTCTTGCATTAATGATCACGGCACAACTGGCAGAAGGCGAGAGTTACTTTATTCTCAGTTCGATATTTGCCATGATCGGACATTTGTTTCCAATCCAGCTTGGATTTCACGGTGGAAAGGGAGTGGTTGCTTATTTAGCATCTGCATTATTTCTTAGTCCACTTACCATTGGGGTTTTCGCCTTCACCATGGGAGTCTTATATATGACTTTGAGAAAATACACCATTGCCGGTTTTCTTTCAATGGCAACCATTCCGATTATGGCATTTGTGATTGATGGTTCATTCACTATTTCAATCGGATTATTGTCACTATTCGTTTTTGTTCTAATGTCCCATAAACGATGACTGCAGCAATCTGTCGATACATAGGAGGTACGAGAATGGAAAACCTTTCTCTTCAGTATAAAATTGCAAGTGAATCATATGAGTTTCAACAAATCTATGCATTGAATTATCAGACCTTTGTAGAAGAAATACCTCAGCACGAACGAAATCCAGCACACAAACTGATTGATAAGTTTCACGATGAAAATACATATGTTATTGCTAAAGATGAAGGTGAAGTCGTGGGCATGATTGCGGTTCGTGCCAATCGTCCCTTCTCTTTGGATTTAAAACTGAGAGATCTGAATGAATATTTGCCGGCTGGTGCTGTTCCTTGTGAAATTCGCTTATTATCTGTAAAAGAAGCATATAGAAGTACGAGGGTTTTTTATCAATTATGTGAGCGTTTAGTATCTTATTGTTTGGAGAAAGGATATACGATGGCTCTCATTTCAGGAACGGTTCGTCAGCTAAAGTTGTATAAACGAATCGGTTTTCAGCCTTTTGCCGATCTCGTGGGGGAGGAAGGGGCCAAATTTCAGCCAATGTATTTAACCCGCTATAATTTCGAAAATTCGACGAAAGCCTTTCAGCGATTAATGATTCCAACAGAAAAATCAGTTCCGCTTTCATTCCTTCCAGGGCCGGTTCCACGTCATGGAAAGGTAGAAGAAGCTTTCAAAGGAGAGGCCATTTCTCATAGAAGCAGCTCGTTTATTCATGAAATGGAAGAAGTAAGAAAATCATTATGCGAGATAACAAACGCAAACTATGCAGAAGTTGCAGTGGGAACGGGAACCCTATCTAATGACATGGTTGCAGCTCAGCTGAAATGTTTGTCAGGCAGCGGCCTTATTCTCGCAAACGGAGAATTTGGGTACCGGTTGATTGATCATGCAAACAGGTTTGATTTACATTTTCATACGTTCGAAAAGGATTGGAATGAAGCCATTTCATTAGGCGAAGTGGAAAGCTTACTCCAGGAAAATCAAAACATTCAATGGCTTTGGACGGTTCATTGTGAAACGTCGACCGGCTACTTGTATGACCTGGACGGGCTGCTTTCGCTGTGTAAAAGGTATGGAGTGGAGCTATGCGTCGATGCCTGTAGTTCGGTTGGGACCATCCCAGTGAACTTTAAGGAAGTGTACCTTGCCACAACGGTCAGTGGGAAGGGATTAGGCTCTTATCCCGGCCTTGCCATTGTATATCATCGAGAGGTACTAAAATCCAGCAGATCAATTCCGAGATACTTGGATATAGGAACGTACGAGATGAATGGAAGCATCCCATATACCCACTCATCTAATCTAGTAAGAGCACTAAAGGAGGCACTGCATTTTACTGAGTATGAAATGAATGAAAAATTAGCTCTGAGAGTAAGGTCTGTGTTAACTCAAGGAGGATTTCATATACTAGGGGATGAAAACTATTCTCCAGGAGTGATTACCATCGCACTGGAGAGGGAACAGTGTAGTAGACAGTTTGGTGATGTTTGTAAAGATAGAGGTATTTTATTAAGCTACGAAAGTGACTATTTAGTAAAGAGAAATTGGGTGCAGGTGGCACTTATGGGAAGACAAAACGAACGAAAGGTTTTGGAAGCAATGAAAATACTCAACAAAGAATATCAAAGCAATGTCGATTCAAGGGTTGTGAAATGAGTAGGATATCCCGTTTTATATTTCGCTTTAAGACATACAAATTAATTGGGTTTGCCCTCGTAACCTTATGGTTAAAGACCGTATTAGTTTCTTTTATTGGGTTTAATTTACATATCGAATCCTTCTTGGACTTATTACTCATCATATTCAATCCTCTTGGTTCGGTAATGCTATTAATTGGATTCAGTTTTTACTTCTCAAAGAAGATAAAACCCGTTGTTGTCGTCCTTGTTATGGGGATTGCAACCGGGCTCTTATACGGTGATCTATTATATTTTCGATTTTACTCAGATTTTGTTACCGTTCCGATTTTATTTCAGTTTAAAAATGTGGGGGGAATTGGACCAAGTACCTTTGAACTGATGAGTCCCTGGGATCTCCTTTTAATTGTAGATTTCCTTCTTGTCGGGTGGTTATTAAAGAAAAAGTGGGCGGCTACCTCTTCCATTAAGGTCTCAAGGAGGTGGAAGATTTCATATATCGGGTTGAGTCTACTATTACTACTCGTAACAGTAGGATTAGGACTGATGAAATCTCCATATTTATTTGCTGAATCATATGACAGAGAGCAAATGGTCAAATCAGTGGGACCATACAATTATCACCTATATGATATTGGGGTTGAATCTACGGTTCCATTCACCAAGATGCTTGCCAGTAAATCAGACACAGAAGCGTCTATTAAATATACACAATCCAAGAAACATAACAACTCAGACTTGTTCGGTGTTGCCAACGGAAAAAATATTGTATTGATCAGTATGGAATCTACCCAAAATTTTGTCATCAACCAAAAAGTCAACGGGGAGGAAATTACTCCTTTTTTAAATTCTTTAATCAAGGATAGTTTTTATTTCAATAAAATTTATGATCAGACGGCTCAAGGAAAAACCTCAGATTCTGAATTCATGATCGATACAGGATTATACCCACTAGCAAGCGGCTCAGCATTTGTTCGCAAACCGGATAACCGTTATAAAAGCATGCCCTATATTTTAAAAAAGAAAGAAGATTATTATGCGGCAGTTTTCCATGGCAATGATCGCACCTTTTGGAATCGTGAAATAATGTACGAATCGTTAGGCTACGACCGCTATTTTTCAAAGAGAGACTTCAATGTAACGGAAGAAAATTCTGTTAACTACGGATTAAAGGATATCCCGTTTTTCCAACAATCTATTTCGTATCTTGAGAAATTACCCCAACCGTTTTACACACGTTTCATTACGCTGACCAATCACTTCCCTTTTTTATTAGAAGAAGAGGATAAACTTATTCCAGAGGCTTCAACAAATGAGGATGTTGTGAACCGTTACGTAACAACCGTACGTTATGAGGATGAAGCGATTAAATCATTGTTTGAAAGGCTTAAAAAAAACGGAATGTATAAAAACACGATTTTTGTACTATATGGAGACCATTATGGCATCTCAGAAAAATATGAAAATGGAGTGTTCGAGCTTTTAGGGCAGGAAGACACTCCGGTGAATCATGTGAAACTTCAACAAGTTCCACTCATTATCCATGTGCCTGGTGAAAATGGAAAAACAATCGAAACGATAGGGGGAGAAATCGATATTCGTCCAACCATTCTCCATTTATTGGGGATTAAAACGAAGAATAATCTTTCATTTGGACATAATCTGTTCACTCGAAAAGAAGATCATCCTGTTATTTTCAGGGATGGTGACTTTGTAACTGAAAAGTACGTCTTTAAAGACAATGTTTGCTATGATAAGAGCAGTGAAGCATCGACTTCTGAATCATTATGTGAGCCATTTAAAGAAACCGTAAGAAAAGAGTTAGGTATGTCTGATGATATTATTTATGGAGATTTGTTGAGGTTTTTAGATTAGAAGAAAACCCGGCTCTACTGGAGAGTCGGGTTTAGTATTGTATATTTAATTTTTATAATATTATTATGTGAACTTTAGTAGAACCTTCCATTAAAGCCAATCACTCCTATACTAAATATGCGGTTCGGGTCATTTAGGCTTATGTAGTGTCTATTTATTCGATTATTCCAAGAAAAAAGCTCAGGATAAAATATCCTAAGCAATTGGTGAAGATTATTGTTTGGTTGTGAGAGGCAAACGAATTTTCACGACGGTACCATTATTCAATTCACTTTCGTATTCAATCATTCCACCCATTTCACGAATGATTTTATTCGTCACCATGCTTCCAAGGCCGGTGCCCTTTGTTTTCGTTGTGTAAAAGGGTAAACCGATCTTTTTCAACTCATCCCCTGTCATTCCTTTTCCCGTATCTGAAATATTGATTAGTACATTGTTGGAAGAGTCTTCCTTTAAAAAGATGGTGATTTCCCCATGCTCCTCAATGGATTCAATTCCGTTCTTTATGACGTTCATAATCGCTTGCTTCATATGATGCTCATCACCCTTAATATAATAGGTGCCATTTTGGTGGAATAGTATCGATGTATTCGAATAGGAGGCAAATGGTCTTAGTAAGTCGACACAGTCTTGTAGCACTCTTTCCAGGTTGAGTGTAGACAGCTGAAATTCACTTGGTCTTGCTACGCTAAGGTAGTCTGTGATGATTTTATTCGTACGATCTAATTCATTCAGAATAAGAGGGGAGTATCTTTTTAACTGTTCATCTTCAGTGTCCTCGCTTAGATGCTGTATGAACCCTCTTACGGTTGCAAGGGGATTGCGAATCTCATGCGCAATAGAAGCTGCCATCTGTCCCACCATGTTCAATTTATCGAGATACACCATTTCTTCGATCTGTTTGTTCGTTCGAATCAAATGTTCAATAATGAACACCAGAGCCACAAATGTAAAATAGAAAACAGTGAAATAAATAAAATAAAACGGCAAATGAAGAATGGGAATATAGTTGTTTATAATCGTGATGTAAAACAATGAATGAAACAGGAAGATGATTGTACTCCCCAGTAATTTATATTTTGTCTTTAATAACATCCTACGAAAGAGAATACCTATTACAAACGCCAGCACTGAGACCGTTATTCCAACCATTACATATGGACCACCTATTATATACCGGAAGATGATCACGCATCCTAAAACGATCGATCCTGATAATAATCCGGCGTAGATTGTCGCAATTAGAATGGCGATCATGCGTAAGTCAAAATGAGTTTCTCCAAGAGTTTCAATCGGATAGAGCATACACAATAAAGCCCCAAAGGATGCGATAAGACCATAAGTGATTTTATGTTTATAATGTGGAACTTGGTTTTCTTTAAATGGAAATAATACGTTAGCATTATACGTAAATGAAAACAAAATTGTAATATTGACCAACAAAGTTTTGATTAATGTAATCAAAGAAAAGCCTCCAAAACCTAATTTACCTGGAAACAGAAAACAGTTCCAGCCTATCCAAAATATGAATATACAAGTATTAAAAATACTTCATTTTCCCCTTTGAGTCAAATCTTACAATTAGCTGAGGGACGGACCTCGAAAATATATAAAGAAAATGGCTAAATAACTTGAATAACATGATAAAACAGGATATTCGTTATGCCCATGAAAGTTAGATGGTGCTCATTTAGAGGTCCGTCCCTTACTCTTAGCAGGTATTTTGAAGGTGATAATAGAATATATAAGTTATACAAGCCGGTTTTTGTGGCTTTGATGGATTGGTTGTGTGTATGTTACATAGATCATTTTGGTTCCACTGAGATGAGTTCAGTAGTTGTCGCCGGATGTTTATCTTAGGAGGAGGAAGAAAGATGATTGAAGGACAGGTAATAAATCAATTGCAGCAAGTGAAGATAAAGCATAAGAAGATTCCACTTAAGGAGGTAGTGAAGAGAGCTTTCCTTATAACCATCGGGGCGATGATCATGGCGGTTGGACTTGAAATATTTCTAGTCCCTAATCAGGTCATTGATGGAGGAATCGTTGGCGTCTCGATTATGCTCTCTCATATAACAGGCGTTAAGCTTGGTCTTTTCATCTTTATTCTCAACATCCCCTTTTTCTTCATCGGATATAAACAAATCGGAAAAACCTTCGCATTCTCTACATTATACGGAATTATTATACTATCGATTTCAACTACATTTCTTCATCCGGTAGCTGCCTTCACACAAGATGTTCTGCTGGCTTCTTTATTCGGCGGGATCGTTCTCGGAATAGGAGTGGGTATGGTCATTCGTTACGGTGGATCTCTTGATGGAACGGAAATCCTTGCTATTTTATCAAGTAAAAAGCTCCCATTCTCTGTCGGTGAAATTATTATGTTTGTCAATCTGTTCATTTTGGCTTCCGCCGGATTTGTGTTTAGCTGGGATAGAGCCATGTATTCTCTTCTGGCCTATTATGTAGCTTTTAAAATGATTGATATTACCATTAAAGGACTGGATGAATCCAAATCGGTTTGGATCATAAGTGAGAATCACAAAGAAATCGGTGATGCCCTCTTACATCGACTGGGGAGAGGAGTGACTTATTTAAAGGGAGAAGGGGCCTTTTCAGGAGATGATAAAAAAGTGATATTCTGTGTCATCACTCGTTTGGAGGAAGCGAAACTTAAAGACATCGTAGCAGAACATGATCCATCCGCCTTTCTAGCCATTGCGGATATAGCAGAGGTAAGGGGCGGAAGGTTTAAGAAGAAAGATATTCATTAGCCGTAAGATAGAAGCGCAGTATTGGGAATTCCCTTTACTGTGCTTTTTATTGATTTGACCCTGAAAATTAATCTTTTATGCCCTTTTCGTGAGAATGTTGGCTCATGATTCATTGAAAGTCCTCTGTTCAATATCGTACAATTCCTTATTGTCGTCCCCTGTAGCTTATAGTATGATTAGCTAGATTATCACGAGAGGGGGGAAGAGAGTGAAAAAAATCATGTTGCTTGTGCTAGTTTGCTGTTTTGGAATTTTTCAGCAGATAAACGATATTCAGGCTCATAGGGGAGAAGAAGTCATTCAGGATCAAGCGCAAATTGCCTATCTTGACGATGATTCTTTCTCATTAACTCCTTCTTTAGTGACGAAGAAAATAGAAGATAAAAGTAGAATTCCTTTTAAAAGAATTCCTTTAATTCCTCCCATTCTTCCCAATGTCCAACTATATTCCCATTATCGTGGGGATTCAACAGGGTATGGGGTCATCGTGAAATACCACTCCAACTATCTTTCATGACTGTCTTATTTACTTTATGATTAAACGATAGAGGAGAAATGATAAATGGACGTCATTATGTTAATAAAAGCATTCATATTGGGTATGGTCGAAGGGTTAACGGAGTTTGCTCCTGTATCTTCCACGGGCCATATGATAGTAGTAGACGATTTATGGATCAAATCGAAAGAAGTATTGGGTAAATATCCGGCAAATACGTTTAAAGTTGTGATTCAACTAGGATCAATTTTAGCAGTTGTCATTGTATTTAGAGAGAGATTTAAAGATTTACTCGGTTTTAATCAACGTACTGCAAGTAAATCATCCAATTTAAAAGTAACCCACATACTGGTTGGATTAATTCCCGCAGTGATTCTAGGCTTGTTATTTGAGGATTATATCGATGAGCATCTTTTTTCGCTTAATACAGTTCTGGTTGGTTTAACGATCGGTGCTTTCCTCATGATTGCAGCGGATTTGTTTCGTCCCAAAAGCGTCACAGTGGAAAACGTCGATCAAATAACACACAAAAAAGCGCTGGTGATCGGGCTTATTCAATGCTTGTCATTATGGCCAGGTTTTTCACGCTCCGGTTCCACCATTTCAGGAGGTGTCTTACTTGGATTAAGCTACCGGGCAGCATCGGATTTCACATTCATTATGGCGGTTCCGATCATGCTGGGAGCAAGTTCCCTTTCTCTAATGAAGAACTGGATGTATTTCACACCTGAGTTTTTACCATTTCTATTGGTTGGATTCTTAAGTGCATTTCTATTCGCTTTTCTATCGATACACTTTTTCCTTAAGGTGATCAATAAAATCAAGCTAATTCCTTTTGCGATTTACCGACTTGTATTAGTAGCGATTATTTTTCTTGTTTTCTATTGAGACCCCTTCGGCAAAGTATATTATTTTTTAACGTGAAATCTGTATGTGGCTCTGTCAAACAGTGTGTGCTAGATGGTGCTGGGAACTGCTACGCATCCTGGGTCTCGGCACGCCAAATATCCTCTGAAGTATACGCAGTTCTCCTCACCATTAAGAATTTTTCATAACAGAGGTTACTAGACTAGAGCTTTAAAATGGGTATTTTCAAACAGTAGCTTTTATGTAAATTTCATGCTGAGAAAGTTGATTCTCGCTGCAGGTAGCTCGACTCCTGCGGGAATAGCGGGACAGGTGAGACCCCTCAGGAGCGCAGCGACGAGGAGGCTCACCGCCCGCCCCGCGGAAAGAGAGTATCCTGTTGCGGAAATCAACTATTACTCTCTTTTTTTGAATAGCAACAAACATCACCAAAAGAGTTATTATCGAAATCACTCTTGACAGTTAGTAAATATCACCATATAATTTCAATAACAAATTTCTTCTAAATTGAATATACTATACAAAAGCAAAGATGAGGACATGATTCATTCCGTTTATTCTTGATCAGAGAGCAGGGTCATTGGCTGAGAGCCCTGAAGAGAAAAGAATGTTTTACCACCTCGGAGCTATTATGGTGAAAAGTCAGTATCCATAATCGGGAAAACCGTTATCTTACTTAAGCGAAGAGTAATATTTTACACTTCTGAATTAGGGTGGAACCACGACCGCACTCGTCCCTTGGTTAGGGATGGGTGCGGTTTTTTTATTAATTGAATAAAAAGTGAGGAAGAGGACACGAATCATTTGCTGTTTTTCTTACCAGAGAGCAGGGTCACATGGCTGAGAGCCCTGAGGAAAAGGAGATGATTTACCACCTCGGAGCTATTATGGTGAAAAGTCAGTATCCATAATCGGGAAAACCGTTATCAACTTTGAGCGGAGAGCTATGTTTTAGCACTTCGGAATTAGGGTGGTACCACGACCGCATTCGTCCCTTGATAGGAATGAATGCGGTTTTTTATATAAAAAAATGATTAGGAGGAAACAAAATGTCAATTCAATCTGAAGTAGAAAAAAGAAATCATAGGAAATTAGGTCAGGAGCTGGAGTTATTTGTATCAATGGAGGAGGCACCCGGGATGCCCTTCTATTTACCGAAAGGGATGCTATTACGGAATGAGTTAGAAGATTTTTGGAAGAGGGAACATCGGAAAGCAGGATACCAGGAGATTAGGACTCCCATTATGATGAAGCAGGAACTATGGGAAAAGTCAGGGCACTGGGAACATTACCATGAGAATATGTATTTCTCTGAGGTAGATGATCAGAAATATGCGATCAAGCCAATGAGTTGCCCCGGGGCAGTCTTGATCTATAAAAGCAAGAGAAGAAGTTATCGGGAGTTACCCCTTCGTTATGGTGAACTGGGATTAGTTCATCGACATGAGCTATCGGGTTCATTAAGTGGATTATTGAGAGTCCGTTCCTTCACTCAGGATGATGCCCATCTATTTGTAAGGGGAGATCAGATTCGATCTGAGCTTCATAAAGTATTGGATCTTATCGATCTTTTCTATAGCAAATTCGGGTTTGACTATAAGGTTGAGCTTTCGACTCGGCCGGAAGATTTTATGGGCTCTGTTGAATTATGGGATAAAGCTGAAGCAGATTTGGAAGTTGTATTGGAAGAGAGAGGAGTCAACTATCACATTAATAAAGGAGACGGTGCTTTCTACGGGCCAAAAATAGACTTTCATATATTGGACGTTCTTGGTCGAAGCTGGCAATGTGGTACGGTTCAACTTGATTTCCAAATGCCTGAAAAATTTGAGTGTGAATATATTGGGGAAGACAATGAAGCAGTCAGACCTATTATGATTCACCGAGCCATTTACGGTTCACTCGAACGCTTTACGGCAATCATCATTGAACATTTCGGAGGAGACTTTCCCCTTTGGTTAGCTCCTCACCAGGTCAAAATCCTTCCTATCTCCGACGCACATATCCAATATGCTCAAGGAGTGAAATCTCAGTTAGAAAGAGAAGGCTTTAGGGTGGAAGTCGATGATCGTGTAGAAAAAGTCGGTCTGAAAATCAGAGAAGCAGAGATGCAAAAAGTTCCTTATATGATGGTAATAGGAGACAAGGAAATCAAGAGTGAAGCGATTTCATTACGTAAGAGAAAGGAAGGAAACGTTGGTATGTTGAAGATAAAAGAAGTTATGCTGAAATTACAAGAAGAGGTAAATGGCTTGGATAGTAGGGCAAACTAAATCTAAAAATTCACTTGACCATTTCCTATATTTTCTATACAATTAGAGAGGGAAAATTCTGAATTGCGTGAGAGAGGGGGAGGAGAAATGTTAATCAATCATGTTTCGGCATTTCTTCTCCTATAAAAAGAGCTAAAAAGGGTATTCATTTCCTTTTTAGTTCTTTTTTTATGTCAAGGGGAGGAATATTGATGAGATACAAGCGTGTGTTAATTAAATTAAGTGGTGGAGCATTGGCGGATAAGGAAGGAAATAATTTTGGTACTGAAGAGCTTGATCACATTGCCAACGAAATCATGTCGATCGTCAATATGGGGATTGAAGTCTCCTTAGTTGTGGGTGGTGGCAATATATTTCGAGGCAGCTTGGCAGATACATGGGGAATAGAGCGGGTAGAAGCGGATAGTATTGGGACTCTAGGAACCATCATCAACAGTTTGATGCTTAGAGGTGTGTTGAAAAGTAAGACCGACAAAGAAGTTCGAGTGATGACTTCAATCCCTGTTTCAACGGTTGCCGAACCGTATATTCGCCTTCGTGCCGTTCACCATCTTGACAAAGGATACATTGTTATATTCGGTGGAGGAAACGGTCAACCCTTCGTAACGACGGATTACCCTAGCGTTCAGCGAGCCATCGAAACGAATAGTGAGGCTATCCTGGTAGCAAAGCAGGGGGTCGATGGTGTTTTCACGAGTGACCCTAAACGAAATAAAAAGGCAAAGATGTACCACAATTTAAATTATGATGACGTTGTAACAAATAATATTAGAGTCATGGATCAATCAGCTCTGCTGTTAGCAAGGGACTATAAACTCCCTGTACACATTTTTAACTTCGATCAGGCAGGACTCATGGAGAAAATATGCTCCGGTCAGAAGCGGGGAACACTGATTAATCATGAAGAGACGAGACTTTGAGAATGGCCATATCATTTACATAAGTATTGATGGGAGGAGCAAAAAATGGATTTTTCTTTTCAAATCATCACACAGGAGCAAGCTGAGCATATTGCCTACAACTGGAAATATGATGGGGAATATGCATTTTATGACCTTACAGCGGATGAAGAGGATTTGGCGGAATTTTTAGATGGATATCAACGTGGACAATCAACCTATGCTGTGCATCACGAAGGGGAAATGATTGGTTTTTACACATTTAATCCATTAAATGAGACGACTATTGATATCGGTCTAGGCATGCATCCGAATCTTACAGGAAAAGGAATAGGAGAGGAGTTCACCAGGGCGGGTGTTGATTTCTCAATCGCAAGGTATGCTCCGGAAGTCTTGACTTTGGCCGTAGCTACCTTCAATACTCGTGCGATCAAGGTGTATAAGAAAGTGGGGTTCGTTCCCATGGAAATATTCATTCAAGAAACAAATGGAAATAGCTATGAATTTATGAAAATGAGTTATGCCCTTAGTCAAAAAAGGATAGGGAGAGCATAATGGAGATCAAGATTCATAACAGATTTGATCCGGATAAGCTAGATGAGATATATGCAGTGTACCAGTCAGCGGGGTGGTTGAAGCATTCAAATGAAGTGATCACCAAGGTTTTTCAAAGAAGTGATATCGTATCTTTGGCTATTAGTGATGGTAGGGTCATTGGTGTTGGAAGAGCTCTAACGGATGGAGTGTTCAATGCCGCAATATATGATGTTGTTGTTCATCTAAAGTATCAACAAATTGGAATCGGCAGTCTCATCATGAGTGACCTAATGGAGCAGTTAAAAAATGTTTCATGCGTTCAGTTAATCTCCACAACCGGTAATGAAGAGTTTTATACAAAACATGGAATGAAGAGACTTAAAACGGGTATGGCAAGATATTTAAACTCAAGTTTGACGGATGAGTATTTGGAATAAGGTCCATTGAACAAAAGAGACAGCCACTTCGGACCGTCTCTTTTGTTTACACCATTTCCTTATACAGTTTTTCATACTGATTGGCCAAATCAAAGTCCAAATCCGTCAGGCCATTTTCACTCCAAGAGGTCAACTCTACAATAACCAATTTGTATTGAATCGTTATAAAAGGATGATGATTCACTTCCTCGGCTGCCTCTGCCAGTTTGTTTACAAACCGTATTCCTTCAAGGTAGCCTTTGAACCTATAGCGCCGTTCAATCCACTTCTCTTCTTTTAAGCGCCACTTTTCAAGAGACTCAAGTTTTTGAGAAAGGGCAGCTTCACTTAACTTCTTCATACCGTAACTCCTTTCCTTCCAAAAATGACATCAAGGCCATTTTGAATGAGACGTGCAAACCGATCTTGCTTACTTAAAACGTATAAGTCTTTCAGAAGAACTTCCTTTAACTGAGATTCTGGCTCGTGAATCTGTAGAAGTTCAATAATTTCAAGTCTAAGCAGCCATTCTTCAGGGAAGTCCTCCTTTAGTCTGCCTACAATACTATGAGTAAGATCTATGGAAAAGGCTACTTCTCTCAGTTCTCTGACCTCTGCAAAGAGGCTGTCTAATGGTGTAAGATCAGCAAATCCGTCATCCTCTTCTTCGATAAGAGAAGTGTCCCCGAAGAATGCATCATAGTCTGCCGCATGTGGACGTGCCGAAACTATTTCACTGCCTACTGCCAAATCGTATGTTCCCCATGAAGGGTGGAATAAAATGTGTTCTCCCAAAGTTACCATACATTCATCAATTGATATGAGGACAAGATGATGATGGTGAAAGACGAGATTCGTCACATGTCCAGAGACTTCAATTCCACCATCAAATGTGATTTGCATCATTTTATTCATCTCAATTCCATGCTTCCTTAAATCCGCTTCGGTCTGGTTCTCAAGAATTATACCATCCTGAAGGATCCCTATAGGAGCACCGAAGCCATCAGCATGATGATCTGTCCCGTGATGATCCAGTTGCTCATTTTGAATGGAAAGTGAAGTAGGTCCTACGGTTTTGACGTAGATTGCTTCACCATGCCCATTTTTTATTACTTCTTTAAATGTGCCGGTAACTTGTAATCCGGAATTGTATTCGATATGAGCAAGTTGATTCGAACGAATCGCTTTATCAATCGCTTCTGTTCCACCTTTACGGAAAGCCATGGTCTCTCCGAATTTCTCTACTTCTTCAATGAGTTGTTCGAAACTTTCACAAACAAATAATTGAGTTTGCATGGAGGTAACATCATAGCTCGTATGGATGGCGTCTTCGATTGAGAACGGCCGTTTGATCACTTCACTTGATAAACAGTGCTTGCTTTCTCCAACCGATGACAGCAGTCCTGCACCGAAGATCTTCGGTTGATGATAGTCCCCAATTAAACCGAATTCGACCGTCCACCAAAAGATTCGCGAAATTTGTTCTGCTTCAGAAAGACCTGAAACGGCCTCTTGCTTTCTACCTAACACCTGCTTTGCTTCTTCAATTTCTTCCAATGTGGAGTTTGGATCCTCCATCACAATGGATAAATGCCTGGTTGCCTCAAAAGCTTCGTGTTCTTCTTCAGTGGCAAAAGCGTTCGCTCCGATATTGCCGATTATCTTTACAAATCGGGAATAGGTTTCATCAAAGAGAATGGGAGCATGTCCGGCTGCTTCATGCAATATATCAGGAGCAGGGGTGTATTCAATATTCGATTTTTGACGAATATCCGTCGCAATGGGGAGAATACCATGAGCTTGGAAATCAAAGAATGCTGTACCAGGGATCAAACCGTCTACAATCGCAGCCCCCCAGCCAATTTTCGCTAAGTGTCGGTTCATATCACTGACCTTAGGAATTTCGTGTATGTTAATACCTGAAGCTTTTAATCCTTCTGTGAATGCTTCATGTGCCGTATCTTCCAGGAAGTGATGATTCTGTCTCATCACATAACGCCACACGGCATGATTGATAGGTGTGTATGAATGATAGTGCTGCTCGGCTACAAATGGGCGTAAATGACTCGGAATCGTTTGGTTCATATTAAATTCTCCTTATTTCTAGTTATTGTTTAGTGCTTAAACGCTTTTATGCGCAAAAGTGGATTCATACAAAAAGTCCCTGCTGAATAAATCAGCAGGGACGAAAAAGATCGCGGTACCACCCTTGTTGTAAGTAAATTGCCTTACCACTCAAATTGATAACGGACAATAACCGTCTTGTTCCACTATAGAACAAGAAGCTCAAGAAACGTAATTCATGAATTTCCTATGTACTAGTTCCCAGCACCACTAGCTCTCTATAACAGGGAGGAGATCACTACTTCAAATCCATCACAGCTTTTCACAAATATGTATGAACAAGATGCTTTATATCTTAAACGCTTTTAAGTGCTAAAGTCAAGGGGGTTTTTACGGAGTATATAATGTTTTTCTTTGAATGGAAAAAGGTGTTGGTAATTTCTCTTAAAGGAATAAGACAAAAATATAACTGAAGTGGACGTGCGAAAATAAGGCCCGACAGATAAAAACGCCAGGAAATCCTGGCGTTTTTTATTTATAAAATTTGTGTTTTTTCCTTATGGTCCTGAAGATTCATTTGTTCTAATTCGAGTCTCATTTTCTGAGTTTCAATCACAAAGTTTTCGTGCTTCAGTTTTTCCAGTTCCAGTTGGTCTTCTATCATTTTTTGCTTTAGCTTGGATTGTTTTTGGAAATGGTCCGTTATGATTCCAAGGATAGGTATCGAAAAAATCATGATAACAGCAATGGTTCCAGTCATGACAATCCTCCTTTTTCTCCTAATCGCATTCGTTACTTAATAGTTAAATTATAACAAAACATAAGAGGGATGAGTATATAGTGTGGTAATGTTAAGATAGAATCTTCATAGAAGAATATACGAATATAAACATGAAGAGTTTCATGTTTATGAAAAGAGAGGGGATTTACAGAGACAAGTATTTTTTTCGGGGAGAATTTTACGACCTCTATTGTTATTCATTGTTAAAGAAAGTGTGGAAAAGACTATAAATTCCACTTCTTCTGCACATACGTAAGCATCGTTTCCCGGTACTTTCTAACAATGGAATTTATGATGAAGTACGTGAGGATACCGAATAAGGGGATATTGATGAACATCCCTATAAAGAATGCTTTCCCCAATCGCACCCCTACGTTTACTGCTTCTCTGGCGTAGTCTATAGACGGATCGATTACATCAATGGGGTAGAAGAGATAACCTACAACTAGATTTAAGTAGAAGAAAAAAGGGAAAGCCCAAATCAAGGTGACCCCTCCTACTAATCCAGCGAATGAGTTTCCTTTAAACACCTTCGCACAGGCTGTGGAAATGATAGGACCTATGCCAAAAGAGGGAACGAAGTTGATTAATAATCCAACCGTGAATCCTAATGCAATACTGTGAGAGTTATCTTTGAGACGCAATAGTTTTAGAGTAAGACATTTACATTCACGAAGCTTTTTTCTAATCATGAGATCAACACCAATTATCGTTTACTTTCATACTCAGTAAATAGTATGGTCAACTTTCAGTATTCTAAATAAAAAAATTTATAAGGTTTCATGAAGTTTTTTCACAACATTTCTTTAAGAAAATCTGTAACATGATATCCTATAAGTAATAGAATTTTTGGTAGAGTGAGGATAAAAAATGAAACTAACGAAAAAAATCCCCAATATGGTCACGTTGGGAAATCTGTATTGCGGTTTCTTATCAATTGGATTTGCCGCAAGCGGACAATTTAAAAACGCAGCAATACTAATTATTATTGGCATGATGCTTGATAGCATGGACGGCAGACTGGCGAGGATGCTGCAAGCGGATAGTGTATTAGGAAAGGAATTGGATTCATTAGCTGATATTGTTACGTTTGGAGTCGCACCTTCCTTTCTTGTGTATTATACATATTTCTTTCAATTTGGATTATTAGGGTTTATTGTGGCAGGGTTATTTCCATTATTCGGAGCCTATCGACTGGCGAGATTCAATACCAGTCCGCCGAAATCTTCTCTTCATTATTTCGTCGGTGTCCCGATTACGGCAGCAGGTGGTATCCTTGCGATTCTCACCCTGTTTGGAAACTTTATACCAAATATCGTGACAACGGTCATCTTCACAGCAATGTGTTTTCTCATGGTGAGCCGTATACGAATCCCGAGTCTCAAGGAAGTGCCTTTACCTAAATACGGAACGATTGTGACGCTCTTCATTGGAGCATTACTATTCGTCATCTACAAAGGGACCTATGAGCAGTTTCCCTACTTAATTTACATTGCTACACCCCTATATATTGCATATCTGGCGTATCGATTTATAAAAAGATAAAATTAAAAATGATCCAGGCATTTATTGCCTGGATCATTTTCATTATTCATCACTCAGAAAAATAGTTTCTGCCATTTATGTTCTATACTTCGACTTCCACTGTGCAAGACCGTTTCCTCTAAAAACAAAAAAAGTTAGGGAGCATGTCCCTAACTCAGTCTATTTGATGAATTAAATGAATCCCATAAAGAGTCCGCCAACAGCTCCTGTGACCACGACGATCCAAGGTGGAACTTTCCAAAAGACCAGCATGCTAAACAACACCGCAGCAAAGGCAAAGTCTTGTGGAGCAAGAATGGAGGAAGTCCATATCGGATGGTAGAAAGCTGCAATCAGGATTCCAACAACAGCTGCGTTCACTCCCATAAGAGCTCCCTTTATTTTAGGATTCCTACGGAGAGAATCCCAGAATGGGAGCGTCCCTAAAATGAGAAGAAAAGCCGGGAGAAAAATAGCGAAAGTTGCAAGCATTCCACCTTGCCATCCATTAATCACAGCACCAATATACGCTGCAAAGGTGAAAAGTGGACCAGGAACCGCCTGGGCTGCACCATACCCTGCTAAAAACGCTTCCTCTGTTAACCATCCTGTAGGAACAAACTCTCGTTCAAGGAGAGGTAATACAACATGACCGCCGCCAAAAACCAATGACCCAGACCGGTAAAAGCTATCGAATAAAGCGACCCATTCAAGTGATGTCAATTCCCTCAAGAACGGAAGAAGAAAAAGTAATCCGAAGAAAAGCGACAAACAAATCACTGCAAATCTACGGGAAATCGGGAAGTCAATTCTGGCTTCATCGTCGGGATTATGTTGTTTAAAAAGAAGAAATCCAATCAAAGCTGAAAGAAGAATGACCCCAACTTGTGAAAACGCCGTTTGCCATAATAAAATGACCACTAATGCAAACAATGCAATCGCTTTTCGTTTTAAATCAGGCGTCAACTTTTTTGCCATTCCTAAAATAGCATGAGCAACCACGGCAACTGCGACAATCTTTAACCCATGTATCCACCCCGCATCTGCCACATCCAGTCCTTGAAGAGCGATTGCGAAAAGAATCAATGCAATGACAGAAGGGAAGGTAAAGCCTATAAATGAAACAATTCCTCCCAACACTCCTGCCCGCATAATACCAATACCCATTCCGACTTGACTGCTGGCTGGACCCGGAAGGAATTGACAAAGAGCGACTAGATCCGCATAACTTTTCTCATCCATCCATTTTCTTCTACGAATATACTCTTCATGAAAGTATCCTAAATGGGCAATTGGTCCACCAAATGATGTAAGGCCCAGTCTTGTTGAAATAATCAGTATTTCAATCAGGGTCTTTAAACTGCTTGATGCTTTCAATATTTTTTCACCTTCTTTGTTAGTTTTTGATTTCTTTAAATAACTCATAAGCTTTTTCTCGTGCTTCACTGAGTACTTTATTTCCTTTATCTGTGGTCGTATAATACTTTCTGATCTTACTGTCAACGTTTTTCTCTTCTTTTGTTAGTAACCCGTCAGCATCCATTGAGTGAAGAATAGGGTAAAGGGTACCGGAGCTTATGCTATACCCATGTTCTCTTAATTCTTCCAACATCCACGTGCCGTAAATGGGCTCTTCTTTGGCATGGTGGAGAATATGAATTTGAATAAACCCGAGAAAGAGCTTCCGTAATACTTTGTCTTCCAATGAAACACCTCCCTATGTTTAAATCGAAATCCAATATCGAAAGTCGATATCGGAATTTTATACATAGACTTTAACATGAAAAATTTACTGACTCAAAGAGCTGACGTCAAATTTACAAACTCTTAACAAAAAGGTACTTCGGATTTTCTTTTAAAATCATTAACTGTAATTAGATAAAAATCCCTTCAACTAAAAAGCCATATCCAAACAGGATATAGCTAAAGTTCATCATTATCCCTATCTCTATGAAAAAAAGAATAGGTTTTGACTAATCCAATCAAAAATAAGCCAATGGCCAAGTAGGCGGGCAGAAGGTGGATAAACGAGGTGTACCCGATAGCAAAATGAATATATATCCCCGATATAAAGGCAGGTAGTCCCCCGATTAGAAGGGTCCACCAAACCCACTTATTTCCTTGTTGAAAGCCCCAAAGTGAAAGAGTTAAGACTAGTAATCCGACACTTAATAAAGCACTGCCGAATCCGGCTCGATCATGGGCAATAACGGGAATGAGATTCCGATTGAACTCATGAAGAATCTCGGGTGGCATACAGAGGTATAGGAGATCCGTCGGAACAAAAACAGAAGTAACCCCAAAGTAAGAAATGACAAGGCCTCCAAGAACAAAAGAAAATCCAAGTACGACAAATGCCAGCTGACCATACAGGGATTGTAACCATATTTTATGATTTCTTCGATTGCTAGATGAGGGAGTTCCCTTTATCTCCCTTGTATGAATCCAGCCATATACGTAAAAGGGTAGCAATATGAGCCAAAATAAAAGATGAAGCCAGTCAAAATAGCCATACCCGATAAATAAGAAAATCCCCAGAAATCCTGTAATGGCGGCAATGTCTATTGACTGCTTGGCCCATAGGAGACCTCTCCTGAGACCATGGAAGGCGAGCTGCATATACACAATCCCACCAGAAATCATTGTACCTGCTAACGTCATCCGATCATGAGCCATAAATTTTACAATACGGTCGTTGAAACCAACAATCGACTCCCTTTGCATCCCCAAGTAATGTTCATCATAGGACAGAATCACCGACGTTAAACTAAAAAGGAGGGCTAAGAGTCCCCCTATAAATATAAATAAACCAAAATACCAGTAAGATTGCCATCCCTTTTGAGGAGGTAACTGATCGTTCAAATCATCCAGCAATGCTTCGTTAATGCGTTTGGTTAAACCCGGACCCGAAAAGACATACCCATCTGAAAGAAGAAGGAGGTCTGCACCCTCACTTAGTAGAGATAGTGCCTGACTTGGTTCACGAACTCCACCTGAAGTGATGATTGATAGAGCAGGGATTGCCTTTTTGAATGAACGAACAGTTGATAGGAGAGTGTTGAATTCATCTTCTTCCACAATGACTCCTGAAATATCTTCAACGTTCAATTTGTAGAGAAGTTCTAAAGTCGGATTTGAAATGAAAATCGGTTTGTCACTATGTAAAGTAAGGTGAATTTCATCACCTTCTACAATATAACCATCTGCAAATACATCTAATTGTTCCATCATAGTAGATAATTCTTCGGGTGTCCCCGACAGGCGTATGATGAAAAGCTGTTTTTTTCTAATCTTCTTTAATTTCTCAAGTGTCCTTTCTAATCCAATGGATTCAAGGGGATCCGAGAACTGAATACGCTGCTCATTATGATCCGCACCAGGGTAAGAGGATTCAGGTGAAGCCTGTAAAGTTACAGGACCAATTTCAATAAAGCCAAAGCCCAAATGAATAAAGGCAGATGTACCGGTAAGTAAGGGATCAATTTTACCAGAGAGACCAACAGGATTGGTAAATTCCATCCCTTTGATTTGTTTATTCAGGTGAGGGGAGCACTCTTCTCTTCCCAGAAAATGAATGATGTGAGGACCAAGGGGGAGAGAAGCGATCGTACTCATTCCTCTATGTATTAACTCTCTCGACATGTAAGCAGGGAGTTTGGATAAAACGGGTTTGAATATTCCGTGATAGGACCAATCAGGCATAGCAAATTCCTCGCGATTTTATTGTGATACCACCATTTTAACAGGGATTTTAATAGAGTGGGTGGTGAATTTAGAGAAGAAGTCAGTTACATGAACAAATGTATTACTTTTTTGACTCGAATATTGGTAAAACCTATTGTAAGAAAAGAGCGTGATATAGATATAACTAAGATTCTGGATCCTCATAATGATGGTTTATGTAGAAGAGCAGAACACATTTTTTAGTTCTTTCTTCCTTAATTCTGTTAGGCCGGTTATATCTTCTGAATTCCGTCGATATACTTTACAGGCTTATTTCAACGGAAAAGGAGAGAGTGTATGATTAAAAAGATTTGTATGATCGTTTTTACTCTATTTTTATTGCTGCCATCTTGGAGCCAGGCAGGTTCATTCGGGGATGTTGATCCTTCTGGAGTTCCCGGACAGTGGTATGTAGGTACAACTCCCTCGTATGTAGCCCCTTCCAAGCATCCGATCCTCTTTGTTCATGGATTAAATAGCTCTTCTAACACATGGTGGAATGAAAATAATATGTATGACACAGCCTATCAAAATGGTTATGAAACCGCTTTTATTGATCTGTATCCAACAAAGAATATGTGGGATAACGGTGCCCTCTTGGCCCAGAAAATTCGCGATATATACGATTACTACGGTGAAAAGGTAGTGGTTGTGGCCCACAGTAAAGGGGGCATCGACACGCAATCAGCACTTGTACACTATGGTGCCTATCCGTATGTCTCAAGGATAATCACCCTTTCCACGCCCCATTATGGTTCCCAACTGGCAGACCTTGCTTATAGCAGCTGGGCAGGATGGTTAACAGGCATTCTCGGAAGTAAGAATGATGCCACCTATTCACTGCAAACAGGGTATATGAGTTATTTCCGTTCTGAAATGGATCATCATCAGAATGTTAATAGAAATCCAGTCTATACATTTGGCGGCACGAAATGGGGAAGCTTCGGAAGCTCTCTTTATTGGGGTGGATTGTATCTTAGTGCTTATGGTAGCAACGATGGAGCCGTTACAGTCAATAGTTCGAGACTTCCCTATGGGACAGAACTGAGAGTGGGGAATTGGAATCACTCGACTATCAAAGAAGGTTCCTCTACCTTTAATTTGTTCAAAAATTATTTAAATGAAGCGACCAATACCTCGGGTTTTAATGCTCAAAGTGTGGTCGAGTCAAAAGATGCAGAGAACGCTGCCTCTTTTGTTAGAGGAGGAGAATATAACGGAAAGAAACAAGAAAAGGTCTTAGTAGAACAGGGGGCTAAGTCCGTAACATTTGATTGGATGAGTAATAGCCCTTCGTCACAATTAATCCTAAAAGATCCTGGTCAAAAAGCAAATTCAATCTTCAAGGTAAAAATGGATGAAAGTGAATACTTTAACGGTGCGTATCACCATACGGTTACCGTTAAAGATCCGGCACCAGGGGAGTGGACGATTGAAGCATCATCGTCTTCAGCAGAAAAGTATCTCTTACATGTGTCTTTTGAAAGCGCGATGAATGATGCAATGAGTATCCATTTAGCACAGGATGAAATAAGCTTGAAAACCAAAGACAGTAAGCTAAAGCTTAAACCAAACATGACAATTGAATTTTACAAGAATGGTAAGTTGAAGAAGAGTAAGGTAAAAACAAAGAATGACTCATTAAAACTCCCGAAGCTTGGAGAAGGAATTTATAATGTGACTATAGATATAGAAGGAAGCAAGGACAAAAATACGTTCCAAAGAACCTTCATTAAAACCATTTACGTTGATGCCTCAGGTAAGGTTTATGGACAGTAGGATAAGTTGGAATACTTTGGGTGAGAAGCTAATGTTTCATAAGCTTCTCTTCTTTGATTGAAGATAGGGACTGAATAATTAGACTCCCTCCATTAGTTTGACAAAAGTCAACAATTGCCGAAAAGTAATAGGAACTTATATCCAAACGCCCTTCCGTAGTTCAGTTCCATAGTTTCATTTTTGCAAATGGAAAAGGGTTTCAATCCTATTATCTTTAAATAGATTAGGGAGTCGAAATAAAAGGAGGAATACATAATGAAGAAAAAATTAATGGTTGGTGCCCTTTCGGGTATGTTGGTAGCATCAGGAATCACTTTCGCTGCACCGGGTGCATCTGTACTTGCAAATGGTCCTGGATATAATGGGAACGAGACGATCAAAAACGAGCGACTTCATAATTATGAAGAAATGGTGAGCATGCTTCAACATTTAGATCAAAAATCAGATGCTCTTTCATTAGAAGTGTATGGTCAATCCGTCAAAGAACGAGATCTTTATCTTGCGAAATTTGGAACAAATGAAAACAACCCTACGATTCTTTATTTAACTCAGCAGCATGGAAACGAAACATTGACGACTGAAGGGGCTCTTCAGTTCATCAAGCACCTAACATCGAACTCAAAAGAAGTAAAAGAAATGCTCGAGAACGTAAATATATTGGTTGCTCCGCGATTGAATGTGGATGGTGCAGAAGGGGATGTTAATTTCTCCCTGGAGGATTATGTATCGGGAACTCACACCCGCTATAATGCGAACGAAGTCGATTTAAATCGTGATCATGTGGACCGTAAACAGCCAGAAACACAAGCTCTCCATAAAAACGTTCTTCAAAAGTACAAGCCTGATTATATGATCGATCTTCATCATCAAGGAGCGGAAACAACGCTTGGGGATACGGATGAACTTGTGTCAGGATCAATTCTTTATCCTACAAATAAAAATGTAGACCCTGAAGTCGTCGAGAAATCAAAACAGCTCGGATCAGTCCTTTACAACACGGTAGAACGCCGTGGATTCGGTACTTTGTCCAAATACATCGGAGGAACGGCACCGACGATCAGCCGTAACGGACTGGCGGTTGAATATGGAATAGCAACCCTTCTTTTTGAAATGAGAGGAATGGCTGATCATTACCGTGATGATTATGTTCTGGGTCAAAAGAGTAATGGGTACCTCATTAAGCAAGCGGTTATTAGTTTAGAAGCTACGGCAAAAGCCATTGCAGACGGGTCAATTGAAAATGCGGATACTTCTTTCTGGGACACACTTCCTGAAAGCTCATACAATCGCAGTGAAAGTGAATAAAAATGTTAAAAAGGGGCCCTTTCTTGACGGAAACGGCCCCTTTTAAGGTTAGAGCAATTCTTCAATATACTCTCCGCATTTTTCAGCCACGATCATTGCGCCTTGTCTATTTAAGTGAAGGCCATCTACTGTATATTTCAATCCCTGTTTAGATGAAAGATGGTCAATTTGGGAAGGACTTTTATAAAAAAGAGCATCTTTCATGATGCTTAAGATGCTGGTGTGGATATAATCGCTGCTGTCTCCAGTGGATAAAGGTTGACGGAAAACCTCTTGCATATTAAGAAAGTGGATGTAAGGATTCTTGCCCGTGATGAATTGGATAATGAAAGATAGTTCCCTTAATTCCAGGTTGAATTCGTTATCGAGACGCTTCGATTAGAGCTGGAGAAGCCACCAATGGTGTTTCGGGACGAGGAAAAATGTTCTTTAGTATGTTTCGGTAATAATCTTTAAACTCATCATGACCTTTTACAACTGGCTGAGACTGAACTTTTAACAGCTTGGAGTATACATTGTTCACGCTGATCAACAAATAAAATTGCTTGGAGAGAGCGGGTACCGATTATTTTTGAATATTTGTATAAGGATTAAATGGAGAAAGACTTCCTATTTGGAAGTCTTTCTCTATTTCACGATCATCACGGGACATTTAGCCCTCTTTGCGACTTTATGGCTTACACTTCCCAAGACCATTTCTTGAAATATATTTAAACCACGGCTTCCAATGACTACTGCATCGAAGTTGTTTTTGTTCGCATACTCAACAATTGTCGGCCCCGGCTCTCCGTGTAAAAAGATAATCTCGTAGTCGATGCCTTCATGTTTGGCTTTTTGTTCAATCATTTGCAGTTTCTGCTTCCGTTTGTCTATTGCATCCAGCCCCCAATGGTGTAGAACATCTTCCTTGGATTGCTTCCCGTCTACTACATAAACAATATCTATTTTAGAGCCTTCATGGCATCTTGCGAGAACGATCGCTTTTTCTCCTGCTCTTAAAGAGTGTTCAGATCCGTCTGTTGCAAGAAGAATGTGTTTGAACATTGCTTTTCCTCCATCCGATGAAAGCGTTTAGTACTTATTTCTATATTATTATTCAATTTCCTTTAATGAAATTTAAGATTATTTTACATGTTTTTGGACTAGAGGAGATTAAAAGTGAAATAAAGAGTAAACGAAAGATAAAATAGTATGTTTGCGCTTTCATAGATGTTTCACAAAAGGGGAGTTCCGGTATATAATGTCCCTTGTGTTAAACGGCCCCGACTTTTATGAGAGTTGAAAGTCATAAATAAAAAGGAAGAGGTGCATTATGAGTTTAAGTCAAAAAATTAAATATGAGTGGTTTGGTAATATTCGTGGAGATGTGTTAGCCGGTCTAGTCGTCGCTATGGCATTGATCCCGGAGGCAATTGCGTTTTCTATTATCGCGGGTGTGGATCCAATGGTCGGGTTATATGCCTCCTTCTGTATTGCAGTTGTGATTGCATTTGTAGGCGGACGTCCAGGAATGATTTCTGCCGCAACGGGTGCTACAGCACTGGTCATGGTGACGTTGGTTGCAGATCATGGTTTACAGTATCTATTAGCAGCGACCATCTTAACGGGTGTGATTCAAATTATCATGGGTGTCCTTAAACTAGGCCGCTTAATGAAATTTGTACCACGTTCCGTTATGGTTGGATTTGTGAACGCACTTGCAATCTTGATCTTCACTTCACAGTTACCACACTTTGTTGGTGAATCGTGGATCATGTATGCTATGGTAGCTGGTGCATTGGGGATTATATATGTTTTACCCCGCTTTACAAAAGCAGTCCCATCACCATTAGTAGCAATTATCGCTGTGACTATTTTTGCGGTGCTGACAGGAAGTGGAGTACGTACAGTTGGAGATATGGGTGAACTTACCCAAGCATTACCAATCTTCTTAATTCCAGATATTCCATTTAACTTTGAGACATTGCAAATCATTTTCCCTTATTCTTTATCCATTGCAATTGTAGGGTTAGTTGAGTCATTATTAACTGCATCTATTGTTGATGATATGACAGATACCACAAGTGATAAAAATAAAGAAGCAAAAGGTCAAGGGATTGCAAATATCGTATCTGGTCTTTTCGGTGGAATGGCTGGTTGTGCGATGATCGGACAATCTGTTATTAATGTTAAGTCAGGTGGACGAGGACGTTTATCAGCATTTGTGGCTGGTACATTCTTGATGATCTTAATCCTATTGCTCAATGATTTATTGGTTCAAATTCCAATGGCGGCTTTAGTTGGAGTTATGATCATGGTATCCGTTGGGACATTTGATTGGTCTTCAGTGAAGAATTTACACAAAACGCCGATTACAGATTCTCTTGTTATGATTGCAACAGTTGTCACTGTATTGATTACACATGATTTATCAAAAGGTGTTCTTGTTGGGATTATCTTAAGCGCTGTATTCTTCGCTTCCAAAATATCAAAAGTGAAGATTACCACAATGGCTTCTGAAAATACTCATAAGAAGGTATATCGTGTGTCAGGTCAATTGTTCTTTGCTTCTGTTACGGAATTTGTTGAAAGCTTTAATTTCAATGAAAATGTGAAGGAAGTAACACTGGATTTAACTCATACACATTTATGGGATGATTCTGCCGTGGGAGCGATTGATAAAATCGTTATCAAGTACCATCAGAATGGCGTGAAAGTAAATCTGATTGGTCTGAATACTGAAAGTAATAAATTAATTGATAAATTGGCTGTGCATAATAAGCCGGGTGGATTAGATAAAGCCGTTAACCATTAAGTAAGAATCTGAAAAGTCCATGGTCAAGTGATCAAGGACTTTTCTACATATAAGTAGTATTTTGCCAGTAGTCTTTGTGGCTGATCTTATTTGTAAAGGAGGAGCCAAAAAGAAAATATTAAAAAAGGTTGAAATGAACATATAAGTATTTTATTATATAAGCAAGAACTTATATAAGAACCTATAAAAGGGTTCTTATTTTTTTATTATATAAGTAAATAATAATATGCTAATAAAAGTGATTGAGGAGGTGTTTACATGCTTAAATCAAGAGTTGATATTGAAAGGGCGGCAACGATGTTAAAACTTCTAGGGGATAAAACCCGTCTTACTATGGTGAAACTATTAGAATCCAACGACTGTTGTGTGTGTGAATTTGTCGAGATTTTCAAAATGAGTCAACCTGCCATCTCTCAGCATGTTCGAAAATTGAAAGATGCTGGACTTGTGAAGGAATTAAGAAGGGGTCAATGGGTCTTTTACTCTCTTAACAAAGAAAGTGATGCGTATCCGTTTGTTCAAAGCTTGTTAGAACACTTGCCTAATCAGGATGATCGATTAACAGCATTAGAAAAGCAAGGATTACGCATTTCTTGTAATTAGGAGGAGGGTTTTCTGTGTTATCAGTAATTTTAGCTACCATGATTTTTGTGGCCACATTGGTCCTTGTGATTTGGCAGCCTAAAGGATTGTCCATTGGCTGGTCTGCTTGTGGAGGAGCGATCCTTGCCTTAATTGTAGGGGTTGTCGACTTCCAGGATGTTGTGGCTGTGACAGGAATAGTATGGAATGCGACTTTAGCATTCATTGCTATTATCATTATTTCATTAATTCTGGATGAAATTGGATTCTTTGAATGGTCTGCTCTACATATGGCGAGAGCAGCAAAGGGGAATGGAGTTAAAATGTTTGTTTACGTTTCCCTATTAGGAGCGGTTGTCGCAGCATTTTTTGCGAATGATGGAGCTGCGTTGATATTAACACCGATTGTTTTGGCAATGGTGAGAAACTTGAATTTTGAAGAAAAAATGGTTTTTCCATTTATCATGGCAAGTGGTTTCATTGCCGATACGACTTCCTTGCCGCTTGTCGTCAGTAACCTTGTGAACATCGTGTCAGCCGATTTCTTTGATATCGGGTTTGTGGAATATGCATCAAGAATGATTATTCCAAACTTCTTCTCATTGTTTGCAAGCATACTGGTACTGTATCTATTCTTTAGAAAAAGCATTCCAAAGAATTATGATGCCAGCCAGCTAAAGAAACCGGTTGAAGCGATTAAAGATCAGCGTATGTTTAAGCTATCCTGGATTGTTCTGGGTATCTTGCTTGTTGGTTACTTTATCAGTGAATCACTGCACATTCCTGTATCGATTATCGCAGGTATTGTGTCGATTTTCTTCTTATTAATGGCTAGGAGAAGCTCAGCGGTCAACACGAAAACGGTCATTAAGGGTGCTCCATGGGCGATTGTATTCTTCTCGATTGGAATGTACGTGGTAGTGTATGGTTTGCGTAATGTAGGACTGACAAATGTGTTAACCGATGTTATCCAAGTGGCTGCTGATCAAGGACTGTTCGTCGCTACGATTTCCATGGGATTCATTGCAGCGATACTGTCATCAGTCATGAACAATATGCCGACCGTTATGATAGATGCGATTGCGATTATGGATACGAACACTACAGGTGTTATTCGGGAGTCCCTTATTTATTCCAATGTCATTGGTTCTGATCTTGGGCCGAAGATCACCCCGATTGGTTCACTGGCAACCCTCTTATGGTTACACGTTTTATCATTAAAAGGCTTGAAAATCTCATGGGGGCAATATTTTAAAACAGGAATTATATTAACCGTACCAACATTACTCATTACCCTTATTGGTTTATATATCTGGTTAATGATCATATCTTAAAACTCACAAGAAAAGGAGCTCGATTATTATGTCTAAAAAAACACTATACTTCTTATGTACAGGTAACTCATGCCGCAGCCAAATGGCAGAAGGTTGGGCAAAGCATCATTTAGGAGAAGATTGGGATGTGAAAAGTGCAGGTATTGAAGCACATGGATTAAATCCTAACGCAGTAAAAGCAATGAAAGAAGCGGGAATTGATATTTCTAACCAAACTTCTGACATTATCGATCCTGACATCTTGAACAATGCAGATTTAGTCGTTACTCTTTGTGGTGATGCAGCTGATAAATGCCCAATGACCCCTCCACATGTCAAGCGTGAGCACTGGGGCTTTGATGACCCGGCAAAAGCCGAAGGAACGGATGAAGAGAAATGGGCATTCTTCCAACGCGTACGTGATGAAATCAGCGATCGCATCAAAACGTTTGCTGAGACCGGGAAGTAAACAGAAATAGAGGGACGGACCTCATGGCAATCTTTAAAGTCCTGTCCAATAGGTCCGTCCCTCTTTTATAAAGCCGAGAGAAGCTTCTCGGCTATTTTTTTATATAAATTTATGAATGGGAGTGGAATTTTGATGGCTAAGGTTGAAATTTTTGATCCGGCAATGTGTTGTTCGACGGGGGTTTGTGGTCCCAGTATTGATCCTGAGCTTACTCGTGTCGCGAATGCTGTATTTTCACTTGAAAAACGAGGATTTGATATTAGGAGATACAATTTAGCGAATGATCCAGGGGCACTTGCTGACCATGAGGTGATCAACCGTATTTTACACGACGAAGGTCCAGATGCTTTACCTGTCACGCTTGTTGATGGGAAACAAGCCGCTGTTGGAAAATATCCTTCAAATGAAGAGTTTTCACAATGGTTTGAAGTACCGGCTGAGGAATTGAATGAGAAAAGAAAAGTACGACTGACATTGGATATTAATAAGAAATAAGAAAGTTGGGGTACAATGTTTACATCGTTTCAATTAGAGGCTGTCAATCATACACCATTCCTCTTTTTTACAGGTAAAGGTGGAGTGGGGAAAACGTCTACGGCGAGTGCAACAGCTATTGCCCTTGCTGATGAAGGAAAAAGGGTGCTGATCGTCAGTACAGATCCAGCTTCCAATTTACAGGATGTATTAGAAACCGAACTTACCAATCAACCAAAACAAGTTCCAGGATTACCGACATTATCCGCTTGTAATCTTGACCCAGAAGAAGCAGCAGCTTCCTACCGTGAAAAAGTTATTGGACCATATAGAGGAAAGCTTCCAGAAGCTGTAGTAAGGAATATGGAGGAACAACTGTCTGGTGCTTGTACAGTTGAAATCGCCGCTTTTGATGAGTTTACAAGCTTGCTGGCGGACCCTGCCATAGTAGATCAGTTTGATCATATTGTATTTGACACGGCACCGACAGGTCATACACTCCGTTTACTGCAGCTTCCAACAGCTTGGACGGGATTCTTGGAAGAGAGTACACATGGAGCCTCTTGCTTAGGACCTCTTTCAGGGCTTGGAGACAAGAAGGATCTGTATTCTTCAACTGTTAACGTTTTATCCGATAAGGAAAAAACAGCTCTTGTACTTGTTGCACGGCCGGATTCTTCATCGTTAATGGAAGCCGACCGGGCATCAACAGAACTCAAGGACATTGGAATAAAAAATCAAATGTTAATTGTAAATGGATTAATGGGTAAGCATCGTGGGGATGATCCGATTGCATCGGCCTTTTACAGCCGTCAGCAAGAAGCGTTACGTTCAATGCCGATTGCTCTTAAGGAAATTCAAATTTATTCGCTACCTTATGTAGCGTATTCCTTAACGGGAACGAATTCCTTGAGGCAATTATTCTCTCATGTAGAGATTAACCCGAATGCTGTAACTGTTGTTGACGAGGAATCAATTGAAATTCCCGGATTAAAAGATGTGATAGATGATTTCTCCAAGCACAACACCCGTGTCATTTTCACAATGGGAAAAGGTGGAGTAGGGAAAACGACAGTTGCTGCTGCTATTGCTGTTGGCTTGGTTGAGAGGGGACATAAGGTCCATTTAACTACAACAGATCCTGCAGCCCACTTAAGTCATATGTTTCAAGAAGAGATTGTGAACGTTGGGTTGAGAATCAGTCGAATCGATCCGAAGGAAACGGTAGAGTCGTATAAAAAGGCTGTTCTTTCAAAAGCAGAAGAGAGTCTCGACGAAGAAGGAATGGCGTATCTGGAGGAAGATTTAAACTCCCCTTGTACAGAAGAAATAGCCATCTTCCAATCTTTTGCAGAGATAGTAGGGAAAGCCGATGAAGAAATAGTCGTGATCGATACTGCTCCAACGGGACATACTCTGCTTTTACTGGATGCAACTGAATCTTATACGAAAGAAGTGTCGCGTTCAAAAGGAGAGGTGGAAGACCATGTGAAAAATCTACTGCCTCGTCTTCGTAATCCAAAAGAAACGAGCGTAGTGATAGTGACATTACCTGAAGCTACCCCTGTTATCGAAGCGAAACGACTTCAGCAAGATTTGCATAGAGCGGAGATTCACCCAAAATGGTGGGTCATCAATCAAAGCTTATCGGTAACGTTTACAACAGATCCCGTGTTAAGAGGCAGGTCTGTCTCAGAGCGGGAATGGATACAAAAAGTGCATAACGACTATTCAAACAAGACCGCTCTAATTCCATGGATGAGTGAAGAAAAGATAGGGTACAAAAAAATGATGGACTTCTCTAAATAAAGGCGGATAACAATGAATTATAATGAATTAGTGAAAGACCGAATTTATATCGGGGGTTTCGAAGATGCGGACTCTGTTCGTGATAAAGTGGATATAATCGTCGACTTACGAGCTGAAGCACCAGGAGTGGAATTTGATGACGTAACTCGAATGCATCGTCCGATCGTAGAGAATGCTGATCAACAAGAAGAGTCCGTAAGACGTGCAATAGTGGAAGTGGTAACAGCCTATCAAAATGGCAAAAACGTCTACTTCCATTGTAACGGAGGAAGTAACCGAACAGGCACGGTCGCAGCAGGAACTCTCCTATCACTGAAAGAAGCCTCCACGCTCGAAGAAGCCGAAACAAAAGCTAAAAATGTCCGACCAATAATCAACATCAAACCAGAACTGAAAAATGTACTGAAAGAGCTATATTCAAAGAATTGAGGGACTGACCTCAAAAAGAAATGGGGATTGTATACAATGAATATTACGAATGAAGCAAAAGAAGTACTGTTGAATGCAATGGCAGAGAACAAATCGGAAGGTATCAGATTTGTTCTGAATCAAGGTGGATGCTGAGGCCACAAATTGGAGTTTCTTTAGATTCAGCTCAAGCAACAGATAAAGTGGAAGATATTAATGGAGTTTCGGTTGCATTTGATACGAATGTTATTTCTATGACTGAGGATATCACATTAGATGTGCAAGATGGGGGATTAGTATTAGTGGGTGTTCCGGATAGCGGCTGCTGTTAAGGTCATCCTAAATAGAAAAAGCCTGTTCTGGGTACTTATTGTACTTAGAAGCGGGCTTTTTTTATTGAGTAAGAATGAAGAAATTCCAATGAAGAAAACCAGCAAAGATCATAATCCCTGCTGGTCTGGCAAACTCTTTAGTTAATTCCTACTGCATCAAATGATAACTTCACAGCATTTACTTCTGCTGAAGTGCTTCCATATAAATCGGTTGCAGACTGGACAGCTGCAGCTCTTGCCTGACTAAAAGTTGAGGAAGCTGTCAAGTATACTGTATTCATACGGTAATAAATATCCCCTAGCTTTTCACGACCAATTCCGGGAACGGTTATTCCATAATGATTACCACCTTCACTTAATAGGTAAGCCTGCTTGTTAATGATACCACTGTTAGTATGAACACCGCCATTATCTCCTGTACCAGTATAGCGTTTAGAGTAGTGATCAGGGTCACCGTATTTAGCAGGGTTGCTCATGGAGCGGAGGGCATCACCGGATGTGCCAGGTGTATAAATATCTTCTCCAATCTCGAAATCTGGATTCGATCCATTCTCGTATTCTACCAATGTTCCAAAAATATCTGAAATCGCTTCGTTTAAGGCTCCCGATTCATTCTGATACACAAGGTCAGAAGTAAAGTCTGTAACCGCATGAGTTAATTCATGGGCCACAACGTCAATGCCGCCTGAAAGTGGGGCGAACGTTGTGCCATCCCCGTCACCATACACCATTTGAGATCCGTTCCAGAAGGCGTTATTGTAGCCGCTGCTGTAGTGAACAGAAGACACCAGGCGAGCGCCTTGATTATCATAAGAATTACGATTGTAGTTATCCTTGTAGAAGTCATACGTGACACCTGCGAAATAATGAGCATCAACTGCAGGAGCATCATAGGCAGCATTTAGTACATTATCGCTATCTGACCACAAAGTGCCCGGTAAGAAAAATTGAGGGAAGAAGGTACGGTTGTTCATGTTGTATGTATACACACCATTCCCCCGAGTATTATCCTGCAAATAGTACTTACCACTTGAAAGGGTTGTGTTCAACGGTTTAGAGTCACCTAATACGCCTTTACCGGTTCCGACTTGATTCGTTCCTGTGACATCATGCATGTCATTGTATTTATTTAAAACCTTACCGGTTTTCGCATCAATAAAATAGTTCCAGTTACCAGGAGACGGTTCTAAATAATTCAGATTTACAAAATATGCATAGGAAGCAGAATCACCATCTGTATAGATGACTAGTTCCGGTTTAGCTTCTTTTTCTAATTTTGGATCAATTCCAAGATCTTTCTTAGCGATCTTTAAGGCATTTTTCGCTTTCACTTTCTTATTTGATGAGGTTAGCTTTTGATCCAAGTCAGCTATGACAGTACCAGAAAATGCTTGAAGAGCGCCATCTTCCTTTACAACTGCTGACTGTGTGGAACCCCAAACAGGTACTCCATGGTAGGTTTGCTGAATACGAACGACTCTATTTCCAAGTTCATCTTTTTCAACAGACAACAGCTTGAACTGCTCGTCCGATTTCTTATCAGAAAGCTTGAATTTCGCCTTGTTCTTTTCTAAAAAGGAAAGAACGATTGTCTCCGCCTTTTTCCCGGATGGAGCAGATAATAGTCCTGAAACAAATTCCGGTGTTCCTTCTTTTTTATTCATTTGAAAGAGAGCGTTGTCCGATGGTGCAGCTAAACTCCCCGTAGTCATCATTCCAGACAGTAAACTGATGGATAACCCCACGCTAATGATTTTATTCTTTCTCAAATCAATTCCTCCTCTTTTTTTCTAAAAATTCTGTCAAAAATAGAGTATCATAGGTAAGATGAAGACGGTATTGAGAAAATGCAGGACTTTATGAGGGTATAGAGTAGACTATTAATGGAACTATTCAGGAAAATTTTCATGAAAACGAATCTTTTTATAAGATATTAAACTTTTGTTTGAATTTGGTATTTTATTTTTGGATCTATATATGCGGGTTGGGTTATAAAAGACGAGTGGTTTTTCTAATTTTGTTGGGGAAATAGATTCAATAATTGTAAAACACCCCTTAACCGATTGGTTAAGGGGTGCTTTACTACTTATTAGTATCTTACAGCATCGTAAGAGTTAATTCTTCCATGTTGGAAGTAAGAGCCTGTACCGCTGATAGGGTCTGCTGTTTGTTCGATCGCTTGACGGATTTGAACATTATTTCTTCCTTGCCCTGCAAGTAATCCTGCTAAACCTGCAACGTGAGGGGAAGCCATCGATGTACCTGACATGTATGAGTAGCCATTATTAGGTACGGTAGAAGCAATGTCAACACCAGGAGCGGTTACATCCACCCATGTTCCATAGTTTGAGAATGATGCTTTACGGTCTCTGGAATCCACTGCCCCTACGGCAATCGCGTTAGGATAAGAAGCTGGCTCAAACGTTGTTGATACCCCGTCATTTCCAGCTGCGGCAATGACGACAGATCCTTTGTTCCACGCATAATCGACTGCATTTTTTAAAGTTGTGGTATTACAGTCACAACCAAGAGAAAGGTTCAGAACTTCAGCGCCTTGATCTGCAGCGTAACGAATACCTGCCGCGATATCATCAAGCGATCCACTTCCGTTGGCATCCAATACACGAACGGCAAGAATCTTTGTATTAGGGGCCATACCAGCAACCCCGGTTCCGTTGTTCGTTTCAGCCGCTGCGGTACCCGCTACATGTGTACCATGTCCGTTTAGATCCATTGGATAATAGTCATCGTCCACGAAATCATATCCACGAATCGTTTTGCCATCTAAGTCAGGATGGTTATAATCTACACCTGTATCAAGAACGGCGATTTCCTGACCGCTGCTCCCGCGTGCAAGATCCCATGCACTTGGTGTATACGTGTTTTGGGGTCCATATTGATATCCTTGGTAGTAATAATCATTTGGGGTCCAGGTTGCTGAGAAGGTATAGTTCGGTTCTACGTATTCTACATTCGGGTTTTTACTTAATGCTTTTACGGTTGCTTCTACATTTCCTACTTTTAACACTTCGAAGGGCTTCTTCTTACTAGCTTTTTCCTTTACTGCAGAAGCATTCACTTTTTTGAGGGTGTTTCCTTTTTCAGACTCTGCTACACCGTCTTTAAATTTTACAATAACCTCACCTTTTACATAGCTGCCTTTTTTGAGGTTTTTACTGACAACTGTCTTTTTCGGGGCTTTTTCAAGAGGGTTTTGATCTTGTGCAAAGGCACTTCCTCCGAAGCTAGGTACGAGAGCAAGTGATGCAGCTAGAGATAAAGCAGCAATTTTTTTGAACTTCATAATAGTATTCCTCCGATTTTCTTTTTTTTGAATGATGTGTTTCAACGACAAATGAATGGAGTATTAAATCGTTTGCTTATGGAATTACCTCCTCTTATGAAAATTTACAAGAATAATTGAGATTGTGTATGAGAAACTATGTATATGATTCTTGCTAACTAGGATTCTAGCAGACCCTTTAGAAAAAAAGAATAGGGTAAGAATTTAACATTTGTAAATATAAGGAAGATGAATCCGGCCAGTTACAAAAATCACCGAGAATCATGAAAACTTTCCTCCAAACTACCTCAAAAACAAAAATGACCATAGGAAAACAGTCACGCATTTTCCCAACATCATTTTAAAATTTTGAGGGACGGACCTCCATTTTTGATGAGAATATCATGCTAATATGCTTTAATTAGCATGATTAGGAAGAGGGATTTGGAGGTCCGTCCCTCTTTTGACACTTTCATGGCACTATCAAAGACCATAATGATACAGAAAGATCCCAGTGGATGGGTTTTCCACTGGGATCTTTCAACTACTACTTTGTAAGCAACAAAGTTTATGAATACAGCCAATTTAAAAAAGATAACGGTTTCATTTTTATTTCACAACTCCATAGTACATTAAATAATGGCTAATAAGTCCGTTCACGCAAGAATATCAAACCAATAAAGGCCTGGTTGAATTAAGAATTAGGGGAGTGTTAATAATGAAGAAACTTATAAAAGTTTTAGGAATCATAGTATTAATAGCAGTGTTATCAGCTTGCACTGGCAATTCTAACCCTTCTGCAAGTGAATCAGAAATATCTCAGTTAGTGGAAGTGGATATCTCTTTACCAGAAAAAATATCATCTAATGAGGAAAGGAACTTAAAGGTTAAAGTAACCCAAGCAGGTGAAAGTGTAGAAGATGCTGGTGATATACAGTTTGAAGTATGGAAAATGAATGACAAAGAGGAAAGTGAAAGGATTAAGGCAACTCATGAAAAAGATGGGGTATATAGTATTAGAAAGACATTCAAAGAAGTCGAAATTTATTATGTTCAAACCCATGTAACTTGCACGTGACATGCATGTGATGCCGAAGAAGCAATTTATGGTTGGTAACATTTCTAAAGAAGAGGTGGAGAAAATCAAACAAATGAGGGGAAAGTGACCAGGAAGGTGAGAGCGGAGGGCACCATCGCTAATCAGAAAAAGGACTTCAGTCAATGAAGTCCTTTCTGATATACTATATCATTTTAATGATTTTCTACTGCTTTATTTAATGATTGATAGATTTTCATACTTGAAATGTTTATTCCCATCTGTACAAATTCAATACTCATTTCTGGGCGCATACCTGATAAAATCGGTTCGATTCCCAATAATTTAAGGCTATCAATCAGTTTCATGATTCCTTGTTGGAACAATGGATTCACTTCATACACACCGGAAAGATCGATGATTAATTTATGGATGGATAGCTTCTTACACTCAAGAAGGACATGTTCTGCCATCATTTCTCCACGTACTTCATCCACTTGTCCAATGAGAGGCAAAACAGCCAAGTCGGAGAAGATGGGTACGACTGGAGTGGATAAGGACAAATACTTTTCTTCAGATGTTTTCAGCTGCCCTTCTGCATACTCACTATATGCTTCACAGAAAGCAGAAATCATAGTGGTGAATGTGTAATCGATATCGTTTGTGAGTTGCAGTAGGATTTCTTTAGATATTGTTGCTTCATTGTGCAAAACGATATCTTCTAATATAACTTTTTTATATAAAGAGGATTTACTTATGGACATATGCAAAGGGACTCCATGGCCTGAAGCAAGTCTTCCAACTTCTTTTCCCCACTGACTTGATTTGTCTAAGTTATTTTCTCCCCTTAGCAAGCCTTCACCTATAAGTTCGATAAGCTGTTCATAATAAGGAAGGCTTTCAGTTCTACTTGCCTCCACGTAAAGTGTTGGATAAGCAGCTAAAAGATCTGAGAAAATGTCATTGGCGATTTCCTGCTTTCTCTCAATCAATTGATCGCCAATAGAAGTAGTGATTGTGTGGTGAGTCATTTTTCTCCTCCAGATGGATGTTTTTCCTTTATTATAAAGTATTATTAATTTTTAGTATAGGCTGGAAAGACTAGAATAATAGTATACCAGTTATATTGACAATAGGAGGTCATTATCTTATAATTTCATTAATTTTAAATATTTCCAATTAGACGATGAAGAGAAGATCATAATGAAGAAATTGATGTACAGAGAGCTTTGAAAAAGGGCCATCATGATCATTATGGTAAAAGACTTGGAGTTATGTATGAAGCTCTTTCAGGCAGTGAATACATCGGGACCTCCCGTTATAGAGATAGGATATACGTTGTATCCGAAGAGGTTGGTATGGTGACATGCCAACAAACAGAGGTGGTACCGCGAAAAATAAACTCTCGTCCTCAAGAATTATTTCTTGAGAATGAGAGTTTTTTATTTTGATAAAAGGAGTGTTTTGTATGAACCCTGTATTACTTGAAGTTCCACCAGTGTTAGAAACGGAAAGATTAGTACTAAGAATGCCTTAGCCAGGTGATGGCAGATCAGTTAATGCAGCCATTAAGGCTTCTCTATCTGAATTAAAATCGTGGTTAGGATGACCCTTCAGTAGAACATACGGAAACGAACACCCGTGAAGCTCACGCAAAGTTTTTAACAAGGGAAAGTTTGAGGTATCTCATCTTCCGAAAAGACACAAATGAATTCGTTGGTTCAACAGGCTTTCACAACATTGATTGGAGTGTTCCAAAATTCGAAATCGGTTATTGGATTGATACAAGAATGAGTGGGCATGGTTGCATGGTGGAAGCCGTTGGAAAATTGACCGATTTTGCTTTAACTGAATTAAAAGGAAAAAGAGTAGAGATCAGGTGTGAATCCACAAATGGGAGGAGCAGGGCGATTCCTGAAAGGCTTGGCTATGTGCTGGAAGGGGTTTTGCGCAATGAGGATCTTTCGGTTGATGGGGAGCGGTTAACGGATACGTGTGTGTATGGGAAGTTTAAATAGATGAAGGAGGGTCTTAATTATGCCCCTCCTTCATTAGTCTTCAGGGTACTCTAACCCTACACCATCTATTGTAACCGCCATTTTATCGACTACTTATTTTTAAGCTGCTTCTGATTCTTTCGAATGAACTTTTTTCATGAATTCGTTTACATCTCCAGGTACCCTGCGATCGATCTTTGAAACGATATACACAGAAAGGAATCCAATCGGAACCGTTATTAACCCGGGTACATTAAACTGTAGAAATTCAGGTAGGGTAGCTTTAAAGAAAATCATATACATAGAAGCAATAAGGCCAATAACAAGGCCGGCAATTGCCCCTTTTTCTGTCATTCCCCTCCACCAAATACCCAGGATGAAGATTGGTGTAAACGTACTCGCTGCAACTGTAAATGCCAGTGCTACCAGATGACCGATGGAAGCTTCTTTTACCATTAGACCAAGAACCCCGTATAGAATACCAAGAATGATAATCGAAACCTTTCCTGCTAAAACACGTTCTTTTTCTGTAATGTTTTTTCGGAAGAATGTTGCATATAAATCATGAGCCAATGCACCGGAGCTTGCAATGAATAAACCGGATAGGTTTGAAAAGACGGCAGCAAATGCGCCCGCAATAACAAGACCAAGCAGCCACTCCCCACCAAGGGCCTGCGCAGTAGAAGGAACAACCATATTGTTTCCTCCGGCGATCAGGTCTTTCATAACACCTGGATCTGTGTCTCCGCTTAGAAAAATCGAGCGCCCGACCACTCCAAGATATACGGCAAAGAAAAAGAATACACTTGCAATACCTATTGCCATAAGAGCGGACTTACGAGCTGCTTTAAGCACTAGGGTTTGTGTAGAAACGAAGCAAAATATGCGGAAGTCCAATTGTACCGAGTGAAAGTCCGATTGTCATTGATATGGTTTGCCAGAATGATGGGAAGTAATTCCCGGTCCCCGTCCAAGCAGCACCATCAAAAGGTATATCCTTTCCATCAGTAGAAAAACCCGCAGTTCCTGAAATAACCCCTTTAAATTCATTAATCGAAGCCAGGATTTCCTGGTAATGGAGTCCACCATAGATAGCAGCACCAACCATAAGAAGAAAGGCACCAAGACGAATCCAAAGTTCGAGAGCCTGGTTAAGTGTAGTACCCTTCATACCACCGATTCCAACGTAAAAAATCATGACAGAACAAGTGAAAATGATTCCAAATTCATAGCTTGTCCCAAAGAACATACTTAAAATTTGCGCAGCACCAAGTAACTGAGGGGCTGCATAGAAGCCTGAAATGGCTAAAACCACAGCAACAGCTGCGAGGCGTGCACGTTTGCTGTGAAAACGATACGCTAAAAAGTCTGCTACTGTATAGGCTCCGAATCGACGAAGTGGACCTGCTACGAAAATAGCTAAAAGAGTTAGACCAATAGAAAAGCAAAATGCATAATAAGCACCATCATACCCAAGCTGATAGGTTAAACCGGCAATACCAAGAAAGGTTGCTGCGCTTAAATAGTCTCCTCCTATAGCTGAACCGTTAGTAAACCAGCCAAAGCTTCTACCGCCAACAAAATAATCAGAAGCAGTGGCATTTCTTTTTGATAAATAGGTGATATAAACGATCGTCCCCATTAAGAGGAGCGTTAAAAGGAACTTTGGTTCTAGTAAAATACCCATCAATTGATTCTCCTTTCCTCAGAAGATGTACTGGAGTGGGTGGGAATGTGGTGATCATTCTTTAAACGTTTCTCATAAAGAGTAGTATGTACATAGGCAATGATGAAAGCCATTGCCATGGCCACGATACTTGTAAAAAACCAGCTATACGTCATACCACCCCACATACGTGAGAACATAAAACCATCTGCATACCAATTCAATATCGGGATTGATAAGATAAAAACATAATAAAATAGCGTAAGTTTAATTCCAGTACTGAATTCACCCTTCATGATTTTTCTTGTTTCCGGATCGAGTGGCTCAAGTTCGCTGACATCAATAGTGTCTGCAGCCACATAATCATATTCTGAATACTCTCCAGCCATAAAAGACCCCTCCTTAAGGTTTGTGCTTTTGCTGATTATTGATTGCTGTCCTCCTTTTCCAATAAGATAATATAAAATTGATTTTACGATATAAGAAGAATATATACCTTACAATAAATTATCAGAAATATACAAATATTTAATATAATCTAATTTTTAATCTATAATTTAGTTAAGAATTAGACATCATCATTATGTATATCATAGGAAGGCAGGATGGAAGAAAAAGTGTATTCAATGAAGCTAGTCGTAAAAGATCAATTGGAATATGAAAAGCTGGAAGATTGGATTACAGAAGAATTTATGGGAAACATTGCACTGGTCGAGGAGGAAGTGAAACCTCCTCATATACATATAGCAATTTTTGAAGTAAGCACATGGCTTGATTGGGTGAAAATAAACCGATTTCATAAACGTAATAAAGAATGCATAATCATTCCTTTGCTGGAACCATCATTATTATATACTTCACCACTAGCAATTGAGTTAAAATTAAGCAGTTTACTAGTCAAGGCTGTAAAAAAACATAAATTTATTCGAATGTTAAAACAAGTTATAGAGGGTATTTCAAGTGAGGGGCATGCATTGACCAGTGACGATGAATTATTCATTGGGCTTCATCAGGAACCAAAGAAAGGGAACCACACGTTTCCTTTCCAAGAAGCATTTTTACGAAGATTACTTTCAGGGGAAATAAATTCTGAAGAGGAATTGATTCAATCCCGATCTCTCTTTCCAGTTGATGGACTGCCAAATGTGGTATGTTTTATACAGGGATTTATCAGATGCCCTGCCTGGAAAGAAGAGCAAGAGTGGCATGCATCGATGATTATTCAAGATCACTTTAGAAAACGTTTTCATGAAGGTGGGGTTTCTTTTCTATCATATCGTAAACACTTACTTATGCTCATTCGGATTCCTTCGAAGTATGGATCTTTAAAGCACTGGAAAGAAGGAGAAGCCAATATACTGGATGCGATTGGGGCATTAGAAAGGGAGTATGGGATCCATCTTTATATTGGTGTGGGGTCCATCTATCGAGAACCACTTCTCCTTCATCATTCATATCGGGAAGCATATAAAGCCAGGCGTACGTCACCATATGAGAGATTATCCCTTCGTTATTATGAAGAAATCACAAAGGATCTGCAGATTCGAAAATGTACGGACTATATAGCTCATTGTTGTACAGATAACCTTTCAATAAAACAAGTAGCTGAACAGATTAATTTTAGTGTACCGTATTTCAGTAGGATTTTTAAACAAGAAACAGGACGGAATTTTGTTGAATATGTCACCTTTGTTCGTCTTCAGCGTGCTGTGTGGCTTTTGCGTCATACCAACCATACAATTGAGTACATTGCTGAAGAGCTTGGATTCAATACCCCCAATTATTTTAGTGGTACGTTTAAAAAATATGTAGGCCTTTCTCCAAGAGAATACAGAGGGACGGAAGAAATTATTTTTATTTAATAAGGCATGGGACGATTTTTGTAACCATGCAGCTGGATTGGGTTGGGAGTTATTTTTCCCAACGTAATAGTGAACCTTATATGATCTCAAGAGGAGGCGTTTTTCAATGAGAATCGCCTTTGTAATGAGTGACTCTTTAAGACCTAACCCAATCCTTCCTCAACAAACTATACGTTATAAGATCCTCATAATGATCATACAACCATTGACCATCCCGCGTGATACCTTCTTTCTTAAATTCCAAACGTTCCGGGATGCCGATGCTTTTCTTATTGTTGATGGCACATTGGATTTCTACCCTGTTGAGGTCCATTTCAATAAATAGATAGTTTAATAGAGAGGAAACGGCTCGGGTAATGATCCCTTTTCCTTGTGCTTCTTCCGAAAGAAGGTATCCAATACTGGTGCTCTTGCTTTTCCAATCAATATAATGAAGCCCAATCATACCGACTAATTCCCCTTGATAACGTATCCCGGCATCGAATCCGTTGTTATCCGCGTAATTCCGAATCCATAGGGGAATGATCGGTTCTAAATCCTGAGGAGACCGGCGTTTATCGACCCATAGAAGCCACTTGCGAAGATGATCCCGGTTTGAATCAATCAGTTCGTATAACTCCTCTTTGTGGTGCTGTTGAAATAGCTCGATTGAGATTTCTTGATCTACTGTGAATGAAAACATGGGGGACATCTCCTTTAAGATATTTAGAAGATTATACCATATATTGCTGGTTTTTAGGGAGGAATCAAATTTAGGTTGTTTATCATAATGTGTTTCAACCTTATTTATTTTATAATAGAAGAAAATGAACAACATCTTGAAGGAGGTGGTGACATGGTAATGAGAGCAATCTTACCAGAGTCCCAAGCGTCTCATGCAAAGCCTATTATTAGAAAGGCGATACTTTGCATGGGGTGGAATCAAACTTAATCGCCCTAAAAGTACATTTCTATTAAGTCGGCTTTGCACCTTATTTATTTTTTTAATCAGAAAATAAGGGGCTGACTGAAATGAAATATGTAAAAGCGGAGAGTGTTTTACCACAATCACTTCTTGTTGAAATCCAGAAATATGTACAGGGGGAAACCCTTTATATACCTAAACCTAAGGTGAAATACCGAAAATGGGGCAGCCGTTCTGGTAGTAGAAAAGCAATTGATGAACGAAATGTTGAGATCAAAGAGGATTTTTCGAATGGAAAGACGATTCAAGAATTAGCCGATCATCATTATCTTTCACTAGAAACAATTAAGAAAATAGTGTACAAAAAGCGCTGATGTATATGTCAGTGCTTTTTTATATGTATAGTTTGATTCTGAACCAAACTCAACATATCTTTCTGCCATGTACCGTTATATAGTATAAATGAGGTTGCACGGAATGCCTGTGCTCCTTGACTCATCTTGAGCATACCCTTTAAGATGAAGATAATGACAAATGTTTCTAGGAGCGATTAATATGGAACCATTTATTCGAAATGATCAATATAACTTCATTACGTATCAGACTCAAGTGCTGATCAATGGATATTCAACAGTGAATGATCTAGGTGTACTTCAAGCGTTGAAAGGACTTGTGAAAGATAAGGTGACAAATTTGTTCGATGAACTGTCTCAAGCTCAACAGGACATACTTGATCCAATAGGGGATATCAGTGATACTGACCACGCGGAGGATTATTTAATTGGATTAAAGCCTTATGTGATTCCATTTCCATCTGTTTCTGATGCCTCATTGAAAAAGTTATTCCCGAAAGTGAAAAAGCTAAAGACACCTGATTGGGGAAATATCGATTTCAGGGATCTCTCCTATTTAGGCTGGAATGATTACGGACAGGAGAGAAAATATATCGTTGCTGAGTATGAGGGTAAATTGAAAGGATTCAAGGGTACCTTCAAAAGCAGCAGCAAAAAAGGAATTTGTACGATTTGCAATACCTTTGGAAGCATCGGGTTTTACATGTCTGAATCGAAAACGTCATCTCAAGGAACCTTTGTGAAGAAAGGAAATTACATCTGCCAGGATAGTGATGAGTGTAATGAAAAGCTGAAAGACAAAGAGAAATTGGATGATTTCATACAAAGAATCAATCATTAGAAGGATGCGCTGAGGCAGAGTCTCGGCGTATTTTTTCATTGTATTTATACTATATTACGGAATTCCAATTCTTCTCAACACTTATAAATCCCTTGAAACATTGCCATACTTTAAGTAGTATAGATAAGTAGAAAATTGTAGAGTTTCGAAATGAGGGTTTTAAATGGAAAAGAAATCCATATACGGATTAACATTAGATCAACTGACAACATGGCTGGTCGAGCACGGCCAAAAGAAGTTCCGTGCGGCTCAGATATGGGATTGGTTATATAAAAAGAGAGTGACAAACTTTTCGGATATGAAGAATCTAAACGCTGACTGTGTACAGTTGCTGGACGATCACTTCTATCTTCATACACTCACTCAAGAGGTTAAACAGGAATCTAAGGACGGCACAATCAAATTCTTGTTCAAACTTGAGGATGGTAACCTAATAGAAACAGTTCTTATGCGTTTCAATTACGGACTGAGTGTATGTGTGACGACTCAGGTCGGATGCAACATCGGTTGTACATTCTGTGCGAGTGGACTACTCAAGAAGAACCGAGACCTATCAAGCGGTGAAATTGTTGAACAAATCATGAACGTCCAACATCACTTGGATGAAGCAGGAAATGGAGAACGAGTCAGTCATATCGTCGTAATGGGAATTGGTGAACCATTCGATAACTACGATAACATGATGGACTTCTTCCGAGTAGTGAATGACCAAAAAGGTCTTTCCATCGGAGCTCGTCACATCACTGTATCAACAAGTGGTCTGGCAGATAAGATTTACAAATTTGCCGACGAAAACATTCAAATCAACCTGGCCGTTTCATTACACGCACCAAACAATGAATTGCGTACGAAGATTATGAAAATAAACCGTGCGTACCCGTTAGAGAAATTAATGCCGGCCATTGATTACTATTTAGAAAAAACCAATCGACGCATTACCTTTGAATATATCTTGTTGAGTGATGTGAATGATCATAAAGAAGAAGCCATTCAGCTGGCCAAGCTGCTGAAAAACAAGCGTCACCTTTCTTATGTGAACTTGATACCTTACAACCCGGTTGACGAACACAACCAATATCAAAGAAGTACGAAAGAAGCGATTGTCGAATTCTACGGTACATTACTTGAACATGGAATCAACTGTGGAGTCCGTGTGGAACAAGGCACGGACATTGATGCAGCTTGCGGTCAGTTGAGAAGTAAGCAGATCAAAAAGGATAAGGTTAAATAAATCTTAAAAACTTTTTTTAATGAAGCACATGAATTCCTGAGTGGGATTTATGTGCTTATTTTGGTTGTAAAGCTTGCTTTTTTAAAAAATATATTCAAAAAATATTGAATTAATAATTCTAAAAGTATAGAATAATTGTAAGGATGAAATTTTTGGAAATGAGGTGTTTCTACATGGATGTGCTCCATATGACCAGTCGAAAAAGAGAGACGTATGAGGTTAGGATCGAGGCTTCTCTTCTTTGGGAATGCGCTTTGGGTATTGCTGCAGTCACAAATACAAGGCTTATTGATACGTTAGAAAAACCAAAAGAGTCATGGGACAGGTTAAAGAAATCTTTCTCTGAACCATTGATAGAGGACTTGAAATTTGTTGAAAAGAATAATACGTGGAAATCCCTACTCCTTTTGTTGCATCAAAAAGAGTTTCGGGATTTATCTGAATTTATCACGTTTCTGGATGAGTTGGCTGATGAAAACCTCAGATTTATCTGCATTCCATACATAGGGAATAAATTTGAAGATCTTCGAATGCTTGCTTCAGAAGGGGATGAGTCATCACGAAACAGATTGAAAAAGCAGACAGAGGGTAACCCATTTTTTCCTGAGTATATTGAGTTTGTCTGCACAACCCAAGTTCATCCCCTAAGAGAACACCTGAAGAGCGTCATGACCCGGTGGTATGAAGAAGTGATTGTTCCTCAAAGAGAAACAATATCTCAAATACTGAGAAGAGATAAACAAGCCAAAGAGAAGATGAGTGGGAAGCTGAAGCCCGAGGCCATGGTGGAATGGGCAACCGGAGGAATTACCTATCTTCCAGAGCCGAGTGTTCATACAGTTCTGCTAATCCCCCAGTCGATATATCGCCCTTGGAACGTAGAAGGGGATGTTGAAGGAGTCAAAGTGTTTTATTACCCCGTAGCCAATGAAAGCATTTATCCGGATGATAAGGATATGCCAAGCTATTTTCTCGTCCAAAAGCATAAAGCCCTTGGTGATGAAGCTCGCCTCCGAATGGTGAAATTACTTAAGGAATCAAAGCGTACTCTCCAAGAAATCACAAATGAGCTGAACATGGGGAAATCCACGGTCCATCACCATTTGAAAATTCTCAGGTCCGCAAGGCTGGTTGAGGCACAGGATGGTAAGTATCGTTTGAAAGAGAATGCTGTACAATCTTTATCGAATGAATTGATGCAGTATTTAACTGATTATTAAAAGGGGAATCAGATATGGGAGAGCGTGCGGTGAAGCTAAATCATTTGGATGATTTACCGCCCTTAAAGAAAAACTATTCTGTTTTCAGATTTATGGGCGGGAATTTGATCTCATTTTTCGGGGATCAAATCTATTTAATCGCGATTCCACTAATGGTATTAACGATTACTGGATCACCTGTGAGTATGGGAATTGTGGCGGCGCTTGAACGGCTGCCGATTCTATTGCAGCCCTTCGCAGGTATCATGTCCGATACATTCAACCGGAAGCACTTGCTCCTTTTATGCGATTTAGGGCGATGTTTACTTGTTGGTATGATTGGGGTTCTTTTTATCATGGAGGTACTGGAGATGTGGATGGTATATCCGGTTGTGTTTGGTATCGGATTATTAAGCCAAATATACAATACATCTCAATTTGCTTCAGTTCCTAGCCTGGTGAGAAGAGAAGACCTTCAAGCTGTGAATTCACTGAATTCCGGGATATTTAATTTAGCGGTTTTTTTAGCACCCGGTTTAGGAGGGTTGATCATTTCCTTTTTTAATCCGGGATATGCCCTGTTGGTGAACAGCGTCAGCTTCCTGGTATCTTTTCTTGCCATTGCGAGTCTTCGGATGAAGGTGAATGAGAGAGTTTCATCGAGGTATTCCATATGGGGAGAGATCAAGGAGGGATTTGAATTCGTTGCAAAGACCAAGCCGATCTTGTACTCCAATCTAGCCATGGTATCTTCTGTGTTCGGAACTACATTATTTCTCACATTATTGGTGTTTCACCTAAAGGATTCCATTAATGTAAATGCGGTCATGATTGGTTGGTTATTATCAATGGGAGGAGTCGGTGCCATTGCAGGCGCGGTTACGTCAAACCTTTTTCGGAAGCGGTTTTCTTATCGGAGCATTTTATTTACGGCATCTGTCATCGGAGGGCTTTCGATCCTGTGTTTCGGTTTGATAGAAACCTATTTTTGGCTTGTGATCATGAATGCAGTAGGGACCTTTTGTGCTTCGATGATGAGTCCTTGCATCATCACAATCCGGCAAACGCTGACACCCGATCACTTATTGGGAAGGGTCCAGGCCACAAGCCGCCTTATGACATGGGTATTCATGCCCCTGGCCGCATTTCTTGCAGGAATACTGGCTGAAGCAATAGGAACAAACCTGACCATCATGCTTGCTGGAGCCATCTCGACACTCGCTTCCATTCCCTATCTCCATCACAGTTTGAAAGATAAATAGAGGGACGGACCTCCTCAATTCTGTTTTATGGTAGGATGGAAATGGAAACCATTTTGGTGAGGAGAATTCAGATATGATAACTGAAAGTCAACTGAAAGAGAAATTAAGAAAGATCGATTTTAATCGTCCTGATTTAGTGAAAGAGATGGACTTGAATCCACTTTTGAATGATATGACCATACATATTGGGTCCACCGACGGAGAACTTAGAGACCAATTGATCTACACAAGTTTTTACAGATTCATGGAAAAGGATTATTTATCACCCGAACAAATGTCATTCCTGCTCGATACTTGTATAGATGAAGACCATTTATTTTATTGTATTGGAAGAAAGGAGGATGATTCGATTTTTACCCGGGCGTTTTCATCTTTAGTACTTGTATTACTTTTGGACAAAGATCGTGCGCTCCCGTTTTTACCTGCTGGTGAGGTTCAGAAAGCGATCGATGCTTGTTTTCTTTACTTAGAAGCTGAAGAAGATACCCGTGGTTATGTAGAAGGAAAAGGATGGGCTCATAGCATTGCACACGGAGCGGATTATTTGGTGGAAGTGATCCGTCACCCTGTCTTTCCTTCTGAGCTTCATCAACGGTGTCTGCAGGTGATCAAAAATTGTTTATTGAAAGATGCTGCCTATATGGATGATGAAGATGGCCGATTATTTTTTGCTATTGAAGCACTGCTTGATAAAGGAATGACTGATGAAGATCTATTAATATGGCTAATTGATTTGTCAGATACGGTAAATGATCGTAATAAGGAAAAAGGCTATTCTTACTCTTTCTACAGAATGAAAATGAATATCGAAAATTTCTTTAAGACATGTTATTTCCGACTGAAATGGAAAGAGGCAGGAAGCAAATCAGGAAATCATATCAGCTCTGTGTTGGAAAAGTGGCACAAGCACGATTACAACTAAGAAAGGGGAGCAGAGGATGCAATCGAATCATCACGATATCACCATCATCGGAGCAGGTGTGAGCAGTGTGTTTCTCGCTTACACCTTGATGAAGCACAATGAACATGTCTCCATCCACATGATGGATCTCGGCAAGAAACTGAGTGAACGTTCATGCGGTTTAGATGATGGGCGAGTGTGTACTTGTGAAGGAATGTGCAGTAAATACATTGGGTTTGCAGGTCTTGGGAAATCAGAAGGGAAATTTAATTATACGAATGATTTCGGGGGAGAGCTTGGTAGGAAAATAGGAGAACAAACCGCCCTTGATTTGATGAAGGAAGTAGACGATATTCTCTGCGAGTTTGGCGGTGACATCATCCCCCCCTATAGCACGAAAAATGAGTCACTTTCGAAAAGAGCCGGGATGGTAGACTTGAAGGTACTTTCAACAGTGGTCCGTCATTTAGGAACACGTTTGGCAAGTGAGGTTTTTCATAAGATGTATGAGGTGCTGAAAAACCGTATTACATTCAGTTTCGAAACTCATGTTGAAACGATTTCTAAACATGAGGCGGGCTTTCACTTGAAATCAAATAGCGGTGATTTTACAACAAGAAAATTAGTGATTGGTACAGGAATGAGTGGCAGCACATGGATGAAAGCACAAGCAGGATCACTTGGACTTTATCCAGGGGAAACCCGTCTGGATTTAGGGATGCGTGTGGAAATGAAAGGTGATCAGCTTCAATCGATATTAAAAGATACATTTGAAACGAAGCTGAAGATCGAGAGGGAATCATTCAGTGCGACAACCTATTGTATGAATCCACGAGGGAGGATCATACGGAAGCACCAGCATGGCGTAGTGATGCCTGATGGACAAAATGCCCGTGAAGAAGATACACCAAGTGCGAATCTGAACTTCAGCTTGTTCGTTTCACGCTATTTTCTCTCCCATGTTGAGGCAATGGACTATGCGATGAACATCATAGGGGGAATCAATCAAGAAAGAGATCGAATTGTCGTTCAGAGATTGGAAGATTTCAAATCAGATAGGAGTACAGAAACGTTGGAGGGGAATCTGATAGGTCCGTCCCTCAAAGCGGAATATGGGAATCTTAGGGAAGAGGTTCCAGAATTGTATGGGATGGCGCTCGAGAAGTTTTTCGCTTCTTTGGAAAGGCTCATTGGGGAGACTATACACCCTGATACACTTTTGTACGGTTTGGATGCGAAGTTTTATGAACCTAAAATACCGACGGATGAGAACTTTGAAACAGATGTGTCAAATCTGTATCTTGTTGGTGACTGCTCCGGAGAAACCCATTCCTTATCGCAGGCAGCGGCAAGTGGCATTTATTTGGGGAAACATCTGGGAAGATAAGATTTTCCAGTTAGTAATAAATTTGGAATAATTTGAAACCTTTCTGTTTGTTTTTTCGTATTATGTAGAAAAGAACAGGCAGAAAGGATTTTTTTATGGGATTAAAAGTAGAAAAAAACGATTTTGAATATGAAACGATTGTAGATAGTCATCAAAAAAAGCAGATGAGTATGTACTCGTTCCTTCGTTTATTGGGAATTGTTATTTTCGTTGGGTGGGGATTCATGTTCTTCACTGTCCCGCTAGATCTCAACCAAAAATTCGAATGGGTTCATGTGAAGGGCATCCATATAGATGGGGAAATGATGAGAGAGTTCTTTCTATGTCTAATCACAGTTGGATTCATATATTTTGGATTGCTATATTTATATTTTAAAAAAATGTGGGGAAGAACGTTTTTATTGATCACTTTATTAAGTCTGGGAGTAATCGATGGCATCTTATTTTTCCTTGCATTTTAATCCTTCTAATCTGAAATGAGGAGAATAATCTATGAATGGAGGCAACCCAAATGAACTACTATCTAAATATTTTATTAACCATTGTCATCCTGATTGCAGGGACCGGTCTTGCATTTTTCATTGACCAATTCTGTAAACAATTAGAAAAGTTTATTCATCCAAAATACTTATCCCTTACCATCATTGTGATCCTCTTTTCGCTAATGACTGGCGCTACAGTAATGATCAATTCATTGAAAGACTGGAGCTTAATGGATACGGCTTTCATTTCCAGCATCTGCTTTTTTGCACTTGGATTGATCACCAATATTTCGAAAAAAGCACAGATCAATCAGGCATCAACGGCCGCCAAGTTTATTACGAACCACCAATTTAAATATGAATATGAATCAGCAAGTTCTTCTAATAAAAGTCCCTATTTGATTGCGAGTTTGCTGTTTCTCGCTTTAAGTTGGGGGATTTCATTTTGGATTGCGTATAGTTAGACATGGTAAGGAGGGATTTTTTTGTCCGATTATGGCGTCTTGTTTCTGTTGTTCATTATCATTGTGACGGTATTAGCTTTGACCAACTTTACGGTAATGAAGCTGGCAGGAAAGAATAAAAAGAAGAGAATTTGGTCTGGAGTCGTATGTTTACTGCTCACACCCGTGGTTTTTATCCTGACTGGTTTATCCGTAAGTCCATTTGATCCTCATGGGTTTGGAACGGGCATGGTCATGATGATTTATGGGACCTTTTTTGCATTGAATGGCTTAGGAATCATTGTGGTTGGATGGTTCACTGAATAAGGAATAGCGGCTTTTAGGCCGAGTAATATTATTTTTAGATATTCTATATGTTGATGCCGAAGGAGGTTCGAAACTGAGCTTCTGAACTCGGGTGACCTTATCCATTGTATGATGTAGAAGTGTTGCTGCAGGGATCACTACTGAAAAGAATAAATAGACTTGGATCCCTATGATTTTTACAGAATGATGTACTCATTACATTGAGAAAAGGAGGATTTGCATTGAATAAACAACAAAAGCAACTCATCGAAAAAGTGAAAATTATTCAAGGTGACAACTATGCGACCATCGAGGATACGAATGATTTGACCATTGCAGAACTGAAAGAACTTGTCAGTTATCTGGATCAGACCCCGCCCTATCATTCCCTGTCTAACTTGAAGATTCTTGTGAATCAAACATTCTCCCGGGAATTGGATGAGTATTTTGAGGGAAAAGGATATGACCTGGTTGATGAATTTGTGACTGTGCATAAAAAGCTTGAGAAGTCGGAAGTCAAACACTCTTTTACATTGAAAAATTTACATGTGATTTCAGAAAAAGAGTTTGCTCATATTTGGGTACAATCTATGGAGGGCTCCCTTAATGCTCCATCTTGTTTAACCATGCCAGAACATATGAAAAGTGTAGCAATCGAGTTGGGTGACAGCTATAAGGATTCCTGTATTGCGATTTATGAAGGAGATCAGCCTATTGGCGTCATAATGCCACATATAGAACCGGGCACGGTAGATGAGGGAAGGTTGTTTTATTTCGGATTGATTCGGGATGAAAGAAGCAAGGGAAAGAGCAAGATTCTTCATAAACTGGCACTTAATCTGTTAGCAAAAGATTTTCATGCAAAAAATTATATTGGGGGGACAAGTAAGCATAACACTCCGATGATCCGAACATTTCTTGCAAATGGGTGTGAAGTGAAGGATGTGAACAGGGTGTTCTATAAAAAATCCCTTTAGTACTGTGACCAGCAGTGTTATACTTGATGAATTGTTCAAGTAGAAGAGGGGAGTTATAGCCTTATGAAATATATGAAATCACAAATGAAGCTGTTAATCAGAGATAATAAAGAATTGCAAGCCCGTCTGAAAGTATTGATGGATGAGATGAATTTAGAGCGTACATTTGCTCTTAAAGCATTGTATCATTCAGAGGTTGCAGAAGGCGGAAAATATCAGGCTGCCTATCAAGCGTTAGACCTACCAAAAGAGTAAGTCTTTTTTTCTGTGAAATCCCGTATAGGTATAGTAATCTCATACAAGTGATATGACTAAGTTTAGCGTGTTTATAGTGCACATAGAAGGCCAGGTAGGAGAGGGCATTCCCTCATTACCTGGCCTTTTCCTTTTTTACACAGCAAAGATCTCCTATTTTTACTCACTCTACACCTTCCACATTTGTCAGAAGGATTCCTGTTAATTTATTAGGGTTTTCTCCCAAGATCCATACATTTGACTTTTAAAACCATATGTATTATATTAGTTGACAGGTCAATTGTTGACCCATCAATTAATCAAAAGGAGGAGGATGCTTTGTCCAACTCGTGTCGTGAAGAAGAGAAGATAATCGTTCAATTAAATGATATATATAAGCAAATGAGTCCTAAGTTTGAGCGCTGTACCGGAATCAGTCAGTCTCGTTTGGATCTTTTGCACAAGTTGTTTGATGTGGAAGAGATCAGTCAAACGTCTCTGCAAAGAGAAGTTAATATTGATAGTGCAGCCGTGACGAGACACTTAAAGCAGCTTGAAGGAAAAGGGATGGTCTCTCGCCGTAAAAATCCTGATGATAACAGGTTTACATTTGTTCGGTTGTCAGAAGAAGGCCGTAAGAAAATAGAAACTTATCGTGAAGAGAAAGAGGTCTTTATCTCAAAAGTCTTTAAAAGCTTTACAAAAGAAGAACGTTCGGTTTTATCGGACATGCTAAATCGTATTCAGGATAATGTTTCGGAGATCTAATACTAGATATTTTAGACCAATCTATTTAAAAGGAGAATGCACCATGAATCAAACAAAAATCAATGACTTTAACGAAATCATCACAGGCCGTCGTTCCATCCGTAATTATGACCCATCTGTGAAAATTAGCAAAGAAGAAATGAAAGAAATTCTAACCGAAGCCACACTTGCACCATCATCTGTAAACTTGCAGCCATGGCGTTTTGTTGTCATTGATAGTCCAGAAGGGAAAGAAAAACTTGCCCCTCTTGCGAAATTCAATCAGACGCAAGTCAAAACTTCTTCTGCAGTAATCGCGGTATTTGTTGATATGAACAGCCTTGACTATGCGGATGAGATTTACAATAAAGCAGTGGAAGAAGGTTATATGCCCGCAGAAGTAAGAGACAGACAACTTCCATCTATTAAAGGATTACTACAAATGATGACAACTGAACAGTTCAGGGAAATGAACCTCATTGATGCAGGATTAGTATCAATGCAACTCATGCTTGCTGCACGTGCTCACGGGTTTGATACAAATCCGATTGGTGGATATGAAAAGGATCAAATTGCTGAAGCATATGGTATGGAAAAAGACCGTTACTATCCAGTCATGCTGATTTCAATCGGAAAAGCGGCAGATGCAGGCTACAAATCTGTTCGCCTGCCAGTCGAGTCCATCACAGAATGGAAATAATAATGAGAATAGAGGAGAAGTAACATGATAATTATACATGCAGAATTTCATATTAACCCAATCAAAGAACAAGCATTTTTAGAAGAGATTCGTCCACTTGTAGCAGCATCCAGAGCAGAAGAGGGAAACATTTCTTATGACTTAATGAAGGATACTGAAAGAGATAGTGTCTATACAATGGTAGAGGTGTGGAGGGATGCTGCTGCCGTTGAGAATCACAATGCGAGTGAGGATTTTTCTTCATTTGTTGGAAGAGCGCCTGAGTATTTAGCGGCTCCTTTAGATGTGAAGATTTATGAAGGAAATAAGGTAGAGAAATAATGATTTAAAGGGCACCTGACTTTTTGTTAGGTGCCCTTTTTAACAGAAAATGCCAGGCGCATAAGCACCCGGCATCTCCAACTACACTTCAATAATGATTGGCAAAATCATTGGTTTCCTCTTCAAATGCTTGAATAGGTATTGACCTACGTCTTTTTTGATCGCCTGTTTCATTTCTTTCCAGTCCCGAATATTTTCTGCAGACAATTCATCTACGACTTTTCTAACGAGATGGTTTACGTCCTTTAATAGGTCTTCTGAGTTTCGTACAAAAACGAATCCCCGTGAAATGGTATCAGGTCCAGAAATAATCGTATGCTCCGTTTTACTAAGGGTAATGACAATGATAAGCATTCCATCTTCAGAAAGTTGTTTTCGATCCCGTAAAACAATTGATCCGATATCTCCGACGCTCAAGCCATCTACAAAGGTGTCTCCTGCAGGAATGGCCCGCGTTTGCCGGGCAGCGGAATTCTCAATATCGACGACTTCACCGTTTTTTATTATAAAGGTATTTCCCTCTTCCACTCCTACCGATTCGGCGAGCAAGCGGTGATGATGCAGCATTCGGTATTCACCATGTATAGGAATAAAATAGGTCGGCTTCATTAATGTGAGCATGAGTTTTAAGTCTTCTTGATATCCGTGACCTGACACATGCATGCCTGTTGTGCTTCCACTGCCGTAAATCACGTGGGCACCAAGTTGAAATAAATTATCCAGAATTCGTGATACGTCCTTTTCGTTCCCTGGGATAGGTGAAGCAGCCAGAATAACCGTATCACCTGGATAAACGTTTACGTCCCGGAAGCTTCCAGTCGAAAGGCGACCTAGTGCGGCCATAGGTTCCCCTTGACTTCCCGTACATAATATCGCTACCTTTTCGGGAGGTAATGCATCAATTTCTCGTGCATCAATCAGCATCCCGTCAGGCACGGTTAAATATCCCCTTTCTATGGCGACTGAAACTACATTGATCATGCTCCTTCCTAATAAGGCCAGCCTCCTGTTTGTCTTGATGGAAGCATCGACAACCTGCTGGACCCGGTTGACATTGGAAGCAAAAGTTGAGACAAAGATCTTTCCAGTGGCTTTCAAGAACGCTTCATCCATATGATTCCCCACCATTTGTTCAGATGGCGTCAGGCCGCTCCGCTCCGCATTCGTGCTTTCAGAAAGTAAGACCAACACCCCTTCATCACCGATCCTGGCCATTTTATGAATGTCTGAGTATTGATGATTGGCAGGGGTTAAGTCGAATTTAAAGTCTCCAGTATGTACGACATTTCCTTCCGGCGTATGAAATACGATACCTAAACAATCCGGAATGCTGTGACTGACCTTGAAGAAAGAAACATCGATCGTTCCGAAATTCAGGTTGGAATTTGAGTCGATGGTTACAAGTTTTGTATCCCTTATTAGCCTGTGCTCTTCTAATTTTAGTTCGATTAACCCCAAGGTGAAATGTGTAGCATAAATGGGCATGTTAATTTTTTTCAGAAGATAAGGTATGCCACCTATGTGGTCCTCGTGGCCATGAGTCACAATTAAAGCCCGTATTTTATCTTTGTTTTTTTCCAGATAAGTAACATCAGGAATAATTAAATCGATACCCAAGAGACTTTCATCAGGAAACTTACCTCCACAATCAATGATGACAATATCATCACGATGTTGAATAACATACATATTTTTTCCGATTTCATTGATTCCGCCAAGTGCAAAAATGGATAATGCCTGCTCATTGGTATGCAAGAATGAACCCTCCAAGACAATTTGTTTTGGTTATTATGCCCGAATAGGTTGATTTCATTTATATTGAATGATTAAAAGATGGATAAAACAATCATCACACATGTTGCAGAATAAATTGTGTTTTCCTGTACGGAAATTTAATATTATTGTGTCATTTACAATGGTGTGTGTCATACACTATAATGAGAGCAGGAGATGATGATATGAGCGATGTGAATGAACTAGTCGACAAATTACTTCAAGAATTGAGAAGGGGAACGATTACCATTGGAGTTCTAAGTCAGCTCTCCTATCCTCAATATGGGTATTCACTGGTGACGAAGCTTGGAGAAAAAGGAATCTCTGTAGAACCAGGAACCCTATACCCTCTTCTACGGAGATTAGAGAAGCAGGGGCTGCTGCAAAGTGAATGGGACACAAACGAAGCGCGTCCTCGCAAATATTATGTGCTGAGTGCTAAAGGCAATAAGGTGTATACACTGCTGCAAAAAGAATGGAGAAAGATTGTGGAGAGCATGGATGTGTTAATGGGGGAAAGGGGAGAATGACCAAATGGAGATGATTGAGAGATATATTTACGCAGTGACAAATAAACTGCCTCAGTCACAGCGAGATGAAATTGGCAGGGAAATACGCGGACTGATTCACGATATGCTCGAAGTGAAAGTTGGAAATAGAAAAACAACGGAAGAGGACATAGAAGAAGTGCTGGTAGATTTGGGGATTCCGTCGGATATGGCTGATAAGTACCGTGGAGGTGGTAGATACCTCATCAGTCCTGATTTGTTCTATCCTTATTTACACATATTAAAGATTGTTTTGATTTCCATTTCCATTGCATTGAGCATTGTGTTTGTGATTGAAACGATCATAAATCCCGTTTCCATCATAAATCATTTTGTTGGATTGATCGTGTCGTTGATTCAAGTTGGAACACAGACTTTTGCATGGATCACCATTGTGTTTGCCTTTATAGATTATCGACAAGTCATTTCAGGTGAAGTAAAAAAAGGGAAAGTGCAGGAGTGGAAACCAGCAGATTTACCTCCGATTCCGGATCACAAGAAAGAGATCAAACGTGGCGAAGTCTTGACTGGTATCATCTTTTCCATCCTGTTTTTAATTCTCATCTTGTTCTCAAATCGAATGATGGGTGTGTTTGTTTTTGAAGAGAATGAATTTAAGGGGATTGCACCTTTCCTTAATCCAGAAACTCTCAACGATTATCTTCTATTAATTTACCTTATCGTCGGACTAGGTATATTTAAAGAAAGCTTAAAGCTGATAATAGGAAGATGGACGAAGAAATTAGGTGTATCTACTCTAATTATTAACGTGGTAACTTTGATATTAGGACTCTTTTTATTAATGGATCAGCAAATTTGGAACCCTACATTCGTTGAAGACCTATTTCAACTAAGAGGACTGAATCTATTAGATCAGTCTTATGAGACAATTAATAGCATCTGGGAACAATCCAAAGAATGGGTTGTAATCGGGTTCATCGTGACAATAATTGTGGATACGGTAAGTGTGCTTTATAAAGGTTTTAAAAAGTAAATAGAAAGATAGCAGGGGCGCTATTCATTTTATATGGATAGCGTCTTTTCAAAAGAGTTTCTTGATTATTGAGTTGAAGGATGTCACTTAAGAAAAATGGTGAATTATAAGGAATCTTGTATAGGTTATGCAGGGGTTTACAACATTTTACTAGAAGTACTAAAGTGCTGACTTATCATAACTGAAGGGGTGCTCACCATAAGAACCAATGAAATAATAGGGGTAGGAAAGAATGTTTTCAATAATTGATAAGATTAAGACCAAAAATATGCAATTAGGCTGGTGAGCAAAATAAGGAGTCAGATGCTCATATGCCTTCGAACGTTGGTAGGGATAGCTTGTTTTTTAAAGGGAAAGGTTTAAAGACGTTAAGTACTGATCTGTCTTCCGAATCTGTTCAGTTGTGCAGGGAAAAAGGGTTACACGCAGAAGTGATGAGCTTTGATGATTTATCATTAACTGATGGTCAATTTGAGTCTATATGGGCATTAAATTGTCTGCTCCATGTTCCGAAACAGGAGCTGTCACTCGTCTTAAAAGAGATTAAAAGAGTACTGGCTCCAGGTGGTCTGTTTTACATTGGTGTGTACGGTGGGGTGGACTTTAAAGGAATCTGGGAGGGGGATCATTATGAACCGAAGCGTTTTTTTTCCTTTTATGAAGATAATAGATTAACAGATGCACTTTCCGATGTTTTTATAATCGAATACTTTAAACGAGTTCCGAAAGAAGTAGTAGGAGGGGCGTTTGACTTTCAATCCATCATTTTAAGAAAAGGGAAATACTGAAAATTCATGCAACCAATTACATGGTAAATCATGGTGCTATTGTTTATGTTTGATAAATACTAAGGAGTGATGATGGTGACATCTGAAAACATTTGGACAGAAGTAGATCAATATTTTACAAGTAAACTACAAGTATCAGATCCACTTATGGATTCTGTATTGATAGCAAATAGTGAAGCAGAACTGCCTGCAATCGATGTATCTCCGAATCAAGGGAAGTTTCTCTCATTGCTTGCACAGCTTAAAGGAGCGAAACGCATATTGGAAATCGGGACCCTTGGAGGCTATAGTACGATCTGGCTTGCCCGTGCACTGCCTGAGGACGGCCATCTTGTAACCTTGGAATATAGTGAAAAACATGCAAAAGTCGCCGCAAAAAACATTCAAAACGCTGGAATGGATCGAAAGGTGGAAATTAAGGTAGGTGCTGCATTGGATACGTTGCCGACTATTGAGGGTGAATTTGACTTTATTTTCATTGATGCGGACAAACAAAATAATGCAAATTATTTAAAATGGGCACTCGAGCTTTCTCAACCTGGAGCTGTCATTATTACAGATAATGTGGTACGCGGTGGAAGAGTAATCGATGAAAACAATGAAGATGAAAGCGTTCAGGGTGTTCGCCATTTTGTTGATATGTTGTCTAAAGAGCCCCGTATTGATTCAACGGTTGTTCAAACCGTCGGATCTAAAGGATACGACGGGTTTGCGATGGGGATGGTGAAGGGATAAAAAATATTATTGTATTTTACTGCATTCTTATGTAAAATAAATGAAAATTCATAATCGTAGATGTCATGATAGGAATGAGTAGTGACTTATCTCCCTGGTGAAGAGAGCTGATGGCTGGTGGGAATCAGTACAAAGATAAGCGCGAATTACCTCCTTAAACATTCTCTGTGAACCCTTAGTAGCAGAGAACGGCCGGTCCGTTATCCGAATGAAGTGGAAGAGAGATCTTCAATGAGGGTGGTACCGCGTTAACCACGTCCCTTTTTTAGGGGCGTGGTTTTTTGGTGTGCATTTTTAACTAGAAGGGTTGTATAACGGCGAAATCTGAAATATAACGGGAAATCACAAATTCGTCTTCTGCAATCTGAATTTATCAGCGAAATTTTCTTTTTATCAGTGAAATTGAATTTCAGCGATCACGACCAACCCGACAAATATTTAAACGAATCATATCAATCAAGGAGGAATGATCATGCAACACAAATGGGAATCACTTTCACAAGAACAACAGGCAGAAGTAGAAAGGCAGTTAGCTGTATACAAATATGGAGTGCATGAAATCATCCCAGAAGCAGAATTAAAGCAAAAACTCGTCAAGTCAATTGCAACAGGAGTACCATTGAAAATTAAGCTAGGTCTAGATCCAACCGCTCCCGATGTTCACCTGGGTCATACGGTTGTCCTGAACAAATTAAGGCAGTTCCAAGAAAGCGGCCATATCATTCAGCTCATTATCGGGGATTTTACTGGTAAGATCGGTGATCCAACTGGCAAGTCTGTTGCAAGAAAGCAGCTGACTGATGAAGAGGTGAAGAGAAATGCCCAAACTTACTTTGAGCAATTTGGGAAAGTCCTCGACAAAGAGAGAGTGGAGCTTCATTACAATTCCAAATGGCTGTCATCGTTGAAACTTGAAGATGTGATTCATTTGTCCTCTAAGATAACGGTTGCTCGATTAATTGAAAGAAACGATTTTTCTAATCGGTTGTCAACAGGTAAGCCAGTCTCGCTTCATGAGTTTTTCTACCCGTTAATGCAAGGATACGATTCCGTCGCATTAGAAAGTGATGTGGAGCTTGGCGGGACGGATCAGCAGTTTAACGTGTTGATGGGAAGACATCTTCAGGAGCATTACAACCAGGAGAAACAAGTAGTCATTTTACTTCCTTTACTTGAAGGCCTTGACGGTGTAGAGAAAATGTCAAAATCAAAACATAATTACATTGGAATTGATGAAGATCCTAACCAAATGTTTGGGAAGACGATGTCGATTCCGGATGAATTGATCATCAAATACTTTAACCTGATAACTGACTTAACTTTAGATGAGAAATCGAAAATAGAGAAGGAATTAAACGAAGGGACACTCCACCCTAGAGATGCCAAAATACGTTTAGGAAAAACCATCGTGTCCATGTACCACGGAGAAGAAGCAGCCGGGCAAGCCGAGAACAATTTTAAGGAAGTATTCCAAAAAGGCGCACTGCCTGATGACATTCCAGAGATACAGTGGACAGGTGAAAGGAGAGTGCCCATTGTCAACTTACTTGTTGAGCTAAATATGCAAGGGTCAAAGAGTGAAGCACGCCGAATGATTCAAAATGGTGGAATTAGAATCAATTCAGAAAAGGTTCTGGATATGCAATTAGAAGTAGAGATTGAAGATGGACTGATTGTGCAGGTAGGGAAGAGGAAGTTTATAAAGCTGAGAACAGTGTGAATATTGATTCCGTAAGAAAGTCGTCTAATCAACATGAATAGATGGCTTTCTATTTTTAAAAAATAAATAAATCAACTATTTTTGATTTATTAGTTGACTAAATGGAAAATATTGCATATAGTAAGGATATATCAAATAAAATTGATTTAAGAGGAGCAGATACCATGAACAAACAAATTCCATTAAAAGATATATCACTGGATTCAACTTTCAGTAAATACGAAAAAAAATTCAAGGCACTTGCAGATCAAAAAAGGTTGTTTATCCTGCACCAAATTACTGAAATGGGAGAAGTGTGCGTATGTGACCTATCGGATAAATTAGACTTACCCCAATCTAAACTTTCCTACCATCTGAAGGTTTTAATGGACGCTGAGTTGATCTTGAAAGAAACGCGAGGCACGTGGAGTTACTATACATTAAATCACACTGAATTGAATCACTTGTTATCTGAGCAACTTTGCTGCTTGTTTAGGCGGAGATAAGGTGAAGGTGATTAATTTGCATGAGGGTATGATTTATTAATCAAAAAAAGTCGATATAGAGAAAGGTAGTTATTTTGAGAAAGAGAATTTTAGATAAAACCAATTCGAATTGGTTAATTTTGATTTATTAATCAAAATAATTTGATGTATGATTTTCCCGATAATTAATCAAAAAAAATTGATTTAACATAAAGGAGGCAGTCAAAATGCATTGGCTCTGTACTCACCATGTCTACTATGTCGGGATTCTTATTTTACTTTATATAAGGAGGTGAAAAAAATGAATTGGTTAAAGAGTTTGATTGGTCAGAAAGAAAAGAAGGATTGCTGTAAAGTGAAGTTGGTTGAAGTAAAAGATGAAAATATTAAAAAAGAATGTTGTCAAAAATGAAAAATTGAAGCCCTCGTCTTCTAACGCAGGGCTTCATCTTCTTTTGTGTGGATTGTAGTAAAGAGCGTTTGCGAATAACTTCTTTCAAATCAATGAGTCGGCGTTTCGGTTAAATGAAAGCCAATATACTTCAATGCAGATTCTAAATTGCGTACCTTAACAATAGGTAGTTGAGATAATTGTCCGTTTTCCTTTTCGTGAATCGCAATTTCAGGTGTAATTCCTGTGCGACCGGATGGTTTTCTTCATTACCAGCCTATGAATTAGGGGAAAATCAAGCGATTCCGGAAGATATGGAGGAGATCACGATTCCATCTATGAGTTATTTCATGACTCACAATAAAAAAGGTGATGATATCGGTCATACCTATCATCGTATTTATCAATGGTTCAAAGAGAGCGAATACCAACCTTATAGTGAACCGACCTTTGAATACTTCGATGATGTTCCCATCAAACATGAAAGATACCACAGTGATCGAGATTTAAAGGATCCTCATTTTGATATCTTGATTCCCATTTTGAAAAAATGTAAAAAAAGAGATAGATGCGCATTTCATCTATCTCTTTTTTCGCTTACTTAAATATCCCGAATGGCTTTCCTACTGGAAGTGTTTCTCTCCCAAAGTGGGTGTTCAAAACACTTGCAGCAGAGCCGTAGAAGCTGAATAATGCAATAAATAACTCAGAAATGGCCGCTAATTTATGCATGGCTTCAGGTGCAATTCCAAGTGTAGACAGCGAAAGGCCGATAAATAAGAAATCAATCAGAACAAAAATAATGAATAAGACCTTATGTGTTTCCATGGCACCAACGGTCATAAAAATACTGAAAATCAGGTAGCCGATATACGCAATCCCTAGTTGGTGTGGATCAACTGCAGATGCCGCTGCTTCTCCAAACACACCGAATGAAATTAACCAGGATGTTCCGACTCCAAGCCAAAATAAACCGAATGCACCAAATGCAGTGGATCCGAACGTATTATTATGTTTTGCATCTCCAAAGCATGCGATCAGCTGTGCAATTCCACCAAGGAAAATCGCCCATGGTAATACAAATGAAACGCCATCCGTCCATCCAAGTTTCGCTGAAGAAGCTACAAGGGTAACCATAGCTAATCCAAAAAGTCCAAGAGCAGATGGATCGGCAGTTGCTATTTGAACTCGTTGAGTGTTTTGTGTTTGATTCATGATGATACCTCCTATTAAACATACTTGACTAATTTACATAAAAAAGTCTCCGTATGCAATAGAAAATATTATGTAAGCATAACTTTCATAAATAAAGGCGGTATTTTAGATGCAGTTGAGGTATAAAGTGGATTTCGCTGATATATTTAAAATATCGCCGATAAAATCTTTCTTACGCCAATCCAGCTCTCAAAAAGTTTACCAAAAGAGTCGATTTTACCAAGATGACGACCCATCTAATGAAAATTCATCAAAAAACCTTCCCACTAATGAAAAAACTCCCGGATTATCCGCAAAAGATAATCCGGGAGTTCTTCCTTCTGACCATACATCCAATTCACAACAAAAAAACGCATGAATTGAGTCTATCCTTCATACATATCAACAGGGGACAAATATTTTACACAGCGATCCTCTAGAAGGGGGTGAGGGTGGTGGAGAACTACTTTATTTTCATGCTGATATTTCAAGCAGGAAGTTTCATCATTTCATTGTTGAATCATATTGAAAAGTAGAGGGCTCCTAAAAGATTTTTCCGGACTATGACTGGCCTCATAGTTCGGTTTTTTTCTGTCGGATCGCTTCCCTTATAGTCTATGTAGATCATCTCGCGAATATACGTTTCTATTAATATAGTAATCGATGTCGTACAGTTTCTAAATTTGCCTATTGTTGTTATCATAAGATTATTGAAGAAATCCAATTAGGGAACTTCGCATACATACCAACATTTCCAGGAAGGAACCAGACACTTGAAGGTCATACATCAAAAACTTATAAAAGAACGATGCGGTACCGTTTCTTTCAAAAGGGGAGAGGGCTATTACCGTTCCAATAAAGTCAAAATGGACGAATTCAGTTCCAATTATTGTGAAGCGACCGTTACGGGGGAGGAAGATTTCCACGTAACCGTTACAGGAGAAGCTAATGGAGTAATCCATGCAAAGTGCAGCTGTCCCAAACTAGCATCGTTTGTTAAAGATTGTCAACATATCGCAGCTGTCCTACTCTCCATTCATTATGAGCAGCGTAGAGGAAATAGCCAAGGTAGGGAAGTAACAGAAGAATTTTTTACCTTGTTTCAGGATGAATCCATACGATCCACTGGTCACCAGAGGCATTTTGAAAACAGACAAGTTCTGCAATGTGAAATATTAATTAAACCTGTTACCTTAAAAACAGGTGGAGTTATGATCGGGATTGAATTAACGATACGCTCTATCATGGTTCAACAGGTTAGAGGGTTTCTACAGAGCATCAAAGAAGGAGTTCCCTTCCATCTTTCAGACTCATTCATTTTCAATCAACAACTCCATTGCTTTGAAATCGAAACCGATGCTGTGATACAACAGCTGATTAAAGTGGCCCAGGAAGAGACAATATACTCTTCAATTGAAGTGAACAATAGTGAACAATTGCTCATTCCACCCTCATCATGGGAGCGGCTTTTACCATTTCTTATAAAGTCGACAAGGGTTAAAGTAGAGCAAAGCCAGCACACAGTAGAGGGGATCAAGCTATTGAAATCCCCGCTTCCATTGAAGTTCCAATTTGGCCAAAATGAGAACGGAAGCTATCGATTACACATAACTGGATTGAAAAATATGGTCGTCCTGGATGAGTATCAAGCCGTTCTTTATGAAGGGACATTGACCCAACTGCACACCAGGGATTGCAAGCGTCTTTCCGAATTAAAGCGACTTCTCATCAAATCAGGAACAGATTCGATTCCCATCCCTCAAACCCAGATAGGCTTCTTTCTAGAAAAAGTAGCGATTGGTTTAAAGAAATTGGGGAAGGTCACCATCTCGGACGAAATTTCCAAAAGGTTGGGATTGGCGCCGCTTGTTGCAAAGCTGTATCTTGACCGAGTGAAGAATCGCTTGCTGGCGGGTCTTGAATTTCATTACGAACATGTAGTGATTTACCCGTTGGAAAATAGGGAGCCCCCTTCAAGTTCTGTGTTAATCAGGGATGTTGAAAAAGAAGATACCATCCTTGAATTAATGGAAGAGTTCTCTTTTGGAAAAACAGAAGGTGGTTACTTTTTACACAATGAGGATTTAGAGTATGAGTTTTTAACCTATGGTGTGACGAAGATTCAGAAGTTTGTCCAAATCTATGCAACTACAGCAGTGAGAAACCGTGTCTTTAAAGGGAATAATGGTCCGAAGATTCGGGTCAAGGTGAAGAAAGAACGAGTGAACTGGCTGGAATTCAAGTTTGAAATGGATGGGATTCCTGACCGACAGATCATGGAGATTCTTCAGGCATTAGAAGAAAAACGTAAATATTACCGGATGAGAAACGGATCACTTCTGTCACTGGAATCCAATGAATTTCAAGACATTCAGCGATTTCTTCATACGTCACAAGCGGAGAAAAATGATTTAATCAAGGGACTTGAGCTTCCATTGCATCAAAGCCTTCAACTCCTGGATTCAGTTGATGCGAGCCACACGTTTAAATTAGGGGAATCGTATAAAGAGTTCTTACAACATATCATGAATCCCGGCAGTATGGAGTTTAAAGTACCACCAACTTTGAACACACTGTTGAGAGAATATCAAAAAGACGGCTATCGATGGATGAAAACCCTGGCCTTTTATGGTCTGGGCGGAATCTTAGCGGACGATATGGGGTTAGGGAAAACCATCCAAAGCATTTCTTTTCTTGTTTCGGAGTTAGATGAGATTAGAACGCAGAAACTTCCGGCTCTGATTGTTTGTCCCTCGTCTCTCACGTATAACTGGCGAAGTGAATTTAGGAAGTTTGCTCCTGAAATACAAGCAGTGATACTGGATGGACATAAATCAGAACGAATGAAGAAGCAGAATGGATTAAAGGATGTCGATGTGATCATCATTTCCTATCCTTTACTTCGAAGTGACATCAAGTGGTACGAGAAACAGAAATTTCACAGTGTGTTTTATGATGAGGCTCAAGCGTTCAAAAATCCGATAACGCAAACAGCAAGAAGCGTAAAGAAGATTGAAGCCAATCACCGTTTCGCATTAACGGGAACCCCTGTTGAGAACTCTCTCGAAGAGCTTTGGTCAATCTTTCACGTAGTATTTCCGGGATTATTTCGAGGGCTTAAGGATTACAGCCGCCTTACAAAAAAAGATATTGCCAAAAGAATTCGTCCGTTTGTCCTGCGAAGGATGAAGGAAGATGTTTTATCAGAACTTCCGGAAAAACAGGAGATCATGGAATCGGCGGAACTGCTGCCACCTCAAAAGGAATTGTACGCTGCTTATTTAGCCAAACTGCGTCACGATACGCTTAAGCACCTGGATAAAGATACCTTGAGGAAAAACAGAATCAAAATTCTGGCTGGTTTAACCAGGCTTCGACAAATATGTTGTCATCCAGGTTTATTTGTAGAGGGCTACCAGGGAGCATCAGCAAAATTCATTCAGCTCATGGAGATTTTGGAAGAATCAAGGCATTCAGGCAGAAGAGTGTTGATTTTTTCACAGTTTACTAAAATGCTTGAGTTCATCGGAAGAGAGCTTTCGGCAAAGGGACAGAGCTTCTTTTACCTTAATGGATCAACGCCTTCTGAAGAGCGGGTAGGCATGTGCAACAGATTTAATGAAGGCGAACGCGACCTGTTCCTTATTTCATTGAAAGCTGGAGGTACGGGACTCAACTTAACAAGCGCTGATACCGTCATCCTCTATGATACATGGTGGAATCCGGCTGTCGAAGAGCAAGCAGCGGATCGAGCCCACCGCATGGGGCAAAAAAATGAAGTACAAGTGATCAAGCTCATCGCTCGCGGAACCATTGAAGAAAAAATGAATGAGCTTCAAGAAAAAAAGAGACACCTCATTCAAGAGGTGATCGACCCTGATGAGAAAATCGTTTCTTCCTTGACGGAAGATGAGCTTAGAGAAATATTATCAGTTTAAAACGTTGGATTATAAAGGTGGAGCTTCTATAATGAAGTGCAACCTTTTATATTTATTCTCGGCCTGAATTTTACCATGAGGGTTTGATCATATGAATAAATTAATAATAAGCATGATGAAAATGGGAAAGAATAGAAAGTTTCATTCGATAAAGATATTGTTGATTTTTTAAGAATCATAAATAAACTATTCCTTGTAAAAGGTCTAATAGAATTATAAAAAATCCCATTGATAGAACGAAAATAAGTTTATTCATTTACAAAAACAATAAGAGTGTATGGAAAACAAGTATTTTTAGCAAGGAGTAAGCATATGACGTTGGCTATGACTGAAAACGAAATCACGCTTGCCATTATTCAAAGTCTTAAAGACGGTAAAAAAAATACGTTTCTTGAAATAATAGAAGAATTGCAGCCTTATGACATAGCTCAGCAATACTTAAATGTGCCATCCAAACATCAAAACAAATTCCTATTATTTTTACCGTTAGAGCAATTAACTGAATTCATTCAGGAAATTGATAAAGAAATTCAACTAGTGGTGTTACAAAAGCTGGGGATTGAAAAATCAACCAAAGTCCTGGACTTAATGGAAAACGATAATCTGGCTACCTTATTAACCGACCTTAAACCTGAGAAGATTGAAGAACTCTTGTCAGAAATGAATCAAGAGGAATCTCAAGTCGTTATGAACTTAATGAATTACCCGCCAGAAACGGCTGGTAGAATAATGAACAACCGCTGCGTTTGGATTCCGAAGCATTATACAGTCCGGGAGGCAGTTGATAAACTAAAGGATTTTGCCGAATTAGCTGAATATCTTAACTATCTGTATGTTATCGATGAGGAAAAGAAGCTAATAGGCGTTATTTCTTACAAGGATTTATTACTAGGGGAACTACAGGATAAAATTGAAACGATTATGTACAGCAGAGTGGTAAAAGTAGATGTGTATACCGATCAGGAAGAAGTAGCTAAATTGATTAGCCGGTATGATTTCATTACAATTCCGGTCATTGAGGAAGATGGGAAATTGGCTGGTGTCATTACTGTTGATGATATTATCGATGTGGTCATTCAAGAAGCAAATGAAGACATCGAAAAGTTGTCAGCTTCAGGAAAATCGATTGACTTCAACACCAAACCATTAATAGCCGCCTATCGTCGATTGCCATGGTTGATTTTGCTATTATTCATTGGGCTTGTTTCAGGAAGTATCATTAATATGTTTTCTGCTACACTAGAGCAAGTCGTGGCACTCGCTTTCTTTATGCCCATGATTGCTGGAATGACGGGTAATACCGGAACTCAATCACTTGCTGTAGTCGTAAGGGGGCTTGTTTCAAACGACCTAGACCTTCAACAAGTGTTGAAGCTGATCATGCGTGAGCTGTCGGTTGGTATCATCATCGGAGTGACATGCGCAGTGATGATTGCCCTCATTGCATTTGTTTGGCAAGGAAATATCATATTAGGGCTAGTAGTAGGGAGTTCCTTATTCATCACTCTGATTATTGGGACGTTGGCAGGTACAATTATTCCGCTCATCCTATACAAGTTTAATGTTGATCCTGCTGTTGCTTCTGGTCCTTTAATTACTACAATCAACGATATCTTGTCTCTTATGATCTATTTTGGGATTGCTACCATGTTTATAACGAGATTAATGTGAGGTATATAGGCGAGTGTAAAATGAGCATGAGTTTTATGCTCGTTTTTTTAAGATGAGAGTGGCTTCATTTTGAAATCTAGTATAGGTTTGAAGTTTGGAGGGGGATTCGTGTGTTGTGTGTCTTTATGTAATTATGTTTCTATATAGAGTAAGAGGATGAGAACAAAAAAATCCTTGAAAATCCACACATTAGCAAACGGGTGTACCTTTATTCTTTCCTTTGCCATCGACCTGAGCGAAAAAATCGAAGGTTTGAACTACCTCACACCATTCAAATACTTTGAGCGAAGAATGTGGATGGTGGTTTGGAATTGATATTTGTAGGGATTTCAATTGTTTTGATAGGGGTTCTGGCGGTATCTACATTTGTTCTGACAGGCGGGATTTGAATGTATAAAAGTAAGTAATCTAGTGATAGATAGTATAGTTACGAGGATAAAAGGAGCTTCTCCACTAGAGAGAAACTCCTGAATCGATAGGTTTATAATTTTGCTTTTAGTTCTTCAATCTGCTCTAAATGCCTCTTCTCATGGTACCCAATAAAAGGTACCCATTCATCTAATCGGATAAGTCCGAATATAGGATGAGGATACGCCTTATTCTGTAATTCTTCTTTGCTTGTTGTATGAAGAAAGTTGAGAAGATCTTTACGAGAAGTATTCAGTTTGTCCTTCATTTCTTGAAACGTAAGGCTTTCTTCCGTAGGGACGACAAATGGAGGTGCATCTACTTTCGTCGTTCGGTCTACCGTATAGTGAATCGGCTTCGATAGCACTACCTGCTCTTCACCTTTAGCTAACGTTGATTCAATCGCTTTCGTCAACGATCTCTCCATTAGATACAGATGATCCAGCACTTGCATGATTGTCCATCGACCTTCTTCAATTATTTTGTTTAAATCATCATTGGTTAAATCGCTTACACTATTCAATAGGTCAGAACGGATGTCCTCAATCATGTTAATTTCATTATCCATACAAGTTCCTCCTCATGGGTGGTTTCATCATCCATTTTACTTTTGAGAAAAGTGAACGTACAGTAATAGCACTTTTGAAAAAAAAGCTCAGGAACCTGAGCTTTTTAGGTAATAGGTTAATTTGTTTACGTAACTTAACTTTCACTTCCAGCCTTTTCTCCTTCGCCATCAAAATCAGGAGCAACAGCTTTTCGGATGAATAATGAAATAAGGAAAGCGACAGCAGCTAGGGCAAGAGCAAACCAATAAGCATGATGTACACCGTAGGTCATAGCATTGTTTAAGATTCCTTGTGTTAACTCACCCGTTTGCCCTTCAATATACCCAGCCTGACTTTGTGTCATGATGCTGACAAAAATTGAAACACCTAGAGCTCCTGCGACTGGCTGCAGGGTGTTTGCAATGGCCGTTCCATGTGGATATAAATGCTTTGGTAGTTCATTTAAACCATTCGTTTGTGCAGGCATCATGATTGCTGAAATGGATAGCATCAGAACCATATAGAAAAGAACGAATAACCAGATTGGTGTAGATGGATTAATCGTGCTAAAGAAAATCATAACCCCGACTAAAGTTAAGGTTCCTGGAATGATCAGTTTTCTTGGTCCGTATTTATCGAATAACGATCCCATCGTTGGAGACATCAGACCATTTAAGAGTGCCCCAGGAAGTAATAATAATCCGGCTGCTTTTGCAGAATATCCGAGAGGTCCTTGTAAGTACATTGGCATGACGATTTCGGATGCAAACATAGCCATGATGACAATGACGAAGATCGATACTCCTCTCGCATAGCTTTTATATCGGAAAACACGAACATCGAGAAGTGGTTCATCAAGCCTTAACTGACGTAAGACGAATAGAATCAAGCTTATAACCGCAATTGAAATAATCACAATAATTTTCAGAGACGTAAAGCCAGCAGATTCTTCACCCGCGGAACTAAATCCGTATACAATTCCTCCTATACCAATTGAAGAAAGGATAATGGACAAGATATCCACACTTGGCCGAGTGATTTCGCCGACATTTTGTAAATATTTTAGAGCGAATAGAATAGAGAACACGGCGAAGGGAATGACCGTAATGAATAACCATCTCCACCCTAACAAGTCGACAATCACACCAGAAAGAGTGGGTCCGATCGCTGGTGCAAACATAATGACCAGTCCGAACGTACCCATGATTTTACCACGGACTTCCGGTCGGTAAATTAATAATAAGGCATTCATGATGACAGGAATGAGTAATCCGGTCCCAACCGCCTGAATCATCCGGCCAGCAAGTAACATAGGGAAATTCATGGCACATGCAGCAATCACCGTGCCGAGAAGAAACACACTCATCACACCAATAAACATCTGACGAGTCGTGAACCATTGGATAAGCAGGGCGGAGATTGGCATCAGCACACCCATGACGAGCATGAATCCTGTTGCTAACCACTGAACCGTGGGAGCATCGACGTTAAATACAGCCATTAATTCGGTTAAGGCGATATTTAACAACGTTTCATTTAATATGGCAAAAAAAGCACCGATCATAAAAGTAATGAGGATCGCTTTTGAATTGATTTTTGATGGCATATTGTTCCTCCAGTAAAGATTAAAATAAAATACTTATCTATAATGCTTGATTTTGAATAATTTCTCAAGTGCATTGTTCCGTAAATCACGAAAAAGAGGGGTGTTACATGGACACCCCTCTAGACCATTCTTATGCTTCGCACTTTCTTCTTCTAAAGCGGTGGAAGACAAGATACATCATCGGAACTATGATCAGCGTTAATACAGCTGAGAACATGATACCTGAAATAATGGTAACAGCAAGTGGTGTAAAAAGGGCATCTCCGCTGACTGCAACTGGTATAAGTGCTACAATCGATGTGAGTGCCGTTAGTAGAATTGGACGAATACGGTTACGCCCTGATTCCACGACAGCTTCTTTCACGCCCATACCGTTCTTCAATCCCTGTTCAATAAACTCAATTAAAACGACTGAGTTCCTCACAACAATACCGGTTAATGACACCATCCCCATGACAGCAAGGAAGCTGATAGGTGTTTGAGTAACGAATAACCCGAGAATCGCACCTGCTATCGCAAGATAAACCGCAACAAGCACTAAGAACGGTAGTGATAAAGAATTAAATTGAAGGGCAATGACTAAATACACTAAGAATATAACGATCGTAAAGAGGATGGTGATTTCAGAAAAGAAGTCATTCTGGGCTTCATTTTCTCCACCAAGTGTAATCGAATAGTCATTATCATCAAGACTTTTTCGTACATCTTTCACTATATCCTGAACATTTTCTTTATAGTTCTCCTCATTCTCAGGGAAGGCACGAATCGTGATTGCGCGCTCTCCGTCTTTATGAGGGATGAATTGAAGATCTTCTTTCTTCTCAGGAGTCACTAGCTCATCAAGAGAAATCAGCTTCGGTGGTTCAGCAGAATTAGCTGTTTCAACAGGAACCTCAAGAGAAGACAGGTCGACTTCTTCATCACTTCCTCTCAATACCAATGTCATATCACGTTTCGTGACACCATTATCAAAGGCTTTCATCGGAATGCCTTCTGTAGCCAATCGCAGCTGTTGGCTGATGTGGTTGATCGTAATCCCGTTATCCTCGAGAAGCTCGCGGTTAGGAACATATTCAATCGTTTGCTCCATTTCCCCGACATTATCAACGACTAGATCAGTATCCAGCTTTTCAATTTCAGATGAAATCGTATCACGAAGTTCCATTAATTGATTCATCTCAGGACCAGAAACCGTAACTGTAACAGGAGCTCCTGCCGGCGGACCTTGCTGGATCGTTTCCATAAAGATCTTCGCATCAGGATTGTCTTCTCTTAGTTTATCAGTCCATTCGTCAATCAGACCTTGGGCCGTTTGGTTTTCTCGATCAACTCTAGCAACCAATTGACCTGTATTTTGACCGGAATTTGAAAGAGAGCTGTTAAATAAGTTAGGTAGTCCTGTACCTGCAAACGCTGATGTTTCATATACACCTTCGTCTGTTTTTAAAAGTTGTTCCATGTCTTCTAAAGTGCTCGCTGTTTCTTCAATCGTTGTGCCGATTGGCAGTGTTACATCCACCGTTACTTCTTCACGGTCAGCTGACGGGAAGAATTCAAATGGGGTAAGAGCAATCAGACCAAAGATGGCGGTTGTGAAGACAAGGCCGATGGCAGATACCACGAAAGGTCGCTTTGAAAACTTCTTTAGAACAGTATCAGCATAAAAGTCAGCCAGTTTATTCAATGGTTTTCCCAGAAAACCGGGTGCATCTGGTACTTTTTTCGTTGTCCTACTATAAAGCAGGTATCTCATGATCGGAACAAAAATCAGAGCAACGAGTGTAGAGGCGATAATGGTTGTAATTAATACCGTCGGCAACGCTCTAATGAATGCTCCGTTTCCGCCCGATAAAAAAATAAGTGGAAGGAACGTGAACACAATGGCAAGAGAAGAGGTCACAATCGAAACCCAGATCTCTTTGACACCATTTACGGCCCCCATAAGTGCACGATCACCAAGCTTGTAGCGACGTTGAATATTGTCATTCACAACAATCGAGTCATCCACAAGGATACCGAGAGCGATGATGGCACCAATGACAGAAATTTGGTTAAGGTCAACCCCGGAAAATGGCAGTGGAATCAACCCCATTAAGACAGAAATCGGAACCGCTAATGCAACCACAAATGCACCAGATACCGTAAGTCCCAAAGCGGTTGTTAAAATGACGGCAACAACGGAAATGGCAAGGGATATAAACAAACCATCAAAAATATCCGTTACAATGGATGCCTGGGAGTAATAGGGCACAAGGTCCACATTGGAAGGAAGAGACAGAACCAGTTCATCCACTTTGTTGCTTACTTTCTCAGCTATAGAAGGGATATCTTCCCCTGTCTGAACAAATGCTGTAAAGGAGAGGGAAGGCTTGCCTTCAAATGTGACTATATCTTTAACCTCTTTAGGAGCAATTTCAACGTTTGCAATATCTTGTAAAAAGACCGATTCTCCTTGAGGGTTCTTGCCAACAAAAAGCTCTCTCATTTCATCAAGAGTTGAATAATGATCAACCGTTAATTGAACGACTTCGTTATCGACTTCTTGCTTCCCTAGTGGTGTGGGGTAGTATTCATCATTAATCGCATTCATGACAGTAGATGGAGTGAGTCCGGACGCTTTTAGTTTATCCTGTTCTAATTCGATGACAATTTCTTCTTCAGGTAATCCTTTAACCGTTACACTGGAGACCCCCGTGATTTCATCGACTTCTTCCTGCCAACGATTCATTTCTTCATGAAGAGCGAGAAGGGATTCCTTGTTATCACTTGTAAGGTGATAGGAAACAATAGGCATTTTTACCGTGGATTCGTTCATTTCAGGATCGAATACGTCATCAGGAAAAGAGGTGGATGCATCGGAGACAGCTTGTTGCACATCTTCAAACACTTCTTTTTTGTTTTCTCCATCTTCAACCTCTACAATAATAGTAGAGAAACCGGCTGAAGAGGAGGAGCTGATTTCTTTAATTCCATCAATTGACTGGAGGGAAGATTCGATGGGATTGGTTACTGTCCTCTCAACAGAGTCAACGGTTGCACCCGGATATACGGTGCTGACCGTTCCGATGTTTACGCTTGTTTCCGGGATTTCTCGCTGTGGTAATTGAAGGAATGTTAAAAAACCGATAATCACAAACAACAAGACGAAAATCAGCGTGATTTTGGAACGGTTTAAAATCGCTTTCAACATAATGTTATCCTCCTTTGATAATAATTTGACTACTGGGTCAAATGTTTTTATATAACTTGAATATTTACTGATATAACAGTCATTAATCAGTTGACTCTCTAGTCATTTTACATGTATTTTTTCTGTAGTCAAGAAATAATGCTCTTCTATTTTTGGGAGAGTATGGTTAAAATGATAGAGTGAATTTTCTCTGGATATAGAGGTGTAGAAATTGGATAAACGTAAATCAATACTCGAATCAGCCGTAGAGCTCTTTGCAGAACACGGATATAATCAAACGTCCATGCAACAAATCGCCGAAAGCGTGGGCATTTCAAAAGGCTCCCTATACTCATTTTTTCAATCAAAAGAAGATTTAATCATATCGATTTATGAACATTATCAGCAACTTGTCTTCGAACGTGCTTTCGTCGTCGGACTAGATGGGAATTTACCACCTCTGGAGCGATTCGCAAAACAGTTTCAAGTGCAATTTGAGGGGATACTTGAATATAAGTCCTATATGAAAATGCACATGAGGGGAGAGTCTGCAAAGAACAGTGAGAAATTGGCTTCAATGGAGCACCGTATGAGGGGGCGGTTGTTTAGCTGGCTCGAACATAATCTATTGGAAGTATTCGGAAGAGGGATCAGGCCCTACAAATGGGACCTCATGTGGATGACCCAATCTATTTATTCATCGTATATGATGCTCCTGATTTCTACTGATGATGCATTGGATCCCACTACTCTTGGGAAGCATCTGGTGCGACAGATTTATCTGCTGGCCCGGGATTTTCTTAAAGGGGAAAGCAAACCTTTATTGGATGATGACATGATGAAATCATTCTCAGTAAGCATGGACCGGGAAGGAGCCTTTATTTCATTTGAAAAGAGGGAGAGTGCCTGGAAGAGTTTGTATGAAAAAATAAACGGGTTGAGTGAAGAACATGTTAAGTATTACTTAAATATTGCCAATCGGATTTCAGAAGAATGCCGCCAATCAAATCAAGACGAACTGATTATAAGAGGATTATTCAGATTGATGACGGATGAAGAGAATTTGAAAAATGAAGCTATAGAGTTAGAGATGCAACTCCTTCCTGAGAGTGAATAGGGAAGGAGCTTTTTTTTGTCATTGATTTGAAGGGGGCTTTGGGAGAGCTGGGGTGCCTGGATTTTTATACACCTTGTTTCATCGTTAAAGGTGAGCACACCTCGATAGATAAATAGACTTAAATTCAAATTGCTATTTTCTTAATATTCTACACCTTTAGATATATAAGTCTATATTTCTTCTCCTCAATATTTCCTGTTTTACGTAATGTTGAAGGTGATCTTCACGTAAAGGCAGAAATTGTTTAGGGTACCGAAACAAATGGGAGGGAATATATTTATGAAAAAGAAAAAAGTAGTCTCAGGTTTAGCAGCTATTCTTCTTTGTACTAGCATGGTATCAACAAGCTTAGCGTCCAGTTCACCGAATGGAAATTTAACAAATGACCAGTCAAATTTACCAATCTCCGGTTTTACTGATCATGCAGAATTAACGAAGGCTTTACAAAAAATTGTACAGACAAGCCAAGGTAGAGTGACGCTGGATGTGGCAGGTCGTTCTCATAATGGATTAGAGATATATAAAGCGAGGGTAGGGACCGGAGACCGCGTAGTGATGATTCAAAGTGAAATCCACGGGAATGAAAAAACAGGAACGGAAGCCCTTCTGAATATTCTTCAGTACCTGGGGTCGAGTAATTCACCAGAGGCAGAGAACATTCGTGAAGAAATTACACTTGTCGTTCTCCCTATGATGAATCCTGATGCAAGTGAATTGAATCGACGTGCGAATGATATGACATGGAGTGAGGTTGTTGAAAAGTTTCCTTCATTAGCAGGAGCGCCGCCCTCCTGGAATTATTACACTAGGACTCTTCAAGATGTTGATTATAGTGAACGCCCTGGATTTGACGTAAATCGTGACTTTAATCCGAATTTGAATTATACCGCTCAACCTGCTGATTTCCCTGGAAGTTCAGATCAACCTGGTTGGTATATTACACCTGAATCCCAGACAGTTAGAGATGTTTATAAGAGTTTGAGAGAGGAATTTGGGAACGTAGATACATTTATTGACTTGCATCATCAAGGTCAATATTACGTCGAGGGGACAGATGATATTGTAACCATGTCTCTATCAGGCCAGTTTGTTCCAGATCCTAGTTCACCTGAAGGAAGTGATTATGCAGAGTACGCTGAGAACTATCGATATGATTATTCCAGGCAGTTAAATGTTGCAGCGTATAATGCATTACAATCAATTGGAAATTCACCGTTTAATAACATTACCTTGTATCAGCAAAACTTAGATCTTCCAGGGACAGCCCTTGGGTCATTCGCCCTTAATGGTAGCGGTACTGTGCTGTTCGAAGTAAGAGGACAAACATGGACTCTGGGACAAAAGAAAAAAGGTCAATTAGTGAAAGCAGTTGAGACGGGATTAAATTCAATTATTAGCGGTGTGGCTAATGACAGTATTGATGACCTCAATCCAGAAGAATATGAAGATATTCCAGAAACGGCATATAGACCTGGTTTATAGTAATAGAAAAGCTGACTCCAATCATGGGAGTCAGCTTTTTTTCGACCTATTTATACTGGGATTTTCTTACCTGGTCCCGGTGGAAAGGAGAATCTTCAACTTCATCCACTACGCTAAATGGATTATTATCCAAATCGAAGAATTCAAATCCTTTCATTCCTCCATAGTCTTCAATTTCAGAAGTGACAACTCCAGAGTTCTTTAGCTCCTTATGAACCTCTTCAATGTCTTCTACCAAGAAATTAAAGTACACATTTTTCTTTTTCCCACTGATGACAAATTCAGTAGGCTGAGGGGAATCCACTTGAACCAATCCTAATTGAGTGTCACTATTAGGAAAATAATATCCCGCACCACCATCCCAAGTTTCGATTTTTCTTACACCTAAATGCTTTACATACCATTTCATCGATTTCTCCATATCCGTCACCGGAATAAATACACTACCTACTTTAAACAAAACACTCACTCCTTCTATTTGGAATTCATTGGTATAACGATTATACTAGAATAAAAGTTACACATGTTTTTAAATTTTTTTGAAAGGAAGAAAATGTTGATTTTTGAGGAACTGGAAAATACGATTCTAAAACTATATAAGTATTGTGTTAAGCTCTCTGGTTCTACTCCAGAGCAGAAGACCTTGTTCAGGAGACTCTTTTGAAAACGTACAAATTGAAGAAATCAGAACCCGAACGAAACTTTTCCATGTCCTTTCTCTATACCATCGCCAAAAACCTTTTTATTGATGGGAAAAGGAAAAGGAAAGAAGTGATTTATTTTCAGGAAGAGTATCATTTCGAATCACATGACTTTATAGAATATGACTCTCTGTTGGAGTGTCTATTTACACAGTTACCCCTTAAGCAAGCTATGCTTCTCACATTGAAAGACGTGTTTGGCTACTCATTCAATGCTTCGAATCAGCGATACATCCGTGAAGACCGCTCTTCATCGAGCCAGGAATAGAATAGTGAAGGATCTACCTTATGCAAATTCAGATAAAAAAATCCTTTGTGAAATAACAAACTCCATTAAAGAATCAAATACCTTACGATTATTTCAGTATTATCGCCTACTAGAAACCAAGTATTATAGTGTCTCGAGAAATGCAGTGAATACTATTTGCTATGCTGTTGATCCAGATGGAAATGTGTTAGAGATCATCAATTAAGGAGGTATAATGATATGATTACGCATAAAATAAAAGTGAAGGAAATTGGTGGATTGAACTTAGTAGGTTTTCGAGTCGTATGTCCAGGTGAACGGTACATCATTGAGATCCCAAAAGCTGCTGCTAAGTTGAAAGAAAGGGTCGATGAGATTCAACATCTTGTAAATAAGCAGGTTCAACTTGGTGCGTTCGTAGCAGAGGACACTACTGCCGATTTGGATGGATACTGGGTAGGGATGGAGGTGGTGAAGATTGAAGTTGCTCCCCCTGGAATGGTGTCATTAACGATTCCACCCCAAACCTATGTAAGTACCTTTTATCAAGGGACGAACCATGGAATTAGAGATGCATATCGTGACATGCATGAATGGACAGAGATAAACGGATATGCAAGACGAAGAGATTTATGGCACGTAGAGAGATTTTATTGTTTTGATAGTGGTGAACAGGTAGAAGTGGAATTGTTGGATACAGTTGAATTGAAGAGATTGGATGGCTGACTCTGGTATAGGAGTCGTTTTTTTGGTTGGACGTGATTTGGTAAGGGGGTTCTCGTGTTGAATATGGAAATAAATGAAATTCAATAAGAATCAGATATTAGCAATTTGGGGTTGAATAGACCGTTTCGCCGTTATATTTGAAATATCGCCGTTTCTCAATCCTTTTCACTAAAAAATTCACGGAAACCATCCAAAATACCAATTCATTTCGAAAAAAACTATAATATGATCCCAAAAAGACTAAACAATTAGAGATATCACAAACCCTCCACACCCTTCATTACACCTGCTAATCCAACAAAATTCACAGTCCAAACTTAACCCTCTCCCACCACTATTTTCCGACATGATGTTTTGAAATTCGACAAACAGGGTAAAGGAATGTTGGCGCAATTATACGGTTATACTAAATCCGTGGGTCGTCAGGACTAGATTTGATCCTGGACGGCTTTTGTTTTGTCCAAAAATACATACATAAAGGAGGGTGTAACTGTGGAGAAATGGATGAAGTTTCTGGAGGTTAATGCACCTCGAATTCTTGATTTGACGATTGAGCATGCAGTGCTTGTCGGACTTGCGATTATAGTTGCCCTTTTAATCGGGATACCTTTAGGGATATATTTAACGACCAATGATTATTTGGCGGAGACGGTGTTGCAGATTGCGTCGGTAATGCTGACCATTCCAAGTATTGCCTTGTTTGGGGTGATGATTCCGATCTTTTCCATCATCAATCAGGGAATAGGATTTGTTCCGGCCTTCGTGGCATTGGTTCTCTATTCGCAGCTTCCTATTATACGGAATACATATACAGCGATTCGAAATGTGAGTCCTGAGATGCGTGATGCGGCGAAGGGAGTTGGGATGAAGACTCATCAACGTCTGCTGCGGGTTGAAATTCCCAATGCATTTCCTGTCATCATGGCGGGGATCAGAACAGCAGTCGTCTTAAACATAGGAATCGGTGTAATCGCAGCATATATAGGAGCTGGTGGCCTCGGAGTCCTTATTACTCAAGGAATTTCCAGAGGAGACAATTATTTAATTATTAGTGGATCTGTAGCGGTCGCGATATTGGCGATGATTGCAGATGCAATCCTTTTATGGATTCAAAAACGCTACACACCAAAAAGCATTGCATAAAGTGGAAGAGGTGAAGGGATGATTACATTTGATCATACAACGAAGACTTACGAAGGTGATGTGACAGCGGTTAAAGGTGTAGACTTTACCGTTGAGAAGGGTGACATTGTAGTTTTATTAGGGCCATCCGGGTGCGGGAAAACCACCTTATTACGAATGGTAAACCGTCTGGAATCGATTACAGATGGGAAAATCATCATCGACGGGCAGGACTCAATGGACTTGAATCAAATTGAATTGCGTAGAAAAATCGGGTACGTTATTCAGAGTAACGGACTGTTCCCTAATATGACGATTGAGGAAAACGTTATGATTGTTCCCGATATGCTAGGCTGGGGTAAGAAGGAAAAGAAAGAGCGGTTCAATATGTTGATGGAAATGATCGGTCTTAGCGGAAAAAAATTCGGTAAGAGATATCCACATGAATTATCCGGAGGACAGCAGCAGAGAATTGGTGTTATTCGTGCGCTGGCAGCAGATCCTCCCGTTATGTTGATGGACGAACCGTTTGGGGCACTTGACCCAATCATTCGTGAGAAGATACAGGATGAATTCCTGCAAATTCAACGTGAAGTGAAGAAAACGATTCTGTTTGTGAGTCATGATATCGATGAAGCGATTAAAATGGCTGACAAGATTGTTCTATTGCGTGGAGGAGAAATCATGCAGTACGACACTCCATCAGAAATGCTCGTACGTCCTAAAAGTGATTTTGTTTATGAGTTCTTTGGTAAAGATCGTGCCATTAAAAGTTTAAGTTTACATACGATTGAAAATTTAAAGAACATCATAGGCTTAGCGAACTTTGATGAATCCATTCCTGATACGAAAACGATCAATATTCGTCATGATCTTCGAAATACGTTGTCGATGCTTTTAAATCAGGAAGCAGACCAGGTCATCGTGACGGATGACGCAGGTAATAAACAAGGGGCCATTACGATTGACCTTGTACAGAAATACCTTCATTACGAGATTAAAGGAAAAACGAACGTAGTTCAGAAAGGATGATTCTGTGAATACGAAAAAGGTTGTCAGTAATATCGTTCGGTATTTCGTCTATGCACTGGTCATCCTTTTCTTTGCCTGGGCTATTAAAAATCAATATTTCGACTATATGTTCAGTCAATCGAAGACGTTTCTACTTTTATTAAAGCAGCATATGCAGCTTGTGTTTGTTTCTTCCTTATTAGCACTTATAGTAGCGATACCAGCTGGAATATTGATTACACGAAAGCAGTTCAGACGAGCAGAGTGGATCGTGTCGAATACAGTCAATTTTGGTCAAACGATTCCGAGTCTAGCGGTTCTTGCACTTATGATCAGTATTTTAGGAATCGGTTTTAAAACAGCCATTTTTGCACTGTTTATATATTCTCTTTTACCGATTTACCGAAATACGGTTGCTGGGATTGATTCAATAGATGAGAACCTCATTGATGCAGCCAGAGGGATGGGAATGAAACCTTATCAAATCCTTTTCCGCATTGAACTGCCGAATGCAGCATACTCAATCCTGGCTGGAATCCGAACGGCGGTCGTGCTGAATATAGGAACAGCTGCCCTTGCCTATGTCGTCGGTGGTGGGGGATTAGGCGTATGGATTTTTACAGGTATTCAATTGTTCGATAATGGATATTTAATATCAGGGGCCATACCTGTTACAATTCTAGCGATTATGGTAGATTTACTACTGCGATTGGTTGAGAAAATCGTCGTTCCAAAAGGGACAAAACAAACATTAGATATGTAATTCATAATCAGGAGGTGACGATCGTGAAACGGAATTCAAAGTGGATAGGGATTCTCATCCTGACTCTTATGCTAAGCGCCTGTTCGAACGTAGGAATAGGAGGCAAACAAATATCCGTGGGGGGGAAGAATTTTACGGAGCAATACCTTCTTTCTGAGATGACCGCCTTTTTATTAAAAGAAGAGGGTTTTAAAGTAAAACAAATGAACAACCTGGGAAGTACGGTTGTTCGTAAAGCATTGGAAAATGAGCAGGTGGATATGATGTGGGAGTACACTGGGACTGCTCTCATTACATATATGGGGCAAGAACCGATGTCAGACCCTGAGAAAGCTTTTCAAAAAGTGAAAGAGCTTGATGCAAAAAGGGACATTCATTGGATGAATATGTCCAATGTGAATAATACTTACGCACTAGTCATGAATCAGGATAAGGCAAAGGAATTGGGTATTGAATCCATCAGTGATCTGGCTGAATATGTAAATGAAAATCCTGGCGAATTAACAATGGCGTCGGACGCAGAATTTGCGAATCGTCCGGATGGTCTTCCAGGAGTAGAGGAATTGTACGGTTTCAAATTCGGTTCCGGACAGATCAAACAGATGGATCTTGGTCTGACGCAAAGGGCATTGAATAACAGCCAAGTCGATGTTTCGGTTGCCTTTGAGACAGATGCAACGATTGTAGATTATGACTTGGTAACGTTGAAGGATGATAAGAAATTCTTCCCGCCGTACCGGGCAGCGGTTAGTATAAATAAAAACGTTTATGAAACATATCCGGAAATCAAAGATATTACCGCAAAATTAGCTGATAAACTTAACAGTGATATTATGCGTGAACTGAATTACAAAGTGGATATCGAAGGGAATAGTGTATCCGTTGTGGCTCATGACTGGCTTGTTGAGAATGAGTTGATTAAAGAATAGCACAGACTTAAAAGAAAGGACTAAACCGCTTATGGTTTAGTTCTTTTTTTTGAATATAATACCCACTTTATGCTCATCCGTCTAAGCATAAAACGGGAAAGTGAATAGTCTATAGTAATCACGTCTTGTCTAAGGCAGCACTGGAGGAGTTTTCTTGAAACCTACTGTATCTATTGTTATACCTTTTTATAATTGTTCCTATGTCGATCAAGCGATTCGTAGTGCATTAAATCAATCCTATTCAAGTATTGAAGTAGTTGTAATTGATGATGGATCAACGGAAGAAGTTGAGAGGCTAACCCCCTTTTTAAATCAAATTACCTACTTTAGAAAAGAAAATGGTGGAACGGCAACCGCTATAAATGAAGGAATAAAGAGAGCGAGTGGAGAATATATCGCTTGGTTGAGTTCAGATGACTATTTCGATCATCTGAAGGTAGAGAGGCAATTGGATTATATGTTACGAAGGGGGGCGAAGGCAAGCTTTCACAATTATGATGTTATTAACCAGGCTAATGAAGTATTGCTCCCCTTCATTGGGAAGAGATTTACCAATGCAGAAGAAATCTACCATACCTTTATGACGATCAATCCCGTCAATGGGTGCTCTATCATGGTTCATAAGGATGTGTTTAGGGATATAGGTTATTTCAGGCCAGATCTTAAATTCACGCAAGATTATGAGATGTGGAACAGGATGTTAATCAATGGGTATGTCATATATTATTTGGATGAGGTTTTATTGAAGTATAGATCACACCCTGAGTCGGGAACGAGTAAACATTCTGACAAATTGAAGAGTGAGGTATCCATTATTAAACATCATTATCATCAGAAGCTCCATCAATATCTGTTGGAAAATGGGTCCCGATTAAATAGCATCAGATTCTAGAAGGAAAGTGATCATGAAGAATTTACTGATCTCCTACTACCCTCTACCATATTCAGGACCGAACAATCCATATTTGCAGCTTTATTTATTATCATTACAATTAAAACGATACGCTATTATACAGCCGGTTTGTTTATACACAGTCTCAATGGATGAAGAAGGTAATCCAACAACATTTACCATAGATCATGGCAAGCCAATATTCAAAGGTCCGATTAAGAAATTCATTCTCTGCTCAGGCAGACCCGAACCAGAAGAGCCACTCTTCTGGTATATTAATGTAGCATGCTAAATCAATTCGATTTCATATGGTCCAGTGTCAAATAAAGTGGGGTGTTCCATTTGTTTCATATCATTTTTGGAGGAATATTTTTGCCGGGGAGGAATAAGAGCTATTGTGGGAATGGAGCTTTTTTATTTGAGAGTACGACCACATACGGAGGAAACTGTATAAGTCCATTTCACATTAGAACCGACTTTTTCATATAGGATCCAGAGTGTTTAGTGGAAATTATATTTTGTGATTTGCTATTTCTCCCCTGTTGGTGACATTATTTTTTCTTTTTGAAATAGGAGTATCTTGTTTTTCATCGAATTAGTTATCTAGAGGATAAAAAGGAGTGAAGGTTTAAATGAACCAAGATCAAAGCATCACAACATTTTTTATGTTCAACGGAAAAGCAGAAGCGGCAATGAGTTTTTATACATCGATTTTTGATGATTCCGGAATTGTTAGTGTGATACATCACGAAGATGGAACTGTTTTGCATGCGACATTCACTTTAAAAGGACAAACCTATATGGCAATCGATAATATAAATCGAAACGATCATCCATTTTCTCCTGCCATGTCTTTGTTCGTAGCATGTGATTCGGAAGAAGAAATCGAACGTGTATATGATAAATTATCTTTAAACGGAACTGTGTTGATGCCCTTGGAGGAGTCTTCCTTTAGTGAAAAATTCGCCTGGGTTGAGGACCGGTTCGGTGTCTCATGGCAGTTGAATTTACCGAAGAGTGATGAATAATGTCAGGGCTCTCTACAAAGTATCCTGCCTAAACAGAAACATAAAGAGAGAATAGAAAAATAGTAATCTTACTACATATAATGGAGGCAGATAAATGAAAACTGAAAAACAGAAAATGCTGGACGGTGAACTTTACGAACCATGGGAACCGCAATTGATGGAAGAGAGAAAACAAGCCCGTTATTTAACACGAATGCTGAATCTGACCACCGAAGAAGAAGGCGATGAGAGAATGGCTGTTATTAAGAGACTATTCGGATCTACTGGGCAAAGCGTTTATTTAGAGCCTAACTTCAGATGTGATTATGGTTATAACATTTACGTAGGAAACCATTTCTTTGCCAATTTTGATTGTGTGATTCTTGATGTTTGCGAAGTTCGCTTCGGTGAAAATTGCATGCTAGCACCTGGTGTCCATATTTACACAGCGACTCACCCAGTGAATCCGATTGAGCGAAACAAAGGGCAGGAATTTGGGAAGCCTGTCACAATAGGAGACAACTGCTGGATTGGCGGAGGCGCGATTATTAATCCCGGAGTGACGATTGGTAATAATGTCGTCATTGCATCAGGTGCAGTAGTGACAAAGGATGTCCCTTCTAATGTAGTGGTTGGTGGAAATCCTGCCCGTATCATCAAGGAGATAGACTTGGAAGATAGGAGGTAATCTGTTTCAAAAATATAGGTTGTTCTCAAAGGTTGTACCTTAACGAACTACATTATTTATTCGTACTGAGAGGTATTATTTGCTTTTATTCACTATAAAATGGTCAACTACCTTTTTGAAAAGGGTGAAAAGATGAAAATACAAGCCATGCTCCCATCAGCTTGGGAACAAGTCAGTAACATTTATTTAGAGGGGATCAATACAGGAAACGCGACTTTCCAAAAAGAAGTACCTTCTTGGGAAGATTGGAACAAAACACATCTAAATGATTGTTGGATGGTAGCGATCCTCGAAAATCAAATAGTTGGCTGGGCCGCCCTGAGTCCCATCTCAAGTAGATGTGTGTATGCAGGTGTCGCTGAAGTCAGAGTGTATGTCAGTCAGAAATATAACAGAAAAGGTATTGGGAGCGCTCTCATGAAGTCTTTAATTGAACAAAGTGAGGAACATGATATTTGGACCTTACAGTCAGGGGTTTTTCCAGAGAACCTTACGAGTATTCACCTTCATAAGAAATATGGTTTTCGTGAGGTAGGCATAAGAAAAAGGATTGGGAGACTAGATGGAGCCTGGCGGGATGTGATACTGCTTGAAAGAAGAAGTGACAGAGTCGGTATTGAAGAATAAGAAAAGCTAGGATGGCTCGAATCATCCTAGCACTGAAACAATTAGAACTTCTCCGGAAACTGCTTCACAATTCCACCTGATAGGGCATCAGACAGGTGAAGAATATGGGCTTTCCCTTTATCAAAGCTTGTAATGTTTCCTTTCCAGTCTTTCTTGATTCGGGCGACTGCTTCATCGGTGACGAATTGCAAGTGCATGTATAACAGGTCTTTTAGCGCATTTTCAGACCAGTATGGATTTGCTTTTGCTAAGAATCCTGCAATGTCATCTGCATTACGATACCATTCTTTGTTTAATTTCTCCACCTCTGCTTGCTTTCCATTTTTAGCAGCATCAACGATTTTTCCCGCCAATACAATATGCTCGGTCAACAAATCAGCCAGCTTATTCCCAGCCTCTTCACCGTAATAAGGTTTGATTGCGTTCCCGATGTCTTTCTGATTTTGAAGCAATCGTGCAAGAACCACATCCTGATCTTCTAATCCATCAACGGCGCTAATAATATAGTTCCTGGTATAGATAACATGATCGTTCCATAAAATTCTCATGTCTTCTTTTGCTATCACGCTGGCTTCACTTACACATTCAGCCTGCAAGCTTCAGCTGAAGTACTGAGTACAGGTATGAAAGAAAGTATTATCATCATTACACCCACCACAAGAATTCCAATCTTTTTCACTAAAACTCCTCCATTCATTTAGCTTTCGCCTCTTACTATTCGCTTCTTTTCCACATTCACTCATAGAAACCTAATTGGTAAAATGTGTTGATATATTTGAAATAGAAATCGGAGAAAGAGTAGATGTCACCTATTATCTTGGCGGTGAAGAGATGACAATAACCTATACGCTGAATGTGGACGGGAGGTGTAGTATGGCGTCGAACTTCTCTCTTTTTTGAGGGATGCCATAAAACTTAGAAAATGATCCATTTTTTGAAAAAAGGCTGTCCTATTTTCATAAAAACTCGTTGCTTGTCCTCACCTTCCGATCACTTTCGACATAAAGTATTCTATGGAGGTGATGCATTGGCAAGAAAATTACTAGGGTATCTTTTTATCAGTCCACCAGTAACTCATTTCAAGTTTGACTTGGGATCTCCTTCCCTCTCAAATATGTACGTTGCACAGTTTGGGGTTACTCTTCGACCCCTTGCTCAGTAAGAGAACAATGGTTATAAGATCAACAGTTCATACTGAAAAAAATGAAGCGAGCACCAGTGTGAAACTCCGCCGATCAATTGAAACAATGATGATGAATAATAACGAGTTTACAGAAATAGAATGAAATAAAACCCATAAGAATGTTTCCTCCATAAATATAGAATCGTGCATTAAAAATGTTCCCTTCTCTACTGGGAACATTTTTTCGTAATGTACAATAGGCGCAAGCAGGAAAAGTCCAAGCAGGCTTGTCCATGTGTGAATATAGTACTATATGTCTTACTCTTAGGAGGAAATAATATTGAAAACTATAATGATTGATCCTGGTCATGGAGGTACTGATCCAGGTGCTGTTTACAATGGGAATGAGGAGAAAACCTTCAATCTCTTAACGGCCCATATTGTAAGAGACTTTTTGTTGCAAAATTACAATGTGAATATTTTGATGACGAGAACTGGAAATGAAACGCTATCTTTAACGGAAAGGTCAAACTTAGCCAACCGAACTAAACCTGATTTCTACTTGTCCATCCATCATAATGCTGGAGGTGGAACCGGGTTTGAGAGCTATGTGTATAATGGCAGTGTTCCTTCCAAGACTATTACCTATCAGAGAATCATTCACGATGAAGTGTCGGCAGCTATTAAATCATCTTATAACGGTAATGATAGAGGGAAAAAGAGAGCCAATTTTCATGTATTACGTGAAACAAGCATGTCTTCACTTCTATTAGAGGTCCTATTTATTGATCATCCAAAAGATATTGCGTTATTGAACAACGCTAAATTTAGAAACACTGTAGGAGTGGCTATCGCAAGGGGCGTTGCAAAGGCTTTAGGTTTACCTGCAAAAATTGTGAATGAGAAAGAACTTTTTAAAGTGATTGCTGGTTCATTTACGAAGCGTGTAAATGCTGAAGATCGAGTAAATGAATTAAAAAGAAAAGGAATGAAATCATTCATTGATACTGTGGTGGTCTTGGATAGAACGTATTACAGGGTCCAAACCGGTGCTTTTACAGAAAGGGTGAACGCAGAAAACCAAGTGGCCAACCTGAAAAAAATGGGTATTGAAACATTTATTTTAGTAAGAGTTGACAATGATAACCCCAAGCCCCCTGTACCGTCTCCGACTGATCCGCCAAAACCGACACAGCCTCCTCAGCCACCGGGAATACAGTATTCAATCCTGGGTACATCTGTATTACGAGCTGAACAACTAGATGACTTTGCGAGAACGATTAATCGGGATGCTCCACTTTTAGGCAAATTCTATCTCTTTTACGGGAATCTTTATGGAATTAGAGGAGACGTAGCTTACTCTCAAGCCATACATGAAACCAACTATTTCAGGTTCACAGGACAAGTCAAACCAAATCAAAACAACTATGCAGGAATTGGTACTACCGGTCCTGGTAATGACGGAGCATCATTTAAGACTCCAGAAGAAGGGGTTCTTGCTCATATTCAGCATCTGTACGCTTATGCATCGACCAACCCAATTCCAAAAGGACAACAACTGGTGGATCCCCGCTTTTCATTAGTCATACGTGGGAGTGCCAAAAACTGGACAGAATTGAACGGAAAGTGGGCAGTGCCAGGGACTAACTATGGACAAAGCATCCTTTCTGTTTTTAATAGAAACATCCAAAATACGATAAAAGCAATGGATGAACAAAAAATGGTGTTAAATGATACTCTTGGGAAATTGAACTGATGATAGTGGAGTGCCTTGATGGAAGGCACTCTTATTTTGATTGGAAGAGGAACCAATGTATGTTGGAATTTATTTATCATAATACCTTACTCCAGAGTCAATACTAAACGTATGTTCGGGAGGTGAACCAGATGGAAAAGAAGAGCTTTGAACAGATTTATGAAGAATACAAGAAGCAAGGGAAATTTCAGGCAAAAGTAGAAATGGCTCAGGAGCTTGCAACTGGAGCAGAACAGATTGTAGCCGTTCGTCGAAATGCGGATGACGATCTCATCGCTTTTAAAACCGAAAGTGGGAGAGAGCTGGATTATATCACTGCACTCGAAGAGGCAAAGTCAGGAAAACTGGCTCATGTCGATGTGATTCATCGGTATGGCAGAGATGTTCTTCGCAGTGAACCAGACGGCTTAAAAGAAAATAATCTTAGTGAACTTCCTTCTTTTTAAAAAGAAGAAAATGAGCATAAAACAGGGATTGGTTTTATGCTCATTTTATTTAATAGAGGAATGCTTTATTGATCAACAACGGTAATGAATAAATCTTCTTTCCACATTCAGTCTTCTTCTTTCAGTAAATGATATATCATTCGTTCCCGATCATTAAAAAATTGCTTCATAATCTTATAATGGCTCGTTTCTTCCAATGAAGACTTCTGTAAACCTTCTTCTGTTAATTCAATGAGGGAAGAAGAAGGGTATGCCATCAGAATAGGTGAGTGAGTGGCAATAATGAACTGGGAATCATCATTCACAAGTTCATGTATTCTAGAGAGCATGGATAACTGCCTTAAGGGGGAGAGTGCAGCTTCGGGCTCATCCAGTATGTAAATTCCTTTCCCTCGAAAACGATTCATAAAGGTTGAGAAAAAGGCTTCCCCGTGTGATTGCTCATGAAGGGATTTCCCTCCAAAAGAATCAATCACTCGTGGCCCAAAAGAGGGCTGCTGATCCATTTCCTCAATATTCGACGCAACATTGTAAAAGCTTTCTGCCCTCAAGAAAAAACCATCCTTAGGTCGATCGACTCCCCTCACAATTCTCAAGTATTTATCCAGATTCGAATACGAATCGTACGTGGAGAATGTAAAGTTCAGCGTACCTCCTTCAGGATTAAAACCAATGGCCATTGCAATGGCTTCAAGAAGAGTTGATTTTCCCATCCCGTTTTCCCCCACAATAAATGTAACATTGGGGTGAAAGGAGAGACCTGTCAGGTTCCGAATACTCGGAATATGAAAAGGATACGAATGAAAGGAAGGAACGTTTTCGCTATGAAGTGAGACCTTTCGAATATAAGGCAGTGAATGTAATGACATAGTGCCCCTCCTTTGTATCTATAGAAACAGAATCCAGGTACAAAGAGTGCCATTACGATTTACGCAATGGCACTCCATTTTATAATCTTATCTTGAAGGTTCGAGAAGAACAACACTTTCTATGGTTGTAGCCAAAAGGTTGATGTCTGTAAACTCTTCCACTTTCATTGAATCCATATAGGTGATTTGAAAGCAATCCGTATCCAACAGGTAGGTAACAGTCATAACAGGTGAGTGATCATAACTTGATATCGTATGAACGATCTCACTATCCTTGAATTCCTTAAGAGTCATGAGCATGGTTACGATATTTTCTAGCGACATATAACATGTCTCCCTTCTACTTGCTCGAGGAATTGGTTAAATACAGTCTCGTAGACCCAATTAAACTTAAGTATAACACATAAACGTATAAATAGAAACGTTTGTTCTGAAAATGACTGGAAATGAGCTTTTTGGTACAGAAATCATACGTATACCTCCTTTCTTGACGTCATATGATGTAAGAAAAAGGGAGGTGGGTGATGAGATGGTAAATCAACTTTCAAGAGATGACCCCTCCAAATTGAACTATCCAGATGACATGCTGGCCATTATCCGGAATGGATTAAAACTATCTAATTCTAAAAAAGTGATAATCGTTGGAGCAGGAATGAGTGGTTTAGTCGCAGCTTCTTTACTGAAAAAAGCCGGGCATGACGTAACGATATTAGAAGGAAATAAACGAATTGGGGGCAGGATATATTCAGTTCGCAAGCCATTCACCCCCGGTAATTATATGGAGCTGGGTGCCATGAGGATTCCCGATAACCACAAGTTAGTGTTCGAGTATATTCGAAAATTCAACCTGGCTTATGAAGAATTCATTAATAGTTCCCCAAGAGATTTATTATTAGTAAACAATATCCTCACAACAAGGGAGCAATACGAAAAAAATCCAGACATTCTACAGTATCCATTACCAGAAGAGGAAAGGGGAAAAACGGCTTCAGAATTATTCCTTGAAGCAACCAGCCCCTTTATCGAATTATATAGAAACAGTGACCATGAGGAACAGCAAAAATTAATAAAAAAATACTCTGGTTATTCTATGGGACAATTTTTAGCAAATAACCCACACGGTAAATCATTATCCTTTAATGCAATCCGAAAAATCAATGTTATTCTTGGAATAGAAGGATTTCCTGAATTCTCGTTCGTGGACATATTAATAGACATCATTTTTCCTATATTCAGGAAACAAACAAAATTTTATCAAATAATAGGAGGAAACGACCACTTACCTTATGGATTTGTCCAAGAGCTTGGGACACACATTCTACTGAATCAAAAAGTGACCCACATTATTCAATCCGATAGTGGAGTAAGCGTTCGAGCAGTAGACTCTGCAGACGGATTGGTACGGGAATACAATGCCGATTATGTCATCGTAACCATTCCTTTTGCTGTCTTCCAGTTTATCGATGTCATACCTTATAATTCAATATCCTTTAAAAAGTGGCAGGCGATTCGGGAAGTAACGAATGTTCCATCCGTGAAAATAGGAATCGAATTTCGTCGTCGCTTCTGGGAAGATTTGAATTACGGGAACATCGTGTCAGATCTCCCCACACGCTTTACATATATTCCAAGTCACGACAAGGGTAGCAACAAACCAGGGGTCATGTTAGCGAGTTATAGCTGGGGACAGAATGCACTCCTATGGAACAGCAAATCAAAAGATGTAATCATCAAAGAGGTATTAGAAGACCTCTCAAAAATATATGGTGAACAGGTCTACACAGAAATGCTGAATTATGTGGTTTACAACTGGAGTAAAAACCCTTTCTCCGCGGGATGTTTTACCCTTTATACCCCTGGTCAGGCAAGTGATATCGGGGATTATATCCAGAAACCTGAAGGCAGAATTCATTTTGCCGGAGAGCACACATCTTCTATTCATGGATGGATTGAAGGGGCGATTGAGTCTGGGGTGAGGGCAGCAAATGAAGTGAATAGTCGATGAGATGTAAAACGCATGATTTTGCTCATGCGTTTGTTTTTTTTGAAAGTTTTTAATAGAGAATGAAAAAATCAATAAAATTTTATTGGAATACAATAAATCTCATTATATAATTTAGAAAAACATGGTATCCAGAGGTGTGTTATGAAACGAGGAACGACGATTTTTTTTAAAGGGGCAGTAATGGCAATAGGAGCGATTGTATTCATCCTTTGTGTTGTCTGGTTGCCAACCATGGCAAAGCATTCGGCTGATCTATTTCCGGAATTCGCTTATTTGAAATGGCCGATTCTAATAGGGTTATACTTAACAGCGGTTCCATTTAATTTAGCGCTTTATCAAGCTTTTAAGCTTTTAAAATGTATTGAAATGAAACACGCTTTTTCAGGAAAAGCAATAGTAGCTCTTCACCGAATAAAACTGTATGCATTACTGATTACTGCCATCTATGTGACAGGTATAGTGTTTCTACTAATCCAACATGCTCTTCATCCGGGTATTGCCATGGTTGGGGTCATTATCAGCTTTGCGTCTGTCTCCATCTCGATTTTCGCAGCTGTTCTTCAAGAATTGCTGAGGAATGCTCTTGAACTAAAATCTGAAAATGATTTAACGGTCTGAGGTGAGTATATGACGATTATCATTAATATTGATGTGATTCTTCTTAAAAGGAAGATGAGCGTTACGGAGCTATCTGAAAGAGTAGGAATCCCCAAGTCTAATCTTTCAATCAAAAAAGAATGGGAAAGCGAAAGTCTGCTAAGAGGGAAGGTCAAACAGGTAAGGTCTAGGAAATCCGAACGAATCCCAGAAAAAACCTTCTACTCTATCAACCCTCTGCATAAAGTTAACTATTAAATACTTTATATAGGGGTACTGATCATGTCGTATAAGTCACGAAACAACAATAGCTTAGTCCCACTAGTATTCGTCTCTATGAAGGCCATCATTCGGGTAATGTTGATCGGTATTGTTCTCATTTACTTGACCGTATGGTTGATCTCGTCAACAGCCATTAAATTGAGAGTGGATAGTTTACTGTATTCATCTATGTCCGAACTCGTCCCGAAGGAAACGTTTCTTATGTTGTTGTCACAGGAAATGACTGGACTGCGAGCCACCAATGAGGCAGCATTAAACAGTGATTTTGATTGGTTGGAAAGCGTCACGAATGTTTCACTCCTTGATCCGCGAAGTTTATTTGGACGGGAAATCCCCGGGATCGAAAATTATCATACCCACATAGCCGTTGCCGGGAAAGGGACAGACATTACGAACCTCCCAAATGAATCACCGGCTCCTACAGAAGATCAGTTGAAAGATCAGGAAATCGATCAGAGTCAAATCGATCAGGCCAACAACCATTCAGGAGACGGAGTTCAAGAGATTGATGAAAAATCCGTCTACATCTATCATTCACACAGCTGGGAAGCGTTTAGCCCGCTGATTAAGAATAACGATTCGAAAGATCCAGCGAGTACCAACGAGAAGGTCAACGTCATTGCTGTCGGATCCAAATTGAAGCAAGAGCTTGAAGCACGGGGTATTGGAGCGGTTCAGGATAAGACAGATGTAAACAAAGCACTCAAAGACAAGTCATGGACATATTTTGAATCCTATCAGTTATCAAGGGGACTAGTACAAGAAGCTATCGCCCAAAATGATGACCTAACGTACCTGATTGATATCCATCGGGATTCTCAGCCACGTAGCATCACTACCAAAACCATTAACGGTAAAAACTATGCACGCTTATTTTTTATCGTAGGAAAAGAAAACAAAAACTTCGAAAAGAACCTTAAGATCGCAAAGGAATTGAATGCTAAACTGGAGGAAAAATATCCTGGCATCAGCCGGGGTGTCTTCATCAAAACAAGAGCAGAAGGTAACGGGGTCTACAATCAGGACCTAACCGAGAGAGCCATGTTACTTGAGTTTGGCGGAGTGGAAAATAATTTAGTGGAATTGTATAACTCTACAGAAGCGTTCGCGGAGATCTTTGCAGAATATTACAAGAAGGATGCTATCGAGGTGAATGCACAATAAGTGATAGAGAGAAAAGACGTATGCCGAGTGGTAGACGTCTTTTTTCTGTTCCCGTGGAGAGTGGTTTCCGTAACTGACACAATTATGATCTACTAAATAAACATCGCAATCACCACCGTACCTGCCAACAAACTAACCGTACCCTTATCCGCATCCAACACATTCACTATCACGAATGCCTTTAACAACGAAGGAATCTTCCCGACAGAACTGATCACAGAAAAGATCAAAATAGAAATAGAGCTAAAGGCAGCCGCAAAGGTAACCATACTTGAAGACTACTATACTTAAAATTTATACAAGGAGGAGATTCAGAATTGTCCCAAAATAACAATCTAATAGCGATTCAAACTTTACACGTATGCATGGAGGCGTGCAACCATTGATTTGATGCATGTCTAAAGGAAGATAATGTAGGAATGATGGTGGACTGCATTCGTATGGACCGTGAATGTGCAGACATGTGTGGATTTTTGGAATAAGCTTTGGTGAGAGGAACGTCATTGGTGGCTGAACTTGCTTCAGCTTGTACAGTGATTTGTGAATCATGCGGAAATGAGTGTAAGAAACAAGATCACAACCATTGTCAAAATGAGCAGATGCATGCTTTAAGGGTGCAGATGATTGCAGACAGTTAGCTTAAGTATTGAAAAATAAGGAAGCAGCAATCCACTTCCTTGGATTGCTGCTCTTTAACTGCTTAATTTTTCACAATTTTTCCAATGAATGGAGCCAACATCGCTATGCGGATGGCATTCCTTTTGAAGATATTTGTATTCGTCCTCAAGTTCTTGCAGCGTCAACTCAAATAATTGTTTGTCCCCTTTTTTGAAAATGTTGTGGACAATTAATTTGTTTATTAACTCATTTCTTCGATTATGAATCGCTTCCTGAAGGATTTTGCCCATTTTTGATCACTCCTCTTATAATGTATACGAACAGAGGAAGAGGCTCTCTCATTAAAAAGAGCCCTCTTCCTAGTAGATAAGAAGAAGGCTTGATGTATCAAACTTCAACTCATCTTCCAAGCGAAATGCTTGTGGAATTAGCACAGTGTTCTACGATGTAGAATCTGTTGCTGAGGCATCATCGGGCCAGTCCCTCTTCCTCTCTGGATAAGTGGCTATATAGTCGTCATAGATTTCTTATATTATATACATAAGTATTCATAGTTGTCAACTAGGGATTAGATTGTGGAAATAGATTATAGGACAGATGAGGGGAATTGTTGAAAATAAAACTGTTGAACCTAACCCTCATTCCCATACTTTTTTACCATTTCAGACACAGAATCTTTTTCTATTCAACAAAAAACATGATAATCTGTATACATAAACTTATTGGAGTGAATCGTATGAAGACAGTGGTTGTCGTAGGTGGAGGAATTACAGGATTAACAACGCTGTACCATCTTCAAAAAATGTCCATAGAACGAAAAATAGATATCGAGTTAATCCTAATCGAGCGAAATCAGCAGCTCGGTGGCAAAATTAGAACGATAAGAGAAGGCGAGTTCATAATGGAAGCAGGAGCAGATTCCATCGTTGCCCGTAATGAAGGGGTTCTTCCTCTAGTTGAGGAAATTCAACTTCAAGAGGAACTCGTCTATAATGAAACGGGCACATCCTACATATATACAAATGGCGAATTACACAAGATTCCCCAAGACACGATTTTCGGAATTCCCATGTCCGTTGAGTCTCTAAAAAAAAGCACCCTGTTGTCAGAAGAAGGGAAGATTGACGCACTTAAAGACCTTGAAACGGAAAATACACAATTTACAAAAGAGAGTTCTATAGGCGAATTTTTAGAAGCATTCCTGGGTAAGGAACTTGTTGAGAAGCAGGTAGCTCCAGTATTATCAGGGGTCTACTCTGGAAATTTGCATAAGCTCACCATGGCCTCAACACTCCCATACTTACTTGAATATAAAAATAAATACGGCAGTATCATTAAAGGTTTATCTGCCAATAAACCAAAATTCCAAGGGGCGTCCAATAAAAAGTTCATCTCGTTTAAAAATGGTTTATCAGCCATCATTGAACGTTTAGAAGAAAAATGTTCCAGTGGGACAATTTTAAAGGGAGTAGAAACAACTAACCTCCAAAAAACAGGAGACAAATATGAGCTGACTCTTAATGGTCATGGGAGGATTCAAGCGGATTATGTGGTATTCGCAACACCCCATGACGTAACCCAGAAGATTCTGACTCATGAAAAACTTGAACCTAATTTTAAAATCTTGAAAAATTCTTCACTTATTTCGATTTACCTTGGATTTAACATTCCAGATGAGGAATTGCCTGCTGATGGAACAGGCTTTATCGTATCAAACGGCAGAGATGTGAAATGTGATGCATGCACATGGACGAGTCGGAAGTGGAAGCATACATCCAATAATCAAAACCTATTATTGAGACTTTTTTATAAAAGTACAAACCCTTATTACAATGATTTGAAAGAGTTTAGCGAGGCAGAACTTGTGAGCATGGCACTTGAAGATATTAGAAAAAGTGTCGGCATAGACGGAGATCCGATTTCTGTCGAGGTAACGAACTGGAAAGACCTAATGCCAAACTATCATCTTGAGCACAGTCAGGCTGTGCAATCGTTAAATGAAAATCTCGCAACCGAACTACCACGTGTGAAGCTGGCAGGTGCTTCATACTTTGGAGTGGGCATTGGCGCTTGTATTCAAAACGGGAAGAAAACTGCAGAATGGATTATAGGTGAGTTAGAGGCGAAAGTTTGATTTTTTTACATTTTCATTTTTTGATAATGGTGGATAAAGAATAAAGGAAAAGAGTTTGGAATTTTCCAAGCTCTTTTCCTTTCTGTTTGCGCGAGTTATGAATTCATTCGTCATTCTTCATTTTCTTTTTGAAATATTCAACAGTATTCTCTAAACCGGAGTTTAGATCATATTGAGGTTCCCATTTTAGATAGTGTAGAGCTTTCGAATTTGTTAGGTGACTGTGTAAAATATCTCCTTCCCGTTTCGCTTCGTAGTTTGGCTTTTGCGAAGAGTGGAGTTGGTTTGAAAGTAGGGTGTAGAGTAGGTTGACTGTTGTTTGGGTATTGCTGCCGATATTGATGATTTGGTTGTCTGCATTTGTGACGGCAAGAAGATTTGCCCGTGCTACATCATCTACGTAAACAAAGTCGCGTGTTTGGTTTCCATCTCCAAAAATAACAGGTGCTTCATTGCGTAATAATTGTTCAATAAAAATGCTTATCACTCCGCCTTCACCATCCGATCGTTGCCTGGGTCCATAAACATTAGCGTAACGAAAGATGGTGTATGGAAGATCATAGAGCCTATTAAACAGTTTGATATAGGTTTCAGATACTAATTTTGAGGTGCCATAAAAGGAAATCGGGCTAGTAGAACTCTCTTCATGGATAGCCTCACTTGTATACCCATATACTGCACTGGAAGAGGAGAAGATGAATTTTTTTACACCATATCTGGTGCTGTACTCCAACAACTTTACGGTTCCTAATACATTGACTGCCGCATCTTCTGCAGGATTTTTAAGTGATTTAGCTACGCTCACTTGAGCAGCGAGGTGCATAACGATGTCGGGTTTTTCTTTTTCAAAAATTTCTTCAACTTTATCGGATAATAGATTTTTTTTATATATTTTGACTCCACTTGGCACGTTTTCCTCCCTGCCATTAGAGAAGTTGTCTAGAATAATTGGGGTGTGACCTTCAGCCAGCAGTAGATCTACAAGTTGTGAGCCGATAAATCCGGCACCGCCTGTAACTAAAATCTTCATGTATGATCCTGGATCAGTTCATTCTCCCTCATGATGAGTCTCCTTTCTTCATAAATATGTTTGATAGATCTGTTCAATTTTTCTCGTCATAACTTGACTAGTAAAGTGTTGACGAGCATAGGATTCAGCAGCCTTAGCAAACCTATAACGTTCTTCCTTATTCGTTATGAAACGCTTTATCGCATGTGCCAGTTGTTCGACGTTACCAGGTTCACAAAGTATGCCTGTTTCTTCATGTTGAACCATTTCCGGGATTCCGCCACATGTGGTGGAGATGACAGCTTGCCGGGAAAACATTGCTTCCATGACGGATAGGGGAAAGTTGTCATTCACAGTTGCTAACACGTAGATGTCCGACATGGAAAGAATATAGGGTATATCGTGTCGTTTCCCAAAAAAGATGACGTTATTTAGCTTAAGTTCTTTCGCTTGTTCCATCAGTTTTTCCTTCATGACACCATCTCCGACAATCCATACTTCTACATTAGTCAGGTGTTCACGAAGCTTGGACAATGCTTCTAAGAGATATCCATGACCTTTACGTGGGGACAGTCGGGAGACACACGTGAGGATAATGTTTTCATGACTTTTATGAGGAAGAGGTTTAAAATCGATGCCCGTATGAACGGTGACCATCCTTTCATCTTTTGCACCGAAATCCATTAAGTTAGGTCGAAAGGAATCTGAAATCATCACGATTTCAGTACTTGCTTCAATACCTACTTTCTCAAGTTCAGTAAAGTAGGCTTCTTCAATGGAATCTTTCTGCATTTTGTTGAATTTTAAGCGACTTTTCGTAAAGAACCCGTGTGGCGTAAAGAGTAAAGGTTTTTGGTACGTTTGGTTTAAATGTCCAAGGATGAAGAGGGCAAATAGGTCTTGAGCGTGTATGATGTCATATTGCTGGAGATTTTTTTCTTTGAGAAACAATTCAAATACATGAAGGTAACTAAGATTTTTAACGATTTTTTCATTGACTAATCCGTAGCGTTCATTCATAAACTTACGGGCTTCAGAGTCAGCTTCGGGAATCCATTCTTCCAGCTGTTTTGAAGACATGTGATTGGGCGCTAGTACATCTACACTATGACCGACCTTTTCAAAACCGTTTTTTATAGAAGTGATGTAATGAGATAATCCACCTGTATGAGGGTATTGAAAAAATGTAACGTATAAGATTTTCATTGGCTTTGAATCATCGCCTTTTGTCTTCTGACCGAATGGTTGGAGAGTGAGAGACTCCTTATAGTCTCTTTCCACATCATAATACTGATCCATGATGGCAAGAAGAGAGGGATGAATGTTGAAAGGGGGCATTCGACTCAAGTTTTCTCATCCTTTCGTATCTATTTATAGATTCCCAGTTCACTTCCCCAGGTTGATATTTTTTCTAAATGGTAGGGAAGAAGCTCACCTCCGCGGTTGTCAAAGATACGTCTCAGCTGAGTGTGTAATCCTTTTTCGAGGGTTCGTTGAAGGTACGCCATTTTGTATAAATGAATGGGTTTGGTTTTAAACTCGATACCATATTTCTTCATTTCATTCGTGTACACGTCGACCGCATGGGTGCGAATTTCTTCTGCATTACTTTGCCAATCTTTCCGAAAACCTAGTAAAATTTCTACCAGGACAATCATGTCAAACCATGTCGGGGCATATTTGGCAGATTCCCAATCGATGAATTGAATTGCCCAGGGTTCATTTTTGCTGACATCTTTAGAACAGATATTCTGCATATGAAGATCTCCATGTGTAATGGAATATCCGCTTGCCAATAGTTCCGGAAAGAAGTCAGGACCGTTACTGTATAGGTTTTTTAATGGCTTATAATGTGGTTTGATGATGTCCTTCAATTGTTTATCCTTCTTGGCATCGTCTAGAAATGTCATTGTATTTGATATAAATTTTTCCCGATCTTTTTTCATTTTTACCGAGTTGTAAATGGGAAACCAATTTTGAAAAGTGCTTTTTTCTTTCTTGAAATTTTCTTCGTGTGTGTGGGCGTGAAGTTTAGCAAGCGTTGGGATAATATAATCAAAATGCTTGGGAGTAAAGGTCAGTTGTCCACGAATTTGGCGAACAAACTCCATGAACACCCAAGTATCACTTCCTTGTTTCTCCATCAGGTAGATTTCAGGAAGAAACTCTTTTAAAAAAGGGTATGCTTGACTGTAGACATTAATCTCGACTTCATTTTTGTATTTGGTAGAATGGTAGATTTTAAAAATGATAGGGAAGGTGTCTGTGTGTTTTTGTAGCTGAAGCTGATAAATGCTGCTTCTTTTAGTTGATTTAAGGTTTTGGATTGATGAAGCCTGAATGGTCACTTTATTCCCAAGGGATGTGGAGAGTTTTTCTTCGATTCCATGTTTATGAAACATAGATTTCAGTTCTTGTGGTGTATACATACTCAATCACTCCTTCGTTTTCTTTTCCACGCATTCCGCAGGTGAGACATGGTACTCCTGATAAATGGCATAGGGTCATCAAAGGCAAGAAGAGCGAATACCTTTTTTCCTCTGAGTCCATAAAAGAAGTCTTTTAAGCTCATTTCTCCATTTTTTCTTTTTTCAAGAAAGGTAAGGAAGTAACGTACTAGGTAAATCCATTGAACCCCGTCTATTTGCTGCAGTTTTGGAGATGGGCGTTGACCTGTAAGGTACAGATAATATTGATGGGCAAAATCAACTCCGGAATGACCGGTTAAACTATGGGTCAGCCAGAACCTGGGATTGATTTCAATGAGCTTATATTGCCCATCCCGTGGATCTTTTTTATATTCGATCATACTTACTCCTTTTAGTGCCAACTCTTTCAATAGTGGAACACCGACATCGACCAGATCAGGTATTCGTTTGCTCACGATATGTGCTCCCGTTCCGAATTGTGCAGGGAATTGGTGGTTTTTTTGGAGAGTGAAAAGGGCAAGTAATTCCATATCCTCATCGAAAAATGTGGCCACCTTATAGAAACATTGGTTGTCTCCAGGAATGATCTCCTGAATAATAAGCTCACCGAACTTGCGATAAATAGGATAGATTTTCTTTAACTGGATGGCGTCTTGAATATGAATGGCTTTCTTATTTACATGTATTCTGAATTCATGTCCGAATACAGGCTTTAAGATACATGGAAATTCTAATTGAGTAATCGCCTCATCAAGCTGCTCTTCATTTTCCACAAAAAAGGTTTTAGCTGTTGGGACATTATATTCCAATGCTAATTCATAGGTTTTCTTTTTATCTAATAAATCCATAATTAAAGAGTGGTCAGGATATAAAAACAGGTAGTACTGGGATAATTCGTTTCTGTATTTTGAGATAAAGACAACATAATCATCTGCACCTGCGTAGAGCACAGGCTTATTATCAAGATTCATCGCTATTCCTTTTAAAAAGGATAGAAGCTCTGCTTCTTGGTTCAAGGGGCTTGGACATACCCCACATATTGCAAGTCTTGATTTTCCCTTTGAATAGGGACCTTCTGTATCAAATGCATATACATCAATTCCTTTTCGGGAAAGGGCATGAATGATGCCAACTCCATTAGCGCTTAAATCAAGAACAACAGCTGGATGTGATGACAACATCATTCTCCCCCCGAAGTTATTAGATTTTGGTAAATCACTTCAACCTTGCCAACCATGGCTTCCCGAGTGAGATGACTTTTGGCATATTGATACGCATTGCCGCCAAGTTTCTTTCGCAATGCTTCATTTCCAATCAAGTGTTTGAGTTGAGTTGCTAACTGACTGACATTGCCTGGCTCAACAATGATTCCGGTTTCATTATGATGAACGATTTCCGTAATACCGCCACAATTAGTTGTCAGAATCGCTGCACCGCTATGCATGGCTTCAATAACGGAAATGGGAAGGTTGTCATTGACGGTTGGAAGAACAAATATATCTGTTTTACTTAATATGGCAGGAACATCATCGCGTTTCCCTAAGAATCGTACGTTTGATAGTCTCAACGCTTTGACTTGAGCTTCAAGCGCTTCACGCATTTCCCCTTCTCCGACAATTTGCACCTCAACCTGATGACTGGTTCCATTCATTCGAGAAAGGGCATTAAATAAATCCGTATGTCCCTTTCTAGGTCCAAGTCTTGCGATGCATGAAATCACAATTTTTCCACTCGTTCTACTGCGATCAATGGTTTTAAAATCAATTCCTGTATTAATCGTTGTCAGATTCGCAGATTTCGCTCCAAGTGAACTCAATGGATCACGGAAAGAGTCACTTAAAATGACCATATGGCTCGCATATTCAATCGCTTTTTTCTCAATTTCTTTGTAATACACTTCTTCTACTGACCCTTTTTCAATTCGGTTAAATTTGACTCTGCTAAAGGTGAACATGCCATGGGGGGTGAAAAGAAGAGGTTTACCTAAATCCTCATTGAATCTTCCTAATATATTGGCTGTGAATAAATCCTGTGCATGAAGTATATCGTATTTTTCCAGTTTTACAGATTTCATCATCTGTTCATAGATGTAGAGTAATCGACAACTTTGTATGATTTTGCTTGTGTATGCTCCGTATCGTTGCTCAAAAAAGGTCTTTAATTCCGGAACAATCACCTCACGTAGCTTTTCTACATTCATTTTTGAAAACTGATTCGGAGCAATGACATCCACTTTGTGACCTAAAGACCTCAAACCTTCTCTTAGAGTAGTAATGTAATTGGAAAGACCACCCGTATGAGGATAGTCCCAAAAAGTCGCTATCAGAATGGATAGTTTCTTGCTGCCAGGTTTACTTTTCATCTTTTTAGTCTTTGATTTCTTTTTGCGTTCTTTTTTTCGTTTAGAATCTTTACCCTTATCCTTTATTTTTGCCGTTATGGGTTTTGACTTTACTCCATAATATTTATCGAGAGCAGAAACAAGGTAAGGATAAGGAAAAAATAGTTCCTTCATTTCCAGACCCTCCTTATAACTTCAAATGCTTCCGCATACGGTACCCCAACCGTCATGCCTCGGACACTTGCCAAATGTTTGACTCCCTCATAGGAACGCGGATGTGGAAACTCTCGCATTTCCACTTCATAATGTTTTAAGGAAGCAATTTTCTGAACAATCACCGATGAAATGTTCACATAATAATTCGGTTTAAATTGCTTATCATTTGTCTGAGTACTCCATTCACTTGAGGATACCGTTTCAAATGTGATCAATTCAATCGGTTCTCTATTTGGTAGAGGACGAACTGCTGTTAACACTGCTTGAAACGTAATTTGGTGATCAATATTCAAATCGCCGTAATGATGGGTAAAAATCTTAGTAGGTTGATAAATATCAATTAATTTTTCAATTTCCTTGGTAAATAGATGAAGAGGTATCATTTCTAATTCCAGGTTAGGATGCTCCAGAAAAATAACTTCCTTTATCCCAATCTCTTTGTTTGCTTTTCGGGCAAGTTGTTGAATATGATGGGCCTCTTCCTTTCTACCGTTTGCTGTAATGATCGATACGACTCTATTTCCTTGATCCACTAACCTTTTTAGCGTACCAGCGGTCCCAAGTAGTTCATCATCTGGATGTGCTGCTATGACCAATACAGTTTCTTTCATTCCCTTCACCCCATTCTAATCTCTATTACATTACTATATGTATCCTTTTATATTGTCGAAACAGACACTAGCACAGGGCTAATGTCTGTTTCTTATTTTTTCTTTTTCGTTTGACCAATACTAATTCCACCGCTGATAATTTGTAACCGTACATATCCATCACCATCAATCCATATGAAGAAATCAGGTCCGGCTGTTAAAAATGTTCCTTGCTGATCGAGTAGTTTACTTCCCGCATATACATTGATTTTGTCACCAAGTGTGAAATATTTATTCAAAATCGTGGTAGGGAAGTCGTCTTTATCCTTGGTATGAGAAGAAGGTGAAACTGTACTAACCTGTTTATTCGTTATCTGGTGAAATGGTTGTAATTTCGATTCTTTAATTGAGGTGTTGTTGTGTAAGATATCGAAATCCTGATCTTTAGTAGTTTTAACTTCGTCTTTTACGATATTTTTTGGTTTTTCATTGCTGAATTTGACTTGTTTCTTAGTGCGATTTAGTTTGTACTTCACGTCATTCCCTGGTGACTTAGAGCTTAAGATATCAAATTGAACTCTTTTAATAGATGGAGTATATTCTGTTTCGTTTTTTTTCACTTTCATAAGTGAAAAATCTGTAGGCTTGACGTCCTTTTTCACTTCTTTGACAGATGAAGCAGAGTGTAAGATATCAAATTGAACTTCTGTAGTAGGTGTAGGGGAATTTGATTCATCACTTGCCGATTCTTTAGCTGGTGGGCTCGAGTTTAAGATGTTGAAATTGATTTCATCAGCACTTTTGATTTTTTTAGTTCTTAAATCAGTCCGGTTTAGTTTGTATTTCACTTCTTTCGTTGAAGGAATCGAGCCTGGTATGTTGGATTCAGTAGTAGATTTTAAATTTTTATCTTCATTTATGTTTTTATTCAGTTGGTTATCCAATTTTGTTGTGTTTGGGGCAGTTTCATCATACGAATTCTTAGGGTGTAAAACGGCGTTATCCATTGTTAGTGATGATTGGTTAGAAATATCTTTATCAATTTCATCTTCCTCTAAGTGGGTATAGAGATGCTCATCTTTTTTATCTTCCAAAAGGTCATCATGAACTGCTTTCATTTTTTCTTCTTCCTTCAAAATGATGTCACGATTTCCATCTTCAATGGATGAGCCGGCAGAGTAAGTTTGTTTCGTAACATCTGATTCTAATAAGTGGGAGGGATGCATAGATTTCATTTCATGTTTCTTAAGGTCATGAGGTTTTTCCACATGAGAAACCTTATCGTTAACTGGTTCATCATCTTGACCATTTAAATAGGTTTTTTGATCATTTTGATGAATGTTTTTTCTAGTCTCTTTTCTTAATGTTTTCTCCTGCTCATGCTTAATTTCGATATACTCTTCTTTACTTTCTTCATTGTCACATTGACTATTGGTTTGATTATTTTTTTGTACATCTTGTATGGTTGGTGCGCTTGCTTGATATTTTGATTGGGGGATACTGTTGTTGTGATCGATATAATTGAATCTTTCGAATGGTCGCACCTCTCGGGATAGTAAGCGCGGACATTTCCCACGTCTTTTACGGTGTTTTGGCTTAGAAATTCGAGAAAGTACTATGCTGGGTTGATCTTCAGTTGTTAAAGTGATGTCGAAAGAAGGTCGATCAGTCGATTGTTGTTGAGTATTGGTTTCGTTCAAGCTGCTCATCATACTGTGAATGATTTGAGATACATGAGTCTGATCAAGAAAAGGAGCATTTTGCAGCTGTTCTACGGGAAAAGTAACAGATTCTTTTTTGGGTTCTTGGTAGCTCACAAAGATGGATTGATTGTGACAAGGGACCATAAAGTCATCGTAATAAAAGGAGGAAAAGATCCTTGGCAATATATGTTCATTAATAAAAAGATAACAATTGGGCATGTGCTTCACTCCACGTCTCTGTATCTATTAATAACCTATTCAAAAGCCCGGTTAGAGTGAGCGGAATTTGGGATAATACCATAAAAATAGGCTATACATTCCATTTTTACATACATATATTGATTATGAATTGTAGATAAAATGTAAAGGAGTGGAAAACCTATGGTAGAAGAGTTTGATGATAACACAAGAAAATATTCCGATCATCATGACGACGAAGAGCATTGTGAGGGAGATCCTGATGAGCAAGATGATTTGTGCTTAGGAGACGCCGGTGAGCAAGAAAAATCAGGCAATCAAGATTTTCCTGAAACAGATGAGAACTGTGCGCACGATCATGAAAAGCATTGTTCAAATCAGGATTTTGACAACCTTCCGTGTAAATCAGTTGAAGGAGTATTGAATTCAATGTTCCAGCTTGGAGATCATCTTGAAGTGTTCTTTGAGGATGAAATGATTGACAGCGGAGGGACATTTGTGGCAACTTTCGACAATATTCTCATTTGGATGGATTATGATGCAAATGTCAATATCACAGATTTATGCGGTCCGATCAGTGTAAGGAAAATTGGCACCAAGAGAAAGAAAAAGCAGAAACGCAATGACAAAAACAAAAATAATACTAACCACAAACGTGATAATCAAAACGATAAAAAGAAAAAAGACAAAGCGGAAAAGAAAGAAAAAGGTTCACGGAAAAAGGATGTAAAAAATGACCAGTCCGGCGTGAATGAAGAACTGCTGAACTTCGTAAAGCTTGAAAAAGGAGAACATGAGATTGAGAGGGGTTCCCAGGAGAATCTAATTCTTCAACAATTACACAAAGACAATGAAACAACTGAAAATGAGAGTTTCACTGTAGAAATTCTTGATTCCTCTGGTGGTGAGGGGGATGACTCCGTACACGATTCATTTGATGAAAAAGGAGGGGGAATCAATTTATATATTGAAGAATCCTCTAACGATTCAGAAGAGGAAGAGGAGTACACTCCACAATTGGAAACAGATGAAGTTCAATCTGAGGAAAAAGAGCTAGACCAAGGCATTGAAGAGAAAAGTTTCGAAAACGAAAGTGACTTACAAGAGGTGTTAAAGGATGAACTAGACATCAAAACACCAGAGGAGCGCCTTGCCTCTACACTAATAGATGATGAAGGTACAGATGTAGTTGAAGAGTTCGAAAGCCAGGAGGAGACTTTATTCATTATGGAGGAAACCTCTTCAGAAGAAGACTCGGATCATTCACCTATCAACTAACTCCCTAAGAATGATAAGAAATAATTAATCTAGTAAATGTCTAATTCGAAAAATATTTATGAAATCTAGTTATCTGCCTTTACGCATTTAACGGTTCAGCATAAAAATAGAGTAAACACCGAAAGGAGGAAACATAATGTCTAATTTGTTTAAAGATGGTAGTATGGCTGATTTTCTTAATAAAATTTTATCTCTAGGTGATAAAATCGAGGTCCTATCTGGTGACGAAGAAATCGAAGAGGGTTCATATGTTTACGCAAGCGATAACTTCGTTGTATGGGCTGATGACAATGGCCATATGAATACGTCTAACTTAAATAATGTTACTGTTCGTAAAGTTTAGTTAACATTATTTAGGAGCGAAAAAATGACTGGATGCTATCCAGTCATTTTTTTTGGAGCAAAATGGAAAATGATAGGTAATAGCCCTATCAATTTTCGTATTTTCTAATATAAATATATAGACTGTTGTATGTTAAAAGAGAAAGGAGGAGGCATTATGGGATTTTCCGATAAACTTAATAAAGTACTCAAGCTTGGTGATAAAATCGAGGTTATTTCTGGAGCAGAAAAAATAGACTGCGACGGAACATTTATAAAAGCTGAAGATCACTATTTAGTATGGTCTAATGGTAATGGTGACGTTTTATTCACTCACTTGGATAGAGTAACGGTGAAAAAAGTCTAATCATTCTTATTAAAAAATAAATTACTTTTAGGGATAGTACTTTTTATGGGAGTACTATCCGTCTTTTTGATTCCAGGTGCTTGTCCTAAAACCTTTTTTAAAAAACATTCTTTCCTTGACTATAGGAAAGAACGTCCTTGTTTCTATGATATACTAGTGGGAACTTCATTTTGTATGGAACTACTTGTATTTCTTCCAAGCATCATGGAGCTTAGGATTTAAATTCTTTACATTTTCCAAGAACTCGCCTGTTAAACCAAATTTCTTCATTCCTTTTAACAGCTTGGTTGGAACAGGTGAGTCGGATGTAAACGCTCGCTTGTGATCAATCACTTTGAATCCGCCACCATTTTCATCCATTAACATGTGTCGAACCTCCGTATCCCATCGCGTAAAGCCTAAACGCTTAAATTCTTCTAAAACGAATAAAATTTTTTTAGTCATTTCTTCATCAATATGGCCGTGTCGTTTCATATGACGGGCAAGGGATATTCCTTGAACAAACTCCATGACAATGTAATTGTCACCAAATTCATAAAGACGAGGCATAATGGCAGAAGTCTGCCCTATTTTCATCGCTTCTAGTTCCCGTTGATGTGTTTCTTCCTTAAAGAAGTACTTTACAACTTTGTCATCTGCTACCTTGTAGATTTCCCCATCTTTCCCATCACCAATCATTTCAAAGGCTTCCAGGTCTTTCTTTGAGATTTTCCCGTTAAAAAAGTTCTCCATTGATCATCACTCCTTTACATGGTAGACTTTCACTTTTTCTTTATTGTATGGAAATAGATTCAGTTTTGTAACCGAGCCAAATGCTGAAATTTCAAAGAAATGGGTTTTGTTATAAAATAAGGCTCCTTTCGCAAAGTGTGTAGTTTTGTATAACATAGGGGGCTCTGTCAACCCGCATGTGCCTGATTAAGGACTAATAAAATTTAATTGTATAAATTAAATTACAAAAGTGTAAAAATACGCATAAACTGTTTGGAGAATAATAAAGCCCATACATACAGGGAATGAAATATACTCAATGGTACTGAATACTTCAATTTCAATATCTAGTTCATCATCATATAGCCTGCAGCCTTCTCAGCAGAGACTACCAAATTATAGTATTCTTCCAATACTATAGACTCTTGTTGATTTATAGAACCACAGGATGTTTGTCTACACGTACTATCTATTTTTTTCATAAACTATAGTAATTCATTATTTGGTTAGTAGGATTAAGATATTGATATATGAAAAGTAGGTGAGTAAATTGGGATCTAAGAGAGGTCATGATAAGGAATACAAGTATAAAGAGTGTAAGAAAAAAAGTGAGAAAAGCAGAAATCGAGAAAAGCGAGCACCTCAAGGAGATTTAGAGCCCCAAGATGTCCAGGTTATTCAAGGAGAACCAGGACCTCGGGGGGAACAAGGACTTCAAGGTGAACAAGGGCCTCAAGGCAAACAAGGGCTTCAAGGTGAACAAGGGCCTCAAGGCAAACAAGGGCTTCAAGGTGAACAAGGACTTCAAGGCAAACAAGGGCTTCAAGGCGAACAAGGACTTCAAGGGGAACAAGGGCTTCAAGGCGAACAAGGGCCTCAAGGTGAACAAGGGCCTCGTGGCGAACAAGGACTTCAAGGGGAACAAGGGCTTCAAGGCAAACAAGGACCTCGGGGGGAACAAGGGCTTCAAGGCGAACAAGGGCTTCAAGGTGAACAAGGGCTTCAAGGCGAACAAGGGCCTCAAGGTGAACAAGGGCCTCGTGGCGAACAAGGACTTCAAGGGGAACAAGGGCCTCAAGGTGAACAAGGGCCTCGTGGCGAACAAGGACTTCAAGGGGAACAAGGGCTTCAAGGCGAACAAGGACCTCGTGGCGAACAAGGACTTCAAGGGGAACAAGGGCTTCAAGGCGAACAAGGACCTCGGGGGGAACAAGGACTTCAAGGGGAACAAGGGCTTCAAGGCGAACAAGGGCCTCAAGGTGAACAAGGGCTTCAAGGCGAACAAGGGCCTCAAGGTGAACAAGGACTTCAAGGCGAACAAGGGCTTCAAGGTGAACAAGGGCCTCAAGGCGAACAAGGGCTTCAAGGTGAACAAGGGCCTCAAGGCGAACAAGGGCTTCAAGGCGAACAAGGGCTTCAAGGCGAACAAGGGCCTCAAGGTGAACAAGGGCTTCGTGGAGAACAAGGAGTTCAAGGCGAACCGGGTCCTCAAGGAGAGCGTGGAATTCAGGGTGTCAAAGGTCCTCAAGGGGAATGCAGATGCAATCGGAGATATTGTAATGTGTATAGAATTGGCGGAGATCTTATAATACCTGACCAACCTGTTTCTTTTAACCATACTGGCATTAGTTCTGCTGGGGACTTTATTCACTTGGGAACATCTATAATCGTAGTAAACGAAGGAGACTATAAAATAAACTATAACGTTGTATTTACTAGTGGAAAAACAGGATTTAGTAGAGGAGGAGCATACGCATTATTCCTGAATGGTTCAATAGTAACATCCAGCAGGTATGGTAACCAACTAGGCATCTTCACAAGTGCTCCTGTGACCCTGGATTCCATTTTTCAAGTTAATGGAGAAGCGATTGTTACTATACCCGCAGGTGGAAAAGTAGAACTTAGAAATATTGGGCATACGACAGATAACCTCATTGGTAATGTGGATAATACTCCAACTAATAGTGCAGGATTAACAATGTTAAAGCTAAATTAATAAAAGGAATTAACTATCTAGAATGCGCTGACCGGACATGTGGAGGGGTCAGCGTTTTTTTATACTGTACCTATTATCTCACCGATGTTTTTCAATTCTTCATTAACCTTACACACTAATGGAATTAAATGTTAATATGTTTACTGAGTGATGATCTTTCACTGCTATTGATACTTAAAGCATAAATGAGAGATGGATAATAATGAGGACATCGTATAATTAGTATTTTAAAGGGGAAATTAAATGGCCAGAGTTCCAAGTGTTGTCCAAGCAGTATTAAATGACTACCTAATTTTATTTAACAAATACTTGCCAAATACGATAGAAGGCGTGTATTTACACGGTTCCATCTCGTTGGATGCGTATGTGAATAATTCAAGTGATATTGACTTTATCGCGGTTACCAGCCGCCGAATGACATCTAAAGATGCTGAGAGTTTATTTCTTATACATAAAGAATTAGCGTTGACATACCCTAAGCCAGAAATGGATGGAGTTTATATCATTCAAGAGGAGATAGGAAAACTTAGCACAAGCGACACAAACGAATATCAAGAAAATGCTTATTACAATAATGGTGAATTGAAATTTGGTGAGTATTTTAATTTCAACCCAATCACTTGGTATTTGTTTAAGCATGAGGGGATTAGCGTTATGGGGCCGGACACCACTTCTTTTGATGTAACCATTCCTTTACACCAATTATGTTCTTATGTTCTTTCCAACATGAATACGTATTGGAAAGGAAGGACCAGTAGGATGGAAAATTCAATCGAGGACGTAACGAATTATCCGACTGACATCATTGATAATGAGATAGAATGGTCCGTCCTTGGTTTGCTTCGTCAATACTACACATTAAGAGAATATGGAATTATCTCCAAGCAAGAAGCAGGTGAATATGGACTGCATCATCTTCATGATGAATGGCACAACATTATAAGGGAGGCCATGAATATTCGGGAAGGTTTGAAAGTGAGTCTCTTCAACACAGAAGAAGAACGGATTAAACATACCCTTGGATTTGCCAAGTATTTAATTTCTTATTGTAATGATATGTTCTATCCTACCAATTTTAATCATACATAAGATTCCAATTCTCTAAATCAGGGTAAAGATACCGTATACATATTAAAAGGAGGAAATCTCTGTGAAACAAGCCATGCTTATCGTTAACCCCTCTTCTGGGAAAGAAAAAGGGGAGGACCTTAGTGAACATGCTCTTGAGACCATGACAAAAATAGGATATGAAACGGAATTGCGTATGACAGAAGGGGAAGGAGATGCCATGGATTTCGCCAGGGAAGCTTGTGAGCGAAAGTTTGATTTCGTAGCAGCCAATGGGAGGGGACGGAACAATCAATGAAGCGATTAACGGAATAGCTGAGCAGGATCACCGTCCTCTATTTGGTCTAATCCCACTCGGAACAGTAAATGATTTCGCACGAGCTTTAAATATTCCTATGAAACCCGAAGAGGCTATCGAGATATTCAAGCAAAATCATGTGCAGAAGACCGATGTTGGAAAAATCAATGACCGATACTTCATTAGTATCGTCGCAGTAGGCGCCTTGGCAGAAGCATCGTTTTCAACACCCGTCGAACAGAAGTCGAAGCTTGGTCCACTTGCATATATAATAGAGGGAATGAAGAAAATGAAGGAGAAGCAGCCATTCGGGCTCAAGGTCCATTCCGACCATGAATGGGAAGGGGACGCGCTTCTCATGCTTGTTGCCCTGACAAACTCTGTCGGGGGTATGGAAACCATTGCACCCGAGGCCAAAGTAAATGACGGTAAGCTCCATGTCTTAATCATCAAAGACATAGCCCTTCCTCATTTTCTATTGCTCCTTCCAAAGATCCTTTCAGGAGAACTGGCAGAAAGTGAACATGTCCATTATATGAAAGTCACAAAGTTGGAAGCGTCATCTACCTATGAGATGATTGCCAATGTCGATGGAGACGAGGGGGATAAGCTACCAATCACTGTAGAAAACCTAAAGCAGCATCTAGACATACTTGTTCCACTTACAGACTAGGAGGTATGTACAATGAAATTAGAAATCACTCAATCTGCAAATGAAAAACTAAATGAAATCCCTGATGGCAAAATCATTCAGCTTTCACTTGACCGTGGAAGCTGCGATATAGTGAACAATCTCTATGAAATAAAGGTAGTAGAAAAGAGAGAACCTGATTCAACAGAGAAAATCATTCAATCCGATGATTTGTACTTCATTGTTGACGACGACTTCGAAGATTTGTATGAACACGAACTCACGATTGATTTTAAAGATAATTTCTTCGTGTTTAAAAATAGGAATCAGACGTTTAATAATCGGATCGGACTCCGATACGCATAAAGAGTTCGGAGATGACTCTCTTTTTAAATGATACGTTGTATAGTAATTCTATCCTTTATGTGTTACCATTACTTCTTACAGCAAACAAAGGACGTGACATACATGATAAAGATTGAAATCCCACAAGCGGATATTTCCATAACGGAACGCAGACAACCAAGGGACTCAGAAGAACCGAAGATCAAAAGTATCCAAGGGTTTATCGATCTTCACGAAATCCCAAGAGACAAAGGCGGTATCATCTTGTTTTACAACATCAACGACGAACTTCTCTTCGTTGGGAAAGCACGTAAACTAAGACAAAGAGTCAAGAAACATCTTGAAGATACTGTGTCACCACTACGTAATCACAGAGGCGAAATCTACCGAATCGATGTGGCCATTGTAGAAGATGCGATGGATCGTGACATTTACGAAACTTATATCATCAACAAGCTCCAAGCGAAATATAACGTAGATAAAGTTTTCTATAAATAATATTAAAAGGAACCCGTGTCACAAAATAGACGCTGGTTCCTTTTTGGTTAAAAAATGTATTTCATCAGGTAGTAACCTTTTTATCATGTTTTTCACCTAATCACAAATTCAGGATTCCATCTGACCAACAACTCTTCTCGAAGCCCATAATATGTCGTATCAGTCCGATCCGTCACTCCATAAGACACTACACATCCATCATCCGACCAAGCAATGTTGATTGCTACTATGACAGAAGGTCTCTTCACTCCGGCAATCTCAATATCTACTGACTGATTTAACTCAAAAACCGTCCGAAAACTAATCTCTTCTCGATAAATCGAAGCCGGGGAAGGAGCATCATCTATATTCACAAACTTCTTATCTCGACCATGGATGTCGTACGTAATAAATGATTTCCCAGGCTTTATCCAGTACGTTATTAATGTCACACATCCTGCTTTTAAGGGTGTCCCCTTAAAGGCTTCGTGAAAAAGATCTTCATACTTAATTACTTCATTCAGCTTAATGGGATTGATGGTTCCGTTCACATAAGTACCTCCTTGATATATACCTATATATGGTCATAGTTATACATATTGGAGGTCGGGCTACAATAGAACAGGTAGTTAACTGCAGATATTGCTGTAGATTAAGCCTATCAAGGGAAGGCGGTCAGGGAAACAGTGTAATTGAGACGAGTATAAGAACGAGTGACTAAAAGAAAGGTTATTGGAATGAGCCATAATATAAATGATACTATTAATTCAGTGGTTAAAATATTTGAGATTAGAAAGGGAAGATTATGACTATTCATTTTACTGAGGTATTCGAACCAAATCCTATAATTGTTAATGCCTTGAATCGTTGGGAAAACAATCCAGACTTAATTCCATTAATTCGCCCTAATAAAAACAAGGAGGAACTGGAACAACAGTGGCAGATAACTTTAGAAGAGTTCAGAAACCGTTTAGACACTCACCATTTTTATCTTATTTATATAGATGACAAGCTTGTGGGAGAAATGAATTACATGGTCGACCCAAGTCATCTTCACAAAAGAGTACCCGGAACTGCTTGGATAGGAATTACAATAGGTGAAGCGGATGGACGTGGTAAGGGAATAGGTTTCAAAGCTATCCATTATTTAGAAGAAGAGATAAAAAACCAAGGACTTACAAGAATTGAATTGGGTGTATTTGAGTTTAATACCCGCGCACATAAGCTTTATCAACAGTTGGGATATCAAGAAATTGCTAGAATTGCTGACTTTACCTATTGGAATAATACAATGTGGTCTGATATTAGGATGGAGAAGTATTTAGGAGAATGAGCAAGAAAAGATTAATGTACTTAAATTACAAATGGTTGAACAAGAAAAAAGGGTGAATAGAATTAAGTCACCAATCCTTCTCTTTACTGATACATTATTGTAATAAATGTAATGTTTAATCATTCTCATTTACTCGCACTTCCCTCACAAATGTGTTTGTATTAAGCAAAATAGGATCTAAATGCTTTTGTATATCGCTCTATTAAAAGTGGGTTTAAGTATATTATGGCCCCCCCCCTGTCACTTCTGTGTACATAATAATCATCTCTTTAACCATCCAGCACCATTTCGAAATTACAAAATTGTAAAATCGTGGTAACCTTTCTTCATTTGTAATAAATTAAAATGAAATTAGCTTTAAAAGGGGGTAACTACATGCAAGAAAACATTCATAATTATGATGATTTATTGGAAATGCTTGATTCATTTTTAAGGGAACCTGCTCCATTTTGGGATGAGTTTTTTTCTGATCGTGACAAATCAGTACCCATATTTGTGAATGCACCTGACGAAAATTTAGTATCATACGTGGAAATGGGAAGGGTTACGCCTGGAAAAGTACTGGAACTCGGTTGTGGGCCAGGCAGGAATGCGATATATTTAGCGGAACACGGCTTTGAGGTGGATGCTATTGATCTATCGAAAACCTCCCTCGATTGGGCAAAGGAACGCGCAGATGAAAGGAATCTTACCATCAACTTTTTGCACCAAAATATTTTTGACTTCAATAGTGAGCCGGGGAAATATGATTTCATTTATGATTCAGGTTGTTTTCATCATATAGCACCTCATAGAAGAATAAGTTACATAGATATTATTGACAAATCATTAAAAGATGGGGGATATTTCGGTATTACTTGTTTTCTTCAAGGTGGAAAGTTAGGGGGCTCTGATATATCCGATTGGGAAGTTTATAGAAGAGGCTCACTTATTGGAGGATTAGGTTATACAGAGGAGCGGTTAACATATGTTTTCCGCTCATTAGAGCCTATTGAAATTAGAAAAATGGTCGATAAAAAGGATACAGAAAACCTATTTGGCGCCTCTGACTTATTGACTGGTCTTTTCCAAAAGAGGTAATTAAAAAAGGGGGCTGCCAAAATTAACTAAAAAAGGGATGACATGATCGGTATTTAGTGATCATGTCATCCTTTATTACACCCTGAATCGAGACAAGAAACGCAAAAATTCCTTTTGTACTCTATGTTGATATTTTGTAATGGCGAAGGTTTTTGCTTCCGGCATGGGAAAAGCTTTTGTTTCAACCTCCAAGAGTCTTCCTTCCAGCAGCTCTCTCCTGACTGTAGATGAGGGAAGATAGGAAACGCCAAGTCCTTCTGCGATGAATCGTTTCGTAATATGTGTTTGTGAAACCCTCATCATCCTGGTTTTTGGATAGAATTGCTTTATTGTATAACAGAGCTCATCCCAATAAGCAGGGTGATTGTGGGTCAATAAGTAATTGGATGCTAATAACTCCTCTTCTTCCAAAGGTGGGGCTGATTCAAAATCTCGTCCATCATGAGGAGCCACCAAAATGACTTTATCTGAAAACAATAAAGTTTGTTCAAGTTCAGGACTAAAGCAAGGAAGGCAGGATAGTCCGATATCGACTCTTTCCTCTAAAACTGCCTTCTCTATTTCAGCAGATTCAATAATTTCAACCGAAATCTCAACCTGGGGATGGGTTTCTAAATATTGTTTTAAAACAAAAGGTAACACATTATCAGCAATCAAGGGGGATATAGCCATCTTAAGTGTTGTGGTGTATCCCTGACTAAAGGATTGAAGATCAGAGATTCCCTCCTCATAGATCTCGATCAATCTCTTAGCATGCTGTAAATAGGATCTTCCCGCTTCTGTCAGTTTGATTTTCTTCCCACCTCTCTCAAATAGGATAACTCCCAATTCTTTTTCAAGTTGTTTAATATGAACCGTTACGGACGGCTGTGATATATATAATCGCTCAGCCGCTTTCCTGAAATGGTTGAATTCAGCTGCTGTTATAAACGTTTTCACCACATTTAAATCCACTTTTTCCACCCTATCCTTATTAATAAATATAATCAATTGAATTAAATATATTTAATTTTCTTAATTATAAATCCATTATACAATAATTGTAATAAAGGAAAAGGGGATGATACGAATGTTTAGTGAAGGACTAAAAGGAATTATAGCAGCACAAACAACGATCAGTCATATCGATGGTAAGGAGGGTGTCCTCATCTATAGGGGATATGAAATCGGAGAACTCAGTCATCTGTCATTTGAAGAAGCTGCTTTCTTATTATGGCATGGGCATCTTCCAACGATGGAGGATGCAATGGAGATCAAAAAGAAACTGAGCACCTACCGTTTCCTGACGCCTGCAATGAGGGACATCCTTCATTCTCTACCACAAGGAATGGACATGATGAGTGTATTAAGAACCGTTATCTCCTCTGAGGGAGGATCAGAATACAAATGGAAGCCAACTATTGAGCAGGCCATGAGATTGACGGCCGTTATTCCTACCATCATTGCCTACCGATTCAATATGATGTTGGAAAAACCTTTCATTGATCCGGATACCCAGCTGAACCATGTGGAGAACTATCTCTATATGCTAACCGGAAACAATCCGTCAAAGGCAGTTGCGGATGCATTGGAAACGTATATGGTCCTGACCCTTGAGCATGGGATGAATGCTTCTGCTTTCTCGGCAAGAGTCACAGCCTCAACGGAATCTGATCTGGTTTCCGCGATCACTGCAGCCATCGGAACAATGAAAGGGCCACTTCACGGAGGAGCACCATCCGGGGTCATTGATTTACTGAACGAAATAGCTACGGCTGAAAAAGCGGAAAGTGTCATCAGGAGAAAATTGCTGAAAGGAGAGAAGCTGATGGGATTTGGCCATCGGGTGTATAAGACTCATGACCCAAGAGCCATCGCTTTAAGAAAGAAGCTGTTAGAAAATATGGGGGATGATCACTCTCTGGATCTAGCACTTTATGTGGAGAAGAAGGCGATTGAACTTTTAGCTGAAATTAAGCCGGGCAGATCCCTATACACAAATGTAGAGTTTTATGCTGCTGCCATCATGAAATCGATCCATCTACAATCAGATCTCTTCACACCGACATTTACGGCCAGTCGTATCGTGGGATGGACAGCACATGTGATGGAGCAGGCTGAAAACAATACAATATACAGACCTCAATCCGAATATATAGGAAAACGAAACGGCTAAAGAGAAAAAACCTGCATAGCTACATAATGCAGGTTTTTATCATGTAACCGTTTCAATTGAACGGTGATATAATTGAAGCAAACTTTTATAGGAGTGAACTTGATGATCAGTAAAGTCGGTCAAATCATGTTGTATGTTAATAACCAAGATGAGGCGGTACAATCCAGGACTGAAAATGCCGGGTTTACAGTCCTGACGGAAGAAGACAATGGGCAGGGGATGAGATGGATTGAAATCGCACCGACGAAAGAGGCGGAAACAAGTTTTGTGCTTCACAACAAGGAACCGATTGCTAAAATGCAGCCGGGAATAAATCTGGGAACCCCATCCTTAATGCTGTTCACAGACGATCTGGATGAATTCCATAAAAGCCTTCAGATAATAACATAACGGTGGGACAAATCGTTGAAATGCCTTCTGGCAGAGTATTCAACTTTTCAGATTATGAGGATAATTACTTTGCTGTTATGGAGAAAAATAAATAAAATGCGTAATAGAAAGCCGAAGATTTTAATTTGATCTTGGGCTTTCTATATCTTCATTATATCATGTGCCCCGCCATAAGATTCGTCAATCTCCTATATTTTTGGAATCACCTATCGCTATAGGAACTCCAAAGGATTATCTCCGGAAGCTATTGCTGGAGCCTGGAATCATTCAGGAAATTGATTTGAATGAGATTGATCATCAATAGTATGTGCTAACTCCAAGTTATGATCAGTTTGCTATCGAGCAAAGTAAACAGCTTTATGGAGGGTATTGGGAAATTTTGTCGAATTGAAATAATACGTTTTTTTATAGGTCAAATCTATAAGAATGCTCAATTTTTGATGATATAAAGAATTTGGAGGTAACGAACGTGAAAAATCTAACAGGAAAGTAATTGGCTTTGAATTAAGTAGTCAGGATCCAGAAAAAGCAACAGCATTTTACTCAAGCGTATTCGGTTGGGGAGTGACTGAATCTCAATGGGACTACTGGGAAGTTTCAACTGGGCATGGTGATGAATGAGTGGGACATAAGCAAAGGACCTCATGATCATCCAGATGGTACACGTATTCAAATGGAAGTGGACTCCATTGAAGAAACTATTTATGCAGCAAAAGAACACGGGACGATGGTGTTCCGGGACAAGTCGTGGGATTATCTATTATTTTATAAAAGGAAAAGGAGAGTCAACTTTGTTTGAAACTGTATTGGGAAAACCAAAAAGCGAGACAACTGAATACAAAATGAAATACAGAACCGCCGTGAAAGCAGTCACCATTCAAGATCATAAGATTCTCCTTATGCACTCAAACAGAGGAGATTATAAATTCCCTGGAGGTGGAGTTGAAGAAGGTGAAACTTTGCATGGTGCCCTGATAAGGGAGGTGGCTGAAGAAACAGGCTTTATACATTGTGTTGTTAAGGAGCCCCTTGGAATTGTGATTCAAAGGCATTTGGATGTGTTTGAAGATGATGCCTTATTCGAAATGACTTCCCACTATTTCCAATGTGAATTAACAGACAGAGAAAGAATACCACAACAATTAGAAGAATATGAATCGGAACTGGATATGAAACCAAAATGGGTTACACTGGATGAAGCGATAGGTGGGAATGAGAAGCTGATGGACCAGTTTGATAACAACTGCTGGATTAAGCGGGAGAGCTATGGGAGAGTTGAAGAAGTCATTTAAATAAGAACGATCTGAACGCGTATCTGATGTAGGATAGGTGTTTTGTTCGTTCCTTTAGGAAGCCCTATTTTATTAATAATTACAGGTACACGCTTTTCATTCTAGAAAAAAAGAGCTGTGAATTCCAAATCTCAGCTCTTTTCAATATGAATATAGTTTAATACCTAGAAGTTCAGCCCGTACTTTTTCAGTTCTTCTGTATCATTCGGCAATGTCACATACCCTTCTAATTGCATATCAAGTTTTTCCAGTAGTTTAGATGAGGATTCATTATCCTTCGTCGTAATCGCTACAATACGTTTGATTCCTATGTCCTTTGCAAGTTCCACCGTAGCTCGTGCGGCTTCAAATGCATATCCTTGAGATTGATAGCCAGAGAGAAAGGCAAAGCCAATATCTACATCTTCAAGTCCGTCGCGCTTAATCAAACCACACAATCCGATCGGAGTATGATCCTCCTTACGTTCTGTTAAGAACAAGCCAAATCCTTCCCGTTCATACATTGCCCTGGGACCTTTCATGATATAGCCATTTGCATCATCGATTGTTCGAATTCCTTTGTCACCTATGTACTGCAGCCATCCAGGTTCATTTAATAATCTCATAATGAATTCTGCGTCTGTAACCTCGACCCACCTCAGGGTGAGTCGGTCCGTTTCTAGTACTTTCAAGTGGGACACCTCACTTCTTGTCATTACATCTTATTTTAACCCGAAAAATAGATTGGGTACACCAGCCATTCGATTAACCACAAAAATCATTGCGAGACACACAACCGAAAAAAATCCAAGACTACTATTCAAGATTCTACATGCTATAGTTTCTATATACAAAAATAACATGGTAGAGGTGCAGTCATGATGTTAAAGTTCAAAATAGATGCTCCAAAAATCCCGACTCGATTAGAGTCAGCTAATTTTCAGGATGTTTATTATGAAGAAGATCCATTCCTTTCGAGTTGTACGATAGAAAATGTAAGGCTGGATCACGAAAAAATCGATCAGCTCGTTTTATCAAAAATTGTATTTAAAAATGTTTCCTTTATAAATGCATCGTTCCCTCGAATCGATATGACCGATGTTGTATTTGAAAACTGTGATCTTTCGAATGCAAACTTCACAGAAGGCATCATTCATCGGGTCACGTTTAGAGAATGCAAGTTAATGGGAGTGAATTTTTCCGAAGCGAATTTAGGCAATGTCAGTTTCATAGAATCCTTGGCAAATATGAGTGACTTTGTTGATGCACGATTAAAGCAGGTGAAATTCAACCAAACCTCCTTACAAAATGCCAACTACTCAGACTGCAAGCTCGTGAAAGTAATCTTTGATCAGTGCGATCTTAATGAGATTGAATTCACCCAGACTAATCTTAAAGGAATCGATATTAGTTCATGTACGTTTACACGAATAAATGTAACCCTAGAAAATCTATATGGATGTGAGGTTTCACAGGAGCAAGCGATCGGGTTTGCAAGCTTATTGGGATTGAAGGTGAAAGAGTAGAATCAAAGACGTGTAGAGGTTGGTTAACTCTACACGCTTTTTTATGCAGTACCCATCATGATAAAACGTAAAGTCCAGCTAAATACTCCAGTAAAATGTATGTATGAAATAATTCAAATTAGCATATTCATGTATCAATGCCCATTGCATTCAATTCGAAGGGGGAAACAACATGACCATCTTCATCTGGGTTTTACAAGGATTATTAGCAGCAATGTTTTTAATGGCAGCAGTCGGTAAATTAACCGGTTCAAACATGCATCGTGGTGTATTTGATCACTTACGGTTACCTCAATGGTTTCGGGTTGTCACTGGATTGGTTGAATTAACAGGTGCTGTGCTCTTAGTCATTGGATACTGGCAGGAAACGTTCATTGTTCCTGGCTCACTCATCCTTGGTGTAACGGCTATCGGTGGAATGCTGGCCCATATTCGTGTGAAAGATGTATTTAAAGACATGTTCATGATTGTCTTTCTGGGAATGCTTGCATTTATTTTACTATATTTAGCTCGATAAAGAAGGGTTTTCCTGTTTGAACATCTCATATTAAAAAATCCGATTATATTTAATCGGATTTTTTAATGATTGAAACAGTATTGCAGTTATGGGGGATCAAACGTGAAATGAAACTTTTTCCAGTATTTAATGTATAACTATTATACACATAGTCATAAAGGGTTTCGATGAAAGGAGAGTTTTCAATGATCGAAGTTGCTAACGTAAGTAAGCGATATGATTCCATCCAAGCACTGGACGGAATTCAATTCAATATCCAAAAAGGAAATTGCTTTGGGCTGGTAGGACCAAATGGGGCAGGGAAATCGACATTAATGAAAATTTTATCCGGTGTTCTACAAGGTTTTGAAGGGGATATCATAGTCAATGATCATTCAGTATGTAAGGAACGAATGAAAGTAAAGCAGCTGATAGGATACATACCTCAAGATATTTGTTTGGAAGAAACACTTACGGCAAAAGATAATCTCACTTATTTTGGCAGTCTGTATGGATTGAAAGGGAAGATCCTTCAAAAACGAGCCGCAGAGATATTAGAGCAAATCGGCTTGAAGGACCGGGGGAAAGACAAGGTTTTCACCTTTTCAGGAGGAATGAAAAGGAGACTGAATATTGGATGTGCCCTGCTGCATAATCCTTCGATTGTCATCATGGATGAACCCACTGTTGGCATTGATCCGCAGTCGAGAAACTCCATTTTCTCCATCATCAACCAATTAAAAGCAAAAGGCAGCACAATCATCTATTCTAGTCATTATATGGAAGAAGTGGAACAGCTATGTGACAGCATCGGTCTAATTGACAAAGGAACGCTAGTAGAATGCGGGACAATGGCTGAATTGCATCATAAATATAATAAGCCTTCATTATTTATTTCTGGAGACCGGTTAGATAATAAGATGCTATCAAGACATGGTCGTGTGGAATCAAAGGGAAATGGATTTTTGTTAGATAGTGAGGACCCTTTAGAAACGCTCCAAGGTCTGATTGCTGAGTTTCGCAATCATAACATTGAACCACGCAGACTGGAATTATATCATCCAAGACTTGAAGATATTTTCTTCAACTTGACTGGAACACAACTGCGAGATTCATAGAAAGGGAGGATAAGCATGTGGGCTATTGCACGAACGGAATTAAAGAAAAATATTCAGGATAAAGGTTTATGGTTTTGGACGTTTATCTTACCAATAGTATTTATTATCGCTTTTGTCTCCATTTTTTCAGGGGATGAAAATACAAGTTATAAGGAAGTCGTCACACAAATCATTCCCGGATACACAATTATGTTTGCCTTTTATATTATGATTTCCATGGTGATTGCATTTGTTAAGGATAGGGATAAAGGGATGGTGTCCCGTATCGCTAGTACCCCATTACCAATCAGAGACTATTTTATCGGAAAATGGATCCCATTTTTATTGATTGTGCTGATCCAAGTTGCAGTATTATTTAGTTTCGGTGTGGTTGTTTATGATCTACCATTAGGAGATCCATTCGCATTGATCATGTTATCTTTATCACTAGCATTTATTGTAACAGGATGGGGTATGGCACTCGCCGTATTGGTGAAAACAGAAAACATGGGTATTGCTATGACTCAGATCATAGCCCTTGGTGGTGCTATGCTTGGGGGTTTATGGGTTCCAGTAGAGCTAATGCCAGACTTCATGCAAACCATCAGCAAGGCATTGCCTCAGTATTGGGCTATCGAAGGGTACAAAGAAGTCATCCTTGCAAATGGCACGATAGGGGATGTTTTGTTTAATATCGGCATTTTGCTTATCGCTGGAATAGCGGGTGGTTTCATTGCTTTCGCTGCTTATCCACGGTTCCTTCGTTTATCAAAGAATTGACGTGATAACAGGCATTAAAGGGCTTCCGATTGGGGGAGTTTTTTTTATACAGTGTGAAAATAGTAGAAGCAAATAAAGATAATTGGTACGATTGCTGTCAGCTGGAAATATCCGATGATCAAAAGGCATTCATCGAGTCAAATGCGATATCGATTGCCCAATCAAAATTTGAGCCTGCACTTAAGCCCTTTGCCATCTATTATAAGGACAAAGTGGACGGCTTTTTAATGTACAACACTATACCAGAAGAACTCGATGCTTATGGGTATACCGAATCATGGTGGATAAAGACTTTCAGCGTAAGGGTGTGGAAAAGCAGCAACTGCCTTGATGATAGAAGAAATGATTGAAACCCTGGATGCCGATAAGATTGTAGTGGGTTATCATCCTACTAATAAAGAGGCAAATCATTTATATTCCAGTCTGGGATTTGTTGACCAGGGAGATAGATTCGGCAGGGAAATAGCTGTTGTGAAAAATTTGCAGTCATAAGAAATAATACAGGAAAGGCCAAGTTTATATAATTGGCCTTCAATAAGACTATTCTGCCTGGATCTCTTTGATTATTCTCAGCTTGAAAGCCAATCATACCAATATTCTCTGGCTATTTTACATCCAACAATCCCCGTATTCTTTCCTTTGCTCCCTTACGCCACTTCTTCACTGCGGAAATCGAAACATTCTCTATCTCTGCAATCTCACTCACCGTCAGCATGTGTATACATGTATAAAACACCCACTTTCTCTGATTTTCAGTTAACCCCTCACAGTAACTATACAGTAACTCTTGTGCCAACCCATCATTCACTTTTTCATCCTCCATGATTTCAAAAAAGTCCGCTTCTTTGAAAATACTTTTCTGTTCATTCCGGTTTTCACTTGTTAATTGAGATAGTATTCTGCCGCGTACAAATGAATAAGCATAAGCAGGGAAAGCCCCTTTTTCTGAATCGAAATTTTCATGTGCCTCCCAGAGTGCAATGAGACCAGTTTGATAATATTCATGCTTGTTTTTGTATATGTGCAAGGAATGAATCACTTTATGAATCATTAAATCATATTGCTTATGAAGCTCTTCAAATTTCTCCAACGCAGATTCCTTCTGATTGGCGCGCCTCTCTTTGTATTCCCAGGTAGCTTAACCATATAAAGAAATAGGGAGAGGGACAAAAGGAGTAAGTGTACGTATACCTGAAGTAAACTTAGAGTAAGTTAATGGTGTGGTATCCCCTTTTTCTCATTAAAAACTCATTGTTTACCTGAATTATCACCGTTATAAAATAAATACCGAAATACGAATCAACATTGCCTCTATTATTCAAGATTTATTACTTTAAGGACATATTAAGGTAGATTCGTTTACCAAATCACATCAATAGGCAATACTAAAAGTACCAAGTGATGCTAAGGAGGGACTAACATGCCAAGGAAAAATGAATCCTCAACTGAACAAAAAGATGAACCGGTACAGGAAAAAGATAAAACCGATAGGCTCGAACGAATGTTAGCGGCTGTTCTGAACTATTTATCAGATGATGATATAGAAGAAATTGACCTTGAATATCTCCTGACAAATACCAAAGATCTTCGGGAATGGTGGAATCTGTACCGGGAGAAAAACAAAAAGCAGGTTGAGGACGAAATTAAAAAGTCTTTGAGCAAGTTGACTCTTGAAGAACTAGAAAGTATTAGGGAACAAATAAAGGAAAAGAATGGCTAAGTCATTAATCACTTAGCCATTTTATATAGAATTATTTTTATTTAACAGCTCCTTACTATCTTTGATTGAACAAGTATGCAGTCAGTGAGCTATTCAAAAATAACAATTCATAATAATATTATGTAAACTATAAAATATTATTATAAAAAGAAATTTTTCTATAGAAGAAGAGTGGATAAACAACTGTCTTTTAAAGGGGGGCACAATCACCTGTTTAACCAAACAAAAGCTTATAAGGTTATTGATATTGATAACCTTATTCTAATTCTCACTAGTAATTTTCCACTTTAAGGTAATTTATGTTAATATAGTAGAAGATTTATAGGGAGGGTGAATAATCATTCTTCATTGGTATCTTACCTCAGCTTTTGCATTAATCTTAATGGTCTTCAACGCTATGATAGAAAAAAAATTAAGAAAATCATTTCATATTCCCAAAGAGGGAATGAATGAATTACGGCACCCGGTACATAAGTGGGGGAAGAGAATACTATTAATGCTCATGGTCGCCGTGTTATCACAATTCTTTTCAAATATGAAAATATCATTAGCCCCGAATTGTATTTTCTGTCCTTCTTCATCGTTCCAGCACGTATTCAGAGCTTTCATGAAATGGTTGTTATGCCGGAAAACAAAAGAATATGTATTAACCATTTCAGCTATTGCATCTGGCATCACCATGTTAATCTTCATGGCGATTCTCGAGCAGCTTTCAATATAGAAGAGGAGAATTTATGACAAAAGCATACGTTCTTTTTATAGGCGGATTATTTATATTTATGCTGGGTGTTTTCTTATCCATTCAGTGGATTGTTATTGGAACCTTGTTTAGTATATCTGGCGGCTTAATAATGGGAAGCAGCTATATTTTTTGGGGAAGAAAGCCGTGAAAAGACGATCACACTAGTTAGTCATTTGATCGAGTATGAAAAAACGCTCAGTCTGAGCGTTTTTTCTTCAATATAATAGGTAAACCTCTAATTCAAATCTCATTTGCTATTTCACGAAACAACTGATCTGCAATCGCCACAACCCCGACTGGCATTTGATTCACGATAACGGTCAAAGACATTTCATAGTCAGGATAATATAGAGTCACTGATTCGTACCCATGTATCCCTCCCTGATGACCAACGGCTTTTCTTCCATCCTCAAAGGTATATTGATGGAGTCCCAAACCGTAGGACTGCTTCGGATTATCAGCTTCGAGGAATTGCATCATGTCATTCATCGATTCCTCAGATATTAGCTTGCCTTTAAAAAGGGCCTTCATAAACGTTTGAATCTCGATAGGATTGGAAATTAGGGCCCCTGCAGTCCATGTAATCGATACATTGAGATTCGTTATTTCTGAAATTTCACCCGAAAGGTCTGTCAGGTCAGGGGTTGCTTTAGAATACCCGCTTGCAAAAGGTTGTCTTAGACCATTCTTACTAGGAAAGTATGTCCTTTCCAATTGAAGCGGTTGAATAATCCATTGATTGAATAGGTATTCTATCGATTTTCCGGAGAGTTTTTCCGCTATCATTCCAAGCAGGATATAACCTGTATTCGAGTAGTTAAATTGAGTACCCGGTTCAAATTCAAGATCATGGTTGGCAACAAGTCTGATGAGGCTTTGCGGCGGGAATACATCTTGAAGGCTAGATACAGCGTGCTGGATACATTTTGTTCCTGCAACATCCATCCATATGTAGTCCTTCAAGCCACTTCTATGTTGAAGCAATTGACGGACGGTTAGATGGATGCCATTTTTCAAGATGCCGGGTAAGATGGAATCCACGGTTTGTTCAAGTGACACAATGCCTGCATCCTTTAGTTTTAAAATAAGTGTGCTGATGAAAATCTTCGTAATGCTCCCGACCCGTAGATGATCATACGAGTCTAACTTTGCATCTGATGCAATATGACGAACCCCGGCTGCCATTGGATAGTCCTCTCCAGAAGAATCTGTCAGACACACTGAGATGCCTGGAAGCTTATATCTCTCGCGCAATGAACGGACGGTATCTTCAACCAATATGCGATCTATCAAAAAAATCATCCTTTCGAGTTTTAGTTAAACTCAGTGTATCAATAATTTATCTTAAAGTACTCAGTCTTGAAACCGAGAGCTCATACTCCCAAGGGAGAAATGGAAGATTCGGGAAGGATATGTGAAGCCTTGTGTTGAAATTTATTCTAGTACTCGAAACGAAGTGGAGGGGGCTCTATGATTAAAAGTCCGATCAAGAACAAAGTGAACCTGGTTTTTATTCCTGTAAGTAACATTGAAAAGTCTAAAGAATGGTATTCTAAAATTCTTGGGATTCAAAAAGGAGAAGAACATTTTGATCATCTATTCGTTGCTGACATGGACGGAGCAGGTATGATCCTTGACACAATGCCCATGTGGAAAGACGAAAATGGAAACCTACCAAGGCTGAATTTCCCGGCCATTCAATTTGCCACTGATGATATCCATGATTCCTATCAATTTATGAAAGACAATGGTGTCGAATTGGTAACAGATATTCAAAATGAGCAATATTTTGTTTTTAAAGATCCTGATGGAAATGTATTGATGGTTTGTAAATAATCAACACTAAAAACATCCGGAGACTCTTTTTTAAGTCTCCCGTCCTTTCCAAATGATTGGTAGTTAGCGATATTTTATACATATGAGAAATGAAAGCAATTAGAAGGAGAGATTATCCATGCCCATCCGAAATTCAGCTAAAGCCATCATTATAAAAGATGACAAAATCCTGCTCACCAAGAATAAAGACGGGAATGGATTCTTTTATCTGTTTCCAGGTGGGGGCCAGGAACAAGGTGAGACACTTCATGAAGCTTTAAAAAGAGAATGTATCGAGGAAATCGGAAGAGAAGTGGAAGTAGGGGAACTCTTACACATACGCGAGTATATCGGGCGGAACCATGAACATGCTTCCTTTGATTATGACGTACATCAGATGGAGTTTTATTTTAAGTGTTCAATGCTCAATGAAATAGACAAAGATCCTGCCCCCACCAATCCGGATAGTCATCAGGTAGGGGTCGAATGGATGGTATTGACTGAGTTAACGAAGTGTAGATTATATCCTAAGAAAATCATTCATCATCTAAATAAAGACCTAACTCCGGTAGTATATCTTGGAGACATCAACTAATGGATCAAGTTCAGGGTTCAAACTCTGAGCTTAATCCATTCCCCAGTGGTTATCGTATCCGCAAGCCAGCACAGCACTTCATTATGATGTGAGATTATTTGATCTGCAGAAATATCACTTTTGTTAAAAGTAGAAAATGCATCTGTTAATAATGTCACCTTATAACCTAAACTAAATCCCCTTCTGCAAGTTGTATCTACACAGGCTTCGGTTTGAATGCCTGAGAGGATCAAGTGTTCAATGTGTAAGTTATTAAATTTCTGATGTAGTTTCGTTTGATAGAAGCTATCAGGTGTATGTTTATATACGATAATATCCCCACATTCAGGTGAAATAGCTTCATGAATGTTCCAGCCCTCTGACTCCTTCTCTAAAGGACTGTTTTATTGGCCGTTATGCTGAATATAAATGACTGGCATATCTTGTTTCTTTGTATATCCGATTACTCTTTTAACATTATTTAAAAGAGTGTCTCCTCGATGAATCGGTGGCTACATCGAGAACATTCCATCTTGCACATCAATAATCAGAAGTGCTTTCTTCAAGCGATCCCCCCTTAATGCTCAATTCCCATAGGCGGTTTCGGTCTTCTGACTAACTCTCCACTACAGTTCGGGCAGATAGAGTCATTTTTAGCTGTACAATCCTCACAAAAGGTACATTCATGGACACAAATGTACGCGTCATTCGTCAAAGTCCTCCGGCACGCCTGACAATCCGTCTTCATTTCTAGTCCCATTTGTATCTTCCTTTCTATTAATCTCTTTCCATTATATTCTAAAATGCGTTAATATATGGAATAGTCTTTTTGAATCGGGCTGATTATTTGGATTCTATATACGAAACATAGAGGAACTCAAAAGTGAAATTATCATAAGAACCGGATCCAATCCATTTCGGGATCAGCATGTATATGTGTGGAGATGTTTATTTTACATAAGGTACTGGAATGGTGTGTGTTCGCTGATATATTAGAAATTTTGCTGATAAATGAACACGTAAGTTGGAAACATAGCACTAAATCTCTAATAATCACAAAAACAGCTGGGATGACGACGCAAATCCCTTCTTCGGACAAAATCAGCTACCTATTTGACAAAATCTCTATATGTAATATGAACCTTCGACTAAAACGATAGGAATGGAGGACACCCCATCATGATCCAAGCGGCCATCTTCGACCTGGACGGAACCCTGCTGAACAGAGACGCCTCTGTAAATGAATTCATCACTAACCAATATGAAAGACTGGATAAATGGTTAAGACATATCCCAAAAGAATCGTACATAACCAGATTCATTGAATTAGACCGGCGCGGCTACGTCTGGAAAGATGAAGTGTACAAGCAGCTTATCGAGGAATTCACTATTCCTGAATTAACCTGGGAAGAACTGCTTGAGGATTATATCAGTGAATTCAAGCATAGCTGTGTACCTTTCCCACATTTACATCAAATGTTGGATGAATTAAGAGAGAAAAATATCAAACTAGGAATGATCACAAATGGCTTTGGCCAGTTTCAAATGGACAACATCCTGGCTCTTGAAATAAAAGCACACTTTGATGAAATTCTAGTTTCAGAATGGGAAGGCTTGAAAAAGCCAGACCCTGAAATCTTCAAGAGGGCATTAGTAAGGTTGAATTTAGAACCTAATGAATGCATCTTTATCGGGGATCATCCTGAGTATGATGTGTTTGGTTCTCAAAAGGTGGGGATGAAAGGTATTTGGAAGAAAGACCCTCACTTGAGTCATGTGGAACAAGCAGATTGGGTGATTGATGATTTGATGGAGTTGCCGAAATACATTGATCATCTAAATAACAATGGAAGGTGAAATAATGACCATCAACAAACCAATCGTCCAATTAACCCCATACAATCCAAATTGGAAAATCCTGTACATACAAAAAGAAATGAAAATCATTCATGCGATAGGTCCGTCCCTCATAGGGATAGAATATATAGGAAGTACTTCTGTGGAAGGGCTTGATGCAAAGCCGATTATTGATATCTTGGTTGGTGTAAAGGATCTTGATGTCGTCTCTTCATTTATTAAATCGTTAGAGAAAGTGGATTATGAGTACGTACATAAGCCTGAGTTGATTGATCGCAGATTTTTTCGAAAAGGGGATTGGGGCAGAGGTACCTGTCATCTGCATATATGTGAGTTTGATAGTAGTGAGTGGACTGATAAGATTCTATTTCGTGAATATTTAAGAACCTATCCCGAAACTGCCCAGGAATATTCAACATTGAAAAAAGGTTGGCTTCTGTCTATCAATTTGATCGACCCAGGTATACTCAGGAGAAAGAGCCACTTATCAGAGATATTCTTATTCGTGCGAAAAATGATGAGAGAATATAGTTATGTACACTGCTGGTAATTAACTGTATGACAGGCATCCTGCATAAAAGGTTATGCAGTTCATAGAAGAAGGCGAGATAACCAAGCAGATTAGTGAAAAAGCTAATTTGGTAGAGATCTAATTTAGAAAATGGTGAAAAAAATGAAAAACGAACTTCAAATTGATTTAGTGGAAATCGTCGGAAGTATAAAATCTATTCGTCTTCTAGAAGAACAAGGTTGCACTTCTGAAGTTCGTCAGCTCGTAACTGACGAAGGATCCTATTTGCTTAAAAGTTCCTTTAAGGAAAAATACCGTGAGTGGGTAAGAGATGAGGCTAACAAACTACAAGTCCTGTATCATCATAATATGCCGGTTCCTACATTCCTGGGGTTGATTGATAACGAGGATGCCACTCATTTAATTATGTCTTTTGAAAGAGGGATCACGTTAACCACTGCTTTACGTTATGCATCCTCACAATCCGAAAGAAATAGTCTCATCCAGAGCTTTGGGGAGTTTCTTCATCACTTTCATGAGGGAGAACCAATCAAGTCTTTGATCCCAAAAGGCGATTGGTTGCAAGAGCAGCTTACTCAAGGAAAGCGCTATGTCGTTAATGGTCAAACCGATGCAACCATGGAATTATTAGAAAAGTTAGTCTTGAAGAAACCTGAAGTGGTCAAACAAACCATGATTCATGGTGATTGTACGACCGACAACGTAATGGTGGTCGATGGTAAGGCAAAGCTCTTTATTGACGTAGGAGGGGTATCAGTGGGTGATCCCCGCTATGATGAGTCTCTGGCAATCCGAAAATTCATTGATAAACCTGAAGATATGAATTCATTTTATGAAGGATATGCCCGTTACAAAGTATCCAAGGAAGAATATCAATATTTTGAAGAAGGATTATATGAATTTTTCTAATAAGATTCATGATAATATGCTGTGTGCAAGTTAGGGATTTAAACAACAGAATTTCGGATAACTGTCATTAATTTCATAAAAAATGAAAATGGGAAAATATTTAGAGTCAATCCTCTAAGTATTTTCCCATCTATTTTTCAAATGAAATCGTATATATACTGCTCTGTAGCTCATTAAAACTCACACCATCCAAAAGTCGCAAATAACTTTCAGCCAATCAAACCATGAAGAGTTTCCAATATAACCGTATATTGTAAATAAGAAAAGCATACGGTTTCCCTTGAAAATGTGTAGAAATTTCTTTATATTTAGTAAATATAATTTTACCAAATGTTGGAGGAGTCAACCTATGAAGGACATGAAGAAATTATGTAACTCCATAAATAATTGTTTTGTAAGAAATGACTCTCATACTGACAGACTACATATGGGAGAGATCGTTCACATTCTGCGGGTGAAATCTCAATTAACACAAGAGGAATTAGCTCAGAAAGCAAACGTGAGTGCTCAAACGATTAAGAGGCTTGAAGGAGGTAAGGGGAAAGTAAGTGACATCACCTGCCGATCTATAATTGAAGCACTTGAGTGAATATTACTTTATTAACGGCCCTTTTAGAGAAATAACGTACCTTGATGTTTAAATGACAGAGAGAAGGAATGAAATGAGATTTAGAGATTTTCATAAAAATATTAAAATACGAATTATCGAAACGTTTATGAGTCGATTCATCGGGAGTATGATTTTCCCGTTTATGTCTATTTACCTAGCTGTTCATTTTGGAGCCAAAGTAGCAGGACTTCTCCTTCTGATCAACGTGTTTGTAGGGATTGGAATCAATTTTCTTGGAGGTTATTTCGCAGATCAATTTGGTCGGAAGAAAATCATGTTATTTGCAGAGACACTTCGGTTTCTAGCCTTTCTCACCATGATGGCCTGTAACTCTCCCTGGTTTGAATCTGCAGCGGTCACCTTCGCCATGATGACGATTAACAGCATTTGTTGGGGACTTGCTGGACCAGCAAATCAGGCAATGATGATTGATGTAAGCACGCCACTACAACGAAAGTTGATGTATTCGATTACGTATTGGGCAAACAACCTGTCCATCGCTATCGGAGGAATTCTCGGTGCCTTCTTGTTTAATGATTACCTGTTCGAGCTGTTCCTAGCCCTGAGTGTAGCATCTGCCATAACCGCTTCATTGGTTGCATTCTTCATTAGTGAAAGCTATGCACCAGTGAATTCTGAGCTTACTCCTTCCCAGCACGTAAAGCAAATAGTATCAAACTACGGGAAAGTCATGCATGACAAGCTATTTGTCCTCTTTACGATCGCAGGCGTTCTTATTCTATCAATGGAGTTCCAGCTAACCAATTATATCGGAATTCGATTAAGTGAAGAAATGCCTTCTCAACAATTCCTTTTATGGCAAATTGACGGAGTACAGACGATGGGAATTCTCAGAAGTGAAAATACGATTTTAGTCGTGATTCTCATGCTATTTGTGACGAGGATCCCGCACTCGTTAAAAGATAAAACTGTTTTAGTTTGGAGCTGCTTCCTATTCACAGTAGGGTATGCTTCTCTCGCTTATTCCAATAATTTGTTCGTACTGTTCTTGATGATGGCAATTCTCACGATTGGAGAAGTATTCCGAGTGCCTATCGAACAATCATACATGGCTGCCATTCCGCCTGACGATGCACGTAGTTCTTATATGGCCTTCAATGGATTGAAGTTTAACTTATCCATGTTGATTGCTTCTGTGACGGTCACGCTTGGTGCAATACTACCATCAAGCATCATGGCGGGAATCATCCTTGCAATCGGTCTTATCGGGACACTCATATTAAAGAACATTACCACTGAGTTGGATAGACGAAAAGAAAGGGTAGAGTTAAAGCAGCAGGCTGATGCTGTGAAAACAGGTTAATTTAGTTTTATGGAGCCGTGATTTTGAGCTCCCACAAGCTCTTAACAGACATTAACTGTCATTACGAATTTCTACCATTAAATACAACTGTCTAAAATTTCTAGCAAATTACGAAGGTGCAAAATTGATATCATGGTTTGGCAGGTGCTATATTATTCTGAATAAGGTATGAATTCCAATCATACCTTTAATAGAGTGATCCAACGAAGGGAGAACATATGGATAATAAATGGGAAGCAGCACTACCATCTCTATCTCAAGTTACCGTGACGTCAAACCCCAATAATGAACCTGTCAGGATATTTGGTGGGGATGATAGTCTAAGATGCATCGGTGTCGGGACAGATGCAGCGGTTTTTCAATCCATTTATGCTCCAGAGTTTGCGTTCAAATTGTACGCGGAGGATAAGGGATCGAAAATTAAAATAGAAGAAAAAGTATACAATACCATTGGGGATTCACCTTTTTTCTCAACCTGCTATGCAGCATATGATAAGTTTCTCGTTCTAAGTTACGAAGAGGGACCAACATTATTCGATTGTCTGCTCCAAGGAATTCATATTCCAGAACAAGCAGTTCAAGATGTGGAGGATGCTAGACAATATGTTCGTGATCAAGGATTGAATCCCCGTGATATTCATTTAAAGAATATATTGCTTCAAAATGGAAGAGCCAAAATTATAGATGTGTCAGAGTACGTGCTCCCTGGAAATGATTTTAGATGGGAGCATTTAAAGAAAGCATATGAGGATCACTACAACCTCATAGACGGAAAAGCTATTCCATTTTGGTTACTTGAAACGATTCGAAAATGGTATAACTCCTGGAACAAGCATTTTACCTCCTATGAGGAATTCATGAAAATTGTCTTAAAGTTTACTTCATTTAAAAAAGACTAAATTTGACATGATTTATTTATAGTTCAATTTTAAATAATTCAAGAAGAAGGTGGGGAAACCATGTGGAAACAAAACAGCGTTTCTAATATACTGGGCATAGGCTATCCCATCATCCAAGCAGGAATGGCTGGTGGAGTCACTACTACAAACCTGGTATCTGCGGTCTCAAACTCGGGATGTTTGGGAACCTTAGGAGCAGGATATATGTCCGATGATGATATGAAACTAGCAATCAAAGAAATAAAAGATCAAACGAATCAGCCTTTTGGGGTCAACCTTTTCATACCTGAAGCTCCAATAGTAACTGATGAACAAATAACCAACGCCCAAAGATTAATGGAGCCTTTTAAAAAAGAATTACACCTACCGGACAACAGCTCTTTTTCAGAGCTGCAATCCGATTTTGAAAACCAGCTAGAAGTCATCTTCAATGAAAAGATACCCGTTTGCAGCTTTACTTTCGGCGCCCCATCTAAAGAGCTTGTGAAAGAGTTAAAAAAGGAAGGAACCATTGTGATCGGCACCGCGACCACTGTTGAAGAGGCAATTATCAATGAAGAGAGAGGAGTAGACATCGTTGTCGCCCAAGGGAGTGAAGCAGGTGGACATCGAGGCACGTTTCTTGGTTCATTTAAACACTCAATGATCGGAACCTTTTCTCTCATTCCACAAGTGGTGGATGCGGTATGCATACCTGTGATTGCAGCCGGAGGGATTATGGATGGAAGAGGCGTTATTGCAGCACTTGCTTTAGGGGCAAAAGGAGTCCAAATGGGAACTGCTTTTCTTACATGTAAAGAGAGTGGGGCTGGGGCTCCACATAAAAGGGCTGTTTTAGAATCATCAGAAACTCACACGGTCATCACAACTGCCTTTAGCGGGAAACCTGCACGAGGGATCGAAAACGGATTTATAAGGGGAATGCAGGAATACGAGAGCCAATTACCTCCGTACCCCATACAAAATGCGTTAACGAAAGAACTAAGAAAAGAAGCGGGTAAAAAGGGAATCCCAGAATTCATGTCCTTGTGGTCAGGACAAAGCCCGAGACTCAGCAGGGATATATCTACTAAAGATCTGCTTGTATCCATCGTAACGGAAGTGGAAGAAACGCTAGGGAAGTTGAATGAATAACTAAGTCACTCCATTTCATTTATAGTCCCAATCTCACAAATCCTTTTTTCCACATATTAAACCTTGTAATCATTTCTAGCAAAGGTATAATTTTGATATAAGGAAAGCGTTTTTTTATTTATCTTAAATTTTCTAAATAGTTAAAATCTATTCGTTATGTTGCGTTTTTTAGGAGGTTCAAATGAGAGAAATACTACCTGGATCTGTACTGTCTCATATTCAGTATGGTTATCAAAAAGTTCCTAAGAAAGTCAAAAGTCAATGTCCAAGCTGCTCAAAGGCAAGTGAATTTGTTTTGAAAGCCAATTTTTATCAAGTAAATAAAACAGGACTATTTGCAGAGGCAAATTGTTCAGAGTGTAAGAAACCCGCTGTTTTTATTATTATGCTTAATGATGATTCGGTCAAACAACGTGAGGAAGCTGGCCTTTATATTTATGATCCCCTGGCAACGAACGGACCTTTGGATCAGATTCAAGGGAATAAACGGATTCCACAGGACCTCGTACGATCCTTTCGATCCGCATTAAATGTCAGCCAGTCGAAGGATAACTCCGCCACAGCCGTTATGTCTAAGCGCGTTCTAGAGAGTGTTCTGAAGAATTTTAATGGGGACAAAGTAAACGGGCAATCCTTATCGGAACAATTCGACCAGCTTCCAAAGAATGTCGATCTTACAAAGCCAATCCAGGCGCTGAGCCACCTTGTACATCCAAACTCCCCCTTCTATGAAATGCTTGAATTGGAAAGGGAAATTGACGATGAAACAGCGGGATTACTTATGGAATTACTAGAAGGCCTCATTGAATACTTATTCGTTCTTCCAGAAAAAATCGAAACGTTACAAGAGAAAATCGAAAAGAAATATTAGTTGAAGTAGAGTGCCGTTTCTAGCACTCTATTTTTTTATAGTGGTTTTAACTTAAGTGAATACAGTGCCTGATTCACGTCATCGATGTCATGGATTTTCTTCTCTAAACAAAACTGAATCACGAGATCGAATCGGTCACTGTCTGAAAGGGAGAAACCGGCGGCACTCAACATATCATCCGTTTCTTCCTTCGACAGTTCAAGAGAAAGACACAGGGCTACTACTATCCGTTTACTCGGCTTGTAATCAGGAATCGATCTGATTTTCGAAAAGTGTTTTCGGTCAATTCCTGCTTATTTGTAGATGGAAGCATCTGTTTGACCCTTGCCATCGATGTGTTGAAACAACATTTGTGAAAAAGGCGCTGATTGATGTAGCTCAAAAAATTCTTCAAGCTCACTTGAGTAAATCTTATCACTTAAAAAGGGCTCTTTTTTTCGCCGTTATAACTCTGATTTCGCCGTTATAATTAAAATATCGCCGTTAAAATCGAAATATCGCTGATAAATCGAACCAATAGCAATCAACACCAAAATTCCAACCTTAACCCAGCTAAAACTTATAAAAATCACCTCCAAAACTAATATCTTTCTCGATTCTAAATAGAATTTATTTAAATTTTGCCAAAACTAGTTTATCATTATGAGGTAGAATCAATTTATACCAATTGGAAGTCAACGGAGTTAAAGGAAGGTACACTATGTCGACAGAAAACGAAAAGAATATTACCAGAATACATATGGATGGGAAGGAATACATTCTCATCGGAACTGCTCATGTATCTCGTCAAAGTGCAGAGCAGGTAAAAGAAGTGATTGAATCCGAACAGCCGGACACGGTTTGTGTCGAGCTGGACGAACCAAGGTACCAATCAATCGTCGAGGGAGATAAATGGAAGGATACAGACATCTTTCAAGTAATTAAAGACAAAAAAGCTACATTGCTTCTTATGAATTTGGCCATTGGATCATTCCAGCGACGGATGGCCAAACAATTCGGCATCAAACCGGGTCAGGAAATGATTCAAGGAATTGAGTCGGCGAAAGAAACTGGCGCTGAACTCGTCTTGGCTGACCGGAATATCCAAATCACGTTCTCCCGAATCTGGAACAGTGTCGGGTTCAGTGGCAAAGCAAAACTCATGACACAAATCATCTATAGCATCTTCAGTAACGATACCATTACAGAAGAAGAACTCGAGAAAATCAAATCTCAAGATATGCTGGATTCGATGCTAAATGAATTCACCCAAGTGTTTCCTAAATTGAAAACACCATTAATCGATGAACGGGATCAATACCTTGCCCAGAAAATCAAAGATGCCCCGGGAGAGAAAATTGTAGCGGTGTTAGGTGCAGCTCATGTTCCTGGGATCACTAAGGAAATCAATAAAGAACATAATTTGGACAAACTGAACGAACGGCCTGCTAAGTCAAAATGGCCAAAGATTATAGGCTGGGCTATTCCTGCAATGATCCTTGCCGTGATTGCCTATACCTTCATTTCCAACCCAGATGCCGGGATACAACAGGGAATTAGTTGGATACTATGGAACGGAGGATTCTCTGCACTTGGCGTAGCCATTGGACTTGGACATCCATTAGCGATATTGACAGCATTCATAGCAGCACCATTCACGTCGTTAAATCCACTTCTGGCAGCAGGATGGTTTGCCGGATTCGTGCAAGCATATTTCCGCAGACCAAATGTCGGTGACTTTGACTCACTATCTGAAGACGTTCTAAGTGTAAAAGGATTCTGGAGAAACAAAGTAACGCGAATCCTCCTCATTGTTGTGCTTGCTAACTTAGGAAGTACACTCGGTACTGTAATCGGTGGGGCAGATGTTGTGCGACTGTTTCTTGAAAATTTAAAGTGAAGTGAAATAAGCTATCCTTTTGGGGGTAGCTTATTTTTCATTAAGATATTTTGGAATATTATGTTAAAATGAATAGAATAATGATATTTTGGAGGGGTTTTTTATATGAACCACTTTATAAGCAGATATGCCCACTGGTTACTTCTCCTTCTTGTTGGATCTAGTTGTGTTATGGGATTCACACTCTTCACACATACTGTTCAGGGAATAATCGCTGGTGCATTTGGGATTATTGGATTTAGTGGTGTAGCTTTTCTTGTTTTTCATATTGAGAGACAGAGGAGACAGAAGGCTAAATAATAATATAGTTAGGAATTATGAAGTTCAGGAGGCATTATGATGGATCCTGAATCACTATCAAACATGATATCTATTAACAACGATGTTTTGTGGGGAGTCATTTTAGTAATGTGATATTTAATCTCCACCTCACTAGCATTAGCCATATTTTCATCTATCCTGCTTCAAAATAAGAAGAACGGATTATTACTCCTTATTCTCTAAATTGTCATGGGTGTGCTGACCCTCTATAGAGTAATGAATTATTCTATAACATTAGGATTAATCATTGGTTTCATGTATATCATTTTATGTTTTGTTACCTTTCTCTCTTTGAAAAAGAAAATGATTAGTGAAAATCATTTGTGACTTAGTTTTGAAACTGAGAGTGAATAAATCGTTACATAGGTAAGATAGAATGATAGAAAGGACTGTCTATATGAGGAGCACTCTTCTAATAATGGCGATTTTAGATTATTTTCTTTCTGAACTATAGATATACTGATTAGGGGGATACGATGATTGAAAGAAAATTTGTTCTTCGTTTAGGGACAGGAATTCTAATCTGATCAAAGCAGTCGGGAAAATACGCTAATGATAAATGCTCGCTATACGTTTTCAAAAAAGATCATTGGGTAAATAGTAAGTAGCCTTTACCCGCAACCTTGTGAGGAGAGAATAATAGGAGCTGTGACGATCGTTGCTTAATATACATGACAAATATTCCATTGTTTTGTATCAAACCCATATGGCAAAAAATCAAGCTTCTCGTAAATCTCAGAAAATTACGATCCAAATGCTTTCTCAGTATACAGGTTTCTCTGAGGAAATCATTCTCGAAGCACTTGAGTTTGGAAAATTAGCACCTGATTTGTCTATTAGATAATCACCTACGTGTAAAGGTCTAAGAAAATTATTTTCTCCTCCAAGGTTGACCATTAGAAAGACTGTAATGTAGTTGATTCATTCTTGTTACATAATTAATTTTTTAAGAATATATTGAAAAAACAAGCCTATATTTATTATAATAACAGAAAGGATTTATAGAGGAGGATCTAATGGACACCCACAGGAGTAAAAGGATATCCAAGTTATACCGAAAGTTGATTACTTCTGATGCAACACAAGCTTTCCTAATTTATAAAGGCCTAGATGAGACAACGAAAGCAGAATTACTCGATTTAGTTGCAGAGATGGGCTCTCAGCACTCAGAAAAACTTTTGAATAAAATAAGCTAACATACATTAACCGAGTTTAAGACCTGGAGAGATGATTTCTCCAGGTCTTTTTCCTATGAAAGGATAAATTGAGTGAACATGGTGAAATTGAGAAGAGAGATAATTCGTTTATCAGCGAAATCCAGAATATATCAGCGAACCGTAATCAGAATCCTCGCTGTCATCAATCAACCAGGGAATAAAAAATCAAGTCAAGATTTTCATTTTCATAAAAACGACTAAAGCCATTGGAATATATCAATAAAATGATTCTAGGTCATTTGTTGCCCCCACCTAACTACTCGAATTCAATGATATATGACATGCACATAAACAAAAGAGTGCGGAGTGATTTCGATTAGGAAATCTATTGCATTTTTAGTTTTTCATCAGATTTGATAATTCTAACTACCTATTTTTGAGTGAAAAGTGAAAATCTTTATTTTTTAAAAATAGGAATAAATTCCTTTTTATTCAAAAAAATGTTGTAATTAGGCGAATTAATATTTATAATATTAAGAAAATTTAATAAATATTTCCTAGGAAAGGGGGCTACTCTATGAATGTATATATGTCGGTGGATATGGAAGGAATTACAGGCTTAGTTGATCATACACACGTGGATTCGAGCAAGCATAATTATGAGCGCGGGAGAATCATTATGACAGATGAAGCGAATACGGTAATATCTGCTGCCTTTGAAGCAGGCTGCGCCGAAGTACTGGTAAATGATAGCCATTCACAAATGAACAATCTGTTAATTGAAAAGCTGCACCCTGAAACAAAGTTGATATCTGGTGGAGTGAAACCATATTCTATGGTTCAAGGACTGGATGAGACGTTTGATGGGGCTTTTTTTGTTGGTTATCATGCACGAGCGTCCATGAAAGGGGTGATGTCCCATTCGATGATCTTCGGCGTTCGTAACATGTATATCAATGATGTTGCCGTCGGTGAGCTGGGCTTTAATGCGTATGTTGCAGGATTTTATGGGGTTCCAGTGTTGATGGTTGCCGGTGATGACCAGGCAGCACTTGAGGCAGAAGCATTGATCCCTAATGTTAAGACAGCCGTCGTGAAGGAAACGATTTCCCGTTCCGTGGCGAAAAGCCTGACACCTCAGAAATCAGCTCAATTATTAAAGGAGAAAACCGAAGAAGCAATACATAATAAAGAAAACGTAAAACCTCTCACTCCACCTGACCATCCGACATTACGAATCGAATTTGCGAATTATGGACAAGCAGAGTGGGCAAGCCTTATGCCAGGAACAGAACTGGAGACAGGCACAACCACTGTACGATTTGAGGCGAAAGATATCCTGGAAGCTTATAGAGCCATGCTTGTGATGACTGAACTGGCGATGCGAACAACATTCTGTTAGAAAGTGTGAGATCAATGGGTACATATTTGTTGAAACGGCTACTGGCCATGGTGATTACGTTATGGCTGATTGTGACATTAACATTTTTCTTAATGCACGCCATACCAGGGTCACCGTTTAATGAAGAGCGAAATACAAGTGAGATAGTACAGCAGAATTTAGAAGCTCATTATCATTTGAATGAGCCGTTGATGGTTCAATATTTTCTCTATTTAAAGTCTCTTGTTTCATTAGATTTTGGTCCATCTATTACACAACCATCACAAACCGTAAATGACTTATTAGGAAGGGGATTTCCAATTTCCTTTGAATTGGGAATGATTACTCTCGTGATTGCAGTATTATCTGGCATTATTTTAGGGGTATTGGCTGCACTCAGACATAACGGGATCATAGATTACATGGCAATGACCTTCGCCGTACTTGGGATTTCGATTCCAAACTTTGTGATGGCGACATTACTTATTCAGGAATTGGCTGTAAACAGGGGAATCTTCCCTGTAGCCACATGGACGAGCTGGCGTCACATGGTTCTCCCGACATTGGCTTTAGCGACAGGGCCAATGGCGATCATTGCCCGTCTGACTCGTTCGAGTATGTTGGAAGTATTAACCCAGGATTATATTCGAACAGCCCGTGCCAAAGGGTTGTCACCAATCAAAATTGTGTATAAGCATGCCCTGAGAAATGCTTTACTGCCGGTTGTAACCGTACTGGGTACTCTAGCAGCAGGGATCTTAACAGGAACATTCGTTATTGAACAAATCTTTGCGATTCCGGGAATGGGAAAGTATTTTGTGGAAAGCATCAATCAGCGTGATTATCCCGTCATTATGGGAACGACCGTATTTTACAGTGCATTTCTCATACTCATGCTGTTCTTAGTGGATTTAGCTTATGGGTTCCTTGATCCACGTATTAAGTTACATAAGAAGGAGGCGAAATAATGGGGGTTCCAAAACACCAAGAGCCAAATACGACTCCCGATGTGCTGGATGAATGGTTCACACCCAAGAAGAGGAATAAAGATGATGCGGAAGCCGTGGTCCGACCGAGTCTTTCCTATTGGCAGGATGCGTGGAAGCGTCTTGTGAAAAATAAGCTGGCAATGCTTGGCTTTGTTTTTTTAATCGGATTAATTGTGATGGCTGTCATTGGCCCCATTATTTCACCCCATGACGTTACGAAGCAAACACTTTCTAACCAAAACCTGCCGCCTTCCGGTGATCACTGGTTTGGTACCGACGATATGGGACGAGATGTATTTACCCGTACGTGGTACGGTGCACGCATATCTTTGTTTGTAGGCTTTATGGCAGCACTCCTTGATTTTGTCATTGGGATTGTATATGGGGGCATAGCTGGCTACAAGGGCGGTAAAACCGATAACGTTATGATGCGTATTGTTGAAATTCTATACGGATTACCTTACCTATTAGTTGTGATTTTATTAATGGTTGTGATGGGGCCTGGCCTGCTCACTATTATCGTCGCATTAACTGTGACGGGCTGGATCGGGATGGCCCGAATTGTAAGGGGACAAGTGCTCCAAATCAAAAACTATGAGTTCATTCTTGCTTCTAAAACTTTTGGTACGAAAACAGCCCGTATCATACGGAAGAATCTACTGCCTAACACGATGGGACCGATTATCGTTCAGATGACACTTACCGTACCAAGCGCTATTTTTGCGGAAGCATTCCTAAGCTTCCTAGGATTGGGGATTCAAGCACCTTATGCAAGTTGGGGAGTCATGGCTAATGATGGTTTATCTACGATTCTATCAGGCTATTGGTGGCGTTTATTCTTCCCGGCTTTATTTATTTCACTAACTATGTTCTCATTCAACGTTTTAGGTGACGGACTACAAGATGCACTTGATCCGAAGCTAAGGAGGTAATCATCATGATTCAAGTATTATCTGTACAAGATCTACACATATCATTCACAACATATGGGGGAGAAGTCAAAGCGGTTCGGGGAGTGAGCTTTGATTTACATAAAGGGGAAACGCTTGCCATTGTGGGCGAATCTGGATGCGGAAAGAGTGTAACGTCTCAAAGCATTATGAGATTGATTCCGAGTCCTCCTGGGAAGGTGACGAACGGCAGGATACTATTTAAAGGAAAAGACCTTTTACATGTAACCGAACCGCAAATGCGAAAGATTCGAGGAGCCGATATCTCGATGATCTTTCAGGATCCCATGACGGCTCTGAACCCGACCCTGACAATCGGTGAGCAAATTATAGAAGGAATTCTGCAGCATAACGATGTTTCCAAGAAACAGGCTAGACAAAAAGCGATTGAGATGCTGACACTTGTTAGTATTCCAAACCCTGAAGAACGATTAAAGCAATATCCCCATCAATTTAGTGGGGGAATGAGGCAGCGGATTGTTATTGCCATGTCACTCGTATGCGAACCAGACGTATTAATCGCCGATGAGCCAACAACAGCTCTCGATGTAACCATACAGGCGCAAATTTTGGAATTATTCAAAGAAATCCAACAGAAAACTGGGGTCTCGATTATTTTGATTACCCATGATTTGGGTGTAGTAGCTCAAGTTGCTGATCGGATTGCCGTCATGTATGCCGGTAAAATAGTAGAGGAAGGAAACAGAAGAGAGATCTTCTATCACCCTCAACATCCGTATACACAAGGGTTACTGAAATCAGTTCCAAGGCTTGATCTTGATGGGGAAGATCTGATTCCGATACCCGGTTCACCGCCTGATTTATTTTCACCACCTGTTGGTTGTCCTTTCGTTCCCCGGTGTGAAAAGGCGATGGAAGTGTGCGACCGTGTGTATCCAGCGAAAACACAGCTATCAAACGATCACCACGTTGACTGCTGGCTTCAGGATAAACGTGCCAAAAAAGCGATGCTTTCATCGATTAGCTTAACCATCCGTTAGGTTAATTGTTTGATAGATAAAAAGAATAAGAGGGGGAAGAACATGAAGAAGCTATTATCAGTTTTTTTAGTAGGTATGCTCCTGTTTGTGTTGGCGGCTTGTACAGCTACGAAGGATGCAGGCAGTGAGTCGAGCAGTGGAGACAGTAAGAAAGAAAATGCAGGAAAGGTTCTTAATTTGAATAATGGTGCTGAACCAACGTCTTTTGATCCTCCAATTGGATTCGACTCCTATTCCTGGACAGCATTAAATAATTTAATGGAGGGGATGACGCGTTTAAACGCAAATCATGAACCCGAACCGGCGATGGCAGAAAAATGGGACGTATCTGAAGACGGAAAAGTATACACATTTCACATTCGTGACAATGCGAAATGGTCTAATGGTGATGAGGTAACCGCAGGAGACTTCGTTTTTGCTTGGAAACGTCTGTTGAATCCGGAAACGGGATCACCGGCTGCATTCTTAGGTTATTTCATTGAAGGTGGAGAAGCCTTCAATACAGGTACAGGGTCAGCTGATGAAGTGAAGGTAGCAGCGAAGGACGAGAAAACATTTGAGGTCACTTTGACAAGTCCGCAAGCTTATTTCTTAAGCGTCATTGCGAATCCAGCATTCTTCCCAATCAATGAGAAGGTTGCTACTGAAAACCCTGAGTGGTTTGCAGAAGCTGATACATTCGTTGCAAATGGTCCGTTTAAATTAACGGAATGGGAGCATGACAGCCATTTTGTCATGGAGAAGAACGATCAATATTGGGATAAAGATTCAGTGAAATTGGATAAAGTTCACTGGGCAATGGTGAACGATACAAACACGGATTATCAATTATTCAAAACAGGTGAGCTTGATACAGCGGATGTTCCGGCTGATTTAAGTAAACAGTTATTCGAAGAAGGCAAAGTGAATGTAGAAGATCAAGCAGGAACCTACTTCTACCGTTTCAATTTAGAAAAAGAGCCTTTCCAAAATCAAAACATCCGTAAAGCATTTGCCATGGCGGTTGATCAACAGCAAATGGTCGACTTTGTGACAAAGAACAAAGAAAAAGCAGCATACGGCTTCGTATCAAAAGGGTTCAATGATCCTTCAGGAAAAGACTTCCGGGAAGCAAACGGAGATTTAGTGAAAACAGATATCGAAGAAGCGAAAGCCCTTCTGAAAAAAGGAATGGAAGAAGAAGGATACGATAAGCTTCCTGAAGTAACCTTAACGTACAGCACTAGCGATACACATCAGAAAATCGCTGAAGCCCTTCAACAAATGTTCAAGGAAAACTTAGAGGTAAACGTTAAATTAGCCAATATGGAATGGAACGTATTCCAGGACGAGCAAAAAGCATTAAAGTTCCAATTATCCCGAAGCTCATTCCTGGCAGACTACGCAGATCCGATCAACTTCTTAGAGAACTTCCAAACAGGCCACTCTATGAACCGGACAGGTTGGAGTAACGAAAAGTTTGACAGCTTAATCAAACAAGCCATGAATGAAGCAGATGAAACGAAGCGCTTCGAATTAATGTATGAAGCAGAGAAAGTCTTAATGGATGAAATGCCGATCATTCCAGTCCACTTCTACAACCACGTGTATTTACAAAATAAAGATGTATCCGGCATCGTTCGTCATCCAGTTGGATACATGGAATTAAAATGGGCAGACAAAAAATAGTCCTTGAACACAAAGTGAGTGGAGAAGACGCAAGGTTACTTGGAGCCTTGCGTTTCCTCCCTCTTTTTCTACGAAAGGGGTAGACAGCGTATGGTGATAAAACCGTCAAAACTCAAAAAAGGAGATACAATAGGAGTCATTGCTCCTGCAAGTCCTCCGAAACCTGAACCATTAAAAAAAGCCTTATCATTTCTTGAAGAATTAGGTTTGGACATAAAGTTGGGGAAATCTGTCCATAAGAAATATGGGTACCTGGCAGGTTATGATCAAGAACGGATAGAAGATATACATATGATGTTCAAAGACCGTGACGTTAAAGCCATCATTTGTGCCTGTGGCGGTTATGGTACAGGGCGGATCGTAACCCAATTGGATTACAACTTGATTGGGGATAATCCAAAAATCTTTTGGGGATATAGTGATATCACTTTTTTACATACAGCTATTCATCAACTAACAGGACTCGTTACGTTTCATGGTCCTATGTTAAGTTCTGATATTGGTCTTTCTGGTGTACATGCATTAACGAAGGGTTCCTTTGAACAGTTATTCCGTTCGGAAGACATCGAATATACAAACAAACTTTCCATGTTGGAAACTGTTGTAGAAGGCGCAGCAAGCGGACCTGTAGTAGGTGGAAATCTTACCTTATTAGTAAGCACATTAGGGACTCCTTTTGAAGTGGATACAAAAGGTAAAATCCTATTCATCGAGGATATCGATGAAGAACCTTATAAAGTGGACCGAATGGTGAATCAGCTAAAAATGGCGGGTAAATTCCATGACGCATCCGGAATCATCATCGGTGATTTCAAAAACTGTGTGCCGGTAAAACGTGAACGATCCCTGACTCTCGATGAAGTGATCAAAGAACATATTTCAAGTGCAGGTAAACCTGTATTAAAAGGATTTCATATCGGTCATTCTTCCCCAAGTATTGCCATACCATTAGGCAGCATGGGACGTATGAATACGTATAACCAAACATTTATCGTAGAAACTGGCATTGAGGAGGGTGAGAACACATGAAGATCCATCAACTGGAAACATTCAGAACTGCTGTCCCTTTACATACCCCTTTTAAAACTGCGTTACGCACCGTTGAAGTGGCAGAAAGCATCGTTGTGAAATTAACGTGTGATGACGGGACTGTTGGATGGGGAGAAGCGCCGCCAACAGTCGTGATTACAGGGGACAGCTTATCCAGCATTGAATGGGCCATACAACAAGTGATCAAGCCGGCCATCATAGGTAAGAGTCTCTTAAATTATGAACAGCTTTTTCAACAATTACATTCATTGCTCGTCCATAATTCAAGCGCAAAGGCTGCTGTAGATATGGCCTTATATGATTGCCTTTCTCAACATTGCAATCTTCCACTCTATCAATTTCTTGGCGGTTACCGTCATGAGCTAGAGACGGATTATACTGTGAGCGTTAATAGCCCAAAGGAAATGGGTGAGGATGCAGAAGCCTATGTGAAGCAAGGCTTTAACGTACTGAAGGTCAAAGTGGGAAAAGATGATATCGAGACGGATATTAAAAGAATTCATGAGATCCGCCAACGAATCGGGTACGATATCAAAATTCGACTGGATGCCAATCAAGGCTGGGAATCGAAAGCGGCTGTCAAAGCGATTCGTAAACTGGAAGACCTTGATCTTAATATTGAATTAGTCGAGCAGCCTGTACCTGCTCATGACATTGAAGGGCTGAAGAGAGTCACTGATGGAGTGGATACACTGATTATGGCAGATGAGAGTGTTTTTACACCATATCAAGCATTTGAGGTGTTAAAAACCCGCAGTGCAGACCTGATCAATATTAAACTCATGAAAGCCGGGGGCATTTATTATGCTCAGAAAATGAACGATCTCGCGGAGGTTTGTGGTGTCGAATGTATGGTAGGAAGCATGATTGAAACGCGCCTCGGGATTACGGCAGCAGCTCATTTTGCAGCAAGCAAGAAAAACGTGACCCGATTTGATTTCGACGCCCCTCTTATGTTGGCAACAGATATTGTAGTGGGAGGAATAGAATATAACGGTCGAATGATAACGATGCCCACCCAACCTGGATTAGGGATAGAGAGAGTACTAGTTTAAATACTACGAGGGGGAATTAATATGACGACAAAAGCGTTAGTAGCAGTACCCGTATCAACCGTATGGACATCTAAGGATTCAGCCCGTAATTTGGATACATCTGCCGTTTCCAATCCGGTGCAAATCAACGAATGGTTAGATTCCTTGACACATGAAACCCGGTTGGCTCTTTGCGATGAAAACCGTATACAATCTCAAGCTTTATTCGGCCAGGAAGTATTAGTGATGGAAGAGGAGGACGGTTGGTCTCATGTGATCATTCCAGACCAAGCTTCATCGAAAGACAATCAAGGATACCCTGGTTGGGTCCCTAGCGCTCAACTTTCACACGGGGAGTTACCTCAAACAGATACATATGCCATAGTCATTAGCAAATTTACGGATTTAATCAATGAAGAGAATAAGGCAGAATTGGAACTCAGTTTCCAAACGATTTTACCCGTTGTGAAAGAGCATGATCATGTTATTGAAGTTATGACTCCGTTAGGTACACGCTTCTTAAAACAGAAAGATGTAATCATCTCAACCACAAAGGTTAACGATCAAAAGGGTAGCGGACAAGACATCGTCAATTCTGGAAAAACATTTCTTGATCTTCCTTATTTATGGGGAGGGATGACGAGCTATGGGTTTGATTGCTCGGGCTTCAGCTATACCATGTGCAAGGCGAATGGTTATCTGATTCCCCGAGATGCAAATGACCAGGCAAAAGCCGGAAAAGAATTGGCACTGGATCAATTAGAGCCTGGTGATCTTTTATTTTTTGCATATGAAGAAGGTAAGGGGAGCATTCATCACGTTGGAATCTATCATGGTGACGGACAGATGATCCACTCTCCCAACACTGGGAAAAGCATTGAAATTCTTTCCCTGAAAGGTACCTACTACGAGAAAGAGCTATGTATTGCAAGACGCTACTGGGAGGAAACGGAGGAATCATCATGACGAATCACAAACTACTCGAAGTAAAGGGATTGAAAAAATACTTTCAGCTTGAAAAAGGTAAAACCTTAAAGGCAGTAGATCGTATTTCATTTGATATTTATAAAGGTGAGACATTCGGATTAGTAGGGGAATCGGGTTGCGGGAAGTCGACTACAGGCCGCACCATTATCGGATTGTATGACAGGACAGAAGGGGAAGTCCTGTATGACGGAAAGAACGTTCATACACTCTCTGAAAAAGAAAAGCTATCCTTTTATCGAAACATGCAGATGATTTTCCAGGATCCTTACGCTTCTCTTAACCCCCGTTCAACGGTACGTGAAATTATTGCAGAACCGATGGAAGCCCACAATTTATACCGTGATAAAAAAGAACAGATGGAACGTATTTATCAGCTGCTGGAAGATGTCGGACTGAATAGGGATCATGCTAATCGCTATCCCCATGAATTCAGTGGAGGACAGCGGCAGCGTATTGGTATAGCACGGGCTCTGGCCCTTAATCCAGACTTCATTATCGCCGATGAACCGATTTCTGCTCTGGATGTTTCCGTTCAGGCTCAAATCGTAAACTTATTGAAAAAGCTTCAAAAAGAAAAGGGTTTGACCTTTTTATTCATTGCTCATGATCTTTCCATGGTAAAGCATATTAGTAACCGCATCGGAGTGATGTACCTGGGACATATTGTTGAATTAACCGAGAGTAAGGAGCTTTACAAAAAGCCTCTTCACCCTTATACCCAAGCATTACTTTCTGCTATTCCCATTCCTGATCCCGATGTAGAGGATGAACGTGAACGAATAATCATTCAAGGAGAAATCCCCAGCCCTATCAATCCACCAAGTGGCTGTGTTTTCAGAACCCGTTGTCCTGTAGCCATGGAAGCGTGCGCTAGCCATAAACCAAAATGGAAGGAAGTAGAAGAAAAGCACTTTGTTGCTTGTCACTTGTACGACAATGAAATCACCAAGGATCATGACGAAGTAGCGGTCACAAAGTAAAGGATGAATAGTGGATGAATGAGAAATTATTAGAGGAAAGAATTTTGGACACTATTGATAAAAGTATAGGCAGGGTCAGTGTAGCCATTGACCTGCCATCATACTCCATCCAAATCAATAATGACACTCCTTATTCTGCCGCAAGTTTAATCAAGGTTCCGATCTTTCTTGAAGGCTTTCGGCAGGCCGAGCAAAGGAATATCGATTTAAATGAAACGGTAATGGTCCCTAAAGAGGATAGAGTGGGAGGGGCAGGAGTGTTGTCAACACTATCCGAAAATATTTCGTTGACAGTAGAAGACCTTCTCACACTCATGATCATTGTGTCGGATAACACCGCGACGAATCTCATAATCGACCGTCTTGGGTCAGATGCAATAAATAACCTTTGTAACTTTTTAGCATTAAAACACACTAAGCTTAGTCGGAAACTGATGGATTTCCAAGCAATCGAACAAGGCTATAATAATTTCACCTCTGCTTCTGATATCATCACCTGCTTACGTATACTAGACCAGGGACAACTGTTCAGTGAGCAAAGCCGGGAAAAAATGCTATATATATTGCATCAGCAGCAATTTGATACCAAGCTCCCGGCAAGAATGGACAGGGAAAAAGTCTTTATAGCAAACAAAACAGGGGAGCTACCTGGGGTTGAACATGATTGTGCCATTGTTCGATCTCAAGAAAAAACGGCCTACATAGCTGTATTAATTGACGAACTTGGAGAAAATGAATCTGCGCGAGACACAATTGCCAAAATCGGAAAGTTCCTATACGATTATTTAACTAAACTTAATCAGTAAAAAAACAGCATTTTCCCGGAACTCTTTACCTTTTTGTTGTCTATTTAAGTAAATTATTTCGTTCTCCCTGTAAAAACGTTCTATCCGCGCTCGCTCTTTGTGATACTCAATTACGCTATACCTGGATCTTCAATACTCTTGATTTAATACCAGATGATCAAATAAGAAAAACAGACGTTGAGCTAGAAAAAAGAGGAAGATGAAATCAACAAACATATAGAGATAAGATATAAAATGCGTGGATCCAATATGGAAACGCGCTTTTTTTGATGTAGGAAGAAAAGACAGCGGTATAAGAGACCCATTTAAGGTGTTACTCTTAGAATAAATCAATAATAAAGTATCAAATCAATTTTCTTTACATACCATAATGGGGTATAGTATATTTATAGCATGGAGGTGGGAAAATGGCCGATGAAAAGAATGAAAAATATCCTGAGATTAACCCATCCGTGATTCAAGAAGAAGAGCGTATAATGGATCATGCTGCATGCTCAGATGAAGAAGTCCGGAAAAGCCATCACTCTGATAAAGTTAAGAAAAATCTTGTAACACGATTAAATCGGATTGAAGGACAAATAAGAGGAATTAAAGGCTTGATTGAGCGCGATACGTATTGTGACGACGTCATTACGCAAATATCCGCCACCCATTCTGCCCTCAACAGCGTAGCCAAAATTCTATTAGAAGGTCATATGAAAACATGTGTTCTTGATCGAATTCACGAGGGAGACACAGAAGTATTAGATGAAGTTATGGTTACTATCCAAAAACTTATGAAAAAATAAAGGAGAGTTTTCAGATGCAAAAAGAATCATTAACAGTAGAAGGTATGTCTTGTGGGCATTGTGTTAAAGCAATTGAAAGCAGTGTCGCTAAATTAGACGGTGTGAAATCGGTGCAAGTAAGTTTGGAAGACAAGAAAGTAGAAGTCGAATTCGATGGCTCACAAGTAAAGCTTGATGACATCAAAGAAACAATCGATGATCAGGGATATGATGTCGTGTAAGAATACTGTGCTTTCTCAGCACGGTTTTCTTTTACTATAAAGTATACCCCATATAGGTATGGAGGGATTGGAAATGGCTCAGCATAAAGAAACCAATATAGATATAACAGGTATGACTTGCGCTGCTTGTGCGAATCGAATTGAAAAAGGTTTAAATAAAATGGAAGGTGTAGAAAAGGCTACGGTCAACTTCGCGATGGAGAAAGCAGCGGTAAAATACAATCCTGAAGTAGTGAAACCAATGGATCTTCAAAAAAGCATTCGGGATCTAGGTTATGACGTACAACTGGAAAAAACAGAGTTTGATATTACCGGGATGACCTGTGCTGCTTGTTCTGCAAGAATCGAGAAAGTATTGAATAAGCAAGATGGTATACAACATGCAACGGTTAATTTGGCATTAGAAAAAGCAACCATTGAGTATGCCCCTGGGACAATCACGACAGATCAAATCATTAAAAAGGTTGATTCAATTGGCTACGGTGCAACAGTGAAAAATGATGACAATCAAGAAGAACAAACCGATCATAAACTTCAAGAGATTCAGAAGCAAAAGCGTAAATTCATATGGTCTCTATTATTATCGCTGCCCCTATTGTGGTCAATGGTCAGTCATTTTGAATTTACATCGTTCATCCCATTACCGGATATCTTAATGAACCCTTGGGTGCAAATGTCTTTAGCAACTCCTGTACAGTTTATTATCGGGAAACAATTTTACGTAGGTGCTTATAAAGCATTAAAGAACAAGAGTGCCAATATGGATGTTTTGGTCGCACTTGGTACATCTGCTGCTTACTTTTACAGTGTGTTTCTTGCCTATCAGTCCATTGGATCAGGAATGCATATGGTTGAGCTATATTTTGAAACAAGTGCCATCTTAATCACACTAATTATTCTCGGGAAATTGTTTGAAGCCAAGGCAAAGGGTCGTTCTTCTGAAGCCATAAAGAAGCTTATGGGACTTCAAGCTAAAACAGCAACGGTAGAAAGAGATGGGAAGGATGTAGAAATTCCTTTAGAAGACGTTGTAACAGGAGATATTGTGTATATCAAACCAGGTGAAAAAGTTCCTGTAGATGGAGAAGTCATCGAAGGTCGTTCAGCACTTGATGAATCGATGATTACAGGAGAAAGCGTTCCAGTGGATAAAGTTATAGGTGATACATTAATCGGTGCCACAATGAATAAAAACGGATTCCTTAAAATGAAAGCTACAAAGGTAGGGAAGGATACTGCCTTGGCACAGATTATCAAAGTGGTGGAGGATGCTCAAGGTTCCAAGGCTCCTATTCAACGATTAGCGGATACAATATCAGGTATATTTGTCCCTATTGTTGTAGGAATTGCAGTCCTGACATTTCTTGTCTGGTACATTTGGGTTGAACCAGGTAATTTTGCCGAAGCACTTGAAAAACTGATTGCCGTACTTGTGATTGCCTGTCCATGTGCCCTTGGGTTAGCGACTCCGACTTCGATAATGGCAGGTTCGGGACGTGCAGCAGAATTCGGGATTCTCTTTAAAGGCGGCGAACATTTGGAATCGACCCATGGAATTACAACCGTTGTACTCGACAAAACGGGTACTGTTACAAACGGTGAGCCGGTATTAACAAATGTAAAAGTGGCAGATGGACATGTTGAAGTAGAATTTCTTGCTTTGGTTGGAGCGGTGGAACGATCTTCTGAGCATCCACTAGCTGTTTCAATTGTAAAAGGGATTAAAGAAAAAGGGATTACTTTATTAGGTAGTGAAGAATTTGATGCTATTCCAGGGTATGGTGTAAAAGCAAAAGTTGTGAATAAAGAAGTGGTCATCGGTACCACGAAACTTATGGAACAAAATGGTGTCCAGATCCATCATGTGTTAGAAACCAAACAAACCCTTGAGTCTGAAGGGAAGACGGTTATGCTCGTTGCTATAAATGGGAACTATGCCGGCCTTGTCGCTGTAGCGGACACTATAAAAGATACTTCTAAACGAGCCATTCAACGGTTAAAGGAGATGGACTTAGAAGTCATCATGATCACTGGTGACAATCAGCGGACCGCTGAAGCAATCGCAGAGGAAGCTCTCATCCAGCATGTAATTGCGGAAGTATTACCTGAAGGAAAAGCAAAGGAAGTTCAAAAACTGCAGAAGGAAGGAAAGAAAGTCGCGATGGTGGGAGATGGGATCAATGATGCCCCTGCACTTGCGATGGCGGATATCGGAATGGCGATCGGTACAGGTACAGACGTAGCCATGGAAGCTGCCGATATTACCCTTATCCGCGGTGACTTGAACAGCATTGCCGATGCTATCTTCATGAGTAAGAAAACCATTCGTAATATTAAACAAAACCTGTTCTGGGCTCTGGCCTATAACTCACTCGGCATCCCCATTGCCGCAATGGGATTCTTGGCACCATGGCTTGCTGGAGCTGCAATGGCATTTAGTTCTGTGTCCGTTGTCTTGAATGCCCTGCGATTGCAGAGAGTGAAGCTGTAAACTTAAAAAAGATCAAAGGTGACTTGACCTTTGATCTTTTTTTACTCATTCGATAAGCTTGTCTTTATCCATCCAATTCCCATGCATTCGGATGCCAGTGAGGTTCGCGTAAATGGCCCTTTGATAGATATAGATCTACTAATGCACCTCCTACCATAGCCGGCAATTGAGTCGAAGTCACTTCATATGCGATATTATCGGGATTTCTCTCAAAGAATACATTCTTTTTCGAGTCAAAGAAGAGGTTGGGTGTACCACTCGTTTTCTTAATATTAGTATTATTATAAGGCACATAACCTGATTTCCCCATTTTGGTAAATAACCATATCATTTAAACCTATAATTTTTATATGATTCATCGAGGGAATGGCTGAATGTGTATATAAACCCAAAAAGACCTCTTAGATAAGCTTATCTAAGAGGTACGGTCTATAAAAGATAGAATTATCGATCCGTTTCAGTGAATTTGATATCAATCATCTTTTCAGTATCCGTTTCAAACTGAATGTCCACAAACACACCAAATTCTTTCCCACCACGTTTTAACCATAGCTTAAACTTCTCAGTCGATACCTTTGATCCATTTTCCTTCCCGATATGAAGGTAGTCAACGATCGCTGCATCAGGATATTTCTCTTTAGTCTTTTTCACTGCCAGACTTCCCCATTTAGCATAGGAGGGAATCTCTTGTTGAGCGTGTACGGGTTTCAGGTCAACTATTGCCGTGTTGGCAATAAAAAGCAAGCATAGAACAATTGGAATATGTCGTTTCATTTTCAATACCATAACCTTCTTTTTATCTTGTAGGTTTATCTATTCTGGCTGAAATTATTCTGCTTTTTCCACTTAGCTTACCATTACTGGAGTAAATGAAATCTTTTTTCTTATTAGAATATTCTTTACATACTCGTCATAAAATCTTAAACTGTGGATGTGAAGAAAATATTACCAAAAACATAAAAGGAGGCGATGACGATGATTACGATCGTCTATTCAATTCAAAAAATGCATGAGGATAAGGTTCTATATATTAAAACCTAGTGTAGGAGGACATTATGAAGACTACTTTGGAGCAAGTGAAAATCGTAGAATATCATGAAGGTTTAGCAAAAGGAATCGCGAAAATGTGGAATGAAAGCCGTGAAAACTGGGGTGGAGATTCCGTTGTCACCACTGAACAAGACGTGAAAGATAAGGAAGCTAACTCCACAAATCTCCATCTGTTTTTGGCAATGGTGGGAGATGAAGTGGCAGGCTACTGCGGATTGTCTGAATATCGCGAGGACGAAGGTGCCCTCTACATTCCTCTTCTGAACGTGCACCCCGAGTATCAGGGCTTAAAGATCGGTAAACAACTCGTACTTAAAGCGTTAGAGAAGACTGTGGAATTAAAATGGCCGAGACTGGATTTATTTACATGGGCGGGTAATACAAAAGCCGTACCACTATACAAAAAATGCGGATTCTTCTGGGAAGAGCGCGATGACACCGTTCATCTGATGAATTTTATCCCGATGGTACTCCAAATAGACTGGCTGAAACCATTTTTTGAGAAACATGATTGGTATACAACGAGTCAGCGTTTAATTGAAATCAAACCAGATGGCCTGAAAGATCGAGATCATACTTATTATGAATACAAATGGGAAGCAGAAAATGAGTTCGTTCGTATTCAATTTGAACGGACAGGACGAGGCATTCGCTTAATTGAAACGCAGGATCTTTTAGTTGAAATGAAGCTGCCTGACTTTAAGCTCCTTGAAAAAGAAGATCACTTTGTGATGTATCATGTTGAGAATCGAAGTGAAAAACAAGTTGAACTATCTCTAACGGGATTATCATCTCCTCATGTAAAGCATGAATTCCATGAGACCGTTTTAGTGGGAAAGAACTGGATTGGAGAATTCCCTGTCAGTGTCGCTATGCCAACCAGTCAACCAAGTCCTTGGAAGACTCACCCGACTGTCGGGGTAACAGTTGAGGTGGACGGTCAATCAATCCCATTAGCACTAGGGGTGTTTCCTAAACAAGCGGGGAAGCTTCATTTAAGATCGGTAAAAAAGAATTGGAAATCCCATGGTAAAGGAATGCTCTATCTTGATTTGGTAAGCCAATTAGAAGAAGAAACTACCTGGACGATTAAACTACCTGTAAATAAGGTAGTAGAGTGGGAAACCTCAGAAGTGATGGCAAAAATTGAAGGGAAAAAGAGAGTTTCGATTCCACTTCCGATCCAACTATTGAAAAATGGCTTTTTGTCAGAAGAAGTGAATGTAGAGGTCGAAGGGAAAAATGGGGACGTGACTGCTTTTGCTACTCGGCTGTCATTGGCTCTACCAGGGTTTGGAGCAAAATTCGGTGGGGAAACAGACGAACATTGGTCAGGATTTAATGGCCCACATTATGTTGAGATTGAAAAACGAAACCATATCGTTAAAATTGGGTCTATGAGTTCAACCCAAGATCCGATCACTTTCTTCACACCTAAATTTGGAAAACCATACAGTGAAGAATTTTCGAAGAAAGAAGCATCTTCTGTAGAATATATTGAGCTTCCTGAAGCTTTCGTAATAAAAACAACACTAGAGTCGGATGCATTTTCCTCCATACTTCTGAACACCTATTTTAAGATTTACGGTGATGGCTTAGTGGAAATCAAACATGAAGTGGTGAATACCGGAGAAGAAGACAGGAAGCATCTTTCCCTGATTCAGCCTGTTTTTATAAATTTTGAAGGAATGGCTATCCCACAAAAAAATGGAGTCTTGATCGGCAGTGAGTCACTGGTTCCTTTTATGGAGTATATTAAAGATAAAGATATGGCTGAACGTTGGATTTTCACACGTTCTTCAATTGGAGATACTATCGGCCTTGCTTGGCCAGGAGAAGCTCTTGGAAGAAAAGATGATTGGCGAATGGCTCTTGAATATGAAATCGACCTGATACAATCCCAGGAAGAAACGTGTTTAGGTCCCATCCAGGTAGGGATCAATACTTCCAACCACTGGTCTAAGTGGCGGGAGTTAGTGGTGGGTGATGAAGGGGAAATGATAGAGCTGCCCCTATATGCTTTAGATAAAACAGGTGGAGATATTATTTCTTCTGTTGGTGAAAGGGAAGATTATTCATTCCGATCCATGCTTACACCTTATATTCATGGTAAATTAACCGTTCAATCTGAAAATGAAACATTCGCGAAAAAAGTGGATAAAGATGAGTCAGTAACCCGTTTGAATCTTGGACTTAAGCATTCATCACCAGGCCTAAAATGGATAGAGGGAGAATTCGATTCCAAAAGTCACTTCGGAAAAGTAGAAACTCTGCAACTTGTTAAGGGTATGAGGGAAGTGAAGGTTGGGAGGAAAGAAGATGTCTGGTCCGTAGATAATGGAGTCCTGTCGTTTAAAGCGTCATCTGCTTATTATCCTGGTATCTATTCCCTATCGATTGACGGTAAGGAAACGTTGGATCATCAATATCCAAACCCGGGTCCACGGGCGTGGTGGAATCCGTGGGGTGGAGGTATCAGATACTCTTTTCAAGCCGTTAGTTCCTATTCAATGTTGAAAGAGAAGACCGCAATCATATCTGTAACAAAATTGGATCAACACGGACATCAGTGGGCAGGGATTTGTTTGACAACAGAATTTAAGGAGCATGAAAAGATGAAGGGGATTGTTCTTCGTCAATATGCATTAACACTTCCAGAAGTGCCTGTACTAGCTGTATACGCAGAGATTCAGCAGGATTCAGGAAGAACGTATACGAAAGAATTACTGGATTTGGAGGCTTTCTTCAAGGCTGGTAAAACATTGACATCCAGTTTCGTTAAACCTCCAACACAAGGTCTGATCCATAAATACTATGCAGGCGTTGAGGAATTCGTCTTGAGAGATACACCATTTATTACAGTTGGATCGGATGATCACCCAGAAACTGTGACATTTGTTCACCCAAGCACTAGAAAACGGTCAGAAGCATACTTAAATCAAAATGTCCTTCTTATTGCATCAACAAACGAGTGGTCTGGAGCAAAGGGGAAAACCATCGTAATTGACCCAAGTATCCTACTCTACGGTGAAACTCGATCTGAACAAGCAATCAAGCCCCTCCAAAACATTCGATTCACCTAAAAACTTCGCGAACCTACCTCTGCCGTAGGTTCGCGTTTTTAAATGGGAGGGACGGACCTTTAAAAGTTAAAAATCGTTGATGAATGGGGATTGTGTTTTTATAGAGGTCCGTCCCTAAATGTATCTACATATCTTGAGTAATACTCTTCTCACCACTATGATTTTTGTCCTCGCCCTCCATCAATCCGCTGACAGCCTGTTTAAATTCTCTCAAAGACACACCGGCAGCTTTTCCGAGGTCTGGAAGTTTGTTTGGTCCAAAGAATAGGAATGTTACGAACAAGATAATCGCTATTTCACCGAAACCCAGATTCATTTTTATTTCCTCACTTTATTATAGAAGTAGTTTCAGTACGCAAGTTTGCTTTAACTTACTTTAAATCGAATATTTCAACAATTTCTTTCCACTTGATCATCATATCCCAAGAGAATCGAGGGACGAATGAGATAATGCTATTTCCGCTCAATTCTCCAGATACCAGTATCGTTCCAACAAAGATAAGTAGGAATAGAGAACAGAAGACATAACAAGCAATAGATTCCTTACGATATTCATAATTTCTCATACGAATGCACCTCAGTTTAATTTAATTTTCAATGATCAATGTTTATTTAAAATAGGCACTGCAAAAAAACTCTTAACTGCAAAGAGAAAAAAGGGTTTACGATCACACGTTTTTTATGAATGTAAGGAATCAGAGGTAATTTGAATGGGACTTAACTACTTCATGAAAGCCCATTGAGTCTGGAAAAATCTCAGTACTAAATAGACATCCAGCTATAGGGATTAATTTGAAGTGTAATGTTGAAAGAATGGAAGTTTTATTAGAAGTCATACCATCTTGTTTCTGAACCAGTGAAGGGACCACGTCGAGAATCATGTCTGCATCGGTTAAAAACACATGGTCAGAAATAGTAGACACATCATCATAACTTATGAAAATCGGGCTTTGATTCTGTTGTTGAACAGGAACTGTCCAGAACACCATGCTCAATACCATCAATAACAGCAATCTCATCACAGTCACTTCACCTCCCAAGATAATATTAAAACTAATTATAGCTTAATTTCCCCCGGTGTCTATAACAAGTGAAGAGGGACGGACCTCCGATGGGAAAAACTACTATAATTCGAATAGTATAGAGGTCCGTCCCTAACGAAAAAAGCCGGATACGAATGTACCCGGCACAAAGTCATTATAATAAGTGATTAATAAACTTTGTCTCCATTAAAGATTGAATTTTTTACTACTACATAATCCACTGTTCGGATTGCTTCAAGCTTCGTTCCACCAGCATAGGAGATAGAGGATTGAAGGTCTTGTTCCATTTCGGTCAACGTATGTTCCAGTGACCCTTTATGTTCAACAAACATTTTTTTACCCTCAACATTTTTCTTTTCGCCTTTTTGGAACTCTGAAGCTGATCCAAAGTATTCTTTGAAGAGCTTGCCGTCTTTTTCGATTGTATCTCCTGGAGACTCTTCATGGCCTGCGAATAGGGAACCGATCATCACCATGGACGCACCGAAACGAATGGATTTTGCTATATCACCGTGGGTACGGATACCACCATCAGCGATGATTGGTTTTGTAGCGGCTTTTGCACACCAGCGTAGAGCAGCCAGCTGCCATCCACCTGTACCAAATCCGGTCTTGATTTTCGTAATACATACTTTCCCTGGTCCGATTCCCACTTTTGTAGCATCAGCACCAGCATGCTCCAGTTCTCTGACAGCTTCAGGAGTACCTACGTTCCCGGCAATCACAAAGCTATCTGGTACGTGCTTTTTAATGTGCTGAATCATGCTGATTACCGCATTGGAGTGACCATGTGCAATATCGATTGTAATAAACTCCGGTGTCAGCTTTTCTTCCGCTAATTGCTCTACAAACGCATACTCTTCATCCTTAACACCTACAGAAATAGAAGAAATCAGGCCGCGGGACTTCATATCTTTAATAAAAGAAATTCGTTTTTCAGGCTCGAAGCGATGCATGATATAGAAATAATTATTTTCAGCTAAATATACAGCGATTTTTTCATCAATAATGGTTTGCATATTGGCAGGTACCACAGGTAACTTAAATGTATGTCCACCCAGGGTCACACTCGTATCACATTCAGAACGACTGTTAACCACACATTTTGCAGGAATTAATTGAATATCTTCGTAATCAAATACATTTTCCATTATTACACCCCTAAACACGAATATTAAAGTTTGTTCAATTTATAAATGTTCGTCCATAAGGTAATTTACATCATTTTCTTATCGATGTCAAAGATTTTTATCATTTTAGGTGAAGAGGCTTTAGATTTAAGTACAAATTCTTGATTCAATCAATATTTAAGCGTCTGCGAATAAGGGTCTATGAACCCACTGAAATTGAGACTATGTTACAGTATAAGGAAGAAGGGCTTATGAACAATCCGTATAACAGGAAAGGTGGTTAAGCTATGTACTGGGTAATTGCTCTATTCGATGAAAAGACTGAAGAGTTGATACAAGATATATGGAAGGAACTAACCGTTAAAAATATTTCTTACTATGAGGAAGAAATCAACGATGCACGTCCCCATATTACGATAGGGAGTTATAAAGAATTAGATAAGCAAAAATACATAAAAGCATTAGAGGAGTATTATGAACATAAAAAAACGATGGATATCACCTTCAACACCGTAGGTTCATTTCTAAACTTCGGAACTCTATTTTTCTCCCCAACCATCACAAGAGAACTACTAAACTTCCATTCGGATCATCATGATTTCTTTCACGGTTTCAATGAAACAGCTAATCCACTCTATTTTCCTGACAAATGGATACCACACTGCACTTTAGCCAATAAGCTTTCGCCAGAAAAATTATCCCAAGGCTTTAAGCATTGTTTAGAAAGAGGAGACTCAATTGAAGCGAAGATAACTGGTATTGCGTTAATTGAATTAGTCGATGATTCAAAGGGTTGCATAGACGCTCCGATTGTTTATTCAAAATCACTATTGGAATAAACTGCAACATTTATAGAAACGATTTTTGGTTGATTATGGTATCCTAGCGAAGAACGATCTTCAAGGGGGTACACCAATGATGGAACTAATCAATATTATTTTATTCCTTTTATTCATCGCATGTAGCATGGAGATATTCGCAATGGGAAAACAACAAAAACAAATGAATGAGACCATCCAAGAGCTGAGAGATGATCTTAAGAAATTAGTGAATCACGATAGGTAGTAGAAAGTGCAGGGCTTGCTTAAAATAATCACACTCCCAGAATCAATAACACGAATATAAACAACTATCAACGCAATGGAGAGACCTACCCATTGCGTTTTTTATGCTTATATACAAATAGATTATTCTTCCGGAACTTTTCCATTAGGCCACTGGCATAAAAGATTACTTTCCCCCAGGACGAACTACTCTATCCTATTAGATACATCAACCCTACAGCCAAAATTATTAATGCAAACAACAAAGTGGAGTCAATCCTCAATGTTGAGATCACTTCTTTTTTCTCTCAAATGATTCCCCGGTCATCACATTCATAAATCGCTCGAAAAACATGGCATACTCGAACGAAAAGGCAATCCGATGTTTTTTTGCTTTTTTTTCAAACTGAATGTACGGTCTGATATCAGCAATGCTTTGTCCGCGGTGAATGCCAGTGCTCGAGGTCACTACATGAACGGGTAGATTTCGAAACGTAAACATGTCTTCATTGGCTGCTGACATGAGGGTGATCGCATCATGTACTGGGCTTCCTTTAATAAATGGATTTCGTTTCTTATAAAAACCATAGTAATAGTCTAACAGGGGCTTAACAAGCTTCGATCGACCTTTATACTCGATATAATCAACCATTTCAGGTGTTACAATTGCATGGTCAGTTACATTAAGAGGGATGATGGTAAGATTACTTGCATATGTCAAAACAATCTTAACTGCAATCGGATCAGAATGAAAGTTTGCTTCAGATACCGCCGTTACATTTCCCGGTACCCAGAACGCTCCGCCCATAATATAAATCTTTTTTACTTTGTTCATAAGAGTCTGGTATAAGATAAACATATTCGCGAGGGACGTCAGCCTTCCAACATTTACAATGATCAGTTCATCCCCATATCTCTCAATCAATCTTATTATTTCAAAGAAATTTTCAATAATTCCTTCATACAGACCAGGCTTAATTGGTCCAAGTCCATATTCTCCGTGTATTTCAGGATAGAATTTAGGCTGCTCTGCTGTCATCGGAACCTCTGCTCCACCAATAATCGGAATCTGATCTTTAAGGTTCAACAGTTTCATGAGGTAGTGAACACTAGCCACAGCACGGGATCTTGGGACATTTCCATACTCAGCTACGATCCCGACCAGTTCAATCTCTTCACTCAGATGAGAAAAGATCAAGGCAATGGTATCATCGATTCCTATATCGGCAAATAACAATACCTTCTGCATGATTCACTCACCACCTCTGCAATTATTATTACTAGTATATGGAAAACAGTATTCTGATTATGTGTAAAGGGACCCCTACCAAAGAACCAAAAACTATTATAAAAATAAGTTGAACTTTACGTTAACGTCAATGGTAAACTTAAAGTATCAAAATTTTCTAACAAAGAGATGATCACTATGACATACACAATAACTAAGCTGGCTAAGGAATTTAACGTAACGACACGCACGATAAGGTACTATGAGGAGCTAAATCTGTTGCAACCGGCAAGGAGCGAGTCAGGAAGGAGGATCTATTCGAAAAGTGATATCACGAAACTTAAATTGATTTTCAGGGGAAAACGCTTTGGCTTCTCTTTGGATGAAATCAAAGAAATGGTCCTATTATTTGATCAGGATCGAACTGGAAGGAAGCAATTAGAACGTACGATTGAATATGGAACCAAACGAATCGAGGAGGTGACAACCTTTATTGAAGAGCTCGAAGCTATGAGAACAGAAATGGAAGAACTAAGGGATGAGTTTGCCAGAAAATTAAATGAGACAGGGGAGACATCAGATTGAATATTTCACGTTTATTGTCACGAAATGCCCGTAAATATCCGACACATCAAGCCATAGTTACTGAAGGAGAAGTGTTGACCTACCAACAACTTAATGAAGCAGTTAATCAATTTGCCTCTAGTTTACATCATCGCGGTATCGGTCTTGGAGATAAAGTGGTGTTATTCATGCCAAACACGAAGGAATTCGTGATCAGTTATTTTGCCGTTCTCCGGCTAGGGGCTATCATTGTCCCTGTCAATACGAAACTGACACAAGGAGAGCTGGGATACATAGTGGATCATAGCGATGCTAAAGCCATTCTCGTTCACGAATGGTTATGGGAAACCTGTAGGGATTTAAAAAACAATGAGCTATTGTGCGTGAAAACAGGAAATGCCCAAGACTCATGGAAGTCCTTTGAAACCTTATTAAAAGAAGGGAGAACCGATGAAATCGATTGTCGGTTAACCGAAGATGATGAAGCGACAATCCTTTATACATCCGGAACTACGGGTCAACCCAAAGGCGTCCTGTTCACGTATCGAAACATACTTACTGTATCCACTATGATGTGTGTTGAATTTGAAATGAACCCAGAAAGCAGAATACTACAAATGATGCCTCTCAGTCACTCGGCACCACTTCATCTTTTCCTTGTGGCCGGCACGTATGTGGGAAGCACACACGTCTTATCACCAACCTTCACACCAGAGAGTCTACTCAAGCTTGTCGACCAAGAGCGGATTACCCACTTCTTCGGAGCACCCGTTGCCTACCTATTCACTGCTAAAATGCCAAACATCAACACCCATAACCTCACCTCCATGAAATACTGGCTTTACGGGGGAGCACCCGTATCAGCCGAAGAAATTAATATTATTAAAGAAAAATTAGGGACGGACCTCCTTCATTGTGTATACGGACTAACTGAAGCAGGACCAAGTGGGACTTTATTAACCGCGGATGAACACCATGAAAAAGGGGGAAGCATTGGTAAGAGAGGAGCCCTGGGGACCGACATCATCATCGCCAATGAAGATGGAGAACCGGTCGGGGTCAATGAGATAGGGGAAATACTCCTTTACGGAGAAGGAAATATGAAAGAATACTACAAAGACCCGGAAAAGACTAAAGAGACTTACATCAACGGTTGGCTGAAAACGGGTGACCTCGCCAAGATGGACGAAGACGGATACTTCTGGGTAGTCGACCGGAAGAAGGACATGATTATTTCAGGTGGCGTAAATGTTTATCCTAAAGAAATTGGTCCAGCATCCAGCTATTTCTGAGGTCGCAGTAGTCGGTGTCCCACATCCAGAGTGGGGGGAGACCGTAAAAGCATATGTTGTAAGTTCCCTGGAAGGAGAAAAACTTGCCCAGGAATGTAAAGCTTATCTAGGTGGAAAACTGGCAAGCTACAAAATTCCTAAACTGTATGAAGGGATTCCGGCACTACCGCGTAATGCAACGGGTAAGATTTTGAAACAAGTATTGCGCGACGAAATAGAGGAGGTGAAATCATGAAAAAAATTGAAAACTTCTATCGTGAAGATCCTCATTTCAAAGAACTCATGAAGCAATATCTGGACAAAGATTTTTTCGGTTGGGCTGACCAAGAGCTGGACGGATTCGGTGAATTGTGCGCAGGGGAAATTGATGATCGTGCCGTACACACTGATCGTGAAGGACAGCCAAGGCTCATCAAATACAACCGATTAGGAGAAGAAATCTCTGAAATCTGGGTGAATGAAGGCTATAAGAAAACGGTTGAACAAACGTATAACAGGGGGATTGTCGGATATATCCATAAAGAAATTCCTCCACTCGGTCACAAAGGGAACTATGTGTATTCCTTTGCACAAGGCTATCTCTTATCACAAACAGAGCCTGGATTTTATTGCCCGGTCACTTTATCCATGGCTACTGCTTTGCTTCTTGAAAAGTATGGTTCGCATCAGGTAAAAACAAGATTTCTGCCCCATGTGCTATCAACGGGAGAAGTGGAATTATATGAGGGAGCTACATTCTTAACGGAACGCCAAGGAGGATCTGATGTTGGCGCCAATGATACAAAAGCGATTAAAAATGGTGATTCCTATCAGCTCTGGGGTGAAAAATACTTTGCCTCCAACTCAGGGATGTGCGGAGTGACCATGGTGCTAGCCCGTATAGAAGGGTCTGGCAATGGAACAAAGGGACTCAGCTTATTTGCGGTTCCATGGAGAAACGATGATGGCTCCCTGAACGGAATTCATATTCGAAGATTGAAAGATAAATTAGGTGTCCGTGCGGTGCCGTCAGCCGAAGTAGAATTTGAAGGAGCATACGCTTATCTAGTAGGAGAACCGAACCGGGGTATCTACTATATGATGGAAGCCCTTAATTTATCCCGTGTCTGTAATGCGATTGCATCAATTGGTATTATGAGAAGAGCTTACCTGGAAGCTCGGAATTATGCCTTGTATCGTGAAGCATTTGGGCAGCCGTTAACTCAATATCCGATGATCAAAGAAACACTATCTCGTCTTGCAGCCAAGCAAGAGGTAGAAACAAGTGCAGTATTTCATCTCGTCCACCTGTTCGACCGTGTCGTTTCAGACGATACCCCGACGACAGAAGAAGAATCCGTCCTAAACAGATTACTTATTGCGATTTTGAAAAAGGAATCAGCAGAACAAGCGATTCATTTCTCGCACGAAGCCATTGAAATGCACGGAGGAAATGGCTACATCGAGGATTTTGTTCTCCCACGCTTACTTAGGGATGCCCAGGTATTGACGGTGTGGGAAGGAACTGCAAATATTTTAGGACTTGAAGTACTAAGATTAATGAATAAGCATCGGGCTCATGAGTACTTTTTGGTCAAAATCAAAGAAGAGTTATCCAATTTGCCAGAAGAGCTCCTCTTGTTTAGCACCCCGGTTACAGAAGGTATCGCTAAGCTAGAACAATTATTGGAAAAAGTAGCAGTGGGGGACGTCCACACACAAACCTATCATGCAAAACGAATTGCTGAGTTAATGGCCAATATATTCGAAAGTGTCATCGCACTTAAGGATGCCCATACAATGGGTGGAGATAGGAAGCGAATGATTGCTGAAGTATTTATCGAGCATACATGGAAACAAACCGAATGGATTGATGAAGAGATGAAGTCAGTTCAATATTTCGACGATATTGTTGGTGTATATGTACGAGTATAAAAATAATTGGCCCCTAAACTCGAATGGAGATTAGGGGCTTATATTATTTTTCACAACAGCAAGGACAATCACATTCTTTTTTCGTCTTACACTTACAGCGTTCACATGAACACTCTTTTTTCACCAAGAAAAGCACCTCCAATATGTCTTATGTTAATATTCATCGTAACCAAAACTTTTCTTTCCATACATTCAGGCTGAGGAAGAGGATGTTCTTATTAATTTCTTAATTGGAACCTACTGGAATGAAGGGTGATATTGAATTTTTGAAGATGAATCTGGGGTGATGTGAAAAATCAGTTCATTTTCGATTTAAATGCTAATTCAAGGCTCGGTCATGCTATTTCAGAAGTATTTGGGCTTGGGTAGTTCAGTCGAATAGATGGATATCAGCGGAATTTTAAATTTATCAGCGAAATCGATACTTTTATCAGCAAATTTCCTAATTTATCAGCGAAAAGAATGCCTGCTCGTATAAATGGACTGATCATTCACCTTTTAGACCAGCTCCATAAATCGCGATTCTAATACTGATAGAGTATTACAAGGAAAATTAACCATATATGATAATATTGTTATGGTAACTACTTATTCCGACAGAAGTTGAGTTATTTACAAATAATACAAAATAATATCCATTTGTTTACATACAAAATCAAATAAGGTAATATATGTAATTGGAGTGGCTCATAAAAAAGGGAGGAAATGATAATGAAAAAATTATTAGTACCGTTTATCTTGTTATCTATGAGTTTATTTATTGCTGCCTGCAGCAGTGATGAAGGTAGTACAGTTGAAAAAGATAAAGAAACGAATACTGAAACAACAGGTGAAACAGCTAAATCAGATGAGATGGAAATGAAAAGCGCTCTATTAGACTATCAAATGAAGATTATCAACACGGTAAACGCGAATGATTCGGCTATTTATGCATTTGAAGCAGCTAAAGCAAAGGAAGAGGATAAACCATCTGATGAAGAAATTGCAAAACTGAAAACTGATGCAGAAGCAGCTGCTAAATCTGTAGCAGAAGACGTTCATGCTCTTGAAGTTCCTGCCGCACTTGATTCTAAGAAGGAAGAAATCCAAGGAGCGTTAGATGATCTTGCAAAATCGTATGAAACTAGAGCTGCCAATCTTTCAGATGAGGCGAACGCCGAATACACAGAATCTGATGAACAATTTGCTGCATTCGAAGAAAAAATGGCAGCCGTCTATGAAGAAGCAGGCTTAACAAAACCTAGTTTTTCAGCTGATATTGTAGACTAATAGCGAAAGATTCATAGGAATTAACCATTCCAGGACCAAACAGGACTGCACTCGCAGTCCTATTTTTTGTGTGTTCATAAAAGTTTGCTCAACAAAACATTTTTAACCTCTTCATAATAAGATAGCTGAACTAAAGAAGGTTGCTATAGACCCACATGATTGCGGATTGATATGATAAGCACAATGAAAGTGTGGAGGATATAACCAGTGGATCAAGAAAAATATAAACAGTTAAAATCAGGTGAACGCGGAGCTATCATCAGTATCCTTGCATACATCGTATTATCAATAATAAAGTTTATCATTGGAACCACGTCCAATTCAGAAGCATTGCAGGCAGACGGCTTGAACAACGCGACAGATATTGTGGCTTCTGTTGCTGTACTTATTGGACTGAAATATTCGAGAAAGCCTGCAGATCAGGATCATCCCTATGGTCACTGGAAAGCAGAAAGCGTTGCCTCTCTAATTGCCTCATTCATCATGATGATTGTAGGGCTTCAAGTACTATATAATGCCATACAGTCTGTATTTGACGGAAAAACCCAATCACCTGACCTTCTTTCAGCCTGGACAGGGGTGGGTGCAGCTATCGTCATGTATCTGGTTTATCGCTATAACAAAAGACTGGCTGAAAAAATAAATAGCCAATCCCTTATGGCTGCTGCCAAGGATAATCTTTCTGACGCATGGGTGAGTATCGGAACAGTAATCGGAATTATTGGAGCTCAATTCTATCTTCCTTGGTTAGACCCTCTGACGGCCGTTTTTGTAGGTCTCTTAATTTGTAAAACTGCATGGAATATTTTCCGGGAAGCTTCACACTATTTAACAGACGGGTTTGATGAACAATTGATTCAAGCCTACGAAGAGACCATTCAAACCATCCCGGGTGTGAAAGGGGTAAAGGATATACGCGCGAGAAACTACGGTAACAACACTGTCGTGGATGTGGTTATTTTAGTAAGGTCAACACTTGATATTAAACAGGCACATGACATTTCAAGCGTTGTGGAGGAAGAATTGATGAAGAAGCATGAAGTGTACGATGTGCATGTACATGTGGAGCCGAATTAATAGTAGGATGATTTACTAATACTTTTTCATAAGCTGCAATTTAAAACTCCTGAATAAATTAGTAATCATCAAAAAGGACCCGACATGGGTCTTTTTTGATGGAAGTCAATTCAAATTAAATGCAAAGATAAGAGTCATTCCGATGAAAATCAGCTTACCAATCCGAACAGGAACGTCTCAAAATGAAATCCGAAAAGAAATCAATAGAAAAACAAACTGTAGGCGTAGCCTTTGCAGAATACAAGAAAGATCTAATTGAAGGTTTTACAATCGTATTCAAATCCCATCTCGCAAAATTTTTATTGGGATCAATCGTTGCAAACTTTGACATCGGGTCAATCTATGCCATTTTGGCGGCATTTGCTGATGACAGAGGTGGCTCTGAATTATATGGTCTTTACTTAGCAGCCATTTCCGGAGGTGCATTGATCGGAGCCATTGGGGCATCCTGGTTTGAGCGCTATCCGTTGAGTAAGCTTACGATTGTATTATTCTTCTTGGGTGGAACCACTTGGATGATTTCAGGTTTTATTCCTATGAATAGCTTAAGCATTATATTATTCTGCGTGTCATGGATCCCTATTGGTGCCACCAATGTCATCACGGGGGCTGCTCTTCAATCAATCGTTCCACAGCATCTGCTCAGAAGAATATTCTCTGTCATATCATCTCTAAAGGCAATGGCCATGCTGTTCGGTTCCCTTATTGGCGGCTATCTTTCGGAAATATTTAGCAGCACGTCTGAATACATCTGGAGTGCTGGTGGAATTTTATTTATTTCCCTCGTATGGATCTTAAACAAAATTTTACGTTCCCTTCCACACACCTCAAAGCTTAATCCAGAGGAAGTAGGCTTGGCAGATGAGAGTGTAACGGCTTCATCTTAATAAAAGCAACATCCCTTCACAAAGAATTCCTATGAGGAGGGATGTTGCTTTTTGATAAAATACTTTACTATCACGTGAAAGCATTGGATGATAATGGTAAACTAGAAGTATAGTACATTCAATACTAATTCCCATTGCATTCATAATAAATTCTGGCATATTCGTATAATCTTTGGATTTTCCAGATGAACCAATTGGTACATTTTAAACAAGCAGCTCAACATGCTGAATCCAAAAGACAGTAAATAAGGGGATGAACATATAATGAAATTTCGTTCTAAAATTGATCGATTTTTTATTTCTGTGATTTTCATATTATTGCTTCTTATCTCTATTGTATATTTGATTCCACTTATTTTTATAGGTCGTCCTACCATAATGGACATCATAGTCGTTGTAAGCTTATACGTCTTTTCAGCAGGCATCATTATATGGACAGGATTCTTTCAGCAATATGAGTTGTACGAAGATTACCTATATATTAAAGGAGGTCCGTTCAGGAGCCGAATTTTTTATGGTGATCTTACCAGAGTGAGAGCTAACCGGGATATCTTCACTGGATACAGAGTCTTGTCTTCGAGAGATGCCCTTGAAATCTTTTATCGAACCGGTTATTGGGGGAGCGTTAAGATTTCACCTCGAGACAAGGAGCTTTTTTTATCTGAGCTGGATAAACGCTGTTCCCATTTGTTCATTCAAAGTTCACCCCAAATCAATTCTAAATAATCTGAAACCTTGTTTGATTCATGACCGTATACAATAGCAAGAGGTGATAAAAGTGACAGGAATACTATTCATTATACTAATTCCAATCATCTTCACAATGATTGCTTTAAATCTTTCCCATTCATCAAAAAGAGGCGACAGAAGTGGGGATGGGGGCTATTATGGTTCATATGATGGAGGCCATGATTCAGTAGGCAGCTGCGGCACCGGATTTGGCGGTGGGGATTGTGGAGGCGGTGGAGGAGGCGAATAACTTGCTTCCTTCTGTTTTTTTGCTCGTGACGACAATCGCAATACATAGGAGATGAGCACCGTTGAAGCGTGTTTTATTCAGCACTCATCATACAGAATGGTGAAGCCCCTTCTGATTCCGTGATGTTTGGCCTGCATGGTCTTGGAAGTACCGGTCTCCGTTTTATTGACGTGGCCGAGGAATTAAAAGAGGATTACAGGATTATTTCAATTGATACTGAGGGAAATCAGAAACCGATGGAAATAGGAAAAAAAGAGGAGGCACTCATTCTATGATTCTATTACAACCAATGAAAGACCACGAATATACTCTTTGGATTCAAGACTCTATTAAAGAGTACGCAGAGGAAAAGACGAAAGCATGTAACTTCCAAAAGGAAACTTCACTAGAGCAGGCTAAAAACGAATTTAATCAATTACTGCCAGATGGACTGGAGTCAAAGGATCATTACTTATTTACTTTAATGGATGGTGAAAACCAGGAAGACGTAGGGACTTTATGGATTAATGTACAGGATGACGGGAGAGAAGCATTCATTTATGATATTAAGATTCATGAAAGCAAAAGAGGGAAGGGATATGGAAAAGAAGCCTTAAATTCCCTGGACTCATTTGCAAGGGAAAAAGATATCTCGAAAATAGCGCTCCATGTATTCGGTCATAATAAAGTGGCTCTTTCGTTGTACCAGAATTCAGGGTTCAAAGTGACCAATGTCTTAATGTCAAAGACTCTTTAAATTCGAACAAAAGGCACCACTCTAATCCGGTGTCTTTTTCTATGTAGAGGAGGCCATTCAACTTGAGTGCATCAAGTGAAACATACAGTTATGAAGACAGTTATTTTTTAATAGGAAATGCCGGAATACTAATCATTGGCATAGTTGTACTAATCCTGATCATCGTATTCCTTTCCTTATTTTTAAAGAAAAGAAAGTAGGAGCGTCATGAGAAAAGTAGCATATGCCCAAATAGACGATTTGGAATCTCTTATACAGATTGATTGTCAAGTGATCGGAAACGAAAGCAGACACGAGCAAATCCAGGAGGCAATATTAGAAAAGAGATGTTTAGTTGTTAGAGAGGGAGAGACTACTGCCGGTTTTCTTATATTTAACACCCACTTTTTCGAAAATACTTTCGTCTCTCTCATCATTGTTTCACCAGAGGAAAGAAGGAAGGGCAATGCCTCTTTACTATTGAAACATGTTGAAGAAATTTCGCCGTCAGATAAAATATTCTCGTCTACTAATCGATCAAACCGGCAAATGCAAAAAACATTTCAAGTAAACGGCTATTCTCCAAGTGGAAAGATCGAAAACCTGGAACCAGGGGACCCGGAGATTGTTTATTATAAACAAAGAAGATAGGAAAGGGAGGTCATGGAGTGGTTATCATTTTAGCCATTTTTCTATTAATCTTTTCATTTGATTTCACCAAATTCAGAAAGCAAAATCAAACCATGATTGAGCAAAATGAGAGAATTATTACGCTTCTCGAGGAAATCAAGAATAAATAATACATATGGAAGGTAGGCTCCTTATTGGGGAGCCTACCTCAGCTTCAATCGATTGTAATGTAATCCTCATCCAGGCTTTCTACTCCCTGATCGAACGTCAGCTTCGTTTTAAAGAGGTAGCGTACCCCGTTTTCTTCGGAGTATGGCAGAGAATTAGGAATCCGGTAGGTGAAGGATAATTTGTTTCGTTCTTCAGCCTTGATGCTATCAGATTTTAAAACGGTAGTTGAATCAATGATTTTTTCTTCCTTGCCATTATTATCAAGCATCACCAAGTCACATTCCACCCGCCTCAGCTTTTGTTCGATAATACCTCCTTCTAAAAAGAAGTATCCATGTAAAAGTTCTCCTTGCTTGAACGAGTTTTTAGGTAAAACAAGATCAATCTTGGCAGAGCCTATACCAAAGAGAGACATATATTTACGTAAAATCATTAGGCATTCTCCTTTTTTGTTGAAGTATATTTATTATCTATTTTTACTTCGATTTTGTTCATCTCATTTTTATCGTTTAATATTTCATTTTTGTTTTGTTCTATTAGTTGAGAGAGGTTTGTTTTTAATTTTTTCATTGTCGAAAACTTCCTTCCAAAATGAAGTGATATAGAAAAAGACCTTTACCTGAATTGGTAAAGGTCTTTTTTAGACATATATAAACCTTCACCAACTGGTAAAGGTCTCGCTAACAACATGGTTGTCAATAAAGCCGAGAGTGATAAACTCTGTAATGACGACTTTATTGTTACAGCTACTCCCCTTTAGGAGAATATTAAATTATGAGACTATCATAATCGATGGGTGGAGGGATGTCAATGAATTTGGATGTGGGGGGGAAGTGGCGAGATTTTATGTGCCGTTACCTAGTCAATGTTTTTTCAACTCATCATACCACTCCTTGGTTTCCCCAGGGTTTCCACCATTCAAAAAGATATGTTGATCATTCACCCGGATATAAATATAAGGAGCTTCCTTGTGTATAAACAACAAGCTTTTCCCATAACCTTTCACTTTGAATTGTCCTTTAGCCAAGGTGGAAAGACCGAATCCGTTGATTTTCCAGGTGACTTCAGGCATACCTTCCATTAACTCAACCTTTTCAACCTCTTCAAGCTGCCACACTTCTCCATACAAACCAGTGACCTCAAATACCTCATCCTTACAATCAGATCATATTTTTCATACCCGAGATAAGTGAGAACACTCACAAAACCTAAAACAACCACAGACAAAGTAGAACTAATCCAGAAACCTCTTTTCCTTTTGCCTGAAACCTCAAATTTGGATAGATATATTAAACCACCCATTAAAAAGACAAGCATAAAGACAAATTGAACTTCAATTACATATGGAAAAGAGGTGAAAGCAAGGGGAAGAAGGATAAGCATTCCGACAGCTGTATAAATCAATAAAGACCCGGTCTTTTGAGGATAGCCATTTTTAATCAACTATTCTTGTTCTGTCTTACTTAGCGTCACAAACCCCGAAATCAGCCTATAATTTTTTTTTACTCTTTTTACTCGGATCGCCCATCCTAATAATGAAAAAAGTACTATAACAATTAGTTGAATCCCAATCAGGATTCCCATGCACGTTCCTCCACTCAGTATATTGATAGTATATTTACGATTTTATATTGGAATAGTTTCAATTATTTGGTGTTTATCTAGCCGATAAAAGAAACAACTCCCAATAAATACCTTTTTGATTAAACTATTCTGACCATGAGAAATTTATAACTTAACGCTGGATGCAGGAATTGAGCTGGAAAATAGAGAACTATGTGGGTAAAATAACATGTGAGAATCAGAAAGGGGCAGTCGAATGTATGAATTGAAAACAAAACAAAATGACAGCAGTGTGATTGAATTTATTGAAGCAGTAGAGAACGCAAAAAAACGCGAGGATGCCTATAAACTGCTGGATATTTTCACAGAGACGACCGGGTTTAAAGCAAAAATGTGGGGACCGAGTATTATCGGGTTCGGTTCTTATCATTACAAATATAAAACCGGGCACGAAGGAGATGCTCCGTTAGTCGGATTTTCACCGAGGAAAGCGAAAATAAGTCTATATTTTGCACCAGGGGACCCTGAAAGGGAAAAAGTATTAAACTCATTCGGTAAACATACAACAGGAAAAGCTTGCGTGTACATAAACAAAGTAGCAGATATCGACCAAGACGTTTTGAAACAATTGATTAAGCAATCCGTGAGCTTTCTTCAAAAAACATATCCGAATCCATAAACAGGATAATCAGGAGGAATTAGTCTAAATACCGTGACTAATTCCTTATTTTTTATACGTTGAAGCTTTATATTTGATATTAAAGAAAATATCCTATAATATTAATCTCGAATTAAAACTATTCCAGTTCAAGGTAATCAATTTAGTTTCACCGAACTGGATGATGAAATTCACAATCAGAAAGGGACGATTCTACATGACAAAGGTTTTATACATTACGGCACATCCGCATGATGATACACAATCCTACAGCATGGCAGTAGGTAAAGCATTTATTGACACATATAAAGAGGCAAATCCAACTCACGAAGTTGTGAATGTAGACTTATACAAAGAAAACATTCCACAAATTGACGCTGACGTATTCAGTGGCTGGGGAAAATTACAATCCGGGCAAGGGTTTGAAGAGCTTTCTCAAGAAGAACAAGCAAAAGTAGGCCGACTTGGTGAATTATCAGAGCAATTTATTGAAGCTGATAAATATATTTTTGTTACTCCATTCTGGAACTTCTCCTTCCCTCCAGTAATGAAGGCATATATTGATTCTGTGTCCGTTGCCGGGAAAGCATTCAAATATACAGAACAGGGACCTGTTGGGCTTCTAACTGACAAAAAAGCTCTGCATATTCAAGCTCGCGGAGGTATTTACTCTGAAGGCCCAGCTGCAGCAATGGAAATGGGTCACCGCTACCTTGACGTGATGATGCAATTCTACGGTGTTCCTTCATTCGAAGGCTTATTCGTCGAAGGTCATGCAGCTATGCCTGACAAAGCTGCAGAAATCAAAGCAAATGCGATTGCAAGAGCAAAGGATTTAGCACAAACATTCTAATAGTGAGAAAGAGTCAACTGTGGTTGGCTCTTTTTTTAATTTTTTAGTAAAAATGAAACTTTTTCTCTATAAATTCGTATGAGAGCATAAAGAAGGAAGAATAGGGGAGGAAAAGAATGAAAGAACAATTTTTCATCGATATTGAGGTCTCTGATTCATTATCAGAAACATTACAAAATCTTATTGATACTATAAGAGCTGAAACGGGATCTCACAATGTTTTCATCCAAATGTTATTCCATTAGGTGACAAACGTTTCACGGTTATATTAGAAATCGTTCAGGAAATCTATTAATCTTATCAGAGAGAACTTCATCGTATTATTCTGTTCAAAAGTTGTAAAAAAAGAGAAAGACCCTCCAATAATATCGGGGGTCTCTTTGCTTTATCTTTTTATAAACATTTGCGTCCAATAATGACCGTACGATCCACCCTTCACATATCCCACGCCGATTTCTGTATATGTCGGAGAAAGGATATTCTTTCTGTGTCCTTCGCTGTTCATCCATGCTTCAACTACTTCGGCAGGTGTTCTTTGCCCAGCGGCAATGTTTTCACCTGCTGCTTGATAGGAAATTCCGAAATCCTTCATCATTTGGAAAGGAGATCCGTATGTTGGGGATGTGTGGCTGAAATAGTTCTTCGCAATCATGTCTTCTGACTTATAACGTGCCACACGTGATAATTCCCAATTTTCCTTCAGTGGAGGTAAACCAACTTTTGATCGTTCCTGGTTTACTAGCTTAACCACTTCGTATGTATAGCTTTCAGCGGTACGATTTGCTCCTGGTATGTTAAGGGTTTGTCCAGGGTAAATCATATTCGGGTTGCTGATATTCGGGTTTGCCGAAATCAACTCAGATACACCCACCTGATGCTTTACGGCAATCTTCCACATTGTGTCTCCATAACTCACAGTATACGAACCTGCTGCGGAAACCTTAGAAGCTTGACCAAAACCAATGACAAAAGTGACAGACAACAATAAGATGGATAAAAGTTTTAAAGTTTTCATAGTTCTATTGAAATATAATTCTGTTAATTTTGGAACAGGTAGTTGTTACCACCTTTCCACTTAGCCCATAAAATCAACATATAGTAAATATTACTAGGATATTTTCAAAGTAAACGATGGTGACTATATAATCATACCTAATTAAATTCCAAATCATGGTCTTTTTTCGGTATAATGGAAAATAGTAACTATTAGAGGTACATATGATTACTAAAATAGTAATGTAAGTTTTATACATTGTAAGGAGGTCAACACTATGACAGTTTCATTATTTGAAAGTTTATTAAATGATGTGGAAAAACATTTCACTGGATGGGATTTTTCTTTTGTCACCGAAACCGGCCGTATGGGATCTGGAATGATTTCCTGGTCGTATGGGAGTTTGGCGATTCCACTGATACGGAATGCGAACTCAATGCTCGATATGGGAACGGGGGGAGGAGAATTGCTTTCTAAACTACAGCCCTTTCCACCATCTGTTTTTGCAACAGAAGGATACGCTCCTAACCTTCCTGTGGCTAAGAAATGCCTGGAGCCATTAGGCGTTAGAGTAGAAGGTATCGACGGAGACGACAATCTTCCATTTGAGACAAACCAATTCAACTTAATCATCAACAAACACGAATCCTATTCACCTGGTGAAGTGAATAGGATATTATCACCAGGTGGCATCTTTTTGACTCAACAGGTGGGTGGAGAGGATTGCAATGATATCAATAGAGCTCTCGGTGCTCCGACCAATGAAGAGTTTCTACATTGGAACCTGGAATATGCCCATAAGCAATTGAGAGAAGAGGGTTTTGATATTCTTTTGTCTCAGGAAGAATTTTCTTCCCAACGATTTTATGATATTGGTGCATTAGTCTATTACTTGAAAGCCATCCCTTGGCAGGTCCCGGATTTCAGTGTCGAAAAATACCATGATCAATTGTTCAGGATTCATCTATCCATTGAAGAAAACGGATTCTTTGAAGCAAACCAAAATCGTTTCATCCTGAAAGCGCGAAGTCAAGATTAATGGAAAAAAATGAAACCTTATCTTATATATGATCGTAAAACAGGAAAGGAAGATATCAAAATACCACCAATCCTAACTCTTACCGATCACTTCAAAGGGGGTACTTCATTATGTGGATCAACTTATTCTTCATCGTTATCTTCATCATCGGAATCGTGTATCTCATACGTTTTCGATTAAACCTAAAATATGCCGCAGAAAAAGCAGGCAATGCCCTATACCCAACCAGGCAAGAAGATATGAACAGTATTGTGATTCCAAGCGAGTTCAAGGTTATGCAGCCACTAACAAAAGAAACCAAGTCATATCAATGGGTGAACTGGGGGACGGTAGGTGTCATTACCCTGTTAACTGCTTTATTAGCGGTTGTATACTGGACCGAGATGCTTCATGAATCTATTTTTAGTATCGTCCATCTCTTTTTCATTCTGATTAGCTCCATTAAACACCGTGGGAATTTTTATTTGTTAGCTGAAGGTCTTATACTGAATGGCTATTATGTGCCGTGGGGCAGGGTGAAAGGATATGAAGTAGAAAAGATTATTAAGTGGCACGAGCTTTACGGCCTAGATGACAAAATCAATTATGGTTACAAATTAGAGGTGAAGGTGAAAAACAAGTGGTTCCAGCCTCAATTTGTAGTGGTTAGAGATCAGGTTCAATTGGATCGAATTCTAGCACTGTTAGAAAAGCATGGAGTGGAGAGCATAAGAGAAACCTCCCACACTCCAGTATCTAAGAATGTATAACGTTACTCATAAACGGAAATGGCACTGACATTTTCAAGCCATTTCCTCGGGTTCTTGCCGTCTTCTTCAGCAAGCCAAACGTCTCGATTCTCATCTGTGATCGACTTTCCTCTGAACCATAACAACTGGCGATTGGAGGAGAGATATTGTGGATTGTAATCTCCGAATAGCTTGGGTGGTTCTGTAATTTTCTCTTGAACTGTCGTTTGTAAAGATACTTGATATAGGGAAGGTAGAGGGCGCTCAGAGAAGGCATTTGACCATTCCTTCTCCTTTACCCTGGACGTTACAATGGTCTTATTGTTCACCTAGAAAAAATCAAGCTCAGAAAAAGTTTCAGGAGTGATCTCTCGAAATGCAGGGAATTCTTTTGTCTTTAGTTTCTTATTTTTAAATCCGAACACAATACGTCCACCACCGGCAATATAAGCAAGCGTATCTTCATTCGGAGCCCATTTCGGCTCACCTACACCAAAGATCACTTCACCCAAAACCTGAAATTCTTCTCCTTTTTGAGAAATCACACTCAGCATATTGCTATCCATGGACCAGGAAGCAGTAGGAGAGACGATAAATGAAATCCACTTTTGACTCGGTGAAAAACGAAGGTGAGAAGCATCAATAGACTGGATTTCGCTGTTATTGTCACCAACATTCGTAGGAATTGTGAAAAAAGGTTTCACATTTTTCGTTTCAGACAGATTATCTAATGGAAAAGATAATGTCTTCGTAAACAGTTTCGGGTTGGACCACCCATCAGGATGCAATGTTGCCTGAGAAGATAGGAGGAAGCCGGATCCATCACGCAGCCAACTATAGCTGCTGACACCAGAGGCGATATTATAGAAAGACTTTAAATCGGATAAATCAAGATTATCCCGTTGTAAGAATAAAAAAACCATGTTATTAATAGGGGACCATTTGGGTTCATATCCATCATAGAAAATCATTTTGTTCATACTGTTTCCGATATTGTACACCCAGAGTTCGTTTTGTACTTCCTTTCCAACTTCAGATGGAGCAGTTAGTTCGTATAGGATCCACTTACCATCATGAGACCATTGTGGAGTCCCATGTACGGTACCTGATGAAGTGATTTGCATTTCCTTACCATCCAATAAGGTGAAAACATTCCCATCCCTGACAAATGCAGCTTTACTTGGTGCACTTCCAATAACACCATCTGGAAAAAGCAAAAAGAAAGTGAGAGTCAAAGTCATGATTCGACGCACTGTAATCACACCGCCTGTTCCTTTTTTACCTTATCATGCACGAACAACCGGGTCTCTATGAACCTCCCCTGATCAAAGAAGAGGCACCCCTTTAAAAAATCATTTACATCTTACTACCATTTGGAATATTTGCTGGGAATGAGCCCTTTACTCTAATCGAAGACACAAATGACCTGAACATTACATTCGTCAATGAAACGGATTCAGAATAAACGGGCTATATCTAACTTATAATCATATACAGGACGATGTGGAGGGCCTATCTATTCCTCCTATCTCAACTTTGAAAATCACACATTTGAGCTAGTAGTAAAGGTAAAAAAATTAGTACTTAAGGAGATGACAAGATGAGCTGGTTAAATTGGAATGATTTATTAGCACCTTCCAACCCGTACGCTGCAGTGTTATTTGGAATAATCCTCACCCTCGTGGTTGCATGTAGTATCTGGTATGAAACCAAACAAAAACGAATATTGTTCATTGCCATCGTAACAGGTGGTTTGACAACCGTAATTGGAGTGGGACTGCTTACAATGATTGGATTCTATTAGAGAGGAAGGCGCATACATATGAAATCACTTTTTTTCGTAATTGTCGGTGCACTTTTAGGATGGGGGATCACCGGCTTTTTCACCAATGGATTTGAAACGGATTACCTATTCATTCTTGTTATCGGTATTGTAATTGGTTACAGCGCATCGGGCGCAGAAAGGAAAAAGAAGAATTAACAGAATCCGTTTAAGGGAAGTGAATATTTCGTCAGGGGATGGAACGGAATGGGATTGATTATTTATGGATTAGGAATTGTATTCTTGTTTACTTATGATGTATGGATTTCCTCTTAACAAAACTTAAAAAAGGGAGTTTACTAATATGAAGCATCTAACTCTCGAACACTATGATTTACTATTATTTGATTTGAATGATACTTTGTTCGGTCACTCGGAAGCTTATGAAAGAGGAGTAGGGGACACACTTCAGCAATTTCCTGAACTGCAGGAAATGGATCCAAATGTATTTTATAAAACTTTTTTGAAGCATAATCATCTACTATGGGCCAGGTTTTCTTCCAAGGATTTGAATTTCCTTGAATTCTCGATGAAAAGACTAGAGAACACCCTTAAGGAATTCAACATTTTTGTAGAGGAGGTTGTGTCCCTCGCCATCGTAAAAGCCTTCCAATGCTCTTACCTCAATCGCATCCATCCTCTTCATGAATTGAATGAATTTTTAATGGAATTAAGCAGCAGTGTTGGAGTCGGGATTGTTACGAACGGTACCGTAAATAACGCTTACGAAAAGGTTCATCGACTTGGACTATCCACTATCTTTCCAGAAAGCTCTGTCATAATCTCAGAGAAGGTCGGCTTCTCGAAACCTGATACAAAAATTTTCCAACACACCCTGGATGTTTTTGAGAGTAGTCCGGATCGCACACTTTTTATTGGAGAAAATTATTTCACCGATATAGTAGGGGCGAAATCTTTAGGCATAGATACAGTATGGACCAACAAATTTGGTTATGAAAGTCCCCAAGAACGGCCGGATTATACGTTAAAGTGTCTTTTAGATTTGAAAGAATTAATAATGATAGGGGGATATAAATGAAAAGACTGCCTGCAATGGAAGCAGCCAAGAAATTTGTATTAGAAACCTTTCCAACATGTCAAGCAGCACTTCTCTCAGGCAGCGTTGTTAGGGGAGAGGAAACCAGTACATCCGATTTAGATATTGTCATCATTGACGGAACCCTTTCTTCAGAATACCGGGAATCTATTCACTCATATGGATGGCCGATTGAAGCCTTCGTCCACAATAGTGAAACCATTCGGGACTATTTCCAAAAAGACTGCCAAAGAGCCCGACCTTCATTGCCAAGAATGGTCTCAGAAGGAATCCCTATCGTCGATCACCCCATCATTCCCCACCTCAAAGAAGAAGCAAATAAACTTTTGAGGGACGGACCTCCAAAATGGAATAGTCATACGATTGATATGAAGAGATATTTTATTACTGATGCATTGGATGATTTTATTGGATCAAAGGAAAGAGGAGAAAGCATCTTTATCGCGGGCTCCATAGGGGAATCTCTTCATGAGTTTGCACTCAGAACCCAAGGTCATTGGATTGGTGCCTCGAAATGGATTATACGTGCATTGAAGGAATATGATGAAAGCTTTGCAGAAGAATTTGTGGAAGCTTTCGACCAGTTTTATCAAAAAGGGAACAAACAACCCATTGTAAGGTTGGTAGACTCTGTAATGGAACCACACGGAGGAAGATTATTCGAAGGATTTTCTTTAGGAAAGAAATAAAATATTAGAAGCCCTTCAAAGAGAGAAGGGCTTCATTTCAAGCTTTCATTATACTAATATCTGAAACTCATCATGATCGACACTGTTTACGCCATCGTCAAAGACCAGTCGAGTGACAAACTTATAAGAAACATTGTCACTACTCGGTGGGAATGAATCGGAAAGTCTGCACGAAAAGTGAATGGTGCGTTGTTCGTTTGCTTTCATCGTAGATGAGCTTAATATGGTATTGTGATGAAGAACAGATGAGCGGTCACTATTCTGATCGTACTGTAAAAGGTCGGTCTCGATCCTTTTCAATTTCTGCTCCACTCGTCCGCCTGTGAGTTCATATTCCCCTTTGATCACGTCTCCCGGGCGAAACTCTTTCTGATTCAATACCAAATCAATCTTCGTTGCACCAATACCGAACCTGCACATCAGTTTACTAAACATAACAGCATTCAACCTCTCATTCATCTAGTTACCAATTCTACGCAATAAGGAGAGCTTTGGTTTCATTATTCTGCGCCTTTTCTACGACTATATTCTAAAAGAAAAGCATCCTCTTTGTCTACAACCCTTCTTCGACATATTTCGCGAACTTTTATAAGTATTCTGGTATTTTCCAATGTTCGAACCCCACACATTTTTCTCCAGATAATGTATCATACCCCAGACGAGTATACTATTTGGAATTTGTTCCATAAAGAGGTAGAAATATAGTCTGAATTTCTATAAAATAGGACTAGAACATTATCATATATTGGTAAAATACTAGCTTATGAAGGGGTCATTCAATTGAAGGAAAAGAAGAAAAAGAAAAAAACCCATGTGCCTTTGAGAATGAATTTACTGTTTATTTCGGTCTTTTTTCTATTTTCACTTCTGATTCTTCGTCTTGGGATTGTACAAATCGTGCAGGGGAACCATTATGAAGCGGAAGTGGCGAGAACGGAAAATGTGAAATCACATAATGGAACACCTCCAAGAGGGAAAGTCTATGATCGATATCGAAATGTTATCGTGGACAACGTACCTTTAAACGCAATCACCTACACCAGAACGCAAACGACGAAGCCCGAGGATATGCTGAAAGTAGCAGGACAATTGGCTGAGTTAATCGAAATGAAAACAGACAAAATAACAGATCGAGATCGAAAAGATTTCTGGTTATTGAGTCATCCTGAAAAAGCAGAGAAACTGGTGTCAGAGGATGAATTGAAGAAACTCGAAGATGATGAAGATCTTACAAAAGATGATGTGAACAAAAAGGTTTATGAAATGCAGCTCGAAAGGATCACCGAAAAGAACATCGAATCTTTTAATAAACAAGAAGAGGAAGTCTTGGCGATTTTCCGCGAATTTAACACAGGTTACGCCCTTACTCCTCAAATCATCAAAAACAATGATGTTTCCTTGGAAGAAATGGCCAGAGTCAGTGAACGCCTGTCAGAATTGCCTGGTGTGAACGTTACCACGGACTGGGAGAGAAAGTATGTGAATGACAGTACGTTAAGAACGATTCTAGGCAGAGTTTCTTCATCCCAACAGGGGCTGCCTAGTGAACTTGTCAATGAATACAAAGCTCAAGGATATGCACTGAACGACCGTGTGGGAACTAGTTATTTCGAATCACAGTATGAAAACGTCCTAAAAGGTCAAAAGGAAGAAATCGAATACATTACGAAAAATGGAAGCGTCCTCGATACACAACTCGTCAGCAAAGGTCACAGTGGGAAGGATGTCGTATTGACCATCGACCTTCAGCTTCAAAAAGAAATTGAAAAGATCGTCGAAGAAGAGTTGAGCAAACAGGCATCCCAATATTGGGAATCTCCATTCCTGGATCGTGCTTTTGTTGTCATGATGGATCCACATACAGGTGAAATCCTTTCCATGGTCGGAAAGAAATATGGGAAGAATGCAGATGGAAAGACGGAGATGCAGGATTATGCTTTAGGAACATTCACTTCTGAATATGGAGTGGGGTCTGCCGTTAAGGGGGCTACTGTGTTGACGGGGTATATGACTGGAGTCTTGAATGTAGGGGATGCACTTTATGATGAGCCAATACGGGTAAAGGGTTCTCCAGTTAAAAGATCATGGTTTAATTACTCCAAGTACTTCACTGATATTCAAGCACTTGAGATTTCATCCAATGGTTATATGTTTAAAACTGCAATTAAAATCGCTGATGCAACATACCGACCTAATCAACCAATGGATATCGATATAAATGCATTCGATACTATGAGACATTACTATAGTCAGTTTGGTCTTGGTGTAAAAACGGGAATCGATCTCCCTGGAGAAGTTGAGGGATTAAAGGGAACAGAGAAAATCCCTGGAAAACTTATGGATTTGGCCATCGGTCAATATGATTTATACACACCGATGCAGCTGGTCCAATATGCTTCAACAATTGCCAATGGAGGCTATAGGATGCAACCTCATATCATGAAGCAAATTCGCGAACCCAGCCAGGAAAGAGGAAAAGTAGGCCCTCTTTTATATGAAAACCAATCTAAAGTTTTAAACAGGATTGATGCAACTGAAAGAGAAATAGAGCAGGTCCAAAGAGGATTTTATCAAGTCACACATGGAAGTAACGGGACTGCCAATAACTTTAGAAGCGCACCTTATGATGCAGCAGCAAAATCAGGAACCGCAGAAGCTTTCTATTATAGCCCGGAAGAAAAAAGACAATATGAAACATTCAACACCACCCTAATCGGCTATGCCCCATATAACAACCCGGAAGTAGCCTTTTCAGTCGTGTTACCTTATTCACACCAGAACAAAGATCCATACGTAAACAAAACCATCGCCAAACGTGCCATGGACAAATACTTCGAGCTGAAGAAGCAATACGAAAAGGACGGATATTTCGACTCCTCCACTGAAGAAGAAGTCCGGAATGCTGACCAACTTGAAGAAACAGAAGAACAAGAATCAGAAGAGGAATAATCATAAACGCAATCCTTTGTACCGAAGGGTTGCGTTTATGATTTAAGATCTCTTGTACTTACTTTTGATTATTAAGCTAAGTCGGTTGGAGTGAACCGCCTAGTATTTTTCTCGATTCCCAAATTTGAGTAAAGATGAAACTATCCATTTTTCAAACGCACATATATATAAAGACAACCTCATTTAATGGGAGTGAAGCGTATGTTATGGTGGATCATCGGTATTGCCGTGGGATTCGGAGTACTAAATGGGCTTGTAAGAAGAAAGTTTTCAAAGAATTCCTTTGAAGCAGGAAATCAAAACCAAAGACAGATCCAGGAAGAAGAACGTGTAAAAGCCGGTAGCTGGTTCACAGGTGGCCAGTAAGAAGAAAATGTCAGGGGTGGAGCCTCCTGGCGTTTTTTTTTGAAAACAACTACTCAGCTAATCGAAGGAAAAGACAATTTTCTGTTTCTCACTATGGTAAAATAAGTTAAATGGTTACCAAAATTCATAAGAGAGGGACGGACCTCTATTTAACATGAGATTCAAGGTCGGGACACATTGAATACAGGATTCCTCAGTTGAATTTAGAAAAAATTTGAGGTCCGTCCCTCTAGAAAGAAAGGAGTAAATCATGTCAATTAAGTATTGGTCTCAAATAGGTGTTTGTTTGTTGGTTTTTGGGTTCACGGCATTGTTTTCCTGGTATGAAGGGAGTGCGCTTTTGGATAATCCCTGGGAATGGAAGTATTCAACTCCGTTCAGTGGGATGATTCACGGAAGCGACTTAACGCAGGAGCGGATAGTGAATCTTGATTTCTTTGTGTACGCTGCCAAGTTTTCCCCACTGTTCCCAAGCATGATGATTATGAGTGCCAGTTATCTTTTGGTTCTCCTTGGATACAGGTTACTTAAACATCGTGGTTTTCCATTATTTTTAACTCTGTTTGGAATGGTGTATCTATTGATGAGTGCTTTTATCGCATCATCTCCCACAACTGGTGGGAACATTCTTTTTTGGCTATTTGTCTTAATAGGACTCTTATTGATCATTCTCGCCTTTCTTTTTAACTTTTCTCCATCTCTACGAATGAAGGGGCAATCCAACCAAGCATGATAAAAGGGGAGAGAAAATAATGAAATGTGTGATAAAGATCAGTAAGTATAGATAGATGAAAATTCAATAATAATTCACTCTTTATACCATTTTACATAAAACCATAACGTTTAACTGTACGGTTTACCTTAAATAAAGTATACTACTCTAGAGGTGATGTCCTTGGGAAGTTGTATCGAATAGGAGAACTATCGAAGCAAAGTCAAGTGTCCAAAAGGACGATTGATTATTATACAAAAATAGGATTACTAGTTTGCGATCGATCACATAATAATTATCGTTATTATCACGAAGAGGCGTTAGCTGACTTAAAGATGATCGAACAGTGTCAGCAGATGAACATGACGTTACATGATATTAAAGATCGATTAACGGTTATGAAATCCGTGGACGTAGATCCTTTTATTTTAGAGAAACAAGTCGATCATATTCGAAATGAAATGGATCATTTGCATAACGAATTACATGAGGTTTTACAAGCTATGGAAACGCTCGGGGATGACGAACGCAAACAAATGATAAAGCAAGTATCCCCACAGGCTTTGGCCTTATTCCAAACATTAATGGTTTTTTCTGGTTAATCCAGCATAATAGATAAACAACTACAGGAGAGTGACTTTTTTTTGGACGATATACCACTGAATTCATTAGTATTATTAGGAGCATTAATTCTTTTATCTGCCTTCTTTTCATCGGCGGAAACGGCTTACTCAAGCGTGAATAAGATCAGACTTAAGAACTTTGTAAGTGAAGGAAGAAGAGGGAGCATTAAAGCCCATTATATCGCTGAGAACTTTGATAAAGCACTGTCCACGATATTAGTTGGAAACAACATCGTGAACATCGCCGCAGCCAGTATTTCAGCAAAGCTTGCGACAGATATTTTCGGAGGAAACACAGGGCTTATCATCAGTACTTTTGTCATGACATTATTAATTCTGATTTTCGGGGAAATCCTGCCTAAATCATTGGCAAAAGAAAATGCTGAAACCTATTCCTTGACCATATCAGGCGTTCTCTTTTTCTTAATTAAAGTTCTTACACCGATCAACTTCTTTTTTATCAAATTAAAAGAGTTGGTATCGAAGTTCTTCTCGAAAAATCACGAGATGCCGTCTGTCACAGAGGAAGAATTAAAAGTGATGCTTGATATTAGTGAAGAAGAAGGAGTCATTGATAAAGAAGAAAGAGAATTGATTCACCGCTCCATGGACTTTGATGATATCCTTGCAACCGAGGTCCTGACACCCCGGATCGATGTCAAGGCTGTTGAGGTGAACCAACCGATTGAAGAAATTAAGGAAATGTTCTTTGAAGAGCGATTTTCACGTATTCCGGTTTACGAGGATTATATTGATAATGTAATCGGAATTCTTTCAGAGAAAGAGTTCTTTACTCATTTGATCAAATTCGGTGAAGTAAACATCCGGGAATTGATTCGTGAACCAATGTTTATATTTGAATCTGTCAAAATCTCTACTCTTCTTACTAAGCTTCAAAAGAACAATGTGCATATGGCCATTGTAGTGGATGAGTTTGGTGGAACAACCGGAATCATCACCCTTGAAGATATCTTGGAAGAAATTGTAGGGGAAATCTGGGATGAACAAGATGAAAAAACACATTCCATGAGAAAAATCAGCGATAAAGAATATACCTTCGATTCGCAATATCAATTGGATGAATTTACAGAGTTACTAGATGTACCAGAGCCCGAAAGTTCTTATCATACACTTGGCGGATGGGTCGTTGAAAGCTTTGAAGATCTTCCATCAGAAGGTGACAGCTTCGACTATGAAAACTTAAAAGTGAGCGTAGAAGAAGTGGATAATCGTCGTGTACGTACGATTAAAGTTGAAATACTCGAAGAAAATACCGAAGATATTGTTCAGTAAGTATGAAATAACAGGCTCTTCATTGCCTGTTATTTTTTTGGTTTATTATTGATTGAGGAGGCTGCTGTTATATGCACGATTCAGAAACAAGGGAAGCTCTTTTACGGGAACTTGAAGTTGTAAATAAATGGGCAGATGATCAAAAAGGGTTATGGTTTTGGGAGAAGCTCGGCCGTATTCCCTTTATGATTCTAGACCGGATCACTCCTCAAATGGTGCATAACAAGATTGGACAAGCACTGGATGAAATAGGGAGCTATATACAAAAGGGTGGAAGCTACCTTACAAGTGAGAGAGAAGTCGTTAAGCGATTTACTAAGAGAACAGACAATCCTCATTTAACTGTAGAGGAAATCGCAAAGCTGCCCCTTTCAGATATGGATGAAGTAAGTGAAGGGATAGTGGGTATGAGAAAGAAGGTTGCGATGACCCAGGGGGCGACTACCGGAATCGGTGGCTTCCTGACTCTAAGTATTGATATACCGTTCATCCTCGGCATATCACTTAAGACTCTTCAGGAAATCGCAATAAGTTACGGGTACGACCCAAATGATCAGCAGGAGCGTATTTTCATTATAAAATGTCTACAGTTCGTTTCTTCAGATATTGTCGGGAAGCAAGCGATCCTTCAAGAACTATCGGACTTCAACAAAAAGGATATGGAGAAAAGAGAACAAACCCTTTCCCAGCTTCAAGGTTGGAGAGAAGTGATGATCAGCTTCCGTGACAACTTTGGCTGGAAAAAACTATTCCAAATGATTCCCATCGCAGGAATCCTGTTCGGCTCCTTCATCAATAAATCCATGATCTCAGACATAGGAGAAACCGGCCGTATGCTCTATCGTAAAAGACGAATCCTGGAGAAGCTGGAAGAGGGACGGACCTCTGAAATTTAAATGTTCTGGGGAAAAGGCTATATATCAATCTTTTTTAATGATGAATGCAGATCAGAGGTCCGTCCCTCTGATCTTTTTTTGAATGTCATTCTATTGGAAATTTATGCTAAGATAAAAGAAAAACTTGGGGATGCTTATATGGTGATGAATATAAATGGTTATACGATAGATGAAGAGACTTTGAGAAATTGGGGGAAAAGGCTGTTTCCTGTCGTGGAGTGGTTTTATTTTGCTGATGATTATGATTCGCTTCCTATGGAGTCAATGGATTCACTTGATTATTCCCAGGTGCCTATAGACCTCCGAACCTCTTATGCTACTTGGGGAATTAGTAAAAAGGCTCGATTCTATTCCAAAATGCCTCCTGAATTATTTTTATCTTTGGAAAAAGAAACACAAGGTGAAATTGTGAGACAGCAATGGGAACTTGGAAGAGGACTCCTTTTCACCAAAGAAGATCTATGTGAATTACTTCAAGTCTCTACACTGGACATACCCGCTACAACATTAGATACAGGAGAAGACATCATCCTTTTACATCGGATCTTCTGGGGTTCTCTTTCAGAAAAATCACAATTTACGTTTCTATTAAACTACGGAGCCCTATGGGTAGATGAACAATCCATCTGGAAAGGGTTGTCTGCAGAAAGGAAACAACACATATCCAATCAGGCTCCCTATCTTCAATCATTGATCGATACCTTTTCATTCAAGAATGGTCCCAACTGTTTAGCTGCAGTCGCTACGGCTGTCACAAAAAACCAAGCTTATAAGGATCAATGGATGCAGGGAGAAGAGTTTCTTTCGATCCTTGAACGAACCGAGTATACTCCAGTTGATACACCTGACTATAGGCAAGGTGATGTATTCGTTTGGTTCAATCAACACAAACAACCCATTCATGCAGCCTATGTACTGACAGGAAACTATATCTTTAATAAGCACGGACAAACAATGTTTAATCCGTGGCAAATTTTAAAGATAGGAGATGTATTAGCATCATGGAGGCAAGCTGACAGCAGCCTCGTTATCTTTAGACGTTTATATAGGAGGTTCCAATGAAAAATAATAAGTGGTTATTTTATCTTGTCTTGCTTTTCCTTGTGATCCTCAGTTTTTATTTCTACCAGAAGTTGACTGACCGGACCTATGAAGGAATGACGATCATTCCTGAAGAACATGATGACATCCCTTTATATAAAGGCTTGGAACCGACAATGAGTGAATATAAGATGAAAGGCGATCACTGGGTGGATATTTATGATTTTTATCTTGATGAGCTTCCAAAATTGGGGTGGGAGGTAAGTGAATTAGGTTCAGCACTTGATGATCAGGATGCTGAAAATGATTGGGGCGGCTTTTATTCTACTTGGAGAAAAGAAGGATTTGATGGACAGTTATCTATCTCATCCCATTTTAATCAAGTGGAGGACTATACAGAAGTCACGTTTGACACCCATCCTATTTATCATTCATCTGTTTGGATAGAGGAGATTCCCAAAAACGCTTGCGTTTATGTTGATTCTGGTAATGAACCGTGCCAAAAGATTAATGATAAAGAAATCATTCAGTCCTTAGTTGATTTTATTAATGATGGCATTGATTGGGATGACCAATCAACCGAATCGCGGTCCAATCAAAAAATCTATAAGTTTGATGATGTAAAAGTTGAAGTCCTTTACGAAGAAGACAAAGAAATCTATTTGAAATCAGATAAAGGGACAAAGCTAATGAAACAAGAACCTGAATTCCTGAAAATCATTGGTCAGTAAAACAAAAGGGACCTCCAATTGGAAGCCCTTTTCATGTTATACCTCTTCGTTCTTATCCTTATTAAACCAAAGCGGTTCATCATTATCCACTTCGCCATTATAATTAATCAGCAATTCTTCGCCAGCTTGAATGTCTTTGTAGGCATAAAAGTCGAAGGTATGGTTATCAAAATTTATTTCGTAAATTGTATTAGGTGTATACGAATGATTAAACAACATTCCATAACCTAATAGAAGTGCTGTATGATTGATTCCGTATTCAAATACATAATCCGCGAGGAATGTTTTCTCGATATGTTCATGTTCCTCATTGGGGTAGGGGATGACTGGTGCTTCATGAACCAGCTCTCCTTTGGCTATATCTCTTTTTGCAAAAACGCCGCGATTAAGATCACCGTCACTTAGAGATGAAATTTTCACTTCGATCATTATGCCACCTTCTTTCTAAATCCTTTAACTTAGTAAGCTTGACACGAACTGGATAGAAAAGCAACATCAAATCTTTATTGTAGCCAGCTCAATTAAAACAAATTCCCAAAAAACCCTTGAATGCTTCGTGCACTTCGTACTAGCCAACTAGCCTTCTCTACAGACTCTGCCGCATAAATATCTACTTTATAGGAAGGTTGTTTTTTATCAAAAATATACTCGTTCTTTTCCGGGGTTTTGATCATTATTTCTCCAATTTTTTCACCCTTTTCAATTGGAGCTTGCAGAGTCCCATCGTCGTTAAGCTTATTTTCATCTAATTTGACTGAAGCTTTCACTTTATCTTTCTCTTCTTTTGTTACTCGAATAGATAGAGGCTTGTCTATCTTGATAGCAACCGATTGTTCTTTACCGTCTGGAACGTCTAACGTGTGTTCCTTTCTCTTATCAATATCATTCAAATTATATTTAACCGTCTCAAACTCATCAAACCCATAATCAAGAAGTTCTGTCGTTTGAATAAAACGTTCTGCACTACTGGGCTGACCATAATCATCTTTGGCATCTAAAATGACTGAAATATATCGGACTCCATCCCGCTCTGCTGTCCCGGTAAAAGTGGAACCGGCGAAGGGAGTGGTACCTGTCTTTAATCCATCTGCACCTTTGTAATAATATGATTTCTCTTTTAAAAGGCCATTTGTGTTTTTCATGACCAGTTCTTCATCTGTACCCGGTCTGAAAACTTTGGAAGAGAGACCCGATGTCTCTAATACTTCCGGAAAATCATGAATGAGGTAATATGCTAAAGTAGCCATATCTTCAGCTGAGACCATGTTTTCATCATTCACGTCGGTTCCTTTTGGAAACATGCCGAGCATGTCATAGTTACTTAGACCGGAAGAATTAACAAATTGATAATTTTCAAAGCCAAGTTCCTTCGCCTTTGCATTCATCTGTTTTACAAATTCCCCCTCGGAACCTGCTACCACTTCCGAAAGAGCAATCGCTGCACCATTACCTGATTTGATCACCATGGCGTCATACAGTTCTCTTACCGAATACTCTTTCTCCGCTCGTAATGGGACATTACTCAGTCCGGGAGCGTTCGCTAACTGATAGACTTTGTCGCTTACTTTATACGTTTGATCCCATTTAATCTTTCCTTCTTCAATGGCTTCTAACACAAGGTATTCTGTCATCATTTTCGTCATACTTGCGATTCCGAGGAGCTGATCTTCATGTTCCTTATACACAATCTTTCCTGTATCTGCTTCCACTAAAATCGCAGCATCTGCATTTATATCTAATTTTGTTTTCCCATGCGCCGTTTGCTGAAAAGGCGTCATAGCCATAAAGGATATCATCAAAACCGACAGGCTCTGCTTCATAACATTCTTCTTCAAACCAATACCTCCAAAACCTAGTTTTACACAACCAAATTATTTTACCACACAAACCACATAAGCGCCCCCAAACCCCAAAACCTTTTCAAATCGTTCATATTATTGTCAAAATGAGGGACGGACCTTACTATTTTGAGAATCCTTATTTTATTGGGGGATGTGATAGGGTGAGGTCCGTCCCTTTTTTCACAACTGGAAAATAATCCTTGCTCCAAACCTTCCAATCTGGTAAAATCATCTAAACCGTTTGGAGGGAAAGACTATGATTACCTACCCACTACTAAAAAAAGACTCAACCATAGGTGTAACCGCTCCTTCATCAGGAGTTCCTCAAGAACTGCATGATATGTTCAAGCAATCCATCATTAAGATGGAGAGTAAAGGATACCCCGTAAAATGCGGAGAAACTGTATGGACGCAGTATAAAGCAAAGTCTTCTTCTGCCCAAAAGAGAGCCACAGAATTGAACCAAATGTTGCAGGACGAAAAAATCTCCCTTATCATCCCACCATGGGGCGGCCAACTACTCATAGAAATCCTGGAACTCATTGACTATGAAAATATCAAAGCGAAATGGCTGCTGGGTTATTCCGACACGAGTGTGCTATTACTGGCACTAACATTAAAAACCGGAATCGCCACTGCGCATGGAACCAATCTCGTTGATTTAAGGGGGGAGTACTCCGATCCAACGACGGAACAATGGGAAACCGTTCTCTCAACGATAGAAGGATCGTCTGTTACTCAGTATTCATCCCAACACTATCAAAAAGAATGGAATCACGACCAGCCTTCTCCAACAGTCTTTCACTTAACTGAGCCAACTATTTGGAGAACTGCAGGAAGTCAAGATGTAAAGGTCAATGGCCGTCTACTCGGTGGCTGCATAGATGTAATCAGGCACTTAATCGGAACGCCATATGGAAATATAGCAGATTTTAGAGAGAAGCATATAAAGAATGAACCCATCCTCTGGTATTTTGAAAACTGTGAATTAACGACAGCAGATCTCCGTCGTTCACTTGTACAGATGAAATTTGCTGGATGGTTCGACCATTCTTCTGGAATTCTTTTTGGCAGAAGTGCTGCCAACACGCCTGTTGGTAATTATACGATTGAAGATGTCTATCAAGAGCTATCAGACGAGCTACAGATTCCAATCGTGTATGATATTGACTGTGGGCATCAGCCTCCTCAAATTACTTTTATTAATGGCGCAAATGGAGAGGTAGAAGTCTCAGGTGGAAAAGGAAAAGTCATTCAAACATTCAAATAATCAATAAAAAAACGTCCCATTCCAGGACGTTTTTTCTGCCTACTTCTTCAAAACATTATATCGCTTTTCATTCATCATCCACATGATGTATCCCCATAGCCATCCACCCGCTACACAACATACGATCAAAAGGGGAAGATAGTTTCTGATCACTACATACAGAATCACTGAAAATACCAATCCAGTAATCAGCGCCCCATATACAACCGAAAAGAACCATCTCCCTTTTTCTCTAATCGTTTCCCACCGTCTCCAGTATTCACCATCCGGCTCCCTGCTGTTGATAAAGAAAACACAGGCATTCATAAAAAAGATAAGACTGATGCCCAAATACATGTAGGATTCCGGATCTAACCAAAACACTAGAAAATTAATCACAGAAGTGAAGGAGAACATGATATATATAAGTTTATTTTGTTTTATTTTTTCCATTTCAGCGCCCCCAATCTTCTGTATTATATCAAACACCTTTCAATAACGACCAACAAATCCCAATATAATAAAGGAAATTCCCTACAGCTTCTAGAAGACTAATGAGGACCTGAATTATGGTAAAGGAGTTATTGTAATGATCGCCATTGTCTTGAAAATTCTAGAAAATGACATTTCCGGATCAAGTTCATGGTAACGCCTAAAAGAATTCACATCATAGGCTCAGTCGCAAGCGGGAAATCCACACTCGCACGCCAGCTTTCAAGCGAAAGAGGGATACCCTATTGTGAACTCGATAACGTGATGTGGAGAAGACACCCCGATGGAGATATAAGAAATACGGAAGCCCAACGAAGAGATATACTTACATCCATACTAAATCGGGAATCACGGATCATCGAAGGCGTGCATTATCAGGAATGGATGTACAAATGTCTTGAAGAGGCAGAGCTTATCATCTTTCTTGAAACTCCAAAATGGAAGCGGAACTACCGGATACTAAAACGCTACATAGAAGAGAAATATGGATTCAAAAAAGGGAACTACAAGCAAACTTTAACGATGCTAAGAAAAATGTATGGATGGAATCGCCACTACGAAGAGAAAGAAAAGCCAATCGTCATGCGAATTCTCGAACCATATCAAGGTAAAGTTAACATTCAAAAAGGATAAAGGAGCAACCAACATGTTTACCTATAAACTAAACGAAGAAATAGAATTAAGACTTCTCGATATACAAGATGCTGAACGAATCCATGAACTGACTGATCAGTCCAGATCCTATCTACGTGAGTGGCTACCATGGGTGGATTACTCAAAATCGGTTGATGATTCAAAGGAATTTATTAAGGGCACACGCTTAGGCTTCGCAAATAATAAGAGCTTAACTACTGGCATCATGTATCAAAATGAAATAGTAGGAGTAGCAGGATTCAACGAACTTGATTGGTCAAATAAAGTGGCCATCATCGGCTATTGGTTAGGTGAAGGCTACCAAGGAAAAGGGATTATGACCACAGTTGCAAAGGGACTAACGAAATACGCATTTGAATACTATAAAATGAATAAAGTCGAAATAACCGCTGCAGAATTCAACCACCGCAGCCGAGCAATCCCCGAGCGTCTTGGTTTCAAGGAAGAAGGGAAGCTGAGGCAAAGAGAACGGATTAACGATCATTTCGTGGATCATATTGTATATGGGATGCTTGCAGACGAGTGGAAGTAGACTTGAAAAAGACCATGCCAGGACCACTAAAGGAATTGATTTCCTGGGTTGAAGACATTAAACATAATAACGGGAGTTCTGCTGGGGCCCTTTATATCATGAAAGATGACCAAGTCGTGTTGGAGCATTATAGTGGCAAGCACACCCACCATATAAACGCTTCACCAACCACTGAAAAGTCTCAATTTAATGTAGCTTCTGCCAGAAAAAGTTATTTAGGACTCGCTGTTGCTTATGCTTTGCACGATAAATTTATCTCGAGCCTTGATGATCCGATCACTCAGTATTTTCCTGAGTTTGATAAAGATCTGTACAAAGGTACAACGATCCGTCATCTTGTAACTCATTCCCACGGACTCGATTCCGACGAAAATGGATACATCTTTCGGGAATTCAAGCCCGGTAGCAGCTGGGCATACCGTAACGCGGGTGTGGACATTATAACCGAATTAATTCACCGACTGTATGGAAAAGGGTTCCCGAAGCTTTTAAATGAGAGGGTTTTTACTCCTTTGGGGTTTAGTGAAACGGGATGGAGAACGGAACCGGATGAAAATCTTGTGCCCGTCATCGACCACATTGATAAACCGGCGCTACCTGGACTGGGGACAGCTTCAGATGGAACGGAGAAGAATTTATTTGTATCTCCTAGGGAATTTGCTCTCTGGGGGCAGCTACATGTTCAGAAAGGCATGATGAATGGAAGACAAATCGTTCCCTCTAAAGTGATTGAAACTGCCATCTCCATTCAAAATGATTCGTATTCTGATTCCGCATTACCTGGTAACGGTCTGTTTTGGTACGTTCAAGACGTTCCACGGGATAAAAGTGAATTGGGGGAGAGGGTACCTTCGGGATCTTATCAAATAATAGGTGTCACTGGTCCAACGCTTCTCGTCATGCCTGCCTTTAACGTGGTGGTGGCAAAAATGTATAACAAGCGATACAACTATGGGGGAGACCAATACCTTTATTATTTACGGGAGTTCAGTAACAAAGTGGTAGATCTATTTTCCTGAAGAATGGTGCACCTCAATAGACCGAGGAATGAATTACCAAATATTTGGAAACACTAATGTCTATATTATGAGTCGGGCTATGGGGGGATCCCATGTTTCATGTTGTAGTCATTGTAGTCATTATTCTCAGTTCCTTGAAATGGGGTTCTTGGTATAGATGGAGAGAATTTCTTCCCACTATCTATTATTTTAGTTTTTTCAATATGTTTTATCAGTATATCAGCTACACCATGAAGGCAGTTTGGGAATTAGATGGATTCTTCCTCAATATGTTTGTGACGGATACTCTTTACACGATGATCGCTTATCCTTGCCTTGTGGTTCTATTTTTAAGCCACTACCCAGAAGAAATCAGAATGAAAATCTTCTATTATTTTAAGTACATAGGTGTTGCCACACTGATTGAATGGGCAGCGTGGAGAATGGATGCCATTGAATATTTTGAAGGCTGGAACCTTTGGTGGACCCTACTGTTTTATTTTATTATGTTTCCCATGCTGCGCCTTCACTTCAAAAACCCGGTTCGGGCATTGCTGGTTTCAGTCTTTGTCATTGCGTTTTTACTTATTAGCTTTGATTATCATGTACTATAAAAAACGGTGAATCCACATCTTGGGACTCACCGTTTTGCAATATGAAAAGGGTATTATAAGAACAAAACCATCAATTCTTCATCGAAATATTCATCGTTATATTTCAATGCCCGCTTTTCTGTCCCGTATGGCTTGAATCCACAAGAGTGATAGAGGCCCTTCGCTGTTTCATTGGTTGTGACAACTGTAATCATGACTTGTTCAATACCATCCTCCTCTTTTGCTTGAGTGATGGCAGCTAATAGCAGCCCTCTTGCGAACCCTTTCCCTCGATGGGCAGGGGAAACATACATGGCAAAAATAGAAGCTTTATGCTTCATTTTTAAAGCTCCTTCACGTACAAGGGTCACCGATCCGACTAATTTCCCTTCAGCAAAGCAACCAAACGTGTAGCTGCCCTTTTGTAAAAGTCTCTCTGCTGTCATTTGAATTGGATTGATACGGGCAATCGCTTCTTCATAGCTGCTTCCGAAGCTTGAAGGACTTTGCTTCAACATTTCCAAACGAAGCTGCCAATAAGCTTCGGCATGCTTTTCATTGAGTAATTGAATTTCCACTATTTTCCGACCTTCTTTCCATTACATGATATGATGGGAGGAGCCTTTATTTTAGCTATTCAATTAATTTTCGACATTAATGGGGGAAATCCTTTAAATTGGAGGTATATGAATGGAAAATTGTCTCGGCTGCCGCCTTGCAAATGAAAAAGAGAGAGTATATATCATATACGAAAATGAACACGTGGCCTGCTTTTTGGACCATGTCCCGCACCACCCTGGACATACCCTGATTCTCCCAAAACGACACAAAGTGGAAGTAACGGAATTCAATGAAGAAGAAGGACTCTCTATAATGAAGGCTTCACAACTAGTTGCACAAGCCATTCAGGCACTATATGACCCCAACGGTATGACCATCTGTCAGAATGGAGGCATCTACAACGAGTTAACTCATTATCATATGCATGTTATTCCGCGGAATGAGGAACCGGAACGATTCGGAGATTTATTCTATGGTGAGGCCGTTGTTGAAACGCACAGTGAATCCCTGGAAGAGACCCAGAAAAAAATGAAAACCTACATAAGTAGACTACTAGAATAGGAGTAAACAATATGACGATCTATAAAGGTTTCGATGAAAAGTTAAAACAATACGCAGAACTCGCCATTAAAGTGGGAGTAAATGTACAGCATGATCAGCCCCTGTGGATTTCTGCACCACTCGGAACTGAAAAATTCGTACGCATTGTTGTAAAAGAAGCATATCTTGCTGGTGCAAGAAACGTGCATGTTCAATGGTATGACGAAGAAATCATGAGAACACATTATGAACTGGCCCCGGATGACACTTTCTACGAATTCCCAAGCTGGCTGGCTGCTGCGCATGAATGGGTTGTGGACAATAAAGGAGCCTTTCTTCAAATAGAAGCTAATGATCCGGACCTGTTGAAAGGAATCGATCCAGACCGAATCCTTAATTTTGAAAAAGCAAGTGGAGATGCCCTGGACCGTTTCTATGAAGCAATTGAAAAGGACCAGATCAGCTGGTCTATCGTAGCCATCCCTTCACAAAGATGGGCAGACAAGGTGTTTCCTGACTTACCAGAGAAAGAAAGAATCCCAAGCCTTTGGGACCGTATCTTCACATCTGTTCGTATCAATCATGAAGATCCAGTCCTCGCTTGGCAAACACATATCGAAACCCTAACCAACAAAGCAAGTGAACTCAATCACTTAAAGCTCAAATCCTTGCATTATCAATCGGAAGGGACGGACCTTACCGTTGAACTCCATGAAGATCACATATGGCTGACAGGGGCAAGCAGAACACCACAAGGAACCCATTTCATTGCCAATATGCCGACAGAAGAAGTTTATACTGTCCCTGTAAAAACCGGAGTCAATGGTACGGTTTCAAGTACCAAGCCACTTGCTTACAATGGTAACGTGATTGACGATTTCACCCTTACTTTTGAAGAGGGGGAAATTAAGAAAGTCACAGCAAGAGAAGGGGAGGAAATCCTGAAAAAATTGATCCTGACAGACGAAGGAGCAGCCTATCTTGGAGAGGTGGCCCTTGTCCCGCATCAGTCACCGATCTCTGATTCTGGTGTACTATTCTTTAACACCTTATTTGATGAAAATGCATCCAATCATTTAGCGATCGGTTCCTCTTACCCAACTTGTATAAAGGATGGAGACATTTTATCCGATGAAGAACGGGAAGAAAAAGGACTCAATGAAAGTGTGGTTCATGAAGATTTTATGATTGGTTCAGAAGTTATGAATATAGATGGAGTGTGCCGTGATGGAAGAAAGATCGCTATTTTCCGTAATGGGAACTGGGCAATCTGATTTAATAATTTCAGTCTTGGTCAGTTAAACTCCTGATTATATGGGGGGGTCATGTAAAAAATGAGTCATATTCCGGACGTCACCTGTGGTCAGCTCAATATCTAACTGGTATGAAGGATAATTCAAGATGAGTTAACTGAGAACCAGCTCGTTTTATTAGAAAATCCCGCTTTTTATCCATTTTACCCTGCCGAAATCTAGAATAATCCTACTATAAAAGGAGAGATTCCATGATTTATGAAATGACTGTACATGTCCGTGTAACTGATATGCAAAAAGGGCAAAAATGGTATGAAACCCTATTAAATCGCACTCCAGATTTCATCCCCCACGATGGGTTTGCAGAGTGGGAGCTCATTCCTGGCTGTTGGCTCTAGGTAGCAGAAGGTACTCCTTCCGTTAATTTCGGACCCATCTGACTGGGGGTTGAAGTAATAGAGAACGGGACAGGCTGAAATCCCTTCTCGCCACCAAACACTTTGACATCCATGAAAGAGAAGAAGTCCCTGTGAAGTGGGCAACCTTTCAGGATCCATAGGGTAATGGAATCGGCTTGTTCCAGTATCACAGTCAATCTGAAATGCACAATCGTATCCAATCCATCTTAGGAAAAGAGAGACAAGGTTATGCCGACTTCACTGGAAGAGCGATAAGAAGAAGGACCCTTTATGTCAGTGATGGGTTCTTCTTTTGCATCATACTTAATCCACAATGTTCATCTCAAGCTCATGTTTTTTACATATACTTGAGGAAGCAAGACTTTTTTTAGGTCGAACTCCTCAGGATCCAAGTCTTTTTCAACTTTATTCGGAAGATCCGGGTTCGCCAAGGTACTGGTTCCCAAGATAATGAATTCAGCTTGCTCCTGTTGCAAAAGACCTTTGCCTTAGAGAATCCGCAAGCTGATCGTTCAAAATCACCGGTAGATGACTGAACGTAGTACCTCGAAATGTAATATTGTGGTAAAATCATTGGAACTCTCATGAAAACATACAGTTATTTATGATATAATTTCTCCTTGTGAAAAAGGTCCATTAAAAAATAGTAAGGGAGGGAAAAGAAGGTGAGTTTTGAAGGTCAAAAGATATTGCCTGCCATCCGGTCCATGAAGGACTTTGATAAAATGCTCGAAACCTCTTTTCAGTATGGTGTGTTTCTCGATCACCATGTTGGAATGCTGAAGAGTGTCTTTGATTATGCACGAAAAGAAAATCGAAAAATGTTTCTGCATTTAGACTTAATCCACGGACTATCCAGTGATGAATACGCGACAGAATATGTTTGTCAGGAAATTAAGCCTTATGGCATCATTTCAACAAAAGGGAATGTGATTAAGAAAGCAAGGCAAAAAGGTATTTTTTCCACTCAAAGGATGTTTGTGATCGATTCAAGTGCTATGAATCGCAGCATTGAACTTATACATAAAACAGATCCTGACTTCATTGAAGTCCTTCCTGGAGTCATCCCTAAAATCATTACGGAAATAAGAGAAAAAACGGGGAAACCTATTTTTGCAGGAGGACTTATCGATACCGTTGAAGAGGTGGAAGCCGCTCTTGAGGCTGGTGCTACGGCCATCACTACGTCAGATCGTGTGCTATGGAAGCATTTTGACCAGAAATAAAATCCGAAAAATGTATTGACAACGCTTTCATAGTGGAGTAACATAATCCACAAGTTAATACGTTGTGAAAGAGATGAAGAGACTCACGTGAACTGCCTATTTCCAGGGGGCATTCCGTGAGTCTTTTTATTTTATTAAAAAATTTATGAAATGAGGGAAAAAGCATGACTGCATTTTTAGGAGAAGTGGTTGGAACAGCCTTACTCATCATTTTTGGTGCAGGGGTTTGTGCCAATGTAAACCTTAAGGAATCATTTGCTTATAACGCTGGTTGGATTGTGATCACATTTGGTTGGGGTCTAGGTGTTGCCATGAGTGTATACGCCGTTGGACAGTTTAGTGGAGCCCATTTAAACCCTGCTGTTACACTTGGCCTGGCGTTTAATGGAGACTTCCCGTGGAGTGAGGTTCCTCAGTATATCATCGCTCAAATGATCGGAGCGATGTTAGGGGCAACGATCACCTATTTACACTTTCTACCCCACTGGCATGCAACGAAAGATCCCGGGGTGAAATTGGGGGTATTTGCTACAGGACCTGCCATCCCTCACTATTTTTCAAATTTATTAAGTGAAATCATTGGAACTTTTGTCTTAGTAGTAGGATTATTATCTATAGGAGCGAATACATTTACAGATGGACTGAATCCATTTATCGTTGGTTTCTTAATCATTGCTATCGGAATATCTCTCGGTGGAACAACAGGTTATGCCATCAATCCTGCCCGTGATTTAGGACCGCGCATTGCTCACTTCCTGCTGCCGATTCCAGGAAAAGGGCCATCCAACTGGGGGTATTCCTGGGTTCCTGTAGTTGGACCTGTTTTGGGAGGCTCATTTGGAGGCGTATTTTATAAAGCGATATTCATTGGACAAGTCACAACAAGCTTTTGGGTAGTCCTACTTGTTACATCGGCAGTACTTGGGCTTGCTTATGCCAGTGACAGAAAGATCAGCTTAGCTCAAAAAGTGAATCAGCTATCAACCGATAATTAATTTTTGGAGGGAGAACCAAATGGAGAAATACATTTTATCATTAGATCAGGGAACGACAAGTTCAAGAGCGATACTATTCAATAAAAAAGGAGAAATCGCCCACACTGCACAAAAAGAATTTACTCAGCATTTTCCAAAGCCGGGTTGGGTTGAACATAGTGCGAACGAAATTTGGGGATCGATTTTAGCTGTAATTGCAAGCGTTTTATCTGAATCCAGTATCAAACCTGATCAGATTGAAGGGATTGGGATTACCAATCAACGTGAAACAACAGTGGTTTGGGATAAAGAAACCGGCGATCCAGTTTACAACGCCATCGTGTGGCAGTCACGTCAAACAGCCGGGGTATGTGAAGAACTAAAATCACAAGGACATAACGATAAGTTTCGTGACAAAACCGGATTATTGATCGATGCCTATTTCTCTGGTACCAAGGTTAAATGGATTCTTGACAATGTAGAAGGGGTGAGAGAAAAAGCGGAGAATGGTAAGCTCTTATTCGGGACGATCGACACATGGCTGATCTGGAAAATGTCTGGTGGAAAAGCCCACGTAACGGATTATTCCAATGCCTCCCGTACTCTCATGTATAACATATATGACTTAAAATGGGATCAGGAGCTACTTGACATATTAGGCGTTCCTGAGAGCATGCTTCCAGAGGTCCGTCCCTCATCGGAAATTTATGCGAAAACGGTACCTTACCATTTCTTCGGGAAAGAGATTCCGATTGCTGGTGCAGCAGGGGATCAGCAGGCGGCATTGTTTGGACAGGCTTGTTATGAAGAGGGTATGGCAAAGAACACGTATGGAACAGGTTGCTTTATGCTGATGAATACAGGTGAAAAAGCCGTAAAGTCTAATAATGGTTTACTGACAACCTTGGCATGGGGAATCGATGGAAAAGTGGAATATGCTTTGGAAGGAAGTATTTTCGTAGCTGGTTCTGCCATTCAGTGGCTTCGAGATGGCCTTCGTATGCTTAAGGACGCGAAGGACAGTCAGGCGTATGCAGAAAAGGTAGACACTACAGACGGCGTTTATGTTGTTCCTGCCTTTGTAGGATTAGGAACTCCTTATTGGGACAGTGATGTTCGCGGAGCAGTGTTCGGTTTAACAAGAGGAACTTCTAAGGAGCATTTTGTAAGAGCCACCCTGGAATCCCTTGCTTACCAAACAAAAGATGTGCTGACAGCGATGGAAGCCGACTCAGGAATCTCCCTTAAGAAACTGAGAGTCGATGGCGGTGCGGTTAAAAATGACTTTTTAATGCAATTTCAAAGCGATATTTTATCTGTTCCTGTTGAGAGACCGGTTGTAAATGAAACAACGGCATTAGGTGCCGCTTATTTAGCAGGTTTAGCCGTAGGATTCTGGGATAACCGGGATGAAATATCGAAGCAGTGGAATAAAGACAAGCAGTTTGAACCCCAAATGCCTGTTGAAACTCAAGGAGAACTATATAACGGGTGGAAAAAAGCTGTTAAAGCAGCTATGGCTTTTAAATAAAAGAAACATATGTTATACTGATAACAAGTTAATAAATTCGGCTAGAGACCACGAGAGACCAAACCTGCATTATGGAACCATTCACCATAATGTTCGTTTTGGGCTCTTTTTTTATGGATAAACAAGAAGAGCGAGAGTTTAAACTATTTATAGATAACTTAGGAGGATCCAACTATGACATTTTCAAGTACTGCAAGAAGCGAAGTAAAACAAACATTAGTCTCCAACCACTTTGACATGATTGTGATTGGAGGGGGAATTACCGGAGCAGGGATTGCCCTTGATGCTTCGAAACGTGGAATGAAAGTGGCATTAGTCGAGATGCAGGATTTCGCGGCCGGGACTTCCAGTCGTTCTACAAAGCTCGTTCATGGCGGCTTACGTTACTTGAAGCAATTCGAAGTGAAAATGGTCGCGGAAGTAGGAAAAGAACGTGAAATCGTTTATGAGAATGGACCTCATGTTACGACTCCTGAATGGATGCTGCTTCCCCTTCATAAAGGGGGCACATTCGGTAAATTCAGCACGTCGATTGGATTAAAGGTGTATGACTATCTTGCTGGAGTAAAGAGAAGTGAACGACGCTCCATGCTTTCAGTTTCTGAAACATTGAAGAAGGAACCTCTGGTGAAAAAAGATGGCCTTAAAGGCGGCGGTTACTACGTTGAATATCGGACTGATGATGCCCGTTTAACGATAGAAGTCATGAAAGAAGCAGTTGCACATGGTGCCACTGTCATAAACTATATGAAATCCCAACGATTCCTCTATGATAATAAGAAAGTAGTCGGAATTGAAGCTGAGGACTTAGTGACGGGGGATACGGTTGAAATCCGCGGTTCAAAATTTGTCAATGCAGCCGGTCCATGGGTCGATGATGTTCGAGGAAAAGATTACAGTACGAATAACAAACAGCTTCGGTTAACGAAGGGAGTTCATCTTGTCATTGATCAAAGCAAATTTCCTCTCCAGCAGGCGGTTTATTTTGATACTCCTGATAAAAGAATGGTATTTGCTATTCCCAGGGACGGCAAGGCCTATGTCGGGACTACAGACACATTTTTTGATCAGGAAAAATCATCCCCTCATATGACTTCTGAAGACAGGGACTACATTTTGAACGCCATTCATTTTATGTTTCCCGATGTATCTGTAGGAAAAGAGGACGTGGAATCGAGCTGGGCTGGTGTTCGTCCATTAATTTTTGAAAAAGGGAAGGACCCTTCTGAAATTTCCCGTAAAGATGAAATTTGGGAAGCAGAAAGTGGACTCATCACCATTGCCGGCGGAAAGCTTACTGGTTACCGTAAAATGGGGGAAACAGTGGTTGATCTTGTATCAAAACGATTAAAAGAAGAGAACAAGAAGAAGTTCCCCGCTTCTTCCACGAAGCAGATGCCGATCTCTGGAGGTCATGTAGGCGGATCAAAAAACTTCCAAGCGTATGTTGATCAAAAAGCAAATGAGGCACATCAATTTGGATTAACAGAAGAAGAGGGAAGGAAGCTTGCAGGTATGTACGGATCAAACGTGGATCAGCTCTATAAGCTTGCTCATGCTTATAGTGGAACAAGTGATGAAAGGTCCGTCCCTCCTTATTTATATGCGCAACTGATTTATGCGATTCAGGAGGAGATGGCCGCGACGCCGGTTGATTTCTTTATTAGACGGACTGGTGCTTTATTCTTCGATCGTGAGTGGGTGGAGAAATGGAAGGAATCTGTGATAGAGATAATGGCGAAGCTTATGAAATGGAATCGAGAGCAGGAACAGAAATATAGAGCGGAGTTAAATATAGAGCTTAAGAGTGCAGTATTGCCAGTGGATTTGCAGTCGTAAGCAGGAAAGCGGCAGAATGAACTTCTGCCGTTTTCTTTGTTTACACTGGGAATTCCTGTAGGGCTCATGGTAAAATTGGGATAAAGATGTCAACTTGGGGGGGATGCTGGTTGGAAGAAAAAAGAATACTAGGTGAAGGTTCCTCCTATCACTGTCAGTGTCTTCTCTAATTGCCTTTGCCGTCACACTGTATATTGAAAAAGGAGACTCTATCACAAGAAAAGGTGCATTCAGGCAGCACTTTGAACAGCTAGAATATAAGGACACTTATCATAATATAAAAGTTGTTTCAGAAAAAGAAGCCGGGGAGCAACACCTCCTTCTCTTTACCTATATGAATAAGGATGGAGAAAAGCAAATCGGACTGGCCCTTTATAGAAAAATGAATGTCCTTCCCCTTTATGAGCTATACCACTTTAATGATTCTCCTCAATTATCTGTCGGAACAGAATTTCTCCATACTAATCGGTTTATCGTTTACGGTAACCGCGACGATATTGGTGCGGACTACTTTACATACCGGGAAAATATCCAGTTTAAACGAATAAGACTTGAAGAGAATGATTATTTCATTCACATAGAACCTTACGCGGGTATGCTCCATGTTCCTCAAGTGAACTTTTATTCTATTGATGGAAAAATAGTGGGTTCGACGCAGGCAAAATAATTATCCATAAATATGCTTACAATTATATAAATATATGAATAGTTGATGAAATTGACCATAGATGACTATTCATTTCCCGAGAGAACTGTTCACTCCCTCTAAGAGAAGTTGAAGCAGAAATAAGGTTGCTGTAGATTAAGTATAGAAATTGACACGACTTCCTCGTTAAAAAGGGTGGCTTCAATGGGATGAAGCCACCCTTTTTTTGCATTTTTTGATAAAAAACTCAGTGGATAAAAGCCATTATTGCTATACTGATAGAAAGAAAAAATGGGGAGGAAGATGGAATGAATCATAAAATAGCCGTGGTGACAGGTGCTAATAGCGGGTTTGGTTTTCTCTCAACGCTGGAGCTGGCACAACTTGGATATAAAGTAATCGCCTCCATGAGAGACCCCCATAAAGGAAGGGCATTGCTTCAACGGGCTGAAGAACTAAAGGTGGGGGATTTAGTGAAGATTCATCCATTGGATGTAACGTCGGAAGTATCCATCAAGGAATTCTCTACCTCTCTTAATGATTTGGGCAGGGTGCACATCCTCCTGAATAATGCAGGGTTTGCCGGTGCAGGATTTGCAGAAGAAGTTACAATCGATGAGTTTCGTGAACAATTTGAAACGAATGTTTTTGGTGTCATGAGAATGACTCAAATTGTTCTCCCTTATATGAGAAAGCAAAGAGAAGGGAAAATCATCAATATGAGTAGCATCAGCGGCAGATTCGGCTTTCCTGGACTCAGTCCTTATGTATCTTCCAAGCATGCATTAGAGGGATACACCGAAAGTCTGAGATTGGAGCTTAAGCCCTTTGGCATATCCGTACACCTTATCGAACCCGGTTCTTATCAAACGAATATCTGGACATCAGGAAAGAAAGTCACTCCACTTTCGATGCAAAAAAACTCTCCTTACTTTTGCTACATGGAAGCCATCAACTCTGAAATTCAAGCAGGTGCAGATACACTTGGAGATCCAAGGGAGGTTGCCTTAATCGTACGTAAAATAGCACTTAACAAGAAAAATACTTTTAGAATTCCCATAGGCAAAGGAGTGCGATTAACCCTATTACTCAAAACCATCCTCCCATGGAGCATAATGGAAAACATCATCCTAAAGAAACTAGAAATGAAAAAGACCAAAGAGGGACGTACCTTATAGCAAGCCTGAATAATGTCTGAATATAAAGAATTTTATTATGTAGAAGGAGAATATTGTCAAAAGGGAGAATAGCTAAAGGAGACATTTCCATAAACTCATTCATTAAATAATTGAATGAGTTTGACTGCTTCCACACGAAATGAGGTGATTGATTGAATGAATGGATTGGTGCATCTGCTCTTTGCATGCATGAAGCTCGTTTATTGATGGTATTACAAGGGAAAGAAGAAGAAGAGAAACATTGGTCGGTTCCTTCAGGGGGGATGGAGTCGGGCGAATCCCTTCAGGAATGCTGTAAACGTGAAGTTTGGGAAGAAACAGGCTATGATATTGAAGTAGGAAAACATTTGTATACAAAGTGGGGGAATGAAGGAAGTATTTCTATAAGTAGTCATTACTATGAAGTCCGGCTCCTGGGAGGAGAGGCAACCATACAGGACCCTGATCAATTAATACATAAAATCAAATGGATTTCACTTCAAGAGTTAAAGAACCTGCCCCTGGGATTTCCAGAAGATCTTTCCATCCTGGAAGCCTATATGAGTAAGAAGCTAAACACACTATCCATTTAGGGGAATAGTATCGTTTTAGCACAATATATTTATAAAGTATTTATCTATAAAGGAGAGAGTAGAATGGTGAAACGAACAGGAGAAGTAGTGATGGGAGTAATCGGAATTATTTTATCCGCATTATTTTCCATAATCGGAATCGTACTTAATATGGGGATGAGTAATCCTGAGGTCATGTCCCAACTCGAAGAAGGTATGGAGAGTGATCCAAATATACAAAATGCGGACATGACTGCAGGAGATATAAGCTCCATTATTAACGCTGCTGAATCAACTGGATCTTACCTTGTTATATTAGGAATCATTGCGTCCATACTGGGGATTATTGCTGTACTAACCATTGTAAAAAATAAAAAACCGGTATTGTCCGGAATCATGTTTATCATCGCTGCCCTAGTCATCGGACTTGGCACGATAGGATTTGGTTTCGTACCAGGCCTTCTGTTCCTGATCGCAGGAATCATGGCACTTGTTCGCAAGCCTAAGAAAACAGACCCTGTGTATTAAAAAAGCATTTAGAGGATTTCTTCTCTAAGCTATATTTTTTCGTAAAGTTTTGCTTGTACTCGTCTTGCTTTCCGACTGGATTTATACTATCTTAAAAGGAGAGCATAATGATAAAACAAGAGACACTGGCGGCAACCAATGTCTCTTGCTACACAGCAAACTGCAAGGAAAGCAGTGGCCCAATAGAGAAAGGAACATAACTCTACCCTTCAAAGTTTAGGCGCTTCATGAGGGTGGGGTTATTTCTTTTTGTCATTTGAAATAACTACGGCAATGATGGAGACAATTAAAGAGCCAAAGGTAATCATTAGCGTTAACGCCTCATACGTTGTCACTATAAGCACCACCTCCTTCTATAAGGAAGTGGCCACTCCCACCCTACATTCACTGTATACTCCAAATTATATCACAAACACCCCTCATCCTTTATAGGAAAGAGGTAGGAAAAGCTCACCCCTGCCAAAAAAACACCAGCCATGAATGTAACTTTTACCACTTACCCTTACAAACCCCATAATGAACAAAAGAATTCCCCTACTTTTCAATTGTACACAAATCCTGATCAAACGGGATTATTTCAATCTTTCTCAAAAGTATGTTAGCATAGATATGCTCATATTAATCGATTACATAACATCACGAAATTCGAGGAGGAACTCACGATGAAACAACGTATAGAAATGCTGAAAAATTGGTTAAAAGAAGAAAATATCGATGCCGCATTTATCAATTCAACTGAAAATGTATTTTACCTAACGAATTTCCACACGGATCCACATGAGCGATTGATGGGACTGTTTGTATTTCCAGATGCCGAACCATTTGTGGTCGTACCTGGGATGGAAGCACGTCAAGTGAAGGATGCCGGCTGGAGTAACGAAGTGATCGGCTACTCTGATCACGAAAATCCATGGGAGTTCATTCAACAAGCCATTCAAAGACGAGGAGTTGATGGTCACAAGGTGGCTTTCGAAAATGAAGTGGTATCGTATGGCCGCAGTCAGGCATTTTTAAACATCTTCAACTCACCGAATATAGTGAATGTTGAAGACAAATTAAATGAGATGCGTGTAGTGAAGGATGAGGGGGAAATCGCCATCATGCGTCGTGCAGCAGAAATGGCAGACTTCGGAGTTGAAGTAGGTGTTAGTGCACTCCAAGAAGGCATTACGGAGATGGAAGTTCTTGCGAAGATCGAGTATGAGTTAAAGAAAAAAGGCATTCGTGAAATGTCTTTCTCTACGATGGTGCTCTTTGGTGAAAAAGCTGGAGATCCACACGGAAACCCCGGTGACCGGAAGCTAAAGGCAGGAGATTTTGTCTTGTTTGATCTAGGTGTTGTCCTTGAAGGATATACTTCTGACATCACCCGTACATTCGCTTATAAATCGGTTTCAGACAAGCAAAAAGAAATCTACACTACGGTTTTAAAAGCAGAACTGGCTTCTCTGGAAGCAAGTAAGCCCGGAAACCGTATTGGTGATCTGGATCAAATCGCACGGGATATCATTACAGAAGCAGGGTATGGAGACTATTTCCCACACCGGATTGGTCACGGCCTTGGGATCAACGTACATGAATTCCCATCAATGAGCCATTTAAATAATGGGATATTAAAAGAAGGAATGACCTACACCATTGAGCCTGGAATCTATGTTCCGGAAATAGGCGGTGTTAGAATTGAAGATGATGTACTTATTACAAAGGATGGTTACGAAACCTTGACCAAATTCCCTAAAGAACTGCAAATTATTGAATAAGACACAGAGAAGGCTGACGAATGGTGTTAGCCTTCTTTTTATGAAATGAAACCATTACGAAGTTCATTCGTATGTATAATGAGAGAAAGCTAGGAAAGGATGAAATTCAGTGAAAAAATTAATCATATTAATCAGCTTTTTTATGCTGGCAGGCTGTGGAATCCTCGAGGAAGCAAACAACAGTTTGACCTATGTTGAGGAAATGACCGATTACCTAAATGAAGCAGAACAATTTGCAAACGATTTTCCTGGATTAGTGGAAAATGCTGCGGCAGATCCATCCACCATACCGGCTCTTGAAACAAGATTAAAAGACATGAAAACAGAAATACAAGAAATCAATGATCTGACCCCGCCTCAACTGGCAGAAAACATCCACCAAAAAGTGGAAGGATATAATGAACAAGCGCTGGAAGGGATTGATCGTGCCTTAGTCGAAATCAATAAGGGAGAAGTCCAAATTTCAGAGTTACAAAACCTTGAGATCGTAAACACCTTCAATCAGCTACAAGAGATTAAAGGTAATTTAGAAAATTTAGGACAATAAGGTAATGGTGTTACAGATTTGACTTCTTATCTGTAACACCATTACGCTATAACATTACCTACCCCACGATCACTCTTGTTACAGTCACGTCCCCCCTTGGTACCGCAAAAAAAATCAACCCTATTCTAACAAGTAGATTTAGATTAAACTAGTTTCAAATATGACCGATAAAAAACAAGTATGATTTCTCCACATACATAGAACAAGAGTTCTAAAAAAATGCTATAATGAAGGAATCATAAAGATGGACAGGAGAATGTTATGAAAGTTGTTATTGCCGAAAAACCCGATCAAGGAGCAACCCTCGCTAAACCTTTTCCTCATCGAAAACGCCAAGGATACATTGAAATACAATCTAATGATGTGTTCCCTAAAGGGGCATATATCACCTGGGCTGTAGGTCATCTCTTTCAGCTTCAAGCCCCGGAAAAATATGAAAGCAGATGGAAGAAATGGACGTTGGAAGACCTTCCCATCATTCCTCAACGATTTCAATATGAGCTTCAACGGGCAAAAGCGAAACAATTCGCAGTCATCAAAGAACTTCTAAAGAAAAGTGAAGTCACAGAAATCATCCATGCAGGGGATGCGGGACGGGAAGGTGAGTTAATCATCCGGAATATTATTTCAATGTCCCGCGTGCAGAAGCCCATGAAAAGATTATGGATATCATCGCTGACAGAGAAAGCCATCATTCAAGGGTTCACCAGTTTAAGAGAAGAAACGGAAATGCGCAGCCTCTATTATGAAGCCTACTCCCGTGCTTGTGCGGACTGGCTTGTGGGAATGAATGCATCAAGAGCGTATAGCATTCTACTTAAGCAGCAAGGCATGTCGGATGTTTTTTCTGCAGGAAGGGTACAAACGCCGACTCTTGCTTTGATTGTGAAAAGAGATGAAGAAATAGAGCAATTTAAAAGCGAACCCTTCTGGGAAGTGAAAGCAGCCTTTCAAATGGGGGACCACACGTACGAAGGGATTTGGCAAAAGGATGGAGAGTCTCGAATTCAAACACAGGAGCTGGCAGAGAAGATTGCTTCGTTCTGCCAAGGGAAGCCTGCAAGCGTTCTAGAGATGAAAATAGAAAGAAAAGAATTTGCTCCTCCATTACTTTTCAATCTATCAGCTCTTCAGGCAACGATTAACAAAATGTATAAATTTTCACCTAAAAAAACACTGGATGTCCTGCAAAAGCTATATCAGAAGGGCATTGTATCTTACCCAAGGTCAGATTCACAATATGTAACGAAAGGGGAAGCTGAAACCTTCCCGGAAATATTGTCTAAGCTTCAGGAATACAGCCCTTACAATAGCTGGATCCCCACTCCTTATGAGAGCCTGCTGAATAACAAGCGTTTTGTAAATGAAGCGAAGGTTTCTGATCACTACGCGATTATTCCAACTGAACAAGTAACCGATCCTCAATCGTTATCAGGTGACGAAAGGAAAATATATGATGTTGTGGTTAAACGCTTTATCGCTGCACACCACGATAAAGCTGTGATCCATTACTCTACCATCACTACCGTCGTGGACGAACGGGCCGAATTCATTTCTAAAGGAAAGCAAATTCTTCAAGAAGGATGGAGACAGGTTCTGATGCAGAATGAAAAGGATGACGAACCGCTCCTGCCACCTGTTAAGGAAAGCGACAAAGGTACTGTCAAGAGTGTCTATACGAAAGAAGGAAAAACCCAGCCACCTAAGCGTTACACAGAAGGTCAACTGATTACCTTAATGAAAACAGCAGGTAAATACATAGATAATGATGAGCTCGAGAAAGTGTTAAAGCAAACAGAAGGTCTGGGTACCGAGGCAACACGCGCTGGAATCATAACCATGCTTAAAGATCGGAACTACATTGATATCCAAAAGAACATTGTCTATCCAACCGATAAAGCAAAAGTTTTGATTCGGGCAATTGGTGAAAATGTGTTGGCGTCAGCTGAAATGACGGCAAAATGGGAGCAGCGACTACAGGAAATAGGAAAAGGGCAAGCCTCCGCACCCGAGTTTATGGAGCAAGTGAAGAAATTAAGCGATAAACTTGTTCAAAACGCTCTTCAAGAGGCAAACAGATGGAATTTCGAAGATCTTGATACTGCTTCCATCCAACGGTCCAAAGGGAGTAAAGGTAAAAGAACAACGAAAATCAGCGTCGGCACATGTTTGAAATGTGGCGGGAAAGTGGTTGACAAAGGAAAGTTCTACGGATGCTCCAATTATCAAAAAACAAAATGCAGCTTCACCATTTCTAAGACCATTCTCTCGAAGCGTATAACACAAGCAATCGTGAAAAAAGTGCTCGCGGATGGAAAATCCGAACGCATCGACGGTTTCAAAAAAGGAGAGAAGGAGTTTTCAGCTTACCTTAGTTGGGATCCTGTTCAAAAGAAAATTCAATTCCAATTCGATATACACTAACCCATCGAAACGACTCTCATTAAGGGAGTCGTTTTTTTCTGCTTAAAACCTTGTAAAAGAAAAATAATTATCATACGGAAGTTTAATTTCATGAGAAGAGGATAAAACAAAAGGGTAGGAAATCAGCTATATAAAAATGGAGGGTACACATTGAAAAAGATATTAATGGTCTTAACGAATGAAAGCAAAATTGATGATGAACACGAAACAGGTCTTTGGTTATCTGAGTTCGCTGAACCATATGAAGAATTTAAGAATCAGGGATTCGGTGTAGATGTGGCTAGCTTAAAAGGGGGCCGAATTCCTTTAGATCCTAACAGCCTTGATGATGAACAGGTGGAAAAGTGGAAGGGTGTCACCAAAGAATTGGATCAAACGATGGTCCTTTCGCAATTGAACGTTAATGAATATTCAGGGATTTTCTTACCGGGCGGACACGGAACGATGTTTGATCTCCCTGACAGTCCGGAACTTCAACAAGCACTGGCTCACTTTGCTGACAACAACAAAGCCATTGGATCTGTATGCCACGGTCCTGCAGGATTCGTTGGAACGAAACTGTCAAATGGAAAATGGCTGGTTGAAGGAAAAAGCATGACAGGATTCACCAACGAAGAAGAACAGCAAACGGGCCTCGATTCATTAATGCCTTTCTTATTAGAAACAAAATTAAGAGAGCAAGGAGCTCAATTTGAAAAATCTGAAGCATGGAGTGACCATGTCATCACCGATGGGAAATTCGTGACTGGGCAGAATCCACAATCCAGTCAGTCAACCGCAGAAGCGTTCGTTAAATTAATATAAAAACGAAAGGATTATTGAAAGGGATCTTCTTTAAGAAGCCAATCCCTTCTATTCTTTCTAAAAGAGCATGGGGTAAGAACACCTCATGCTCTTTTTTTGAGTTCAACACTACTCTCAATCGACCTGCCATTTGTGATAAACTCGTGAGAAGAATATAAAGCGAGGAGAAAATTATGCAGGTTGTTCGGACCATCATTCAAATTGCCATTCTATGCTTATTTTATGAAATTGGAAAGTGGTGTACAGACTTCTTTCATTTACCCATTCCCGGAAGCGTTATCGGGATGCTATTTTTGTTTCTACTATTATTAACGGGTGTAGTGAAAGAAAGATTATTAGTGGACGGTACAGGATTCTTTCTAAGACATTTTTCCTTCTTCTTTCTTCCCTTGTCTGTTAGCGCGATGGTTCTGGGGCCATATTTTCTAGATTTCGGCTGGAAACTTATTGTCATTCTGGTTATTAGCGGGATAACCGGATTTGTAGCAACTTCCTTATCAGCAGAGAGTTTAATAAGATGGAAGGAGAAACGAAACCATGATCCATCTCATTAGTTCACTGATGGCATTAGGCATTACAGTATTGTATTTTATCTTTGGCGTAAAGATTCACCGACTTTGGCCAACCCCCGTAACGATACCTATATTTATTAGTACGATTGCTGTCATTGTCACATTATTGATCATCGATATTCCTTATGAACAGTATGCAGACTTTACTTCTTTCATAACGTATTTACTTGGACCTGCTACTGTTGCCCTTGCGTATCCCCTTTATCAGCACCGAAAGTTATTAGTACAGCATGTACAGCCTATACTTTTCGGTATCCTGTTCGGAAGTGGAATGTCTATGCTTATTACTTATTTCTTCAGTATGTGGTTGGGGATCCCATCTGAATGGAACCGCTCCTTGCTTATTAAAACCATTACAACCCCCGTAGCAGTTGATATAGGGAAGGTGATTGAGGCGAATATAGAAGTCATTCCCACGGTCGTCATTGTGACGGGTATGTTCGGAGCTATGATCATACCGTCTATTTTAAAGTGGTTGCATGTAAAGCACCCCATCGCAAAAGGACTTCCATTCGGAGTGATTTCCCATGGAGTAGGTACGGCACAGGCTATTAAAGAGGGCGAAAGGGAAGGGGCAGTAAGTGGTGCCGCCATGGCATTAACCGCCACGATCATGTCCTTCGTCATCCCTATTCTTTTTCTTTTAATTTGATATAGTAATTGAAGGGAGCGAATCCCATAATAATTAACCACCATACTAGACAACAGCTTTCCCTTTAAAAACAGAGTGTGTTTCGGTATAGTAAGGGAAGGTAAAATTTCAAAAGAGAAGGAAGATAATATGATTGTCAAAACTGATGAAGAATTAAAAGCGTTAAAAGAAATCGGTCGCATTGTGGCTATGATCCGTGATGAATTACGCTCTCAGACAAAGTCTGGAATAACGACTAAAGAGCTTGACGATATTGCTGGAAGCCTGTTTGAAGAAAACGGAGCCATTTCAGGCCCTAAAGGAGAATATGATTTTCCTGGTTTCACATGTATTAGTGTGAATGAAGAAGTGGCTCACGGGATACCCGGTGACCGTGTTATAAAGGAGGGAGACCTTGTCAATATTGACGTATCCGGTTCAAAAGATGGCTACTATGCCGATACAGGAATCTCATTTGTTGTTGGGGAGGGAGACCCAAAGCTTACAGATTTATGTGAAGCGGCATTAAAATCATTCCAAGCAGGACTCCAGAAAGCAAGAGCAGGATCTAAACAAAACGGTATCGGCAAAGCGGTTAATAATGAAGCGCGAAAAAATGGTTATACGGTGATTATGAACTTAACCGGCCACGGTGTAGGAAGGTCTCTTCATGAGAAACCCGATCACATCTTAAATTATTTCGATCCATGGGATAATGCACTGTTAAAAGAAGGAATGGTCATCGCATTTGAACCATTCATCTCTACCAAAGCACAAAACGTAATCGAAAAAGGCGACGGCTGGACCTACATCACACCCGACAACAGCTTCGTTGCCCAAATCGAACACACCATCATCATAACCAAAGACGAACCAATTATTTTAACACAATAAAGCAGTGAGGGACGGACCTTGATTCCTAGGAGTAGCTCCTAGGATCAAAGGTCCGTCCCTCTTTTTGTATATGTTTTGTACAACTACAGTTGAATACGATACATATGAGGAAATGAGAGGGGGATTAGTGGAAACTGGATTTTTGTGCATTGTTCACTTATAGAACCAACAGGACCATGCTTCATTGAATTATGTAAATTTTACAAGCAAAATGATTGTCATAGAAAAAAAGTTGGGGTTTCCATGTGGAAGAGTAGCTGAGCAGACAAATCTTCTTGCCCTAAATGCCCCAATTGAAGCAGCACGAGCCGGTAATGAAGGCAGGGAATTTGCAGTCGTTGCGTCTGAGGTGCGAAAGCTTGCCGAAGACTCAAAGGAACTGAGCCACTCCATTCATCAGCTCGTGAATGAAAGCAACAAGCAAATCGGAGTTGTCTCAAACCGGGTTCGTAACATGACTGACTTAACGGAGAACTCCCGCAAAGAAATAGGGAATGTACAGAACGGCATTATGACCGTTCGAATTTTAAATGGGAAACTATATGGGTATGTTCAAACGAAATCAATCTGAATAAATCATATTGTGGAAGCCATCAAGCAAATTAATCATACAACAGATGAATTGGTTCAATTTGCTTCTACGATCATTCAAAAAATGAATAAATAGAAAAAAGGGAAACCGATTTTCGATACCGGTTTCCCATTTTTTCTATTAAACGATTTTCGTTTTACCACACTCTTGACACTTTCGATAAAACTTTCCATCTAATACACGTGATTTAAAAATATTGTTCCCACACTCGCAACGACCACTGTGTTCGTCGGGATCATCTTTATAAAGTACGATATTTTCTTCCTGATTTTCCAATCCTTGTCATCCTCCAGTTCAATCATTACTTCTTATAGTATAGTGGGAATCTTCTAGCTTGTTAAGATTAAACTTGCTTCTTTTTCAAGACTAAATCTTGTTTAATTAAAAAATATAAGGAGCATTTACTAATTATTCACCTACCCAAAAGACAACATGACCTCTAAATTCAGCCTCAAAATAGAATAGAACTCTTTAACTGTTTTATCCATAAATACCCTTTACAACTATTATTTTCATCTAAAATTACCATAGTATCCCTCTACATGATAGTTTATACAGGAAATCGCTTTCTATTACAGTCGTGAAATATTCTTGACGCACGATATTAAAGTTCCTGTTATTGAATTGAGATTTTACTATGTTAGTATTTTCCCTGTTAGCAAAAATAAATAAACCGCTAGCTACATAAGGAGGAATTTTTCTATGAAACTTAAAAAATCGATTATTTCTGTGGCTGCATTTACTACACTTGCAGTGTCTGGTGGAGCTAGCGCTTCAGCACAAGACATCGAAGTTAAAAAAGGTGACACTTTATGGGGAATTGCCCAGGAATACGGTACATCCGTTGATAAACTCATGAAATGGAACAATTTAAATTCACACTTAATCTATCCTGACCAAGAACTCACGGTATCATCCAAAGAGTACTATACAGTTAAAAAAGGTGACACACTTTGGGGAATTTCTTCACAATATGGAGTTTCCGTCGACAGTTTAATAGGCTGGAACGCTCTTGAAAGTGACCTGATTGTGCCTGGACAAGAATTAGTCCTCAATTTAGAAGATAAAAAAGCACCTTCAGCTACTGCAAATACTTCTGAGCAAGCAGCAACTCCTGCTCAAGAAGAAGAAACAGCAGAAGTAGCTCCAGAAGCTGAAGCGCCTGCAGCTGAACCAGCTGCGGCACAACCTGCTGAAGAAGAAACGGCAGCACAACCCGCTGAAGAAGAGGAAGCTGTAAAAGAAATCACAGTAGAAGCTACCGCTTACACAGCAAATTGTGAAGGGTGCTCAGGTACGACAGCAACAGGTGTAAATTTATTAGATAATCCTGATGCAAAAGTAATTGCAGTAGATCCGGATGTAATTCCACTGGGATCAAAAGTATATGTTGAAGGATACGGCTATGCCACTGCTGAAGATACAGGTGGGGCGATTAAAGGAAATCGAATCGACGTATTCATCCCATCAAAAGACCAAGCAGTTGATTGGGGCCGAAAATCAGTTAACGTAAAAATTCTTGAAAGTAAATAATAGATCGGAACCACTGAGAATTCATTCTCAGTGGTTTTTTTCTTTAATACATTTTAATAGCTTATCTCTTAAACACAAGATGCAAATAAGAATAAATATCTTAATAGTCTCTTCATTACCAATTTACTATCAATTCATCTCCGCTTTTCAACTAACATTTCCCTTCAAATGAAAGAGTTAGAAACACTTCCAGCTGAATCGACAGAAAACAATAAATATTACACGCTTGTCATCTAATTGTTATCGGTTTATAAACACTTTGTTATGTATCTGAGGTAAGTCTATGTTACTATTTCAACTGTTGGTTTCATAGACCAAACACAAAAGGAGGAATTTCACAAGATGAAAAAAGTATTATTTTCCATTTTTTCCTTCACAGTTTTTCTAACAATCGGACTTACTTCTGCGTCTGCAAATTCAGACGATACTGCAATGAATGATTATCATAATATAGAAAAAGGCGATATTCTTTGGGAGATTGCAAATCGATATCATGTTTCGATAGATGAGGTTGGCACACGCCAACAACTTTTAGAAGATGGTTACACTGTGAATAACGTACAAGAAGAACAAGCTGTTAAATCCGCTGATACGGAAACTTCCGAAGACAACGTTGTAAGAGAGGTTAACGTAACCGCTACTGCGTATACAGCTTATTGTGAGGGCTGTATCGGCATTACCAAGACGGGGGTGGACTTAATCGAGAACCCTGATGCCAGAGTCATTGCCGTCGATCCAAGTGTCATTCCACTGGGATCTAAGGTGTATGTAGAAGGATACGGTTTTGCCCGTGCCGAAGATACAGGTGGAGCCATTAAAGGAAAACGCATCGACATTTATATGGAAAAAGAAAAAGATGCCCTTAAATATGGTGTACAAGATGTCAAAGTGAAAATTATTAAAGAGTAACAACTAGTCAGGACGCCGACTTAGGCGTCCTTCTTGTATCAAAAATTATTTCCCTTGAACATCAGAACCTTCTTTAGCAGAAGGAGCAACGGATTTCATCTCAATTTTCTCACCCATTTGTTGTTGAGCTAATTTTTCAGCTGTTTCATGTTGCGATTTGTTTTGTTTATTTTTCATGACTCAACCTCCTTCCATACATTCTTTTATTAATATTCACCGATACATGAAAATTACTACAAGAACTTCATCAAGAATTCCCAGTTAAAACTTCAAGTGAATTTAGAGGAGACCTTTAATTATATCTATCAAAATGCCTTTTCTTCTTATATAAAATATAAACATATTTGCCTTACCGGATTTATAAAGCGTATTCATTTCCAGTTTCTCAAGCCGGAAGATTCCTATTTGGACGTTCATGTCAAAAAAAGAATTGGAATGAAAACGTAAAAATGACAAACAATATAAAAAATATAATGGTTTTTACTTGCAAAGTTAAACTTTTTTCTGATAGGGTAACAAATGTTGGTTTTAAGAGAGTGTCGGGAGGGAATAGGTAAAAAGTATTTATTCCTTTACAATCCTCAGAATGCACATTTTCCCATCTGCATTAACTAAGACTCTTTTAAATATGGAGAATTATGTTGCTGGTGTACATACTAAGAGAATCGCATGGAATCCCAGCTGTCAGTGTCTGCATAAATAAAAAAGAGCACAATAAAAGAAAACGAAATTGGAAAGGAGAATTTTATGAAGAGGATATCAAATGTTTTCTGGATTACCATTGCATTAGTTGCAGCTTCTGTTGCCTATGGTGTCATCGCGCCAAAGTCATTCGAAAATGTAACAGCTGATATGCAATCCTTTATTACCTCAACATTCGGTTGGTATTATCTTATTTTAGTCACAGTGATTGTTATTTTCTGCGTGTTCTTGATCTTTAGTCCAATAGGAACGATAAGATTAGGAAAGCCAGACGAGAAACCTGAATACACGAAAGGAACATGGTTCGCCATGTTGTTTAGTGCAGGGATGGGAATCGGTTTAGTATTCTGGGGGGCAGCCGAGCCGCTGTCACACTATTTGACACCACCACTTGCTGAAGGTGGAACGGATCAGGCGATCAAAGAATCATTGCGCTATACATTCTTCCACTGGGGAATACATGCGTGGGCGATCTATGCGATTGTCGCTTTAGCACTTGCTTATTATAAATTCCGTAAAGATGAGCCCGGCTTAATCTCAGCTACATTGAAACCGATCTTTGGAGATAAAGTAAACGGTCCACTGGGAACGATCATTGATGTACTTGCTGTATTCGCAACTGTTGTCGGTGTTGCAACAACACTTGGATTCGGTGCAGCCCAAATTAACGGAGGACTTTCATATCTACTGGGAGTTCCAAATAATTTCACCGTTCAGTTCATTATCATTGCGGTTGTAACCGTCTTATTTATGATATCTGCATGGTCTGGATTAAGTAAGGGAATTAAATATCTATCTAATACGAATATGGTACTGGCAATTGGACTATTCGTGTTGATGTTCTTTATCGGACCTACATTACTCATCCTGAATATGTTCACTGATACAATCGGTGCTTATATTCAAAACATTGCTGCCATGAGTTTCCGGATTGCGCCATTAAATGAAGAGCATCGTGGGTGGATCAATGGCTGGACGATTTTCTATTGGGCATGGTGGATTTCCTGGTCTCCATTTGTCGGAATCTTCATCGCACGAGTATCACGAGGCAGAACCATTCGTGAATTCTTAATCGGTGTACTACTGCTGCCTGCTTTAGTCAGTTTCATTTGGTTCGCTACTTTTGGTACATCTGCCATTGAAGTTCAACAAGCAGGAACAGATATATCAGGTCTAAATACAGAAGAGGTGTTATTTGCTGTATTTAACGGTTTTGAATGGTCAACGATCCTTTCCGTCATTGCCATCACATTAATCGGAACCTTCTTTATTACGTCTGCCGACTCAGCTACATTCGTTCTGGGAATGCAAACAACCTATGGATCATTAACTCCACCTAACTATGTGAAGTTAACTTGGGGACTTGCTCAGTCTACTGTTGCATTAATCCTGCTCTATAGTGGAGGATTACAGGCATTACAAAATGCATTAATTGTCGCAGCGTTGCCATTCTCGGTCATTATGGCCCTGATGATGGTGTCTCTGTATAAATCACTGAATCAAGAGAAAAAAGAGCTTGGATTATACATCAAACCTAAGCCAAGAAAAACAAAAGAACCTAAAGAGCATATGTAAGAATCTTTGTGCGCCTGGAATTTTCCAGGCGCTTTTTTTACATATCGAGCACTTCCTATCTAGACATTTTACTCATTTTCCGCTTCTCCATGATAAGCAAAACCCACTGTTTATAGGCAATCTGCTCCAGGTGCATTTCATAGTCAAAAAATGAAATGCTGATTTTAATTAACCTACAATTTGTCCACTACATACATTAATATCGTAGTAAGATAACTGGAGGTGACTGATGATGTATGGATATGGATACCCTGGATATGGATATGGCGGCGGTGGTGGCTACGCTGGTGGCTTTGCGTTAATCGTAGTTTTATTCATCCTATTAATTATCGTTGGAGCAGCTTTTGTTTGTTAAAAATAAATGAATAATGGTTAGATGACCTCAACCAAAGTCAATGATTTCTCTACCAACATTCGGTGAAGAAAGAATCGACTACAGGGGTCATCTTTTTTTATACATAATGATTGTCACAGAGTGGTTCTCGTATTAAAATACAAGAGGAATCAATATTTTTGTAAAGGATCGAGCCTCGATGACTAAAAAATTTGCCCCAAAAAAGCGTCCAAGTAAGAAAAAACGATCCTCACCATTTACGATCGTCCTTATACCCATCATCGTCTTAGCTATTTATTATGCCGTAAATAATGGAGAATCCACTTATAACCTGTCCTCAGTTGGTATAGAAGAGGTACCCCCCGAATATATTCCCATTTATAAAGCAGCTGAAGAGGAATACGGGGTACCATGGTATTTACTGGCTGCCCATCACCGAGTCGAAACAAAATTTTCCACCATGAAGACTCTTGTGTCTCCCGTGGGAGCTGAGGGACACATGCAATTCATGCCATGTACATTTGTCGGCTGGTCACACCCGAGTTGCTCAGGCTTAGGGAAGGGGAATATCCCACAAAACCAAAAAACAGACCCTGACGTCATTGAAAAGTATGGAGGATATGGGGTAGATGCAAACGGAGATGGAATAGCCGATCCATTTCAAATTGAGGATGCAGTGTTTAGTGCTGCAAACTATTTGGAACGAAATGGAGCAGCTGATGGAAAAATCAAAGAAGCCGTATTTGCCTACAATCATAGCGACAAATATGTAGAAGATGTCTTGTACTATGTAGACCGATTTGTAGAAAAGGAAGAAGAGGAGTCAGGCAAGGCTATGTGATTTCTTAATAGTTTGGAGAAGAGCCGGAATTTTATATCGGTTCTTTTTTATTTTTTTGAACAGGTTAGCAAAAGGGGGCTCATACTCCCATAAGCAACTCTACTCCCACAAAGAATCTCCCAATAACCCAATAATCATATACACTCACATGATAAATTGTTATGATAAGGTTCGTGAATTTTTTCGTATGGCAAAGGTGATTCAGATGAAAATAACAGAAATGATAGAAGAGTGGCAAATCGCTCTGGATATGGAAATTCTCCAACTAAAAAAACGGGAGACATCTGGAGTTTTGATAGAAGAAGGCAGATGTATCCGAAAAGAAGAAAATGCCTATATATATTGGTTCATCCTTAGTTACCCTGCGTCGTTACCAGAAGGAGGAGGTGTAGTATATAAGAGAAAGCAGTCAAGAATCACAGGGGTGGTGATTAGTTCAGAGGATCGGGAGTGCATGATTGAGTTCGATCAGTTCATTGGAGACACCATTTCTTATGGTCAAATATTGCATGAACCGTGGGAAATATTAGAGAAGTTAATAGAAAGATTAGACGAAGCAAAAGAGCTCCATGGAAAAACACAGCGTATTCAGCATGCGATGAATCCAATGAAAGAAACAAGGCATCCGAAGACTACGTTTAAAAATCCTTTACACGAAGCATATGTGCGCAGTAAGTATAATCCTGTTACGTATCTATGGGGACCACCTGGAACAGGAAAAACCTATACGCTTGCCAGAGTAGCTGCTTATCATTATTCAGAAGGAAAAAAAGTATTGCTTCTTTCCCATAGTAATGCTGCAGTTGATGTCTTAATAGAAGAGATGCATCACTTTCTCAGCAGCCACGATCGGTGGAAAGCAGGGGAAGTCATCCGCTATGGTACCAACCGGAAAGCGTATAATGAAAATGTTACAGATTTAAGCGTGCTTCAATTATTAGAACAACTTGACCCTACTCTTGCAGAGGAAAAAGGAAAGGTCGAGACCTACCGAAGAAGGCTAAAAAATAAACTGGCTAAAACGTATTCAAGTTATGATTCAGAACGGTTGTCTCAACTAGAGGTTCATTATCAAAAAATCAAAGAAAAGTTTAAACGAAGAGAAGGTGAACTAGTCACTGACGCAAAGGTCATCGGTACGACTCTCTCTAAAGCTGCGATTGATTGTATTCTTTATGAAGAAGAATTTGACCTTGTTATTGTGGATGAGGCGAGTATGGCCTATATACCTCAGGTAGCATTTGCTGCATCTCTTGGAAAAAAAATCATTATTTGCGGGGATTTCAAACAGCTCCCGCCTATTTCTACGTCCTTTCACCCAATGGTAACCAAGTGGCTGAAGGAAGACATCTTTCATTCGGCTCAGGTTGCACATGCAGTTGATAAGGGTAAGGACCACCCCCAGTTATTATTACTTCCAGAACAGCGGCGAATGCATCCAAGCATTTCGGCATTTACCAATCACTATATCTACCAATCGAAGGTAGGCGATCACCATTCAGTAGGATTGATGAGAGCGGGGATTACGAATAAAATGCCTTTCCCTTCTCATGGAGCGGTGTTATTTTCACTCAAAGAAGGGACGGAATGGGCAGAAACGCAAAAAGGCTCACGTTGGAATGTCCTATCAAGCTTAGTGACGATCCACCTTACTCTGGAAGCGATCGAGGATGGTATTCAATCTATCGGGATTGTGACCCCCTACCGTGTGCAAGCGAAATGGTATAACCTTTTACTGGACGAATTGGTAAAGACCACACATCCTCAAACGAATTTATATGCCGCTACGGTTCATGGCTTTCAAGGTTCGGAAAATGACATGATCCTATTTGATCTCGTGGATGGAGTTTCCCATGGGAAACCGGGGGCACTACTTACACGGAAAGGAAGCGATAGGCTACTGAATGTAGCGATTACACGAGCGAGGGGGAAGTTCGTTCTTATTGGAAACGATCAATTTATTCAGGAGAAGACCCATTCTTCCCAACCTGTTCATCAATTCATACGTCATCTTCAACAAGAAGGGCATAAGGAAACAAGTTCATCACTCACCTCTTACTCGACTAAGAAAATGAAGTGGATCGATGTGAGTGATCAGAATAGACTGGTGAAAGATCTTAAGGCAGCTAAGCAAAAAATCGTTGTGAACGTGGGACTTATAACAGATATTCCTCAAGAGATATTGGGTATATTACACACCGTATCCACCAGTGAGAAAAACGTCATAATTCAATGTAAAGACGGCAGCGCTTCGCAACCGGGAATCAGCATCAAAATGAAAAAAGCAACAACGGAAATTCCATTCATCGCGTTAGATGAAAAAGTCATCTGGTTCAATTCTTTTTCAAAAGAAAGAAACCGATTCCCTTACCATGTTAGGATTTTTTCAAAGAGAATCACTGGCCAATTCTTCAAAATGACTGTAGAAAAATAAGCGGTGTTCCTTTTGAAAGTTAGTAGCTTGAAATCTACTTCTCTCAAAAGGAGTTACCGCTGAATCCCTATAAACATGGTTAAAGGTCTGAGTTTTCACTTCAGAAAACATGGTTAAAGGTCTGAGTTTTCACTTCAGACCTTTTCATCTATTTAGAGAGGGTGATTACTCATTAGATAACCCCTGGACTCGGATGACGAAGGAAGTGGGGATGGGACATTCTTTTTTAGGGACATTGATTTCGATGGTATGATGCTCGATTGAATAAGTGATTGCCCGTTGCTTTAAACAAAAGGGAAAACGAATGGTTCGATTTCTCACCTTTATTTCGTCCTTCATCTGTATAGATACTACCAATTGAGTGTCATTTTTCTTAATGATTAATTCCTCTGGATGAATATTTTCTGTTTCAATTTCTACAATGAACGCTTCTGTTGTATCCAGAAAGTCGACTCTAAATTCTTGTTCATCCAATTGAACCGTAGCAGGATCCAATAGCCAATCCTTCATATTCTTCTCCCAGTTCTCTAAATAGAAATCCTCCCTTTCCTTGCTCATTTACACCTGACCCCCAACTTATTCTTTTACACATTGTATTCTTTCTAATTTAAATGGTGAGGGTGTTATAATCAGTATAAAGAATAAAGGAGGGTCATAATGAAACAACTCGTCAGACACATCCCACCCATCCACCAACTACACAAGCCAATCAATTCTATACTCTCCTCAACAAGCATCACCTCACAAAAGAAAGAGGGACGGATCTATTAAAAAAGGTGGTTACACGCTGTCGGAGATCCCTGCTCAATGAACAATGGCAAGGACCTCACCCATTATCAGACGACTTTGTTAACGAAGTGTTTGCACAAGCAGACACCTTGATGCAAGAATCGTATTCCCTTTCTCTTCGCAAGGTCATTAATGCAACCGGAACCATCCTGCATACGAATTTAGGACGTGCCCGATTGGGACAGGAAGCCATTGAACATGTCAAAAAGACAGCAGGTTACTACAGTAATTTAGAATACGATATTGAAGGGGGAAACAGAGGTTCGAGGCATACCCACGCTGAAAAATTCATCTGTGAGTTAACTGGAGCGGAAGCAGCCATGGTTGTGAACAACAATGCAGCGGCTGTTTACCTTATTCTCACGGCCCTTGCAAAACATAAAGAGGTGATTGTTTCCAGAGAGGAGCTCGTGGAAATCGGAGGATCATTTCGGGTTTCTTCCATCATGGAAGAAAGCGGTGCTCTGCTCTCTGGTGTTTGAACAACAAACAATACACACTTAAGGGATTATGAAGAAACACTACGGGAAGAAACAGCCATGATCATGAAGGTCCATCAAAGTAATTTTGTGATAAAAGGATTTACATCATCCGTTTCCACCATGAGCTAGTTCAGTTATCCCATCGACATCACCAAATACTATATTATGAAGATTTAGGGAGTGGGGCTCTTTACGACTTCGCACAACTAGGTATCGGAAATGAACCTTTAGTAAGGACAGTCATTGAAAAAGGGGGCGACCTCGTTTCTTTTAGTGGAGATAAATTATTATGGCCCCAGGCCGGTATCATTGCAGGAAAGAAACAATGGATTGATCAGCTTAAAAAGCATCAGCTAGCCCGGGTACTGCGTGTAGACAAGATGACATTGACAGCTTTAGAGATGACACTTATGCATTACATAAAAGGGGGAGGAGCAGGATAAAAATCCGACCATTGCATCCATTACCCAGAAAAAAAGAAGAGATTTTCCAACAATCTACACATTTCGTAGAAGAGGGAAATCCCCTGAAACCGGATTACATGTTTGAAATAATTAAAGGAAAAAGCCAGTTGGTGGAGGAACGATGCCGGACGTCGAATTAGATACTTATCTTGTTTCAGTTACTCATGACGTACTGTCTGCCCAGGAACTTCATGATAAACTCAGAAAGGAAACCCTTCCATCATAACAAGAATTCAAGAAGGGACCGTTCTCTTTGATTTACGGACTGTCTCCTCCCTTGAGCAAATGGACATTATCCATGAGTTAAAAAATCTGCATTAAACGATAAAAGGGAGTGAGGATTGTGTTCTAACCATTCCTGCACTCCCTTATTTTTTGCTTACATATCGTGATGGCTATGTTGTTTTTGTCGAGTGTGATTACGATTCTTCACCTTATGTGATCCACTTAAAGGCTCCGGTTGTCCAGACTGCTTCGGAGCATTTTTACGCATATCTTTGCTATCATTTTTGTTCATAAAGCATCCCTCCTGTTCTTAGAATGCTTTGTTGGAAAACAGTTTATTCATGGGTATAATTTTCAGCCGATTTGACCATACTAAAAAAGCTAATTTCAGAATAAGGAGAGATCATCCATGCCTTACCATAAAAACAAACAACAAGCGTACCAAGCTGCAGAGCAAAGTGTTACTGAAATACAGAATACAATTAATGAACTAGTTTTAGATGGAGCCAGTTACGGTTCACAACTGGCTCACTTGAAGAATGAAGTGAACGAAGCGTATCAACAAATTGAAAATGCACTTGAAGTGGCATCTGAGACACAAAGAGCACAGCTCCAACAATTCAAATCAGACCTTTCTTCGATCGTCAGTGAAGTAAATGGGCATTCGTAAGAAATAAGAAGGAATAAAACCCGTTCTGCTAAACACTCGCAGAGCGGGTTTTATTTCTGAACAAACAGGGTAGGGGAAAAGAGATGAAGATATTTACATAAATGAAGGTGATTAAACCAAACCGAGTATATGTTCATAAGTTTCGTCTGTTCAATCACCGATCATTTAATTACTGATTGGTTTTGCGTTTTTTATTAAACTGACGTTGAGCTTCAGTTAATGGTTCATTTGAATATTCTTCATTGTAACCGGCACCTTTTCCTTGTGCCTTCGCTGCATTCATCCCGTTAATTACATGGTTTGCTTTACGTTTAGCCATTGTAGAACACCTCCATATGGATAGAATGCCACCATCATCAATCCTTTATAAGAGGGAAAGGCTAGCAGATTTATTTTTTTACGATAATAATTTCATGCAACTGACACGTTTTTACATGGGGAAAAATGTTGTTATACCAATATTTTTCTAGAAACCTAAAGGAGTTTATTATTTTAGATAAGAAAAACTTATCAAAAACAATAACTTTATTGTTATTTACTTATGTAATCGCTTGTATTAAGATGTAAATGTGAGAAAAGTTCGTTAGTTTTTAGAACGAAAACTTTTCGACTTATTGTGTGATGTAGTTTAGAGGGGGAATCGAAATGGCAAAGAACGATGTATTTAATGCACGATCTTCTTTCGAACTAGAAGGAAAACGTTATCATTACTATCGTTTAAAAGCGCTTGAAGAAGCAGGAGTAACAAAAATTAACCGCTTACCTTACAGTGTAAAGGTATTGTTGGAGTCTGTACTTCGTCAGTTTGACGGACGTGTGATCAACAAAGACCACGTTGAAAATTTAGCAAACTGGGGCTCAACTGAAGTCAAAGATGCGGAAGTTCCATTCAAACCTTCCCGTGTCATCCTTCAAGATTTTACTGGAGTACCCGCAGTAGTTGACTTAGCATCTTTACGTAAAGCAATGGCTGATATTGGTGGAGATCCACAAAAGATCAATCCTGAAATTCCAGTTGATCTTGTAATTGATCATTCAGTACAAGTAGATAAATATGGTACAGTTGGGGCTTTACAAGCGAATATGGATCTTGAATTCGAACGGAACGCTGAGCGTTATCAGTTCCTTAGCTGGGCTCAAAAAGCATTTGAAAACTATCGTGCTGTACCACCAGCAACGGGTATCGTACACCAAGTTAACTTAGAGTATTTAGCGAATGTCGTTCACGCTGTTGAAACAACAGATGGCGATTTTGAAACATATCCAGATACACTAGTTGGTACTGACTCTCATACCACTATGATCAACGGTATCGGCGTATTAGGTTGGGGTGTAGGTGGAATCGAAGCTGAAGCAGGGATGCTTGGTCAACCTTCATACTTCCCAATCCCAGAAGTTATCGGGGTAAAACTGACAGGTGAACTTCCTAATGGAGCAACAGCTACTGACTTAGCTCTTAAAGTTACACAAGTATTACGTCAAAAAGGTGTAGTAGGGAAATTTGTTGAGTACTTTGGAACAGGGGTAGCAACATTACCACTTGCCGACCGTGCAACAATTGCCAATATGGCTCCCGAATATGGTGCTACTTGTGGTTTCTTCCCAGTTGATTCAGAGTCTTTAGACTACCTTCGTTTAACTGGTCGTGACGAAGACCATATCAAAATGGTAGAGGAATATCTAAAGAAAAATGATATGTTCTTCACACCTGAGAAGGAAGAACCAACCTATACAGATGTAGTAGAAATTGACCTTTCTGCAGTGGAACCTAACCTTTCTGGACCTAAACGGCCACAGGATTTAATTCCGCTTACTGATATGAAAGAATCTTTCAATAAGTCAATTACAGCTAAAGAAGGCGTTCAAGGCTTTGGTTTAGATGCGTCTGAAATTAATAAAACGGCAAAGTATACAACGGAAGATGGTAAAGATGTAGTTATGCCTACCGGAGCGATTGGTATCGCTGCCATTACATCTTGTACAAATACATCTAACCCATATGTTATGCTAGGTGCTGGTTTAGTAGCGAAAAAAGCAGTAGAGCTTGGAATGAACGTTCCTGATTACGTAAAAACTTCTCTAGCGCCAGGATCAAAAGTTGTAACTGGTTACCTTAGAGATTCAGGCTTACTATCTTACCTTGAAGATATCGGCTTTAACCTTGTAGGGTATGGTTGTACGACTTGTATCGGTAACTCTGGTCCATTACGTCCGGAAATTGAGAAGGCTGTATCAGATGCTGACTTACTCTTAACATCTGTACTTTCAGGAAATCGTAATTTCGAAGGTCGTATTCATCCATTAGTGAAAGCAAACTATCTTGCTTCACCACCACTAGTTGTTGCTTATGCATTAGCTGGTACAGTAGACATTGATCTTCAAAAAGATTCTCTAGGTAAAGATAAAGATGGAAATGATGTATTCTTCAGAGACATCTGGCCTTCTCAAGATGAAGTCAAAGATGCTGTGAAATCTACTGTTACTCCAGAGTTATTCCGTAGAGAATACGAGCATGTTTTCTCTGAAAACGAGCGCTGGAACCAAATCAAAACAAGTAATGAGCCACTTTATAGCTTTGATGATCAATCAACATATATCCAAAATCCATCTTTCTTCACTGGATTAGCAACTACTCCAGAAGATATCCAAGGATTAAATGGACTGCGTGTTGTTGGTAAATTTGGGGACTCTGTAACAACTGACCACATTTCTCCTGCAGGTGCTATCGGTAAGGATACGCCAGCTGGTAAATACCTACGTGCTAACAATGTTGAGCCACGTGATTTCAATTCATACGGTTCTCGTCGTGGTAACCATGAAGTGATGATGCGTGGAACGTTTGCGAATATTCGTATTCGTAACCAAATCGCTCCAGGAACAGAAGGTGGATTCACAACTTACTGGCCTGAAAACAAAGTAATGCCGATGTACGATGCTTGTATGAAATATCAAGAAAATGGTACTGGATTAGTTGTAATAGCTGGAAAAGATTACGGTATGGGATCTTCTCGTGACTGGGCAGCTAAAGGTACAAACCTTCTTGGTATCAAAACGGTCATTGCAGAAAGCTATGAGCGTATTCACCGTTCAAACCTTGTAATGATGGGAGTGCTTCCACTTCAATTCAAAAAAGGTGACAGCGCAGAATCTCTAGGCTTAACAGGTAGAGAAACGATTTCTGTCAATGTTACAAACGATGTTAAACCTCGTGATATCTTAATGGTTACTGCTGTAGCTGAAGATGGTACAAAAACAGAGTTCGAAGTACTAGCTCGATTTGATTCAGATGTAGAAGTAGACTACTACCGCCACGGTGGAATTCTACAAATGGTTCTACGTAATAAATTAAAAGCATAATGCATGCTAAAAGCCTCGGGTCTTCCCGAGGCTTTTTTTACTTCCCTTTAACAACCGTTAAGCTAAAGGTCACTTGAAATTCCATGACTAAATTGAGACAAGCTAACATAAGATGAAAGTAATATCATTCCTGTGAGAGGAGCACACTCCTTTGAAATCTATTTTTGGCATTTTGCTTGTAGCTTTATTAGTCTTCACGTTCTATATGGAGAATAAGTCAGAGCCCACTTCGTTTTCTGAAAGCACGTTCGGGCAAGCTGAGGAGTATGATCAATTAATCGATATAGAAGAAGGAGAGGTTTCGGAAAATACTCCTGTAGAGAACTATCCTGGACCGAATGTTGGGGACAAGGTCATCGACTTTAAATTGGATACTTTATCCGGAAAATCCGTCACTTTATCTGAATTGAAGGGAAAGAAAGTGGTTCTCAATTTCTGGGCTACTTGGTGTCCACCGTGTAAAGAAGAAATGCCGATCATGCAGGAGTTCTATACGAAATACGGTAAGGACGTTGAAATATTGGCAATCAATATCGATCCCCAATACAACGTAAAAGAATACCAAAAAGCAATGGGACTCACATTCCCTATCCTTTTAGACAAAGACGACAAAATCAACAACGCATACGACATCCTAACGGTCCCAACCACCTATATCATCAACGAACAAGGAATCATCACCCACAAACAAATCGGCGCCATCACCAGCCTTGAATCCTTCACCGCGCTAATCAAGTGAGGGACGGACCTTCAACCGTATTAATACACTGATAACTTATCGCTGACGAGGGACGCACCTCTACAATTCAGAGCTTTCGATATTCAATCGTCCATATCCGATAAGCCTTCCAGAAAAACAACTCTACTATTGTGACCTTTGTTTAAAATATCTGACATTTGGATATACTACTTATAACAAACCACAATGGAGAGTGAGGGGGATTGGATTGCGCAGACCAAGAAAAAAATCATTTGCAGATCTTGTGAAAGAAAACAAAAAGCAGCTTCTTCTAGATCAGGATGCCATTGATGCCATTGAAGAACGAATCGATGCCAGACTGGAAATAAAGCGCCCAATGGGCAAAGCCGAGTAAGGAATTACGAGGCTTATTTTTTTTGCTTCAGGTATTAATACTGCCAATTATTACGCCTTTTTTTCCGTCTCTTTTTGGTAAACATACTAGTAAGGAGGGGAAGTTTATGAGTAATCCTAAAGGTAGTCGAAAGCACTTTGTACCTAACCATCTTGGTACACAACCAAGATCTGCAGGCGGCAACAAAGGTAAACAAATGCAAGATAAATCAGGTAAGCATGCGCAAGTCATCCAAACAAAGGGTGAATAACTCTTACCCATGTGACAAAAAATGAAAAGGGACCGGCCTTAAGGTCCGTCCCTCAACACAAATAGCAGGAGGAATGCAGGATGGCATGGGATAAACCGAATCCGGATGATCGTAGTGATAATGTAGAGAAGCTTCAAGGCATGGTTCAGCATACGATTGAGAATATGGAGAAGGCTGAGGAGTCGATGGCTTTCACAGACAGTGAAGAGCAGCTTCAGTCTATTAAAGAAAAGAATGAACGTCGCCGAGAAAGTCTTCAAGCTTTCCGAAACGAAATTAAAGACGAAGCTCATCAAACAGAACAATAAAAGGAATCATCTGCAACCCGAACTGAGAAGGCTCTTAAGAGAACTTGGCTGTTCGGGTTCTTTCATCAATAAAAGGTTAGCAGCCTTCACTCCTAAGCCTAATTGTTCAATGCCTTCTCCATCTATGTTAAAATGAGGAAGGATACTGATTAGATGAAGAGGGTGTAGAGGATGCATATTGCTGAAAAAACCATTGAGGTACGATACGCAGAAACCGATCAAATGGGTGTTGTGTATCATGCGAATTATCTTGTATGGATGGAATTAGGAAGAACGCAGCTTATTGAAGATCTCGGCTTTAAGTACGCTGATATTGAAAAAAAAGGGATTCTATCTCCAGTGATTGATCTGAATGTCAGCTATAAATCACCGGTTCGTTACGGGGAAAAAGCGTTTATAAAAACGTGGGTTGAAGAATATGATGGGCTCCGCATTACATATGCTTATGAAATTTATAATGGGCAAAACCAGCTGGCCATCACGGGACATTCGAAACATGTTTGCGTCAAGCAAGAAAACTTCCGTCCGATTTCGATTCGAAAGATGTTCCCACATTGGCACGAAGCATACGAGAAGGTCAAGAAGTAATGTCTACATAATTGAAAGACCCTCTTGAAAACTACTTTACGGAAGCATGATAGAAAGGAAAATCTCCATGGCATTCGGGTTAACCAAACATGAATTACATGCATGGAAGCAGCGGGTGAAGCGTGGGGAAATTGCATTTCTCACTCATTATTGGCTTGATGCCCGATTTCCCCATGCACGATCTGTCACGAAAGTGGGCTGTTGTGATCTGGATACATTAACACAGTGGGGAGATAAGTACGGGTTGAAAAAAGAATGGATTCATGAAAGGGAAGACGGTTTTCCCCATTTCGATCTACTAGGAGATATTCAATATAACATTCTTCTAAAAGAGGGACTCCACGACCATATCTCACGTTTTATAAACCGAAAATAAAATGGCTGGCGAATGCCAGCCGCTTTCCATGCTACCTTACTTTTTGTACTCATATGAAGGTTCTTGAAGCTTATCGTCAAACTCGACGTACAAATCATGACCATCAAAAAACCATAAATCTCTTTCTTCAATAAAAAATTCCCGGTTCTCGATTTCAATTCGTTCGCCGAGATCAACCGGTTCGTCTTTGTTCACTCCTAATGAAAAACTATCATGCAGAGGACTGGAACCTCCATAGCGTACATAAAAACGAACTTGTTCGCCTTCTTCTACAAGCATTTCGTTCTTAAACCACGTAAGAGCTTCTTTTGAAATATGTATCTTCATTGATGAGACTCCTTTCTCTACAGGTATTCCTCCAGAGTGTTTCATGTTTCTTTACAAAGAAGGTTTCATTTCATATTATATACATAGAAAAGAAGAACATCTACTAATACGCATAAAGGATGAGATGGATGAATACACAAGCATTATTATACTACATAGGTGCATTTATATTTACCGGATTAAGTGTATTGACGTTCCTGCAATTACACGATGCGAAATATCAGATAGAAGCCGGCACCTTTATTATCATTGCTGCCCTCATTTATTATGGGATGGTCACTCTATTCTTTAAGGGAAGCCGCAAAACTTTCTTGATGGCCAATGCCTTATTGGCTGTATTAGCCCTTGGAGGCATATTCTTTAATTCATTGCTATTTGGTGGCCATTAAAAAAACGAGCTTTCCGTTGTGGAAGCTCGTTTTTTTATGGCTTACAAAATTCAGGTTAATAGATAGGCAGATGGCTTTAGGAATGTCACCTTCCGCTTTTTATTATTCAGGCAGGCCATTCACCATATGTGAAACCATTTCTTCTTCTGAATAAGCAATCAACCCATTCTTCTTAGCAAACCCAAGAGGGTAGATTCGGTAGTTATTGTAATGATTTTCCGAAACAAAGGTCGGCTGAAATTCAATGGAAGGGTACGTAATCTTGGAATTTCCTGGTTTCATCGTTTTTTCTACTTGAACCGTAACCATTCCTCCAATATCTTTGAAATCATCTTTCTGTCCTGAAAGAAAATTCCCTAATGAATAGATGACTACGGCATCACGGCCATCACTCGTTTTGTATGTTTGGATTGGCTGCAGGACGTGTGGGTGATGCCCAAAAATGATATCAACACCATTTTCTGTTAACACATTTGCCAGTCTTTCCTGTTCCTCAGTAGGGAAGCGTTGATACTCATTCCCCCAATGCAAACTCAATACGACTAAATCAATGTTCATACTTTTAACTTTCTTGACTTCTTGTATCATGTTTTGCTCGTCAATTAGATTGACTAAGTAGTCTTTCCCCTTTGGAACAGGGATTCCATTTGTTCCATATGTGTATGAAAGCAGGGCAAACTTGATACCATTTACATTGAAAGTACGAATTCGTTCCTTGTCTTCCTGACTTTTAAATGCACCCACATATGGCATGGATATCTTCTCATAATAGTCGATTGCACTTAGAAGACCTTTTTCACCTTGATCCAATGAATGATTATTGGCAGTCGTGACAGCATCCACCCCCACGTCCTGTAAGGATTTCACAATTTCTTTCGGACTATTGAAGAGCGGGTAACTGGAAACGCCCAGTTCCACACCAGCCGGGGTTGATTCCTGATTGGCTATCAGAAAATCAGGGGCAGCCAGCATGTCCTTGATCGGTGAGAACATAGGGGTGAAGTTATACCCATTTTCATCTTTTGCATCATTATATACTGTATCGTGGAGAAGAATATCCCCGATGGCGGCAAGTGTTGCATTGGACTTTATCGATTTCCCCGAAGCTCTAACTTCTTTCGTCGTATGGAGCAAAGAGTAGAGGTTCTCATTCTGATCTCCTTCAGCAGAGGTGTTCCAGTCTGCGTATTGCTTATTTACAAGAAACCCGATCCCTAAGAGTAAAGGAACACAAAGGAATACTCCTGTCATTAATCGCTTTTTATTCATATTCATCATCCTTTATATATACACTACCTCTATTTTACAAAATAATAAGGGAAAGCGGGACATATTTATGAAAATATTGAGGTGAATTATCGTTTTTTTGTGAATTTTGAACTATTTTGTATCATCATGATCCTATTTGCCTTTTTATATCCATCATCTTTCTCAAACGAATGAAAGGCTATACCTTTTTGATTTATCTAAAACCAAAAAAAAAGCCACCTCTACAGCCAGAAACTCTCCAATAGAATAAGGGAGAGCCTGTCGCTTAGGTCGCTTTTTTACTACAGCCACTTGATTTTAGGTTCCGTTTTATTTTTGATTCGGACAATATTCGCACGATGTCTGTAAACAACGAAAATGGTCAGGATACCTACGACAATAATAAGTGGAATATCTCCTGTGAAGATCGAGTACGTAAAGGCGAGCACCGCTGCTATCATAGAAGAGAGTGATACATACTTGGTTGCATACAAGCAAATAAAAAAGACTGCCAGTAAAATTAAAAATAAGATGTAATTATAGCCTAGAAGAACACCTGCAGAGGTAGCTACTGCTTTTCCTCCTTTAAAGTTTGCAAATACGGGATACATATGACCAATCACAGCAAATACGCCAGCCAATAACATATGTACATCACTTTCAAATAGCAATGGTAAGAGAGTTGCTACCGTTCCTTTTAAGATATCCATTATGGTGACAATCATCCCGGCCTTCACACCCAAGGTTCTGAACGTATTGGTTCCGCCAAGGTTACCACTTCCATGCTCGCGGATGTCTTTTCCGTAGAACGTCTTCCCAATCAGTAATCCTGAAGGGATGGAGCCTAATAAATAAGCTAATACAAGTATAAGGGCAAAAATCATCATCACTGCTCCTTTTAAAATAACTAATCCGTTCTTATTTTAACATGTTTTCCATAGGATGGGGAGAAAATAAGCGAAAAAATTAGTACCTGTTCATAAAAGTAGATAATATCTTTTATTCCTCATAAATCTGATTCACATGGAGAGAAGTATGTTAAAATGGACACACTTTACATAGTTGAAATGAAGGTGTACACATATGCAATTAGTTTTTTCAGCGCTTCAATGGGTGGCCTTTATGGTCGCAGGCTCAATCGCCGCTCCAATTGCCATAGCTGACCTGTTTCAATTGTCTCCAGCAGATACGGCAGGGTTTATTCAGCGGACCATCTTTGTGTTAGGAGCCGCCAGTCTTATTCAAGCAGTAGTTGGTCATAAACTTCCCATTAATGAAGGACCCGCCGGACTGTGGTGGGGGGTTTTCGCCATCTATGCAGGTTTTTCAGGAACCCTGTACAGCAGTCATGAAGAAGTGCTGACCGTTTTACAAGGGGGGATGATTGTTAGTGGTGTGATTTTCTTTATTTTGTCTGCTACAGGACTACTAAAGAAGTTATCAACTTTATTTACACCAACGATTACATTTATTTACTTAATGCTATTGATTCTCCAATTAAGCGGATCTTTTATCAAAGGAATGTTCGGGATACAGTATGAAGGACAATCTATACAGCCGTTTGTCTTATTAGGAAGTATCATAACCATCCTTTTGGCATTATACTTTTCAGGTCATAAACGAAAGTGGATTCAACAATACTCCATTATTCTTGCCCTCCTCTCGGGCTGGCTAGTCTTCATACTCATGGGATTGGGTAAAAGCGCGACTGTTTCTGACAGCTGGTTTTCATTACCGGATGTGTTAGTCTTTGGAGCACCTGTATTTGATACGGGTGTCATTGTGACATCCATTTTCATTACATTCTTGTTAACGACCAATATGATTGCTTCCATTCGAGTGATGGAAGAGGTTATGAAGGCAAAGGGACAGCCCACATATGAAAGATTTACGAAGAGCGGCTTTGCTTCGGGATTAAATCAGTTGTTCGGTGGAGTATTCTCAGCCATTGGATCTGTACCCATTTCCGGGTCTGCCGGGTTTGTTGCCGCTACAGCGATGTACTCCATTATTCCCTTTATCCTTGGAAGTGCGATCATTATGATCATCAGTCTGATCCCAAAAGTGATGAATCTATTCGCAAGTCTTCCAGCTCCAGTTGGCTATGCCGTTACCACGGTCATCTTCATCAAAATGGTCGGGCTTGCTCTCGGAGAGTACAGAAAAGAAGAGAACGTCGAAAGAATCCATTTTGTCGCCGGCATCTCTCTCATTGTAGGGGTAGGAGCCATGTTTGTGCCCCCATCCGCTTTTAAAGACATGCCTGTAGTGGTTGCCTCCATATTGAACAATGGATTGATACTTGGAACCATCACAGGAATCATCGTAGAACAATATATTCTGTTAAAAAACAAACAACACCCTGAAACCAGTAAACTATAGTTTGCTGGTTTTTTATTGTCTTGTACAGGCAAGAGTCTCTTGTATGAGGAATCCACATTATTCATAAACTAAGGCCACAAAGGCAATTTCTTGGACAACATGTTTACCTTTTGTATAATGAGGGTATCCCTTCTATGTTTAGAAAAATTTCTCAGTCCATAAAGCAGGTGTAAAAATGATTGAATTTAAGAATGTCACGAAAGTCTACGAAGATGGTACAGAAGCCATAAAGGGTATCAACCTGACGATTCCAAAAGGAAAGCTTGTTGCCTTAATCGGGCCAAGCGGATGTGGGAAAACGACCACGATGAAAATGATCAATAAGCTAATTCCACCCTCCAGTGGAACGATTCTGATTAATGGTAAAGATACTTCAGAAACCGATGAAGTGGAGCTCAGGCGTAATATCGGCTATGTCATACAGCGTATAGGATTGCTTCCACACATGACAATTGAAGAGAACATCAGCCTGATTCCACGTTTGAAAGGATGGAAGAAGGAACAATATGAAGGCCGTGTAGATGAGCTTCTAAATCTTGTCGGGCTTGATCCTAAAGTGTATCGTAAACGATACCCACTTGAGCTTAGCGGAGGACAACAACAACGGGTGGGCGTCATTCGTGCCCTGGCAGCTGAACCGCCTATCATTCTGATGGATGAACCCTTCAGTGCCCTTGACCCGATCAGCCGGGAGCAGCTTCAGGATGAATTGAAAAACATACAAAATACGATACATAAAACGATTGTGTTTGTCACACATGATATTGATGAAGCATTAAAAATCGCTGATGAGATTGCGGTAATGCGTGATGGAAAAATTGAACAAATCGCTACACCATCAGAGCTCCTGTCCCAACCAGCAAATGAATTCGTTCGGGCATTTATCGGGGAGGACCGCCTGAACGCTCCACAAACTCAGATGCAAGTAATCGATATGATGGAAGACAACTCAAATTACATGCTCTATGTAGAAGCGGAATATACTTTAATACCTTATGACGCAACGGTCCAGGAAGCGGCAAGAGTACTTCTTGAGAATGGAAAACCCTATCTCATGGTGACTAAAGGCGGCAAAATGATAGGAAGCGTCACAGCCAGCGGGATTCTTCGTGCAGTAGCCTCAGAAGGAAAAAAGGAGGCACGGTCGGTATGAATGCATTTTCACTTGTGTTTATCAACACCATTTCAAATCGCTCGGATGCCATCTTAAACGGACTATTTGAACATCTGTACTTATCATTTGTATCGATTTTCATAGCGATAGCCATCTCTTTACCGCTGGGTATATACATATCACGAAAAAAGCAAACAGCTGAATTTTTCATCGGAATTACAGCCATTTTCCAAACCATCCCCAGCTTAGCTCTATTTGGTTTTCTCATCCCTCTATTAGGGACTGGTAGTGTCACAGCGATTATTGCCCTGACCGTGTATGCACTTTTACCGATTTTAAGGAACACGTACACGGGGATCATCGGGGTTGATGAGGGAGTCATAGAAGCGGGCAGAGGGATGGGGATGACTAACTCACAGCTTCTGTTTAAAGTGGAGCTTCCTCTCGCCCTGCCGTTCATTATGGCGGGTATCAGAACCGCTACTGTCTTAACGGTGGGAGTCGCGACGCTTGCAACCTTTGTAGGAGCGGGTGGACTAGGTGACCTCATTTATCGGGGACTATCCACTTGGAATAATTCTTTAGTTCTTGCAGGGGCCATTCCTGCTGCCTTACTTGCACTTTCTTTCGACTTTTTATTAAAACTTCTTGAAAGAATGACAACACCTAAAGGTTTAAAAGCACGGAAATAAACCACATTCAAAGGAGAGTAAGAATGAAAAAGAAATTAAAACCATTTATTTTATTAATAGTCCTATCCTTCACCATCGCAGGTTGCGGAAATGGAGGGGGGAAAGACACTATTACAGTTTCAGGTAAGATGTGGACTGAGCAGTTTATTTTAACGCAAATGATGGCTGAACTTCTCAAAGAGAAAACAGACCTGGATGTTAAAGTGGAAGAAGGACTAGGAGAAGTATCGATTTTGACACCTGCTCTTGAAAAAGGCGATATCGACGTATATATCGAGTACACAGGAACCGGACTCGAAGCGGTGCTAAAAAAGCAAGCGAAGGAAGGGGCTTCAGCTGAAGAAATTCTATCTCAAGTCCGTAAAGGATACGAGGAAAAGTTCAATGTGACATGGTTAAAGCCACTGGGATTCGAAAACACGTATACCCTTGCTTATACTCAAGATCAGGACTTTGATGCCAAAACATTCTCTGACCTTGTTCCCCTATCGAAAGATTTAAGCTTTGGAGCGCCGCATCAATTCTATGAGCGTGAAGGTGATGGGTACGATGCATTTGCCGAAGCATACGGTTACAAATTCAAAGCGAAAGAAAGCTTTGACCCGAACATTATGTATGAAGCAGTGAAGAACGGAGATGTAGATATTATTCCGGCCTTTACAACTGATGGAAGAATACAACGTTACAATCTGAAAACGACTACGGATGACAAAGGATTCTTCCCACCATATGATGCTGCTCCTATCATCCGACAAGAAGTTCTGAAAGAGCATCCTGAAGTAAAAGAAGTCCTGAATGAATTAGCTGGACAAATCTCTGAGGAAGAGATGAGTGAGATGAATGCCAAGGTGGACATGGATAAACAAGATCCTAAAGATGTAGCGCGTGAATTTCTGCTATCCAAGGGATTAATTGAAGAGTAAAATGTTAAGAAGTGTCAGAAGGGATAGAGGAATAACAACACGTTCTTTTGACATCTCATTCTGTTTAGATATATTTATAAAATTTTGAAAAATTAAAGGGAAATATGGTATAAAAGAAGAATAGGACTTTAGGAACAGCTAAAGAATGAATGGATAAGGAACGATGAAGGAGTTGTAATCATCTATGGAAAACCCATCCCGAAAAGAAATTGGAAACATCCTTAAACAATCAAAACGCATTGCCGTGATTGGATTAAGTGACAATCCTGCACGAACATCTTATATGGTCTCAAAAGCGATGCAGGATCAAGGTTATGAGATTATTCCTGTAAATCCAACTATTGACGCTGCATTGGGCGTTAAAGCGGTATCTTCTCTGAAGGAGATTGAAGGACCGATTGACATCGTCAATGTATTTCGCCGCTCAGAATTTTTGCCACAGATCGCGCAAGAATTTAATGAAATTGATTCTAACGTGTTTTGGGCGCAACAAGGTGTAATGAATGAAGAGGCTTATCGCTTTTTGAAAGAACGTGGGTATACAGTCATTATGGATCGCTGTATTAAGGTTGAACATGCTTTAACCAAATAATTCTCACTCGTAACAAGCGGCTCTTACCGCTTGTTTTTTTTCGGATGGACTTTTCTTCTTTCACTACTAAAAAATCCGGTCCATACAAAAAGAAAACAGTCCGATATCAGAGTTGTTCTAGGAAATTACATTTGCGAAAATCAAATAAAACGCTACAATATAGCATAGTGGTTTACCTCAGTAATGATCAAAATAGGTAAACGAACAAACGTTCTTGTGTTATAGTTAACATATACATAACCAATACTACCGTACAAGTACTATTTACGGTTAGAGAAGTTTTGAAAGGGGAATGTTCGTGGCCAACCAGAATAAGACCATGGATTACAATGATGATGCCATTCAAGTATTAGAAGGTTTAGAAGCCGTTCGTAAGAGACCTGGAATGTATATAGGCTCTACAGATTCAAGAGGATTGCATCATTTAGTATACGAAATTGTCGATAACTCGGTGGATGAAGCATTAGCAGGCTTCGGAAATGAGATTATTGTTACGATACATAAGGATAATAGCATCTCTGTCCAGGATAAAGGACGAGGGATGCCTACTGGAATGCATAAGCTTGGCAAGCCCACTCCTGAAGTCATCTTGACTGTGCTGCATGCAGGAGGGAAATTCGGACAAGGCGGGTACAAGACCAGTGGCGGATTGCATGGTGTAGGTGCCTCAGTCGTAAACGCCCTATCTGAATGGCTTGTTGTGACGATTGAAAGAGATGGAACGAAGTATGAACAGCGTTTCATAAAAGGTGGAAAACCGGAAACCACCCTTGAGAAAATCGGAAAAACGAAAAAAGCCGGAACTTGTATCCATTTCAAACCTGATCCGGAGATTTTCAGTAATACCACCTATAATTATGAAACGCTATGTGAGCGTCTAAGGGAATCTGCATTCCTTCTTAAAGGATTAAAAATTGAAATCATTGATAAGCGTCATGATCAGAAGGAAATCTTTCACTTTGAGAGCGGGATCCAAGCCTTTGTTCAATACTTAAACGAAGAAAAAGATGTGCTTCATAACGTAGCTTTCTTCGAAGGAGAAAATCATACCATCGAAGTGGAGTTTGCCTTTCAATTTAATGACGGGTTCTCTGAAAACATTCTGTCATTCGTGAACAATGTTCGTACAAAAGACGGAGGTACCCACGAAGCCGGAGCAAAGACAGCCATGACTCGTGTCTTTAATGAGTACGCCCGTAAAGTTGGGATTCTAAAAGATCGGGACAAAAATCTTGAAGGGACCGACATTCGTGAAGGGCTCGCAAGCATCGTATCTGTGCGTATACCGGAACATCTCCTTCAATTTGAGGGGCAGACGAAAGGAAAGCTTGGTACGAGTGAAGCACGTTCAGCTGTAGATGCAGTTGTTTCGGAACACCTTCTATATTTCTTAGAAGAAAATCCCGATACAAGTTCCCTTCTTATTAAGAAATCCATTAAAGCCGCCCAAGCCCGGGAAGCGGCACGTAAGGCAAGGGAAGATGCGCGTAACGGAAAGAAACGAAAGCGATCTGAAACCGTTCTATCTGGTAAATTAACACCTGCTCAATCGAGAAATCCTCAGCGCAACGAGCTCTATCTGGTGGAGGGTGATTCTGCGGGAGGTTCAGCGAAACAAGGTCGTGACCGTAAATTCCAAGCGATTCTTCCACTTCGAGGGAAAGTCATCAATACGGAAAAAGCCAAGCTTCAGGATATCTTCAAAAACGAAGAAATCAATACAATCATACATGCGATCGGTGGGGGAGTCGGTCCGGAATTCAACGTCGACGACATCAATTATGACAAAATTGTCATCATGACCGATGCCGATACAGATGGAGCCCATATCCAGGTTCTGTTGTTAACCTTCTTCTATCGCTACATGAAACCATTATTAGAAGCAGGGAAAGTTTATATTGCCCTTCCTCCTCTCTATAAAGTAAGTAAAGGTGCAGGAAAGAAACAGAAGCTTGAATACGCATGGACGGATGAAGAGCTTCAAGGAGCCATTTCTAAAGTTGGGAAAGGCTATATGATCCAGCGCTATAAAGGTCTTGGAGAAATGAACGCCGATCAGCTGTGGGAAACGACGATGGATCCTGCAACCCGGGCACTGATCCGTGTCCGTATCGATGATGCTGCCCGAGCAGAACGTCGAGTGACGACTCTTATGGGAGATAAAGTAGAGCCGCGCCGTAAATGGATTGAAAGCAATGTAGCCTTTGGGCTGGAAGAAGACGGAAGCATTCTGGAAAATGAAAACATTACGGTCGCAGAGGAGGGGTAATACATGACAACTGTAGAAAGATATCAAGACTTACCTCTGGAAGAGGTGCTTGGCGACCGATTTGGACGTTATAGTAAATACATCATCCAAGAGCGTGCATTACCTGATGCACGTGACGGGTTAAAGCCTGTACAAAGACGTATTCTTTACGCCATGTACGTGGATGGTAACACCCAGGAAAAAGGGTTCCGTAAATCAGCAAAAACCGTTGGTAATGTTATCGGTAATTATCATCCCCATGGTGACACATCTGTCTATGATGCTATGGTGCGTATGAGTCAAACGTGGAAAGTGCGAAAATATTTAGTCGAAATGCACGGAAATAACGGAAGCATCGACGGAGATCCGCCTGCTGCCATGCGTTATACAGAGGCTCGGTTATCTGCAATCTCCATGGAGCTCTTGCGTGATATCGATAAAAAAACCGTGGACTTTGTTCCAAACTTTGATGATACATCAAGTGAACCGACAGTTCTGCCGTCACGTTTCCCTAACTTATTAGTCAACGGATCCACTGGTATTTCAGCAGGATATGCAACTGACATTCCACCCCATCATCTTGATGAAGTCATTGATGCAGCAATCATGAGGATGGAAAAGCCTCAAAGCACGGTGGATGATTTAATGACGGTCTTAAAAGGACCTGATTTTCCAACCGGTGGCATCATTCAAGGGGTAGACGGCATCAAAAAAGCCTACGAAACCGGAAAAGGAAAAGTGGTTGTTCGTGGAAAAGCTGATATTGAAAACATTCGTGGAAGCAAGCAGCAGATCGTCATAACGGAAATTCCTTATGAAGTAAACAAAGCGAATCTCGTCAAGAAAATGGATGAATTCCGTGTAGATCGCAAAGTGGAAGGAATTGCTGAAGTTCGTGATGAAACAGACCGCGATGGAATGCGCATTGTCATTGAGTTAAAGAAAGATGCAGATGCTACAGGCGTCCTAAACTATCTCTACAAGAATAGTGACCTTCAAATCGCCTATAACTTTAATATGGTAGCGATTCATAACCGACGTCCCAAACTTATGGGGCTGCGAGATTTATTGGATGCTTATATTCAACATCAAAAAGAAGTAGTGACAAATCGTACCAAACATGATTTAAATAAAGCGAAGGATCGCCAGCATATTGTCGAAGGCTTAATGAAAGCTTTGTCAATCTTAGATCAAGTGATTGCAACAATTCGCGCTTCCAAAGACAAACGTGATGCGAAGGATAATTTAATCCAGCAATTTCAATTTACTGAAGCACAGTCAGAAGCAATCGTCAGCCTACAGCTATACCGCTTAACGAATACAGACATTACCGCACTACAGGCAGAAGCAGAGGAATTAGCGAAAACGATTGCTGAGTTAACTGCTATTCTGGATAGTGAAAGCAAGCTTTACAGTGTAATTAAAAAAGAATTAAAAGGCATCAAAAAGCAGTTCTCTGATGCTCGCCGCACTAAAATTGAGGATGAGATTGAAGAAATTAAAATCAACCTGGAAGTAATGATTGCCAGTGAGGATGTCATGGTTACCGTTACCCGTGATGGTTACATGAAACGAACAAGTCTACGTTCCTATTCTGCTTCAAACGGGCAGGATCTCGCCATGAAAGAAACAGACAGGCTCCTTGGTCAGTATGAGATGAATACGACGGATGTACTTTTAGTGTTTACAAACAAAGGAAATTACATCTATTGCCCTGTACATGAACTCCCGGATATTCGCTGGAAAGACCTTGGTCAGCACGTGGGGAACATCGTGCCGATTGATCGCGATGAACAGGTTCTAAATGCGATACCGATTAGAGAATTTGATCCAGCCCATTATGTATTATTTGTAACGAAGAATGGAATGATCAAGAGATCCGAACTTCCCCAGTACAAAGCACAGCGCTACTCCCGTCCTCTTGTAGGGATCAATTTAAAAGGAGACGATAAGCTGGTCGATGTACACTTAACCGATGGTTCCTATGACATTTTCATCGCTACACACTTAAGCTATGGTCTTTGGTTTTCCGAGGAAGATGTGAACATCGTCGGACCACGGGCGGCTGGTGTAAAAGGGATTAATCTTAAAGATGAAGATTATGTTGTGTCTGGTAAAATTATCAAAGACCCAGTGAAGGATTACATTTTCTTAGCAACCCAGCGAGGGGCAGTAAAGAAAATGAAATTATCCGAATTCGAAAAGACATCCCGTGCCAAACGTGGAGTCATCATGCTGCGGGAATTGAAATCAAACCCACATCGTGTGGTAAGAATAGAAGTGGCTAAAGATACAGATAAGGTAGGTCTGATCACAAAAAAGGGAAAAACAGAAGAAGTGCTCCTTTCAGATCTTAGACCAAATGACCGTTATTCAAATGGATCATTTGTGATTGATGAAGGGGTTAGCGGATCTGTTTGTGAAACGTGGGCAGAATCACTACTACCCGAAACAAAAGAATAACAACTCAGAGAAATGACCAGAAATATTTCTGGTCGTTTTTCATTTAAGGAAATCGAATATCATATGTATATTCATTCAAAATTGTTGTACAATACCCGTAAAAAATTGTACAACAATTAATATTATTTCAAAAATATGAATTTATCAGTTGAATAGGCATTTATTTTTTGATAGATTAAGAAAGTGTCTAAATGGGTAAACACACATAGATTCATACATTATTTGTCATAAATACAAACATCTAGGGGGAACAATTATGGAGTTATTCACAAGTATAGTAGGCACCTTGAATGATTTTATGTGGTCATACATACTGATTGTGGCGCTTATCGGTCTCGGTTTATACTTCTCATTACGAACAAAATTCGCACAATTCCGTTACTTAGGAGAAATGGGAAGATTATTAACAGATAAAACCACGATTTCAGCAGAAGGAAAACGAGGCATTTCTTCCTTCCAAGCTTTCACGATCAGTACCGCATCCCGTGTCGGTACAGGTAACCTGGCTGGGGTTGCAACAGCAATTGCCGGGGGTGGACCAGGGGCTGTATTCTGGATGTGGCTGATTGCCCTTCTAGGAGGAGCGACCAGCTTCGTGGAGAGTACACTTGCACAAATCTACAAAGTGAAAGATGGAAAAGACGGCTACCGTGGTGGTCCCGCTTACTATATGGAAAAGGGATTGAATGCCCGTTGGATGGGAATCCTGTTTGCCGTTATCATTACATTCTGTTTCGGCCTTGTGTTCAACTCGGTACAATCCAATACGATTTCTCTTGCAATGGAAGAAGCGTATTCATTTGATCGTTTGACTGTAGGAATCATTCTAGCGGTTCTGACCGCACTTGTTATTTTCGGTGGGGTAAAACGAATCGCCAGTGTAACTCAAATTGTCGTTCCGATCATGGCGGTTCTATATCTGATTCTGGCATTATTTATTCTAGTCACCAATATTACCATGCTGCCAAATATGTTTGTGATCATTTTTGAAAATGCATTTGGTATTCGTGAAGTAGCAAGTGGCGGAGTAGGGGCAGCCATCATGATGGGAATCAAACGTGGTTTATTCTCGAATGAAGCCGGTATGGGTAGTGCGCCGAACGCAGCGGCATCTGCGGGTGTCACTCACCCCGTAAAACAAGGACTTATTCAAACTCTTGGTGTGTTCACTGATACTCTGCTTATCTGTACTGCAACAGCCTTCATGATCATCCTGTCTGACCAATACACCACAGGAATCGATGGCATTCAGCTGACGCAGGCAGCCTTAAGTTTCCATGTAGGGGAATGGGCAGATATATTTGTCGCTGTCGCTATATTCTTATTCGCCTTCAGTTCGATTATCGGAAACTACTACTACGGGGAAACCAATATCGAGTTTATCAAATACAGCCCGATCACTCTATTCATCTACCGAATGGCCGTTCTTGGAATGGTGATTTTCGGAGCGGTTGTCAAACTGGATATTGTGTGGAGCCTGGCAGATTTATTTATGGGTCTAATGGCGATCATCAACTTAATCGCCATCACGCTATTAGCTAAAATCGCGATATCTGCACTAAAAGATTACCGGGAACAAAAAAGACAAGGTAAAGATCCTGTTTTCTACTCCAACTCTATTAAAGGGCTAAAAGGAATTGAGAGCTGGGAAGCGAAACCTGAAACCACAACAGAACAAAAATAATATGAAAGGACCAACCTTTATCAGGGGTTGGTCCTTTTTGACTGCTTTATGCTAAGAAAGATGAGAAAAGAAACGAGAATCTTCACATAGATTTCCCTACTTTGGTGAAAATAAAAGTGAATAATTTTCTATCGAGGAGAGAGAATCATGAGAAAAGAATTACTATTTGCTTTCGGCGCTTTCTTTGTTATGTCCCTCCATGCCATTGCAGGAAACTTTTCCAGTGAACCTTTGGATAAGCAGCCTGTGAATGAAATGACTGTTAATGTGTATAAAAAAGATGTAACCGGCGATGGTAAAAAGGATACGATTACGCTTAAGGCGGTTCCATTTTCTCCTGATGCCCTGTTTCTGAAACAAATTTGGGCGGATATAAAAACGTCTGAAAGTAGTGAGATTCGAATTGATTATGAAGGTGGCTATGAGCCGAAAATCCAATTCGTTGATTTAAATCATGATGGAATAAAGGATATGCTGTACTCATCAGCTACAGGGGGAAGTGGTGGACTCTATAATGTAGCGCTCCATACGTTAGCAGATAATAAACTGGTCGATATTGGATTACCTGAGCCCTTAACGATTCAAGCTCAGTTTGAAGATGACTACCAAGCTTCAATTTCATTTGTAGATACGAATCAATCCTACACAGTCGATTTACGTGACAGAAAAGAAGACTATGATCGATTGGGGATATACATGGACGGAACCTTAAATGAACCTATGGAATTAATGGTTTTACCTTATGCATTTTTTGAGCCGACGAAAATCATTGCGAAACCTGGTAAGGGATTAAAAGGTTATCAGCAAATAAGCGGTGCCTATAAGGCAGATGGCATCGGAACGGCCACGTCTTATTGGTATTATGAAAAGGATAAATGGAACCTGATTAAGATAAAGTGGAAAACAAATAAGTAGCGGAACCGTTTCTAGGCTTTTATCATACTCTGTTGTAAGCCCATTTTTGTAAAGGAGGCTTACACATGAGTGAATTCAAGCCTGAAAAGCTAGCTGTCACGTATTTACCACCAGCTTCAATCTTCAATCCAATTGATAACCGAAAATACACATTAACTCATTCTGATGCGACGGGTGAACTATTTTTGAGCGTTGGTTGTCACTTTGATTTGGAGAAGATCAATCCATCCATGAGGGACGAAGTGTTAGGAGAATGGAGAAGAGACCTTGGTCAATACACTCTTGCAGGAACCGTGTATGTGAGTGGGGGAGAATATGATCAACAGCTTTCTAACGTACGGTTTATGATTTTCAAAAGGGAGCTGCCATTGGCATTAGCAGCAATGGTGAACGGTGATAAAGGATTCTACACGTACTATCCATGGCTCCTGGATGCACCCATCATCATCTGCTTTGAATCTGTATTCCCGGAATTTCAGCAAACGCTTTATTTCGGGACACCAAGACAATATTTATTGAAATAGTGCTCAAGCATAAAGAGGTCCGATCTGATCTCTTTATGCCTTTTCTTTGTGTAGCTTCACTGTAGTCATTTATAAAGAAGAGAGGCAGAGATATTACAAGTGATGTATGGTTAGATCGGGTTCACAAAGTTGGGTTGAATAATTTAGTAAAGTAGAAAAAAAATCGTAGACAAAAAAACTTACCAGAATAATATTATGTAAACTAATAAGCAAGTATGAACGCAGCAGCTAACAAATGGAATGATATGATACATATAAAAATTAAAGAACTAAAACAGAGTAAAATCAACTAAATAAATTATCAGATAATAAGGATGGGAAATTCGTAAAAATCTACAAATCACATTTGATATCTGGATACCAAAATTAAGATGGATGACCAGACGAATAAATCATGAGCAAATTAAATTTCAGGAACTTGATTAATAAATCAAAATAAATGAATAGTATTAACCAAATTTAAGTGTTGATGTATATGATCTCATTTTTTTCTTTCGTCTCATTGTTAACAGTATACTTTTGATACGAGACTGAAATCAGTTATTTTATTTATGTGCCGATAATAAATATTATGTAAACTATAAACAAACCTTGAGTAAACGATAACTTTTACCTCTACTTCTCATGACGAGCGACACAAAAATACTAACAAATGTGACACAAATGTAAGGAATCTTCCTCTATTGTTTAATTTTAGATTTCTATTCGAAAGATTAAATTAATTGATTATAATAATGAAAATTTCTTTTATCATTTTATCCTTAGCTAGCTGTGATACAAATCTAGAGATAAAATGACGCAAAAATACTGATTATACTTGTAGTTGCTCTTCAATAACATATACTTTTTGTCTCTCGTCATCACATGACATGAACAACTTAGATGTGACTCACACAACTTACCTGTGACTAAATTAAAGAAGTAAATTAAAATGGCTAGGAGCAAATTGATTGCTTCAATTAAAGCCCCCTATAATGGAATATGCTCGTTACTTTTAAGTACCATATTTAGCCCCTCAGCAGGTTATCAGGCTTTTCCTGATTTATGGAAATTCCATTTTGTTCCTTATTGGCTTATTCAACTAACGCTACCCGTTAGTTATACATAAAGACTACACATTATATAAATGATGTGACAATAAGTAATTATTTCTTACCTTTTAGTTCTAAAAGTATAGGTGCTATATTTAGTAAGATAGAAACAATTGTCAAAAACCATAATGCCCTTTCCATACCAGGTACTACATCCCCTAAAGCTGACCAATCTTCTACTTTTACCCACCGAGATACAAGACTATATTCTGAACAAAGTGTTAATGCTGTAAATGATAGTCCTATCGCCATAGCAAGCTTATAATCCTTTCCTGCTTTATACATATAAAGATTTATAAAAGTTGCTACTATTGCAATAACCCCAAATATTATAAACATTACTAACCTCCATATTTTTTTATTTTTGTCGTGTAATAATACTAATGTGCATCATCTCAATTTTTTGCATTACTTTTTTATTAGACATTAATACGTCAAATCTTACTTTATAGTAAATGCTCTTCCTTTTGTGATTTCTTATTGAACAAACCTGCCCAATAATTGAGGGCAATAGCTGGATCAATTAGCTGATCTTCAGTTATTGCCCCCGTTTGTGGAAGATACTATATATTCCCAAGCCAAGGTAAATAAGAATACCAATTGCCATTATGATATCTCCCTAAACCATCCAACCCATTCCAGTCCAACCTCTGATAAAGACAAGATAATAAAGGCGATGTATCCGATAAGTATTACGACGAAGGGAGTGATTAACATTTTTTTATATTTTGTAAACAAAAAGTGAACAAAAAACAAAATCACAATTACACCCAAGACTTCAACAGATGTTACCGCTTTCCAAAAGTATTCCCCCATACAGAAATCTCCCCCTAAATATTGACCTTTACATATGACGATTACCAAGTAATTTAAGTTTCGTTTGTCGAAATAATTCGATTAACCTGCCCTTAACTTAATACCAATTATTTCAATATCAAGCAGCTTACTCAAGATAAATTTGAAAAATAAAAAGAAGCTCATCCTGCTCCGGATAAGCCCCGTTAGTTGAATACACAAAAAACTAACCAACATATTGGAGAATCAGCTGGTAAATTGCTACGCAAAGCCCTAAAATACAGGCTTTCATTTTGGAAGGGTGTTTTCTTTTACTAAAAAGTAAGTAAAAGAAAACAACTATAAATCCTAAAGGAACCCATAGCTCGAGGGTACCTTCTTTTGTATCTCGAAAAAAAATTGGACCTACGTGTGTGCTAATCAAAAAGTAAATAAAAACTGCATAACGACGTGTTTCTAATTGCTTACTCCACCTTACTAAAAAGTAAATAATTATTATTGAAATATTGCAATGATAGTTATGTGGAAAGGTGGTGTGAGAACAATAGAAAAGTCACTAAGATTGAAGTCCACCCTTTATAGCCCCCCTTTTATTATATGAAGTCATATCTTCCCCAATAAACATATCTGTCCGATAATTGAAGATGGATAATATCCAGAGATCATTAGGTGATCTTCAGTTAATGCCCCCTTTAGTTGAAGAAGGGGTAGAGTCAGGAAAATGCGCATTTACAACGATAAGCATTTTGATGGCTTATGAAACATAATATAGTACAGAGATAATAAAGTTGTTTAATTTGCAATTATTTTGCGGTAATGAAATTAAATATCAAATAAAGGAGATATCTTCTTGACAGTCGAATATTAGCCTAGAACCATAATTAACTATTCCGATGAGGAGGATTCTTGTGCGTCCACGACCATTATCTATTGAAAATCCAGAGTATGATAGGTATGTTAGTCTTGTGCCAGATGGAGATATTGAAGAAATACTTAGTAAGCAACGAACTAAGACCATTACCCTCTTGAGCAGCATATCAGAGGAGTCAGCAAGGAAGGCGTACGCACCAGGGAAATGGACTTTAAAAGAAGTGATTGGGCATATGGCCGACGTGGAACGTGTGATGTCGTATCGAATGCTTGCCATTGCACGAAATGAAAGTGCACCACTCCCAGCAATGGATCAGGATCAATACGTTTCTGCGGCAAACTTCAACAAATTATCCTGGGAGCAGCTACTAGCTGGTTTAGACACGGTACGCTCCAACACGTTAAGTCTTATTTCAACCATTGATGATGCAGCGTGGGAACGTAATGGAACTGTAATGAACAGCCCAGTTTCGATAGGTACCTTTGCATATGGCATTGTCGGGCACGAGTTACACCATATGAAAGTGATTAGTGATAAATACTTATAAGTCTTTTTCTATTAATGAAAAAACCTAATTTCTCATTTAATTCTGAGAAATTAGGTTTTTTAATATTGAAACTTCCTTAACGTTGTAAATCCGCATTTTCCTGACGCTACCCCAAGAAGAGTAAAAAATTTTAGATTGAATAAATATGGACGTTCTGACCTCTTAATTCAATTTTCTTTTCTAAACTCATTCCTAATTTGACCGCAACTTTTCTTGAAGCCATATTTTCTGGATGAATTAGGGAAATAAATCTTCCTTTGCCTAAATTTTTACGTCCATACTCTCTTAGTGCTTTTGCAGCTTCTGTGGCATACCCTTTACCCCAATGTTCACGAGAAATCCAATACCGTATTTCAAGTTCATCAACTCCATTAATTGTCTGTGGAACTAGACCAGCGTGCCCTATCGTTTGATTATTTTCCTTATCTTCTAAGACCATTAACTCCATGTCTGCACCGGTGTTATAAGTATCGTAAATCCATTCAAGAAAGGCTTTAGTTTCCTCTCTGTCTCTTGTCTGACCTTCACCAATATACCTAACCATTTCTGGGTCTGATAATAAAGAAAATAGATAATCAAAATCACCATCATTATATTTACGAAAATTTAGTCTTTGTGATTTAATTTGCATTTTAATCCCCCCATTTCAAATTGAATCATAATTATATTATCATTCTAATTCAACATTACTGCCCCTTTAACGGAATAAAGAAAATAGCTGGAGATCATTCGCGATCTTCATCTATTGCCCCTTTTATAGAATAAGAGTACTATTAATTCATCGAAAAACCTGTTAAATAATAACAAATCAAATTCAAGCATTATTCCGAAATTAAACTAATCTTCTCTACTAAGTTTTCTATTACTGAATTTATATCTGCATAGCCATAATACCTAACATGCATGACCGCTTTTCCTTTGAAAGCAAACACTTCTTTCTTTTCCTTCTCCTCATGAACAATCAAAAGATCCAAGTCTGGATGTTTTGTTTCAACAAAATCTTCTCTACTATCTTCATATCTATATCTTTCTATTAAATCAGAAATCAGATTATCCGCCAGAGCTGGTATATTTAGCTGATAAACCTGTGTATGAATAGCCGGTGTATATTCACCATTTTCGTCCTCCCACATTTCCCCTGGAACCACACCCTGTTCATCTGCTTCATATTGCACGGGTGCCAATGGACTCCAATCATACGAATACCGGTTGCCCCAATCCACATTGTCCCTCACATAGGAAGGTTCCCCTCGAACCAATGCTGGATTATCTTCTACAGCAGATAACCTGACAATCGGTAAGTCAAGATTTGCTTCGGGCAATGTTTTCGTATCCATCTTTACAAGCTGAACGAATGGAATGATAGCGCTCAATCCAACTACTACCGTAAAAAGAAAGGCGATTGTGGAATGTAATCGGTAGTACTTCTTCCACGGAGCATGATGATCAATCGGTTTCCCGTCGATAAGATTTCTTCGCAAAGCACGAATAGAATTGTATGCTTTTAGAGAATTATAGGCCGAATACCCGATGAAGATGGCTAAAATTGATTGTTGAATAGTCCCGCCTTCCACCATAATTAAGGTAGGTGTCCCATCAAGAAACCAAATAGCAGATAACATACCGAAATTTAAAATCATTGCGACAACTACTATACTAGCATTCAAAGCTAATTTCTTATCCAGTTCTTTTAATGTATAAGATTGTTCGGCGGGGTCCGTATGAAGCTCTGGTGCATTGAGCTCTTCAGGTGATGAGAATACATGAAAAAAATTATAGCTTGTCACATAATCCCAACCACTTTCCGCATACATCTGAATTTGTTCTGGCGTAATTTTTTTCTTGATGGATACATCTACTCTGTACCTCATTTTCTTCGGTTCATCTTTAACAAACTTGGCAAAATGTATCCCCATCTTTTTTAGATGCAATCCCTGATCCGCCATGTCTGCAAACCAACTTTCATGCTCTCCAATTCTCCAATAATCACTTGGCCGAAGTTTGTGTACTGTTTTATTCATTCTCATCACCTTCCACCAAAATCTTACTGTCATTAATCAAGGCTTTCAACCGCCCATACTCTATACGCAGAGCTTGTTCCCCTTCTGGTGTTATTTGATAGGTCTTCCTTCTGCCATCATCTTCTGCTAGTGATATAAGACCGTCTTTTTGCATACGTGAGAGTACTCCGTACAGTGTCCCTGGCCCCATTTTTAATCTCTCATTTGATACTTTTGCAATTGCATGCATAAGTTGATACCCATGGTTAGGACGCATTAACGCTAATAGTACATAATACATCGCTTCGGTCATCGGTCCCCCATTATATGCCATGTCTACTTCCCTTCTTTCGTTCATAGAGATATTATGTTACGCGATATATCGTATAACATAATAATATATCATGAAATACCTAGTGTACATATAAAATGAAGTTATTTTCCTTCTTGCAACAAAAGAAGACCACCTAAATAGTGATCTTCTAATTCAACTCTTGCCCCCTTTAGATTGAAGAAGAATTAACTCAATAGCTTGTTAAAAATACCTTCCCTCTGGTTATTTTAGAAGATTCAACAACACCAATAGCCTTTTTTACATCCGACAAGTCATACTTAGAATCTACCATCATCAAGCATAATTTTTGCTCGTCTATTAGTCTTATCAAATGATTAAAGGTTTCTTGCCATTTATTTATCGAGACATTTTTATTCCAATTCCGTAAATGAAATATATTAGCATTCACTTTTGCTTTATTTACAATATCTGCCCAGTTTACTTGTATCCCTGATAAAAGACCGATGGTTAAAAAGTTCCCATTAGGGTGGACACAAAAAGCCAAGTCATTTCCAGATGAGCCTCCAACTGAATCAATAGCAGCATCTGCACCCATTCCATTTGTTAATTCAATGACTGTTTCATAAAGCGAATTTTTAGAAGTATCTATCACATAAGAAGCACCTAGATGGAGTAAATCTTCTGTATATTTATTATTCCTAGTCACTGCAATCAATCGAAAACCTAAAACCTTCGATAATTGAGCAAAAATATGCCCAATAGAAGAACCGCACGCATTAACTAATAAAACATCATTCGGTCTTAATTTTAAAACTTCCGTACAAGTCACCAAAGCTGTAATAGGATTGATATACATCTGTGATGCCGTAAAATCATCAATAGAATCAGGTATAGAAACTATAAATTCTGCTGACGTCTTAACAAATTCTTGCCAAGTTCCTTCCCCACGTAAAGGTAAAACACGTTTACTAATAAGATTAGGGGAAACTAAAGAACCAACATCTTCTACAATTCCAACTCCTTCATAACCAGGGATATTTGGTAATGAAATCCGATGAGAATATGCCCCTCTAATCGGTATTAAGTCAGAAGGATTGATAGGACGTGCTAACATTCGAACAAGGACTTCATTATCTTTTGGTGGTTCAATGTTTTTATATTCAACTTTTAAAACGTCTTTAGGACTACCGAATCCATAGAATTTAATAGATTTTGCATCCAACACTATTAGTCTCCTTAATATAAATCATATTTATTTAATTATGTCATCTTCAACTAAACTGCCCATTAATTGAATAAGGGTAATAGCCCGAGATCAATTGGCTGATCTACGGTTATTGCCCCCTCTAACTTAATAAAAATTATTACATTTTTCCTTCTTTTATCCATGACCAAATTCTATAACTACCGAAAATGCATATTAAGAAAAGTATAATCATTGCAACTACCCATATACCTAATCGATTTATTTCTCGTAAACCTTCTACATTTAATGTTATAAAAGTTGAAGATCCTACAAACATCAGGTAACAGAATACATTAGGAATAATCCATACAATTCTTAATTTAGTGTTCTTCAAAATAATAACCCCTTTATTTAAGAAACCTGCCCTTTACTTAATACCAATTATTTCAAAACCAATCAACTTACTCAAGGAAAACTTTTAATAAAAAGGGAGCTTACCCTTTTCTTGATAAAATAGTTTAAAACTAACACGTAAACTAGAACTCTCTTCTGTTCCTAACCCTAAGAAATCTACAGATGTATTAATTATCACTGCAATAGCAAACAAATAAAGGTATACCTTATTCTTCATTTCTTTTTTCTCGGTCTCTTGCTTAAATTCATACATTTTTATAACCTCTATTTTTGAGGATATTGATAATATAAATCCGTTCCGGAAAGTACATCGATAAACTCAAAAACCTTTGCTGACAATCCTGTCTCTTCGTATAATTCTCGTTTGGCATTTTCCTCTAAGGATTCTCCTAGCTCAATCGCTCCCCCAGTTAATCCCAATTTTAAGTATCAGAACGATGTTAAAGTAATATTTCCTGCTTTTTATTAAATTCGGCAATCGTTGATCTACTATAATAATAGGTTTAGTTCCTATAGATTTCCTTAATTATTGTACATAATTTTCCATATCCTTCGACTCCTACGAGAAAATACTACCATGTAATGAACAGGATCGCGCCCGATCGTTGAAGATAGTTATTAAAAGTAAAGGACCCAATAGTTTAAGTACTACTTTTCACAATCAGAAGCGTACTCGCTAAATGGAAAAGGAAGATTAATATTATAGAAGCCATTCGCCCTGAGCAATTTTTTCGACTTTTCCTCCTACAAATACGGTGATTTCGCCGTTTTCATCACTTGCCTTTAAAAACAATAAAGATCGTCTATTAATTTCATACCCTTGTTCTACACGAAGATTAATTTTACTTTTATCAAAATATCGATATTTTACTAAGTAAGAAGCTAAACATCCATTAGAACTTCCAGTAGCTGCATCTTCTGGAATACCAAAATAATCTGCAAAGTCTCGAACATTCAAATGATTATCGACATTATATGTTTCAGGAGAAAAGACCATAATCGCTTTTGCGTCAGTATGCTCAATTAACTCATAGTATTTTTCTTTATTCATTCTAACTTTTTTATTTGCTTCTAAGGATTTTAAAGGGACAATAATTACGGGAAGTCCTGTTGAAACCTCCTGGATAGGAAATCTATTATCTATGTACTCCTTATCTAAATTTAAAACAGCAGAAACCTTATTTGCATCTAAAATACGACCAAATGTGGGTCTATTTTGTTCCATCCAAAAAATTCTTTCTGGTTTATCGAACGATACGGGAATCTGTCCAGCCTTAAAATTTAAAATAAGTTTTTCCATTGGTTCCCCTATTATTTCATTTTGAATGATATATGCAGTTCCTAAAGTCGGGTGTCCAGCAAAAGGTATCTCTTCATTAGGTGTAAAAATACGAACATCATAGCCATTATTTTTTTTTGTGTCTGATAAAATAAAAGTAGTCTCTGAATAATTAATCTCCTTAGCTATTTGTTGCATTTTAATATCTGAAAGGTTTTCACCATTCTTAAAAACAGCAAGTTGATTTCCTGTATATTTTCCTTGTGAAAAAACATCCAAAATTGAATAATTAATTTTCTCCATTATTTTTCTCCCCACCTATGTTTGTAATATTTTTATAAAACATACCATTTTAGTTAGGTTAAAAATATATCACTTTTATTCAACAATCCTGCCCCGATAACTGAAGAATGTACAGTTATTCATAAATATAAATGGCGATAACTCGATTATCATTTTCATTAACCATAAGAATTATTTGCTTTGCAAAGGTACTAAGTGATTGTAAAGTCACTGACTCTTTCAAGGAATCATCTAGGAACCAGCCTGAAGGCATCAAGGAAAGTAATCCATTACTTGCAAAGAATGAACACCTAAGAAATTCACTAATTTCTTCCGTTCCATCAAGTGCCTTTTGTTTAATCTCTTCCTTATTCACTAAATAATACTTTAACTTTCTAGGGTATGGTGAAATATTAAATTCCATGTTTCTATATAAATCTGGCACAATTGGGTGAATACCAGATGAAAGTAAGTTAGTTAACATTTTTCGAGATTCTGCTTTCAAAAATCTCACATTTATTTCAATCAATTTCTCATCAATGAATATCTGCTTTACTTCTGAGTAATGAGGCACTATCTCACTATGTATTATTTTTAAAGCATGACTATTTGGCGCAGGAAATGACGATAGGAAATCTTGATTGAAAATAATGTTTACTGAAGCGAATATCTGAAATATGTAGCTCATTTTATATAATGAAGTATTCGATTGAAAACTTTGTATTCGTAACTCACCCGGGTCTTCCTTATAAGGATAGATCGGCTCTTCAATTTCTTTAAGCCATTCATACACAGCAACTCACCTCTAAATTCATATGTATTTGAAACTAATCGATTGCCCAATTCTCTCAATACCAATTATTTCAAATTCATACAACTTGAGCAACACCCTTGTTAAATTAAATGGCCCGATACAAGAATAAAGAGCCTCAGACCCAACAAGGGTTGAAGCTCTTTACTTTTAAAAATATTTGCAATAGAAATCCTGGCGCAACTTTCCACTAAGTTGAGCATATATCTTTGTAGTCTCACTTTTCTCATGACCCAAAAGGTAAACTCTGTATCACTTCAAGGGGAGCTCCATTGTTAATCATATGCGTCGCGTAGCTGTGCTAATTGAAGTGGATGTAGACTCTTCTTAATTCCAGCTCCAGAAGATACGCTTAATGATGTATCTTATTAGTTCGATACTCATTCTTCTTTTTGGTCTTCTTTCCGTAATGAACAAACAAGGGTCCTGGTCATCACGTTCATCGAGATATCTCTTTAACCACAACGAGCAACGAGTATTAGTACACCTCCCGTTCTTTATCTCCTTTTCCATGAACAATGACGGAACTTGCGGCGAAATTGATATCATCATGATTAAGTTTAACAATTTCGCCAATACGACAACCCGTTGAGTAGAAAAATTCAAACAACGCATACTCCATGGCACTTTGACAGGACTAACGGAGATGTTCAATTTCAAGTTCGGTTAGGATCTTTGGAATTCGCTTCCCTAGCTTCGGTTCTTTCAACTTAGCTACAGGATTCTTCTTTGCATTCATCATTTGCCCATTTGAATATTGATCTAATGCACCGAACTCTATGAACCAAGCTAGAGTATGATACAGTTCACCGTAACGCCTTTAAAGGTAAAATTAGCGAATTTCAAAATTTCTCATAATAAATTTTTGAAATTTCCCTCCAAGCAAGAAGGATCTGGAAGCTTACTTTCAGATCTTGTCCATATTGAGGCTTTGAATTCCTTTATTTTCACATCAAACCCTTATGAATTTTTCAGTGGTAACTAATTATTAATTCGTTTGTTAACTTCAATCGTAATGAACTCCGGCAAATAATTGGGAGTACATCCTTTTGATACCATTTCATCTTTGTAAAGACCCGTTTTCTCACCAAGTTTAATACAACGTGCTCGATACTTTTCATCATAAACGCCTATCCAGCCTGCGGTGAAATTCATAGCCCATTGAACTTCCGGTTCTTCCTGCCTAATATTAGCTTCAATTGCAGATAGTAAGTCTGCGGTGTTATCAGGCGGTGTTTGTCCAGTCCATCTCAATCGCCCTTGAAAATACCAGAAAGCTCGCCTTTGAAGAGCAGAAGGACTATTTTCCCATAACTCCATCAATGCAATGTTCTTCTTGTCTTTGGTGAGCTGATTAGCCATTAACCAATCCATTAAGTTATTTCGCTCATCAAATGTGTGAGTCTGCATATCCTTATCAAGCTTATTTAGTACATCTTGTGAAAGAAGTTTTTTGTCCATAATTAAGATTGCCAATAGTCTGGGCAAAAACTCTCCGGTTGACCAAAGTTCCATAGCTAGTTCGTGATCTTTTTTAATGTCCTTCGCGATTTTTCGTAAGTCGCCTAGCTTAGTTTTACTATTGATCTGAGGTAGAATGTTTTCTGCTTTTGATGAGCGTTTTATTTCTGTGCTTTTATTTTTATTCATTTGACACAACTCCTTATTAAAGCACTGTTTCATAATATGTCATTTGCAATAGAAGTCCTGGCGCAGCTTCCCACTAAGTTGAGTATAGATCTTTGTCGTCTCACTTTTCTCATGTCCTAAAAGGCTTTGGATCACTTCTAAAGGGGCACCGTTATTAATTAGATGAGTGGCATAACTATGTCTTAATTGATGAGGGTGAATACTCTTCTTTATACCGGCTCGTTTAGAAACCCGTTTTATAATGTATCGAATCATATCAATACTCATTCGGTGTTTGGGTTTTCTCTCAGTTATGAATAGGCAATCCTCTTGATCGTCCCGGTCATCCAAGTACCGTTTCAACCAAAGGGAACAGCGAGTGTTAAAATACACTTCCCTCTCTTTGTCACCTTTCCCATGAACACTAACAGAGTTCGCTGAGAAGTTTATGTCTTCCCGGTTAAGTTTTACAATTTCCCCTATCCGGCAACCTGTCGAATAAAAAAATTCAAACAAGGCATTCTCCAAGGAATTCTCGCAAGCTTCCCTTAAGTGTTCGATTTCAAGATCCGTAAGGAACTTAGGGATTCTTTTTCCTAGCTTCGGTTCCTTTAACTTAGCAGCGGGATTGTACGGAAGATGTCCCTCATCATGTATCCACTTAAAAAGGGATCTGATGCATCGGACTAGGATGCCCCAAGCTCGCCGGTTTTAAATGGTCTCCTGAATTGATCAGATAACTCTTCAATTCGTCAGTTGTGAAGTACTTTATGCTGATATCACCAAAGTGTTATAAAAGAAGAGTGTATTGAAAAAAATAAGCTTTCAAAGTTAACGGAGAATACCCTTCAATCTTCTTATCTAACTGATACTTTTCCCAGGCTTCGGACAGTCTCATCACGTTACCATCAAATAACCCCTTTTCTTTTCAATATTAAACAATACTGCTCGTTAGCTTAAGTACATTTCTTCACAATCTCAAACAATAATAACATATATATCCAGTATTGTTGGAAAGTCTTACTCCATTAAATGCCCCGTTAACGGAACAAAGAAAAAGCTGGAGATCAGCTGCCCGATCTTCAGCTATAGCCCCCTTTAGCGCCCTATTGCGGAAGACTCAGAAAAACTCTATCTAATGAATTGTTATTTTACAAATCCAATATGTTTCCTTAGTTCATTCAGAAATCACTTTAAACATTCCTGTCATATTAGGTGAGTAATTTTTGAAATCATATTTTTCGTAAAACTCACCTTTTCCTTTTGAAGCAAACAAACCTACAAATGCCTTATCTGGTGCATTTTCATCAAGATATCTCATTAAGGTCTTCATAATTTCTTTACCAATACCTTTTCCTTGATAATCGGGGTGTACCACTATGTCTTGAATATAGAAATAAATAGCACCGTCCCCTACAATTCTTCCCATTCCTATGATGCTATGATTATCTTTAACAATAACGGAAAATACAGAATTCCGTATTGAAGTTTCTGCAGCATCAAAATTCATAAAATCTTCCCACCCAACACTTGAACATAAATGTATGTATTCATCTAATGTTGGTGGTGTATTTGTTAAAACTTCATAGTTTTTGATCATATTTTCACCTCTTATAAATATTGAACGTTACTCCATAAAACTGCTCCTTTAACTTAATACCAATTGTTTCAAAATACAGCAATTTACTCAAGAAAAACTTTAAACTAAAATAAAGCTCATCCTGTTCTGGATAAGCCCCCTTTAATGGAATAACTATCTCCCTTATAAGGACGAGGCGACCTGGCTTTGACGTTTTAAAATATCGATCAGAAAACTCGGTGAAACGTTGCGGCTAGTTTCGAAAGAAATTCAGGTGGTGGTACACCACGGTCAATGAAGAACAACTCACTTGTAATAAGAATTAAAAACGCAATCAAGACAGAAATCCAAAAAAACGCTGTCCATATCTTGCTATCTTCATCACTTTTCACATTTTTATGCTTCTTCTTTCTGTATAAGCCTTGCACAAATCTTAGTTTTTGATTTCCATCTAGTTTTTTGGTGTGCACAGTTTCAGTCCTTTCATAAGACGATTAACTCAAAAACATCCCCTTAGTTATTAATCTTGAGCTGATACTGGCACATCGTCTGTTAATCCGTCTTTAATAACCTCTAGGATGACTTCTCCATTAAAGATAAAGAAGGTTAATACCAAAATAGATAACAAAATAATAAAACCAAAGATTATTGAAGGTATTACTCCTTTTTTCTTTTCCATTGCTTCAATTCCCCTTATCTTAAGTTTATTAATTAGACGGAACCCAATTACTTGAAGTTTCAAATTATTCCATTAACCTGCCACGATTGTTGAATAAGACAATCGCCGGAGCTCCTTAAACTGATCTTCAGTTATTGCCCCCATTAGCAGAAGAAACAATATAATCTTTACAGAAGTTCATCATCGAATAGTTCATTAAATTACTTTCCAAACTACAGTTGCTCACATGGTATAATTGACCAGTAGAGAGAGGGTTCAATGTGGAAAAATCATTAAACCAAGACATGGCATTTTCATTTTTTTCAATTATTCCCATCATGACAATCCTGTTTTACGTGGGTCTTGTTTCATTTATAGTTTGGTTTCTAATTAAATTTCTCAAAACCCAAAAGGAACGAAACAATATACTAAAAACTATTTCTGAGAAACTTGATAGCCTAAATTAGGCGGAGAAAGCCGTCTCTTTTGATGGCACACTTTGAGTCAAAAGTGACCTTTTACTATAGTTTTTTTATTCAACAAACCTGTCCAATAATTGAAGGTGGCAGATGCACCCAACCATATTAATTTAAAGGTATCGTTTCCTCAAATATTTCTCCATTTTCACCTTTCCACTCTACTCGTAAAGTAACCTTCTCGGCAAAGGCTGCAATTTCATCCTCTGAACTAAGAAGTGTTCCTCCCCCTTTAGGGATTTTGATGTTTTTGCCTCTTGACATACCAGAACCTTTACCGTTGGGATGGGAGATATAATAATTGACTTCTTTTGGAACTGAATTAGGTTTGTATTGTAAATTCCCACCTATATGGTACATATCTCGGTCAGCTGCAAACACCACTTCTAGATTGGCTTTCCAAGAGGAAGATTCTCCACGTAGGATATGATTTTCATCCCTTTCCCTGCCATAACAACCTGTCATAATAAATATAAATAGTATGAATAGCATTACTAATAATTTTCTGATGTTACCACTCCTTTAAGTTAAAACTTAGATGTAAATCTTCCATTAACCTGCCCGTAAACGGAGCAAAGAAAAAGCCGGAGATCAGCTGCCCGATCTTCGGCTATCGCCCCCGTTAATGAAATAAGGTAATTTATTTATTATAATCTTACCAGTGTACTTGAAGTTTATTACCATTTGGGTCATAAAAGTGGAAAAAGGCGTGACCATTATCTTCTTTTATATCCTCGACCTTAACTTGATTATCAATTAAGTGTTGATGAAATTTAGATAATTCTGGACTTGTAAAGCCAATGCCAAATTCTTGTTCATTATCAATTGTAAAATGTGCAAATGTTTCATCTTCGGTAGGAACTAAGATAAGTAAGAAAGGTCCTTCATTCACTTTTAAAATTGCAAGTTCCTCAGTATTGTTTAGTAACTGAAGCCCTAATACATCTCTATACCATTTTGCAGACAGTTCTAAATCTTTTACAGGAATTCTAATATAATGTACTTGTTCAATAAATGATTTACTCATAGCTTTCTCTCCTTTATTTAATCCGGTATATCAAATAGTTCCCTTTCTATATACCTTTTTCCTTCCGATTATTGAATTAACCTGCCCCAATAATTGAAGATGGGCAATAGCCGGAGATCATCGGTTGATCTTCAGTTATTGCCCCCGTTTGTTGAAGAAGGAATATTTGTAGCATCTGTTATTTTCTATGCATAACAAATTGTGATTTACTGTACTTTAAATTGTTTTTTTCATAGAAAGGTATTAAATGTTGCTCACAAAACAAACTGATTACATCAATATGTGATAGGTCATCTAACAATTTTGATACCAGTTTTATACCTATACGTTCCCTTTGATATGAACTATGTATAACAACTTCTTCAACATACGCTCTAAACTTTCCATCTGTAACAGCCCTTGCAAAACCAATTAGAGTATCGTTTTTCCACGCTCCCACTGACTGTACTTTGTTTAACATCTCTTCTATATCTTGCTCTACCCTTTCTTCCCACCAACCTACATCATTATATAGCCTCATAACATCAATTGCTTTGATTGTTTTTTCTTTAAAACTCAAAATCTCGGTGTTCAAGTTTTGCTCCTCCAAACGGCTTTTACTTAATTTTATTACAAATACACCCTATGTGTTCTTCTTCCACAAACCTGCCCCAATAACAGAACAAGTACATAATCACCTATTTTCTTAGTAGTTCCTGGTGAATCTCGTTTAAAAGATAAAGTACTCTCACAAGACATTCCAGAATAATTCCAAAAGCAAGAACAAAACCAATTCCATCCAATGGAATTAAAAAATATCCTAGTAAGCTTGCTGTAATGATTATAAACAATAAAAACAAAAATATTACCTCCAACAACACCACAAATTTTATTAAATTTAATACTTCCCTTTATGAAATAAAGGATAGCTGGAGATTAGCTGCCTAATTTTCAGCTACCCCCCGTTTATTTAAGTACATTTCTTCACAAAGTTGTCCTACTCTTCCTTCATTACGATATAGTTACTATGAGAAGAGCTAATGAGGCAAACGCCACAGCATACATAGTGTCCATAAGAGCACCCCAATCCTCGACCGTTACCTGATGATAGATATAAAGAACCTTGAAACATATCGAAATACCACAAGCACTAAGACTAGTAATGGAAATAGCAATCCAACTCTTATTTTTCTGTTTATTACCTCGCGTTAGATTAACAATAGGAAGTATCCAAGCAATTAGTCCAAGTACGAGACTTCCAAGATTATGTAAATCAAACATATTCTTAACCCCCTCTTTGTTTCTTGTTCAGTAATCCTGCCCTATTTTTTAATACCAATTATTTCAAAATCAGACATTCATCTCAATCTTTTTTGCGTAAAAAAAACGCTTACCTTACTACAGATAAGCGCCCTTCGTGAAGAAGTTTCTAGTAATTAAGATTAAATTACTATATGAGTCTGATCATTAATTTCTACCTTACTTCATCCTAAGTGGTAACCAACCATAGTATTCTATGTTGAGGTCTAAGTATTTTTTCAAGTGAGTCGTTCCGCGTTTATTAGGGCATGAATTCCCCTAGGTAATCCAATATCGTAGCTTATCTTTCATAGGATGTTGGCTTCTTAGCATTTATTTGATTCTTAATCTTTTTCTTCCGGTTGGCAAATATAGCAAACCCTACTTTAGGGTGGAAAAGGTGGAAGGGGGGCCGAATTAAATTCATTACTCTTACTAATCTGAGATAAACTTCCGGATCAAAAGCCGAAAGCTGAAATACTTTTTTGCTATACCACTGTTTAAACGGCTGCATAAGGGGTCTGTTCCCATTAATATCGGGGTGGCGAAATGCCTCTGTAATTGCCATCTCCCATGGTGTTGCAATCAACTTAGAAATTTTCTTGTGAAATGTTTTGGTAAACCCTTTATCGGAATAAGCAAAATATTTAAAATAACTCTGTAACTCTAAGGCTTCCATAGCAGCAACAGATATCCCTTGCCCAAATACCGGATCAAAGCGGCAGTGAGCATCCCCAACAACCAGGAAACCTTCGGGGACATCTGCAAGGTCAAAACGTCGACGAACCTGATAAGGAATCTTATATATTTTTATCTCTGAAACTGGCTCCACTTGTTCTAGAAAATGAAGAACGTCAGTGACGGGTAACCTTTTTGCATAAGCAAAAAATTCCTCATTTGTTTTTGGCGCACGTTCATTGGCGTAACCACTAAAGGTAACAGAGAAGCGATTATCTTCAATCGTTTGAATAAATGCACCGTAAGGGTTTTCAGGAAAACTAGGAGAAATCAGAAGATTACACCAGTCTGGACGGTCTCGATTTTTCAGACGAAAGAGTCTTGTGGCATAAAAAAGTTGAATCCACACCTTTTCTTCCCTAACCTTAATACTGTATGATTTTAGCCACTCTATACTCTTTGAACCAAACCCGCTAGCATCAACAACCATATCTGCAAGAAGGGCTTCTTCTCTTCTTGTCTTCAGAGAACGTACCTGTACTCCAGATATTTTATTACGTTGATGATCTAATATTAGTTGCTCGGCCATTGTTTCGTACCTGGTTGTAATATTGGAAACTTGATCAATATGGTGTTGTAATTGCCACTCTAACATAGGGCGGCTTTGTTGAAGCATAACTAATTCTCCTGGAAACCGTTGTTTCCAGAACCCAAAATGATGCCACTTCAAATCTCTTGTAAAATTATTTACAATACTCCCGTCTTCTTTTAATTGATCAAGAAGGTTTGGAAAGATTTTCTCAATTGCTTCTTCTCCTCCTTTTAATAAGACATGAGGATGATAGCTTTGTGGCACTCTCTTCCTAGGAGCTTTTTCTTTCCATCTTTGACCAGCTTCCACAATGATTACTTGTCGAAAGGTATGTGACAGGGCTTTAGCAACTAGTTTCCCAGCAATGCTTCCTCCGATAACTATTACTTTTTCCATCACGATTCTTCCTCCAATCTCCTATAAGTATCCGATGTCTCTCTAAAAACCCTTCCTCGGCAAACCTTCATTTTAGAGCAAATAAAAACAATCAATTTTGTAAAAAAGATTGATCAAAAGAAATCCACTTTTATTGATTAACTGGTGATTCTTTTTACTCCTGAAAACTGTCCTTTAACTTAATAACAATTATTTCAAATCCCCCAAATTTTAACAAGAAGTTATTCAATTATCTGGCCCTTTAACTAGTATCACATCGTTTTCACCTAAAATATCCCTGACTTGTTTAATTAATGATTGTTTATCCTCGAATGCCTTAGCCTTTCCCGATCCAAGTTTTTTTTGAACTTCTACTGCAATATATTTTGCTAAATCACCATAAGTAAACAAATAATTAAATTTACTTTCGGCAATTTTCAGCCCGATTTCTTTATGATAATCGACTTCTTTTTCACCTAGTTCCAACATATCCCCTAGTATTAATATTTTTCTGTTATACCCTGAAAGATCATCAAATGTTTCAACAGCTGCTTGGACGGAAGTAGGACTGGCATTCCAAGCATCATTAATGATTGTAAATCCTTCATCGGATTTGATTTCTTCCATTCGCATACCTGTTAGTTGAAGCTTCTTTAATCCATTTAATATTTCTTTGTTACTAAGACCTAATTCCTTTGAAACTGAAATTGCTGCTAATGCATTATTTACATTATACTTTCCAATCAAATTTATTGAATAAACGAGGTCATCATCAGAGTTTATTGTAAAATCAATTCTCCCTGAATTCGATTGAACATTTGTCTGATAAATATCATTTTTATTTGTTACGCAAAATGTAGAGTACCTTATTTCTTTGTTCTCGTTATCCTTTAGATTTTTCACTAAGAGTTCTTCATCACCATAGAAAACAAGAAGTCCATTTTTTTTAATTCCAAATTTTATTTCTAGTTTGGCATTCGCTATCTCTTCCCTAGAACCCAGTGTAGCAATATGAGAAGTACCTACCATAGTTATAACCCCAACATCAAGCTGAGCAATCTTTGACAATACTTCTATCTCACCTCTGTTACTCATCCCCAGCTCTAAGACTACTACTTCAGCATCTTCCGAAACTGATAATAACGTTAGAGGTAAAACCATATTCACTATTTAAGTTCCCTTTTGTTTTATGAACTTTAAATTTGGTAGTGAGGATGGAATGGATCATATCTTTCGTAGTTGTTTTTCCATTGCTACCTGTAACACCAATTACTTTAACTGAAAGTTGTTCACGATAACCTCCAGCTAAACTCTGTAGAGCAATCTTAGTGTCATTTACAAAGATAACAGGAATGTCAATAGGTGGATTGGGACGACCTTTTTCCTATAAACAAGCAGATTCTCCTTTTTTATTGCATCTCCAATAAAAGTATGACCCTCTTTTATTCGTACAATTGGGATAAATAATTTTCCCTTGGTACAGGTTCTGGAGTCGATCGAAACACCGTTAATTAAAACATCCTCAAAATTTGACTTTAATTCAATCCCAGAAACCAATCTTTTTATATCATTTAATGTTCTTTTTATCACGGTTTCTACCCCTTTTCACCTTCAGATTACTATCTCATTTGCCCGTCTTCTAGAATTCTGTCCTTTAACTTAATACCAATTATTTCAAATTCACACCTTTAACTCAATGATTAATTTCACAAAAAAGAAGCTTACCTTGTTCCAGGTAAGCGCCCGATTCTTGAATATTATGCATTTATAATAATTACTAACATTCTAAAAGATGAAGTGATCAATTAACCCTTTTAATCCTCAATTTCTTTTCAAAACATCTCCTAAAAAAGGAACCGAGTTTTTTTGCTTCAATTAAAAATAAAGCAGGGAAACCTTTCTTAAGGCTTCCCGCTTATCAAACCGTACGCGTCCTAATTAAGACATTCGGCTCACCCATATGTTTATTGGTAGGACCTAGTAATTTTAAATAAGCCTGACACTGTCCCCTATGCTTCCAACCCAACTCTTACTCAAAAATAATTAGCAGTTCTGCTAGTGATCTAAAACCAATAAGTTTTCGCCATTGTAAGTCAGGGGCAGCAATTGAAAGGTTAGGTAATCGTTGCAGCAGTGTTTGAATCGCAATTTGTGCTTCTATACGCGCCAATGAGGAACCTAAACAAAAATGAATGCCATGTCCAAATGCAAGATGGGGATTTGGATTCCTAGTGATATCGATCTTATTAGCATCAATGAATTTTTTCGCATCTCGATTGGCAGCACCCAGAAGGACATAAACATGCTCACCTTTTTTAATGGCAGTTCCATTTATTTCAATGTCTTCCGATGCAATCCTGGCTGTCATCTGTGTTGGGCTCTCATAGCGTAAAAACTCCTCAACTGCCGTTTCAATAAGAGTTGGTTTCTCCATTAACTTTATTAGTTGCTCAGGGTGGTTCAGTAGGATAAGGATCGAATTGCTAATGAGATTTACCGTTGTCTCATGTCCAGCAATCACAAGTAAAATACATGTTGCCAGCAATTCCTCGTCAGTTAATTTGTCACCCTCCTGCTCCTCCTTAATTAACATGCTGATGAGATCATCTTGAGGGTTATCTTTCCGCTTATTGATCAGATCTCTAAAATAGTCTAGTAATTTTATGGTTGTTTCGTTAGCGTTTGCTAACGCCTGTCTCGATCGAGTAAGATCAATTGTTTGGATTAAGGTTATAGACCATTCTCTAAATTGAAATCGATCTTCTGCTGGCACCCCTAATATTTTGGCTATAATGAGGCTTGCTAACGGAAATGCAAAATCTGAAACAACATCCATTCTTTTCTTATTCTGCACCAGATTAAGTAAGTCATTTGCAACTTCTTTTATATAAGGTCGATAAGCTTCCATAACTCTCGTTGTAAATACTCTACTAACGAGCATACGTAATCGCATATGGTCAGGTTGATTTTTAAAAAGCATCATATCGTTCTGCAGATTTTTAAGGTGCTCATATTTTTTGGATGTTTGAGGCAAAGGGATTCGGTTTTTAAATCTGGTATCTTTAAGAATCGCTATCGCCTCTTCATATCCGGTTACATACCATCCAGGATATTTTAATAGATTCCCCCAATATATAGGATTATCGGAACGCAATCTATCATAAAAGGGATAAGGGTTTCTTATAAACTCAGGAGAAGTAAGTGAAAATGGTATCGTTGGATCTAAATTGTTTGTCATGTCTGCCTCCAAATACAATCACGTTATTTTTGGCTATTTTCTAAGAGATTAGTTTAATTCTTTTCTTTTAATGCTTCTGCAAGTCTATAGGATATAATCGTTTTTCCAACTCCTGTATCTGTTCTGTTACAAAAAAACCTTCATTAAATCATATTCAACTCTTTTCCGATTAAATGAAATGACTCTAACATGTAATCTATTTCTTTTGAACGATGGTCTGCTGTAACTGTTAACCGAATACGGCTTTCCCCTTTTGCTACTGTTGGTGGACGAATAGCTGGAGCGTATATTCCTCTTTCCTGCAGTTTATCAGCAAAAATTACAGCCTTTCTGGCATCTCCAATGATCACAGGAATAATTGGTGTATAGTCACCCTTCACGGTATAACCCATTTCTTCTAAACTAGCTTTTATCTTTTTTACATTTGAAAGCAGTTGTTGTCGCTTTTCTTTACAATGCTCAATTAACTCCAAGGCTGCATACGAAGCGGCACAGCTGGATGGCGGGATCGCTGTTTGAAAGATAAAAGTTCTTGCATGGTTAAGCAGAAAGTTTATTAGCACTTGCGAACCAGCGACAAAACCGCCTTCCGTGCCAATAGCTTTGCTTAAGGTACCGATTACCACATCGGGAAAAACCCCGTAATATTCACTTGTCCCCCTGCCGTTTTCTCCGATAACACCTGTTGCGTGTGCATCATCAACAATAACGAAAGCATGATGTCTTTTAGCAAGTGCCATAATCTTATCAAGAGGTGCAATCGTGCCATCCATACTAAAAACTCCATCTGTTACAATAAAACGTCGCTGATAAGATTCTGTTTCGTACAGCTTTTTTTCAAGATCAGCCATATCGACATGGTTATAAATGACCGTGTCAGCTTTTGATAATCGGCACCCATCAATAATACTCGCATGATTTAATTGATCACTTAAAAGTACGTCCGCCTTTTCAGGTAATGATGACAGTACACCGACATTAGCTAAATAGCCGTTTGAAAATAGAAGGGCCGCTTCCGTTTGCTTAAAGCTTGCGATTCGCTCTTCAAGTTTTTCATGCCACTCAGAATTGCCAGTAGTTAATCTTGAGCCGCTGCTTCCAACACCAAAATCATTAAGTATTTTTTCCGCTGCGCAGATCAATTGTTTGTCATTTGCTAAACCTAAATAATTATTTGATGAAAAGACGATTTGTTTCTGCCCATTAATAGACATTTCCGGTTGAGGAGCAGTATTCATTGTTCGCAGCTTCCGATACAAACTAGCCGCTTTTGTCCTATCTAATCGCTTATCTAACCATTCATCAAAGTTCAACATTTGTTACCTCATCTAATTCTTGTGTCATCCTATTCCTCCCATTGAATGAAAACAGGCTGTTTTTCTAGATAGTGTATGTATGAATCCAGAGCTTCTAAGCAATCAACAAAGAAGATTCGACAGCCTCGTTCATCCCCAAATTCTTTGAGCTTTGTGATACGTTGATAGCCAAGCTTTTTACTTGCTACATAGCCTGTTATATAATCAGGGTCATCTGACCAACATAATTCTGCAATTGTAGCTGGATGATTACTTGCCTTTCCCGCTAGTACAAGTGCCTCCTTTACTTTTGGACTTCGTGGCACTTCGAAGTGGTCAGCCCATTTTTCAAAATTAGCGTCCAACCAGTCCATTCTAGAAACACGCACGCCTTTTTCGTTTCTATCATCAATTCGCTCGCCTAAATGAATATCAAACAATATAGCCCCTCTCATTCCTGAATTTTCAGTGATTAATTTATACGCTTTTTCGATGCTTTTTCTCGGTATCCCCAATTGCTGCAATAGTTTCCTAGCTAATGCTTGCCCTATTTCTGCTGATTCCACTTCATTTGTCTCGATTTTCAAGGGATGAACTAGTTTTATAGGCTCGTTAATACATTCAAACTGAATCTGCATAAAATCCGGTCTTCCTCTTGAATGAGTTAATCCCTTTTTCAATAAAGAATTCACAGCATAATTTATATCGCTAAAGGTGGAAAGCAGTTCTCCGCCAGATATGTGGTTTCCACCTTGTTCATGAGAGCCATCCTTAGCAGCTCTCATTCTAACGCTGTAATACTTTCCCCCTTGCATCCTTTTATCCTCCTGTATCGTCTTATAAATGTTAACCTATCAAAACATTTAGTTAACATAAATATTAAGATTCTTAATCCAATCTGTCAATATTGTTAATAAAATTAGGTGAAACCCCTAATGGCTTTGATTTTTCTCGTTGTTTGAAATTAGCTCAATAAGCCTTCCTCTATTAAATGGCCCGATACAGGAAAAGGACGTGTTCTTCAATAAACGCGCCCGATTGTTTAAGATCGATATTTAAGGAAAGCACCCCGTTAATTAAAAATTAAATATAAAATATTATCTTATGCTTTTAATATTATATATTTATAAGTAATCAGGAAGGTGATATTTCTACATCTCTAATTAGAATGCGTACTTATAGAGACCAAAATATAATGGTCCGAGTAAAAGTACAAATAATACAGCAATAATAATGTATTTGACTAGAGTTGAAACATCCTTGAACTCCTCCCCATAGTCAGCTAGAAAGAAACTGTAGATTAGGTCCCAAAATAAAGCCCCAAAAAACACGATCTTCCATAAAGAAGTATTAATTATTTGAATATTTGTTACGTAACCGAAAAGACCAATCCAAGTGATAATCGAGATTACAAAATCTAATTTTGCTGGAATAGTCTTATATTTACCTTTAATCAGATATCCAATAACAACAGCACCAAGTATCCCTAAATAAATTGTCCATAACATATTAAGAAACATAATCCATTTCCTCTTTCCTCTGTTTCACCCGAATCATTAAATCAAGGTCAATCCCAATTTGTTTACAAAATTATAATCCTTTTGATTAATTTTGAATATAGGGGTTCATTTCCTCTACAAAATTTGTATAAGACTGATCTTGAAAAAGCACAACTCATTGTGAAATGCGCCCATTTGAGGAAGATCAAAGGCTGTTAAAGCATGCTTGCATATGGCATTAGTTAAAGAAGGAATGTAATAAAATGCTTACTGAATAGAAGTTATCAGGTTTTGATATAATAAATGAATCATATTTAAAATGGTTTTAGTAATTAATCATGGGATTAGTTCATTAGAAGTAATCATTACTTTAAGTAAGGAATGAAAAAATGAGTTACGACATTAGCATATGGTCTGTAAATAAAACTACTTTTGAAAATGAAATCTTTAACCAAGAAAATATTAAACGGCAGAATGAGGGAATCATATTTGAAGGTCCAAATTTTCAGATTATGATTGGTAACTCTCTAGAAGTAATGGAAGAAGATATACCAGAAGAAGTAGTTAGCAAACTTCCAGGCATTAAGTATTTTACAGAAATTATTTTAGAACCATTAGGTGCACCAAAACGAGCGTTTCAGATACTTAAGAAAATTTCTAAAATCCTTGCTCAATCATCACATGGAATTATTTTTGATGAACGAGGAACAATTTCTTCCCCAACTGGCGTGAAAAGGCTAGAAACCATCAAAGTAAAAGACGATCCGGATTGTCTCCAAATGACATGGTGGTTCATGAAAGACCACAATTTTATAAAAGATGGCTTTAAAGCATTTTTAGAATTTATTGAATCAACATTGCCTGAAGCATTACCTAGAAGATATGGAATTTATGAGCCGCCACAATTTATATTGGCCGAAAAAGGAAAAGAACATTTTATTCAGTTTGTATCCGAGCATATACATGAAGTCATTGTTTGGTATCCCAGCAAACCATTTACTTATATTTCGATTCAAATCCCACCTAAAATAGGTGCCACACGTGAAGGTTTTAGGGCTTCATATATCACTGTGGAGTTTTTGGAGGAAGTGATGAACCAGCCTGGATGGCCTACGGAATTAAAGCGATTTTGGTTAAAAGCTTCAGACCAATTACAACCGTTTTATGGTGAAATGAGAAAGGCAAAGTTTTCTATAGGTGATACTTGGTGGAGAGGCTTTCCAAAAAAATTGGGGAATGCTGCAGTTATAGGAAAGCCTTATATTGATTTATGGCCGGAATTTACTAAAGAAGCCAAACAAACTGATAGTGGTCTTTTTTATATTGAAAACATAAAACAGGATTATCAGGATCTCCATTCAATTATTGCAGATGTGCCAGAGGATCTTGTAAAACTGAAGACTAAGAAGAAACACTCAAGAAATTGGCCTTTTGGACCATTCTTAAAATATAGTAAATAACTTTAGTTTTACAAGACACAAAATTTAATCCTTCCTGAACAAACCTGCTCTTAGCATAAGTAATTTTTCTAATAAGTATTAAGTATTCGTGGAATCGTTATTCAAACAATTTGGCCCTTTAAAGCAAAAAAGCGCAATATCTACTACTACAGGAAAGCGCCCTATTCTGGAATAAGCGTAATTTATAATTCAAATCGTTCCTTAATCATTTTGGCTACCACTTCAGCTTCCAAATTTTCATTATTAATTCTCATATAATTTTCCTTATCGATTTCTCCTCTTTCAGAGTTCAATCTAAGGCTATCCATGGTGCTTAATAAATTTTGTTCAGACTGTTCAATATTTCTTTTTGTTGGCTTTTGTTCAAGTCTATATGGTGTTCTATTCCGTTTTAGTCTTTCTTCGGTCCCAGCTTCCAACTCAACAAAATATATTTCAGCCCCTTTAGAGCTGAAGATGCTGCACATTTTTTCAACATTTCCCCAGTCCTCTTTTTGGTTGAAAGCCCATACAAAAGTAAAAATCATTCCATACTTATCACTTGATGCAAAGGAATTAAAAATTTCTTCACGAAATAAGCTGGATAATTTCCACATTTCAGGACTAAATCCGAAAAATGGCTCAAGTAAATCAATTGTCATATGATTATGAAATAGCTTTAAATCAGTAATTTTTGCTAGCTCATTTCCAACTGTCATTTTACCAACTGCTTGTGGTCCAAATATTAATACAAACTTCATAATCTATCCTCCTACTATTTCCGAAATTTTTCTCGGCAAATACTATTTTAAAGGATTATTCCATAATCCTTCCCTTAAGCTTAATAACAATTAGTTCAAATTTCCATATTTTTCACAATACTTCACTCCAGAAAATGGCCCGATACAGGAAAAGGACGCGTTCTTCAATAAACGCGCCTAGATCATTATGTAAGATAAAGGATCCACAGATGATAAAGAAAAGGATCCTTTAGTTGAAGAAAGAATTTTCTTTTTAACAATAAGGTAATTATTTATTTCTAAGCCGTTAAGGCATTTCGTTACTTTTCTCTTTGGTCAACTTTTATTTATATTTCTAAAAACTAACTAAACTCCAAACTGTTTTAAATGATGGTCAAGGTGCTTATATATTCCTTTTCCCCATTGCTCGGAAGTAAGTTTACCGAAAAAAGGATGTGGATGAGTCGTATACTTCTCTGGACCATTATTTTGGAAAGTTATAATTTTTTGTTTCAGTTTTTCCTTCTCTGTTTCAAATTCTTTTTCATCTACAATCAAAATGGTCGGAATTGTGGACATATTTTGGGCTAATGGCTTGTCGTTATAAAAAATTGGTTTCACAAAGTTTCCTATTAATATTCCTAACCAACCTCTTGCTGGAAAAGAGTGTCCCATTGCAATGTCTTGAAAGGATGAGCAATGTGCTAGCATTTGGGCAACATCCATTTTACCCCATTGAGGTTTTGAATTTGGACTTAATTTGTCAATACGGTCTAAAATTTCCTCTGAATGCAATTGATTAAAAATATTTTTCATTTGTGCATCTCCCTTTACCAATCTACCTCTACATCACCACAAAATCCATTTATTCTGTTCTGCTTCTTTAGATAGCAATTTCTCCAAAATCTCAAAACAATAATAACATAATAATCCAATTTCGTTCGAAAATCTTATTTCATTAAATGGCCCTTTAATGAAATAAGGGTTAGTTATGGCTTTTTTCAATGTTGTTAATACTTTTGTGCCATTTTACAAGGTTGTAATCAATTTTGTGTTAAAAAAAATGACACAAAAGTCCAGATTGGTTACTATAAAAGATAGTAATACCAACAGGTTTTGTGTCAGGACTTTTGTGTCGCTTGTCATTCTCATAATAAACATTATCAGGAACTAACTTCCTGATAATAACCTGGACCGTCAGGATAACCTCCTGTACCGGCCAGATAACTCCTAGGGTCGGGATATAAGGGTTAGGAGCGTCCTTATAACTTTATTCTAAGGAGGTTGTTACACGATGCAATACCCGCAAGCTATGGATGAATTTTTATTGTATTTAGAAGTCGAACAAAATTACTCACCTAAAACCATTCGTTCCTATGAGTATGGTTTAACCGTGTTTGGTCAGTTTCTAGAAAAACACAAGCGTTCTACACATTTGTGTGAAAGAACGATTGATCTCTCATGACTTTACAGCTGGGATTGAAGCACCAAAATCCGATTCTAAGCTTCCGGTTTACATGAATTTAGAAGAAGTCAGACAACTGTTTGCTTATGTAGAACGAGATATTCATCCTCTTGCTCTTCGTAATCAAGTTATGATCAAACTATTGGCTACAACAGGCATGAGACGACAAGAAATCGTGGATTTAAACAGCTCGATTTCTATAATGAAACCATCAGGGATCTATGGGAAAGGAAAGAAAGAACGCCTCCTCCCCCTTCACTCCATGATGGTTCCGTTATTAAAAGAGTACAAAGCATCTTTAGAACCGTATCAAGTACACTCTGAAGAAGCGATTTTCATAACTAAAAACAGGAAGAAACTCAATCCACGTGGATTGCATGTCATTTTTAAACGTGTATTAAAAGAAGCAAGTCTTCCCCCTCACCTTTTTTCGCTGCATCATTTACGCCATACGTTTGCGACGTTATTATTGCAACAAGGGAACATTCAAACGAAAGATGAGCATGGGAATCCATCTTCTATATCTAAAGAAAAAGTGGATCTGAGGACCCTACAGGAACTCCTTGGGCATGAGTCACTTGCCACCACTCAGGTGTATACACATATGATTTTGAATCCAAAAAGAAAGCGATTGATTCTTTCCGTTTTGAATGCACGTCGGTCACAATACATCTTCTTCATCCAGGTGAATACGACCGTCATGATCCACGTAAGGAGTCAGGTGAAAGATCAAGTGTATAGCTGTTTTGGAAATTTTTAAGTTCTTCAGAGCACAATCGCTGATTAAATCTATATCTAATTTGGCTCTAGCTGAAATTCATCATTATCCTCCAAACATTATTAGTTGTAAGATTATTACCTATGGAAACAAAGAAAACAATTACTTCCCCTAATTCAAATAGAATCACTATTAAAAGTTTTGTCTTTCCAATTTGTAAATCCATTACTTAAAGAATACTTATCAAATAAATCTGGTATATAATCCTTTAGTATTAAGTTAAAATATTCACTTCTTCCACCACCCTCTGTACTCTCTTGCAATAAACAACTCCTTTACTATATAGAATAACGTATTCCTTCTCTTTGTGGCCGAATATTCAACATGCCTACAGTTGTAGATACCCAAAAAACGAAAATACCGGATTGGATTTCTCCTTATCCTTAGAATTTAATATTTTAAGAATAATAACTCATCCTATGGTAATAATAAGAACTACTAAATTTGTTTTCCATTGATTACAACTGTGGTAGCCAATTTCACTAAATTTAAAGTGAGGTACATAATTTGAAGAAAAAATTATTAACATTTATTATAACTTTGGCATTATGGTTTGTTTTTGCAGGCCGCGTTAATATCGAGGTATTTTTGTTGGGTACTATAATTTGTTCTATTATATCGCTTATGTTAGCAGATAACGTCCATAGATCAGTACAAATGAAATATGGGACGAAAGAATTTTTTTTAAAAATATATTACATATTTTTGGTGATCAGTGCTTTTATCTATGATGTATTTTTATCTGCAGTCAAAGTATCCAGACATGCATTTGAAATTAAACCATCATTTTCTCCCCGAATCGTTAGCATAAAAACATCTCTTAAAAATTCAAACAGTATTGCAATTTTAGCCAATTTTATTACATTCACTCAAGGGTCTCTGGCTATGGATTTCGATCATATAAATAAACATTATGTTATTCACTGGATCGATGTTCACAGTGACGATGAAGAAGAAAGAAAGAAAGCACGTATTCGTAAGCATCATAATTTGATTGCGAAAATAGTTGATTAATTCAGCTTTTTGAACATCCTCTTTTAAGTACCTGATTATTTTATGTTTTTTTATTCAATGTGGAGTGTGATAGTAGTGCTCTATTTAATACTTGCAATTGTTTTATCTGCTTTTTTAACTTTTTATAGAGTCATTAAAGGTCCCAGTCTGCCTGATAGACTAGTTGCTATGAATTGTATAGGTGTCATGTTTTTACTAGTTTTAGTTTTATTAAGTTATTATTTTGAAAGAAAAATTTTTATTGATGTGGCTTTAGTTTATGGGGTTTTCTTATTTATCAATGTTTTAATTATGGCTAAATATTTAAGAAAACCATGGAAAGGTGGAGTTGGTGATTGATTTCATTCATAGTGTAAGACAATTATTTGTTTTTGTATTTTTTATAACAGGTATTTATTTTTTGTTAAGTACTGTTGTGGGATTGATTCGTTTTCCTAATTTGTATACCCGATTACATGCTGGATCTAAATGCCTGATGGCCGGAGGTATTTCAGTTTTCATGGGATGTATCGTACTCGAAGGCATTAGTTTTGTTTCTTTAAAACTAATTGTCATCATGATTTTTTTATTCATCACGAATCCGATAGCAATTCATGTCATCGCCAGTTCTGATAATAATTATAATCTTATACCCAAAACATTTACAAAAAAAGATTTCGATAAGTGATTGGAGGTAAAGTCGTGATAGATATCATATTTTATCTGTTATTACTATTTTTAATAATTACCGCATTTTTTATGGTATTTACTAAAGATCTATCAAATTCCGTAATTACTCTCCCCCTATTCGGTGCAATTCTAGTAATTATTTTTATCATACTCCAAGCTCCGGGTGTTGCTCTCGCTGGAGCAATAATGACTACTGGCTTAACGACTGCTTTTTTTGTAATTACAATAAATAAAACGGAGTATTGACGAAATGAGTAGACTAAATGAAAGGTTTAAAAAGCTTTATAAAATAGGCCTTGTTATAACGTTCGCTATTTTCTTATTATTCTTATTTTATGAAATACATAATCTTGATAGCGATCGTAAAAGATATTTATCTGAACACTATATTTCTGAAGGGGTACAGGAAACCGGGGCGACAAATTTAGTTGCATCTGTCCTATATGATTACCGAGCTTTTGATACTTTGGGTGAAGCAACGGTGATTTTAACTGCTGCTACTATTTTAGCTTTTCTGGTTCCTATAAGTAAAGCAGCAATGCTTGGTACAACATTTAAAAGTATTGTTAATCATACGGTAAAATTGATTATCCCATTTTTAGCCGTTTTAGGAGCGTACTTAATATTATTTGGTCATCTTAGTCCAGGCGGTGGTTTTGTTGGAGGAGTTGTTCTGTCTATCATTCCCATTCTGCTGACAATAACCTATAGTGTTGAATTCTCTGAATATATATTCAAACCCGCCCCAAAAAAGTTAGTTGAAGATATAGGAGCTATAGGTATTGTTTTACTGGGATTACTAGGCGTATTCACTGGAAGCAATTTTCTTGCCAGCGGACAAGCCCATTTCGGAACGGGAAATGCCGGAGAAGTGTTTAGTGCCGGGTTAATACCTTACATCAATTTAATGATTGGGTTAAAAGTAGGGACTGGTCTGGCCATCATTTTTAATAGTTTGATTAAGGAGAAATAATAGTGGAAATACCATATGTTGTCGTAATCATTTTGTTCTGTCTAGGAATGTATACGATCATTACCAAAAAAAATTTAATAAAAATTGTTATTGGATTTACTATTGTAGAATCTTCTTTGATTTTGTTATTAATGCTCGTAGGTTATAAACCGGATGGAACTGCTCCTATTTTAGACAAAGGATATGAAATAGTAGTCGATCCTATCCCTCAGGCACTGGCCCTAACTACCATCGTTATCGGGGGAAGTGTTACAGCTGTCATGCTGGCGGTGGTGATTAAGATACATAAAAGATATAGAACGTTAAACATTGATGAGATTCGAAAATTGAGAGGATAATTTTTATTTTTGGGAGGTTAATAATGGAAGCGGCTGTCTGGGTTATCATTTTACCTTTATTAACCGCATTTTTTCTTGGTATTTCAAAGTTATATTTTAAAAAGATTTTTTTCCCTCTGGTAACCGGTAGTGCGATCATTTATCTTTATTTATTAATTTTAGTTATTACTAATAGTTATCCCCCAAAAGTTTACAGTATTGGTGATTGGGGGCTTTTGGGAATAATTTTAATGGTGGATCCTTTTTCCGCCATGTTTTTGTTAATGATAGCGATATTATTTTTACCTTTTATTATTTTTTCCATGAAATATAATAAATTTATTAAACATGACTATTTTATTTTTGCATATTTAATGGTAGCCGGTATTTCAGGAATGGTTCTTACTGCTGATTTATTCAATCTTTATGTATTTCTGGAAGTGAGTTCTCTGAGTTCTTGCGCTCTGTCATTGCAAAAAAAGACTGATAGAGGAATAGAAGGTACTTTTAAGTATTTGATAATGTCTACGTTGGGGAGCTTTTTTATTTTACTGGCTACAATTTTAACTTATTATTTAACTGGAACTCTAAATATGGCTGAAATTCCCCTAGCATTTGAAGATATCCCCTTTAAGATTAAAAGTACAATTATGGCCTTTTTTGTTTTTGGCTATGCAATAAAGATCGGGTTAATTCCTCTGCATGCTTGGCTACCTGATGCTTATGAAGATTCCCCAATCCCTTACAATGTTTTATCTTCGGGTTTGGTGATGAAATCTGCTGTATATGCATTAATAAGAGTATTATATATAATGTTTGGCATTGATTTTCTGGATGAAAGTGGAATGTTAAATATTGTAGTTTTCTGGGGAGTCATTACTTTTATTATTGCTCATTGTTTAGCCTATCAGCAATCAAATTTAAACCGGCTGCTTGCATATTCCAGTATTGCCCAAATAGCGTATATCATGATCGGATTATTTGTGGGAACTGAAGCAGGCTTAATTGCTGGAAGTTTTCATATTATAAATCATGCCATAATGAAAGGGACCTTATTTTTAGTTGTAGGAATTTTTAATTATAGTTTAACCGCTGTTGAAATAGAAGATATTAAAGGGCTAGGTTATAAATTCCCCATACTCTCATTTATTTTTATGGTTGCTTCCCTTGCTATAGTGGGCCTGCCTCCCTTCAATGGATTTATGAGTAAATGGCTTATTGTTGAAGCAGCTCTAGAAGCTGGCTTTGTTTATGCTGCCTTTTTTATTCTGGTGGGAACGTTTTTATCTTTAACGTATTATTTAAAAGTAATTGTTAAATTATATACAAAAAACGAAGAAGAACTATTAATAGCAGAACCAGGTCTATCTTTAAAATTACCGACTATCTTTCTAGGTAGTTTATGTATTGTATTTGGTATAGTACCTTCATTACCTTTAAGTCTAATTAATAAAATTCCGAAATTTTTACTGGATAATGGGGAATACATAAGAATATTACTAGGGGGTTGAAGATGATTACTCCAGGTTTCTTATATATAACAGGTGCTTTACTATTACTTTTGCCCATTAAGAATAAAATAAAATTCATCATATCTTTCCTTATTACTGCAGGAGCCCTTATTGTTACTTTTTATTTAATACCTGGTTATAGTTTACAAGTGGATTTTCTCCACTATACTCTAGTTCCTTTTAAAGTAGATAGTATCAGTAAATTAACAGGATTAATTTTTGCTGTCGCTGGCCTAGCTGCTGTAATTTATTCCATTAATATATGTTCCCGAATTATTTTAAGTTTAATATTTGTGTTTATTGGTAGTGCCCTGACCGTGGTTTTTTCCGGTGATCTGTTTACTCTGTATATTTTTTGGGAATTAATGACAATCAGTTCATCTTTTATTATTATAATGGCAAGTGATTTAACTAAAAAAACGGGGTATTATTATTTTCTAATGCAGGTGGCAGGAGGTTTAAGTTTATTATGGGGGATATTTTTACAGTATTCGGCTACAGGTAATTTATCTCTGAATGCTATAGATGCTGGAATCCCTTTTTTTATGCTTGCGGTAGCAATTAAGCTGGCCTTTGTGGGTTTCCATACTTGGCTACCATTGGCTTACAGCAGGGCTCCTTTTTATGTTACAGTAGTTTTGTCAATATATACGACAAAAGTGGGCGTATATGTAATGTGCCGACTACTGTCCGGGATAAATATTTTGGCTTATGCCGGTCTTATTTCGGCTTTGTTTGGAATTGTAATGGCATTAAGGCAAAACCAGGTCCGTAAATTTTTGAGCTATTCCATAATAATCCAAGTTGGTTTTATGATTATTGGTATTAGTATTGGTACTGCTGCTGGAATAGCCGGAGCTATGTTTCACCTGGTTAATCACATATTATATAAAACTGTATTATTTATGGCAGTGGGAGTTGTCATTTATACCACAGGAAAGGATAATTTTGAAAATTTAGGGATCATGGGCAGAAAACTTCCCGTAACTTCTATAGCAACATTGGTAGCTTTTATGGGGATAGCTGGAGTTCCTTTTTTTAATGGATATATGAGTAAAACCATTATTAAAGAAGCTATACAGGAACCATTATTAACCTGGGGTTTGAACCTGATGAGTTTTGGGACTTCTCTGATATTTTTAAAATTTATATATTATGCATTTTTCAAAAATAGTAATGTTAACTTAGATAAAAAACCAGCCATCAGCATGCAGTTAGGATTGGGATTTTTAACTGTTATTATGATATTGATTGGTCTTAATCCTTTTTTGTTAGAAAATTTAACTAATATTGATGTAGATATTAATTATTTCGATATAAAACATATGTTAAGTGGAATTCAGCCCTTTCTCTGGTCAATTCCTATATTTATTTTATTAAAGAAATATTTAGTGAAGAACTATGAGAGACTTCTATATTATGATATTTATCGTAAAACGGCTAAAATATTTGTAACTACAGGCTATGAGTTAAGTAACTATCATGACGGAAAATTAAACAAATATTTGTTATGGGCAACTACCACTTTAATAATTCTGTTGTTATTGTTAATGTTTTAATATCCATCTACTGTTATGGTGAATATAGATTTGATGAACATTATTCAACGGTGAATTATACCAATTGACCTATTCCTGATTTGATGGACACGTAGAAAAGTTGATATACGATCGGGATTTACAATGTAGGCAAAATTACCTATAATCCTTCAAATTCATTAACCCACATCCTTCCTTTTTTTGTTTTAATATTGGTATTATACCAACATGATAAATAAGTTTAAAAATTAATCATAAAAGGAAAAGGAAGTTAAAATGTAAACACCTTTTAAGTTCTTATAAAGTTAATTATCTGAACTATATTGTGCCCCCATTTCTCTTGCTATTGTTTTGTATCCTATAATACCCTCTAATCCTTTACTATTTTATCTATAAGAGGGGTTATTGGCTTATAAGATGACCAGCTAAAGATATTCAAATCCCCAAAGACAATTCGTAGTAAGAAGTCTAAGCAAAGTGATTTGTTTGATCTTTTTTGTTTTTTTAACTACTCTTTGTAGGCTAGTTTAGGTACATTTTTTCGCAAAGCCCTCTAAAGAAGATCTTTGCTGCGCAGTATTTAGTCAAAAGTGACCTATCACTAGAGTTTTTATTATTCAACAAACCTGCCCCGATTGTTGAATAAGCTAGTAACCGCAGTAACCTGAGATCAATGGCTGTTCTTCAGTTATTGCTGTAATTTAATTTCCTTTACAACCAAGTTCCCAAACGTTTGTATATCCTGTATGTGATCAAGATTTTTATTCTCATATGTGTATAAACTGTTATACATCCTTACAGCAACAGCATTAAATTGAGGAATGACAAGACAAGCACAACCTGAAGCCCCAAGGATTTGATAGCTCCCTTCAGGTAATTCTGTACCTAATTCATTATAGTCACAGGAAACTTTATTATCTTTTAACCACCAATAGAAACCAAACTTAGGCAGTTTAGGATCAATCTCTTCTGGACTTTGAATTGTAGTAGAAAGCTCAAATACTCCTTTCGGTAAGAACTGTTTTCCATCCATTAATCCTTTATTCAAATGCAAGCTTCCCCATAAAGCCAACTCTCTACTATTAACATATAAATTTCTTTCATCACCAAAATTTGACCCAATCCTTATAGAAGGATATCTATCTGGAGAATGTATGTCACATACTAAAGTGCTTTTACCCTCGGTCGCCCACTCGGTACTTTTCCAACCCAAAGGTTTAAAGACCTGCTCAGAAAGTATTTGATTAACTGTTTTTCCGGTAGCTTGCTTGACGATTTTAACTAATAAGTCAGGACGTTTCCCTTCAATGTTGGTTCCTAAATCAAATACCCTTTGAACCTGTTCATTCTTAATCTTTAAACCAGTACATCTGGTTATCAGATGTCTAACCGTCGTCTCACCTAAAACTTCTTTATCCAATTCTTTAAAATAGTCACTGATCTTATTATCAAGATTTAAGTATCCCTCAAACACAGCTATTGCAGCTGCTAAACCTACGTATGTAACCCTAATTGAATATACGTTAAATTGTGAGGAATGATCTATATTCCTAGCTCCCGTTTCAAAATGATGGGTACCAGAATACCACTCGTGTACTATCTCGTTGTCCTTCCCTTGTTTAACATACCTTATAACTTTTGCAGATTCATCCCTAACTCGCTTTCTTCCTATTTCACTAAGAAGCCAGTTATTCTCTTTAGTATTATTATCTTCTGCAGGACACAAGGTAAAGTTAATCCATTCAGGCATATATGTTTTTAGAGTTAAATGTAACCCTCTCATATGGTATGAAGTCGTAACTACTAAGATTCGCCGTATGTTAAGACAAATTGGGGACGGTTCTTATCCTACTTTTCACGGTGGATCCAGCTGTCCAGTGAAGTTTTTTGATGATGCTTTTCATTTTTTTCTTGTAAAAGGAGCAAAGTAGAATGGGAACTGTCCCCATTCTACTTTGCTTTTTATAGTTTTTGTAAAATCTAACAATCTAATATTCCCATTTCTTACCATTCGTACTATAATACTATATTGTTACAGAATATTTTTACACTCGGTAAATAGAGCAGGCGGGATCTTAAATAAATTTTACAAATTTTTAAGAATACCAGGGCCTGCTCCTCAGTAGAATGAATTTTGTGGCAAACAGTTAGTAAAGGAGGAGGAACTAAGCCTCAAGACCTAGGTGAATATTAGCCTGGAGGAGGCTGTGAATCAGTCAGTAATCCAGTATCTTTAAAAAGAAGGAAAAACACTAAATCAGTATTAGGGGGAAACACATGCAAGCTTTAATAAACTGGGGTTTTCGCAATAAAGCAGCCATGAGTCTTTTGGTAATCATCACTTTGATTATCGGCATCATTAGCTATTTCCGTTTGCCTATGGAATTCTTGCCTGAAGCCGACAATCCACAAGTTACAGTCGTCACCCTGGGACAGGGGTATGACGCCGGCTCCATGACAGCAAACATCACAGAGCCCGTAGAGCAGGCGGTCACATCCATTTCAGGAAAAACATCGATCCTATCCACTACAGGTGAGGGATATTCTCAGGTTTCCATCAACTTTGATTCCAAAACCGACATGAAAGAAGCCAAGAATAAAGTCGAGGATGCAATCAAAGGAATTCAACTTCCTGAAGGAGTCGGAGAACCGCAAATTTCTCAGTTGAATACCTCTATGATTCCGATCGGTCAGGTGTCCGTGACATTTGATGACGGATTGACGAAAAAGAACCTTGATCTCGCCAACGATGAGTTCAAACCGTTGTTTGAGAAGCAATCCGGCCTGTCTCAAGTAAGCATCGACGGAGAAAACAGCGGCCGTGTCCAAATCAACCTTGATCACGACAAGCTGGAAAAGTTACATATCCCGGTCAACTCGGTGATGGGAGTGCTCCAAGGGCAGGATGTTTCCGCCTCTGCCGGAAGCACCACGATTGATGGCCAGAAGAGTACCATCAACGTCACAGACAACCTGACTTCCGTGGACGCCCTGAAGAACTTGCCCGTTCAGATGCAAGTTCCAAATGCTCCTGTCGTCAAACTGAAAGACATCGCAACCGTTGAAAAAGTGAAAGCTGAAAACACCATCACACGGGTAAACGGGAAAGAAGCCCTGGCAATCATCCTGTTCAAAGAAAGTGATGCCAGTGCCGTTACTGCAGGGGAAGAAGTGAAAGATACGGTAGATAAAATCAACAGTGACTATGAAGGTGTCGAAGCAACAGCACTGTTCACAACTGGGGATATGGTGAAGAACTCGGTAAACACCATGGTTCGAGAAGTAGCCCTGGGTGCATTGTTCGCAACACTCGTTATTCTTTTGTTCCTAAGAAAATTCAAGCCGACGCTCGTTACCGTCGTCTCCATTCCATTATCACTCTGTATCACGCTTTTCCTTCTCTGGTTATCCGGAGTCACGTTGAACATCCTTACTCTGGGAGGGGTCGCGGTGGCGGTCGGGCGTCTGGTCGATGACAGCATTGTCGTGGTCGAAAATATTTTCCGGCGCAGCCAGAATGAGAAGATTACCAAACAGAATGTTCTGCAAGCTACCATGGAGGTTTCCCGTGCCATCACGTCTTCCACTCTCATTACAGTGGCCGTATTCTTACCGATGGGACTCGTCAATGGCTCATTAAAGGCATTCCTGCTTCCTTTCGGATTGACGGTTACTTACTCGCTGCTTGCTTCCTTGCTTGTAGCATTGACCGTAGTGCCATTGTTAAGCCGCGGCATGTTAAAAAATACAACCTTGCCGACCCATCACACGCCTCACCGCTACGTGAACGTGTTACGTTGGTCACTAAATCATAAAATCGTTCCCATCCTTCTGGCCATTCTTGTGTTTGGAGGATCGATCGCCCTTTATATTACACTGCCGAAAGCAGCTACAAATGCGAATGATGCCTCATTTGTCTCTGTCACGATGGAATTCCCGAGTGATACGCCTCAAGACAACATGAAGCAGCGTATGACAGACTTTGAGGACAGAATTTCAGATTTTGAAGGGTACGACTATTTGATTACCCAGTACGGCTCAAGTGAAGAAAATGCTCAATACGGAGCAGTGAGTGATCCAAACACTGTTTTCTATACCGTAATCATGAAGGAAGATGCCGATGCTGAATCCTTCATCGAAAAGGTGAATGAAACGAAAAAAGATGAAAAGGATGTGACCATCACTGCGTCACCATCGTCCATCTTTGGAGGATCATCAAATTCCAGTATTACCTATGACGTCGTCGGAAATGACACTAATGAACTTCTGACTACTTCCAAAACGCTTATGGATAAGATCAAAGATGTGGATGGAGTGAAGAAAGTCTCAAGCAATCAGGAGAAAACATCACCTGTCTTCAAAGTGTACGTTAATACAGAGAAAGCGAATGCACAGCAAACAGCTATGCAAATCCGCTCCTTACTGAACCCGCAACCGATCGGGGCAGTCAACCTGGATGATGAAACCACACCCGTATTTCTGGACGCTGGCGTCAACCCTGAATCGAAGTCGGATTTGAACAACTTGACGATTGCAACAAGTTCAGGCATACAACCACTTTCCGACGTGGCTTCCATCACGGAAGAAGAGAAACCAAGTACCGTCCTGCATAAAGATGGTGACTTATATGTCCGGATCACAGCAGAGGTGGAACCTGAAGAACTATCGGTCATTTCGAAAAATATCGATACCGAGATCAAGGATATCAAACTTCCGAAAGGCGTTTCCCTGGCTACCGGCGGCGCCGCTGCCCAACAAGCGGATGACTTTAAAGACCTTGGGATGACCATGCTTGCTTCTATCCTGATTGTCTACCTGATTATGGTCCTGACCTTTAAGACGTTGAAAGGTCCACTGGCCATTTTGATTACGCTGCCGCTCGCCTCAATCGGTGCCGTCCTCGGACTGCTCATTGCCCGGGTACCTGCAGACGCAACGGCTCTCATTGGAGCGTTGATGCTGATCGGTATCGTCATTACGAACGCAATTGTATTAATTGATCGCGTCAAGCAGAACGAGGAAACGATGATCATTCGTGACGCGATTCTGGAAGCATGCGGAACTCGACTTCGTCCTGTGGTCATGACAGCGATTGCTACCATTTGCGCAATGCTTCCCCTTCTATTCGGTCACACAGAAGATGGAAGTCTTGTATCTAAATCGCTTGCTGTTGTGGTCATCGGCGGTCTTGCCGGAGCCACCGTGCTGACGCTCGTCGTAGTCCCAGTGTTCTACGAATTGCTTTACTTCAGGAAATCGAAGCGCCAACGGACACAACAATTGGAAAGTGAAGAAAAAATAGCTCAGTAGTAATATACATTAGGATTCAGGCCGCCGAATTTTTTCTGCGGCCTGGTTTATTAACATTTTTTTCTTGTAAAATGAGAAAAATAGAGTGGGAACCGTCCCCACCCTACTCTCCACTTATCAATCACACCCCCCTAAAATCCCCCATACTTTCCCCAAGAATATAATGTGAAAACCACATCAAATTCTGCTTCATGATCGCCACATTCATTCCTGGCTGGTCAGGACTATAGGCCATTCCTTTAAATAGTACTAATTCTGTCTCAACTTCCATATCCCTTAATCCTTTATATAGCTCATATGCATTTGTAATTGGAACTCTTTCATCCTTTTCACCATGTTGGATAAAAGTGGGCGTACAGGCTGATTTAATATAGGTCATGGGTGATGTTTTACTATAGATCTCTGGATCATTCCATGGATCATTTCCTAAATGCATCCTGACAAAGTAAGGGATATCTGTATTGACATAATGGTTACGCCAATTCGTAATCCCACCTCCGACTGAAACAGCCTTGAATCGATCACTATAGGTAGAACAGAAGGCAGAAATATATCCCCCTTGGCTCCATCCCATCACCCCTACCCGGTCCTTATCGGCAATCCCCTTGTCGACTAGTGTATCCACCCCGGATATAACATCATAGTAGTCACCGATTCCCAGGTTTCTATAGTTCGCTTTTAAAAATTCATTGCCGTAACCGGAACTGCCCCTGTAGTTTGGTTCTAACACGATAAAACCCTTTTCTATAAACTGCTCAACAGGATATTTATCATTGAAACAGCCTGAATGGATTGGGAAAGATGCCCACGCCGGACCGCCATGGATGAGTACCAGTAAGGGATATTTTTTATTTGCGTCAAACTCTGCCGGGGTTGATAAAACTCCCTCTATTTCAAGACCATTACTACTTTTCCATGAGATGATTTCCCTGTTACTTTTTAGCTTTCCTTTGAAAAAGCTATTTTCATTCGTTATCTTTTTATCCTCTAAATAGACTTCAAAGGTTTCATTTGTTATAGCCTTAGTATAGGATAGATGATTTCCATCCCTTGTTATGGATGCATCCAGTATAAAGCCATCTGCTTTTCCGCTTGGCATTTCCACCGTGCCATTCTCAGATAACAACCCGATATGATAATTCGTTTTATTCTGCCATCTCATTAAAATCCCTTTAGCTGTCCACCGTAATGGAAGTACCGTACTATCAAAATCTGTTAAAGGTTGAATTCGCTCTCCAGTATGAAGATCGTATATCTCCAGTGTACTGTCCTGTATATGGGTTTTATAGTACTCCTTCTCCCTTATGCTTGCTGAGTAACATAGTTTGCTGCCATCGGGAGAAATGCACACGCTCCCTCCCAACAACTTATCGATATTCATCTTTTGCAGCTCGCTAGCTTCAATATCCAGTATGTATAGATCTCCATCCGGAAAATCTCCCATATTCGGGCTTGGTGCAGCCATCAAAACAACCTTTTTCCCATCAGTTGAAATATCAAACTCATGGATATGAAAATCCTTACCGTCAGTTAGTGGTTGCGCCACGCTATTTTTACTAGAATCTTTTATTTCAATGTAATATAAACAATGATTCCGGTATTCCTTGGCTACATGCTGGAAACCTCCATATATCTCCTTGCGTTTCTTGATTTCCTTGGATTCTTTTGACTGCGCAACATAATAAAAACCCTTGCCAGCAGGATCCCACTTGAATGTACTTACTCCTTCTTTCTCATCCGTCATTTGAACCCTGCCATCACCATCTAATGACTCAACAAAGATCTGACTCTTCATCTCATCCCCGTCACCAACTGAACGAAGGTATGCAATATGTTTAGAGTCTGGAGACCATAATGGGGACGTTCCCTCTAGTAATGCGTAACATTCCCCCTTATTTTTTTCATAGATCCATATGTGATTCCTATATGTATTGCCTTTCCAGTCAGCTTTATATTTGACGAATGCTACGTATTTGCCATCGTCGCTTATGTTTTGGCCTGATATGGTTGGTAATGAGATAAGGTCTTCTATACTTGGATATGTTTTTTCAGTCATTTTCATTAATAACCCTCCTCGTAACAATAATCAAACTCTCTATATTATTTTTAGTTAGCTCTCCTTCAGTAATTATCTATTAATTTCCAATTTTCAGCAACTCCGTCTTCCATTAAATAGCCCTTTAACAGAATATCGAATTCTCCTCTTTCCACTACATAGCAGATAATTCGCAGCTTATTATTTCCAGGCTATTTATAATCAGGAAGAGAAAAAATTCTCCATCAATGAACCAAAAAGACACCCTTTTAGGAGGACAAAATCAATATAGGTTAACAAAAGAATCGTTTTCCTTCCCCCGTCGTTTTGAAAGGAACATGTTCTTGAAAATCTTGATAATACGTCTTTCCGCTTTCAGAAATCCCCATCAGCCTTTGACTTTTTGATAGTGTTGTTTTATTTCTTCTACCTGGAGAGTTGCAATTTCCCTAGCGACTTGCTCCATTTCTTCTCTCATATGCCCGACCAGTTGTGTCTCTTCCTTAGGAAACGGCCGTATGGCATAAGGACTCACGGGAGATTCTAAGTAATTAAATATTCCTTCTAACGCCAACTTTCCTTCACTTTTTTTAAAAATGAATAAAGCAATATCGCGACCTGCTGATCATACGCTTTTTCATTTCCTGCTCAATTCACATAATGAATTTTTTTCTCTTCCAATCGTTTAAACCAACTGTCTACGGTATTCTAATTTTATCAATATTCTTGTAGAGTTTATTTTTTAAATCGCTAGATTAAAGTTTTCCAAAGTTCCTATTCTATAATTTCACTTATAACATGCTTTTAATTTTTGTGAGATATTGAAATCTTATTATAATGAAATAGATTATTTGTAAGACTATAAACATGCCTATGACCGACATGGATTCTTTCATAAGTGAATAACTAAACATATTTTGCATGGCAATAAGGGATATGAAGCTATGAATGGTGGCAACGAATAACGGAATAAAAAATAGGACTCCTAATTTAGTCGTAATGATAGTTGATAACTCTTTTTCCGTTATCCCAAATTTTGCAATCATTTCATACTCGCGTTTGTCCTCCTTCATATCGGTATAAAGTCGAAAATACAATAGACTTGCGGAAGATATGAAAAATACTGCGCCTATAAAAAAGCCAATAAACAAGACAATATCAATACCTTGCTGAGTAATTTTCGTTGATTCAAGGAGCATTGTTCGAATACCAACAATGGTTCCGATCGCTGAAAAGGTTATGGTAAGGACAACCGTTACCATAAATAAAATTTGAGCGTTATCGCGTAAACGATAAATTAGGTTCGATACAATGATAATATTCACCTTGTGTCGAAAGATTTTCTTTTGTTTTCTTATGCGGTGAAGAATATAGACACTAAGCTGGGTGTAAAAGAAGTAGGTTCCAAGTATGACGATTATGGTTACTGGTATCATGGCGAAAAAAACCATAGCTTCCTGAACGAGCAACGCGATAGCATAGCCTCCTCCTAGAAGAAAAACAGATAAAATGGATAAAGCAGGAGATGCTTTGGGTGCACGTTTCGGTTTAGAGTTTCCTGTGAAGAGATCAATTAATTGACTACCCCGGACAAAAGAAGTCGTAAAGAATGAAATGATTAAAAACAGCACACCAAAAGAAATGGAAGTTAGGAGAATGGCTTCCCAGGGCCAATAAAAAGGGAGCTCATTTGACATTCCTAAGGCATATTCGCTAATTAAAAGCAGTAGTTTTGCAAACAGTAGTCCAATACATATCCCTGAAATTATGGCTGCAGATCCCATGAGCATATTTTCCAAAAAAATCAGGTTACGCAATTGTTTATCCGACATTCCATTGATTGCAAAAACTCCAAATTCTTTTTTCCGGGATTTCAAAAATGAACTCATAGAATAAAGCACAAAGAGAAAAGAAAACACATAAATAATCGCTTCTGCGAAATGCATACCTACAGAGACATATCCGCCAATTATCTCTGTGGTGAAAGCTGGATGGAATGCAAAAAGAGCATAAATAAAGAAAACAGAAACAGAGAATACACTGCTAAGAAAGTAGGATAAATAAACTTGTTTGTTTCTCACAACGTTAATGAATGCTAATCTTGGAAAAGTCATAATAGCCTCCTTACTGGTGAGCTAATGTTAGGTATAGTTATGCTTCATGTTTTCGAAAGAACCTATATCCTATTACCATAATGCAGCTAAAGGCTGCTAAGGATATGGTCAGTGAATAGGGTATAGTAAGATTCCTCATCGCTTCTGAATTTGGGATTAAAGTCAGTGAGGGGAGTGACCAGAAATAATACTTTCCATAGGCGCTGTTTGTAATAACAACACTCGTAATCGATGCAGCTAAACTTATCCCAATGGGCATTCCAATATTAGGGAATCTTATACTTAGAATCATCTGTAAAGCAAGGATGGGTAGACATGTTATCCAACAAATGAGGACATTAACGGCCGTCGTACCGTAGGGGATATTCCCAACACCCACAATAATCGCAGCTCCTATAGTTCCAATATAAAGAATGACCATGGATAGACCGACGAGTCCTATATGAATAATTGTTTTAGTGATATATATGGATTTCAAATTCACTGGCATGGTAAATAAGTATTTCCAATTATTTTCTGAATGTTCAATTCTGGCAAGCCAAACGGCCATCACCGCGATCGATAACGGAAGAAGTAAGAGACCGTAAAATGTTACGATTTGCCCTAGTAGTTTTTCCCAAGGAACCGCATTTCCTTGTAGGAAGACATCTTGATAACGGACGAAGTTATAAGCCCCAAACGTCACCATTAATAGTGGTGCTACACACATTAATAGCCAAACATAAGAGCGCTTTAACTTCATCATCTCCATCATTAATACTCTACCAAACGTCATGCTCTATTCACCTTCGTTTCTGTTTCATTTATTTAAATATCTCGGTGGGCAAATTCACGATACCCTATGATTAAACATAAGAGACCAACCACCACGGACTGCCCCATATACCAGGTAATATTAATTCCTTCATTTAAGCGGATAGGAAGTACCAAATAAGGATATACCCAAGGTAGCCATCGTGTCAGGGCTGATTGTAATAGAAATATGGCTGCTACCGTTCCACAGATGGATACGGCTAAAGGAATACCGGGATTATCGAATTTAATACTAAGCCAAAATTGAATGGTTAGCACAGCAAAAGCGCCAATCAATGCAGCACTAAGTGTTTGTATTAGTTGACTATACGGTATATCGCCAGGTAATTGGAGTATCGATGCACTACCTACAATACCAATGCCAAGCATAATGGAGCTTACCAGTAAGAAAAAGATGACCAACGTGATTTTCGCAAAATACACATCCCTTCGTTTGATGGGAAGAGCTAAGAGATATTTCCAATTATTTTCTGAATTTTCGCTCATGATAAGCATACTAGATAACACGGCTGCTAGGATTGGAAGTATAAGAACGGCCCAGATCACTACGTGTTGTTCAATGAAAATCGTCCAAGGTATATCTCCTTCTTTCACTACACTAGTATAGCGAATTTTAAAATTTGCATATTGTAATAGCAAAATTAAGGTTGGAGCTAAAATGACTGGAAAAACTATTCGATTGTTGCGAAGCTTTGCCCATTCAGCTGAAAGAACCTTATGAAACATCTAGATGGCCCCCTCTTTTCCTGTTAAATCCAAGAAAATTTCCTCTAGAGATTTGACGCTCTCTACCAAATGGGAGACTTCAAATCCATTGCTAACAAGTTTTCTGTTTATTGCTGAAACCGAGTCAGTTGGTTGATCGACCAGTAGCATATCTTCTATAATCCTTGCTTGAACATCTAGCTGGCGTAGTAGATCTTTTGCACCCATCAAATTATTGACTTTGATTTCAACTCGAGGTTTTTGATCTCTCTTCAACTCTTCCATTGTGCCATGAAACTTTAATTTTCCGGATTGAATGATGCCTACGTGGGAAGCGATCATTTCGATTTCGGCAAGGTTGTGACTAGAAATTAACACCGTTATACCAAATTCTTCGGGCATTCTTTTAATCAACTGCCGAATTTCATGGATGCCACTTGGATCAAGCCCGTTTGTAGGTTCATCTAATATTAATAGCTCTGGAGAACCAAGCAGAGCGAGTGCTATTCCTAGTCTTTGCTTCATTCCTAGAGAATACTGCTTCACTGGTTGGTGGGAAACTTCAGATAACCGAACAATTCCCAGCACCTCTTCGATTCGGGCGTTCGAAGATCCTAATATTTTACTAGAGAGTTTTAAATTTTCGAATCCAGTTAAGTTTCGATAATAAGAAGGAGCTTCGACGAGAGCCCCTACTCTTCCAAGAATATCAATTCGATTTTTATGAAATGTTTGGCCAAATAGCCTCACTTCACCTTCTGTTGGTTTCATTAGTCCGAGGAGCATACGGATTGAAGTGGTCTTCCCTGCACCATTTGGACCAAGAAAACCAAAAATTTGACCGCGTTTAATTTCTAAATTCACATGGTCAACTGAATACTGATCCCCAAATTTTTTTGTTAAATTTTTTGTAACAACTAATGTTTCTCCAGCATCCTTATTCATCATTATCCCTGCCTTTATGTACTGTCAAAGACTCCAATTATCTTTTTTTTTCGATGAAAGGCGTCTCTGAGCAAATTGTCTATAGTTGTACTATATGGGTAATGCGATTTGACTACCATTGTTTAACCTTTCATTACCTTACGATGTTGTAAGATAATGTAGATAGATCTTGTTTAAAGGTTTAACCATATTTATAAACCATGGAAATATATGCTAAAATTAACTGTATCATATAAGGGGCACCTATTAAATCAAGTTATTGGTACGGGGAAATTCATTGGAGGAGTGAAATCTATGTTTCGTGTGTTCATTGTAGAGGATGATGAGAAGTTGGTCTCTCTCCTACAAGACTATATTCAGAAATATGAATTTGAAACAAGCGTTGTACAAAGATTTGGAAGCGTGGTTGAAGAGTTTAAAGCTTTCTCTCCACATCTTGTTTTATTGGATATTAATTTACCAAAATTCGATGGTTATTACTGGTGCAAACAAATACGTCAGTTCTCTACTTGTCCCATTTTATTTATTTCTGCTCGTGACGAAAAGATGGAACAGGTGATGGCTATGGAAAACGGTGGAGATGATTTTATTACAAAACCCTTTGATTACGAGATTGTACTTGCAAAAATAAGAAGTCAGTTAAGGCGATCTTATGGTGATTATGCAACGAACCAACTCAGTAGAACGATAAACTTTGAGGGAGTTTCCCTTGATGTGGATCGCATGGTTATAAGTTTCGGTGTCTATATGGTCGAGCTAAGTCATACAGAGACAAGAATGCTAAGTGAATTTTTAAGCAAGCCTGAAGCAGTTATTAGTCGTGACAGATTGCTTGAAAAAATTTGGGATGAGGAAGCATTTGTAGATGATAATACGCTTAACGTTAATATTAACCGTGTGCGAAAAAAGCTTCAAAATCTCCACATTAAAAATGCCATTCTGACCGTGAGGGGCAAAGGATATCGTCTCATTCCTAATTGGAGGAAAGGAGAATGAAGCTATTTTTCCGTGATCATGTTTCTTTTTGCTGTTTATATGTCGGACAATTATTGCTCATATTGATGATTTTTTGGCTTGATGGCTATCGACATGGACCTACAGCTTTGTATGCATCGAGTTTAAGCCTCATACTCTTTGGTTGTTACTTAGTCGTTCGCTACATACGAAATCAAACATTTTACAAACGCCTTTCAACACCTTTAACATCAATGAATGATATGAGTATGGAACGTCAATCTTCTCCACTACCTAGCTATCTAGATCAGTTTCACGATGAACTACGCCAATACTATCTAAAAGAAATGGAAAGTTATAAATTAAAATTTGACCATCACATACAATTTCTAAATCAATGGGTGCATCAAATGAAAACGCCTCTCTCCGTGATGCACCTCATGGCACAAGAGCGAGATGATGAATTTTCTTCGTCTCTTAACGATGAGATTGAGAGGATGAAAAACGGATTGGATATCGTTTTATATACTTCGCGACTGGATTCTTTTGAGAATGACTTTTATGTGGAATCTCTTAGTCTCTATTCTTTGGTTCGAAAAACAACTTCTGTACAGAAACGATTATTCATAAGGAATCATATCTATCCGGAAATTATGATCGATTCAAAACTTTACATCCATTCAGATGAAAAATGGATATCTTTTGTTTTTACACAACTCATCACTAATGCCATTAAATACACGGTGGGTGCTGGGCAGAAAATCCAATTTGAGGCCAAACAATTGAAAGATGAAATTGTTGTTTCGGTACGTGATTATGGAGTTGGGATACCTAAAAGTGATTTACCACGTGTTTTTGATCCTTACTTTACTGGTGAAAATGGACGGTCGTTTCAAGAATCTACAGGAATGGGACTTTTTCTTGTTAAACAAATTATTGATGAATTAGGACATCGTATCGAAATAGAATCTAGTCTCAATCAAGGCACAATCGTTCAAATTTATTTTAAACGAGTAAATTAAATTACAAGTTTGTAAGTGAATTGTAAGGATAATCAATTCATCCACCGTTGTGTTAGCGTTACACTATGCTTACTTAGGAGGGGAGCTTTATGCAAATTGTAGATGTAAAAGGATTGAGTAAAATTTATAGAGGAAGGGTTTCTCATTGCGCTCTGGATCGCATCAATTTTTCAATCGATAAAGGAGAATTTGTTGGAATTATGGGTCCCTCAGGTAGTGGGAAGACGACTTTACTTAATTTATTAGCAACAATTGATATGCCATCTCATGGTACAGTTTCGATAAACGGGAGTAATCCACATGCTATGACTCATAATGATAAAGCAATTTTTCGAAGGAATGAGCTTGGATTTGTATTTCAGCAATTTAACCTTCTTGACACCCTGACGGTGGAAGAAAATATTGTCTTGCCTTTGGTTTTAAACGGGGTGAAATCTCAAGAAATGGACAAAGAAATTGCGCGTATTTCTCAACAACTAGGTATAGAATCTCTATTAAATAAAAGAACCTATGAAATTTCAGGCGGACAAATGCAACGAACTGCTATTGCTCGAGCGATTATTCATAAACCTTCCTTAATTTTAGCTGATGAACCTACTGGAAATCTTGATTCAAGATCCTCCAAAGCTGTAATGGACACTCTTACTAATATTAACCGGAGTGAAAAGACAACCACTCTTATGGTAACGCATGATCCAGTCGTAGCAAGCTATTGTAAACGAGTCATTTTCATCAAGGATGGTAAGCTTTATAACGAAATATATAAAGGAGATCGCCGTCCCGTTTTTTTTCAAAAAATTATTGATGTTCTTGGTCATCTGGGTGGTGATAGCTATAATTTGATGGTACCTAATTGATAATCATAAGTGAGGGGGTTACAAGTTAGATGGTTATATGTCAAAAGGGATTCAAGCAATCCTATTGTTACAAATATTATGGTTTTTAATGTTTTTGACTAATATTCTAGGATTTGTAGGGTCTTACAATGAATACTTGCAGGATTTCATTTGGTTAACTATACCAATTTTAGGTTTAATTATGGGTATTATAAGTTTGTCTAAACACGTTTTGAAATCTCTATCTATAATTAATATTGGTTGTGGATCAATCATATTCTTATCTTGGATCGCTATTTCAGGTATCGATAAGAAGTAATCATGAACAGACATGTTAGTTGAATGAAATTCAAGTTTTATAAAGGTAATTTCCAGTCTTCATTCGTTCGAAAATATTTATGGAAATCGAACGTATGAAGATTGTAACTACTGTTATGCGATTGGAGTTGTTTCGTTTATGGTAACTCTTAAAATGACTAACTCACATAAATAGGCACTTTCCTTATTAGAGAAAAGTGCCCGATTATACATCAAGAAAATGGCGTGTTTCAAATTAACAATTGTTGTTACTTCGATATTCCCTCGGGTAGCTTTAGCATAAGGACAAAATTTATGAGCTTCTGCGACGATTTCCTCTGCCACGCTAGTTTCTAGGAAATCTAATTGAGATGTCCAAAGTAATTGCTAGCACATAACCGTCATTGCATCTTTGCCGAGTGTGACATGGGAAGTAATTGTTGTATCTTCAGCTTTAATCTTCTTTTGTCTAAGTACTGCACCAATTGCACCTTCAAAGCATGCGCAAATCCTGTAGGGAACAATTGCTACGGATTTGTTACAGCTCCGTTACTTCCTTAGGATATCTCATATCCACAATAAGATTTTCATCGTTGGAAACAGCTTTGCCTTCTCTCCCGGATTCATTTCTTCCTTACCGTCAGACTTCACCTTTCACACGCTTGAAGAGAGTGCTTTCTTCCGAAAAAATGTTAACGGTACAAACTTACGAAACAGTTGACTACCTTCTTTTAATGACTGCCATCGTACATCGAGAAATACAAATAAGGTTACCTTCTTAATCTGTAACTTTGATTTCCCAAAAGATTTTTAGTAAAGCATCCTTTTGGTAAGTGGTTGAACATATAAACGTTTAGTTTCCAAAATTTCAAGCATAGATAATCACCTTCCCATTAATTGTATCAATTATAAACGGATCCAATTACACCATCCTCATAGTTCCCGGAAATGTCATAATCACAATCCTTTGTCACCTTCACTACGGCTGCTTGAGAGATTGGATAATAAGAAACCGTATACGCTTTCCCGTTTATCGTGGCAGAAATGTTTTTTCTCCTTTTAAATAGTCCAAATATTCTTCCAAGGCAAGATTTTGTAGCGGATATGCCACGGCTCATATTGAATGCCTGTAATTTCGGTATTATCTTGTGGATTGCGTAAAATAGAGCCGTGTTTCCATGCATTTTCCTCTATCCATTTTCCTTCCAGTGCTTTATCCATAGTCATTTGTGCAGATCCTACATCCAACGATAAACCTAAATTGTGTTCACTATAACCTGGTGGCAACGCATAAGCGGCACCTAATTCTTCGGAAAGTGCACTTTGTTTCTCAAAATTACGAAAGCCACTACTAATCAAAAAATGACGAACTCCATCTTTTTGAGTACCAGTCTTGAAAACTCCATTTCAACACTTCCTGACAAAAGGAGATCCTTATTCAGCAAACTGTATCCCTGAGTCAATTCTTTATGCAAAAATAAGTTAACAACATCGGATTTTATACTATCACGGGCGAACCGGAATCTTTTTATTGACCAAGAGCAAATTTCCTTGATAGATTTGCTCACTTGTAATCTCTAAATTTTGACTTATTTCAGTTAGGCTATCTTGATCATAGCTTTGAATATCAACTTTATCCTCTGTTAATTTGCTGACCGCAATACATAAGCAGCATACTATAATAAATATTAATCCCCACTTTTTCATTTTTATTTCCTCCTTCAAGCTTATAGATTAAGAATATTAAAAAGTTTTCAAATAAAAAGTGGGGCAAATTTTAAATTTCTCTTAAATATTCTTTAGGGACTATAGCTGATCATTTAGCTACACTATCAAGGGGCAAGCGCACTTCAAATACCGTTCGAATTAAGCTACTATTGGCTGTGATACTCCCGTTATGCTGTTCTACGATATTCTTTGCGATGAAAAGGCCAAGGCCAGTTCCTCCTTCTTGCATTTGCCGTGCTTTGTCTCCAGTATAAAAAATATCAAATAGATGCGGGAGGTCGGTCGGTGTTATACTATCCCCATAATTCACTACTTGTACCACTGCTTCATTTGCATCAATGTATCCGTTAATATCAACATATTCCCCATCATATCCGTAGCGATTTGCATTTGTAAGTAGATTTTCAAACACACGTGCCAATTGCTCGCCATCGCCTACAATAGGTAAAGTGGCTGGTAAATCTGTTCGGACTAGCAAATTATTTTTTTCAAATACCGGATACAGTTCTTCTTTTAGCTGCAAAAGGAGGTCATTTAAATTAAGTTTCATTTTTTTTATTGGGAGCATTCCATAATTCATTCTCGTTATTTCAAATAATTCATCAATAAGTTTTTCTAAACGTTGAGATTTGGTAAATGCAATTGTCAAAAAGTGTTGTACCTGCTCTTTTGTCAATTTCTCATCCTTTAGAATTAAATCTAAATAGCCGATAACAGAAGTGAGGGGTGTACGTAGATCATGAGCCAAGTTTACTACGAGCTGATCCTTGCTGCTTTCAGTGAAATCACCTCTTTCAACAGCTTCTTTCAACTTTTCACTTGCCAAATTTATATCCTGTGCGATATCTCTAAACTCATCATGGGCGGGAATTTCAACCCGATGGTGAAAATCACCTTGGGCTAATTTATGGATCCCCTTGGAAATTTCATTGAAATAGGTGGAATAGGGTTTAGTGAGTAATAAGAAGAACAATACAGAAAGTGGAATAAATAAGAGCAAAAAGAAATTAATATCTCCAATAGTGCTTACAAATAAGCGAACACGTGCCAATGGGTCTTCATAGTGGACATATGTGCGATAGTAAAATTGAAGACCAATAAATATTAAAAATGTAATGATACCGGAAAACATCATGCTTAAACCGAATAAAACAATCATTCTAGCACGAAAACTGTGTGCAAATTTAGCCATTGAATGCATAACCTACTCCCCAAACGGTTTTTATCCATTTGTTCTTCCTTTTATCTTCTTCCAGTTTTTTTCTTAATGTACGTATATGGACCATTACTGTGTTACCACCTTCAAAATAAGCTTCCCCCCATACGTGTTGAAAAATATTTTCCACACTATACACTTTCTTCGGATGGCTTGCCAGCAAATATAAGATATCAAACTCTTTTGGTGTCAGTTCGATGTTCTCACCAAATACCATTACTGTCCGTTGATCAGGGGATATTACTAATCCGCCATACTCCAAAATAGATTTATGATTCATTTTTGGCTGATTCAACTTCAGCGAACGCCGCAATTGGGCATTTACACGAGCGACCAATTCAATGGGAGTGAATGGTTTCGTCACATAATCATCTGCCCCGATTACTAACCCTTGCACTTTATCGAAATCGGAAGTTTTTGCACTTAAAAAGATAATGGGCATATTATACTGTTCTCTAATGTGTTGAGTCACTTCATACCCATCCATTTTTGGCATCATAATATCCAATATAATTAAGTCAATATGCTGAGTCTGAATCGCTCGAATTGCTTCTTGTCCATCTGTTACTTTAATAACCTGGTACCCTTCCTTTTCTAAATGAATGGCTACTAAATCGGCAATCTCCTCCTCATCATCTGCAATTAAAATTGATATTGGTTTCATCTTTTCCACTCCTATTGAAGTACAATCTGATTATTCTAATACCTATCGAAGCAAATTTTTCTGGCGCTATATCAGCAGGATTATACCCAGTATTTCATTTCTTTGTTAAAATTTAATGCTTATTTCATTTTTTAGTATTCACACTTCTTTTAAGAATATGGAAAAACGATGATAATGGATGAATTCTCCCTAATCAATTTCTTTATATAAGCTACTCTGAAAGGCGAGCTATATATGGCTGTAAGGTGCGGTATTCGTGATACCAGAAAGCAAATGACTACAGATGAGATCATTGCAAGAAACAAGAAACTACGAGAGTTCTATAACAAAAAACGCGATAAAGGTAAACCCTTTAGAGTTACCGTAATTGCTTGTGTGAATAAGCTCTTATACTGGCTCTATGCCTTATTAAAAAGCAAAACAACCTTCCAAGATATAGCTTAACTACTACATCTAACTATCAAATGAAAAACCTTCCAAACAGTGTACTCGGAAGGTTATTTGTAATGGACAGTTTTAGTATAGCATGGATAAATAAAATTCCTTATTAAAAATGTTGACAAACTTAAAATATGATGAATAACTCTTTATAGGCTTAGCGACAGGGTTCTGCTCTAGACCGCACAGTAGTAATCGCTTGAAAGCACCGTATCCAAGTAAGCCTCCAGAGATGTTTAGTATAAGATCATCCACATCAAAACTTCCGATAGAAAAAACGATCTGTAAGCATTCCAGACCTAAGCTTAAGGATAAAACTAATGTATCTTTCAATGATATCCCTTTGTTTTTAGACAACAATAGAATAAATGCCCCAAATGGAATGAATATTACAATATTACCAACCAAATTGATTAAATGATGGATAGACGGTATCTGAATATAAACAGATATGGTTTTAAACAGAATAAAATTTCCTGATTGCAACTGATTCAAGATAAAACCGGGGTCTCACAGATTCCTCTGAAGTCGAGACATGAGAAAAGTAACATGAATCGAGTCAAACTTAAACAGAATGATTTTGAATAAAGCATTCAGATACAAGGTAAATAGTACCGGTACCATAATGCCTTTCATTAAATTTCGTTTGTTTCATTCCCCACCCTCACCTTCCCTGAGTTTCATGCGTGCTTATCAGGGAAACACTGTCATAATCACACCATCGATATTGTTACCTGAAATCTCATAACGAATATTAGCAGGCACATGAATGGTCGGATTTTTAGTAACAGGATAATAAGAAATCTCATATTTTTCCCCATTTACACTAGCAGAAATGGTTTTTTCTTCTTTTAGGTATTCCATATATTCTTCTAAAACGAAATTCTTTTCTTTCATAATCGCGCTATGAGGGAAACCAACATAGCGGATGTGCCACGGTTCATATTGAATTCCTGTTATGTCCGTTTTATCCTCTGGATAGCGTAAAATGAAACCGTATTTCCAAGCGTTTTCTTCTATCCACTTTCCTTCTGGTGCATCAGCCATCTTCATTTGAGTAGATCCTACATCAAGCGATAAACCTAGATTGTGTTCGCTATAGCCAGGTGGCAAGGCATAGGCAGAACCCATATCTTGATAAAGTACACTTTGTTCATCAAAGTCTCGAAAGCCGCTTGTGATGGCGAAATATTGAAGTCCATCTTTTTCTGCAGCAGCAACCATATCTGAGAATTTATGTGCAACATCCTTTGACAAATAAATTTCACTGTCTAACAACACATAACCTTGTGCTAATTTATAGTTTGCAGATAAATTGACAATATCCGATCTAATACTCTCTTGGTGAACAGGATATTCACTGTTGACCAAAAGCAGATCTCCCTGATAGATTTGGTCTTCTGTAATTTTAATTTTTTGGTTATTTATAGAAATTCTTCCACCCTCTGCTATATCATTTTTAGATTGATCATCGTTTTGTATTTTTACTTTTGGTTCAGAAAATGGTTCCATATTTACGAAAGTTAACCCTAGGAACAATAATAATAATAAAAAGCCCCACTTCTTCATTTATCAGTTTCCTCCTTAATCTTATTTGCTTATAAGTGTAGGGAAAACTATTTAAAAAAATAGTGGGGTAAATTTTAAATTTTTCTTAAATCCTTTACTCGGATTTTAAACCTTATCTTTTTTTCAACTATTTGTGATACAACAAGAGCATGAATAACTTTGAATTTAATGGGTACCCTTATTTTAAATCTAAAATAAGGAGTAGCTTATGCCACTTACAGATTTATTATTAAGACTTGTCCTAGCTTTCGGAACCTTGTTAGCTCTAACCCGAATTATGGGTAGAAAAGAAATTTCCCAAATGACTTTTTTTAACTTTGTTTCTGGTATCGCAATTGGTACTATCGGTGCTTCTCTAGCTATTGATCCTTCACTCAGTGTTCGCAATGGATTAATTGCACTTATTGGCTGGACCCTAATAACAATTCTTCTAGGTTACATAGATATAAATTCAAAAAAGGTTCGTGAATTAATCGAGGAACAGCCAAGAATCCTTATTAAAAAGGGTCAAATTATGGAAGACGAGTTACGAAAAGTCCGTTTAGATATTGACGCACTAAATGCATTATTAAGACAAAAAAATGTATTTGCTGTGTCAGATGTAGACTATGCGATTTTCGAAACAGATGGAAATTTATCTGTCATGAAAAAGGAACCCAGCCAACCACTTTCAAAATCAGATTTTGGAATACAAAACCCTGCACTAAATACTTATCCTATTTCTACTGAGGTCATCAATGATGGTAGGATTATCATGTCAAATTTAGAAAAATTAAACCTTAATACCGAATGGCTAGAGCAACAAATACGATTATCAGGAATTAATTCAATTTCAGATGTTTTTTATGCCGAAGTACAAAAAGACGGAAAGCTATATATTGACGGTAAAAATGATATGTTGAATTAAAGAGGGGTGTTTTCCCCTCTTTATTGCACAGTTTGAGTCAAAAGTGACCTATCACTAGAGTTTTTATTATTCAACAATCCTGCCCAATTATTGAATAACCAAAGAACTTCTGTTAACTAGTATTTTGTTCAATAATGAACTTTTCTTGTGACGCTTAGAACCTAATTCTATACATGGTCCTCAATCTACGAATCGTATATACTAGAAGAAAAATGTAATAGAAAATAGGTGAAGCAAGTGAATGAGTTGGATAGATTATATAAGATATATCAACCGTTTCTTTTTTCCATTGCGTACCGTATGCTTGGATCAGTTACCGACGCAGAAGATATCGTTCATGATTTATTCTTGCAGCTTAAGCTTGACACCAATCAAATTGAGGACTTGAAGGCATATCTTGCGAAAGTGACGACGAATCGCTGTCTAAACTTTTTAAAATCAGCCCGTAAGAGAAGAGAAATTTACACAGGTCCCTGGTTGCCTGAACCTCGGGTACACCAAACAGAGCAACCTTTAGATAAGATTGTAACAGACGAAACAGTTTCTTATGCCTTTCTCGTTTTGCTGGATCAACTGTCACCTGTTGAAAGAGCAGTGTTCGTTCTTAGAGAAGCATTCGCTTATGACTATGGGGATATTGCCGGGATGCTGGAAAAAACTGAAGTGAATTGCAGAAAAATCTACAGCCGTGCTAAGCGGAAATTAAAGAATGATATGCCTGTCCATCCGGAGAATACTGAACATGTTGATCTCCTGGCAAAAACATTCATAAAAGCATCGACGACCGGAAATTTTGAGGAATTTATTGATATTCTTACAGAAGATGTTGTACTTGTTACCGATGGCGGAGGAAAGGTGATTGCTGCATTAAATCCAATTGTAAACAAACAGCGCGTATCTGCCTTTCTTAAAGGAATTTCCGCTAAAGGAAGTTTCATAGGAGAACTTCTTCCGGTGATGGTCAATGGTCAGAAAGGAATCTTGCATGTAAAAGAGGGGCACCCTATCAAAGTCATCTGCTTTGAATTAGATTCAAAACAAAAAAATATCCGGAGAATCTTTATTGTTTCAAATCCGGATAAATTAAATCATATTCCTGTTCCTTAATAAGGATAGACTGAGAGCTCAATGTGGCTCTCTATTTTTATGTCACAAATCACTCCTCTGTTTTGTCTTATTAGTGAACCCCTAAAACATTTAATGGAGGAGATAGACATGGAGCAACGTGTTAACTACATGCGGACAAACCAAGAAGTTGTCAAATTAATGTTTCAATTGGAGGAGTACAAGAAAACTACGGGAATTGATAACAAATTAATCCAATTGATTAAAATTCGTGCTTCTCAAATCAATGGCTGTGCGTTCTGCTTGGATATGCACACAAAGGATGCCCGGGCAAATGGCGAAACCGAACAAAGAATTTACTGTTTGAATGCTTGGCGTGAGTCACCATTCTATCTTGAGGCGGAAAGGGCAGCGCTAGAATTAACGGAAGCAGTCACAACCATTTCGGCAAACGGTGTACCAGATAATCTGTATGAGCGGGTCCGCCTTCATTTTGATGAAAAACAATATATCGATCTAGTTACCATAATTATCACGATCAACAGCTGGAACCGATTGGCCATTTCATCCAAAAACATACCTGGACACTACAAGCCTGCAACAGAAAAGTAATTTTGCCCACATAAAATCCCTTGTATTCAGAATAGATACGAGGGATTTTTTACTTAGCTTTTATTCCACAAGATGGCCCGTTTATGGAATAAAGACCTTCTCTAAACAGTAATATGGTTTCCCCTCAAAAACTACTTCTTTAAACTTAGAAAAACCTAATTTAGTCCAATGCCTTATACCTTTATCATTCTCTTTATGAACTGCCAATCGTTTCCCTTACCTTCTCGTTTAATTAAATTTTCTAAATAGTGACACCATACAGAGTATTTTCCAGTCTCAGAAAAAAATTTCAAAAACAGGTTGGGAAAATTAAGGACTTTTACCCTATGAAAAATCGAGTTTAAACACTCCATTGTAGGAAAATTTTCCTCATTCGTCTTTAATTTACGAATTCTTTTCTATAATTTACATTTATTTCCCATAAGACAGAAATGAGAATATGGAGGGTTTATTTTAGCATGGCTTTTTTACTATTGTGTTTTCATACAAAAAAGAGCCGCCTAAGCAACTCCCTTATTGAAGTAAAGTCCCCATTAGCTCAACAAGATTTTTGTTCTCCCGTCTACATTGTATAAGGCTTTCTATTTCAGAAATACCTTTTTGTATTGTAACTTTATTGATTTTAACACCGTATTTGGGAGTATCAGTCAACGTGATAAGGATTTTATCCAAGGGAACATTGCTATGATGCCCATCGTAGTTTAAAGCACTTGCATAAACTTTATGTCTACGCGTATCACCATCTATTCTTTCGATTTTATCTATTTTTGACACAAGATAAAATCTGAATAAGAGATAAGAATAGTATCTTGTATATAAAGTTTCTTCTAGCATTCGTCTTTGGGAACTCCATACCATCCTACCAAGAGGAATCCAGCAAACACAATGATTAATTTTTTCACAAATTATTACCACCTCTGGATGTAAGTATTATAAGCATTTTCCCATCATATTAAAATTAAATACTTAATACAGCTACAAAAGAGTTAGTTATCCATATAAAAAAGTACATCGTTTAACATCCTCATTGTTGAGCTAAACTGCCCCTCTCATTTCTAAAATTCATTAATATGTAGCCCACCTCAAAAGATAGCCTCCCTCTTTGATTTGGAGCTGATCATTTTCATGCAAAAATATTACTTTTCAATCGTTCTCGTCATCTCTATTACTTATTGTAAAAGGCTGTTTTATAAAAAAGCACAAAATGAATGCAATAATAATGAGAATAAAAGCAATCATGAAACCATTATTAAGCCCATTTACAGTTGCTTCCAGTAATATATTTTCTTCTTTCTTCACTGTTTGATCGCCAGTATATTTAGCTATGGTAGTCGACATTACCCCCACCATAATTGCCGCACCAAGTGAAGCAAATATTTGCCGTACCGTATTGTTAGCCGCAGAACCGTGGCTTATAAACTTCTTTGGTAGTGCATTTATCCCCGCGGTAGCGAGTGGCATCATTACTAGCCCCATACCAGCCATTCTTAAGGAATAGAAACAAATTATCCACCCAATAGAGGTCTCCTGAGTTAGATACATAAATGGAAGTGACCCTAAAGAAAGAATGAGCAGTCCTATTATGGATAGTCTTCTAATACCATGCTTATCAAAAATTTTTCCGGCAATGGGAGAAATGATCCCTAACACCAGTGCACCTGGCAGAAGTATTAAACCTGAACGAAGTGCTGAGTACCCATGTATCGTTTGTGTATAAATGGGTAGGAGAATTTCCAATCCAATCATAGTCATAAAAATAATGGAGACAATGACCGTGGTCAAAGTGAATGTTCTATCCTTAAAGACACTTAGCTCCAATATTGGCTCTGTTAATTTGAACTGACGGCAGGCAAACACAATCAGTACTACTAATCCAATTCCACATGTTATCAGGACGGTATTATTTCCCCATCCTATATTTCCTGCAACACCAATTCCGTATAGTAGTGAAACTAAACCTATACTACTTAACAAGATCGAAAGAATATCCATTTTCGGTTTTGTTAAATGAACGACATTTTTCATGTAAAAGAAAGCAAGAACTATATCAATCAGAACAATTGGGAGGATTAAGTAAAATAGATAATGCCAATCATACATGTCAACAATCCAACCAGATAAAGTGGGAGCGATTGCAGGCGAAAATGCTATTACAATCCCAACTAATCCCATTGCCTCTCCTCGACGATCGGCTGGAAATATTAAAAAAATTAACGTTTGCATTAATGGAATCATTAATCCCGTTCCAATGGCCTGTATAATACGACCAATAAGCAGCGTTGGAAAGGTTGTACTAAAAGCACAAACCAATGTTCCCAAAGCAAAACTTCCGATCGCCATAAAAAATAAAGACCTATTAGCGATTTGATTCATTAAAAATGCTGAAATAGGAATCATTACCCCACTTATTAACATAAACGCAGTGATCAGCCACTGAGCATTATTAGCAGTGATACCTAAGTCTTGCATAATTCTCGGGAGAGCTGTAACTAACAGGGTCTGATTAATAATGGTTATAAAAGTACCCACCATTAAAACGATTACAACCCCGCCTCTCTTAAAGGGTTTTCCCTCTATATCTACTGGTAAAGTGAGAGCTTTTCCCATAGAAAACCCACACTCCTTTCAATTATATTAACTAATGTATATTTTTTTATACTCGAGTATATTTTTTAGTATACAATATAGTATAATGAAACTGTCAACAATAATTTTTAGGAGAAGAAGATGAATGACTAAAAGAGAACAAATAATTGAGGTAGCAAAATTGCTTTTTCGAACGATAGGTTATCATGATACTTCTGTACAAGATATCCTAGATCAATCAGGGGTTTCAAAAGGTACCTTTTATAATCACTTTCCTTCTAAATCTCAATTGATTCAGTGCATCATTCAAGAGGTCGATGCAAAAGTCAAAGAACAACAAAGCCAGTTACTGTTAGAGGGTGAGCCCCATAGCAAGCAAACTTTTTATTCTCAACTTCGAGTAAAACACTCCGTATACAGTACTGAGAGGATTGCGGAACTTTACAATATCTCGATGGCAGAAAATGATGAGGTGTTAAGGAAGTATATGGCCGATAGCCATTATAAGGAATTAAACTGGTTAGCTAAACGGTTGATTGAGGTTTATGGTAGTGGCATCGAAGCCAGTGCAATGGATTTATCCACTCACTTCATTGGGGGATTAGGCTATCAATTTAGGTATTCTAATCAAATGAACCTCGATACGAATAGTTCTGATATATTAGATTACAACATTCTTCGATTAGAAAAAAACATAGAAATAACAAAACAATCTAAGCATATTCTCTTTCCATTTAGCATACAGAGTTCAGTTGAAACCCAGGAGACGGTTGTCATGAATATCAAGAATCTACTAGACGAAGTAAAGAATGATATTGACTCTCAGGATGAAAAAGAACTAATTGACTTTATCTTGGAAGAATGTCAAAACTCTCGTATAAGATGGAGTCTTTGTGAAGGAGCAGTTCGCCAATTAAAAATTCTATCCTCCTCTCCATCTAAAAAGAAACAGAAATTCAGGGAAGTATTTAATATCGTCTATAAACAAGCGAGAAAATATAATAACGGATGAAGTATTCCTTCACAAGAACCATCTAAGTCCTTGTCAATTTTTTTATGTTTATAAATTCCCAAAACCAAATGAAAAGCCGACACTATAAAATATAGAGTCGGCTTTTCATATACATAATCATTGATTATCGGCACTGAAAAAGGATCTTCGTTCTTTTTGCTGCTTGTTGAATTAAAGCACCGATTGCAGAAGATCCTCTACACAACTAGCTCCTTAATGGTGTTGAGTATCCCATTTGAATAAGAACCTATAGTTAAACGCTCGTGTCCATTTTTCGCCTCACTTGTAGCATTCTCAAGTAAATAACCGAACTTTACAGCTTGTAACATTTTTAAATCATTACCGCTATCACCGAATGCAATTCCATTTTGTCGGTCTACCCCAAATTTTGTTAATATATATTTTACAATTTCATCTTTTCCAGTTCCTAAAGGTATAAAATCAATATCATACGCATTTTCTGGGTCTCCAGCCAAAGGATTGCATTTATTGATGTTTATTCCAATTTTAAAATCACTAGCTACTCTTCTAATATAATTAAGGTTTGATTGATCTTTCTCAGCATGCTTGCAAAAATAGTAATAGTTGCTTTTATATTTTGATACACCCATCTGAGATTGGCTATCTAAATCAATATTTTTAGAAGACAATAAATCAATTATCTCTTTTATTTTATCGGGAAAGTAATTGCCATTATCAAACCTTTTTAGCCATTCTTGGTCAATTTTACCTTGTTTTAGCTTGTTGAAATAACGAATTTCTGTCCCTAAATCACTTGCGATAAAATGAGGAAGATATCGAAATCCCCCTCTCTGCATTTTTTCAAGAACAGCTTCAATACTACTGCCCGTTACTAAACCAAAAAGCAAACCAGAAACCTTACTTTTTTCTACAATAGTCTCTTCTAATGCTTGGATTTGACTTTTTCGTTCAGGGGTCAATTGGTGAGGAAAGTACGTTTCATCAAAATCACTAAATACAATGTATTTAGGATTTGTTACTTCCGGTAAAGTTCTAAACAGTTTATAGTTCATAGAGTAACCTCCATAAATTTAAGTTACAAATTCCTCTATATACTTTAACATATATTTCTAATTTTGTTGTTAAGTATAATTCCACAAAATGGCCCGTTAGTAAGATTCTTAAAGGGGGTAGATACCAATTGAAGTCAACACAAGCGATGTTAACGGCATTGAAAAAAGATCTTCTTTTGAAGATTCTTTATGCCTTGTTGAATTAAAACTCCCGTTAGTTAAGATTAGGGGCGTGTTAGTAAAAGTTCTTATGGTACAATTTTACATATAAATATTTGTTATAGAGGGGAATGGGAAAAATGAGAAGGTTTATAGTTTTAGGGATTTTATTGTTAATTCTTTTAGTTGGTTGCTCAAGCTAAAACAACTTTAACTACAGATGAAGAAGTTACAAACCTTGTAAATAATTATTTAGAGGCTTTGGAAACAAAGGATATATCAGGAATGGTAAAATACGCTGATGATATTAGGTTTCCAGTTAAAGATGAGCAAAAAGAGCAATATTTAAGTATTGATGAAGATATTACTGATACTAAAATAGTAGAGCTTAAAAAAGTAAGTGAAACTGAGTTTGAGACAACTGTTGAACTTAGTCAAAATGGAAATTCAGCTAAATTTACTTTCCCTGTTGAAAAACAAAAAAACGGTTGGAAAGTTATTGTTGGACAAGATTCATCTCAAGTTGAAACGATAAAAGAAACAGATATAGAGCTTGCAAAGAAACAGAGAGAAAAAGTTTTAGAGGATATGAGGAAACATCCTGAGTTAGTTGAATTTGCAACACCTGTTGAATTCTAAATTCTTAATGAACCTGTATATGGGGTACAGCCAACATTTCGGAAATTTTGTACGCTAAGGATCCGACTTTTTTAGATTGTCTTGTTCCACTAAAGCACCTATAGTTGAAGAAGACATAACATATTTACCGCATAATGGGTAAATCTCTCATAATGACACTTTTCCAATGTTTTTAGTCGTTAAAAGCCAGACTATAAATTCTGCATTTTGTTCTTGTAGATGCCAACCTGACTTAAAATAGTATTCATTGAATTTTGATTCGATCGGACATAACGCAAGGATTGGTAAGTCATTTATAGTTTTTAACATCTTTTTTAACAACCCTTGACCACGATAAACCTCATTTATAGCGAATTGATATAAGAATAGCCCTTCACATAGAGAAAAAGCACAATTCATGCTTCGGAATTGCGCCTGATTGCTTTTCAACCAAAGTTCAGAATAACCAATTATTAAAGGAAAAGCACCTATAACACAAACTTATCTTGGAAAATACTTGCTGTTTTGTCCTTGAAAACTTTATGATTTATTCATTTCAGCTATAGTTGCTTTTCTAGAGCCTTCGTATTAATTTGATACCGTATCCTGTACCGTTGGGTTGAATCCTTTAACGATTAGCCATATAGCCAAAACCAATTGTTGAATGGCTATTGGAAAGTTCAACATCATGTAGGTTTCATCCAAACCGATGAAGCGAATCATAAATAATAAGCTTGCCAATATGGACAATGTAGATCCAATAAGACCCCAAGCTGACAACCAACGTGGAACTAGTTTTGTTTGGTAAAATATGCAGTTAAACAAAAGCATAGCCAAAACAAATGACAGTGTCGTTGCCACATGGTTCACCAAATCACGTCCTGACTGTAACAATCCACCTAAAGTCTGAAAATACGATACATCCGGAGTTCCTACTTTTGCAAATTCGTGGCTTAATACCAATAGCAACAGCAGAATGATGACACCGATAATAATGAACACACCCGCAATAATGCCGAAAGCAATAGATCCAAGAGCAAACCCTTTATTATGCATACTTAAAATCGGATACATCAAAACTGGAATACCAACATATGCAACAACCATTAACAACTGGAAAAACGCTCCTGTTAGTACCTGGTTTTCATATGTAAGAGCCTTAACAATGTAGTCTGCTCCATCTATTACAGGAACAACACTAAATATACCTGCAACGATACCAGCTATTAATAATACTCCAGTAATTACTGCAGACCTTCTACCTGAATTTGTATACTTCCTCAACATATCCCCCCCTTAATACTTACCTTATATAAAACAGTAAAAGGTGTAAGATAAAGCAGAAACTTAAGATCATCCTTAATATTTCATTTGATTTTATTTAAGAATGATTATGCATTATGTTTCGGTCTTATTCCAAAATCCTGTCCTTTACACAAATAAGGCGCGTTCTTAAATATACGCGCCTTATAATGGAATAACTAAAATATGATTTCAATCATAAAATCACTTATTTCCTCTTTCACTTAAGCACCAGTTAGTTTAAGTAAAATCCTTCAAAAACTATATATTTATTTAGCATATAATTATAATTTTCCTTTGTTCTTACCAATTTCAACATTTCAAAAAGCATAGGCCAATCTATTATGATGATAAATATACAAATTACAAAGTATTTGTTGATTTTTTAGCAGATAATAACGATGCACCTGATAATCTGTTCGAATTATTGAGTTTAGAAGAAGAAATTATAAGCACATTAAAATATAATTTATTACCCGAAATGATTACATTTGATGATAGTGTAGGACTTTCATTAGATTGGGATGTGAAAGTATAGAACAAGTAAAAAAAATCGAAGATACATAAAGGATCCGGCATAAATTTAGTGATATCTAATTTCATCTGTTTCTTTTTACTATTTATGAAATTTGGTGATGTGGTTTGGGTGTTTCTAGTTTCCTGGAGTATTGGATATGAGTTATGGTTAGAGTGAACCCAAAATAATTTTGGGGGTAGTATCGGTGATTGGGAAAGCTACACAATATCTTCTTTTCACCTCAAAACCCAGGGAAAAACATTTGGTTCTTACATATATTCATTTCGATTAGGGTGAAGCCTTTTTCGTTTTTGAACATGGTGTTACTCCTTGGGTTTTGGGTATTAGTTACTGGTGTGACTGTGGTGCACGACGATTTTGCATTTAATTGGCTGTTATCTTAAGGAATTGCAGGTATTGGCTTTTTCAGATGTTTTTCTAAAACCCCTGCATCATCTGAAATAACGGCATCATAATGGAGTAATAGATCACCATGATGAATAGACCTACAAAAGTAAAAATCATGGGCTGAATATATTTAAGCAATGCATTGGTTTTCTCCTCTAATTCTTGAAAGCATATTTCTCTATAAAGTCGCAGTTACGCTAATATGATAAACCCAACACAAACCTTCCTAAATATTACTGCGTATTCTCTCGGTTTCTGTATTCCATTTATAATAATGGGATTGTTAATAGGGAAAGTAAGAATGTTTTTGAAGTATCCCTCCCTTCTCTTGAAAATTAGTGGATATGTAATGATTATAATTGGTTGATGCTATATATCGATAAGATGTTTATTTTGCTATATGGGGAACAAATATTCAATATTATCTTAAAGAACTATTTAGTTAATAAAAGAATACGACAAGCATTTCAGTATTCATTCTGAAATATAAAATATCTGTCTAAAAACAGAATTTAATGTAAACCTCCTTCTAATAATATTCTCCGTTTATGTAAAGAATATATCTACTTAACCATTCCCAACGGAGGATTAACATGTCAACAGACAAAATCAAATTAACTTCGGCTGAAATTGCCACCCTTTGGTCTGCTTATATGAACGACACCATGGCTCACTGCATCTTAGAATATTTTTTTGTCCATGCAAAGGATAGAGAAATACGTCCGCTTGTTGGATATGCAAGAACCCTTACAAAAACACATATTGAGAAAATCACTCATATTTTTAACGATGAAGGATTGGTCATACCTAATGGATTTAATATTGAAAAGGATGTTAATTTAAATGCACCTAGGCTATATACGGATGAATTTATGTTAACTTTTTTAGACCTTATGTCGAAATCAGGGTTAATTGCCTATGGTGGATTTATTTCAATGAGTTCTCGAAAAGACATTAGAACTTATTTTATTGAAAGATTACATGAGACTACAAAATTGTTTGACGCATGCACCGATGCTGCTCTTCTTAAAGGGCTATATATTAAAGCACCTTATATTGAATATCCAATTAGAAATGATTTTGTCGACAATAAATCCTATTTTTATGGTTTTTCCTTCTTTAATAAGGAACGCTCTTTAAATGCTATTGAAATTTCATATTTATTTATGAACATTAACACCAATGTACTTGGAACAAAGATCGCATTAAGTTTTGCTCAAACCTCGCCTCGTGAGGATGTTCAAAAATGGATGTTGCGAGGAAGCGATATTTCAAAAAAGCATATTGAGATATTTTCAAAAAAACTATTGGATAATAATATACAATCTCCTATGTCTTCAGATGTATCCATTACAAACGAGACTACTCCACCTTTTTCAGATAAATTAGCATTATTTCTTATGACTTTTTTAAGCGCATCTGGAGTGGGTAATTATTCAACTGCAGCAGCTGCAAGTCAGAGAAGTGATTTAGTTTTTAATTATGAAAGACTCTCATTGGAAATAGGACAATATGCAAAAGATGGTGCAAATATAATGATTAAGAATAAATGGTTAGAAGAACCACCAGGTACAATAGATAAAGAAAAGTTGTCTAAATCCAAAGATCCTGAGTAAGGTAAATGCCTCGACGAAAAATAAATCCTCTCTTTTGATTCAAAGAGGTAGGACTATTTGGGGTTAAAGGAGTTGTCAATCCTTAGGTGTTTTAGCATAAAACGAGTCGATTCAAATAATCTTTTAGAAATAAAAAGCCCATCTCTTTTGAGAGGGCTATCTGTTCACCAATGTAGTATTTAAAGGGATTACCTTTATACTTGGTTTAACCCCCTTTAGATTTTCTTAACGGGGTCCGTTTAAGAAGGGAAAACCTTAAATCACACCCAAATTCATGAATAATATCTGCGACTGATTTATTTGTTGTTCGTTTTACAATTTGAGTTAGTGCATCGATCCCAATTTGTTTATAAGACCAGTTTGAGCCCGGAGTAAACTCTCGGACGGGTTCTATTCTCCTCTTGTTTTAATCCATGAGTATGGGTAATCAAATGTCTTATAGTCGTATCTTTCCAGGTGATCTCTTCGAGTTCAGGCAAATAGGATACAACCAGATCATCAATACTGTTTATGTGCCCATAAAACAATGCATAAGAAACAGCAAAGCCGATATAACTTTTCCTCACTGAAGCTAAATGGAATTGAGTATCCTCCTGAACTCTTCTAGCCTCATGAGCAGCCGACTGTTTCCCGATGTATTGTTCTAACACGACTGAATCATTATGAATGATAAGAGTGGATGCTCCTGAACAGATTACATGATTAAAAGTACCGATAACGTGTTCTAAGATGGGTAAGAAAGATGGATTAATTTTGTTACTAAGAATCCAAGATCGTATACTTCCCTTCAATTTTAATTATATTAGGTAATGTAGCAGTCGCCCCCTTTGTTGAATAAGATATCCTATTAATCGAAAAACTTCATATGTGTTTTCTCTTGTTTATAGTAATTCAATCTGTCTTGTAATGTACCTGTATGAAATTCAAATTTATGCCCATCCGGGTCCGTAAAATAGATGGACTTTTTATCTCTTTCATCTCTCGGACGACCTGACAAGATATTTACATTTAATTTCTTTAGTTTGTCGTACAATTTATCAAAATCTTCTCCTTCAATTAAAAAAGCAATATGTGTGTAGGATTGGTGTATTTCATTACGGGGGATGTCTTTCTCTACATTAAGAGCAAACCACATTCCATTTACATCGAAGTAAGCCGTTTTTCTACCCTTTACTAATAATTTTGCATCAAATACATTTTTAAAAAACTCAATTGAAATTTCTAAATTAGAAACTGAAAATAAAAAATGATTAAACCCTTTTATCGACATTTTTTCACCTCAATAAAATATTGCCCTTTACTACATAATAAAAGAAAAAGTAACCTGCCCATTTAAAGAATGCAATAACAAGAGGTTAATCAGCTGATCTTTCATTATTGCCCCCTTTAATTGAAGATTGATATGATATTGCATAATTTGCCTAATAGTTCTCAAGTTCTGTTCCTAAATCTCCTTTTTCATACTACCTTAGCACATATAATCAATTTTACTTTTCCTACTTTATTCAACAATCCTCCCTCAATAAACTAATCACAGGCTCACGAAATGCTACCTCATTAATTGTATATAGAATAGCCAGATTTCCTCGTATGTTGCTACTCTTGTCTCATTCTTTATATAAAAAATAGCAACTAATGACTGTTTGACTTTGTATTTATTGGCAAAAGGTCTTTTACTATGGTTAGTCGCAAACCAATACCTAAATACATAACTAATCCTGTGAAAATTGATATTGTAGAAGTAAGAAGAGAACTGAAATATAAACTTAATGTTTCAGGCAACCAACTCTCAGATAGAAATTTAACAGCCCAAACAGTCAAGGACATTACTAGTACCAACAAGAAAATTGCTTTTAATGTCTTTAGTAGAGGCCATACCTTATAGCGGATCGCTTTCTTAATAATCATTACGTTATATAAAATGGATACAGTGAAACCAACGTATGTAGCTAAGATTGGCCCGGCTTCATCTAAATATGGTACGAAGAGATAATTCAAAACTACCTTAAAAAAGACTCCCAACAAGATCCCTTTAATCAATGTCTTTTGCTTGTTAATCCCTTGCATAATAGCAGCAGTTACAATATACAACGCAAAAACAATTGCGGCTAAAGAGTACCATTGTAGAATGCCGCCACCTAGCTCAGGACTGTTCTCTATCCCGAACACGACAATATAGATTGGTTCTCCAAGAATGCATAAACCCATAGCAGCCGGCAGTGTGAAGAACATTAGAACTTGGATGGTGTGATTAATCTTATTTTTAACTTCTATCATTCCTTCGCTTATATAAGCTGAGGTTATGCCCGGTATTAATGACATACCAAATGCTGTTGCCAGGGACACAGGAACCATTACAAGGATTTGAGCCAGTCCTATAACTGAATTTATGGTTTCTGCTTCATTTAAGTTGTAGCCAATAGACTGAAATAATTCATTTATGGTAAAGGTATCGATATTCTGGTAAATCGGTATTGCTAAACCGGTTACAACAAAGGGGATGGCATAGCCAATCAGTTCTTTAAACATAGAAATAACATTCAAGTCTTCATTATTCGGACTTTTTTCTCTTTGTTTCTTTATTAATTTTCTTCGTTTATAGAAAACAAAGAGTAATACGCTAAGTCCTGCTATTCCACCAATAAATGCGGCAAAGGTAGCGATTCCGACTGCATTTTTAAGAGAACTGTTGAGTATGTGAATGGCTACATATGCACCTGCCAAGATAAAGACAATTCTAACAACCTGCTCTATTACTGTACTTAAAGCTGAAGGCCCCATAGATTGACTTCCTTGGAAATATCCCCTGAAAATACTCATAGGCGGGATAATTAGCAAAGCAAAACTAACAAGACGAATCACAAACTGGACATCTTCTAGAGAATTACCAGTTGGATCACTTGGATCAATTATGACTCCTGCTAATAATGGAGCCATTAAATACAAAGTTGCGAAGGAAATAATCCCACTTATGACCATTAAATACATTCCATATCTTAATAGAGTCAATCCAACCTTATAGTTTCCTAATTCATTGTATTTCGAAACAAATTTAGATACCGCAAGTGGAAGACCTATCGTTGAAATACTTAACAGAATTGTATATGGGCCATAAGCATACTTATATAAGACGTATCCCTGAGTTCCTACGAGAGCAGTGAAAGGAATTATATAAATGAAGCCTAAAATTTTTGATACTAGGGTTGCTGCCGTTAAAAAGAAAGTTCCCCTTATAAATTTACTCTCCACTGAAACACCCCAACTAATTAATCTATTCATTCTATTTTAAATATAAGGCTATTTTCGTAAAGTTTGTGGTTTTTAGATATGAAAAAAATAACTGATAATTGACAATTTTCCTCTTCGGTGTAAAATTACACTAATAGGAAATTGCATTATTTAAGGGAGGGTAAACCAAATGGAAAAACTTATTTACATCATTCAACTTGTTATAAGTTCATTAGGTTTTTTATTATTTTCATTCTTTAGTGGAATTGTGGGAAGCTACGCAATTGAATACAAGAAAGACCCCTCAATATTTGACAAAACTATTTATGCCTTTAATTCGTCTTCCTATCCCTATTATGCTTGTGTATTTTTACTTTGGTTTTTAATTGTAATAGTTGTTCTGGTTATTCAGCGAAAAAGAAAAATCACTCTTACAAAATAGTCGTCAATTGACGGCTTTTTCCCTTTATTAAATACTTCTTAAACATTGACTGTTGTATAATTGAAAGCAACAATCTATGCGAAAACAGCCAAATATAAAAATCTCATCATTCTATATTAACATATATCTCCATTTTCGATCAGGAGAGCTATAAAATATAAAAAAGACTCTTCCTTTAAGAAGTCGTCAATACTGAAGAAATCAGTTCTTTATTTTAGGGTACTGTTATGTTTAACTTCCAATTGTAAAAAAGGCCATGAGACCATTAGCTGATTTCAGTTATCACCCCCTTTAATTGAAGAACTTAAACTCTAATCTATTACTGTAAACTCGATGTATGGCATTTCGTCCTCGTTTGCCTTTTCCCTTGACCGGTACAACTCTAAAACTTCTTTTTCATACTCGTTTTCCGCACTGAAATTTTCTTTATAATACTCACCTATATAAATAGCACGATACTTATTACCCTCTTTGTCTATAACGTCTACCAATCCTGAAGAAAAGTGGTCATTCAACCCAGAAAAACTATCCGCAACAAATACCCTGGCTGCTTGTTCACCGACATCCTCAATCTCCACTTCAGTGTAACGAATTTTTTTATTGTCCACCTCTTCTCTGCTTATAAGAGTGAAATCTGGAACAGCCTCACTTTGTGTAACTCCTAACTCATCAAAAATGGGAGAGTCAGTATTACCGAAAGAACATCCAACGAGACTAAGAGCAACAATTATTATAAAAAAACAATACTTGATAAAAACGCCCCCCTTTAGAATTAGACGAAGCCTAAATATTAAGGTTCCAATATTTCGTTAAACTGCTCTTTAACTTAATACCAATTATTTCAAAATCAAGCAGTTTACTCAAGAAAAACTTCAAACAAAAAGGAAGCTCATCCTGTTCTGGATAAGCCTCCTTTACTTTAAGTACAGCACTTTACAATCTTTATAAAGCGCCCAATTGTGGTAGTTGTATTGTTCTCAATTTCTTCTTTGAATAAAAAAGTTTATACTTAAACTCTTCCCACTATTTTTCTTTTAATATTGAATACTTTCGATAAGCTTTATAGTAACTTCCACCCCAAAAAACAACCATAAGTGCGGGAAACAACTTCAAAAGGACAAATGGAGTTTCAAATAAAAATGCTTTCCAAAATAATGCATCTTTCATACTCCAAAGACCTTCATGGTATAACCCCAAATCCCTGTAGAACATAAAAGAATATGCCAAACACATCATACCCAACCAAAATGAATAGCCCATTAACCTTTTATAATAATTACCCTTTGATTGGCGATCAGAGAAGATTTCATTTTGATCATCATTTTCTTTTTGCCAATATCGTATTCCACTAAGCCAGGACCCCTTTATATAGTTCCAACCGAAATCCTCATATATCCCTTTGTATTCCACGAACTTTTTCTTAGGTAAATAATCTTGATAATCAAGGCGCATAACATATCTCTTTACAGTTTTTTCGAAAGTGTATTTTCCTAATCCACTAATATTTGTACAGCGATAGCCTTTCTGTAATTGCTCGTTCAGCCATTGCTCTTCTTTTTCAATATTAAAGAAAACTTTAAACTTCTTCATTTGATTCACTTCCTTCATACAAGGATAAAATATGCAATAGCCTTTCTTGTTCCATTTTCAAAGTGGCGCTTCCTTCTGTAGTTATCATATAAATTTTTCTCCGACCTGAATTTCCAACAGGTTCAATCCAACCATGTTTATTCAAGTTTTCAATCGCACCGTATAATGTACCAGCCGCTAAAATAACGGTACCATTACTTATTTTTTCTATCTCCTGCATTACGGCATAGCCGTGGAGTGGCTCACGTAGAGCTAATAAAATATAATGCATGGTTTCAGACAACGGCAATAATTTATGTTTCATACTTTCACCCTCTGTTCAGTTCAACTATATAGTACAACTTAATAATAAGTTATTACAGTTCAACTGAATAGTCAACAGCATTTTTAAAATTCATCGAAGGAACTTAAAGTAAACTTTTATAATTAGGCAAAAATTCAATCTAAAAAGCCGATTTCCTTTACATTGGGAAATCGACTTTTTGTGTAATCTTATTCAATTTAATTTGCCCGATTGTTGAATACAAGTTAAACACCAATCTTAAACTAGACTGCCCTATAACGGAATACTGTGAATAGAACAACCAATCCAGGAATAGCTAAATGTATAAATCGTTTTTACTTAAACGATTCCGCCATATTGATTAACTGTTCTTTACTAACCTCAATTGGAGTCAATTTATAGCTAAATGCTATTTCATAAAAAAGTTCTCCTTGTTGCCATAAAATGATTCTTTTACCAGAGTGTTCTGGAATATACTTACCATTTAAATCACTTCCTATTTTAATAATCTCTTTCTTTATTTCTTCTGGGTACTCAATCTCATCTTTCAATATTTTAACTGTTAAGAACTCTTTGTCCACGTTGAATAGGGTAAATTCAACTTTCTGATTATTATAACCAAAATCGTAAAGCTACATTTCCTCAAAAGGTACTTTAGTTGGAAATTTTGCATTAAATGGTGCCCTTTCCATTTTTTTAGCTACTTCTGAATAGTTATAATCATATATCTTTCCTCTTGAAACTGACCAGCCAACCAAAATTACTGTTATTGCCCCTAATAAAAGTGTAAATATAATTACTTTTTTTTTCACTTTCACCTCACCTTTCCATTTTTGATAAACCAATTAAAATTTTGTCTGAATAAGAATAGATTAAATGTGGTCTCGTTAACAAATGCTCCCTCTGAGGTTTGACGATGGGGATAAGTATAATGTTTCGAAATTCTAAGTTTAGTTCTGTTAAACTGCCCGTTAGTGGAACAACAAAAACCATTACTCTTGTTTAAGTAATGCACCCGTTACTTTAAGTAATCCTTCACAAACTAACTTGTGAATAAGAAAAAAAGGTGCCCCAGTTACCTTCGTTGTACTATTCAAGCCCCCTATAGTTTAAATGTGACTATTCACAAATATCCATTTTTATTCATGCTTTATTTACTTATTACGATCGATAATTTATAGTTTGCATACTTGTTTAACTCTAATAAAAATTGATTTATCGCTTCATTACTTGGAAACCTGCACTCCAAAAGATAACAGCTATCTCCACTGATTTTATAATTATTGATGACATACCCCTCTTTTGTTTGGATAAATGAGAGATAAGGTTGATGATGTGTACCTTCTATATAGATATTGATAAAGGCATACGTAAAGCACCCTAATTTCGCTTGATTTACTTTAATGCTATAACCCTCAATAACCCCATTGTCCTCTAATTTCTCCACTCTAGCTGCGGCTGCTGGTCCTGTTAAGTGAACTCTCTCCCCTAATTCTTTCATCGTAATCCGGCTATTGCTACATAACTCCTCTATAATTCGCTTATCTGTTTGATCCAACTGAACGTCAACTCCTTTCAAAAATAAAGTCAAACGCCTAAAACACTTTATTTTATCTGTGTATTTGAATGCTGCTCATATTATACACTTAACACTGTTAGGGAACACATGAAAAGAAAGGGAGTTGTAAAGATGAAGATTACACAAATTCGAAATGCAACGATAGTTGTAGAATATGCAAATAAAAAGTATTTAATTGATCCTATGTTAGCAGAGAAAGGTACGTACCCATCTTTCCCTGGTACGATTAGGCAAGATCAAAACAATCCTTCAGTGAGTTTACCAACCTCTGTTGACGATATTATTAGTGAAGTTGATGCAGTCATTGTGACTCACTTACATTTAGACCATTTTGACGAGACAGCGCAAAGACTATTACCAAAAGATATTAAAATGTTCGTTCAAAATGAAGAAGATTCAAAGGAAGTCCAAAATACCGGGTTCCAAAATGTAGAGGTATTAACAAAGGACACTGTCTTTGGAGGCATCCAATTAGTTAAAACAAGAGGCGAGCATGGAAGAGGAGAAGAACTATTAAAGCGTATGGGGGAAGTATGTGGCGTTGTCTTTAAACATCCAAGTGAAAAAACATTGTACGTAGCTGGTGATACAGTCTGGTATGAAGGTGTACAGGAAGAATTGGATATCCATAAACCAGATATTATTGTTGTCAATGGCGGAGATAATCAATTGATAGAATATGGTTCTCTCATTATGGGAAAAGAAGACATCTATGAAGTACACAAGGCGGCTCCTAATGCTAAGGTTATTTCTGTTCATATGGAAGCTGTTAACCATTGGACACTATCTAGAGAAGAATTAAAAAACTTTAGTAATGAAAAAAGATTCTCAAGTAATATTTTAGTACCAGAAGATGGTGAATCCTACAAACTTTAATATGAACACCGACAAATAGTGTCACGTTCCTATTTAAAAATAAGAAATAGAAGAAGCTCATAATTATCGAAAATTTAATTATGAGCTTCTTCTAATGACGATATGAAATGTTCCAAGGATGACAAACCAAACATGAAAAGCTACAAGGATATTTCGTTAGGAGGTAGAGTTCATGACAATGTCAGCAAAAGATACAAATGCCTCAACACACCAGCCTATATGGTTGCAAGAATATATTGATTCACCAGAAAGACAAAAACACCTTTATAAAAAAACATTAAGAGTTTTGATTATTTCACAAATCTTTGGTGGAGCAGGACTTGGAGCCGGTATAACAGTAGGAGCGCTTCTTGCACAAGACATGCTAGGGACTGAAAATGCGGCAGGAATCCCAACTGCTCTATTTACTTTAGGTTCTGCAGGAGCTGCCCTACTTATAGGCCGGTCTTCACAACGTTTTGGCCGTAGAGCAGGACTTGCAGGTGGTTTCCTTGCAGGTGGGATAGGTGCTATTGGTGTTATAATTGCAGCTTTAACCAACAGCATCCCACTTTTATTTATTTCTCTTTTTATTTATGGAGCTGGTACGGCGTCTAATCTACAAGCGCGATATGCAGGGACAGACCTTGCAACAGATAAACAAAGGGCAACTGCTGCAAGCATGGCCATGGTTTCCACTACCTTGGGTGCTGTTGTTGGTCCTAACTTGGTCAATAGAATGGGAGAATTTGCGGATTCAATTGGTGTTCCAACCTTGGCTGGCCCCTTTATCTTGTCAGCAGCTGCTTTTATTATTGCCGGATTATTTATCTTAATTTTACTTCGTCCAGACCCTTTGGTTGTGTCTACAGCTATTGCGAATGCTAAGAAAAAAGACGATACCGTACAGACAGGGACAAATTTAAAGAATGCTACCATAAACAAAAAGGGTGTTGTTGTAGGGGCTGTAATCATGATTTTGACTCAATTTGTCATGGTAGCCATTATGACAATGACACCAATTCATATGGGACATCATGGTCATGGTTTGGGAGAAGTAGGATTAGTTATAGGTTTCCATATAGCAGCTATGTACCTTCCTTCACCATTGACAGGTATACTGGTAGATAAGCTTGGCCGTATTACTATTGCTGTTGCTTCTGGTGCTACCCTCCTAACCTCTGGATTGGTGGCAGCTTTTGCACCGGTAGGTTCAATTACCCTGGCGTTAGTACTACTAGGTTTAGGCTGGAACTTTGGTTTAATAAGTGGGACTGCTCTCATTATAGATTCAACACACCCATCTGTACGTGCAAAAACACAAGGATCAGTCGATGTACTATTTGCACTGTCAGGAGCAGCTGGTGGGGGGGTATCAGGAATGGTAGTCGCTCATTCTAGTTTTACAGCATTATCACTTTCTGGAGCCATTCTGTCACTAGTGCTTATCCCTGTAGTTGTTTGGTCTCGGAAAAGTCCAAGCAAAGAGCTATGATAGAAAAGTTTTTATTAATACTTTATTTCTGGAATAGTTAGATTAATGTAGATATATCCCTATATAGTAAATTACAATTAAAATTTAATTAACAAGGCAGCTTTCATCAAGAAATTGAAAGCTCCTTTATTCATATAGGAAGGTAACTTATATAGAACAAAACATCTTATAGATAGAAAAAATCTTTATATTAATTTATAAGGGTTTACAGAATGTTAGTTTACTTTAACCTAACTCAAGTTACGTAAAGTATTATGCCTAACTTTAATGTCTTGTTACGTAACAGAAAAACTACTGTATGTGAGCAGTAGTTTTTCTATTTTTAAGCTTTATACACGTTAACATAATCACTCCTATTAGAACCTGACCAAAACAAAACCCCTTGGCTTCCAAGAGGTTTCACATCGTCCATTTTTATTGTTTATACAGAATTTTATACATCCTTGATGAATCAACGTTTTCGGCTTATAAAGAAGCCTAGGAGCTGTATAATAAAATGAGGTTTTATGGAATCTCTTTTTGAACTAACCTGCCCGTTACTTTAAGTACAAAACTTCACAATATCTTCTAAGCTCTAACATACATTATCCAATTTTCTTTAAAGTGTTATTCAATTAAATGGCCCTTTAATTGAATAGAAGTATATTTTCTTTCACTAACATCCTTAGCTTTCCCACAGCTATAATGTCATTATTGTTGTTGTTAATGGGAATTTTCTAGGTAACGTGTGATACAATGAAAAACGCCAAGGTTCCTTCCATATCGAGAGTCCTTTGTGTTTTTCATTTATGAATTAGTAGCGTTAAAATATGCCCCCGATTTCATATAACATTTCTTGATGGTCACGAACATTAATCGTATACAGTTTCTTTGTGAGGATCTCTCAAGAATTCAAACAGCAGATTGATTTGAGTTTCTGTGTTTCTTCCAATTGATAGCTCTGGCAAATTCTCTTTTTCAAAAAAATCGATTCCTTTTGTTTCTATTCCCCTTCTTGCCTTTCCACCTCTCACCTTACATTGAATAAATACTTTATAGTAATGGTACGGTTGCGGGGGATGGGGATGCTTGTTCATATCTAAAAAAGCGAGTAATTTTACAGGGGTTACATCATATCCAGATTTTTCTCTTATTTCTTTTACGATGTTTTCACTTGGAGACAGACCTACATCACAAAATCCACCTGGCAGAGACCATTTATCATCAATTTTCTCTCTTACCATTAGAATTTTGTTTTCCTTAAACACGACACCGCGTACATCTATTTTGGGTGTCTGATAACCTGATTCGTTCGTAAATAATTCCCTTAATTTTATCATTTCTAAATCCGTGTATTCCTGCATGATCTCCGCACTTATGGTTCTAATTCTTCATATCTCTCAATATCGTAAACATCCCTTGAAAAGGTCAGAACTGATTGAGATATAGCTTGAATCCTTTTTGACCATTCTAACCATTTATAACTCATAGCTCTTGCACCACCTTAACCATTTAGTATCTTAACAATTCTTTCTCTGAAATTTGACCAAGTAACCATCTTTAGAGCTCCTCCCTTCACTTCGTAAACAGTAGAAGACCTCGACCACACAACGTACATTGTGATCGAGGTCTTCTACTACTGGTTTCAGTCAGAGCCATTAAATATCATCGACTGTTTTCCTGTGTTGCAAATAATTTATGATACTAATAACTAGTATTGCAATAGTGCCCAGGGTTATTCCAACTTTCATGTAGAAATTATCAAAAAATATGATACATATTAACGTTGTTACTACTAATAAAGAATTGATTATATACATTTTGGTTACCTGGGGAACGGTGAGCTTTTTTGTTAAAACATTTAATAAATAAAAGAAAGAAAAGCTTATTAAAACAATAGGTATGAACAATTTATATGTTTCAATAATTACGCTGATAAAATAACTAAAAAGTAAACTAAGCAAGATTATTGTACTTATCTGATCTTTTTTCATTTTATCCTACTCCTTATATATTTTTATGCTTTTTTACAAAAACCGGAATGATTAAACCATATTTATAATCATAACATTGGGTTAAATAATATTATGGTAATAAATTGTAAATTAAGTGATTATACAAAATAATGTTAATGTACGGTAATAATTGTATTGGATTTTATTCCCTTTACATAAAATAAGGAGGAATATTATGATTAAAAGTACGATGGTTAAATTTAGAATATTAGGGTTATCTTTATTGCTAATTTTTTCGTTTGTTTCTCCTCCAATTGCTCAAGCTAATGAAATACGCTCTGTAGTTGATGGTAAAGGGTATGAGGAAGGGCACTATGATATTAATGAACATCAGCTTGATTTAGCTTTAGAAATTGCAAAATCTGATTTAGAAGAAACGGACAGTTGTAAATGAAAAAGGTCTTTTGTCAATGAAATATGATTCACATACGGACGCAAATCTTAGCGAAGAAGCTTTTAATAGATTTAGTCAATTGGTGGTTATAGCTAATGGTTACATTCAAAATGACCAAGCTGTCGGAGAAGGCACTATTAATGATGTATTAATCAGTTATAATGATATTGAGAATAATAGATTAAAAGAAGAAGCAAGAAATAATGACTTAATTACTCCTAAACTTTATATTATTAGTAGTATAGTAGTCATGAATAATAGTGAGACAAATAAAGCAATTAAAGTTATAGCTTTTGGTGGTGCTGTAGCAGCATTTGCAGCAGTATTCCTTATAACTATCCCAGCAGCAGCAATTATTGCTGCTGCTGCTGGTGTAATTGGTTCAGGGCTATCCCTATGTAACTGGAATGATAAAGGTGTAATCTTAAGAAAGGTTTCTTTGAGTTGGACCTGTGTTCCGCAGTGATAATTAGAATATTTTTTAGTCTTTTCTTAAAGAGATAGTCGACATAACATCTGATGCGGGAAGTGGATCGAAACCAAAACCCCTGAATTTCTACTGAAAATCTACTATTAATCTTTTATTTGTTCTGAGAAAACTTATGTGTGACTCAAACAACTTACCTGTGACTTCATTAAAAAGTATATGAAAAGGTTAAGAGCAATTTTTTAAGTGCTCTTGGCCTTTTTTGTTTGCTCCTTATTATAGTGATAGGTAAACTTTTGACGTTATCTCTAGCTTTTCCCCCACTTCACACCGTACAGGCGGGTTTCCCAGCATACGGCGTTCCAACTAATCCAATTCATTCTATATTTTTTATGTATAAGCAAGATGAGATGTGAAATTAGATTGCTTCGTTGTTTGTTTCAAGGCATTGTATCTGCCGTTGTGTGATTGATAGAGTTTCTTTGTCTTAAGATTTTCCCATTGGTTACTGACCCACCAATCTAACTCGTTTAAAACAATGTTAGATAAAAGGGGCGATAAGACACCACCTTGTGGTGTGCCTTTCTTGGGAAATCCTTCTCCGATAATCTGAGCTTTTAATAGCCTTGAAATAATCGAAAGTAATGCTTTGTCCCGAATACCTAAAGACCAGATTTGTTTTAGCAATTTGGCATGGTTCACATTATCGAAGAAACCTTTTATATCAACATCTACACAGTGATATAGGCATCCTCGATTAATGAGCGTTTCGAACCTAGATTTGGCATGATGAGTATTGCGATTTGGTCTAAAACCATAACTATGTTTGTAAAACCTTGCCTCACAAATTGGCTCAAGCACTTGGAGGATACATTGTTGGAAAAGCCTATCCCAAATAGTCGGAATTCCTAAAGTGCGTGTCTTACCATTTGCCTTAGGGATGAATACCCTCCGGACCGGTTGGGGCTTATAGTATTTAAACATTTGTTGTATCGTAGATACAACTTCAGAGACAGATAACTTCTTGATATCTTCAATAGTTAACCCATCAAATCCCGCAGTTTTACTTAAAGTATTCCGCTTAATATTTCGGTAAGCTAGTCGGATATTTTCATCCGATCGCATCAAATCAAGTAATCCATAAAAATTTTGACCATTAGTACTTTGAGCATATAAAGAATCAAAATGAAGTTGCATGTCGTAATACTCGTTATGCCTCAGTTTCTTTCGTTTTAACAAGTCGGTGGCTCCTTTGGAGCTGAACCTCTAAGTGGTTTCTTTCTCTTTTCTACACCTACTGTGCTTAAACTATCTTCAATAATATTCCCAACAATCGGAGCAGCTACTTGCCCAAAAAACTTTATAGTTTCTCTTAGATTTTCATCGGCTAGATAAACAACAATTTCAGGATCATCAACAGATGTAAATCCTAAAAATGAGCAATGATGTTATTCTCCATGTATTTTACGTCTTAAACTTTCTATAAAAAACATATTCTACTTATCAGACAAAGAATTAAATTCAAAATCCTTTTCAGAAACACTCTTTTTTTCTTTAAAGAGTTTCCCTTTTTTATTAGTTAAGTTCTTAGAAACCTTATCGAATCTTGCTGGTTCTTTTTTGTAAGATTTCTCGTAAGCTTCTTCTAAACTATTTAAAATCATATTTATACTTACTATTGTTAGTGCAAAAAAAGTAATTGGTACAAGAACAATAAATGGGTGGACATACAAAGATTCAAAATAGTCACCAATCAAGCCAGACCATTCGAAGGATAATGTTTTTGGAGGATCATTGACTGGTGTATAATCGATGACTACACCACCAAAAAACATCTTTAAAAGTCCTAAATGTGCCAAAATGATTAATATCTGATTAAGTTGCTGTGTAAAAAGAATTATGAGCCTTTGGGTTAAATGCTTCATCACATGATTAACAATGATTCGAAAAGTACCAGCCCCTAATGTTCTTGAAGCACTTACAAATTCTGCTTCTAGAATTTTTTGTGTTTCTTTACTTATATACAAAATTACACTTGGCAATGGAAGAAAAACTAATAGTAGCATTTCAAAAGAAGCTCTTATATAAAACGGCTCTGCAAATCCATCAATCGGCATTGTAAAAACATTAATGAGTATAAAATAAGATACTAAAGTAATAGGAATTACCGAAAAAGTGTCAAGAAAATTTTCAAAGATTCTAAGGGCTTTTGAAAAATAACTACTAAATAGGGTTCCAATTATACACCCTAAAATTATTTGTAATAGCACTATACAAACTGAGATTCCAATTGTATATTTTGCCCCTTCTATAATGACATGAAGTAAATCATAACCATCTGAATCCGTTCCCAAAGGAAACTTTAAAGAAGGTTTAAAGGGGGCTGTATCAACAATTTGACCATTTTCGTAGATAGCATCAACTTCTCTAATGTTTCCTTCATTAAATATGGTATTTATAAAGCTCGCTATTAGCAAAACACTTATAAATGTAAACCCAATTAAAAAACGTTTATCCTTTATTAGCTTTTTTAGCAACTAAGCCTCCCCCTTTTTTATAACATCCGGAACTAAAATTTCATAAACCTGAAACAGTATAAATATTGGATAGTACAACAATAGGATCGCTATAAAGAACACTTCTGGAGAGGGATATCGCAATATAAACGACATGATCCCTGGAATGTTAAACAGGTATTCGACTATCAATAAATTTGTTAAGAAAAATAAAATAATCATTTTCGAATAGTGAAATAGTGAATAAATGGTATTACGAAATATATGTACAAAGATAACTCTTCGAAAAGACAGACCTTTAGCCCTCGCCAGATCCGCATAGCTTTTATTTAGTTCTTCTAACATTTGATTTATTAATAATTTCGTAATAATCATAGTTGGGGTTATGCTTAACGATAGTATGGGGAGTAAGATTGCTTTATTTTCACCATAGGAAGCAAAATTCAAAAACATAATATCCGTTTTCTGATATACCCATATAATGATTATTTGTAAACCAACAATATAAAATATATCAGGTACTGCCTGTACATAGGTAAAAACATCTTGAAATAGTTTAATGTGCTTTTTCTTTAAATTCACAATAAAAAAGGCAACAAAAAGAGATGCAGCCATTGATAAGATTAATGAACCCGCGACAAGCATTAACGAATCCGATAATGGGCGTAAAATCGAAGGAAATAATGGTCTAAATGTTTGATTACCTGTGCTATATTCTAAATTTTGTAGTGAAACTATATTTCCTAAAAGTTCTCCAACTTTATTAAAATACTTTAAAAAATCAAGTTTAAAGTTATCAAATAAATACGGAATACCGCTTATAAGTAAAATAGCGAAAAAGGACGAAATGATCTTCCATACAAATGAAATAATGTTGTTAACGATTTGCATGTTCTAACTCCTCCTTTTCTAATTTATCATTTTTACGTCCTTTATTCCGAAATTCTTTTTTGGTTACTAATTCTATAATAGTACCGTCTTTTATTTCTACTATGGATTCAGCAAAGTCTATTATATTCGGATTATGACTAATTAATATGATAGTACCGCCTTGCACTTTTACTCTATTTATTATATTAGCCATAACATACTCCTCAGTACTTTTATCTAATGCAGAGGTTGCTTCATCTAAGATAAGTAACTTTGGTTTTTGAAGTAATGCTCTCGCTATAGCAATTCTTTGTTTTTGCCCACCTGAAAACAAATTTCCACTTTCACTCATTATCGTGTCATACCCATTTGGTAATGTTAAAATTTCCTCATGGATACAAACCTCTTTACATATTGAAATGATGTCAGAAAAATTTATTGTTTTACTCCCAAATGTTAGATTCTCTATAATACTCTTAGAAAAGAAAAAGGATTCCTGAGATACTACAGATTTAACTAGAGATGAAGCTTTTTTTGAGTAAGTTATGTAACCTTTTGTGGGTTTAATAAGTCCACTTATAATATTAATTAAAGTACTTTTTCCGGTACCACTTTTTCCTACTATCCCGAGTATTGTATTATTTGGTATTTGTAAATTAATATCTCTTAATGTATTTTTTTCCTTTGTATCATATTTATAGTGAACCCCTTTTAAATCAATTAAGTATCCATTTTCAATATCCTCAATAATAATTTCCCTAGATTTAAACCTGGAACTTTTATCTGAAAATTAAGCACCTTTAAGTATTACCTATTAAATTAACCTGCCCCTTTAGTTTAAGATCAACAATTCCTTGTTCAACATAAGCCCCCGTTTGTTGAACAAGGAATATTTGTAGCATCTATTATTTTCTATGCATAACAAATTGGGATTTACTGTATTTTAAATTGTTTTTTTCATAGAAAGGTATTAAATGTTGCTCACAAAACAAACTGATTACATCAATATGTGATAGGTCATCTAACAATTTTGATACCAGTTTTATACCTATACCTTCCTTTTGATATGAACTATGTATAACAACATCTTCAACATACGCTCTAAACTTTCCATCTGAAACAGCCCTTGCAAAACCAATTAGAGTATCATTTTTCCACGCTCCCACTGACTGCACTTTGTTTAACATCTCTTCTATATCTTGCTCTACCCTTTCTTCCCACCAACCTACATCATTATATAGCCTCATAACATCAATTGCTTTGATTGTTTTTTCTTTAAAACTCAAAATCTCGGTGTTCAAGTTTTGCTCCTCCAACCGGCTTTTACTTAGTTTTATAACAAATACACCCGTTTATTTAAGTACATTTCTTCACATGGTTGTCCTACTCTTCATTCATTACGGGAATGCTGCCCTTTAACTTAATACCAATTATTTCAAAATCGAACAACTTACTCAAGAAAAATTTTAAACAAAAAAGAAGCTCATCCTGTTCCGGATAAGCCCCCTTTACTTGAACCAAGGGAGTAGGTGCAAGTTGACAACTTTTAAACAGCTTCAATAACAATACTTTCATAAAGTTCTCCGTCTATATATACGGGGGCTTTCCATCCCCCTCCTGATGGGAACTTTAAAGTACAATTTTTCACATTCTAATTTAAAAGAAAAACATTCATCTTAAGAAATAACAAAGGTGAACTCATATGTATTTTTATCAAATTAATTGCCAAAATATGAAGAAACTGGAGGTGAAGAAAGTGAAAAGGTTTTTAATTTTAATTTTCGGTTTCTCTATGTTTGTTGCTTTATCAATTCCTACTTCGGCTAGACAGTTTGAATATCCTGCAAACAATGAAAGTTCGTTTGTTAATGAAAATGAGTTCTATCAACAAATGAAAAAGAACACTTATAAGGAGTATAAAGATGCTACTTATAGTGTTAGACAAAAAATTTCTTATAAAGAAACACCTGATGCGTTAATGACTTTTGAGAAGAAAACAGGAAGATATTTTGGTCAACCTAAATAAGAACTTGCAACTTCTATACATCCTGAACGTCAAGTGTATTTCCTCGCTTCTTTTGTACAAACCAAAGATAAAGAGTATTGGAAGCATACTATTATAGATGCGGAAACCCAAAGACCACTTGAAGGTGGAAACTCTTATCATAGTTATAAAAATCCTTATAGATAAATTCTTATAGTCACCAATAATATATTGGTGACTTAAATATTGTCTCTTATGGTTATTCATTCTTCTGTTAAACTGAACTTTACTTGAACACAGAGTGGCTGCTTGTTCAGCAAACGCAACCGTTGGTGCAAAAGCATAAATTGAAGCTACCCTTCAAATGGTTGAGGTTGAGTTCCATCGACATCGGTAAAGCCATATTTTCTCGCTAGTTCAGCCACCATTATTGTGTCGCCAGAGAACTTAGATACGGTTTTGTCTGTTGCCAATGCCACAACCGCACGACCTACATACGCTGTTGTTTCCGTAGCTCCATCCTCTGGTCCAAAACCTGAATCTCTAACTCTTTCTGTCCTCATCCAACCTGGGCAAACAGCAACGGCTGAAACGTTGAAGGCCATTAATTCCTTTGCCATTCCCAGGCTAAATCATAATATAAATCACCTGAAATCTGATCCTTGATAAAAAATCTGATATTTACAATTAAACCTTTTTGTTGTTGCTTCATCAGAGGTACAGCGTATCGAGTAGTCAGTAAATAAGCTTGTGGTCCAGCAACCATCATAGCATCCTAATGCTCTTGTGGTCGTTCCCAAAAATGTCGTCCATCTCCTGATGGTAGAGAACTTTCGGAACCACCAAATACACTATTGACTAAAATATCAATCCGACCATGTTCCCTTTCAATTTGCTCAAAGAGGTTTCTCACGTCATTGTCGCGTGTATGGTCACATCGTATGGCGATGCCTTTACCTCCCCGTGAAGTGACACCATCGGCAGTTTCCTCAATGGTTTCTGATCGATTATCGGTTGTAGCTCCCTTTACACTCCGACCTGTCACATACACCGTCGCTCCTGCACTGCCTAGTTCGAAGGCAATCCCTCTACCCGCTCCACGGGATGCACCTGTGACAACAGCAATCTTCCCTTGTAATGGTTTCAAATTCCTCTAACTCCCTTACCTAACTCAATTTTAAATACAGAAAAAGATTTATACATCTTTGTTCAACTTCAACTAACCTGCCCGGTTAACGGAACAAAGAAAATACCGGAGATCAGCTGCCCGATCTTCAGCTATCGCCCCCTTTAATGGAAGGTCCCTTTTTTAGCTCTTGCTTAAAGGAGTATCGTGGATTAAGGTCGGGTATCTCTCGAAGTAAACACAATAATAATAATTAACTAAATATGTTTAAGTAGCGTTTTTCTTTTTCAACTAGTTACATACACACAACTTGCAGAATTATTGCCCACTCAATCTATATGGGCAATAATCCTGCTGCTATTACTCTTAACTTAAATAATACTTGTACTTTTTGTTTTAGGATAGGTTATAGGATTACGTTCAATTTCCCCTTATCTTGCTCATTTGAGTTAGAGCAGCAATTTTATTCCAACATATGTGATGTGTTTATAAATTCAAAATAATAAATAATGTTAATCGTTCTTATATACTCTCTCCCCTTTTGACCAACATTCAATTACCTTAATATCCTTAATGCTCATTTTTTGTACCTCCTTTGGATGGTTTGAAAGCAGTACAAAATCAGCATAAAAATCTTCCTCCAATTTTCCTTTCTTGCTCTCCTGAAATTCCAGCAAAGCCGGCATTTCCGTATAGGCATTGTACACTGTGTCTATACCTATTTGTTCATCCGGCAGCCACCCTCCCTCAGGTTTCCCTTTCATATCTGTTCGGTTCACCGCTGCAAACATTTCCACCATCGGAGAGAGCGGGCCAATTGGACAATCGGAACTGCAGGTAAAGGGAATTCCTCTCTTGAATACTGCAAACCATGGATTACAATACTTTTCTCGCTCTTTTCCAACCCATTTTGCGGTAGAGTCGTACTCACTCATCATGAAACCAGGCTGTATTTCTAAATATGGTCTTACCCGTTCTAGTCTATTGAGCAAATCAGGAGCAAGAATTTGAGCATGAATAATGCGGTGGCGCATTTTTTCTGCTCCTACCATTTCAATGGCGTTCAAAGCTTCCTCAACCGCTCTATCCCCGATGGAATGCATAGCTACCTGCAGGTTGTGATTATCGGCAAGTGAAACAATCTCTTTCAATTCCAACGGAGAATAGTTTAGATTACCCTTTGTTTTAGGTCTATCATTATAGGATTCCCTTAGCGCAGCAGTGTGAAGCCTTTGAGTCCCATCCAGAAAGATTTTTATGGATCCAACCTTTACACGATCAGTTCCTTCTCCAGTTTGCATACCCTTTTCCTTTATGAAACGCTTTAGATCCTTTATACCAAAGATATAATGATGCAAATGAACATCAATTGGCAATTCTCCTTCCCTTTCCAATTCAATATAGGATTCCCAAAGAGTTTCATATGAACCTACATAATTAAGATCATCAGTGTGTACCGAAGTAATTCCATTTTGAAGTAATTTGGGAATTGCTTCTCTCAATGCCCTTTTTACTTCGTCATTCTTTTTTTGCCGGAAGTGAAATTTTATGTAATGAACAACGGTGTCCTTAAACCTCCCTGTCAAATTACCCTTTTCATCTTTTTCTATATATTCTTCGGGGAATTGACTTAACTCGTCCTTCTCTCTAATAATCTTCAAAGCTTCTTCATTTACTACGCATTCGTGACCATCATCATGTAAAAAGAAGACAGGTCGGTTGTAGTCTAACTCCTCCAAATCCCTAGCATCAAGTAAGTGATCGATATCGTCAAATTGATCATCCATCATACCTCTTCCAACAACCCATTCATGTTCTTTCATTTGTTTATGATTATAATTATCAAAAACGGTTTGTTTCATCTCTTCCCAAGAAGTTACATCCCTAAGATCCAATTCCATTTTCATTAATCCAAATCTTAGAAGGTGCATATGTGAATCATTGAAAGAGGGAGCCAATGTCAGTTCTTTCCCATCAAAGATTTCTCCCTCAGTGCTGTTGAATGAACCTTTATTGAGTTCTTGAATTTTGTCTTCCTCAATAATTAGGTGATAAATATCATCACTTCTCTCAGTTTTATAAGGCCTGAATAATTTTACATTATCTATAACTTTCATAAAGATTCCTCCCACTTTAGATTTCTATAAAATATTGGAAATCCAAAACATTAATTACATTGAATATTGAAGAACTTGTTTGTTCGGTTCTGCTCGCTCTTTTATGTATGACTTTATTTTGGGTATACCCAAAAGGAATGTTCAAAAACATATAGGAAGTTTTCAAATACGGCCTTTTCCAATAGGAGGTGGAGTATACAATTTTATTTTCACAGAAAAAAGCGCTAATCCTTCTTAGATTAGCGCCCCCTATAATGGAATAAGCCTATAAAGTTAAAATATCAGATTACGAAGGTGCAAAATACCGTATAATAAAGCCCCACTAATTAAAACTAGCAGTGCAACCATAACAAAACCATAGATAAAGCCTTTCCCCATTGCAAATAAATCTAAAAATATGTTCTTTATCCCATCAAGCATCGTCTTCATAGAACCCCCTCAAACATAACAATTATTTCTCTGGCTATCTTAATTAACTTATACGAAAACCCTCTTGGAAAGTTTCTGTTCTGGATAAGCATCTGTTTCTTGAGTAAGAAAGCTGTCCTATAAGTAACTTTCTAACAAATATTATCATTTAATCATGATATTCGTTTCAAACCATGTTCTAAGCTTTTCAGCATACACTAATCGTTCAGAGGGTTTGCTCAAACTCCCATGTGTTAGATAAAGATTATCATTACAATATCTTGGATAAACGTGTAGGTGATAATGCCATACATCCTGACAACCACCAGGTTCATTATGTTGTCTTGTTGAGATACCATCACAACCGTAACCCTCCTTGAGTGCTATGGATACTTGTTGTGACAATTTATGTATTTTAGTTGCTATCTCTATAGGTAAATCAAAAATATTTTCATAGTGTTTATTCGGTATGATAATCACATGACCTTTATTATTAGGCCACCATAATGTTGCGATTAAAGCAGTTACGTCACCGTCACTATAAATAATATCTTGCTGCTTAGTTTGAACTATTCTATTTTTTTCGTCCTCTTCACCTTTAACAACCAAACAAAAAGGACAAACATAATCTGATGGCATATGGCTATAATGGGTCAAAGAAATTCTCCTCCCGACATTTTCCTATTATCCTAATATTACCATAAATTAGGATTACTTTTTTATTAAACTAAACTGCCCCTTTAATTGAATAAAGAAAAAGCTGAAAACCAACTCCGGTTCTTCAGCTATTCCCAAATAATATTCCTTAATCAGTTTTTTCTTTAACTTAAGCATCCATTAGTTCAACATAACCTTGCATCAAATCCACTCATTTCCATGTTCTCGAATGAATTTTAGCTCCTTTTGGTAATGGTCATAATGGCCATCATCAATCATTTTTTGAAAAGCCTTATCGCCTTCTTTGGTGCCATGAAAACAGGGAGTGATTACTATTATATCCAAAGGAGGGCTTTTCTCCGCACAAGGTTCGGGTCGTATTTTTTGAGAAACCCTCTCAAAAAATCTCCACCCTTTCCCCCTTGTCCCACGAAATTCGGCAGGTGAAGGCATGGCGCCAAGCCGAACATTCCTAAAAACGATCATTCAAAGTATTTGGGCCTGCTCTGACAATTGTACCTGCCGAAACACCAGACCTTCCGCCTTATCTATATCATTTTCCATCTATTTCAACGATTGAGGGGGCTAGCCCCTCTTGGCCTTCGCCAATTCACCCCATCCTTACCTCCACCTAAAACAATGTGATTATACCAAAAGATAATTGAAATTTATTGTTTTTGCGTCAAGTGTAAATCAACGAAGTACTAGCTGGATAAGGGAAAATAACAATATGATCTCACAAACAAATTCCCCTCTACAATTTGCAAGAAAGTTATTTTAAAGGATTGGAAAATTAACTATATTTGAAAAAATGTTTTTTTATAAATTATACAAAACAAATTATATAGGTGTGTTCACTCTGAGAATTAAGTCGAGTCAAAAGCCAAAATCCTTATCTGAACAAGTAACAATATCTCCGCTTCTCTACGCTACGTCTGCCATAGTAACTTTTTTAACAACAATATTAATATTGTTGTTAAAAATAACATATATGTTATTTTCAACACTGAATTATGTTTATATATTAATTTATAAATTGCTTTTATGATCGTTCTTAGGGACACATGGCAATTAGGTACCAAAAAACCCCTCTATAATTTGTATAAAAGGGGTATTAAGAATCTAAGAAAATCAAGTATTTTAGGAGAGAATAGGTATTTAAAACATTGAAAACAAAATGGACTAAATAAAGTGGAGATTAATAGAGGCGAGATAGTATGTCAAAAACATTAGTAATTCTCTTGAAAGGAGGAACCAATAGAGGATACACTAATAATAAAACCACGAGGAAACAGAGCGGAAATTCTTATTTCTTGAATACCAATAAACGTAATGTGTTTACTATCATAACCAAGATAATGACAGTCAAGCTTCATTGATTAGTAAGATCGTATTTATAACTGGAATTAAGGTCTGTTAACTCCAAGAGGCTTTATTCAAATCTTCCATATTAAAATCATTCTCATTAAATATGAAAACATCATATTCAAAGTCAACATTAAAATTAACATATGTGTTGTTGTTTATGTTGTTTATCTTAAAATATAAATATTGAATTTAGGAACTGTTACTTAGACATCTTCTCCTCTTTAAACACATAGGGAACAGGAAAGCCTTCATCTATAGATATTGCAGTCAATTATTTCAAGGTGCTGCCGACCCTAAGCAACGATTAGAAATTCCAGAATAAGTTAAATGAATTTTCCACCTACAAAGCCACTATAAAATTCCGGACAAATTTAAAAGCTATAACTAAAAGGAGGGACTGTAATGAAGATTTTAGTCACAGGATTTACGGGAAAGGTTGGATTTGAGGTTGCTAACTTTATAAAGAAGACTGATTTGCCCATGCTATGTGCGGTGCGAAACGTTGAAAAAGCCCAAGCTAAGTACGGTGATGCATATGAATACGTAAGACTTGATTTTTCAGATCCTAGTACGTTTGAAGTGGCACTTGAAAATATTGATCGAATTTTTTTAATGTATCCACCTGGGGAAAATCTGCATTTTGATATCTTTCTAGAAAAGGCAAAGGATAAAGGGATAAAACACTTGACCTATTTATCATTAAAAGATGTACAGTTCATGCCATTTATTCACCATTACAAAATAGAGAAGCTAATAAAAAGCTATAACATCCCTTATACTTTCGTACGCGCTGGATATTTTATGCAGAATTTAAATGATTTTCTTTGTAGGGAAATTAAAGAAAGACAGCGTATCTTTGTTCCGGCAGGTAAAGGAAAAACAAGCTTTGTGGACACTAGAGACCTTGCTGAAATCTCAGCTTTATCGTTGATCGAGGAAGTAAAGCATAAAAACCAAATCTATGTCATTACAGGAAGTGAAGCCCTTGACTTTTATGAGGTTGCCAGAATAATGACGGAAGTACTAGGAGTGAAAATTGAATACACAAATCCTACAGTAAAAGAATTCAGGGAATATATGGGTGAAATGGGTGAAGATGATGGTTTTGTAAAGGTTGTCGTTGGTGTTCATATGCCAACAAAGCTCGGACTTGCAAAAGGAATTAAGCATGATTATGAAAAAGTAACAGGCAAAAAACCCACAAATATTAGGAAATATATTGAGGATTTCAAGGAGAACTGGGTCTAGGGACATCTACGGGATAATAGTAAGTACAACAGGAAAGACGGCTTTTAACGGAGAAGGGAATAAGGAAAAGCTGAAGATCAGTTTTCCAACCTCAAGCAATCACTCCTTTAATAAAAAACTTAATGTTTTCACTATTTACTATCTATGTAAAAAGAATAGCTCCTTTTATGCCCAATAGTCATTCTTTCCATAACATCAGTTCCGAGTTCCTGCAATCCAGATGACCGATCGGAGATTGCTCAACATCCCGAACGCGACATTGGCTTGCAGGGGTCGGTTTTACGCCATATGTACAAAAAACACAGGTAATCTACCATATGCCCCCCTAAATAAGTACTAATTATTTTACCATTTAAAGTTAAGAGTAGTACCATCATTTTGAATGTACGTTTCGTACGGTGCATTTATTAATCGTACTATAAACATAAAAAAATAGCTTACCAATTTCTTATGTAAGCTACTACAAATAATGAATACTCGATTTACATAAGGGTGTGAACGCTAAACTAAAGTTAACACTTTTTGCTCATTAAAAATCAACACATTATATCACCTTCACTAGACCTTCGGTATACTACTATTATTGGAGCATCTAGGGAAGGCCAACGAAGTGGAGAAGTGGATTGCATATTCAAAGGTACATGGACTAAGACAAAAAGGGCAACCTAATGACCCGTACCAATCGTAATGCCCTGAATAACTGATCATGATTGCCAGTAGTTCTAATGAATATTTCTTCACGTACGACCATTTATTTTTGCTAACGAAGAAACGAGCGATATATCAATCAAAAATATCCCCAAACAAACCAGGATAAAATCCTATCTTGATCAAACTTTATAACTAACGAATAGATGATTAAACTCACTAATACAATTTCATATGCAAAAGATACAATTGTCTTATTTATACTTTGCCCCACAACAGAGGAAGAAATGAATAACCGTCTACTTTACTATGTTTCACAATACTACTTTTAGTTGAAGAAGAAAAAAAGAGCTACAGCCCACCGCAGCAACTTACAATGATCTTCAACTAAAGCCCCCGATTGTTGAATACTGTTTAATTTCAAACAAATAATGCCATTATTATTAAATCTTGATATCCGTTTTCTAGTTTTACACCTTTTCCTTTCCGTCCTTCTTCAATAAAGCCCATATTCTTATATAATTTAATTGCACCCGTGTTATCTTGCATTACTTCCAGACAAACCTGTAACGGAAAATAAAATTGAGAGAAGAATACAATCTTTAGAGAGTCTCAACTCTAAGCAATCATTAGATAAAGAAAACATAAGAGCTAATGCGATAGAACAATTAATCGATGACTACATATTAATGTATGAAGCTAAAACCCAAGGCTTTTCTGAATCGGATGAAGAAGTTCAAGAGGTTATAGAATTTAATATAGAGATGGCAAATGAAGCACTTTCTTGAAAAACCTCAAATTTATGAAGAACCCATTCCTTATAAGCCTCCTATGGGGGCAATTATCTGGGTCAACCTTTCCAGATGAAATCTAACTGCCTTGTTCCGTTATCTACCTTGTTCTTCAGTTATTGACCCCGTTAGCGAAACAAGCTAATTAATTTTTAATACCTTGTTTTTGTGCATAATCGTTAATTTCTTTTATTAGGTTTTTTCTATATATAGATGTACTATATGGAATATCTCTTTGGCTTTCACCATGAAATGTATATTCAGGAAAGATAATAAAGTTGTCTTGGTCTATTTTTTTTATAATAAACTCGTTACCTTCAAACTCGCCATTTCTTATATGAACGTTTGAGATAAAGTTCATTATTTCATCATATAAATCTTGATACATTATTTCTGATTGTAAAAACCTTTTTTATCATGTTATCCATATAACTCACTCCCTTATTGCACTCTCGCCCTCTTTTTCCCATAGGTCAACATTTACATATTATTCCATTAACCTGCCCAAGAATTGAAGAAGGACAAATTATTGCCCCCGTTAATTCCATAAGAAATTACTTCTCTTAGCTGCGGATCTAGATTTCCCCTAATAATGGAAGTCAATGTCTTCAAAATAATTTATTCTGTTTCAAATTCAATGTCTAAATCTGGTCTTTTAAGTTTAAATTTAATTTTTTTATGTTTTAGGATATAAAGACCCCCTAAGACCCCTCCTATACCTAATGCTTTTTCAGGGTGTTTCCTTATCGCATCCCCAAACGCTTTACCTACTTCAGCAACAGCTACCCCTACTTCTTTCACCTTTTCAACATTAGGAATAACTTTGTTTCTTTCTGACATGTCTATAGCACCCCTTCTTAATAATTTTGATATATCTAATATACCATTTTAAAGAGTTTTATTAGTGAATAATTACAATTATATACAGAAACAGAAGTTATATCCAGTCACATGCAGGCTGTTGACTCTTTAGGTTTCACCCTCTATAATCACTGTATTTCAGTGATTAATAAATGCATCATTCCAGAAGGGGTCATGACCATTACATTATCATTTAATTTGTGACCAATTAGACTTTTGCCGATTGGAGATTCATCGGATATATAGTTTTCAGATAGATATGATTCTGCGGGACTCACAATTTTAAGATGCATTTCATATTTTTCTGTCACTTCTTTAACAGTAACAATGGATCCAACCCCAACTTCCCTTATATTTGTATTTTTAATTATTTTTGCTTGCTTTATAATGTATTCCAAATCATTTATATTCTTTTTAAGTGTAGCCAATTCATCCACTGAAATTTGATACTCAGGATCTTCGTTAAAATCACAAAAATTTCTGCTCTCTTGAACTTTTTTACTAACTTCTTTCCATCTTTTTTCCTTTAAATAAAGTAATTCTTTCTTCAACGCATTATAACCAGCTTCCGTAAGTAACTTCTTGTCCATCAATCATTCACCCTCCTTTACCGAACCTACTTTTCTCGGTTTTGTTGCTTCTGTTACATTTTGCATAAAGAAAGCACCTAATGCGATAATCAGTAACGGTATTGAAATCCGGAAAATCCATTGCCATTAAAGTTTTTAAGATTATCCTGATACTGTTAGTCCTGTAGCTGGTTTGACCTTAATTACAATCTCCTTAATTCCTATGGAACTTCCGCGCTTATGCAGTGGAATAATAACAAGAATGGTGTTAAAAATAGGTGGTGAAAGTAAAAGCTGTTCCTATTTAACTAAAGGATTGCTTTAATTAAAGAACAAAGATTAAACAGGTAAAAAAAGAAAAGAGAACCCGTCACGTTCTCTTTAAAACGAAAAAAACATGCCATTACTGTGTTAAAAAACAAAATGATTACATCGTTTAATGTTTATAACGGATAAGTGAAATCATTGCCAAAACTCCTAGAACAGGACCAATCGCAAGGATTGAGAATGCCCATTTCCACCCTACGATATCTTCAAAGACCGGAATCAAATAAATAGAAAAGACCGTAATAAGAAAACCTATAGCCATTTGAAATGTCAAGGCAGTTCCTACACATTCTGATTTTGCTAAATCTGCAACCATTGCTGAAAATTGTGCCGAATCTGCAACAACTGATATCCCCCAAATGATTGCTACAATAACGGTAATCCATATAGAAAGACCAAAGGTAAGTCCGATACATATAGAAGATACGGCACTAACAATCATGGCAATCATAGAAAGTCGTGCTTTTCCAATTTTATCAGCATATAATCCACCTATTATCGAACCTATAGCCCCCGAAATTCCAATTGTTAAAAATGCGAACAGTGTACTGGCCACTTGTAAAGCTGTCCCCTCTAAGGATGCTTTAAAGCTGGCTGTTAAGAAATATGGAAGCCATGTCCACATAGCATACAATTCCCACATATGACCGAAATAGCCATAGTTAGCTAACATTACAGGTCGATCTTTTAAGATATATTTAAGTGTATTCACCGACACAGTAGCTGCTTCTTTTTTAGACGCCGGAGCATCCGGAAGAACCCACTGCATAATACCAGCTGCGACTAATGCTAATAAAGAGCTGACAAGCATTAATATCTTCCAGCTGACATTCGGAATAAATAAATTAAAAAGATGTGGCAATGAAGAACCTAATGTCAGAGCTGCAATTAGAATTCCAATACCAAATCCTCGTCTATCTTGAAACCAAGTAGAGAGTAGTTTCACGGCAGTAGGATAAACACCTGCCATAGTAATTCCCGTTAGAAAACGTAAACTTAATCCCACTACCATTCCAGAGCTTAAAGTAAATAAAATATTAATGACAGCTCCGAATATACTGGCAATAACAATTATTTTTCTTGGGTTATAACGGTCTGCCAAACCTAGAAAAGCAAAACAAATTGCTCCAACTATGAACCCAATCTGTACGGATGTGGTCATCCATGATCCTTCTGTTGCACTCATTCCCCATTGACGTTCTAATTGGGGAAGAACAGCTGAAGCGCTAAACCATAAGCTGAGGGTAAATAGTTCAGCCAATGCAATCCAAAATAGAGCCTTCCATCTGTTAATACTTGTGTTAACTTCAGACATGATGGTTCTTTCCTCCTCTCGCCTTTCCAATTCTATCTGCAACGTATAAGAACGTAGACATTACGCATGGAATATGTCGCGTAATATCTACGTTCTTTCTAAAGATAGTTATGCAAGGTAAAGTAAGATCGGCACTGTCATGAAACTATTTAATTATTACGATTAAAAGTTGAATTCACTTGAACATTTCTTTGCAGTGAATTTTTTACAGGAGAAAGTTCCATTGCTTTAGAAACTAATTGTTCAAGTTGTTTATCGTCTGCGTCACTATCCACTGTGAATTGAACATCAACTTCGTTAAAACCTGGATTTCCTTCTTTTAAGCCCAAAAATACATTTAAGTCTAATTGTCCTGAAGCATTAACTTCTAGGGAATTCACCTTAATACCCATTAAACTAGCTGTTGCAATAAATCCGATTGATACACAACCACCTAATGCACTTAATAAAAGTTCAACTGGGTTTGGACCCTTATTAGATCCTGATAACCAATCTGGCTCATCAATCAGGACGGGTTTGTGATCACCTACAAGTGCTTCAGCGTAAAATCCACTATTCCATTTTACCGAAGAAGACCATCCTGCCATTCCTTCCTCAGGATTTTTTTTATAATTTTCTACTAAGTTTTCAATAACTTTTGTATCGACTCCATTAATTTTTGTCATTTTTATATCTCCTTCATTTTGTATTTTTTTAAGAATTATCTCTTTCCACTTTCGTTATCTAATAAAAGCTTTTACAAAGGCCTTTTATTATGATTTTTTAGGGGGAATGACACAGCTGCCATCAGTACATACCCCTCCATCAGGAGTATCTGCCGATAGAGTTTCTAATTTCGGTGCCGGTTTGTCTTCTTCCCAAACTTTATCTAGCACTTCAGCAAATGCTTGCGCTGGCTGTGCTCCTGAGACAGCATATTTTTGATTGATAATAAAGTACGGAACGCCCTTAATACCATATCTCTTAGCTTCATATTGATCATCTCTTACGTTTTGTGCGTATAGTTTCTTATCATTTAATACTTTCAATGCTTCGTCTCTATTTAAACCAGAAGCTTCTGCAATATCAGCTAGTGTGTCTAGATCTCCTACATCTTTAGACTCCGTAAAGTGTGCAGATAGTAACTTTTCATTAACAATGGCTTCTTTACCTTGAGTTTTGGCCCATTTTGCTAGGCGGTGAGCATTAAATGTATTCGTTGGTTTCATTTCATCGAAGTTAAAAGTTAAGCCCACATTTTTCGCTTGTTGAGTTAATTGAGTAATAAACTGTCTTGCTTGCTCACTGCCTCCAAATTTGAAAGATAAATTTTCAACATATTTTGTCCCATCATATAGTGATGCATTTGGATCAAGTTCAAAACTTTTGAATTCAATGTCTACTTGATCTTTATAAGGGAATTTAGCTAACGCATTCTCTAAATTTTGTTTTCCAATATAACAGAACGGACATGCAATATCAGACCAGATTTCAATTTTCATACTTTCACTCCTATATAAGACTTATTCATCATATGCAACTAATGCATTAACTCCATGAGAAAGAGCAGATCCGGCTTTCAATGCTGTTGCTACCATAATTGATTCAGCGACTTCTTCCCTCGTTGCTTTTGCTTTTTTGGCTGCTTTAGTGTGGATATCAATACAATAAGGGCATCCTGTTGTATGGGCCACTGCTATAGCAATCAACTCTTTTTCCTTCACACTAAGTAATCCCGCCTTCATCGCTTGTTGGTCAAATGTCACAAACGCTTTAAAGACATCTCCATCTAACTGAGAAAACTCTTTTAGTCGGTTGATATAAGAAGCTCGATATAATTCATCATCAGCTGTTCCATCATAAGCGTTTAAAGCATTGACCCCATGAGCAAGAGCTGATCCGGCTTTCAGGGCTGTTGCTACCATAATTGATTCAGCCATTTCCTCTTTGGAAGCTCTATGTTTTTTAACTTGTTTAACATGAAAATCAATACAATGGGGGCATCCAGTCGTATGAGCAACAGCAACTGCAATTAATTCCTTTAATTTAGCTGTTAGCTTTCCTTCTGATAGCGCTTTTCTGTCAAAAACTACAAATGATTTAAAGATTTCAGGTGAAAGTGTACTAAATTCACCTAAACGGTTAAAATGTGATTTTTTGTATAAACTATCGTTTTGATTCATAATTCTTCCCTCTAATTCCTTTGAATTTTACATTCGACTGTACCTACCATTCGGTACAGTTAAATTAAATGTAATGGTAAATTATTAATTATTACATAATTAGATAAATATTAATCGTTCTTTAGTGTCCTCTATATTTAGGTTTAGCACCAACCTAAATCGCAGCTTTCTACATAACTGTCTACCTTAGAAGGGTTTTCAGCTTTCTTGCAAACCCTACCTCCCTTTATTACATAATTTGAGAATAATATCAGCTCTTCCTTATTCTTTAAAGGGAGCTTTGCCACGACTTCATCTTTATGCAATAAAAGAAGATGATTTTCTTTTAGTTTAACATTTAAAAACTTTGTAACATCTCTTTTATGATTTGCCATGTTCATTATTTTCCTTTCAGTTTTCTTCTTGTACATATTCTTCGTATTCTTTAGCACTCACAAGGTTTTGGATATCATATCATCTACATTATCCATTTGAACTTCTAATATCCACCCTTGATCATAAGGGGTTTCATTTACATATTCAGGACTATCCTCTAATTCTGTGTTTACTTTTAGAATTTGACCATTAAATGGTGCGATGAGTTCGGATGTAGTTTTAATGGACTCCACATCACCAAAGCTATTCTCTATCGTTAATGAATTACCTTCCTCTGGAAGGTCTAAGAAAACAATTTCACCAAGCGTTGTTTGAGCGTAATCTGTAATACGTAAACGTATTCGATTATCTTCAACTTTTACCCAAATATGGTCTTTGGAATAATACAGTTCTGTTGGTGTAGTCATTGTAACCCTCCTCATAACCACAACTCAATATCTGTACCTACCAGTTGGTACAGCTTTATAATAGCATGCTTTTTTTTTATATGCAACCCTTTATTTTCAAGATAGTAAGCGGATATTTCATTTTTATTTACAAAGCACTATGGATGTAGAGCTTCACATTGCTATCACTTAACAAGTTATCTGCCTTATTTAAAATGATGGTACAACAGGAGTAGCATTGTTCAAAATTATTCTTCCTATTTGCTATTTACAAAATTGGTTTCTTTACTTTTAACAGCATTACCCTGCTATACATTTGGAACAAACAAACATTTGTACCCCCATCTTTCTAAATAGTGGCAATAATAAATTAAGTGTCAGAGAAGTGTTGAACTATTTCTGCAAACCATCAATAACATTTCTATTTAAAAACATTTTGCAGATTTTTCATTAAGACAGCCCCTCCCTCCCAATCATATCTATCATTATTTAAACAATTTTTTCAAAGCAACGATTAAGCGGACAAGCTGTTAAGGAACGCTTCGATTTCTTCTTGTGTTTTCCGATCTTTACTGACAAACCGCCCTGCTTCTTCTCCGCTGTGATAAGCGATAAAGCTTGGAATACCAAATACATTCAATTCGATGCACAAATCAATAAAGTCATCCCGGTCTACATAAATAAACTGATATTCCGGATAATTTGCTTCAATGCCCGGCAAAATCGGCTCGATCGTCCGGCAGTCTGGGCACCAGTCCGCTGAAAACATAAAGACAACGCGCTCTTCTTTTTTTAACTTCTCAAATTGATCCATTGATTGTAATTTTTCCATCATGATTCCCTCCAGTTTTTTTCATGCATAATCTTCGTATTCTTTAACACTCATAAGATTTTGGATATCATCTATATTATCCATTGAAATTCCAATATCCATCCTTGATCATAAGGGGATTCTTTTACATATTCAGGACTATCCTCTAATTATGTGTTTACTTTTAGAATTTGACTATTAAATGGTGCGATGAGTTCGGATGTAGTTTTAATGGACTCCACATCACCAAAGCTATTCTCTATCGTTAATGAATTACCTTCCTCTGGAAGGTCTAAGAAAACAATTTCACCAAGCGTTGTTTGAGCGTAATCTGTAATACCTAAACGTATTCGATTATCTTCAACTTTTTACCCAGATATGGTCTTTGGAATAATATAGTTCTGTTGGTGTCGTGGTAACCCTCTTCCTATCCATACCTAAATTTCTGTACCTATCAGTTGGTACAACTTTATAACAGCTTTTATATGCAACCCCTTTTTCTTCAAGATAGTAAGACCGATATTTACCATTTTTACTGATTGATACAAAATCGAAGTAGCACTCATTGGTGATATCACAACCACAAGTTATAACCCTATTTAAAATAGAGTAGCTTAAGATAAAAAATAATAGCTGCTTACAACAGATTATTCTTTATCTTCTTACTGGCTACCTCCAAATTACCTGTTTGTACCTACCTTCTGGTACAGTTTAGAACAAAGTATTCACTTACTATTAAGATAAAATATATTGTTGACGAATCACTTCCACTACATTTAAAAACCATTTCATATCCTGCTGGATCTTCATCAGTAAGATTCCACCCTCAAGCATAGCAATGATAGTCTGAGCATGTTTTTCGGTATCAATGGTGTCATTAAATAAATTTTTTTCTACCATTTCATCTAACACGTTTTGAATTCCATCTATCCAACGTTCAAAAAAATGTTGAATCTTTAATCGAAATTGTTCATCGTGCTCGCTCATCTCAATTGCGAGGTTTCCAAAAGGACATCCAGTTTTTGAATCCATTTCTGAATGATAACTGACAGTCCAGTCCAGCATATTGTTTAATTTTGACACAGGATCGTCACTTGACTTAAGAATATCTAAAATCAGTTTTTGATCCCATTCTTGAATAAAATCTTCTACAACTGCCAGTCCAAGATCATGTTTAGAAGAAAAATAATGATAAAATTGTCCTTTACCAATTTTAGCAGCGCTTAGGATATCACTAACAGATGCAGCTTGATATCCTTTAGAATGAATAACTTCTCTTGCTATAGTTAGAATTTCTTGGTGCTTAGACATATTATAATCACACCCTTATTAGTGAATTTACCTATTTTCTACATATTCGATAGAACAAAACGAAAAATTATTTCCATTAGTTTAAATATTTCTACTCACAGTTATAAAATGTCAGTGAAAATAGTTCTATTGAGTTTATTCTCTTTTTGTATGAATGTAAGTAGAAACAAATGAATTCTACCATAGTCTATTTATAATTGCTACTTTATAATCCTTCTGGCTGACAACATATAGTTCCTAACCCATTGAACGCATTCATTTGTTAACTAATGTTATAATTTGGTTAAAAATTCACTGGCGTGTAACTTCTACTGATCATATACATGTTATAAATTTCCTCTATTCTTTAATTCAAAAAAACGCGCTGCTCTTAAAGATTCATTTCCTTTGGAGATCTGTCTAACAAATTCCTTAATTGAGGGGATTTTCACATGACAAACCCCTCAATCAGGTCTTGATATATAGATAAAGCTAAATTCTATCTAAAGGGTAGCTTAATGCTACCCTTTAGATTCATGTTGTAGAGATTTTCCCTTGAACTTCGATCTTTACGCCAGCTTTTTTTAATAAGTTTCCTACAACACACCCTCTATCAGCTGCCACAAATAATCGTTCTGCTGATTGAACTTGTTTATCTGTTGCATTCTCTGATAAAACTATATGAGGGTGGTGGATAATTTTAAATTCATCATCAAATATCGATGCTTCAGAATCCACACTGATTTCTAATACAGGGAGCCCTCTTGATTCAATCATAGATACAAGTACAGATGTATAACAAGTTGTTACAGAAGCTACAAGAACTTCTTTTGGGAATGCTCCATTTCCACTACCACCTAATACTGTTGGTATAGCAACCTTAGCATCAAGAAATCCTGTTTTAAGCACTCCGTTACCTTTTACTCCATTATGCCAAACAACGTTTGCCTTCGTCTGCATATTAGCCATGTTTAAACACTCCTTCAAATAATTATTTTCACTTTATATTAGCTATAAGATTTCAAGATCTGGTTATGAAAAGCAGTTAGCGTAACAGATTGTACCTACCGTTTGGTACAAACCATACATTAGCATACTTGATTACAATCGTTAACTAAACCGAAACAACATTATTTGCTACAAACCCATACTATACACAACTTTAATAACTCACTTTTTATAGCACAAAGGGTAATTGTCAACTCTCAAGGTTTTCAATAAAGTGTTGTACGCTTTGAGCTGCTATTGATCCATCACCCGTAGCTGTTACAATTTGGCGTAGGGTCTTATCACGGATATCTCCAGCGGCATAAATACCAGGAATCTTTGTAGCCATTGCTTCGTCCGTCACTACATAACCTTCTTCATTGGTTATACCTAGGTTTTTGAATGCACCATTTAACGGAAGTGTACCCACGTAAATAAATACACCATCTGCCGGGAATTGAGATTGTTCACCTGTTTTTGTATCTTTTAACGTTACTGTATTCACTTTTCCTTTTTCTTCATTTATACTTGTAACTTCTTTATTCCAAATGAATTCAATCTTTTCATTGCTAAATGCTCTTTCTTGGAGTATTTTTTGTGCACGCAATTGATCTCGACGATGGATAATAGTGACTTTTGAAGCGAAACGTGTAAGATACACAGCTTCTTCAACAGCTGAGTCTCCTCCACCTACAACAACAAGTTCACGTCCTTTGAAGAATGCTCCATCACATACTGCACAATAAGAAACTCCTAGACCACCAAGCTCATTCTCCCCTGGAACTCCAAGCTTTTTATGGTCTGCCCCAGAAGCGATAATAACAGTTTTGGCATAGAACTCTTTGTTTGTAGTTACTACTTTTTTTAGACGACCTTCACCTACAATTTCTTTTATATCTCCGTATTCATATACAGCACCAAACTTTTTGGCGTGCTCAAACATTTTATTAGAGAGATCTGGACCTAAAATATGATCAAAGCCAGGATAATTTTCTACATCCTGTGTATTTGCCATTTGTCCACCAGGTATTCCACGTTCAATAAGCAATGTGTTCAGATTAGCACGTGAAGTATAAACGGCTGCCGTCATACCAGCAGGACCTGCCCCAACAATTATAACATCATACGTCTCTTGGTTTTTCACATTAATCTCCTCCTCTATTATCATCTGCTTTTCCTCTCATATACGTTTGGTATACGCATTACTTTGCTTTAATACGTAGTACCTCTTCTTTTAATTTTTTTAAGCTGCCTCCAAAAAAAGGTTGTTCAAATTGATTATTAAAGTAGAAACGAGAATTAGGAATTCCCATTACGTTAAAACCTTTAGCAAGCTTTGGATATTTATCAATATCGACTTTTACAATCTGTACGCTATCTCCTAATTCCTCGTCTAATTCCTTTAGAATCTCTCCAAAACGTATACAAGGACCACACCAAGTGGCTGAGAAATTTAATAATACTACTTTATCTGTGTTTAAATACTTCTCTAGCTTATTACTCGCTACATGAATAATAGCCATTTTATTCCTCCTCTACAACATATAAAAAATTTCATAATGTCTACAAAACTCCTCAATAAGTGTTGCTGAGTTTCCATAATCGCTGCTTTAATTACCATTCAGTTCTAATATTTTATCTTTTAATACATGCTTTTGGGTTATACCTACCATTTTATCTACCACCTTGCCATCTTTAAACAGAAGCAATGCCGGAATACTCATTATGCCGAATTGCATAGCTAATTCAGGCTCATTTTGTCCACGTTAACTTTGGCAATTGTTGCTTGCCCTTTCATTTCATCGCTTAATTCTTCTACAATTGGAAGTTGAATTTTACAAGGTCCGCACCAAGGAGCCCAGAAATCAACCAATGTCACGCCAGATTGAATGTGGTTTTGAAATGTTTCATTTGGCAGTGTTATTGCTCCCATAGAAATAACCTCCTCTATTTTTTCACTTAAGTTAATGAGATATAATCAATTTACTATTAAAAACTATTCAATTGATTAATTGAATTATATAATTGAAAACACTTTTCGTCAACCCCCATAAAAGTTGATTTTTACTAGAAGAAAAATATCAATATTGACGTGATATAACTATCCAACCAAAAAACAACAAAGGCTGTTTTATATGCTGTTAGTTGCTATAGAATGAAGAAAAGAACCATTCAGAGTGTAGACAAACCCCTATTTTCAAAAAGCATCTGTAGAAAAAGGGATTTTGTTTCTTTTATAACTGCAAATAAAGTGGTTTTCTTCGAAAAAAACACATATAAAAAACGGCTGTCGACTTTGTCGACAGCCTGGGTAGCTGTAAACTACCCTTTATATCCTACCGCTCTTGCATATAGGAGTATATAGGAGTTTTAATATAACTTTCTAAAATTTATTATTAAAAATATATTGCAGTAAGAAAGGTTGCACATTTTATGAATCACATCGATGAAAGAACATATTATAAAATTGGTCTTTTCGAATAGAACAATAAGGAAAGTATTGTCTACTCACTTTTTCCATTCTTACTGACATTATAATGTAATAGTTTTGTCGCTATAAAAATAACACTTTGGTTAAATAATATATCGGGTCTCGCCATTACTTAAGATGTGAATTCAATTTGCACTTTGGTCATATAAAATTTAAAAATACAAATTGAAAGCATACAGAAGTTCATGACCTATAGTGATAAATAGAAATAGATATTAATGTTTTAGTTCCAAATATTTCTGCCATTCATAAATACTTTCTTCCATTCGGTAAGCTATGAACCCTTCATTTTTTATTTTTTGCGCCGCTATAGCTGAAAAAGCACAAACCTTTCCTCTACAATAAACTACAATTTCTTTATCTCTCGGTAATTCCTGGAGATATGAATCCAACTTTTCCATAGGGACAGAGACCGCGCCTTCTATATGCTCAGCTTCATATTCCTCTTTCGGGCGCAAATCTATGAGAACAATATTTCTTCCCTTTAACTTTTGGTACACTTCATCCATCGTAAGCGTGTATAAACCTTCCATGTGACCTAAGAAATCATCTTTAATTCGACCTATATCTGAAAGTTGATTTTCACCAATGCGCCATAAGGAGTATAAAAAATCAGTAATAGATGGATCAGCTAATGAATAAACAGCATATGTTCCTTTTTTAGTAAACTTAACTAATCTTGAGTCATTGAGAACTTGAAGATGACGAGAAACATTTGCCACATTCATTCCTGTATCCTGCGTCAACTTTTCAACTGTTTTTGGACCATGAGAAAGCAAATTTAATATCTCAAGTCGTTTGTCACTAGATAAACATTTCCCAATTCTTGCTAGTTGTTTGTACAATTCATTCTTATAATCTTTTGCAGAAGAAAGGAGCTCTTCCATACTAATCATCCTTTTTATTATTCAATTAATTACATTGTTGATGATACTATAGTTAAATTAAGAATAACAAGATAATGATTTCATTAGCTCATACTCAATCTGCAAGAGAAACATGTGTGAATTAAAGGGATAATTATAAAGGCAGAGGCTGTTTCTCTTTTGCAGGTTAGCAATTACTTCCAACAATTTAACTAACAATATCATCATTTACAATGCATAGATCCATTGATGTAACTGTTTCTAAATTATTTATGGTTAGATACAAGATTAATTATTAAATGAAGAAAACTAATATCTACTTTTCAATTAGTTCAATAATGCTGTCATATGTTCAGTCGTAACTGACCAATGTGATGCTGTCCAATATTTAGATTTATCCTTCACAAAAATAACTTTTGGAGACCCATGCTTGACGCTCAAATTCTCCGCAATTATTTGAAACCGCGCGTGACTCGATTACTTTAACAATATTGTAGTCTACATTATTATTTGGTAAGCCTTCTAAATAATGCTCGTATTCTTTAATTTCATCAGAGCTCACGGTACAGGTCGTACCATGCTTTAAAATGACCTGTCCACTTCATTTCATTCTCCCCCCTTAAATTAAGTTAAATTAATTGAACATTCAATTGATTTATTGAATTATAGTATTCATTGATCTTATAAGTCAAATAAAATAACCACTTTGTCACTAACTGAAGAATGTATACTTTTAAAGAGAAATTTACCTTCCTAATTAGAAACATTTAAGTTGATTAAGCGACTACATAATATCTAACCTACCTGTACCAACCGATAGGTACAGCTAGGTAATCATACAAATTAATTCGTTCTGCTACTCGGCCATTTACTGATAAGATAAGTTATATTGTTGACGAATTATATCAACTACATTCAGAAACAATTTCATATACTTTGGCTCTTCAATAATAAAATTCACCTTTTAGCATAGCAATTATAGTTTGAGCTGATTTTCAGTATCTTTTTCTAGTAAAGTAACCACGTTATTTCTATTGCTGATTATACATGTCATAAATTTTCTCTATTCGTTTCTCTAATTCATCAAAGTGAACAAACCGAGCCTCTCTTAATACTTCTTTTCCATCTATAAATAAAAGTAGTGCAGGTACAGTAAAAATAGAGAATTTAGCTGCTATTTCCTCTACCTCATAGGCGTTTATATGTCCTAGGTGGATAAGTGGAAACTTGTCGAGTAATTCTCTTAGCCTTGGTAAAACAGCATGACATACACCACAATCTTCTCTTGACACGTATAAAAAACTTAATTCATGGTTTTTCAAGAAATCTTCTATCATATTCATCGAAGTTAATTCTTCTAATTTTTTCATTTTCTTGCTCCTTTATTGATTGTTTAGACATCTACTGCATGATTTACTTTTACTATTTTAATTCTAACGTAATACTTATACCTGTAATGGTATAATAATAATCAATTAGTTACCCCTAATATTCTTAAGGATAGGTGTTTTTTATCTGCTCTTAACTAATAAATCAATGGCTTTTTTACTAAATTCTCTGTTTTTCCATCCTGCTTAACACTTTCTCTAACACATTGTTCAAGCTTAGTGCTAACCATTACACCTATTTCTCGATTTAAAGCACTGTAGGCAGCTGACAATTGAGTTACAATCTCTCTATAATTTTCCCCTTGCTCCATCATGTTTAATACACCTTTCACTTGTCCTGCAATTCTTTTAAACGATTTTTAACATGTCGATTATACTCCATGATCCAACATCCTTTTCTTTTGGTTAAAAGTACATGGATATTTTGTTAATTCAAAACTATTAATCGTAAACCCTTTTTTTATCAAAAAACGTAGTCCTAAGTTCAATTCTAATTTATCTTCAGCTATAACATGTATTTTACCCTGGGGGATTTCCATATAAAAGCGCTTTAAGTATGCAAAAGGAATATTCAATGTATAGACATCGGAATTTGAGATTTCATTGTAATTCCGTATATCTATTACAATGATTGTAGGATCCTTTAATTTATTTTTTTCAACACAATGAATTCCTTTTACTGGACAATTTCGCTTATATGACTTAAATAATACAAGAATTAATAATGAAGTGACCAAATAAATAATTTAAAAAACCTCCCCTGTAATATGGATTGATTCAACTTATTCTCCTCCTTAGAAAAAATGTGTGTAATCTATTTCCTATTTTTGATTATAAAAAAGGAACAAACATTTTTATGATTGCTCCTTTTCTATTTTTATCTTAATCGAGCTGTAACTCCTCCATCAAGTGGCATAATAATGCCTGTAATCCATGATGATGAATCATCCGCAAGGAATAAAATTGCATTTGCTACATCCTCTGGAGTACCATTGCGTCCAATGGGGTGAAACTCATTAAAAGTTGGTAATATTTCTGCCACTTCTTCTTCTGACATAAAAGTATTGTAAATTGGTGTTTCAACAACTGCAGGTGCTACTGCATTTACTCGAATGTGATCACCAGCGAATTCTACGGCTAAATTTCTTGTTAAAGCATGTCTTCCTGCCATTGCAGCTGAATAAGCTGCCGAAGGAGTTGACTCCACTGCTTGTATTGCCCACATTGAACCAGTATTTACAATTGCTCCTCCTCCACGTTTTTTCATTTCTGGAATAACTGCTTGAGAAGGATAGAATGTTCCTTTAACGATTGTATCTAAATAGGATTGCAAATCTTCCTTTGTATGGTCAAGGAATGGTGTTGGATTAAATTTCCCTGTATTATTAACTAATATATCTACACCACCAAACACTTCTACTGCTTTTTTAACCAAATTCTCAGAAGTTTCCTTTTTACTGATGTCACCGACTACATATAAAACTCTTTTGCCAGTTGAATCAAATTCTATAGCAGTTTCCTTTAACACATTTTCTCTACGTCCATTAATAATTACATTTGCTCCTTCTTCAAAAAATCTTTTTGCAGTTGCTTTCCCTATCCCAGTACCTCCACCAGTTACGATTACAGTTTTATTTTCAAATCTCATTATCATCATCTCCATTTTTTATTTAGTTCAGTTGTTCCACCAATCACAAATTGGAAATTCCTTCACCTATAAGCATATTATTTGTGGTTCAAATTAAACAATTCAATTGAATAATTGAATTGTAGCATCGGAACTCCGTCTCGTCAATTAAGATTTCTTCACTTAATAGAATCTATCTAGTGCTGCTACAGTTTTTGATGGACTTTTATTCTTTTTGAGACTTCTTGATCTTGCTGTTTATTCTGCTCAGTAAAAAAATCAAGATACATTAATGGTTTTCAACATAAGTGATTATGGCGAATGTATATACCTTTTAATGACAAGCACTAGTTTATCTTTTTATTGGTCTGATTTCTAAAATATTGTGGTTTTCAATTCTGCCACTTTAGTTGAACAAGGAACAATGTGTTAGGCAGTCTTGTCTAAACTTCGCAGACTGTTTACTCTCAAATGTAGAATCTCCTGCGACTAGGCCTACCTCTAGCATATAAAAAAAGAGCACATACTCCATAACCATCTAATCATCACCTACCCCGGTATATTTTCTGTTTAATTTATGAAAGTAAACAAGCAAGCTTATTGAGGTTTCTACATAGTATCTAAAGGATAGCTACTTCAGCGTTAATCATTATTTATTTCTATTGTGTTACCGCGTTAATACAAGTCATATGTACGTAAAGCAGGTACTAAATTAAAATAAAGTTTGATAAATGTTATGGGATTCATTATTTGAAAGTAACTAAAAAGAACCCATTTTGAAATAAATCAATCAAAATGGGTTCTTTATTATTTTTTAAGCTCCGTTTAGTATAATGTTTCGATTGCCTCACGCGTAAACGGAATTAATTCTTCTGTTCGTCCATCTCTAATCTTGTTTACCCAGTCAGGGTCAGCCAATAATGCGCGACCCACTGCTATCAAATCGAATTCTTCACGTTCTAATCTCTCCATTAAATCGCCCATCTTGTTAGCTTTGCCATTAGCCTGTTCCCCGGTAGCAAAGAAATCCACGAAATCAGCGCCATCAAGACCGACAGATCCAACTGTTATTGTTGGTTTTCCTGTCAGTTTTTTTATCCATCCTGAGAGATTCAGTTCAGATCCTTCAAACGCAGGTTCCCAAAAGCGACGAATAGAGGCATGAAAAATGTCAACGCCAGCATCAACTAATGGCGTTAAGAAATGTTTTAGTTGTTCTGGAGTTTCTACTAATTTTGCTGTATAGAAATCATATTTCCACTGTGAGATTCGCAATACGATTGGAAATTCTGGTCCAACAGCACGTCGGCAAGCTGAGATGACCTCACTAGCAAAGCGCGTGCGCTTGACCATGTCACCACCGTATTCATCGGTACGCGTGTTTGTTTTTTCCCAGAAGAACTGATCGATTAAAAATCCATGTGCTGCCATAATCTCGATACCGTCAAAACCAACTTTTTTAGCATTGGCTGCTGCCTGTGCGAAAGCTTCAACCAATTCCGAAATTTCTTGTTTTGAGTAATCATTACCGTTGCCTCGTGCACCCATGTGCCATATTTGAGAGAAAATTTTCCCACCGGCATCGTGTACTCCATCAACTACTTTTGTCCAACCGTTTAGCGCCTCTTCTCCGTATAAGTGTGGTACGTCCTCCTGCCATGCTGGCACCTCGGATGCAACATCCGGATGGTTGATAAACGTACCCTCTGTCACAATAAGTCCAACACCATTTTCAGCTCTTCGACCATAATACGCAGCGACATCCTCCCCTGGTACTCCATTTGGAGAAGAGTTTCGCGTCATAGGTGCCATCAAAATACGATTAGATAGTTTCAGATTTCCCATTTTAAATGGTTTGAAAAGAGCTTCAACTGATTGATAATTATTCATAAAAACCTCCAAGTTTTATCACTTAATGTGTTTTTTTATAATGTAGACGTACGTGGAATTATATCAAGTAATGAAATCAACCTAACTATTCTCAACAGTACATCTTGAAAAAGAACAAATGAACCCACCATCAGGAGTATCCACCGATAGAGTTTCTAATTTGCATGCTGAATTTTGTACCTACCGTTCGGTACAAAGTATAATAGCATGCTTTTTTTTTTTGGCAACCCTGTATCTATAAAATTAAAAGAGTAATATTACCATTTCCACTCATAAAGCACCATGGATATATGATTCATTGTTACTACCAACCACAAAGTTATCTACCTTATTTAAAATAAGAGTACAACAGAGTAGCTTATGATATTTGACCTCATTATAAAAATGAAAATCCCCCCTAACCTTCATTATTATGCTTGAACTTAAATGTCTTCCTGAAAGACCTCTTCTTCTACAAAAAGGGTTGAACTTGGCTTTCTCCCTTTGCAGTATCCTGGCCAATGACGGGATCCATGCTTTATCACATCTCCTTCTTCATTCATTTGCCGAATGACCCTTCTGTCCTGTAGTATCATAGCTTCGCTTATTATACGGGGTCAGCGTCCCAACAAGCCTCAAACATGTTTCTACAAGCAGGGGATGGACAATATAATGGACGGGATCAAGTCCCAATGGCTCTTGCGTTCTACCCCGGCTACAACCTTTTAGTATGGGTAAATATTCTATTATTGCCCCCTGTAACGGAACAAGACATTAAGATTTTATCTAGAAAGGTTGACCCATATAATTGCCCCCATAGGATGCTTATAAGGAATAGGCTCTTCATAAATGCGAGGTTTTTCAAGAACCCATGCATAAGTCTTTTTATAAGGTAATGCTTGGGAATTCTCAATTTGAACACGATGAAATTCGTTACTTACTTGGTAATCCTTTAAGGTCAACTCTTTACTATCATTTAAATTTACTTCACCATAAACCATTCCTGAACCACTCTTTATCAGAGCGATAGTTCCTCGTATTTTTGTATTGGAACCCCTGATTTATCAAGTTTTCTTGCCTTCCAATATTAGTTCAATCCAAGGGGATTTTACTATTAGTCCTTTCATTCTACATCTCCTTTTGAAAGTTTAGAACTTCAAATCCTTATTCAAAATGCTCTTATTCCACAAACCTGCACAATAATTTAAGATGGACAATAGCTTGGGATCAATTAATTTATCTTCAGCTATTGCCCCTTTAGTTGAAAATAATAACTAAGCATGTTGAAAGCCATACATCGCTAAAAACACTAAAAATAATGAGGCTATTAATAAGTAAATAGTATCCAACTTGCAGACCATAAAATATTGCAAAAGCATCTCGAATAATTAATAGTGCTAATATTCCACCGATTGACGCAAATAAAGCTGCTAGAAGTAGTATTTTAAAGGCAGCAGAATATAGACTTTTCTTTTTCTTATATGAAATAAATCCAAAAATATTTGAAATTACAATAAAAAACCCATAAGCATTATTAAAAACTTCTCATTTAATTCTCCCCTGTGCACCTAATTTTTCAAGTTCTTCGATTAACACAATTACCGAAAATTTTTATTAATCTTGAACTGATATTGGCACATCGTCTATTAATCCGTCTTTAATAACCTCAAGGATGAATTCTCCATTAAAGATAAAGAAGGTTAATACCAAAATAGACAACAAAATAATAAAACCGAAGATTATTGAAGGTATTATCCCTTTTTTTTCCATTGCTAATTCCCCTTATCTTAAGTTTATTAATTAGACGGAAACCAATTACTTGAACTTTCAAATTATTCCATTAACCTTCCCATTAATTGAACAAGGACAATAACCGGTTCAATTAGCTGTTCTTCGGTTATTGCCCCCTTTAACTGAAGAAGGCTTAACTTTCTTCTACATTAATCTCTGATAACTTTTCTCCTGTTAATATTTCAAATAAAACGGCGGAACCTTCCTCATTTAATTGAAAATATTTACTTTCAGCATCTATTATGAGTTCCACTTTATCTTTATTTGGACTTATCCAAAGTTCATATAACACGGCTTTTGCTTCTATTTCAGGATTTTTAAATTGAAATACAAATCTGTAATCAGCAGGACGTGCCATATTTACTTTTGCAGTTTCCCAATCAACATTATCTAATATTTTCTTAACCTCTTGAACTTGTTCGTTGTTAGTAATCTCTTTGTAGTCTTCATATTTATTTTTATCACCAATACGCTTTTGCACTTCAATTTTTTGTTCTTCGTTTTCTATTCCGTTCACACAACCAGTAACTATAAATAAAAACATTGCGAGCAGAACTAAAAATAACTTTTTAATTTTCATTTCCCCCTTCCTTACTCACTTAGACGAGTATTTATTATAATAGTTCCAAAAAACCCCTTGTTCCACTATCCTCCCTCTATAAAGAAAGAGATACTCTTGTTTTCTCGCTTATTCTCAATATTTCTATGAGATTTATTTACGTAAGACATTTGAAGTATGGATAGATGTTGAAAGTAAGGGTAATTTTGGGCATATAAAGAAAAAGAAAGCTAACCTCCCCAGCACTTCAATCCAAAAAGTGGTTAACTAGTAAAAGTATGGTCGCACTGGTGGATCTCCACATTTCTCATGGAGGTCAACCCTCCCAATTCTCACAGAGTCTATGCTCAAAAATTCCTTCGTCCAACCTTTCCATGAGGTGGATGTCAGTCATGCTGCCCTACAGGGTCTATGCCCGTACTTTAATGGTTCTACTGACTAATCCGTGCTTCAAATGTCTATGTCAAAATCTCTAGAAAAAACTGTATAATCTACGATAATAACTTAAGCTGCATTCTGTATTGGTGCTAAATGAGGTATGTCCCTCAACATTCGTTCTTCACTAAACTCACATTGCTTCGTGCCAATCGCAAATAAGATACGAATCAGCTTGTTACATATGGCAATCATGGACTGCATCTTCTTCAAAGGATTACTCTCTCGAGTTGTATAGTAGTGATGTAGAGCCTTAAAAGCTGCATTCTTGGCGACTAACGGCATAGCTACTCTGAAGAGGAGAGCTCTGAGTGCTTTCCTGCCTCGTTTCGTGATTTTCGTTAGTCCTTTATGTTTCTCTGAGGTGTTTTCCTTCAAGCTTAGTCCGGCCAATTTAATGATTTGGCGAGGGTGAGAGTAGTTCCTTAGGTCTCCTACTTCTGCATAGAACCCTGCCACTGTCTCCTTGCCAATTCCAGTAATGGCTAACATTTGTGGAACTCCAGGAATATGTTCGAGAAGCTCTTCAATATCAGAATCTAACTCTTCGAACCTTTCAATTATCAACCCATACTTTTCTAGTAAGGTGCGGAGCTCTAATTTAGCCATTTTTGAGCCTTCACGAATGCCAATAGAGTCTTTGGCAGCTCGTTTAAGTTCATGAATTTTACGGAGTCCAACCGCACGTTTTACTGCCTTTCTGAGGTGAGTCAGAATCTCTTGATCCGAGATATGTTCCAACTCATTTGGTAATACATTCAACTTTAATAATTGTAGTGCTGCTTTCCCCTCCCAATCCTTAAAAACGGTGAGGAATTCAGGGAAATAGCGATCTAACCAGTTGTGAATTTGCCCTTGAAGCACCTGTAGATCAACAGACAAAAGGTCGCGTATTTTTCTGGCCACACGAAGTTCTGCATACACTCCTTGCGGAATATTTGGTTCAGCGTATCTTCCATCTTTGACTAACTGTGCAATAACTTTGGCATCTTTCACATCGTTTTTGGTTGGTGAGTTATCATCCAATTCCTTGGACTTCTTTACATGCATGGGATTCACCACGACAAACTTAATCCCTTTCTCTTTTAGGAAATGAGCGAGATTTAGCCAGTAATGTCCTGTAGGTTCCATGCCAATAATCACCTTGTCCATTTCATTTTCGTCCATTAGCTGCTTGATCCAACCTATTAAAAGCTCGAAGTGAGCTTGTGTATTTTCAACGTGACAAGGTGTGCCAAACTCCAATCCTCTGAAGTCTTGAGCACGTGCGACATGCTTGAATTTCGCAATGTCTACTCCTATAATTAGGGTTTGAGAAGTAATTTGAGCAATTTTTTGATTTTGGTTATAATTCATCTTGTAGGCCTCCTGGTATATATGATTTTGTCCGTTTTGCTGGCCAGCTCAGGACACTCATATCATACCAAGAGGTTATTTTTTTGTTCAAACCCCATTTATCTTCATAACAGGAATGCTGCCCTTTACTGGAACCAAAGGGCGGCTGCTTGTTCAGCAAACGCCCCCTTTAGTTTAAGTGAAATAATTCACATACTCTTCTAATATCCACCCTCTACATATACAGGAGTGCTTCCCTTTAAATGAATAAGTATTATATAAAACTACCTGTCTTAATTATTAATCCAGCATTACCTTAAGTGTCTTATAGAATTTGAGTTTTCTTGATCATATACATAATCAGAAACAAAACCCAATAATTTCTTCATTTGTTTTAAGTGGAATCCTCTTTCACAAAGCTTACTTTATTTTTGAATAAATACAAGTGTCAGTTAGCTTGCTACCATCTGAGGATAAATCATCATTTTAAGGTTCCTTCTAATTCAAATCCTAGTTTTACTGGAATCGAACGACTTTTATAGTTTGTTGATTCACATCTTATTTCAATCCTTCTAAATTTGAGTTGCTGAAAGCCAAGGTTAGTTAACTCACTTACTGCTTCTGTCATATATCCATTGCCACTAAATTGCGAGTTAATCCAGTATCCAATTTCACCTTTAGAAATCTTCCAATTAATTCTGTGAAGGCTAGCAGTTCCAATAAAATCATTAGTACCTTTATGAAAGATAAGATAGCGAAAGCTTTCTCTTTTCAAAAAATCTATATAGGCGTTTCTCAGGAGAATTTCTGTTTCTTCAACAGTAGGAATTTCCTGGAATAAAACCAACCATTGTTTTAACTCATTAATTGAATCCTTAATAGCTTGGTTTACTACATTCCCTTCACCAGCTTGTTGTGGTGCTCGGAGAATTAATCTGTCTGTTTCTATTTGTAACGGAACATCTATTAAAATAGGATTCATATAATTCCCCTCTCTAAAACTTTAAATTAAGAACTAATGAAACTCATATATTAAAGGATTCATTGAAATTGCTATTAATGTAATTCAACAAAAAAGCACATTAATCCTCCGGACCAAAGTACTCTAAATTTGTTATTAAATTTAACTGCCCAATAATTGAAGATGGGCAATAGCCGGAGATCAATTAGCTGATCTTCAGTTATTGCCCCCGTTTGTGTAATATCAATAAATGTGAAAGAGTTGCAGAAATCGCTACTTCTTTATGGACATATTTGTTGCTTCAAGAGCATGAATATAAGTTGTGTCAAACAGAGGAACATCGGAGTCCTTCTGTTTTATCAATAATCCAATTTCTGTACAGCCTAATACAATACCTTTAGCTCCTGTTTCGATTAAACCTTGGATAACTTTTTTATAATAATCTCTAGATTTTTGTTGAACCTTACCTAAACATAACTCTTCATAAATAACCTTATTTACAATCTCTCTTTCATTATCATTTGGTATCATAACCTTTTTACCATTAGACTCTAAACGTAATTTGTAAAAGTCTTGCTCCATTGTATACCTTGTGCCGAGTATCCCTACTGAACTAATTCCTTGCTCTTTAATTTGATGAGCTGTTGCATCTGCAATATGCAAAATAGATATATTTATTTTTTCCTGTATATCACCAATAACCCTGTGCATGGTATTGGTGCATATGACGATAAAGTCTGCGCCAGCTTTTTCAAGGGAATGTGCAACGTCACCCAATGTTTAACCAGCCTTTTTCCAGTCACCCGCTGACTGATAACGCTCAATTTCTTCAAAGTCAACGCTGTATAAAAGGCATTTTGCAGAATGTACCCCCCCTAATCTTCTTTTCACTTCTTCGTTAATAATCCGATAATACTCAACAGATGATTCCCAACTCATTCCACCAATAAGACCAATAACCTTCATGTTAAAACCCCCGCCATAGCCTCTATTTTTTATTCTAATTCAAATCAACGTCCTATAGAACAAAAATACATCTTCTAAAACATTCAATAAACTGACTGATAATCCCTACGCAGTATTCAATAATATGGTTAAAATGCAAAAATGAACGCTTACCCTTGTTACTTAATAAAATACGGTCTCAATACTAGAATCACTTTGATAACAACCGAACCTGGTAATATTAAAAGACTGTGTCCTCAAATTTTCTAAGTTCTTTATAATAATCCATTTTTGCACCTCATTTTTTAATCTAGTGTTTAAAAAGAGGATTTTTCTACTAAATAAAGGTTCAACAAAAAAGTGCATCTGATTCTCTCACCATAATTAAAAGTTATATAGTTCAACTAGGAATACGTCCAGTCATTCTAGAATATATGTAGGTAAAAAGTATAAATGGAGGGATTAATTTGGCTTTTGTTGCGATTTATACGGTTGGTAGGTTAAAACATCCAAATGAACATCCTGCCTCTCGTGAGTTTTTTGAAGTGGGAGATGAAGTAATTCGACAGGCTGCTAAAACTGGGCATCTAATAAAAGAATTTTCACCTAATAGAGTACTTTTCCCTGAGAAAGCGATCAAAGGAGAGGGTTCCCCTATTCTCACACTAACAGTATGGAAAAGCCTTCAATCTTTATATCGTTTTACCTATTCAGGTCAACATATGCAAGCTTTAAGGGACAGGAACAAGTGGTTTGGATCTCTTCAAGAGAGACAACCTAATTATGTGGTGTGGTGGACTGAGAAGGTAACGGATGTTTCTTGGAAGGAGGCTTTCAAGAGATACGACTTTTATATTCACCATGGACCAGATCCTTTTGCATTTGACTTAAAGCACGTATTTGATGAATTTGGGGAGAGGATCTTACTTAAATAGCTCGGGTCATTTCTCCTGCTCTGTATAAGAAGCAGAGTATCTCCTTATTGAACAAACCTGCCATTTCGTTTAAGTGGATTTCTTCACGATCTCACATGAATATCCAGTTTTGTTTAAGAGTCTTATTCCATTAAATGGCCCGATTGTTGAAGAGCGATCTTTGATATCCATGCTTTGATTCTCCAATAAAAAGCCCTGTCTCATAATCATCACCAAGCAACATCTCAAAAATAGCTACTAATACTAGGAAGACTATTCTGTTCCTATCCATTTTTATAAAATATTTACAGAACCTTAGTATCAAAGAATCAATATCTTAATAATACTTTATTAAGATATTATTAGTGGGGATAGCATGAGTGGCTATCATGGTATTTGGCGTAGGTGGAGCCAATACTAGTGAATAATTTTACATATCCGTTATAATTCATTAATAGGAGTAATTTATTTAACTCTTAAACCTGCGAAATCTCACCAGGCAGCATGAGAATATTACGGGAATATATGTTCAAACAAAGCTGCAGTTTCAAGCTGTACTGGATCAAATCTTTCCTGAATACAGAGGCGTATTTGGTGACTTATACTCGGTTGTGTCTTTGCTTGTTTTAAAAGAATTCTCAGCATCAGAAGACATTTTAGCTGTTAGCGAAGAAATGTTGGCCGATAAAATCAAGGAATTCTGTAACAGTCGGTCTAAGAGATGGGCAGAAGAAAAAGCTCAAGATCTTAAGAAAGTTGCAGAACGAAACCCATTCAAGAAGACACTCTATCAGAGTCATTTACTGAGTCTTGGTATGTATATCAATATGCTTCTTCAATACAAAGAGCATCTATCCAGATTGGAGTCAGAGATAGACGCTCTCGCAAAAGAAGTTGAAGAATATAAGATTATCCAATCTATCCCTGGTATCGGAGAAAAAGTCGCGGCAACGATTATTTCTGAATTTGGTGAGATAGACCGGTTTAATCACCCGAAAAAACTTGTAGTATTCGCTGGGATTGATCCAGAAGTGTTTGAATCAGGTAAGTTCAAAAGCTACTCTTGTTCGAATTACAAAACGTGGTTCAAGTAGATTAAGGCACGCCTTATATATGGCTGTTCGCTCTGGTATTCGTGACTGTCGTAAACAAAAAACAACAGATGAGATCATCCCTAGAAACAAGAGATTAAGAGCGTTTTACGATAAGAAGCGTGAGGAAGGCAAACTCTATAAAGTAGCCGTTATTGCTTGCGTAAATAAGCTCTTACATTGGATTTATGCTATATTAAAAAACAGAACCACTTTCCAAGATATAGCCATATGTCAGTGGAAGGTTATTTGGCATGCGTATTTTTAGTATAACATGAGTTATTTTAAGTTTTTATTGAAAAATGTTGACAAACTATTAGCTGGTTTAATTGAAGAAGCAACCTTTTACTCTTTCTTCTCATAACCCTTGCCAATAACTGTTTCTTTATCTTTATTAATATAAACAACCAGTCTACCGTTCGAGGCGTCTTCAGTATTGTTAAAAGTCACTGTATATATTGTTTTACCAGTGAATTTATCACCTAACTGTTTACCAAGTTGTTCACTTACAGTCACTTTATCAACAACAGAATCCTTAGGTGAAACAGGAATTTTATCTTCCTCTTCCCTCGTTAAACTATTAAATGCAATCATCTCTATCGGCAATTGTTCATTTTTGAATAAATTACACCCGGTTAAAATCCCAAGAAGACATATCATAGCTAGAGATAGACAAATTTTCATTCTATGTAAATGCTCCTTTCAAAACTAACTATTGAGTTATTCCATTAACCTGCCCCAATAATTGAAGATGGGAAATATCCCGAGATCAATCAACTGATCTTCAGTTATCGCCCCCTATAACGGAACAAGGAGAGCACTATAATTTTATTTCCATCTGCCTAATTTTTGTTTTTAAATTCATTGATTCATAAAATTTTATGGCGTTTTCGTTAAACTCATACACGCCTAATTCTAATGAGTCTGCTTCTATGTTCTTTGCGAACTCCAATATTTTTCCAAAGAATATTTTCCCCAATCCTTTTCCTCTGTACTTAATATCGACTCCAAAATCGTTCATATAGACAACTTTCTTTGGAATAATAATCGGTATATCCTTGGTGTTTTTTATAGTAACGATTGTATAAGCAATAGGTTGGTCTTCCTCTAATAAGAATACCTTTGTGTTTTCTCCATCAATCAAGTTGTTGAAATACTCCTTGTCTAACGTAGTATCAGCCATCTTATAATGGTCTGGTCTTTCCTTTGTATGAATTTCGTGAACCTGTTTTTGTAATTGATGAACCACTTCATAATCTTTTTTTGTCGCTTCTCTAAAGTGCATAACCAATTTTCTTCCCTCTTCCCCCTTGATGTTTGTTGTTTCAATCTAGTGATTGTTCACAAAATCGACTCTTAAAGTAAACTGCCCAATAATTGAAGACGAACAGTCAAACGGAGATCAATTAGCAGATCTCCGTTTGACTGCCCTGATTGCGGAATAGCCCCCTATATTGCACAAGCACTAAAGAGTTATAAAAATATGAAAATCAGCGAACAGAAAATACATACATTGACTCTCCTAAAGGAGCACCTTTATCGCTGTTCCAAAAGAGATGAATCCGATATATGTGTTCACCTTTTTTAGGTGGAGTTAGGTTTACCCAATTAGTATCAAATTGGAAATGTTCACCCGTAGTTTCATTTATAAGATTTATTGTGGACGGTTTAGGTTCCATTTCTTTAAATGAAATGGAAATTGGATTATCGTTCTCTATTTCAAATGGTTCTTTTGGTTGGATTGAATAAGGATCTTTATTATCAACACCACAATTATTCCAACAAACTGTCTCTGCAACGTGGGGAATTTCGATATTTGATTGTTTATTAACATTAAACGAAGTTACACTAGGAATAGGAGCTTCTTTTCCTGGAAGTTCATTTGAACAAGCACCTAACAAGAGTAAAAGGATACACCAGATACCAACCCAATACTTTTTTATAATTATTGTTCTCCTCTCAAATGAATCATGGTACCCAATCTACAAAATATAGTCTGAACTTTTTTGTTCAACTAAGGTGCGTTAGTTAAACAAGCGCCACCATTAGTTGAAGAAGGACAATCACTATTTATGTGGAAATCGTCCTTTTTTATTTCCAGCTGAACAGTATATTTGTACTGTTCAGCTGGAAAGTTGTTCTTCTTAAAGATAAGCGCCCTACAGACCAAAAAGTGATAGTGGGTTAATCCTTTACATCTTCCTTGCATATTTCACTAACTAGCTGCCATAACGCGTTGTTTTCTTTATTTTTCGGTCCAAGCCTATTACAATTTTCATATTGAGGCATTGAATTCCTTTATTTTTTACATTAAACCCTAATAAATTTTTCAGAGGTAACTAATTATTATGTCGTTTGTTAACTTCAATTGTAATGAACTCCGGCAAATAGCTGGGAGTACATCCTTTTGCTACTATTTCATCTTTGTAAAGACCCGTTTTCTCACCAAGTTTAATACAACGTGCACGATTCTTCTCATCATAAACGCCTATCCAGCCTGCGGTGAAATTCATAGCCCATTGAACTTCCGGTTCTTCCTGCGTAATATTAGCTTCTAATGCAGATAGCAAGTATGCGGTGTTATCAGGCGGTGTTTGGCCAGTCCATCTCAATCGCCCTTGATAATACCAGAAAGCTCGCCTTTGAAGAGCAGAAGGACTATTTTCCCATGACTCCATCAATGTAATTTTCTTCTTGTCTTTGGTGAGCTGATTAGCCATTAACCAATCCATTAAGTTATTTCGCTCATCAAAAGTGTGAGTCTGCATATCCTTATCAAGCTTATTTAGCACATCTTGTGAAAGAAGTTTTTTGTCCATAATTAAGATTGCTAATAGTCTGGGCAAAAACTCTTCGGTTGTCCAAAGTTCCATTGCTAGTTCGTGATCTTTTTTAATGTCCTTCGCGATTTTTCGTAAGTCGCCTAGCTTAGTTTTACTATTGATCTGAGGTAGAATGTTTTCTGCTTTTGATGAGCGTTTTATATCTGTACCTTTATTTTCATTCATTTTATACAACTCCTTTATTAAAGAACTCTTTCATAATATGTCTTTGACGGGATATATCAAGAACTTAATTTCGTTATAAGTCTTATTGCAGTGGTGTGCCTCCAAAGTTAATATTGTAGTATATATCGTATTAAAGCTTTCTCCACCTATAATAGAAGAGCAACCATCTTTAATATAATAATAACATTTACTTCCTTTTAATTGGATACGAAAAGAGCATTCCTTTTTAAAGAAACGCACCCGTTAGTTATACATAAGACTTACACAATAATTGCATATTATATAAATGATGTGACAATAAGTCATTATTTCTTACCTTTTCGTTCTAAAAGTATAGGTGCTACATTTAGTAAGATAGAAACAATTGTCAAAAACCATAATGCCCTTTCCATACCAGGTACTACATCCATTAAAGCTACCCAATCTTCCACTTCTACCCACACCGATACAAGACTGTATTCTGCACAAAGTGTTAATGCTGTAAATGATAATCCCATAGCCATAGCAAGCTTATAATCCTTTCCTGCTTTATACATATAAAGATTTATAAAAGTTACTACTATTGCAATAACCCCTAATATTACCCACATAACTATACCTCCATATATTTTTATTTAACCACCATATTCTAAAACAAAGTATAAGTTCACCTAATTAATCTCTTATTACTTTAACCTCCCCCGTTAATCCAATAATTTCAACAAAAAAAGCGTTAATCCTTCTTAGATCAACGCACACTTAAATCAAAAGAAATATCCTCTCTAATTTATCTTAATTAGCGTACTTACAAAATTTATAAGAGATCATAATTCATCAACCAAAATATAAAATAAATTAAGCCAGGAGAGACAATTATTATAGCTAGCCCTAACTTTCTTAGCGTTCGAAAATATTGAACGATATAGCCAGAAACCCATAGAAAAAGCAGCAATTCAAGCAATAATATTTCTAAGTCATAAGGAGATTACCAAATCCTAAAGAAACGATAAGCATTAGAAATAAAATATTGATTATTACGGGAAATAATACCCTAAATACGAACAAAAAAATATCTAGATCCTGAACCAATTTACGAATCAATTCCCATGCCCCCTCTTGTATTGGAAATAAATAAGGTGATGTTTCTCCATTTCATTTTATATATCCCTTATTAACAGACGAGCACCAACTGACAAGAGTTTCATTGTTCTGTTACCTGCCCGTTTATGGAATATAAATAGAGCTGAAGACCAGCTGCCTGATCTTCAGCTCTTGCCCCGTTTATGGAAGATGTAAGTGAGTATTACCTGAGTGGACTCACAATTTCAACCATTTCATTCGGATGTTCCATCTTCGTTATTTTTCACCATCGACAAGCGTTTGCCCCATGGAAAGTAGTTGTAAGAGAGAGTAATCTCTCCTGCAACTTCTCGTTCAGCACCTGTCCACTAAGCCCCAAATAGTTCAGGTGAGTCGTTTTTTCTCCGGCTGTCCCTGGATTTTCTATTCGGCTTGTCGTACGATCCATTGGATCAAAGGCAAATTCTACAGTCGTGTATTCGGATGTCGTCCCCTCTATTAAATTCTTATGAGAAGCGACCCAATCGGATCCATCATAAAAGCTGCGTCAAAGTTCCGTCAATCGCGATGGCATTGACCGTATGCTGTAGACCATATGGGGCATAATGGTGCTAAACAGAAGTCCCGTTCAAATTCACGGAAACAAAACGGTTTTTCTGATAGTTGAACGTGCAGGTTTTGCCATCTTTCGTGGCCTGGACCACATTCCCGTTTAGATCGAGCTGATACATTCCTACTGTTGCTATATCAATAGCGTTAGTTTAAGGTTTATGTTTTTTTTGACACTAGTACTTTACAGTCGCAACAAACTTTCGCGAAAGAAGAAAAATATTTAATTCTAAACCAAATCTGGATTAGTTAAATCATTATTTCTAATGACTACATCCGCATTCAATTGAGGTGAATGTTGCGATAAATAGAGTTTCGAAGCTGCAAGATACCTTTTAATGAACAACTTCTCGGCTTCTTCATAACTTCCAAAAGCTCGTACTTCCCGTTTAGCACCTCTTTTTCTTGCTAATTCAAAGTCAGTATTAACAAATATTTTAAAATCATAAAAGTTACATAAATTCTGCTTGAATAAAAAAGTCCCATCTACAATTAAAATCATATCCTTAGAAGCCACTTTTATTTCTGGGTTTACATACTCATCTTTTGCTAAATCTAATGAGATGGTTTGATAATGAAGGTTTCCGTTCGGTCCTAGGGGAATTAAAAGCCTTTGCTTAAAGGACTCGTAATCATGGGCATCCTCGTAATAGCCAATAGCTGATTCCTTCCCCTTTCTGTACCGAATGTCTCTTGGATTATGAAAATTATCTATACTTGTTCTGATAACCTTCTTTTTTCTGCATAAAAGTTCCTCAGCAAGTTCATTAGCAAGTGTTGATTTTCCTGCTGCTGTTATTCCACTAACTCCCACACGAACGGGATGTTTTTTTCTTAAACTCAATATTCTATTCGCTAAATCAGAAATAAGTTTGCTCCTTAACATATAAGCCCCTCCCCAAGTTAGCCTTTTGTATTTCGTATATCTATAAATATGAAAGCCTCCATGTTAATTGTATAACTTAAAGCTTTAAATTACTTCTAATAATTCTTACAATTAATTCACAAACAGGCCCTCTTGTGGATTAAGTATTGCAACCTCTTCTTCGAGATCTTTTCTTGAATAGCAGAAGGATGGTCACCTTTACTTAATACTGCAGACGCACACCTTAGTTGAAATATTGTTTGTAGGAACCCTTACCTCCCAAGAAATTTGGGAAGTTGCACACAAATATTGAACTGTGCAATAACAAAATTATTCCCTAGCTAACCTAACCTTTACATAAAATTTACCAATAATACGAGGAGATTAATAATCTATGTCGAATAATTTAAATTAAATCCAATTTAGAGGTGAATTTTATGATAAATGTAGTCTGGGGCTTTTTATTATGGATTTCAGCGACATTGCTTTTCCGTTTTTTCGGACAAATGTTTCTAATACCTGGGAATGTGCTTTTATTGCTTATTACCTTTATTCTGTCAATACCTTTGATTACTCTAGCTACGTATCCTTATTATTATTTGAGGAAGATACCTGAATCGAAACGTCTAATGTCATCAGTCCAAATTGCTCTCCCAGGAATGATTTTGGATATATTTAGTGTTATTTATTTTAATAAAGTGTTTTTAAACTTACATATTGATTCATTACCTTTTTTCGCTGCTTGGTTACTGTGGGCGTATAGCTTAATATTAATTTCAGGTTTTTCAATAAAGATTAAATCTAACTAATGCTATATATCCTATGAATCTTTACTTCGCATTTTGAGTCAAAAATGACAAATATCTATGGAAAATGAGTTTACCTTGTTTCAGATAAGCCCCCGTTTGTTTAGTAAAGAAAGAGCGGAAGTTAACAAAACTTCCGCTTGATTCATATAACGTTAATTATCTGAAGACTTATATTAAGCCTTTCTAGCCAAGAATTACGTTGTATGTTGAACAAGTTTTCTTGCCATCGCAATAGAATGCTCAGTTGTAAGCACTCCAGTCGATTCATATATAATAACGGCTGGGGTATTTTTTGCGTTAATTGTATTAGTTTCGCATCCTCTAAACGAAAAACATAATTCACCAATGTAACGGGTTCACGCCTACCAGTCCATTTTAGTTTTGTCCATCTTGACGAATAGCCCTACTTATTAATCACAATCGATAATTTATAACTCACATAATTGCTCATGTCTGTCAAAAATTCATCTAATATTTGATTGGATGGAAATTTGCATTCGAGAAGATAACAGCTTTCTCCACTGACTTTGTAATTGTTTATGACATATTGGTCCTTCTTTTTTATGAAAGATAAATAAGGCTGATGATTTGTGCTTTTCGTAAAAATATGTATGATTGCGTGAACAGAGTACCCCATTTTAACTTGATTAACCGTAATGGTATACCCTTCAATAACTCCACTTTCTTCTAATTTCGCTACTCTGGCTGAAGTAGCCGGTCCAGTCAAATGTACCTTCTCGCCCAACTCTTTCATTGTAATCCTACTGTTCCTCGATAGTTCATTAAGTATATGCAAATCTGTTTTATCTAACATTTTATTTAACTCCTTTCATTAATAAAGTAAAATCGCCAAAAGAGTTTATTTATTCTATGTATCCATCAATAGGTTATAGTTTAGAATATACATTGTTCAAAAAAAATTTTAAAGAAAAAGGAGTTTTCCACTTGAATATAAATCTAATTCGAAATGCCACTATTGTCATTGAATATGCAGGAAAAAAGTTTCTAATCGATCCAATGTTAGCCGATAAGGGAGCATACCCACCATTTCCAAACTCACCAAGACAAGATCAAAATAACCCTTTAGTTAGCCTACCTACATCTATTGAAGATATTATTAACGTAGATGCTGTTATTGTCACTCATCTACACTATGATCATTGGGATGAAGCGGCAAAAGAAGCGTTACCAAAAGATATTAAAATATTTTCCCAAAATGAAGAAGATGCCACACAAATTCAAAGTGCTGGTTTCCAAAACGTAGAGGTTTTACTAGAGGATACGGTCTTTGAAGGTATCCAACTAATTAAAACATTAGGAGAGCATGGAAGAGGCGAGATGGTGAAACTTGCTGGTTTAGTATGTGGCATTGTTTTCAAACACCAAAAGGAGAAAACATTATATGTTGCCGGAGATACGGTGTGGTATGAAGCTGTTAAGGAAGTCATTCACACTCACAAGCCAGAAATTATTGTAGTAAATGCTGGTGATAACCAATTCTTCGAAGGCGGGTCTCTTGTCATGGGTAAAGATGATGTGTATGAAGTATATAAAGTAGCACCTAATTCTAAAACTATTGCTGTCCACATGGAAGCTGTAAATCACTGGGGATTATCTAGAGAAGAATTAAAAGGATTTATTAATGAAAAAGAAATTACGTCTAATGTGTTAGTTCCAGAGGACGGTGAGTCTTACTCATTTTAATTGACCTTCTTTATGAAAACCTATCTTTTCTAAAACTCGCATCGAACCTATATTGTTTAACATTACACCTGCTTCAACACGATGCAGGTGTAATTCATTAAACACAAATTCTACTGCTAAAGAGACTGCTTCCGTAGTATAACCTCTACCATTGTATTGTTTGTCCAATGAATAACCAATTAAACATCTCTGGAGTGTACCTCGAGATATTTGATATAAGGATACATCCCCAAATTGTTTAACTAAACTGCACTTTAACTTAATACCAATTATTTCAAAATACCAGCTTTAACTCAATAATTAATTTCAAAAAAAGGCAACTTATCTTATTACAGATAAGCCCCCTTTTCTGGAAAACTCGAAATCAAGGTATTAAGTTTTAAAAAAGTTGTCATCGATATTTTTAAGACTATGTATAACTTCTACATCATCGTGTACCTCTCTATTCTTACGATTTATCCATATTCCTTTCATTCCAGCTAATTGACTTCCAATTGCGTCCGTCTCAAGGCGATCCCCAATGGCCCTTACATTGAACAATCCTTTTGTCACTTAACAGTTTCTAAATCCATCTTTTCACAATAAAATCATCCTTTAAATATTACCTAATGATTTTGGACAATGCTATACTTAAATCTTGAATAAATTAATGGTACTTTCACAAAATCAAAAATTAAAACTAGAAGATTAGGATGAATAATATGTGGAATATTTTCAAAAAGGATATTAAGAACATTTTTACCAATTGGGTTGCTGCTATATTAATTGGAGGCTTGACGTTATTACCTTCTTTATATGCCTGGTTTAACATTGAAGCGTCTTGGGACCCCTATAGTCAAACGGATCAGCTTCCAGTAGGGATTGTGAATGAAGATGCAGGGGCTACAGTTCGTGATAAGGAAATTCATATCGGGGATGAGATCGTCAAAGAACTGAAGAAGATTGATGATATGGATTGGCAGTTTGTTGAGCGTAAAGAAGCGATGGATAAGGTGGAATATGGCGAATATTTTGCCGTCATCGTAATTCCAGAAAATTTCTCTAAGAAGTTAGGAACCGTTATTAAAGATCACCCTGAAAAGGCGGAAGTTGAGTACTATGTGAACGAAAAAATCAATGCTATTGCGCCTAAAATCACAGAATCTGGTGCAGGCGGGATTGTCGATAAAATTACTAGTAACTTTATCTCAACGGTGAACGGTACTATTTTTGATAAGTTTAATGAATTAGGCCTAGAGATTGAAAAGGATCTTCCTGATATCAAGCGATTTGAAGAATATGTTTTTCAAATGGAAGAAAAGCTACCTGAGATTCATACCTTATTAAATGAATCTTTGTCAGATGCTGAAAATGCTAGAAGAATTATTGATAAGGCACAAGTACTTGTTCCCGATGCAAAACGTGTAACTAACGATGGATTGCAAACGATAGATGAATCTAGCGAGTTTTTGAAGAAGGCTGAGAATCGACTAAATGCAATTGCCCCTCAAGTTCAAAAGGATCTAGAGCAAGTACAGAGTATGACGACAAAAATGAACGATTTTATCAGTACTGTGCAATCTTCTGATATTAAGTTGAACCAAGGAAAGCAAATTAGTGATCAGATCAATGAGCAGATAACTAGTTCAGTTAAGAATATAGCAGTAGTAGAGGCGTCACTAAAGCAACTTCAAGAGCAGAACAATAATAATGATCAAGGTACAAACCAGAATCAAGAACAAATCAATCAGGCTCTTAAACAATTAGCTTTTTTGAAGAAGGAACTACAGACAATCCAAGAAAGCGGCCAAAAGATCAATACATTTCTTTCTGACAAACAACAAGAAGTGGATGGTTTGATCGCTCAACTCCAGGAAAGATCAGCTACAACTGCAAATGAAATTGATGCATTTGTTAAAGAATATAATGAAAACATCGAGCCAACTGTCAGACAGGAAGTTGCCAATGCCAAGAAAACGTTGAATGATGCCAGGGGCATCTTAATTGAAATCCAATCTACAATGCCAGAAGTAGAAAAAATCCTCGCAAATACAGAGGGAAACTTGGGTGAAGGGGAAGAAACTCTTAAGCATATAGTAGGTGAATTTCCATATATCAACGATAAGGTAAAACAATTAGCCGATCGGATTCGAGAAATCCAAGGGGAAACAGACATTAATGAAATCATTGAGTTACTGCAAAATGATCCAGAAGCAGAGAAGGGATTCTTTGAGGAACCTGTTCAACTCTATAAAAACAGCCTTTTTCCAATCGCAAACTATGGAACAGGCATGACTCCCTTTTATACCGTGCTTGCGATATGGGTAGGTGCCCTTCTGTTAATTTCCCTGTTAGCTACAGGTGTCCATAATTCAGATGAATTTACCGAAAAACAAATCTATTTTGGCAAACTTTTCACTTTTATAAGCATCGGGTTTGTTCAAACACTTGTGGTGACATCAGGTGATATTCTCATTTTGGGTGTGGATATAGCAGAATCAGTGTGGTTTATCTTATTTGGATTGGTGTGCAGTTTAGTATTTATCCTAGTGGTCTATACATTCGTTTCGGTATTTGGGGATATTGGTAAAGCAATGGCTATTGTGTTACTTGTGCTGCAAATTGCTGGTGCAGGCGGAACGTATCCTGTAGCATTACTCCCTGAATTCTTTCAAACCATTCACCCGTTCTTACCATTCTCATATGCGATTGATTTGATGAGAGAAGCCGTTGGAGGCATTGTTTGGGAGAGAGTTTATAGAGATCTCATGTCTCTAATGCTATTTGGGTTCATTGCTTTGTTAATTGGAACCTTCCTTAAAGGTCCGTTAAGTAAGAAGACAAAAGCCTTGAGGAAGAAATCGAAAGAGTCCGGGTTATTTCATTAAGGCCTAGGTAAAGGTGCCTTGTAGAGAAATCTCTACAGGGCTTTTTTAAATTTTTCAAAACGCTAGAAAAGGGGGAAGAATCTTTATTTCTTCTTCCCTTATCCCCTTTCCTTTAACATCTTCAAATTATTGTATCTAATTCTTCTATCTTCCAAGGTATGAAGGTGGTTGTAGGAAAATCTAAGGTATTTATGCCTCTAATTTTGATATAAAACCTCTTATCTATCAATTTTAAGTAACTTATTTATGTGAGACAGAGGCCCTATTCCTTCTTCACTAAAGCTCAACCGCCCCAGTTTAGGGACGAACAACGATAAGAAGAAAGACCTGGCTAAACTAAACAGTATAAAACTCAGCCAGATCCCTGTGTTTCCCAAGACAGGCACCGACAACCAAATTACCGGAAGGAACACAAGTAATGCCAGAAGGATGGAATCCCTCACTGGTCCAGCTTGAGTGGCACCCGAGAATATCCCTTCTAACTGCAGTCCCCAAAATCCGGCGATAGGAAAGATGACCAGCCATAGTAACTGCTCATGGGCTACATTCTGAACATCTGCAATTGTGGTAAAGAGCGCAACCACCTCTTGTCCCCAAAATAAAATAATAAAAGAAAGAAAAGCGGCAGAGGCAAAACCCCACATGGCCGACAAGTAATAAGCACGGGTATATAGAAGGCGATTCTTGCTTCCTATCGATCTTCCTACAAGAATGCTGGAGGCATTTGCGAATCCTCCGAATAAGTAGGCCATCATATAATGAATTTGGAGAAGAATGGCGTTGGCAGCGAGAATAACTTCTCCCATGCTTGCTCCTTTTGAAGTAAAAATGATTGTCATCGCCAACAGGCAGACTGTCCGTAGGAATAGGTCCCGATTCACCTTGAACATTCTTTTAATCGGTTCAAGTTCTGATAGCATCCTTAATCGAACCTGTGAAAGGTGAGGTTGGATTGCCCGAAATATAATAATTGCGCCAAACAAAACCGCCGTCACTTCAGAGATAAGTGTGGCGAATGCCACTCCGATGACTCCCATCCCAAATCCGAGGACAAAGAGAAAGTCCAGGAAGATATTCAGCACATTCATGAGAACCTGGGTGGCCAGGGCCAGCCGGACTTTCCCCATACCAATGAGCCAGCCTATCATCACATAGCTTAATAGGATGAAAGGGGCACCCCAGATTCTAATAGAAAAATAAGAAGCAGCAATTTCAGATACAGCTGCACTTCCTCCCATGAGCTGTAACGCGATTTGAAGGATGGGTGCCTGCAGAAAGAGGAAGATTAAACCGAACAGAATGGCAATCATCATGGGTCTGAAGAAAGTCAGGAGAACCTCTGTTTGATTCTGGAGTCCTTCCGCCTGAGAGGTAAAACCGCTGGTACTGACTCTCAGGAAACCCAGCAGCCAATAAATGGTATTGAAGATGACCGCTCCAATTGCCACTCCCCCTATGGAAACCGGATCGGGCATACGGCCGACAACCGCAGTGTCTACTGCTCCCAATAAAGGTGTCGAGATGCCAGAAATAACAAGCGGGATGGCTAAATGCAAATATTCACTATGGCTGCAGGCATTTTTGATTTCTAACTTAGGGAGTACTGGTTTCATATAATTCTCCTTATATCCTCCTCTTTTTGCCAGGAAGTTTTCATACTTTGATAGGGATGAAGTGGGTGTGGGGCTCTTCTGGAAAACCGCATAATACCCTCTAAATTTGTAAAAGAGTTAACTTAATAATTTCCCTACACATACTTTCTCTATTTATTTACTAAATAAAACAAGCAATCAATATTAAAAAATAGACACGAGCTCTTTTGTGTAGGAATGACGTTCTAGACTAAATAAATGCTTTTCATTAAATTGATCAACAATTTCTCCTGATTTCATAACCATAATTCGTTGACTCATTTGGCTTACTGCCGCAAGATCATGGGAGATGAACAAATAAGAGAGATTTAATGTATTTCGAAGATCATTAAGCAAGGTAAGTACAGCCTTTTGTGAAATTACATCAAGACTAGCGGTTGGCTCATCTAAGACTATGAGTTCTGGTTCAATGGATATTGCACGGGCAATCGTTACGCGCTGTCGCTGTCCTCCACTTAATTCATGCGGATATCGATAAGCCAATTCTGAGGGCAACTCAACTGCATCAAGAAGCTGATGAATAAACTGCTCCTTAGAGCCATCGGAAAAATGGTTAAGACTCAGAGAATGGTGATATTGTTCATAAGGGTCGATCAACGAATCTTTTATTTTCAGCTTTGGGTTTAAAGCCGCGGAGGGATTTTGAAACACCATTTGTATTTTTTTTCGATAAGGATGCAAACGACGTTCATTCAGATTTTCAATAGCTTCACCATTAAAATGAATTGAGCCTCTGTCGATTTTTTCAACACGTAACAAGCACCTGGCTAGTGTACTTTTACCACAGCCACTTTCCCCAACAAGACCAAGACAGTCACCCTTATTCAAATGAAATGAGACGTTGTTCACTGCTGATTTTCCAGATTTAAATGTCTTTGTTACCTCTTTCACCTCAAGCAGACTCATACAGGCTCCACCTCCTGTAATCCTGATGGCAGCCCCTTGCCTAAAATTGGCGCTGCTGAGATTAGCTCCTTAGTATATGGATGTTCAGGATGGTCAAGTATACGATGCTTATTCCCTTTTTCAACGATTTTCCCATCCTTCATGATCGCCAGTCTGTCGGCATACCGCCTAACATGCCGCCAATCATGGGTGATAAATAAAATCGTGCAACCTGTTTCTCTTTGCTTTGCTTCCAATAACTCTAGAATTCTATGACCTGAAACACTATCAAGTGCTGTTGTAATTTCATCAGCTATGATTAAATCTGGTGATATTAGAAGTGCTATTGCAATAGACACCCTTTGCAGCTGTCCCCCACTTAATTGAAATGGATAACGTTTATAAAATGTACTGTCTAGACCAACTGAATTTAATGCATCGATTGAATTTTGAATTCTCTTTTTTTTATCATCAATGCCATGCGTTTTTTGATATTCTTCCAGATGCTGTCCAATTGTACGAAAAGGAGTAAATGAACCTTGATAATCCTGAAAAATATAAGCTATTTTCCGCCCGCGAATTTGTCTGATTTCCTTACGTGTGAAAGCATTTAAATCCTCACCTTTGAAGAGTATCTTTCCTGAAACCATTAAATTCAGGGGAAGCATTTGTCCAATTGACTGTGAAAGCAAGCTCTTCCCGCTTCCACTTTGTCCAACAAGGGCAAACCATTCTCCTTCATTAATTGATAGGGATACATGATCAACAATATTCTGTTCTTTGCTCGTTATTGAAAGTTGTTCTATCGATAATATCACTACCGCACCTCTTTCTTCACATCAAAAGTATCTCGTAAATAATCTCCACACATATTGGTTAGCAGCACAACCAAAACAATGGCTGAACCAGGGTAAATCATTAATTCAGGTCTAGATTGGAAATAAGCACGTGAATCATTTAACATCGCCCCCCATTCAGGAGTTGGAGGCTGTACACCAAGCCCAATATATGAGAAGGCAGATAGGAGTAAAATAATCTTTCCTAAATCAAGACTGGCGAGGACAAGTACATGGCCGACTATATGGGGAAACAAATGCTTTCTCATAATTTCCCTTGATGAAAGTCCATTAATTCTAGCTATTAGAATGTAGTCCTTCTGAGACTCTGATAATACTGTGCTTCTTACTAAACGTGCATAACTGACCCATTTGATAAATACAATCGCAAGGACCAGGTTACCAATCCCCGGGCCTAGAAGACCACTCAGTACAATTGCGACAATCGTATCTGGAAATGACAAAAAACCATCCGCAACACGCATAAAAATCTTATCGACTAGTCCACGTTTATAACCGGAAACAAGACCTAAAGGGATACCAATGATAAGAGCAGCAACCAGTGCCAGCAAACTATAACCAATTGTTTGTTGTCCACCCAGCAGTAATCTGGTCAACACATCCCGTCCTAGTTGATCTGTACCAAGAGGATGCTGGAGACTCATTCCTTGGAGGCGTACATCGAGATTCGTCAAGTAGGGATCATACCTTAAATACAAAAAGGTATAAATGGTAACGCCGAAAACAATCATAGTGGCCAAAAGTACCACTATGCCTTTCCAACTGTATTTTTTAAATTTCGGTAACATTAACGACGTTGCTTTCATCAGTTGGTCTCCCTTTCTTTTAGCTTCAATTCAGGATTTAAATAGCGATACGACAAATCCACACATGTATTTACGATAAAAACTATAATGGCCATAATTAATATAAAGCCTTGAATAATAGGATAATCTCGTTGACGAATGGCATCGATAACCAGTTTTCCGATTCCTGGATATGCAAATAATACCTCAATGACGACTACCCCGCCGATCAGGCTCCCTAAACTAACCCCAAATACTGTGATTACGGGCGGAAGACTATGCCGAAAAGCGTGCAGCATAAAAATGCGTCTTTCTGACAACCCGCGAGCTCTCGCTGAATGAACAAATTCCTGACTTAAGGAATCCAGCAAACTTGAACGAAGTAAACGGACATATACGCTTGAAATAGCCAAACCAAGCGTTACTGATGGTAAAACCATAGAAGCAAACCCGTCTCGTCCCATTGTTGGGAACCAGCTAAATCGTACGCCCAATAGGTCAATTAAGATTAACCCCAGCCAAAAGCTGGGTACAGCAGCTCCGAGAATAGATAATGTACGGCTTACTTGATCAACCCAGCTGTTACGATAAAGAGCAGATAGCGAGCCTAAAGGTATCGACACAAACAACATGACAAGCAGTGAACCAAAGGTTAATTCCATTGTGGCAGGAAGGCTACTAAGAAGCATATCGGTTACAGGTTGACCAGTTACATAGGATGTTCCTAGATCCAACTGTATAAATTTCATCAACCAGAGCCCATATTGAACAAGAAAGGGCTTATTAAAGCCCATGTCTTCCCTCAATTTTTCGACTTGCTCCTGGCTAACCGATAACTCATCAACATTTAAAATTGTTAATACAGGATCTCCAGGGGCCAGTCGTACAAACAAAAAACTAATAAATGTAAGAAACAACATAAAAAGCAGTACTTCAAAAAATTTCCCAGCAATAATTCGGAGCATTTACTTCACATCCAGCTTATTTGTAATCATGTAATATTCACTACGTGTTGTAACCCAATTTGTTACTTTATTTCCGTTATAGGCAACAATAGTAGAAGGGTGTAACACAAAAGAGTTAATCACATTTTCATGAACATAATCAGCTGCCTGCTCCGCAAGCACAGCTCTTTCTTCTTGGCTTACTGTCTGGTTTAGCTCATCAATAATTTCCGTTAATTCCGGCACATGGGCACCACTAAAGTTAAGAGCACCAGTTGGATGATACGTAGCATTTAAATAATAGCCTGCATCCCCGCGGGGAGCAGTTAAATTACTATATGTAGCCAAGTCCCAATCACGATTTGATGCCATATATTCTTCTGGAATATCGATTTGACGGATTTCCACATCAATTCCAATTTTTTTTGCATCGGATTGAAACACTTGCGCAATTAAAGGCAAATCTGCTCTTGCACTATAAGTTAAGAGAGTAAATGAAAGCTGCTTGCCATCTTTCTGCATTTTCCCATCCTTAAACGTGTAGCCTGCATTCTTCAAATACTTAACAGCTGTTTTTCTTCCTGTGTCACGTTGTTCATAAGTTGGAGCAAATGGCAGTGATGGCAAGAATGGGCCAACAGCAGGCTCTGCATACCCTAAAAGGATGGTGTCAACAATCTTTTGGCGGTCAATCAGCTCATCAACAGCACGGCGGACATTTACGTCCTGTAAGCTTTTGCGCTCCATATTCATCGTTATTTGATGTACCCGAAACGTCTCTGTTGCTTCCACCTTCATCCCCTCTTGTGTCCTTAACGAGTCTAAACTTTCAACTTCGGGACGGTAAACAATATCCACTTGTCCAGACTTCAGAGCAAGTGATCGGGCGTTTGCATCCTCATTAAACGAGAATGTTACAGAATCAAGGTTTGAATGTCCATCCCAATATTGATCATACCGCTCAAGTTCAAGCTTACTTCCAGGCTCAAATGATTTTAAAGTGAAAGGTCCTGTACCTATTGGATGATTAACAATATCATTTTCTGTTACATCAATAATTGATACATTTGGGTTTACGAGTTCAGATATAAATTCCGGGAAGGGCTGCTTAGTAGTGATATGCAATGTATATCCATCTGCTTCAATTGAATCAATTTTCAATGCATTTTTAATAGCAATACTTTCTTGAATGGCACGTTCAAGAGATGCCTTTACTGCATCAGCATTCATCTCTTTTCCATTGTGAAATGTAATTCCTTCACGCAGATGTATTGTCCAATTAATTCCGTCCTCCCCATTCCATTCCTTTGCAAGCCAAGGGGCAATTGTTAAGTTTTCTTCGTCTAATCTTACTAACGTTTCTGTTATCCCTGCCCTTAATGGTACATAACTTGAATCAATATGTGGATCAAGAGAACTTGTAGAGAAATTATAAAGAAAATTGATATGCTTATGTCCTTCGTTTATATCTCTCTTCTCACCCTCTGTACAGGCAGTTAACAAGCTAGCGGTAGTAAATAAGACAATCATTTTTAAAAAAATTCTACTGTAATGACGTTTTTCACTCCTAATTAAGTTCATCAGAATACCCCTTTTCCATAATCGTAATCATTTCGATTATGAATTATATAGGAATCATTACGATTTGACAAGATACTTTTATATATTTGTTCAAATACATATTTAAGCCATCAGAAAGACTATTTTGGTAAAAGTAATGGGTAGATGGGGTTGAAGGGTGAATTGAAGAAACAGGAGGCTAAGAGCATGGGCTCACCATGCTCTATTTTTGTTTAAGTAGATCATCAGACATTTTTCTGCATTCGCTATTCATTATCTTTGTTTTTCTCGATATTACGGGTATTTTCATACCAACATGCTTGATTACACCATAAAGAACAAACGTTCGCACTCCCTCAAAACCGGCTTTCATAATCGACTGAACTTATGAAAGATGAAAAACTTTACTATACATGGTCAACGCTTCTATCTGATCCAAATCCGGTTCATATCCAATGCCAGGTGCTTCAGGTATATATATATATCCATCCTTCATTTCCACCTCAGGTTGAATGATATCCCGCTTCCAATAATGAGAAGATGGTGCCGTATCGCCAGGCAAAGTGAAATTCCCTAATGACGTGATGGCGATGTTGTGAGCTCTTCCTATCCCTGCTTCAAGCATCCCCCCACACCACATAGGTACATTATGCTCCACACATAAATCATGGATTTTCTTTGATTCCGTGAGCCCACCGACTCGTCCAATTTTCAAATTAATGATTTTACAGCTTCCGAGTTCAATTGCTTTTCTCGCATCCTCAAAACTGTGAATACTCTCATCTAAACAGATAGGCGTTTTAAGTTGAGACTGCAGCTTTGCATGATCAATGATATCATCATGATCCATTGGCTGTTCAATCATCATTAAATCGAATTCATCCAGAGCTTTGAGGATCTGAATGTCATTTAGAGAATAAGCGCAGTTTGCATCGGCCATGAGTGGAACCTTCGGAAATTCCTGTCGAATCGACCTGATGATTTCGGTATCCCATCCTGGTTGAATTTTCACCTTAATCCGCTTATATCCTTCTTTCAAATAATCTTCAATTTGTTTTAACATAAGTGTCTCGGATTGCTGAATACCTACACTTACTCCTACTTCGATTCTATCTTTCGTCCCACCTAGTGCTTTTGCTAATGGGAGGTTGCTTTCCTTTGCATATAGGTCCCAAACAGCACCTTCGATGGCCGCTTTCGCATTATAATTGCCTCTGATTTTCTTAAATCTGCCGGACACCTCATCAGGATGTTGGACCGCTTCCCTCTGAAGAAGTGGAATCAAGTGGTCACTCATCATATGCCAATTGGTTTCCACCGTTTCTTCGTTATAAATCGGCTGGGTAATCGCAACCGACTCTCCCCATCCTGAGAACCCTGAAGCTGATTTCACTTCAACGAGAATAATCGTTTTATCCGTTTCCGTCCCTACACTCGTCGTAAAAGGATACAGTAAATCCATCTTGATCTGTCTAAGAATGATTCGTTTGATTTCCATAATGATGATCACCTTTCTCCATGAGGTATAGGTATTGCCCGTGGTGTTCTTTATCTTTGACGAGGTCTGTCACGATCCAGCCATGATTTATGTAATGAGAAAAGACGTCTCTTGTTTTTTTCCGCCAATCTATTGCAAGTGAAAGGTCTGTCCTTTTGATCGCCTGGAAATGGCCCGGAACTGAAACGGAAATGTGATTATGGGTGAGGGTTAAATCTACCTTATCTACAAGCCAACCATGTTCACATTCTTTTAAATCAATAGCAGAATGAAGGTTATACCCTGTCACACTATTACTCTTCGGTTGACTTATCCACCACTCTACAAAAAACCGGTCCGTCTCTATTCCTGCATTCAATTGATCGGCCATTTCTCCATATATATTGTGGATATATGTACGCACAACAGCTCCAAGTTTATGTAAGTTCAGGTTACCGTTCACTGTTTCCAACGGATCATACGTCCAGGTGATGACATCATATCCCATCTCGCCAGCCGTATTTTTTTGTGCACGTTTCAGCATTTCTCCAATCCCAAATCTCCTGAAATCGGGATGGATCCCTAAACTATGGGATACAAGATACACCTTTTTCCCATCAAAACCGGGAAAACTATATTGAAAGCCGATAAGCTTCTCCTGATAATACGCTCCAAGAATGAACCCGCCGTTCTTCACCACAGCTACACTCTGATTAACCGGTACAGAATCTTCAAAACTCCACACAAGTGACTCTAATCTTCTGACATCCTCTAAATCCTCTACAGAGTGTAGCATCCGGATCTTCAATGATGATTGTACCTTATGTTTCACGATCTCTACCTCCTCTTTACCAGTCTTGCCGATCTGCTATTAATAACATCTGTATTAATATCTTTGTTCCATAAACTAGAGATTCTTGATTAAACCGCATGGAAGGATGATGCAATCCTGGTGAGAGACCACATCCAAGCCCAATCATAGTGGAAGATACTCCAGGATGATTGATGGAATAAAAATGAAAGTCTTCTGCTCCAGGAGAGATACATTCTGATGTCACATTCTCCTCTCCAAGAACCGAACGAATTGCGTCACGAGCTAGCTCGATTGCCCGGGGATCCTTTACAGCCGCTGGTAGATATTCTTCCACTTGATAAGTGATGTCGGTTTTCGTCTCCTGTTGTATTCCTGAAATCACCTGTTCTGATTCTTCCAATAATGCTGCCATGGTGTCATTCGATTCAGCTCTTAAATCGAAGGTGAAATGCGCATTTTCCGGTATGGAGTTGGATGATTCGCCTCCGTGTAGCTCCGTGACCTTAATGGAATAATGATTGTTGACATTCATTCTGATTTGCTTGACCGCTTGAATCAATAAAGACGCTGCCTCCAGGGGATTGTTCCCATGTTCCGGTCTTGCTGCATGTGCAGGTATTCCTTTAATGGTTCCCTTTAGCGTTGCAGCAGAACTATGAACGATGACGGGAGCGGCCATTTCATAAGGAACCTCCATTTCAGGTCGAAGATGAATACCACCAAGAAACTTTACATCATCAAGAACATTCTCTTCTATCATTTTCAGTGCCCCCGCTGCCTTTTCTTCAGCAGGTTGAAAGATGAAGCGAACCGTATGCTTCAGGGGCTTCTTCGCTAGAGCAAGGGCTGTATACAATACCATCGTACTATGGCCATCATGACCACATGAGTGATTCGGTTTAACCACTCCATCCACTTCTTGTAGTAATGCATCCATATCGGCACGAAGAGCAATTACCTCTGATTGCTTACCCTTTAATTCTGCAATGAATCCGTAATGCCCTTCGTACGTTCTAATTGTAAAGCCTGCCTTTGAAAGTTTTGTTTTTAAATAGCTGGATGTCTTTTCCTCCATCCAGCTCGGTTCAGCCAGTCGATGCAGCTCCTGATAGGTTTTTTGAATTTCATCATGATGATCATCTACAAAGTTCATTATGTTTCTTCCTCCTATCAAAAAATCATATGTGCAATCACTACGACGATGGGTAGAGTAATGCATGTCCGGATTAAAAAGATCAAGATCAAATCTACGATACTGACAGGCAGCTTCGAACCAAGAAGCAATCCGCCCATTTCAGACATATAGATTAATTGTGTAACAGATACACATGCAATGACAAACCGGGTAAGTTCACTTTCAATTCCACTACCGATGACAGCAGGAAGGAACATATCGGCAAACCCGACGACCATGGTCTGGGCCGCTTCACTTGCTTCAGGAACTTGCATGAGGGTCAGGATAGGTTCGAAAGGTTTCCCAAGATAGGTGAAGAAAGGCGTATACTCTGCTATCACTAATGCGACTGTCCCTATCGCCATAACGATTGGTAAGACCCCAAGCCACATATCCATTACGTTCTGAATGCCTTCTTTCACGACAGACACAGGTCCATTATTTTTTTTAGCCTTCGTTACAGCTTGATGAAACCCCCATTTAACAACGGAGAAATCGGATGGAATCCCTGTTTCGTTCTTTAAATCCGTTCTTTCATAACCCGTATTCGGTTTTCTTGATAATGGCGGTATACGTGGCATGATTAATGCCGCTACAAGCCCGGCAAAAATAATCGTTGCGTAATAGTGAAGGAAATATTGCTCTAAATTCAAATAAGAAATGACTACGATCGTAAACGTAATCGAGACCACCGAAAAGGTAGTGGCAATCACAGCCGCTTCACGTTTGGTGTAATACCCTCCTTCATATTGCTTGGTCGTCAGAAGAACTCCTATTGTGCCGTCTCCCACCCACGATGCCAGACAGTCAAGTGAAGAACGGCCAGGTAATGTGAAAACAGGTCTCATCACTTTCAACAATAAGGCACCAAAGAACTCTAATAATCCAAAATTAAGAAGGAGCGGAAGCAGTAGACCTGCCAGTAGAAAAGTAGAAAATAGAATAGGAATCAGATCATAGATTAAGAGTCCACCTGTGCTTTCTGAGAAAACCATAACGGGTCCTAATTGATAAATCGTCATCACAGCAAACACCGTGCCAAGGACACGTGCTGAAAGCCAAAACGGACTAATGATTAAAAGAGTGCTCAAATAACGACTCTTTGTAATAAAAGCTGGTTTGATTATTGTTGCTATGAGTGACCCTATGACAGAGAGCGCAATAATCAGCACAGTCATTCCAGGGATCACTTCACCTAGATACACATTAATTTGTCCGGCTAAATAAGCGACAGGAATCGTGATGCCATCCCCTGTTGTAATCGGTACAATAAATAAAAGGATTCCAATTAATGATGGAATCAGGAATTTCCATATATCACTTGTGGTAAATGCTTTCTCTTCTATCTTTTCATTCGTTTGTGATAACCCGTTCATAAACTCTCCACCCCTCTATTCGATAAATAACCCCTGATTTGTATATAATTGCTCTAGCTTTCTTTGGCGAATACTTATGTTGTCTTGATCTCGATGTTGAATACCTATTAGTATGATTTCAACTAAACTAACGACAGATGCAATCGAATGATGTCCTGAATTCATCCCTTCTTCGGTTGTGAGTGTAAGGTCAGAAAGCTGCCCGAGGGGTGATAATTGTCTATTGGTGATCGCGATGACATAAGAACCTTGTTTTTTTGCCTTCTCCACAAGCTCAATGGATTCAGTACGGAACCTGGGAAACGAAAACATAACCACAGTAGAACGTTGATCCAAATCACATATATCTTCAGGGGAAAATCCTGTTGGACTAGAGAGGAATACGTTTGCCCTGTATTGTTTTAACGTATAATACATCCAATAAGCCGCTCCATAAGAACTTCCAAAGCCACCGATATAAACTCGCTCTGATTGTATTAAGCGATCAATGGTTTTCCATATTTCTTTCACGTTTAATTGATTCATTAGCTGCTCTAGTACGGATTTTTCTTTCTCAATGACCCTACTGAATACACTCTTCTCATCACCTACTGTTGAGGATGAAGGAAATGATTCATTTTCATTAACCTGCTTCTTCTCTAACCAATCCCTCCGCACCACTTCCTGCATTTCAGAATATCCTTTAAAGCCTAATGCATATCCTAATCGAATCACAGTTGTTTCACTTACACCAACTTTCCTCCCCATCTGAAAAGCCGTGAGTATCGCTGCTTCACCTTGATGCTGAAGAATCAACTCAGCCACTTTTTTTTGCCCGGCAGATAAGGAAGAATAGTTTTCTTTAATGATTCGTGCAATTGATCTTTGAACCATGACTACTCCTTTCTGTTCACCGAAGTAAATCCTTCGTTTTTTATAGTATATTGCATTATATACTTCATATTCAATGAGAAATTTTATAATTCTGATATTTAAGAATAAATGTACTTTAATTTAAATTCCCCATCACCCATTTTTCAACAAGGGGACTTGAACAGAGCAAAAAAACAAAAAACACTTGAAAAATTCAAATGGTTTTTGTCCGATAATTTCAAAACAATATAAATCTATCCTTCCTAGCCTTGCAAACCGGATTGAAAAACAGTTGGACAATCAGTACGGGTGGGCTGATAAAAGCAATGACTTTTAAATCGGCCAGAGTTTGCTTGATTATACCATTTGCTTGGGCAATTACCCGATGGCTTGAAAAACCACATGCTAAAACTTGCAGGATGTATTCGTCGACCATTTATTACTTTTCTAGCCATGTCGAGTTCGTTACTTCTTGCCCTTTGATAAAAGTATCCTTTTTGAATTGCTTCAAATCCTCCAGGGTTTTGGTAAACCATTTGTTTAATGCTTCTGATATTCTTAAAATCCAAACAATCACCTAATACCCGATTTACACCTACATTCCCGACCATCATCATCCCTTGATTTCCTTCACCCTCAGCTTCTGCTCTCATTAATCTGGCAAGAAGTTTCACTTCTTCTTCGTTGTGTTTTATTAATGGCACTATCTCACCCTCCCTCATATCCTCATATCAATATATGGATGGTCGGACTGTCCTATACTTAGTGCCCAATCGACATCATCAGAAAATATAAAGAAGGTCCCATTAAAGGACCTTCACTTTATCTTATATTTTCATTCCGAACAATATTTTCTCTAAGTAAAAACTTTTGAATCTTACCACTTGCATTCCGGGGAAGTTCTTCTACGAATATATATTCACGCGGCCTCTTATAATCGGCCAACAGATCCCCATTTTTCAAAAAGAGATCGAGATCTTGCGAAGACAATGAAGGATTTTGGGAAACAACAACGGCAATCACCTGTTCTCCCCATTTTTCATGAGGCTGACCTAGGACGGCTACATCTACAATATCTTCGTATGCGTGGAGTGCATCCTCGACCTCACGGGGATACACATTTTCTCCCCCCGATATCACCATATCATCCACCCGATCAGCGACGTATAGATACCCCTCCTCATCTATATAACCCAGATCACTGGAATGGTACCAGCCTTTATATAATGCGTTTTCCGTCGCTTCCTTGCGATTGAAATATTCAAGCATTGTACAGGAACCGCGAACAATGATTTCCCCGACTTCACCAGGCTTGCAAAGATCATCCGGTTCAGAAGGACCATTTTCATTCGGTTTGACTACCCGTATTTCATGATTATAGGCAGCCCTTCCTGCCGAGCCTGTCTTAGTTAGCTGTTCATCTTGGAGAAGGAAGGTAACCGCCGGACCCATCTCAGTCTGACCATAGGCTTGTATCAAGTCAATCTTCATTTTCTCATGGAGAGCTCTCACAAGAACTGGCGCCATTGGTGCTGCCCCATAGAGACCGATACGTAAAGAAGAAGTATCATAATCATCTACCCCATGTTGCAGAAGCATTTTCCACATCGTTGGCGCAGCGAAAAAGGAGGTGACCTTTTCCCGTTCAATCACTTCTAATACGGTTTGTGGTTGAAACTGATGAACGATAATATTCTTCGCTCCCGCTTGAACACGTGGAAGGAAACAACAATGAAGCTCGGCACAATGAAACATAGGGGCTGTAACAAGTCCGATGTCATTTGGTGTCAATCCCATAACAGACGTACAAATCAAGCTTTGCTCAGCCATATCCCTATGCCTGTGCAGCACACCCTTTGGTCTCCCAGTAGTCCCGCTCGTGTACATAATTGCATATGCGTCAGTTTCTTCTACCGAGATGTCTATTAAGTCAGTTGAACAAGGATTCACAATCTCTTTATAGTTTTGAGCAAAGGTAGGGTCATCGTCTCCAACATACCAAAAAAGGGTCTGTGGAAAGTCTTGTGAAATCTGCTCAATCGGAAGGGTGAGGGCTTCTTCAAATATCACGACCTTTGGTTCGGCATCTTCTAAAATGTAGTTTATTTCTTGAGCCTTTAACCGAAAATTAATTGGGTTAATTACCGCACCAATCTTTCCACACGCAAAGTACACTGTTGCTAACTCCAGCGTATTAAATAGATATGTCGAAACCCGATCTCCCTTCTTTACACCTGCCTTAAGCAACGCATTGGCAGCACGATGAACTTCACCCTGCCACTGGGCAAAAGTTAACCGAGTACCTGTTTTCTCTTCTACAATCGCCTCCTTGTTTCGAAATTTCACTACCGTTTGATCAAAAATAGATCCTGTCGTTGCGTACATATTTCTCCCCCTTTTAATTAAGGTACATCCCATTACTGCAACATTCCCTAATCAATTATGTTCGAGATAGTTGTACGTTTACCCTTCTTTAATATCTGATAATTCAGAAATATATTTCATTAAGAAAAACGTCACCTTCCAATAGTGTAAAGGTGACGTTCTTTCTACTACAATGATTACGAAGCTTTCTGCTCATTCAACACAACATTGAGCTTGCGTTTAGTAAACACGTTAAAAAACATATTCAGTCCAATGGCTGTTATACTTCCAGCAACAATCCCGTTATCCGTCAAGATTCGAATGCTGGATGGCAATTGAGCAAATAATTCAGGAACAGCGGTTACTCCTAATCCCATTCCAACTGAACACGCGATAATCAATAGATTTTCTTGAGATGCAAAATTTACATGGCTAAGCATCTTAATCCCATAAGCTACGACCATCCCGAACATGGCCACCATCGCACCGCCCAATACTGAAGAAGGGATCACTGTCGTTAAAGCACCAATCTTAGGTACCAATCCAAGAATCACGAGAAATGCTCCTGTTGCATAAATCACACTGTTGCGCTTCACTCCTGAAAGCTGTACCAAGCCTACGTTTTGTGAATAAGCGGTGTAAGGAAATGCATTGAATAAACCACCTAGTACGATTGCCAGCCCTTCAGCACGATAGCCCCTTGATAAATCCTCTTCTGAAACCTCTTTATCGCTGATATCTGCAAGAGCAAAATAAACACCTGTTGATTCCACTAAACTCACCATTGCTACTAGTATCATGGTTAGAATGGCTGTTATTTCAAACGTCGGCATTCCAAAGTAGAAAGGTTTTGCCATATGAAACCAGGAGGCATCCCCAACCGCACTAAAATCTACTTTGCCTAAAACAAATGCTACGGCTGTTCCTGCCATCAATCCCAGTAAAATGGAGACAGAGCGAACAAAACCTGTAAAGAATTTATAGAGGATTAAAATAAAGAACAACGTTCCAAAAGCAAGAGACAAATTTTCTAATGAACCGAAATCAGCACTACCTTGTCCCCCTGCCATATTGTTCATGGCTACTGGTATCAAGGTAATCCCTATGATCGTTACTACAGAGCCAGTCACTACAGGAGGGAAGAAACGAACCAGCTTCCCAAAGTACTTACTGATTACAACTACGAATAAACCTGAAACCAGAATTGAACCGTAGATCGCTGAAATGCCATATTGCCCACCAATCGCGATCATTGGTCCTACTGCCGTAAACGTACATCCGAGTACGACCGGAAGTCCTATCCCAAAGAAACGATTCTTCCATACTTGCAATAAGGTGGCGATCCCACACATGAAGATATCAATGGATACCAGATAAGTGAGCTGTTCTCCCGTTAATCCTAATGCTCCTCCTACGATCAGTGGAACGATGACCGCTCCCGCATACATAGCAAGAACGTGTTGAATCCCGAGTGACGCTAGTTTTATAGGCTGATTTTTCATTATACCCGCGCCTCCTCTTGCTTAAATGTCACTTTCCCGTTTTCAAGGGATTGGATTTCTGCTAATGATTCAACTCTGTATCCTGTTTCACGTACGAGCTTCCCTCCGTCTTGAAATGACTTTTCTATGACTATCCCGATTCCAGCAACATGGGCGCCAGCTTGCTTAACTAAATTGATTAATCCCAAAGCCGCTTGTCCATTTGCTAAGAAATCGTCCACCAATAGCACACGGTCATCTTCTCTTATATATTTACTAGAAATTGAGATTGTGTTTTCTTCCTGCTTCGTGTAGGAGTATACCGTTGATGTAAGAACCCCTTCTGAAAGAGTTAACGATTTACGCTTACGTGCAAATACAAGTGGAACATTCAATTGAAGAGCAGCCATCACGCCAGGAGCAATTCCGGACGACTCAATGGTTAACACCTTCGTAATTCCCAGATCTTTAAAACGACGTGCAAATTCTTTCCCGATCTCCATCATCAATTCTGGGTCTACTTGATGATTCAGGAATGAATCTACCTTTAATACAGTATCTGAAAGGACGACACCTTCATCTTCAATTTTGTATTTTAATAAATTCATAATCAAAACGCTCCTTTAATGTAATAGAACCTGGAAGTCTACAAAAAAACCCAAAGGCTATTGTGCACTGGCTAGAGTGAGACAATGACCTTTGGGTTAGGCAAAGAGCGTCCGTATTGACGGACAATCCATTGCTCACTCATAGTCGAATCATTTACGGTAATCCGGTAGAAACTCGCGAGCCATATCCTCGCTATTATATGAGTGTGCTTTTATTCGGTTGATATTTCGGATTATATCGGATATTTTCGAATTTGTAAAGACGTATTTCCTAACGATTAGGGTACGTCTTTTCTTTTTCGTTCGTGTTTGATATATTCACGCCAATGCATATCGGTAAGCTGTCGGCAAAAATGTCGGTAGGATTTAAGTGACCGACAAAATTTAACGAAGAAATGTCGGCAATGTCGGCAGGATATTTTTTATTGTCGGCGAATTATTATATTCGGAGGAGGTGGAAAAATGAGGAAGATGGCGATATTAATGATTCCGGGAGACGGAGCCGATCCTGACGTTAGTGTGACGGTTAAACAAGACGGTGCCAGCGAATACGTGGCCGAGTCTAACTTCGATGTTGTTATTCGCGATAAGGATCCGATTGTTGCAGCATTTACCGCATATGTATACTCGAAAGAAAAATGGCCCAACGGTAGCGACTGACCACCGAAGGGCTTTTCTTTACATGAATTCCGATACTTTCTTCGCAGTCTCGTAGCGATCTTTACCGCTAAGCACCGTTATTTTATCGGCGACTAAGCCTTTATCATCTCCGCCAATTACAATTAATTCCTTCGCAACTTTTCCCGCGATAGCTCCGCGTGGATAAATCGGGCAGTCGATTCTAACGGCAAGACCTTCGGCTGCTGGGTAGTCGTTGAACGTGTTGATTACGATTGCTTTCGCTAACATATCATCATCCTCCTTCGGTTGCGGTTTCGGTGATGGCGCTTGAGGCTTCGCTTCTGGCTTACGTTTTAGTTTGTAGTATTCTGCGATTGAGCGTGCGTCTACTTCGCCACAAAGCTTGCGATATGCGTCCGATTTTAAATACGGCAGGTCTGTCGTTGAATCCATAAAGCCGTGCTCGATAAGGATTGCCGGCATTTTCGTTTCTCGAAGCATGTGAAAATTAGCGACCTTAACTCCGCGATCCCTCAACTTTGTAGCTGCGATTAAATTCCGCTGAACAATTTTAGCGATTTTATACGAGTGCCCGACCGTACCATAAACGAAAGTATCAATGCCTCCCCAACTCCCCATTCGCCCGGTATTAGCGTTAGCGTGAAGAGATACGAGTACGTCTGCGCCCCATCTGTTCGCCTTGTTTGTCCGGTCAGTTAACGAAACGTCACGACCATCCTCATGGGTGAACATGACCGCTACACCCTCGTACTTGTCAAGTTCTGCCTTCATATACTTAGCGACAACACTATTGAACCAATATTCGCGCATGCCGTCTGGTGAACGTTTCCCTGGCGTGTTCGGTCCGTGCCCTGCGTCTATTGCTACTTTAAGCGCCATTACTTATCGCCTTCTTTCGGTGTGTCTAGCGCCGTGGATTTACCGAAGTAGAATGAGATGACGCTGATAATGACCGTTTGAATGAAGTTAACCTCGAGCGTTCCCAACAATGACAACGCAATAAATAAAATCACGATTAACAACGCGGTTAGTTTCCGTACGTCAATCAGCGAATTAAGTCTTTCCTTCATATATTTCGCTTCCTTTCCTAACTAAAAATGGCGATACCTACCGTTACGAGAAATCCCGTAATAGTTAATATCGCACCCACCATAACGTTAAAGCGAAACTGATTATTCGCTTTCATTTCGTTTATATCCCGCGCATTTTCCTCTGCTAATGCCAACGCCTTATCCGCTTTATCATCCGCGTTTTGTGCCGTTGTTTTCACTTCCGAAAAATACCCTACTTGCGTCTTAATCACTCCGATGTCTACTTTTAATTCCGTCAGAATGTCGTAGATTTCCCGCGAGCTGTGTTGCGGTTCATTCATGGCGCCTACACCTCCTTCAATACAAGCGATTTATTTTCGACTTTGTATTCGGAAGGGTCTACTGCCTCGGCGACGAAGAAGAAGTATTCGTATTGGCGGTCCGGTATCACTTTTTCGCCAGCAACAAACGCCGTAATACTCCCGTCTTCTGCCGTATCGCAATACACTAAAAATCCGTTCTCATTCATCCGTATCACCCTTCCATATATGCCTGAAGTATCCTTGCGTAGGATTTAGCGCCTGCCACAGTACTCCGTAAGTCGAGGTAAAACGCCCGCCTTCCGCCTGTAGGTATGCCGAGGTCTATCGTAATAGTTTCCGGCTGACCGCCCGAGCTAGTTGAGTTAGATCCCCCGTAGCCTAGCAGTGCACCACTTTCCGCATCACGAACCCGTACGGCAGCAGTAGATGCCCCGTCGTCTGTTTTCGTAAATACGCCGAGCTTTAGGTAGCGTGACTGATGCTTGAGGTTGAAATACCCCCATGGCGCATAGGAGCTAGACGTGGACGTCATCCAAAAGCTCGATGGTTCGATAGGCGCTTCATAATAAGCCGGATAATGCATCTGTACCGTGTAGTCCGTTTGCAGGTATCCATCATTGATAAGCGTGTAGCCGTCCGGTCGAATTAGTTTGATAGCGCCCTTTGATATTTCGAGCATGCCTGACGTAAGTTTGATGTATTTGTTTGCGTCTGTTGCATCGATGGCGATTAATTGTGTCCCATCCCAATAAAATAAATCTTCATTTCCGATAATTTGAATATTGTTCGTCTTAATTTGGCCGGCAGTTAATAAATTCGTAACCACTCCGTCAGGGGTAATTGCGTTTGGAAAATCGATTCCTCCATTTGTTGTGACGCCAATTCCAGCCGACCTAATTGCGACAAACCGATTCGGGTCGTTCGGATCCCTCGCGACAATACCCATGCCTTCCGGATATTCGAGTTCGGTCAACGAGTTATTCAACGCCTCGGTCGCGCGCTGAACCGCTTCGTCATACACGTTGTATCGCAACTTACCGCTGTTCTCGTCGTAAATCTTATCGAGCAAGGTTTTCTGATACGACATGACCGACTTTGCGTAAGATTGCTTCGTAGTCGCAAGCGTTAACTTGGGCGCCTTATTTGAATCCGGATAGTCCTCGATTTCCATAACGCGAAGGTCGAGGTCGATGTTCAACGGCTCGTAAATCGTTGGTACAATGTCGCCTAGTTCCGGCTTCGGTTTCGTGTAGCCTGCGTCCTTCAGCACCGCAAAGTCGAGTTCGATCGTGACTTCCGGCGTGTCTTGTAGGACTCGTTGCAGATTCGCCAATAAGGTCGCCTCGTGCGTGATGGCTTCGTTTGAATAAGGCGGTGCGCTTCGAATACCGAACACACTGGCATTTGGCGATGTGTACTCAGCCGACACAACCGGATTCCCCTCCGAGTCCTTCTTACCTGTCCCGCGAATGTATGTCGACAGATTGGACGTGTTGAGCGACCGCTTGAACGACTTGATATTGTGATTGTAGCGAAACTGCAGGTCGATGAGCGAGCCGATTTTATTGCGGACAATGACGTCGTTTCCGCTTAGCGTGAATTCTGCGCCGAATCGTTCGAGCGCTCTATTGAATAACGCAATACAGTTGTCATCGCCGAAGTTTTCGAACTCGAGCGTGCCGTATGAATCGACGATTGAGAACGTCCAATCCGTGCCGGTAAATATATGCGATAGAATTTGATTGAGCGATTTAAAGCCGTTCGTTAGCGTGGTGTAGCGATACTCGTCGATAAGGTCAAAGAATACGTGCATGGCGAAAACTTGCTTGACTGGAGTGCCGTTGACTGCGCGTTCCTCGAGCGATTTGATTCGATACTGGTCGCCGGTTGACTGATCGGTTACGACCGCTTCCTCTTCGACTAGGTTGAACGCCTGAGCATTAACGCTGGTTTTCGGCAATAAAAAAGACAGCGAACGATTTCCATTCACTGCCGAGTTGCGCGTTAGTCCGGTATAGTTGGCGAGTAATTCTGATTCGCCTGATAGCGATGTGATTTCGAGCATTTAGTCGCCTCCTTTCCGAGGTTTGCGGAATTAAAAAAGGAGCCGCGATGGGCTCCCGTTGGTGTTGCTGATGTTACATAATGTAATCCTATGGTTCATTAAGTGATTGAGTCGTAGATAGGAACAAACCCTAGACTCACTCCATTTGCATCAAACACTTCCATCTTCTTTATTACCGTTCCTAAAGTTGTTGCTGCTACGCTATTACCAATACCTATTCCGTTAACAGCAAGTAATTTATAATCTGTCTTTAAACCTATTGATCCATATCGATACGCATTCACATCAACCGCCACACTACCACTACCAAAGTTGATTTTAGCATTTTGGTGATCTATTTCTACCCTTGGATTTGTATCTGTTTTTCTTTTGTACCTAGAATAGTTAGCTCCAATCCCTGCCGTGTATTCGGTTGCTGGGTCAGAACCTAAAGTGGAAAAAGCGTCCATTACCGCAAATGTATGAACGTTATTACTAAAGGTGTTTATTCCTACAATACTTGCTTTACTGGTTGTACTGTGTAATTTTAATTGCTCTCTGTTATAGACGTGATTCCACTTTGCGTTGGCATCCTCTGTAATTTGAATTTTATGTGCATCATAACCATAAAAAATAACATTTGAATGGGCAAAGTTAACAGAATCTATCGCTCTAAATGCAACTTTTGGTGCAGTAGCCTCATATCGTCCACTATAAAAATAATTAAATTTACCCCAACATTCAATGTGATATTCAGGTACATTTCCCTCTAGAGACGGCTTATAAAAATTGTTATTATTACAAGAAAACCCAGCCTCACTAATTAAAATTTGTCTCGATCCTACAACACTAGTTCCTTCATCTGAGTTATGAGAAAAACGACCTCCGTAAAAATTGTTTTCATTCACCCATGCACTTGAATCTCCGGGGATTAATTGCATATTCACTTTGTTGTTGTCGAGACGCTTCACAAAAATGTTGTTATAGCTTGTGCCTGTTCCGAAAGCTGTTACACGAACCCCGTAAGAAAAGTTATTTATTTTCCCTAAGAAAATTTCACTCTCATATATGTTGGTTAATTGTAAACCTACATCCGTACCGTCCCAAGTTTTTGTTTGCTTGATAATATCAGGTAAATGGACAGTCTTACCTCTAAATAAGGTTGCCCCTGTACTTTCTCTTACTTCAACCGCTATCGGCAAATTAGCCGTTACATTAAAGATTGCTCCGCTTGAAAAAACATGGCTATTAAAAGTTATTTTTCCGCTAATGTTATAACTAATTGGTGCAATTATAAGTCTACCATTTGCTCCAACCGCAACGATAGCCCTGTTAATTCTTGCGGTATCATCTGTTTCCGGCACTTGGATTTTATAACTTTCTACATAAACTGTGTTTGTCGATCTTTCTGCCAACTCCGCACTAAGACGGCTATCTACTTCATTAACTGGAGTCGCATCTATTTCCTGTATTTCACCCCAACCAACGTTATCAAAACGATAAACTTTTCCAGTGTCTCTCGTCATAGCAGTTTTGCCTTCTGTAGCGTCCGGATACGTTGTCGCCAAATCTGCGAAAGTATTAACAGGTGCCAACCATTCTATCCGCGCTTTGTCTACGACTTTATCAAACGCCTCGCCCGAAACATTCTCGACCGCATTGTCAAACGAGTCGCTTAAGTTTTTAAAGTTTTCATTTAAGTCATTCCGAAAAGTGCGATCAAACGGAACGCCTAACGGTTTATAATTCGCCAAAAAGATCGCGCTCCTTTCATTCTTGCGAATTTTTGTTACAAATAATAAAAGCGAAAGTCGAATTTAACCTCGAAACTCCCGCTCGTGCCCGTGAGTTGAAAATCGTTCCATCCAGGCGCCAACGTGATGAGTTTGCGATTCGTGTCGGCGAAGATGCTGACGACCAAGTTTTTCGTCGAGCGTGTTCCCATAATCGCCAACGTTTCAAGCGTGCTGGCCGTCGTCCCGGTATATTGCCACGTCTCGAGCGTTGTCAGATTTCGGATTTCCAAGTTCGTGCTTGCGCCCTTGTACGAAATCACTAACGGCATGTTGCGTGGATTAATCGTTTCATCTCCCGGATTGTAAATAGAAAATGTCGTGGTCGTGTGCGTGTACTGTAAGTCGCCCGCCTCAATCAACCCTTGCCCGACTTGCCAAACGCCGTCCTGCTCGAAGTCCGTCGACGTGAGCGACGTTCCGACCGATTCGGCGTAAGGAGAGTAGCTGATAAACTCAAGCGAAAACTCGCCGTAATAACCTAACTTTTCAGGCGTCCAGGATCCGTCAACTTCTACTAGCCACCGCTTACCGGGTTCTGCGTCTGCGATTAAGTAGAAGGGTTCCGGATTCATCAGAACGCGAAATAGTTCGTTCCTGAATAGCGCCAAGTCCTCGATGTCTACCGGAAAGAATGAACAGGCTGCGCTCAATCTTCGTGGCCCCCACGTCTTTCCTAATCGCACCAATCCGCTGGTGTTTTCGAGTTTTTCCGTTTCAATTTCGGGCGATGGCGAGGAAATCGAAAAGCTTCGCACAAGCACGCCGAAGTAAGCCGCCATGTCGTACTCTACGCCGGACTTCGTTACGATTTTAAAATTGTCGATAGTTTTCATTACGATTTCACCCCCGATGTCCGAAGCTCGTTGCCGAAGTCCTTCCGCATCCCGTCGTCAATAAACGGACGTACCGCCTCGCTGACAACATAGCCGTCAAGCTCTGAAACGACTCGAATTTCCTTGTTCATTAACGCAGCGACTAAACGGTCTAACTCAGCGTTTCCGCCGCCGCTGCCTGACGTATTCGAGGTAATGCCCGCGTCAATCATACGGAACAGGTTCGCTTGCTGAGACTCCGTTAACACCATTTCGTTGCGGAGTAATCGAACGTCGATTTCGTTGTGCTTCGGAGATTCTGCCAATTGCTTCGCATATCCGCCAACATGTAATTTCGGCAAAGTTCCGCCTTGATGTCGACTTGTATCTACGCCCAAAGACCTTGCAGCCCGGCTTGCTTGCGCGTAATTCCTTGCGCCTACCTCCTGGATGAAAATACGTTTGGTAATATCCGCGCCTAGTCGACTATTCAACGTGTCGGCAGTTCCGATGATTGAGTGGATTTTACTCCGCACGCCTTCGAGCTTACTGATTTTGGCGTCGATTTCAGCCTTGGCGTTTCGATATTCGGCCGTGTTACGGGTCGCCGAGTCTTTAATGCTATCCATTTCGGCTTTCTGCTTATATAGCGTTGTTAGCTCAGACTCGAGCGTTTTCATTTCTTCGCCGCGTTTTGAGTTAATACCGGCTTGTTTTAGTTCGATTTCGACCATTCTGTATTTAACCTCGTCTAGTTGGCCGATTTGCTCCTGAATCTTATCGAGTTCTTTCGACCGTTCAAGCACCACGTTGGCAGCTTCGGCACGCTGGTCTTTAATTTCCTGCAATTTCTTCTTCTCGAGTGCCAGGTTGAAAGTTAACTGCTGTGCCTCGCTATCATTTCCCGCCTTTTTTGCCGCGTTCAGTTCGTCTTCAATACCGCCAATAATTCGGAGCTGATTGCTTTCCTGAACATCGAGGTCAATCATCTTCTGCTTTTCCGTGTTAATTTCACCGGAGATCCGCTTCTCTTCAAGCAGCAGGCCCTTCATATTCGCTTCGAGTTTAGTACGTTTAGCCTCAAGTTCCAGGCGAATCATCTCGACCTGTTGAGCGTTGAATTCTTTCGCGGCACCCGTATTCTCAAGCAGAATGTTCCCTTGTTCCGTTAGAACTGTATTAGATTCTGGAACTGCTGCGACAATATCACCGTTTAATTGAACGAGGCGATCAAGTTCCTCGTTAGATAAACCGGATTTCTCGTATAAATTATCCTGCTCTCGGCCGAGTCGGGCGATTGTTTCTGGATCCGCAGTCTTCGTGATTTCCGAATTAATGTCTACGAATCGAGCGAGTTCATCGTTTGATAGCCTTGATTTCAACGTTAGCCTGTCGTATTCATTGATGTTACCTTCGAGGGCCATGCGATTCTTCTCCATCTCGTTAACACCATCGAGCGTCACCTTGTTAAATTCGTCTTGACCAACTTTCGCGGCCATCAGTACGCCTCCAAGTACGGATAATGAACCGATTGCAATTCCGACTGGTCCGCCGGCAATGAACATCGTCCTTAACGCAAGTGATAATTTTCCAAGCGTAGAAACCACCAATGCGATACTTGTGGCAGTTCCAGCGAATGCAAGGCCGGTCTTAATCGTCGAAGTGTCAACTTCCGTCAATGTGCGAACCATATCGGATCCTGCTTTTACGATTTCCGTAAAGATTGGCAGGAACTCTTTTCCGACTTTTATTCCGGCTTCCTCGGCTGCGGATTGAAATTCCTTAAATGCTCCGATCAGGTTATCGTTCATCGTTTTCGCTACCTTGGCAGCAGTCCCGGCACTGTTAGAAAGTTCCTTCGAGTAATCAGCGAGCTTTTGCTCACCGTCGGAAATCAAGCTGAGGAATCCGCTTGCTGCTTCCGTTCCAACTAACTGAGCGACTGTAGCTGTCTTCTGTGCCTGCGTCATATCCTTCATTTTCTCGCCGATATGTCCGACCAACTCAGGTAAAGACTTCATAGCTCCGTTTGCATCCGTTACTTTAATTCCGAGCTCTTCCATCGCGTCTTTAGTTTGACCGGTAGGATTCGCTAAGCTGAGTAAGGCAGCACGTAAGGAAACCCCGGCACTTTCGCCTTGGATTCCTGCGTTTGACATGCTGGCGATTCCTGCAGCCGTGTCCTCGAATGAAATTCCGAGCGATTTAGCAACAGGACCGACATACTTCATAGCGCCAGCAAGTTGCGGTAAGTTTGTGTTTGCCGTGTTCATCGTTTTAACCATAACGTCTACGGCTTTTTCGGTTTCTTGCGCACTGATACCGAAACCTGTCATGACGTTTGAAACCATATCGCTGGCACTTGCTAAATCAATCCCTCCGGCGGCAGCAGCGTTTAGGACTGCCGGTAGTGCTGAGATTTGATCCTCGACTTTAAATCCAGCCATCGCTAAATACGTCAACGCTTCCGCACTTTGGGATGCACTGAACTGAGTGCTGGCTCCATACTCACGCGCAGTTTTCTCTAATTCGGCTAGCTGAGTGTCCGTTGCTCCACTGATTGCCCCGAGTTTGCTCATTGACTGTTCGAATGTTGCTGCCACGGAAACCGACGTCCCGATAACCGCCGCAATTCCTGCCGCCATGCCCATACTCGCTTTTTGAATCGCACCTAATTCCTTACTGGCCCGACTGGCACGGCTTCCCATAGTGTCCATTTCACGCCTTGACTCTCGCATACGCCTCATAAAATCTTCATTAGAGATCTCGAGAGTAGCGCGAATGCGGCCTGCGTTTGCATCTGACATTTAACCGCCTCCTTTCCTCCGTTATTTAGTCATCGCTCGTAATTGATCGAATTTATCTCGACTGAATTTCGTCTCTTGCTTCATGCCAATACGATTTGTAAGGTCTGCGATTAGCGCCTTATACTCAGCGTCCTCCATACCCCGGTTATTGGTTCCGAGTGTCATACGAACGCTCTCCAGCTTTTCTACAGCTTCAACCTTACGTTTTGATTCGATCAGTTTAGCGAGATCAACCATGTAGTAACCGTTATCAATTTCTACCTGCGATTTGTCGAGTAACACTGCCGCATCCATCAAGAAATCATCAAGCGCGTATTTGTTTTCGCCCTCTTCCGTGCTTATTTGTTGTCGCTGAGCTTCGGGAGAAGGCTTTTCACGTTTTTTACTACGCTGTCAAGTCGGTTTCTCTTGACTGTTCGCGCCAGGTATTCGAAAATTTCATCAACGCCTACTTCAGCGTCAATGTACTCCTCATCAATCTCAGACAAAATGGCGACTACATGAATCAGTTCCTCCATCGCAATGTCGAGTCCGTTGATAACGTAAGCGTAAAAGTCGTCTTGTGGCGCAGTGATAACCTGCACGATAATGCCGGGCAATTTGTCGACCGTCTCAAATAGGTCGCGCCACTTGTTCGGCGTAAGTTTATTTATCTTCACACGCTTTTCACCAAGCATCATTTCGTGCTCGTTAAGCGCCGATAGTTTTCGAAATTGTTTCAACATGGGCGTTACACCTCCGTTTACTAAAATAAAAAGAGCGCCAGTTAAGGCGCCCGTATTAATCGTTATGCAGTTGCAGTTTCGTCACCCATGATAAATAGGTCGCCACCGTTTGCGATATCTGGGTACGCCACAAACGTGATGTTTTGGATACGTTCGTTGTCGCTGTTGTACGTTAGTTCTCCGTCAGAAATAGCACCTGCGAGTGGAATCGTAATCCAATCATTGGCACTTGCAGACGGATCAGTCGGCTTGATTACGAGTTTCTTAGCGTTCGCCAGCATGTCGTAACCTGCTTCCGATTTAACTACGAGTTTCTTCTTAGTCGGCGTTGTAGCATCCGTGATAAGTTCACTGTTCGGTGTTACTTTCGCCAGTTTGTCAAGGTCGTGCAGCGCAAACGGAACAACCGCCTGTGCAGTACGCCCTTTCATAATCGATTTAACAACGGTGTCGCCGTATTGATCGACCGTTACGTCTTGCTTAGACGTTGCATACGAAAAGACGATTCCACCCTTCGTAAAATCAAACGTCACCATTTCCGCAGCTTCACCATACTCGACGATCGCCGGTCCGATAGGTACATTAATTCCCGCCATTTAAATTCCTCCTTGTTTTATGCAAAATTAAAACGCCGCCAGCACTAAGGCCGAGCGACGCAATCAAAATTTATTGAGTATATTGGTCTGTTATTCTCATCTTCACCGATATGAATTGGTACGCTGTTATTCGAGCGAATCACCACTATCGAATCATCACCGATTCTAACTTCACGCAGGTTGGTTAGCGATTCATGAATGCGATAAGCCCTTGCTTCTGCCTCGGACGTCTTTGTACCGCGAACAAGGATTTGAAAAGACGGTTGTTTTTTGCCGGTCCATTGGTCGGTAGGAAATCCGCCTGTTAGACGAACAGCGACACAAGAATCGGCAGCAGTTGCTGGAAATCGATTCGGATAATAAACGTCAGGCACTCGGCCATTTATAAAACTTATCAACTCGAGTATTCGCACGTTAGTCCATCTCCTTTTTGATTTCTTCAGCAATCCAACCGAGATACTTTTCAGCCTCGCCCATCAAAGGACGTTCAAGGTATTTGTTGCCGACTGCATAGCCGTCTGTACCTGGCGATTGTGCCGATAGGGTGCCGAGGTTTTCCATAAATTCATGCGTCCACAGAGCATAGTTAAATCGACCGTTGCCGTCTTTGTTGATTGCGCTGAACGTTACCTCACCAATAATGTCGGCGTTGAGTTTCGCTGTCACTTTCGACTTGGCGCTTGCCCGTAAAATACCGGCCTCAATTGGCGCTATGTCAACAGCGATACGTTGTAAGTCGTCCATCGCATCCTGCGTTCCCCTCACAGCCGCAACATGCGCTCTTGCTTCCTTGACGTCAAGATGTCGAAAGAAATCGCTGGCATCAAATTCGAGGCTCATACGATCACCTCCGTAAGGATTGGCTTGCCGGAGATATTTCGCTTAACGTTTATCTCTTTCGGATTACGAGTAAGGGTTTCGCCTAACTCATTCGTAAAGCTAATTTCGTCATCGTAGCCAATCGATACAAGTTTATCGAGTAGGATTCGCGCTTCAGCGATAACAACTTCTCCATCCTGAGAAAGGCCGCCAGTCTTTGATCGTACCGCGATAGTGCCTTCGTCAACCCGGCACTTATGCTTTACTGGCGCTAACTCAATCGGCTCTCCCCACTCATCAAGACCTGCCGAAGAAGTAACGGTAATCGTCTGTTTCATTGGTACGATCGGCATTACCTCACCGACCTTCCAACACGTAATCCGCCTAACTTAATACCGCCGTTTGCCTCGCTGATTAAATCGAGTGCACTTTGCGGAATAAATGCCGTAAGTTTGCGAGACTGCGTATCCTTGAAGTTATACGATCCGACTCCGGTAATAGAGAACGAAGCGATTCCGTGATTGTTCAGGCGATTCGTGTCGTTATAAGCAACCGCCAGGACTGCCGCGAACTCATAGACCGAGGTGTCGGGTATGACATATTCGGCATATTGATTCGCGAGGGCCCTTTCGGCTACATTCAACAGTCGCTGCTTCTTTGCTTCTTCAGCTTCCTGCCAGTCTTCTATATCGATGATATTTTGTTCCACGTATAAATCAGCGTCAGTAATGTTAACTGCCATAACCGGTCACCTCCGTTTTATTTTTCGGAGGCTTTGGCTTTCTTCGGCTTGACCTCCGCCTTGACTTCCTCGTATCCATAGTCGTTTACGAGAATGTTTCGGATATTTTTATCTTCCGTTTCGCCTTGTCCATCGGTAAACACAACGCCTTCAGTTTCTCCGTTATAAAACTCACTCGGCGTTTTAATTCGATACTTCAAACTAAAACCTCCTTATAGAAAAAGGCGCCTACTAGAGACGCCGATTCTTTATTAGTTATTAAAGTACACCGCGAAGACGTGCTGCAGACTTGGAGTTCTGAACAACAAGACCAGCGTAAAATTCAATACGAGTACGGTATGCCGGTTTCTCTTGAAGTTCGCCAAGATCCTCAACGTCTACACCACCGTTAGTGATACCCGCGACTCCGTCAGCTTGGTCTACGCGTAGTGCGTAGATGGATCCCGCATTTGAAGCAGTACCTTGAGTTTCATCCGCACCAAGAATTTGAGCGCCAGTATTGTCTGCACCAATAGTTCTAATCGGAACACCGCCGTAAGTCATAACAGGGCGACCAAAGCTGTCTTCACCGGATTCAATGTAGTGATTGCTACCTTGAAGAATGCCTTTTAGCTTACGACGCATTTCCATGGACATTAGTAAAACGTTAGCTCCACCATCTACTGCATCGATCAATTCATCAAGCATAGATAGCTCTAGTGAGTTACCGTTAGTACCTGCGCTGATGTTCTCAGTGATCAGTTTGTTAAGTCCGTCAAAACCTTTTGGATTTGAAGCTACATCGCCATCGATAAATTGCTTTTCGAAGAAACGAGCAAGCGCCTTAACTTTAAGTTGCGTTTGAATCGCTCTTTGATCGTTAATGTTGCTGCGAGTCTTAGTGATAAAACGGTCGACGTCCACATCTCCACCAACGATAGAAAGGCTGGCGTTTTGGTTGTTAACTGTCCCAGAACCTTCTACATATGCTTCGTTAACTCCACGGAAGTCGATATTCGGAAGAGTACCTTCACGATTGTAAGCGTAAGAGTTACCAGCGACTTCAATAAACGGTAGGATTTCAAGAGCTACGGAGTTTTTCGCATATTCCTCGATAACCCCTCTTTTTAACATGTCTTGTGATAATTTTGCGGATTCTAATAGTGTTACTGCCATGAATAAAACACTCCTTTAGTTTTTGTTTAAAATAAAAAAGCCGCCTGCTTATACAGACCGCCTTCTACTTCTTTTTGTTAAATCCCATTGAAAGTAATTGCATTGAATTCATATTATTTAGGTCAATGGATTGTTTTGGACTTGGATTTGTTGCGTCGCCGACCGGTTTATCCGACTTTAAGTTGCCGAACATTCCTTTCGCTTCCGCCTTATCGATCCATGAAAGTTTTTGCTCAACCGACAGATGATCCGGAATTAAATCACGATAATCCTCCGGAACCGCTTCAAGCCTCGAACTGTATAAGCCTTCAATAACGCCTTCCAGCTCTTTAACTCGCGTATCAGCAGATTCGAATTGCGACTTAAATCCGTCAAGGTCCTTCGTCGTTTTTTCGTAAAGCTCCTGGTACTTACCTTGTTGCTCTTGTGACTTGACTTCCGCTTGCTCTTTTTCCGCCATAAGTGATTCGTAACCTGTTTTCGCTTCTTTATATTTAGCGTTAACCTCATCGAATCGACTTTTCGGAATCATAATCTCGTCAGCGCTTTTTTCTGTTTTTATCGTCTCAGCAGACGGGGTTTCAGCGCCTCCATCTTCGGCAAAATACTGTAGGTTTAACGGCAATAATTTTGGTTGTTTCATTTCTCTTCCTCCAATTTCGTTTTTATTTCGAGCAACGCCTCGATAAATTTGCGTCTTTTCATGACATCCGCCAGGTCAATAGCGTTCTGGATTTCTTATTGGTGATACAACATGACGGCAGCGTTGGTGGAAAATTTCTCGTTGCGGTAGGTTGCCGATGTAAGGATAACTACCGGGTGCGTCCGGCGTTAGCTTGATTATCCGACCTTCCCAATTCTTACAGGCGTCCTTCGCTCCGTGCCGGCTGATAATTCCGTAAAACGCTTCACGCGATACAGCTTCGTTTTGAGTAGATTCGCGATAGCTGTTCATCATTTTAGTTCTAGCGAGCATGTCAACGTAATCATCTGGCCGCCAACGTCTGCCTGCCGCGTCTACTATACCGGTGTTAGCAGCCTCGCCGAGTTTCTTCCGCAATTCCTGAAGCAAATCACGCTTGATTGATTTAACGCCGTTTACTCCTTGCGAAATATTACTCCGCAGCACCTCTGCCGCCACTTGCCGGACAGTTGTCCTGACTTTGCGACTAACGTTTTGAGTTACGGCCAATAAATCGGATTGAGTGTCTGCCACAACCGTCTCAACCAAGCTTTTGTTTAACCGGTTGAATGTCGCAATGTTCTTCGCTTCCTCCAACGTGTCAACAACTCCGAGGGCAAGTATCGCTTCTTCAATGCCTTCCTTAACGGCCACGGGCAGTTGCTTTTCCGCCCATGCCCCCGCCTTTCTATCAAGCTCGGAAAGTATTTCCGTAATGCTTTTCAGAACAGCGAGAGAATTGACGCGTCGGAAGTCCGATAAATCAATACGTTCTAACTCCTGAAGAATGTCAGCGATTGCTGCCTTGTAATAGCCGACGAGCACTTTGACTTCGCTATCATAATTCGGCATTAACTATCGCCCTCTCCCTCCGACTGCGGGTCGTTAAAGATTGAAACTGATACAAATTCCTCGTCTTTTTGCTCTTGGCGAATTCTTTCCAGTTCGATGCGAGCCTGCGCTTCTGTGTAGCCATGAATTCGCATGATTGCCGTTAATTGAGAAGTGACAGGCTTTCCGCCAGTTTGAGTGTTTGCGATAGTGGATTGCTCCATTTCATCGTCTGGCAGTCCGTCTTTAAATTTAATCTTAGGAACCGTAATTTCGTAGCCGAGTTTGTCCTTACCCAGCTTCGCATGCTCTAGCTGTTGAGCTAGTAGGATAACTTTCTTCAGTCCTTTATCGAAATATTGACGTTTCCGGTTAATCTTCGATAGCAAACTATTCATGCGCCACTTGATAGATAGTCCGGATGAGCCGCTTGTTCCGCTGTCCGTTTTACCTAGTGCGACCGGAGGGATTTCTGAAACAGTGAGCACCTGGTCCAAAAGCAATTCTAGTTCACGGAATGCTGCCTCCAACTGACCGTCCCAAGTTATATACTTCGGTGGCTGTTCTTTGTCGCTGACCTCAAACATCTTATCTCTGCCAGCATGGAATATCGGCTGACCGTTTTCATCCTCGCCTAGTGTTCCTTGAGGCACCGCCATAGCCGGGTCTGAATGCTTATCTAGGATTTCTGCGATTTTGGTAAGTCGATTATTGATCTCGAAGAATAACGATTCATTTTCAGTTAAATCATCCGTACCGAAAAAGTCATCGTCTGTTGAGTAGTTCGGAATGTGGACGATTAACGGTTCGTTAACGCCTGTTTGAATGTCTTCCCTATCATCCTCAAGCTCTTCTTCGATTTTCCATTCCAGCACCTTATTTTCCGCTGTAGATGTTCGGAAAGGCGTCAGTTTGAAGCTCGAATATTTGATAAACCCCGGGTAATGCGACTCTACGTTCAACACCCACTCCTCATCGCCTGTTCCTTCAACTATCTGAGGGTAAGCGATATGGTAAGCTAACGGTGTTTTAGAATCACCCGGCAAGAACTCGATAAAAACGTATTCGGCTTTTTGGGGCTGAATCATAATCTTAAAAGGATCCGTGTTTTTCGGCAGTAAACCGTTGTATTTCTGACACCAACGAATCTTGTAAAAGGAGTCGCCGCGATAGGAGTTACCAACCGCTGATTCGTAGTTGGTAATGTTTAAATCGTTTTCTTCAACTAACCTTTCGATCGCTAACTGTTCATTCGAATCATCGTTCTTCCCTGCGCTAAATGTTGGTGTCTCCCCGAACAGGAAATCGGCTGATTTGTTGCAGATTAATTTCGCCAGATTCAAACTAATATAAATCATTTCCGCTTGGTTATCGGTTACTTTATCGATCAAATCATCGAAAGCAATGTGGTGTCTTCCTTCGAATATTAATTTGTTTTTGCGATACCGATTGATTCGGTCTTCGTGCCCAACTGGCGGGTAATACTCTCCCGGTTTAAATAGGCTCAAACGATTCACCTCCGTTTTTTTATAAGCCTGGTGGCTTGCGATGGAATGCACGCTTCCTTCTTACTCCCCCGGCTGAATCAACTGCCCCAGTCAATGCGTCAGGAATGTCGTCATGCTGTCCGGTAGGAAACTGTTCCATTTGCTCAAGTAACAAACTATGTCTTTTCTTAAAACGCAAAAAGCCACTCTCACACAACGGCTCAAGCGCTTCAATACGCTGTTCTTTCTTTGTACCGTGATGCGAAACTGACTTAATTTTCGTGGAATATATTCGTTTTTTCTGAAGCTTATCTTGTAATTGGCGATACATATCGTACCCAACACCGATTGTCTCGACTGTGAAAATTCTATGTCCGAATTCCTCTATTTTCTCTACCGCCATATTCAGCGCAACGTGTGCCGGGCATTTCTTAGCCCAAGCGTCTACCACATAAATTACACCGGTTACTCGATTCCTTGCGATGGTAACAATAGCGTTGAAGTCAGCTCGCGAAGATTTACCGGCAGCTACGTCCCAGTATGCATAGTAATCTAACGGCATTGGGCGCCCTTTGTCATCGTATAAATCCGATTCGTCAAAGTAGTGGAAGTTTTCCGGAACGAATATTTGCGACTCTTCATCGCGTGGCTCGTTCTGATACTCCGTATTAAAGGCTTTCGATCCATTGGCCCATTTCCACGTCATCAGCTTCCATACCGGTTGAACTTCCGGCCATAAAACAACCGCGCCCTCATCCATAGCAGCATGGTTAGCTTCGTAAAATTCTCTCGCCTTGATCTCACGTTCATTTATCGGAATCTGATCGCTTTGGTATATCGCCTGGCATTTCTCCCAAAGGTCAATCCGATCCGGCATCTCGATTAGCGCCTTGTATTTATGCGACTTGAAATCTGCGCGATTGTGAAGCAAGTCGTTAAGCAAACTCGCCTCATGCACGACGGTCCCCATTACGATAAATGCCGTCTTTTCTCCCTTGGCGTCACCCAATGGCATTACCGTCTGAGCGAACCAATCTCGCAACTTTTCCCGCTGTTCTTTCGTGGCTGCGTTTGTCTTAATATCTTCGAGGTCATCCCCGATTATAAAATCCGGACGTGAACCGTCCCAGTTTCTGCCTCGGAGCGCTTGGCCGGTAGATGCCGCTTGAACCATCGTTGTCTGTTTCTTGCCGTCACTTCCTGCCGTCTCCCATGCGATAAATTCCTTACTGTTATCCTTGTCGTTCATCTGTTGCTTGGGCGATAGTAACGGGCCGAAGTCAGCCCGCAGCTTAGCGTTAGTCTTTAGCTGACCAGATAGCCATTCAAGGTTGGGTTCCGATACTGACGGCGTTTCTGAGATGATTATGATATATTTTCTTTTCCGAAATACCGTTTCGCGTAGGGGAGCCGCCTTACTTAAGTACGAGCTTTTTCCGTGTGATCGGGGCGCTGCTCGCACAATCTTGGCGTTCCTGACCACGTTTGAAACTTCGTCAATCGAGGCACATATTTCTCGGTGAAATTCGGCTGCATCGTCAAGGCTGTCGAGCTCAAATCCGTCCCAGTTTCCGCTGTTGCCCGGATTACGTGATTCGCTGAAATACTCCCAAGCGAAGTATAGTAAGTTAGTTTCGCAAAGGTGAATCCGTTTCAAGCGTTCAAGCTCCGAAACCAGTTCGTCTAATTCTTCGTATTCGACCGGCGCAAGACCGACTTTTGACTCCGCCTCAAGCATTGCGTCGATGAGTTCCTTGGTGCTGTCGATCAGTTCCTTACGCTCACGCCTCGGTAACCAGCGATTTGATACCCATGCCATGACGACCGCCTCCTTCCTTCGGTTTTCACCGTGAGATTTAGTATGTAAGTACGACTAAAACCGTTAGGCATTCGATTTTAGCGCATAGAAAAAGACACCCCTCGACGGAGTGCCTTCGGTTAAATTATTTCTTTATGACTTGACGCTCAAAAGTCGCCCAGTCGGATTGTAACTTGCCTTGTCTCACATGGTAAGACGTAACCAACAAATCTGCGAATCTTACTTCGGGATGCGCTTTTATATACTCCATCCCTTTCGCCCACAGCCATTCGTAAACATTAGTTTCTGTTACTCCGCTATCTTGAACTGCTACTGTTGATCCGGAAACCTTGACGTCTAAAACAGCGAAGTCACCATTTCTTATAACTAAGCGCCTATTGTCACCTGACGGCCCTTCGTTCCAACCTTCGAACCCATCATTCTCGAATAATAATTCGTTCTGACCCATCGTCTAACCTCCCCCTTCTAACGGAAAGATTTCGACAACAATTGCGATAACACCTTTAATTGGAAGTTAAAAAGTTAAATTTGATTTCCGGATTTATCTGGCACTAGACGTAGAAACGCGCGCACGTGCCCCCGTGTGTACCCCCCTCACGAAGACAAAAAAGCCGACCGAATTAACGATCGACTTCACTCTGTTGTTTACGATTGTTTATCGCTCGATAAAGAGTCGCTTTGCTGACTTCGGTCAACTCAACGATTTCAGGAACAGAATACTCGTTACTATCATATAGTTTAAGCGCTCGTTCAACATCCTTCTTCGGCTTGGCTGGCCGACCGCCTACTCGTCCTCGTGACCTTGCCGCTTGTAGCCCTGCCTGAGTACGCTCGACTATGATATCCCGTTCAAGCTCTGCGATAGAGGCCATAGTACGGAAGAAGAACCGACCGACTGGCGTAGTAGTGTCGATGCCATCAACCACGGAAACAAAGTCGATACCTTCCCGCTCAAAGCATGCCGTCAATTCCAACAGCTTAAATGTCGAGCGCCCAAGCCGGTCCAGTTTATATACCACCAGGGCATCGCCTGACCTAAGCGCGTCCAGGCACTTTTGCAGCTCTGGCCGGTCATCTTTCTTACCGCTCATCTTCTCGGTGTATATGCGTTCACATCCAGCTTTCTTTAACGCATCTACCTGCAAATCCAACGATTGATCCTGCGTACTAACACGAGCATATCCTATTTTCATCGCTAACGCCTCCGTTTCATTTGTTGTTACAATCGTATCATTAACGGTACGTTTTAGCAACTATGAAATGAAACTATCTTTTGAGACGGTAAATCAGCGATAAACACTGTAATTATGCGCCATGTCAGCATCGTTTCACAAATAATCGTTTATGGAACGGGTAAGCCTGCGAAAATTTCCGGGAGGTCTTGCGCCATGCGCTTGCAGTCGATGTAATAGCGATAAATCACAGCGATTCACACCACGTCGGACGAGTTTCTTCTATAATATAGACGCCATTATTCTTCCGTTGTGGATTCCGCCTGTTTGTAACGGGCAAGCCTCGCCTTGATAGCGTCAATGTCTTTGCCTTCCTCACTGTTCTGCGTTACTTCTACTCGGTCAGTCAACATGTCATGCGTCTGCAAGAACGTCTTCAGCATCGCAGCGTTACCTTCTTTGATAATATGATCCGGTATAGACGCCATTACTTCCGGCAGCTTATCGATTGTGGACCGGACAATTTCGCGTTTCAATTCCTTTTCAAACAACGGATCACGGCGCCAATTATAAAGCGTGTTTGGATGAACTCCGCAAAGCTCTGCGATTTCTTCAAACGTCTTGCCGCCTTTCTTCGGAAGTGATAACCACTTAATTGCGAGTTGTTGCTCGGCATCGATTCGTTTTAATCCCATCGTTATATCTCCTTTCTAATACGGTTTAAAAAAGACCGTATGCAGGTTTCTTTGTTTGGTTTCTCTTTCTTTTCTGCGATTCTATATATAATAGAAAATAATGCCGACGATTTTATGAGTCGGAAATGTATATTTATATCGTAAATTTATTTAAGTACATTTATTTAACGGTTTAAAAAAGACCGTACGTACGGTTTAATTTCGACCGTATACACGGTATAAAAAAGACCGTATATTCATAACCAATCCATTACGTCTTCTGTGTCGACAACCTCTTCGACTGCTTCAGCGTCTTCCTTAACCGGCAATACTCCGCCCGTCCAACGAGCCTTATCAGCCAACTCTTCAGCGTCAATCTTTCGCAGCTTCTCTTCCGCCTGCTCCCGTACCTCCGGAAACTTGCGATAAAATTCCTCGATTGTCTTGACCGGCTGCTTAACGCGGTATACGTTGTTCCGCCGCCCGTTAACCTCGGCTTTTTTCGCAACAATCAAGTCGAGCTTAGTCAACGTCTGTATTTGCGTCTTCACACCGGACAATGAAAGCCCGCTGTCTCGCGCCAGGTCGTACTTAGTCGGAAACGCATATCCGTATTCATCGTTCCAGTAGTCGAAAATCAGTTCGTAAATCAGTCGAGTGTTCCCGTTAAATTTCGGATGTTTTGTATAGATTCGCTTCAGACTGTTCAGTCCTGGCGAGTAGTATTCGTTAATTTCGTATGGATATTTCTTCGCTTCGTTTTTCATTCGGATCATCCTTTTCGATTAATTTGTAGTGCTTCGATTAACTTCGTATTATTTGGCGTTGCTTTGTTGCGCCTTGTATTGGTCAAGTCCGGTCTGTAGAGCCGGAGTCTTTTCGTATAAGTTGAACGTCTTGCCTGTATTAGGGTTAATTGCTTCTGTAATCGGCACGAGTCCGCATCGATCTATTAAAAACCGGTTCACTCGGCGACTGTAGATAAACGTTAATTTGTCTTTCATTTCGCATCAATTCCTTTTCGATTAATTTGCGGGAGGAACGACTTGCTCGGGCCAATGTGAATGCCTGCTTCCGTTCTCCTCCCTCAGTCTCTATTAGGGACGGTCTTAGTCAAAAACGCGCATTAAAAAAGCCCCTGCAATTAGGAGCTTGGGTTTTCTCTGCTATAACGTAAAAATCGTACATATTCTATTACTTTCTTTTTTTCTTCTTCAGTTACTTCTTTTCCATCAATAATAGGCAATTCTGTACTTCGATTTTCTTCCTCAGTAAAGAAATAAGATACATGTACATTAAAGTAACTCGCAATCTTAATTAACAATTCAATAGAGAGTCCACCTTCCTCACTCTCAATTTTCGAAACATGAGCATGAGAAATTCCTAATTCATTAGACAGTTTCCTCATACTTATACTCTTTTCCAAACGAAGTTTCTTTATTTTCTGCCCTATTGTCATATATCTTCACACCCTTAATGAAACTAATTTTACATATGTTCCAAATAATAGTAAATTGATAATATATAATTTTTTAGAGAGGTGAACTTATGAAAGTGATCATCACGATAGGACCAAACTTTCAGTATGCCAAAGAACAAACTCAAAAATTACTTGCTCATAAGATCGTATCAAAAGCTAATCAGTATAAAGGTATAGCCCGCCGTGATTAGTCGGGTTTTTAGTGGTAACATTCTGTTACGAGTAAAAGCGATTCAACGCTTTCCTCCACCGCCACAACTCGTCAACCCTTGGCGGCCAATCACCTTTAGCTCATTCACAGTCACGCGAAACTTATTCCAGTCGTATTTCCGACCCCTCAGCGATTCATTAATGCGAATCTTCCCATCCGTCTCTACGATCTTAGCAACCTCGTGTTTTGGAACGAAAAGGATGGTCGCCTTGGTGAGGTCGTAGTTTGTTTCGCTCGGAAATAGAACAGCGACAAGGTAATCGTAAACGTCATTTCCTCCCAGCCCGTGTATTCCGTATTGAGTAACCCTTCCACCTCCAGCCACATGGACACGTGCCATTTTCACCTCAATTTTCGTTCTGTCATTAAGTACGATGTCGTGGCCTTTTTCGCTATGATTGGTCTTATGGCCGTCCATTAGAATCGCTAACATTTCCTCGGTATACTCACCCGAAAGCTCTTTCGTATGATCAATCGGCCTTAACCCGTTCTTTACCATTTCGCGATACTCAGCCGGCACTACAACCCCGTTTTCCAACGCCAACAACCCGATACATTTGAGCTGGAACACCGATTCCTCAACCTCTGCGACTTCCATTTCGATTTCTGCTGCAATTTCCGCGATTGTGGCGGTTTGGCGTTCCTTTACATACGCGAATACTGCAATTTCGTTCACTTTGTTTCCGCCTAGCCCTTGGATGATCTGTTTAATTGACATTTCGATTACCTCCCGAATTTTTTCCACGCAAAAAGGGCGCTACCGGAAGGAAAAATCCGATAACGCCCCTTGACAGGAATTGATATTTTGTTGTAGGATTAAAGTGGACATTTATATGTTGATTTCTTTGTTAGCGAAAAAAATAAAAAAACTATTTACGTTGCAGATCGCTAAGCTTCTTGTCTATCTTCTCTAACAATTCAATAATCGCGTCTATATTATTCACCTAACTCACCCTCCTTTTCTAATTCATGTTTGATTCCGTAGGTATCTAGCTTCACTATCTTGTAGGAGCTCGCTTGTTTAGGTTCAATCGTCCGTAAGAATTCGCCTTCTAGGTTGTAAACGCGGCACTGTTGAATACCAGCGAATTGTTTGTAACGACTCTTTCTAGCCACATTCTCCGCCTTTTTATCCGGATCCGATACCACTTCAGCGCTAGGTACATATTCTGCTAGTTCACGCTTCAAATTGTCGTAGTGATGCTCGATTTTTTCGTGAATAGCATATAAAACGGATGACTTCAGCGATTCCACCTCTCCCTTTAAATACGCAACCAATTCCTTCGTAGATGCAGCATCGCCAGCCAACGCCTCATACCCTAACTCAATCACCGACTCATCTTGACGTATCCATCCCGATAACTTTTCGTTCTGACCATCCAGGTCCCCATCTGATTCTGCGATTTCTATAAACTGTCTATACTTCGCGATTTCACCCAGCAAATACGTTTCCCGACGAGATATGCCGTCCTTTTTCCAGGCTTTCATTGTTCTTTCGTAGATGCGTTTCTTCATATTAGTTAGGTTAGTGCGGTCCATACCGTTTAACTCACGGAAATCACACTCCTCGACGTAATCTGTATCCTTCGATGAAGCAACCGACATACTATCGATAAATTCGTTCTGCCTGACCGTCAGGAAGTCGTGGCGATTCTCACGAAACCACTGAAGAAAAGGGTTGGCACTATATTCATAAGCAGGCGAAAATATTGATTCCGTGCAGTTATCACCGACAGTGCCTACTTGAGCATCATTTTCATCGTAGATTGGCGTATCCAAGGATTCGAAATCGATAGTTACGTAGACATTGCCGCCTGTCTCTGGGTCGTACATTCGTTTCGTGTTCGGATTGATGATTTGCGGAAGCTCATGCTCGAGTTTCGCCTCGATCGCCTTAATCAGACGATTCAAGTTATGTCGATCATCACCGGATGCAACACGTTCCCAGTCTGCGTCTTTTTCTAGGCGGAAATTAGACATCGCTTCCCATGTTTTTGTCGCTGCTTCGTTGACGATTTCTGATTCGGAAAATGTGTTCGCTTTGCCCATCGCATTGATGATACCGAATACCACTCGCTTGATTTTCGGATGCTTCGGCTTTAAAGAACACTCCATATTGCCATAGTTTGCTTCGAATAGTACCTCTTCCAACAGTTTCATTTGCGCTTCAACCATAGTAATTTCGCCCCTTTTAATAAATTTCGATTATTTGTGTTGCATTCCGGAAAATTTTTGCGTATAATAATACCAACAGGACACGTATGTCCATTTTTAGTACATAGGAATAAAAAAATTAAGAGATCAGGCGTTTGATTGCCGCGACCTTATCTGTCGTTAAGTATAATTCGCTGAATAACTTGCGTTCTAGCTGTTCCGTGATGACCCGATCCCCTCGCTCAATCTTTGCGATGAGTGACTGGCTTACACCGAGTTTGTCGGAGAGTTGTTGCTGATTGTAGCCGTAGAGCTTACGGATTGTTGCGAATAGTTTAGGTTCCATCGTTCGCCCTCCTCTGGATTCGATTTAATTACGGAGATCCCTCTCCCTCTACACCTATATAGGGCAGGTATTAGTCATAAAATTAGCACAATCACCTATAACCCTATCAAATTTTCGTATCGGTTATGTGTCACGTGAGACATTCGATGTTATACCGATATAGCAATCTGTTATTTATAATGATTATCAATAAGGTTAAATTATCCCTCTTACTCTTATAGTCTCGAGACCCCCCTCCGCACGAATTTGCGAAAAATACCCTCTTAAATTTATACGAATCCCAGACCCATTTCGTCGCACCCCTCTACTTTTTGATACCGCGTAACCACCCTCCTGTCACATACGTTTCTGAACTTCGCATTTAAACCGTCCAAATTCACGAGGAAGACCTTCTCGGCTATCTTACCATTCAAATCGATTTAAAAACGCTCAGAGGCGAATCTGAGACGTTCTGAGGCTATCCTAGCGTCTGAGTGATCGTACAACCTGCGAATATAAGTCGACAGCCCTCCAAAAAACGTTACTGACCCCCTTCAGGATGAGCAGGCGGCCCCCTATCGTAATTTGAGGACGAACTATACTCCGTTTAACTAAACTCAGGTGAACTAGACTAATAATTCCGTGTAAGTAGCGAGAAAGTATGTCACCTTTTTGTGCCTGTTTCGGGGAGATGTGTCACTATTTTGCCCAAACCGTTAAACTGCGCTAACCTTAGAGCGACAAGGGCTACATCCATTTAAAATGCCAATTAGCCGGAGATTTCTTCTTTATCTTCCAACAAAGACTGTACTGACATGGCGCTTTTTGACACTAAGAAGAACCAGCGTTTAACAAGAACGATCTTTAACCAAGATAAAACATTCCAGTCCGACAAAAACCGTCGTCCTGGCATCATTCAATTCATTTTTCGCTGAGGTCTTTTAAAGTGCTTTGCGATAAGGTATTAAAGATGGTGCGGCGACTTTAGGAGCCGAATTATTAGATCTTAAGTTCTTAGTTCTTAAGGTCTTAGTTCTTAAAAAATTTAAAAGGGTAGCACATTCGATTATAAAAAGCAACAACTAATTCAAAGATAGGTCTTTTGTACCTTTTTAATATAAATCCGATAAAATACGACGTTTTCTTGCAGGTGACATCCGACTTCAACGTTTACTAGGTATGCTGCACGATAATCGCTGACTGAATTTGCCGGAAGGCTTGGCAAAATCGTCCTCTCACCCAGAGACGAGGACATTTTGACGAGACTGTAGGCTAATTCAGCTCAGCAACTGAAATGAGGGGATTGGAACGGAGGCGGTTTTTGCCGAGAGAACAACCCCTAACCTTATCCATTAGACCGAACACATACGTCAGGCTTGCGAGACACGACGATATCCAAGCCGAAATAGTTTCCGAAGGGTAAGGGTGCCGACAGGGGCTAAGACGTCTGATTTGCCGTCCTGAGCAAGGAACAATCGAAGGGAAACGAACGGACTTACTTTCCGAGGGGTAACGGTAGGGGCTGGCGGATTGATCCGAGAAATTAACGAAATTCGTGTGGCGAAAGTGGGTGGTACGTATCACCGTTTGGGAAATCAGAGTACGTATTCCGTTATCATTTGCGATTTCTAATTGAGAATAGAGCGACAGTTATGCGGTTAAAATCAGGCGTTTTACTATATTGATATAACGATAGAAAAAGCCCGCCACACTCATCGGTGCGACAGGCCGTACTGACCTAGATGTCGAGTTTGTTCAACGGATTATGCTTCTCGTTCTTCTCCTTCAACTCTCGTCCCCATAGGTGTACGTATTTCAGGGTCATGTTCAGCGACTCGTGACGTAGCATCCGTTGTAAGCTTATCGAATCCAAGCCCGATTTAACTACATGAGACGCATAAGTGTGTCGGAAGGTATGAGGCGATACCCTCACGTCCTCCCAGCCGAACCTACTCTTCAGCCGTTTGAATATGGATCCGATTGAATCCGGCGCCAGAGCCTCGCGTTTGGTCGAGCAGAACACGTTATCGCTTAGATCGCCGTCGAAGAAGTCGTGGCAATACTTATAAAAATCCGATAGCTCCTTCCGCAGTTTGTCCGTAATCGGAATCCCATCTTCTCTGCGCTTCTTCCCTCGCACGATAATCATACTGTTCTCGAAGTCAATATCTCTCCAGCGTAGGTTCGCAAGTTCTCCACGTCTAATGTCGGTTGATAGCAACGTAATAATAATGGTGCGATTACGGTAGGCGTGATATGGCTTGTTGCGCGACTCCTTTTCGAAATAGCGAAGCATTTGTAGCAAGTGGTCAGCGCTAAAAACCTCGATGCGCGAGTCAACCTTCGCAAAACTGATTTTCTTGAACGGTTTATTCTCTGCATCATAAAGATCCTCGTCGATTAAATAGTTCACAAACGCCTTTAGAACACGTAATTTTAAATTCACGGTGTTAGGCGCGTTCTTCAGTTCGTTATGGCAGTACGCCATGAATCCTTTAACAGTTTGACGGCTAATATCCTCGACTTTCAGCACGTCCCGGGATCCGCAGTATTGCTCAAAATCGCGGAGCACACGTTTGTATGTCTTCAGGGTATAAGGCGACAGGTTCTGTAGTTTTCGGTCATCCAGGAAATCATTTACCGCAAATTTTACGATCATTATAGTCAGTCTCCTTCGCAAATTTAATAAAAAAAAAGCCCGCCGCACATTAAGCGTGCAGCAGGCCGTTAACAAAATCGTTCAATTCTTCGTATTTAGTTTCGTCTTGACGGTACGCGTCAGCTAATTCCAGCAACCGGTCAAATTGATCGGAGCCTTCCTGCGTATTTGTGTCGAGGTTCAGTTCGGCAAATAAAGCGAGCTCACGCTGGCGTAGAAGTTCGTCAGCACGGTCATGTTCCGACTGAGTGGCACCGCGGTTGGCGAGGTCGGCGGCGTAGAATTTCGCTTCGAGAAATCTGTCAAGCATACTGTTAGACTTAGCTTCCATCGTCTTTCCTCCCATATCGTATCTAAACCTCACGCTACCAATCCTTTTTTATTTCTTAAAAACCAATTTGAGATTACCGTTCTGCTCAACAATCTGAATTAGTTCGTGGCCTTCTCGACCGTATATTTCGAGAATCTTTTGAAGATCCCTTCCGCCCAAATCTACTACCTCATAATTAAAAACACGTTTAATCGTCATTATTACCATCCCCTTTCAAAATAGTTATTCAGCGCTAACCTCAAACGTTTGCTCCTCAGCGAAATCGTTCGCCATTGTCTCGCTATCGAACGCAGCACTTAGTACGAAGCTTAGCTTATCTAAATCGGCGCTCTCAACCGGCACTGCAAACTCGTTAGCTTGCTCCGTTCCAGCCATCATGGTGCTTCCTTCGTTATCATCTGTAACGATGTCGCCTTCGATCATATCCACCTGCTGAGTACCGGCCGCAAGCGTATGTACACCGGTAAATTCAATGGATTCTTCGGTCATATTGTTCTTCGCTTCTTTACCAGTTACGGCATAAATCTCTTCCGGAAACTCATCGGCAGACTCAACGCCAAGCGCCCACATTAAACCCATTTCCGCATCTTCCGTAAAGTTTGATAGCTTAATAAGTTTAACGTCTGTTAACGAATAATCCACGCTTTCATTACCTTCGAGTTTGAAATCGCCAAATTCCTTCACAACCTCTACGTCACCATAGTCGGAAATGATACCGTAGTTTTCCTTCGACTCAGCTTTCGTTTCTTCCTTAACTTCCGTGTCGGCTTTTTTCGCCTGATCGTCTGTATTGCCGGAGCTCTCTTCGCTACTTCCACATGCGGCAAGGCTTAGCGCCAACGCACCGACAGATAATAGTTTTGTAATCTTGTTCATAGAAATAAATCCCCCTTTTTCAATATTATACCATAGGCACTATCTTAAACTACTACCTTGTTAAAAAATCGGAAAGGTGAAACAAGGAGCCCGGTTAAAGGCCCCTCGTATTCCTATTTACTTGCCCCCGCTCCCACCGCCGCCTGGATCTGATACAATTTGTTGCGGTGAAATTTCTGCTGCTCCTGCGCTTGTTACTCCTGTCATTAAGATTGATGCGATAACTACTGTTTTGATTAGTTTTTTCATTTCGATTGGTCCCCTTTGTGGTTTATTTTTGTCTTAGAAGGTCGGCCACACCGCTAAATTGCAGGTATTTTTGTAGCTCTGAATACGGTAACTCCGCGTAAAACGCATCACCTCCTCTCATGAAAAGTATTAGTGACTCTACCATCACCGCAGGATCGTTTGTTGCAAGTCCAGTATAATACCGAGTGAACGGCGATTCCTGATTAAGTGTCGCAATGATGTCGAGCGCTTCGGTCTTTCTGCCATGGCGAGCGTAGTAAAATGCACGATTCGAGTCGTCCTTCAATTCCGACGGGTCCCGTACCTTATCCCACAGTACTGCGGCAAACTCCAACTCGTTCGACTCTACGGAAACAGCCGCTTCATGACGCCCGTTAGCACTGTAAATCGCGATGGCTTTTTTAAAGTATGCCGCGGTCAAATCGTAACTTGAGAACATATAAGACGTTGCCATGCGAAAGAAGGAGCCGGCGCGGTAAATCGTATTGTCAAGCACGTCCGAATTAATTATCTCCTCGCATAAGCTCCGCGGTTCTTCCTTGCGATTGTAATTGAATAAAAGCGAGATAGCTTTCGAGTCCTTAATCCGCAAAGTGTATAAGTCACGCAGATCTGAGTTCTGAACACGCTCGAGCACCTCCTCTGCCACCGTCAGGCATTCCTGCATCGCCGCCATGTGTCGCATGTCTGAGTGATAGTAAACACGTAACATTTGGCGAAGGAAACGGCCTTCAGGCGTACGTGCCTTCGTATTATCAATTCGCTGGATGAAATCGGCAGGGATGCCGACCTCCAACCGTTGGCGCTCAAGCAATAGCGTGTACATGTCGCACAGGTCCGCCAACAACTTACTGCTACTGTTATGATTCCTCATCATACGAATCTTTTCCTCGGCTACGTCAAACAACCGGTTAGCGCTCATATATTCCATCGCAAAGGATAGGTTAGTCGCTCCTTCAACATGATAGGACCATTCGGCAATTACGTTGTGATATGTATCTGGGTGCAGTATCTTTGCAACGGTAAACAGTGCGGCGAAATTTAGTTCCGATCCTTGCTTAAACTTCGTAAACGCTGAGTTTGTCATACCTACTTCCTGCGCTATCTTTTTCCAAGTCAACTTATACGGCAATTTGTCCATTGAGTCTTCAACTAACCTAGCTAATTTCATTGCGTTCCCCTCCGGAATTTTATTAGATTCATAGTTTCGCTAGTAACTTGTGACGAGACTTGTCCAACGCTATAGGTTGCCGCCAGTAGCGCTCGATCAAGCACCGCGTTACTATTAAGCGACGAGCTCGGGCGCCCTTGCCATCGACGTCCGAACTGCCGCATGCTTGCTTCATTTACCTTGCGATTGTTGCCACATAATCGAGTAAAGTCATTTCGCCGATCAGTTCCGCAGATACTTTTGCCGGAAGTTCTGCCGTTTTATAGTCACGGACGTGAAAGTTGTTTTCTTTCCGAAAACCGACGGCCACAACCCGGAAGTAAAGCATGTCATCGTATTCACTGAGTAGGATATTATCGCCAAATAATATCGCTTGCTCCTGTGTCAATTCGTCAGTGTTGTGGAAATGGACCGTTACCTTTTTCATACGAACACCTGGAAACGTTCTAGTAAGGTCAGAAGTTGGGCGGCAGACATGTCGCGGTTCGTGATAAGCTCTCGTGTGACTTCATTAGACTTAAGCGAGAAGAGTTCGTTCAGCAACTCATAATACCCGGGATAGTCATTCGAAGGGATTAATGTAGAGACAACCGCGTGGCCGTCGATTTCCGTCAAGTAGTACCCCATGTCGCTGATAAGATGCGATTTAAAATATTCCGGCTTTCCTTTTCCTTCGACTTCTAATACTACGCAAACAATTTTTTTATTTCCCAATTAATTTTCCTCCTTTAATGCGCCTGATCTATCTAAACCCACTGCCAATCCCAAGGCGAATGAACCTAATATTGAAAATCCGATTGCTGCTATCATTTATCAATTCCTCCTATTATAGATTCCCTTACCTGAGCGAGCGCTAAGACGTCTTTCTCATCAAGCACAACGTAGTCACCTGCTGCTATTAACTTGCCGTCAATTGTGGTCACGGTACCATTCGAATAAACGTGAGCGATTTGCCAAATGAAACTCTCTTTAGCTTCGTAAATGTGATCGCCAGGATTAACACCTGCGACAACTTCACCGCCGTCCCAACTGAGCAGATAGTGGATGAATTCCGGAAAGCTCATTTCCGCAAGCTTCACCGCCTCGAGGTTCTGCGGTAATTTAAAGGTGCTCATGTCGAGCGATAAAACACTGTAGTCATCTTCGCAATCTACAACTATTCGCCCCTCCTCCTTTTTATAAGTCCAAACCGCAAGGCCAGTGTCGCCAATTAGTAAGAGAAGATCCTCGTCGATTATTAAGCCTTGCATGATTTCCGTGAATTTCCTTTTTTCGCACATACAGTAAACATCTGTCGGTTTCATGTTGTGTCCTCCTATATTCGCGATTGAGTATTACCGAATCGGTATGACTTTAGTATATAACCGTTCCGGTATGACGTCAAGTAGAAAATAAAACTTTTTTTATTAATTTGAATTGGTTATAATAGATGCATATAAGGAACTGATCGGGGAGGATATTATGGCGATAAATTTTAAACTTGGGGATATACTCGCAGAACTAGCAATCTCTAAAAACGCGCTTGCTGTTGAAGGAAAGATTCGACCAGCTACTGTTGCGAAGTATGAAAAAGGCGATATGGGGAGAATAGAAATAGAAACACTCGTAGGTATGCTCGACACTCTAAACCGTATGGCAGCCGAGAAGGGTTTAAATAAAACATACTCAATAGAAGACTTAATCGAATACACTTACGAAGGCGCCAGCAACTAGGCGTCTTTTATTATGCGAAAAAAAGAGGCCACCGCAGTAGCCCCCTACATTATTATAGCGAAGAGTAATAGAATAACTCCGCAAATCATCCAATCGACGTCCCTATCTTCTACCACGTTATAACTATTATATAATCCGCGAATCTTCTTCAGCTTAATTGAGCGCGAACGATATTCCTCCGCCTGTTGCTTTGATGACTCCTTCGCGAATCGACCCTTCTCGTCGCGTGTTCTCTCCTGGCGTTGTGGCTCCGGCGGTTCCGGCTCTACTGACGTCAGCAACCGGGCCAGCACCTGCTTCTCTTCCATCGATAACATATGACGTCCCTCCCTTTTCTATTTCCGTAGGCTCCTGCGACTGCCATAACGGCGATTGTGTAGGGCGCCACTTAGGGCGAGGAAGAGAGACGTCAGCCTTCTTATATTCGCTGAGGATCGCATTGTATTCCTGCGAGTTTGCAGCTACAAACAAGGCAAGGCGAATAATTTGATTACGGTCGAGGCTAGTCGCATGAAATACCCGGTCAACATATTCGCGATAAATCTCCGAGTAACGTACGGTCGGTCGATACATATGAAAACACTCCTTTGAGTTGGCGATAGTCTATCATATGCACAGACGTCTAAAGTATGACCGAATAAGTTTTACCGGTAATTGACGTCAGTAGATTAGTCGATCACTTCTACCGTTATTACGTCATCGAAGATAATTCGCTCGAATGTACCGTCCTCGCATTCGATTTTCAATAATCGATCACTTGAGCCTATGTGATGAACCCGACCGATAAATTCTTCGCATCTACCGTTAAATTCCGACCACACTTTAAACTTTATTGCATAATGAAATTCCATTGCGTAGTGAATACGCTCTTCATTTTCGCTAAATGTAAATTCGTCGATAACCGGCTTCGAATTACGTTTAAAATCGTCCCACATATCACGGAGCTCTTTAACATGCTCCGGCAACATTAAAGACGTCCATTTAATTCGTCCACGATCCCGTATACTCATCCAATACCACCTCGATTAAATTATACAGAACAAACGTTCGATAAAACAAGCAAAATAAAACGCCCGTAGATATTCCACGGACGCTGGCGTTGTTCACTGTCAGCTTATGTGCTAGACTGCGAAAAGTTGCTAGTCTTGCTAAAAGACGTCTCGGCCCATTCGGTCGACTATATTCGCATATTCTTGGCGATAATATAGAAAAAATATCGAGGGTGACGTTATGGTTATTATAGAATATATTGTGTTTTTCGGATTACTGGCAGTAGGTCTAATTTGTTTCTCTTTATTCAAAACACCTCCAACGAGTGAGAACCCAAGAAACAAATGCGAAAGTCACATCGAAAGAAGGTTGTATGATTCTTTAACTTTTAACGGTTTTGACGTTTACACCCAAGTAAAATGCGGCCCTTATCGTATCGACTTAGCGCTCTACTTTGCAGATAAAATGATTGCAATCGAATGCGATGGGAAAGCATTTCATAGTTCACCTGAACAAAAAAGGCATGACCGTAAGAAAGACGCCTACTTACGCAAAAATGGCTGGCAAGTAGTCCGCTTTACTGGCCGACAAATAAATAGAAATCTTCCTATAACAATCGAAAAGATCAAAACGTTGTCATACAGTTAGCCACAATTAAAGTCGTGCAGTTCAATCGGAAAGATGCCGCTATCATACTTCTGCAACCCCGTCACCTCTTCAGTCGGATAAAAGCCGAGTGTAGTTCTCTTGTGAGTCCGGAATGATTCATTTTAAGGACAACGAATATAAAAAGGTGACGTCACTATTCCACTTCCGATTCCAACCGACTATTCCATTCTCAATTCCAGGCTAGAATTCTGTTTGGAAGAGGGCGAATACAGTAACGGCAAGGCTTGTGTCTTGTACCGTTGTATTCCTTTTCGCAGGGACTATATATAAATATATACGGGTTGTTCTGTACCTAATTCACTATAACCTTTTTAGAGGAGAAAAATTATTATGCTGCGACTTCATATTTAAATCGGTCATCTGAACATAGCGTCTGACCATCGCCAAGTCAGAATGGCCGAGAATCTTCTGCAGGCTAAACGGATCGCCTCCGTTCATTATATAAAAGAGAGCGCCAGTGTGACGGAACGTGTGCGGACTCACTCGCTTTCCGGTTATCTGCGCCTTTTTACCGTATTCTTGCAGAAACTTTCGTACAGTATTATCAACGATTTTTTTCCCATGCATTGTTACGAAAAGATACTCAGAATCGAATTTATCCGTCTTCCTGATGTACGTTTTCAGCATCTTTACCGTCAAATCAGAAATAGGCACCTGCCGCATCTTCTTCGTCTTTGTATCCATCGCTTTGAGCGTAACAATACCGTTCTTTAGGTCCACGTTTTCACTGCGAATCGCCAACAGTTCTTTAACCCTTACCATCGTATCCAGCATAAAATACATCATAGTGCGGTCCCTATAGCCGGTTACTGTCGTCTCATTTACTACGGAAATTAACGTTCTTACTTCCTCGACAGTGAACGCTTGAATGTTATCTTTCGGAACTTTTACCATCTTCATCTGTTCGTGAATTGGGCGCTCGATGTGACCTTCTTTATATGCGAATCTAAAGAACGCTTTTAAGGTGCGCGTACGTATGTTGACCGTGTAAGCTGCGAGCTCCAATTCGTTTAGCAAATGATTCATGTAACTGCGGACCGTATCGATAGTAAGTTCTTTCGCTTCGATTTCTCGTTTTAGATACTTCTTGAACAGCGAATAATGTAATATATAGTCCGTTATAGTCTGTTCGGCCAAACCTTGTAGATTTTTCACCACCATAAATTTATCAAATACCTCGTCCAACGTCTGCTCATTTCGGTCCCTTTGATTAGCTTTATTTTTCACTCGTCTCCTCGTTACCCTTGCCATAAGTAACACCTCCTGTAACGAGTGTACTTAAAAACGAAAAGATGCGGCAAGCTTACGCGTTATGACGTTTAAATGACGCAGTTGTTCCGTCAGCATAATCGCTGGATTTTTTTTACATAAAATACTATATGTTGTACAAGCTATTAGTAAAAAGCATAAAGGGATGTTTCTATTGGCGAAACGTATTACACGAACTAAGAAAAACAACCTGCAAATATATATTGTCGTCGGAGCGATGGGGTTAGCCTACATTTCCGGACTTAGAGACATGATGTTCGAGAGCCCGCAGGACTACGGAGTAATCGCATACCTGATGCTCCTTCCGTTTATTATCGGCTTGTTTTATAAACCTTTTCGCAGTTTGGTCTTCTATGTAATTCGGGTCTTTTGGAAGCGCCTGACTGCCCGCCATGCCTTACCGGTCAATATTCGCGAAATAGACTTAATGGACGGCATCGCCTTCGAGCAGTATTTGAAGCCGGTATTCGAACGTCAGGGATATTTCGCAACGGTAACTCAAGGATCCGGCGATTATGGGGCTGATTTGATATTGCGGAAGGGGCGGAAGAAATACGTGGTCCAGGCGAAGCGATATAGTAGTAATATCGGGGTTAGCGCCGTTCAGCAAGTTGTAGCTGCGGTTAAATACTACAAGGCTCACGGCGCCATTGTGGTGACGAATCAATACTTTACGCCTGCAGCCGTTCAACTGGCGAAGGTAAATGGCGTTAGGTTGATTGATCGGGAAAAACTGGCGAAGATGATGATTTAACTGGCGGTTCCTAGCTTCTCCGATTGTTTCCGAATTAGCTCATTCCTTTCACGTCCGATGTCGATAAGTGTTCCGATTCCCATGAATAGCGCCCCAACAGCAACGCCCGACACAATCGATATAATGGCCGTGTTAATCATGCCGCGATACAGTGTTACTTGCGTAAGGTACTCGAGATCATCGTACGCAGCCATCTTCTTCGCAAAACCGTATGCATCCCAATTAACTCCATTTAAAGCTATAAATGCTCCGATTACTCCCGCTACAATAAAGGCGATTCCTACCTTACCAATCCAATTCCCCATAATTTCACTCCTATACCTTTTATTAGTCCAATCATACTACGGTAAAGGATATTAGCCAACAGTTATTTTTATACCTTTAATCGCATAACGACGCGGTTAATCCGTGTTTTATTCCGTCTTACTTCCGTCAAGTTACCGTCAGTTAGAGTAGTTCTATCGACTCGTTTAACGGGATATATTGGAATTATCCCGGAAAGAAGTTGGCGACATCATGAGCGACTACAAGACAGGTAACTCCGGCTCGCTTTACGATTATGATCCGAGCATGAATACGAAAGAATGTAACGAGTGCCGGCAGCGACTAAGCGATAATGAGACGTATGAGGCTTACGGTAGGCTATACTGTGGAACGTGTTACCAATCGCAATAACGCAAAAGAAAGCCCGCCGTTGAGAGACGACGGGCTGTTTTTATTTATTCGCCGACAGGCAAGCATCGTCGAATTACCGTTGGCGAGCAAAGTTAATTCCTCCGAAGGGCGGTTATTCTATTCTAAATGGAATTGTTTTAAATTCCCCTTGAGAATGTTCCTTCATAATGATAAATGGTACGGGCATATCTCGAACGTTAAGAGTTGTTTCCTTTTTAGTTCTTATATTTATAATAGCTGGGAAGCCCGGAGTTATGCCGCCTTCTTTACTAACGGTAAAGACGTTATAAGTATCACCGTTAAATGAGTGATTCGGGACATAGTTCGTTAACATCATTCCGCCGCCCTTGAATGCCACATCTATTTGTGAATCATCATATTTCGTTAGCACTGCGAAACTACTAATTGGTTCATAAAATGTTTTTGCCTCTATGCGGCAGTCTATATCCCCGCTACCCGAATTAGACATAACTCCTTGAATATTTTGATAAGGTTCGTACTGAGGGGCTTTCACATTACCCTTTTCAATGATTTCGACCATTTGTCTAGTAACGACATCTATTCCGTTTCTGTACATATCAAGGTATAACCTTTGCGCTAACATGGCCGGGACTTCAACATTTTCCAATCTTATAGGTATGAAGTTAACGTTGTACTTACTTTCACGCATGATTATGTTTTGCCATTCATGCTTTACCATATCGCTTTTCAGACTATTAGAAGTGATAAAGAAGAAAAAGTACTTGCACTCTTCTAAACCCTGATTCATTTTATCTATTATTCCATCTCCCGGTTGAATAGACCAATCGTCAAAAAAGATGTTCTCTTGTCCAAAAACTTCTGCAAGATTATGAGCGACAGGACCAACAATGGGCTTGTCCTTATGTTGATGACTTAGAAATATCATGAAATTCCTCCATTTTTAGGATTTACTTTTATCTTACTATGTAAAAATCCCTAAAGTAAACATAAAAGACTTCGACAAGGTGGAACGAATGGGTTTCCGAAAGGTAAAATAAAATTTCCATCAGTATGACCGTTATGGTATTATCAATTCTTGAAGGGAGGAATCGCTATGAATAAAGGAAGCATTTCGAAACGTGGCGATAAATACCAAATTACGGTAGATGTTGGCCGTGATCCATTAACGGGAAGGAGGAAAAGGCGATACGGTACTTTCCGTACTAAAAAGGAAGCTGAAACTGCAATTGCTGAAATAGTCGCCGATGTAAACAAAGGAACGTATGTAGACGAGACAAAAAGCTCGCTCGTTTCGTTTTTGGAGGATTGGTTGAACGCGACTAGCCGCCATATACGACCAACCACCGAATACGTCTATCGGAAATACATTAAGCTGCTATCGCCTCATTTACCTGAAGTGAAAGCGAAGGACTTAACAAAGTTGCAAGCGGAGGCTTTAATTAACAATTTGCTGACTCATTATAAGCCGAGCACAGTGGCAGTTTGCAAACGATTATTGACTACTGCGTTTAAGAAAGGCGTTGAGTGGGAGTTAATCGCCAAGAACCCCTTTAGCGGAATAAAGGTGCCGCAGGATAGGCAGGAATACTCGATATGGGAGCCTGAAGAGGTCGAACGGTTCTTAGATTACGTTAAAGATACATGCGAAAATAACAAAGGTAACTGGAGCTACTACGTGGCGTTTATGTTGGCTATTCACACCGGAATGAGGAAGTCGGAAATACTTGCTTTGCGATGGGAGAACGTTGACCTAAATGAACGTGCGATCTACGTAAAAGAATCAATTCACCAACTGTATGGTCAAGGCGAACAATACGTCGGTAAGACTAAATCAAAGTCTAGTCGCAGAACTATTTTAATATCGGACAAGTTGGTTGCAGAGCTGGTTAAACACAAAAAGCGGCAAGCAAACGATCTGCCACCGCCTAAGGATTTAATAGTTACAACGAAGGAACACCGACCGATTCATCAGCGTAATTTAACGCAAGCCATGTATCGAGCAATTGTTAATTCCGGAGTACCTAAAATTCGATTTCATGATTTACGACACACCCATGCGTCTCTTCTATTAGCTAACGGTATCAATCCGAAGGTAATACAAGAACGCCTAGGCCATGCGAAAATAGATACGACAATGAACATATACTCGCATGTATTCCCGTCAATGCAACGTGAAGCTGCAGACAAAATTGACGCCCTCTTGTCGGCAAAAATGTCGGTAAAGCCTCAACGATAACTCTTCCGTAATAACTCCGAATACACACGAAGCCTTGGCGCAGTAAGCTCCGAATCATTTACGGTAATCCGGTAGAAACTCGCGAGCCATATCCTCGCTATTATATGAGTGAAAACGAATATTGATTTGATATTGGATAGTATAACGGGAACTCAGCAGTTTGTAAAGGGTCATTTCTTAACAATATGTAAATTATTCATAAAAACGTTCGTATAATGAGTAAACGGGCATAAAGTTTTATCCACTTTACACCCGTTCAGAAAGTTCCTGTAATAGCTTCCTTTTCTCCCCATCAGATAAGTCTGATGCCTTGATTTCTTTCCTCTCAGAGGCAATGAAAGCAAGCTTTTCTATATAGGAATCGTCAAATGGTTGGAAGAATTGATTGGTAAGCTTTTTAGCTAAGAATGGACTTGCCCCTCCGGTTGAAACGGCAATCGTTAAATTCCCTTTTTGTCTAAAGGAGACCATCTGCATATTTCCACAATCCCCATCATCCACCACGCATAAAAGTTGATTTTCCTCAGAGTGAATTTTCACCTGTTCATTCACCCATCGTTCATTCGTGGCAGCGATGACGATAAAAGCATCTCGTAAATCATCTGGTTCCACTTCTCTTTTGATCCATAAAATTCTATTGTCTTCATGTAATGTTTGAATTCCATCAACAGCGTCAGGACTGATGACTGTAATCATCGCACCCTGCTCTAGAAATACAGAGAGCTTCCGATATGCCACTTTCCCTCCGCCAACAATCGTTACTGGTTTTCCGTTCACATCAATCATGATAGGCAGCATGTGATTCTCCTTTTACGCAAAGGGTTTCATTCACACGGTCCAAGAATGCTTCTTCCACAAGAGGGTCATCCCCTAAATAATTACCCAGAATGATATGTTCATTTTCCGTTTGGCCGATCTCCCTTTCGATTCCTTTCATGAGTAACCCGGTAAACAGCAAGTAGGGAATGAAAATGACGTTTCTCTCTGTATTCTTTACAGATTTCAAGGTGTCTGAAAAGCTTGGTGAGGCTGCTGTTAAATAACAGGTCCTTACATCTGCTAACTTTGTCTTTCGATGCACAAGTTCAGCCAGGGCTCCTAGATCCTTTGTAACATCGGGGTCTGAACTTCCTCTCCCAATTAATACGGCAACGGTAGAAGAGTCAATTGAAGCAGCATCGTGTATTTTCATTATGACACTTTCAGCCATCTTTTCGTGAACCCCAATAGGCTTACCATACGTAACCGTAATCCAAGGATAGGCTTCTTGACAGTTTTGAATTTCATCTGGAATATCTTTTTTTGCATGAACCGCTGTCAAAAGGAGAAGCGGAACGACGGAAACGTGTGTAGCTCCTTTTTTTACGCATGTTTCAAACCCTTCTTCAATGGAAGGTGATGCAAGCTCAAGAAAGCTTATTTCCTGAATATCCGCTTCCACATGGTTCTGGCATTTTTTAATCAAATCAATGGCTTCTTCACGGGCTTTCGCAATACGACTTCCATGGCAAACGTATAAGATCGCGCGTGTCATTTACAGTGCCTCACTCATGATCGATTCCTTTTCAAAGGCTTCTTCAAACCATTGAATCTTCTCCCGGAAACGGACCACTTCTCCAACGATGATCATACTTGGATTTTCAATATTTTCTTCTTTCACAATATCGATTATCGTATCCAGCGTCCCTGTTACGGTTCTTTGCACTTCTGTAGTTCCCCAGTGGACCAGTGCCACAGGAGTATCCTCGCACTTCCCATATTGAATGAGCTTTTCTTTAATATAAGGGAGATTGCTGACCCCCATATAAATGGCCAGGGTATCGATTCCTTTGGCAAGACTTTCCCACTTTTCATCTTCTTGCTGATTATTTTGTTTATGCCCGGTAACAAAGGCGACACTTGAACTGGCATCTCTATGAGTAACGGGAATTCCTGCGTAGGCAGCCGCAGCTATACCCGAAGTGATTCCAGGGACGATTTCAAAGGGAATTCCTTTTTTTGCAAGTGCTTCTGCTTCTTCTCCTCCCCTTCCAAATACGAATGGGTCTCCTCCTTTCAATCTCACCACTACCTTGCCGCTCGCAGCATAACGCACGAGAAAATGATTGATTGTATCTTGTTTCATCGTATGATAGTTTGGCAGTTTCCCGCAGTATATCAAGTCGGCTCCTTTTTTCGCATGGGAGAGAAGCTCTTTATTCACCAGCCGGTCATATAATATGACATCTGCTTTTTGTATTGATTTCAATGCTTTTAATGTGATTAATTCAGGATCTCCAGGACCCGCTCCCACCAAGTAAACCTTCCCCATCCATTATTCCTCCTTAAGATTTGATGATTGTTTCCTGTTCATGCAGAACAAACCCTGCACCATTTCCCCGGATTCTACGTTTCTCGTAAAGAGAGATGTCTACAACATCAGGCTTTTTCAAAAAATACTTCTCGAGTTCAACTTCCACTAAATCAAAGGCTTTCTCATCTGATTCAGCCGCTACTACGACAATGGTGACAAAGACGTGAGTAGTGACTTCAAATCGATACAAGTTCATCCCCTATGCCTCCTTAAACTTCCTGAAGTAATTGATCTAACGATTCTTGTAGGGGAGCGGTACCAACCCGGTTGATATAGTCAAAAAAGGCTTCTCCCGGTTCTTTTGTTTGTTTAAAATGAAACAGCAATTGCTTTACCACTCCTGTCAGATTGCCGGCCTCCACTTTCCCTTTTAACTTTTCATTCAGTTTTCCACCGTCTTGAAGAGTTCCTCCGACGTATATTTCAAATGCTTCTATCATCTTCTTATCTTTCGTCCTCATTTTAATTCCTTGAAGTCCGATATCCGCGATTTGTCGTTGACCGCATGAATTCGGGCATCCGACCATGTGGATTCTGACAGGGACATCCAATGAAAGTTCCTGATCCAATTGATTGGCGATTTGTCTCATCCGTTCTTTCGTTTCCACTAAAGCGAGATTACAATATTCGATCCCTGTGCATGATACGGAATACCCGATGAACGATAGTGGACTTGTTGAAATGCGATCAAAGATTTTCTCAGAAAGCAAAGCATTAACATGTTCATCTGGTATGTTGGGAATGATGAGATTTTGAGAATTACAGTTTCTCAGTTCGCCATTCCCATATTTCTTGGAAATCCTCGCAAGCTCATACACCTCATCAGAATTTAATCGTCCAACCGGAACATTCAGCCCCACATAATTGAGTCCTTCCTGTTTCTGTGAATGTACACCGTAGAAATATCCTGCATTCCAACCTTCCACGGCCTCAACTCCCGCAGGTAAAAGCTCAACATACTGTAATAGAGTTTCTTTGAATTTCTCAGGACCCCAATCGGCCATTAGGAATTTCAACCGGGCCAAATGTCTTTTCTCCCGATAACCGAAGTCGCGAAAAATCGTGGTGACGGCTATCGCGACTTCCTTCACTTGATGAGGAAGGATGAATACATCCAACTCTTGGGCAAGGAATGGTCTTGCTGCCAATCCTCCACCAACTTTCAGATGGAAGCCGACTTCTTCTTTATCGTCTATCAGCTTTTTCGCGGGAACAAAGGAAACACAATTGATTTCAGCATTCGACGCATTATTGATATTAGCAGAGATTGCTACTTTATATTTTCGTGGTAAATTTGAAAAATCTTCGTTGTGCTGGAAGAAATCATACACTTCTTTCACAATATTTCGTGTATCGAAAAGTTCATCAGGATCGATCCCTGCCAGGGGGTTCCCGACGATATTACGTGTGATATCACCGCATGCACCGGCAGAAGACAATCCGACCTTTTCCAGACGTTTAAAGATGTCGGGAATCTGTTCAATCTTCAACCAGTGAAATTGGATCGCCTGGCGGGTGGTGATGTCATAGACGTCTCTTCCATACTCTTTACAAATGGCAGCAAGTTCCCGTGCCTGATCATAAGTCAGGATGCCCGATGGGACGTTCACTCTCATCATGAAATAGCCGTCTTCCTTTGGTCTTTGTAAATACAAACCTGCCCATTTAAACTTATCCCACTCTTCTTTTGGAATCGAAGAGAAGCCGTTTTCCGCATAGTATGGAATATCTTCAAAGATAGACAACCCGTCTTTCTCCAGTTTCCATTGTTCCGTTTTGTTCAATTTCTCATTTGACTCCCATGATTTTGAATATGCCATGATTTTCTCCCCTTATATAAGTTGTTTTTGCTTCAGTACAGTTAATAAGTACTCCACGCATTCTTCAATTGAATGTTTCTCCGTATCCAGTACCACTTCCGGTTTTTCAGGTGCTTCATAAGGAGCACTGATTCCTGTGAAATGAGTGATTTCCTCTTTACGGGCTTTTTTGTACAAGCCTTTTGGATCGCGCTTTTCACATTCTTCTAATGAACAATGCACATATACTTCAAAAAATTCATCAGTCTCCACTAAATTTCGTACGAGAGCACGGTCTTCCCTGTATGGTGAAATAAAGGCCGTTAGCACAATTTGTCCGCTATCAATGAAAAGTTTGGACACCTCTCCAATTCTCCTGATATTCTCCTTACGATCTTCTTCCTTAAATCCCAAATCATGATTTAATCCATGACGGACATTATCTCCGTCCAGAACATAGACCTGATTTCCTTGTTCGAAAAGGGAGTGAGACAATGCATTGGCGACAGTCGATTTCCCTGAAGCGGATAAACCCGTGAACCATAAAATAAAGCTTTGATGTCCATTTTTTTTTCGTCTCTCCTGTTTCGTTACTGCGGTTTCATGCCATACGATATTTTCTGTTTTTTCACTCAACCCGGGATCCTCCTTAAGACGTTTGTCCAGCTTCTTGTTTTAGACCTCTAATTAACACTTCGATCACTTCAGGGCGACTGAACGTTGAAGGGGGAACTTCCCCGTTACGGAGCATTCCTCTCACTTTTGTCCCTGATAAAATAACGTGATCGGTCTTATCATGAGGACATGTCTTCGTAGTCGCCATCCCTTCGCATCTCTCACAGTAAAAACTATGCTCGAAGCGGAGAGGGATAATCCCTATCTCGTCTTCATTGAACTGATTAAATATTTTCTGCGCATCATAGGTACCATAATAATCGCCAACACCTGCATGATCTCTCCCGACAATAAAATGCGTGCATCCATAATTTTTTCTTACAAGTGCATGAAAGATGGCTTCCCTTGGACCCGCGTACCTCATGGCAGCAGGGAAGACTCCCAAAAACACTCGATCTTTAGGGTAATAGTTCTGTAATAGAACTTTATAGCTCTCCATTCTGATGCCGGCTGAAATATCATCCGCCTTTGTTTCGCCAACCAACGGATTTAAGAAGAGTGCATCCACGGTTTCCAATGCCGTTTTCTGAATATATTCATGGGCCCTGTGAACTGGATTTCTCGTTTGGAAACCGACAATCGTTTTCCATCCCTTTTCCTTAAACAACTTTCTGGTTTCACTTGGGTCAAATGTATACTCGTTGAACGGTTTGGAAAGACGTTTAATAAGGCTGATCTTCCCACCTATATACACATCCCCCCGTTGCAATAATTTCTTGACACCTGGATGATCCGCGTCGGTCGTTCCATATACGAGGAGGGCTTCTTTCTGTTTATCTGGTTCATAAATATCCTCGACTTCTATGAGGCCATATGTTTCTCCCTTATAAACAAGGCGGCTCTTTGAACCTTTCTTTACGTCTCTTGCTTTTTCTTTTGCAATGGGCAGGGTAATCGGGATGCTCCACACACTGCCGTTTCGCAAACGTAATGTTTCCACTACATGTTGATAATCCACTTCGGTCAGGAATCCATTTATAGGGCTGTAAGCACCTATTCCAATGAGTTCTAAATCACTTAACGCGGTTTCGTCTAATGGGATCTCATGGAGAATATCCTCATAGGTTTCTTCTGGTAAATATAATTGAACAAGCGTTCCTCCGTGGGGCTGTAAACTCATCATTTATCCTCCTTAACATATTGTTTTAATCGGAATTAAGATTAAATTCCGCCTCCGTCTTCATGAACGGATCGCCTTTCTTCACTGATCACACGCATGAGGGATAGTGCTCCCACAGTAGCGATAATGACGCTTATTGGAACCACGATCGAATACAGATCGCTATCGATCACGAGCTTTACTAAAAAATATGAAATACTGAGTGAAATCAGGGGAGAGACCACCCATATTTTGACGATTTTTTTGACAATTTTCTTTTGCAGCATATGTTTACCGTTCTTCGCCATCCCCAAGCCAATGATAGAGGACGAAGTAACTTGAGTCAGCGGGATCGGTAATCCATATAGTGAGCTCACCATCACAAGAATCGCTCCTGTAGAGGAAATGAGGATTCCTTCGGCTTTTGAATATTGTGTAATTTTTTTCCCATTTGTTTCAACTACTTTTTTCCCCAGTAAGATAGCTCCGAGGGCAACGAATAAACCACCCAGCCAAATCCCCCGGGAAGGAGACAGTAAATCCGCACCCACTAATGGACCGACGGCGTTGGCTACATTATTCATCCCTGCAGAAAAGGCTTCAAAGAACCCGGCGATAATCAAAAGATACGCAAGCCACCTTTTTTCTAAATGGTAACCTCGCTTTTCCAGTTGTACTAAACCAATGCCGAATACCCATGTAACTACGAAGGCAATGACCGGGACAATTACCCAGAATGACATGATCGTTAATAGTGACTTCACATATAGAACTTGATATGCGACTCCAACGCCTACAACCGCTCCTACCGTTACTTCACTTGTAGACAGCGGGATTCCGATCACATTTGCCAGAAACAAGGATACGGTGGCGGATAACAAAATGATGACCACGATTTTGATGGAGAGTACATGTTCCGGGATAATCCCTGAACTAATGGTTTTAACTACTTCTCCACCACCTAAAACCGCTCCGCTCAGGACACCTGCAGCGCAGATCCATAAAGAATTCTTGATGTTTTTTATTGCTCCTGCACCATATGCAACCCCCATCGATGCTGCCGCTCCGCTGGCACCAATGTTCATAGCGAAGAACAAACTTATGATCAGGGCGAATATTTCAAGCAAAGAATGTCACCTCTTTTAATGAAGACCGCATTCAGTTTTCCCTTTTCCTTTCCATCTTCCGGAGCGGAGATCCTTTATGTCTATGGCTGGAGTTGTACAATGGAAGCATCCGATACTTGGATACCCCTGATCATGAAGTGGATTATAGGATAGGTTATGCTTATGGACATACCTCCAAATCTCCTTCCAGGTCCAGTGAATTAAAGGACAAATTTTAACTGATTGGAACTTGTCATCCTTATTGATGAATTCAACCTGACTTCTTGTAGGTGATTGTTCTCTTCTTAATCCTGAAATCCAGGCATTCCCTTTGGATAAGGAATCTTGTAAAGGGTCAAGCTTTCGAATTTGACAGCATTGGTTCGGGTTTCTCTCCCACAACTTATCTCCATATGTTACTGCTTGCTCTTGGAGCGTTAATTCAGGCTTTTTCATATGAATGGTGATACCAGGATATTTCTCCTTCACCTTTTCAATCGTTTCATAGGTTTCCTTGAAATGAACACCTGTATCAAGAAATACTATGGTTGCTTTCGGTTGTACTTTGGTTAGGAGATCGATTAATACGATCCCTTCTATGCCAAAACTGCATGCATATACGACACTTTCACCATAATGGTCATACGCCCACTCAAGGACGTTTAACGCTCCTTTATAGACCGGATCAATTTCAAATTGGATGGATGGTTTTTTCCAAGTTTGATAGGTTAACATGATACACCCCTTTCCCGCTCATCCAAACAAAAAGAGGCGATAACAAGATATAGGGATTTCCTTTATCTGTGTTATGCGCCTCTAGTTTGTCTAGTCAGCTTATTTAATTCGCACTTTCTCGTTTTTCTCCAATTGAATGACTTTACCGTCCTGAACCACAATGGTAATCGATCCAAAACTCATCGTCTTCAACATTGAAGTGATCTTCTCGACTACTACATCATTCTCTGCTTCTTGATTTTTTTCTTTAGCCACATGATTCCCCCCATTTTCATCTTATCCAGAAAAATCATGAATGAAAAAAACAACCCTCCATTTTGGAAAGTTGTTCAGGTAAGGATACCTTATCTTCCAAAATGACTTCACATTTTGCTGGAATTAGCACCTTACATAACGTAGGTTGCTGGGCTTCGCGGGGCCAGATCCCTCCACCACTCTGGATAAGAGTTATTAATTTTAATATTCTAAATAATATCATATTCTACAGAGAAGTCAACCCGAGTTTTTCGATCGGATTTATGTCTTTTGACTTATTTTTTTCAAAAAGCTTAATTCTCTTTATTTCTATTCGCTTTATAAACGCTATAGGACACTATTTTCATCTGAATGATCAAAATAATTGAAACATCAATTTACCTTCGATCACTTTCTTCTGATCCTGGTTGACGGCATAGACGTTAAAATGCAAGAGATTATCCTGTTTTTTTGATACTTCTGCAATCAATGTAATGACATCGTCCAAGAAAACCATCCCTTTAAAGCGGACGGTGTACTCTTTGATAAATCCTTCTTCATAATGATCACTAAAAAGCTTGGAGATATTGCCCATTGTCCACATGCCATGAGCAATGATTCCTGGAAGCCCCAGTTTAAGGGCTTCCTCATCGATCGTATGAATGGGGTTATAATCCCCCGATGCTCCTGCATATTTGATTAAGTCGATTCTCGAGACTGGAGCTAATTCAACAAAGGGAAGGGTTTCATCTATAGTAAGGGATGATAGTTTAGTCATTTTCCCAACCTCTCTCTAACCGTTTCAGTGATAATGACAATCGCCTCAGAGGTGAAAATCCTATTCCCTCCAGAATCTTCACCGATGTCTTCTATCACAAGAAAACCAAGTGTTCCACCCGATCCTTTCCGCTCATAGTAATCTTTTATCTCCGTATAACACTGAATCCTTTCCCCGACCTTCAGTGGTCTTTCATAGTGAAAAGATTGTTCCCCATGAATTAACCCGACGTTCGGTAAATGAAAACCTTCAATCGTTCCGTAGTCGAACACTCTAGGAAAAGTGGGGGGAGCGATATTCCCCCTGTATCTAGACCGTTTACCTGCTTCTTCATCCACATAAATGGGACGTGGATCACCGATGGCTTCGGCAAACTTACGGACCGCTCCATTTTCAACACAATTTTCTATGGAAGTTGAACGTTTACCAATATAAGATTGAAACATATCCTTCACCTCTTTCTCCCTTTAGGCTTTCGGCCCTCCAGCTACGTAGAGGACTTGTCCATTAACGAATGACGATCTTTCATCCGCAAAAAACGCCACTGCATTCGCTATATCTTCCGGCTGCCCGCTTCTTCCTACAGGAATTCCTTGAAGACTCGCTTCCACCAGTTGTTCAAAGGTAATCCCGATTCGCTTCGCCGTTTCTCTAGTCATTTCCGTTTCTATGAATCCGGGGGCTACTGCATTGGTCGTAATCCCCAGAGGACCAAGCTCTATTGCCAAAGTTTTCGTTAAGCCTTGAAGACCTGCTTTAGCCGTAGCGTAATTTGCCTGTCCCCGGTTACCAAGTGCAGATGTAGAAGAGATATTAATCATACGGCCATACCTGTTCTTCACCATATAACCTTGCGCTGCTTTCGCTACGTTAAATGATCCTTTCAAATGCACATCCATGACCGTTTGCCAATCTGTATCGGTCATTTTAAATAGCAGGTTGTCTCTGATGACTCCTGCATTGTTGACGACTATATCAACGGAGCCGAAAGTTTCAAAGACTTCGTTGACGGCCTCTTCTACTTCCTTGAATTCTATTACATTCGCAACTCTTATAAATATTTTATACTCTCCCAATTCCTTACTGACTTCCATCAGTGCCTCTTCATTCACGTCAATGATGGCAACCTTTGCCCCTTCTTCTGCAAAGAGCTTGGCAATCGCTTTACCGATCCCCCGACTCCCGCCTGTTACTAAAGCTACTTTCCCTCTGAATCTTTCACCCATTCACAATACCTCCCTATCGCTTTAAACAAATTGACCCACTTTCACATGCCCTTTTAATAGATTCCGTGAAATGATCAGTTTTTGAATTTCATCAGTACCATCATAAATCCGCCACAATCTTGCTTCACGATACCAGCGTTCAACGGGAAGCTCTCTTGTGTAGCCCATCCCTCCGTGAATCTGAAGGACCCGGTCCACTACCCTATTTCCCATGTTCGATCCGTACAGTTTGGCAATCGATGCAACATGGCGATTATCTTCTCCTTGGTCCAGCGTGAATGCTGCATTTAATACAAGCCACCTGGCTGCTTCAATTTCCACGGCAGAATCAGCGATCTGCCATTGAATCGCCTGTCGATCCGCGATTGGCTTTCCAAATGTCTCTCTTTCCTTTGAATAGTCAATCGCCATTTGCAGTAAACGTTCGGCTGCGCCTACTGCTTGTGCACCCACAATCCAGCGTGCGAACCCGATCCATTCCAGGCCCAGATTGTAACCACCATCGATTTCGCCGAGAATATTTTCTTCAGGAACCCGCACGTCATCAAAAAACAGACTGGCCGGTCCCCATTCCCCCATGGTATGAATGTATTCAGATGTCCACCCCATACTTCGATCGGCAATAAAACAGGTTACTCCTTCCCGACCCGTTCGCCGATGCTTTTCCTTATCGGTCACCGCCATGACCATGACAAAATCTGCTTCATTTCCGCCTGTAATAAAGGTTTTTTCACCATTTAACACCCACTCATTTCCATCCTTCACTGCGGTCATCCGAATGTTTTGAGTATCAGATCCAGCTCCCGGTTCCGTCATGGCAAAGCAGGACTTTTTCTCTCCGTTTATCGTGGGGATCAAATAGTTCCTTTTCTGTTCTTCGTTGGCATAGTATAGGATGTTATCTGCATAACCACCGAAACTGAAAGGCACAAAGGTTTTGGAGATTTCCATATAAACAATGGCCATCATCATTTGCCCGAGGTCCGCTCCGCCGTATTCTTCTGGTGTATTGATACCCCAGAACCCTGCTTCCTTTGCTTTTAACTGCAAATCTTTTCTTTTTTCCGGGGAAAGACTTGGTTTTCCTTCCCGTTCATTTCTTAGCACTTCATTTTCTAAAGGTATTAATTCTTTCTCAACAAATTTACGGATGGTTTTTTGAATCATCCTTTGTTCATCTGATAACCGTAAGTTCATCCCGGTTCCCCCTTATAAGATGGATCGTATACTAACTAGTTATTATTATGGCTGCAGGATTACCTTCCCTACCGTTTTTCTTGCTTGCATGAGTGTATGAACCAAAGCTGCTTCTTCTAAAGGAAATACATGACCAACCGTTACTTTCAATTCACCGGACGCGACATAATGAAAGATTTCATGAAGGGTTTTCTGGGTTAGTTCAGCATCTCTCATTAGAGGAGGGAGAAAGAACCCGATAACAGATTGATTTTTTGCCATCAAAGAAGAGGGATAAAATCTGCTCTGCTCCCCGCTTGCTACTCCATATATGACCATTCTTCCAAAATAGTCGAGACATTTTAACGTTTTATAGAAAATGTCACCGCCAGCCATCTCCAATGCCAGGTTTACACCCTTTCCATTTGTAGCTTCCAGAATTTCTGCTTCCCAGCCATCTTGAGTGTAGTTGACTAATACATCTGCCCCCATGGCCCCTGCAAGACTTAATTTTTCTTCTGTACTGGCTGTAGCAATTACCTTACCTGCACCAAAACGTTTTGCCAGTTGCACGGCAAGCAGGCCAACGCCACCAGCAGCTGCATGAATGAGGACGGCTTCTCCCTGCTGCAATTTCCCCAATGTTTTCAAAATATGATAAGCACTTAAACCTTGAACCGGGATGGCGGCCGCTTCTTTGAAATCCAATCCATATGGCAAGGGGATCACCGAACGCTCATCTGTCAGGGCAAATTCTGCATAACCTCCGGAATCCATCATGGCTACAACCCGGTCTCCTCTTTTCACCCTCGTCACGTCTTCTCCCACTTCTGTTACAATTCCTGCCACTTCGGCACCTGGAATGTATGGTAGAGTGGTTTTCACCACATATTGCCCCTCACGACGAGCCGTATCAGCATAATTGACTGCAGATGCATGAACTTCAATTACGACTTCTCTCCCTCGAGGCAATGGAATATCAATCTCCACATTTTCTAAAACATTGGGACCTCCGAACTCTTTGAACTGAATCGCTTTCATTCTAACGCCTCCTATATTCCTGAAAAATATGGTCTTCTTTTTTCTTTAAACGCTGAAACTCCCTCAGCATGATCTTCAGTTGCAATCATCAATGTTTGTGTGATTCGTTCTTGTTCAAGTATCTCATCCAATGATGAGGTAAATGAACGATCAATCATTTTCTTCATCATTCCATAAGCTTTACTTGGCCCCAAGGCTATTTTCTGAGCCCAATGAGTAGTTTCCTCATCAAGTCTTTCAGAAGGGACAATACGATTTACCACACCTAAGTCATACATTCTTCCTGCAGCCACAGGTTCTCCTGAAAAGAAGAATTCTTTCGCTAAATGTGGACCGATGATGCGTGGAAGAAAATACGAACCTCCGCCATCGGAAATAAGACCTACTTTAGAGAAGCTTAAAGCAAATTGACTATCTTTTGAAGCGATGATCAAATCACAGGCCAGGGCTAAATTAAACCCGGCACCTGCTGCAAATCCGTGTACCGAGGCGATGACCGGTTTATCTATATCTTTTATTGCTTTAATGCATGTATTTAATATCCCTATGTGTTCATAGACTTCGGTTGATGTGGCGCTCCCCATCGTTTTCACGTCGCCGCCTGCAGAAAAGGCCCTCCCGGCACCGCGAATCACAATGGCTCTGATTTCCTGATTATGTTCTGCCTGTTGGAGTGCTTCAACGATTCCCATAAGCATGTCCTCATCAAAGGAATTCAAGCTATCCGGTCTGTTTAATGTCAATGTAAGTACCCGGTCAGTAGTTTCTAGTAATAAAGAGGATTTCATTGTTCAGTTCATCTCCTTGTCTTTATTCCTGGCGATCTAATGCCGCTTCATTTCCCAGGGTGATCAGAGATTCCGCAAACCGATCAAATTGAGAAAATCGTGAATCTCTTGTTTGCCCCATCTTAAAGCGGTAATAGATTTGTTGCACAATGACTGCGAGCTTAAAGTAAGCAAAAGATAAATAAAAATGGATATTGTTCACGTCTCTACTGCTTTTCCTGGCATATTCTTCGATAAATTGTCTTCTGTTGTAAAAACCGTCCATGATCGTTACTGGAGGCTTCCCAAGACCGAATTTTAATAACTCTGGATCATCATCCTGTATCCAATACCCCATAGCGACACCTAAATCTGCAAGAGGATCGCCAACAGTCGCCATCTCCCAGTCAAATAACCCCACCATGGATTTCAGGTCAGAAGAAAACATGGCATTGTTTAATTTAAAATCATAATGAATGATTGTCGATTCAGCATTTCCTGGTACATTCTTTATCAACCAGTGTGTCAGCTGATCTACTTCAAGAATCTCACTTGTTTTGGCACGCTCGTAACGTTTGATCCACCCGTGTACTTGTCTTTCCATAAAATGTTCGGGCTTACTGATTTCATGAAGAGTTGTTTTTCGGTGATCAATGGAATGAAGTTCCACCAGTTTAGAAACCATTTCCTCCGATATTTTCCTGCAGACATCTGGTGTCACATGAAGATGCAGGGGAAAGGAAGTATCAAATACTTCACCCCTTTTTCGTTCCATGATAAAAAATGGACTTCCTACGATACTTTCATTATCAGAGAACACATACGGCTCCGGTGTAACTCCGAATAATGGTTGAATTTCTGAAAGAATCCTATATTCTCTTTTCATATCGTGAGCCTTCGGGGCAACGGGTCCTAATGGAGGACGTCTCAGTACACCTTCCCATTCACCCATTTTAAGTAGATACGTAAGATTTGAGTGTCCCGCAGAAAATTGTTTAATAGATAGCTCTTCATGAAGGAGGTGAGGGAATTGCTCATTCATAAAGCTTTTTAGATTGGTGGCATTCAGTTCTTCTCCTTCTCGCACCGATACCGTTTCATACCCTGTTTTTTTCGACATCTTATCCCTCCAAAATTAAGAATATTCAGTTTTTACCGAACGCAAATGAGTGTTTAACTGAGCTTTTAACAACTCAGGGATCATTTTGCTTTGCTGCTCAAGAAAATCAAAATAAACGATCACCGCATTTCCCTTTGCAATCAATTGATGGGTGTTCGCACATAAGATTTCATGCTCTAACTGAAAGCTCTTTGATCCAATTTTTGATAGATAGGTGGTGATCTTTAACTCTTGATTAAAATACCCTTGTGATACAAAGTCACATTTGGTTGAAGCCAGTATAAAACGCCAGTCTTTCACATCCATATCAAATCCGAGTGATTGAAAGAATTTAATTCTTGCTTCTTCTAAATAAACAAAATAGGTTGTATTGTTAATATGACCTAATGCATCGGTTTCGCAAAATCTACTCGTTACCGTAATGGTTTCCATTAGCACGCCATCTCCCTCTATAAATACTAACCAGTCGGTATGTTATTTCAAAAGGAAATCCTGTAGATGATTTCCCATTTACTCTGACTCAATCCCTTTTAATACCATATCGACAAAAGTCTGAGCAATTTCCTGATCGGATTTCGCACCTTCAGGCTTATACCATTGATAGCTCCAATTCATCATACCGAGAATTCCAAAGGCTACAATCGATACGTCAAAGTCCTCATGAAAGTCTCCGTTCTTCCTACCTTCTTTCAGGAGAGTTTCTATGTTATAGCGATACATATCCCGCTTAGGCTCAATTGCATCCAGACTTTCCTGACTCAAGTGCCTCATTTCTCTAAAAAATACTTTGGCACTGGCCCCTTGCTCTTTAATGTCCAGAATGGAAAGATGGACAATATCATATAGTTTTTCCATGTAGCTCTTCCGATCATCCCCTAGAACTCTTTCCTGTTTAGATAATAAGCCATCAATATAGCGCATGTGAATTTCCTTTAACAGCTCTTCCTTACTGGAAAAATAGTAATAGAATGTTCCTTTCGTTACACCAATGGATTCTACGATGTCCTGGATGGAAGTAACGGTAAACCCTTTTTCATCAAATAAGCGTACAGCATGTTCTGTAAGTTTTTCTTTCATCTGAAATCCTCTCAATCTGCCAATATCACCTGAATTATATCATATTACCTCACGCTTTCACGCAGAGCTCTTCGTAATATTTTCCCAACACTCGTCTTTGGAAGCTCATTTCGAAACTCAATGCTTTTTGGAACCTTGAATGATGACATATTCTCCTGACAGAAATGAACCAATTCTTCTTCAGTTGCCTTTTTCCCTGACTTTAAGACGATCACTGCCTTAACGGTTTCGCCTCTATAAGAGTCCGGGACACCGATTACGACAACTTCCTGTACGCTTGGATGCTCGTAAATGATTTCCTCGACTTCCCGGGGATACACATTGTATCCCGATGCAATGATCATATCTTTCTTTCGGTCCACAATCGATACATACCCTTCTTCATCCATTCGGGCTATGTCTCCCGTGTAAAGCCAGCCATCTCGAAGGGCGTGAGCAGTCTCTTCATGTAAATTCCAGTAGCCTTTCATGATTTGAGGGCCTTTAATAATGAGTTCGCCCACATCTCCTAAAGGAACCTCCATAGTGCCGGTTGCTAAATCGACTACCTTATAGTCTGTGGATGGAAATCCAATTCCAACGGTTCCCGGCTTTCTTTCTGCAAAAGCGGGGTTGCAATGAGTCGTTGGTGAAGCCTCTGATAATCCGTATCCCTCTAATATTTTTGCTCCTGTTTTCTTTTCAAATTGATTCAATAACTCTACTGGCATTGGAGCGCTTCCGCTATTACAAATCTTTATTGAATCAATGCCGAACTCTTCTGCCTGTGGATGATTGGTGATCGCCACGTACATAGTCGGCACACCTGGAAATAGGGTGGGCTGCTCGTTCTTAATCGTGGTTAATACTTCGGTCAATTCAAACCTTGGGAGCAAGATCATTTCATTTGCTGAATAGACTGCAAAGTTCATACAGGAATTCATCCCAAATACATGAAAGAACGGAATCACACTCAGGCTTCTTTCTTTCCCTGTTTCAATGCTGTCTTTAAAGAAGAGTTGACTCTGAATCACATTTGACAGAATGTTTTTATGAGTAAGCATGACTCCCTTGGAGGCACCAGTAGTTCCTCCCGTATATTGAAGGACTGCCACATCTTCTTCAGGATTGATCGACACCTGGGATACTTCACCATCCCCTACCATCAAAAATTCATCAAAGTCATAGTCTGGTGGGACAAGTGTGTATTCTCCTTGAAAGCTTACTGCAATAATCCTCTTTATTTTTGTCTCCTTTTGAATGGAATTGACCATAGAATAAAAACGGTCCAATACGACGATTGTCTCAGCTCCCGAGTCATTAAGCAGATGGATTAGTTCCCTTTCAACTGACATCGGATTCACCTGTGTGACAATTCCCCCGGAGGTAAGGATTCCATAATAAGAGATAACATATTGCGGACAGTTCGGGAGCATGATCGCCACCCTGTCTCCTTTCTTCACTCCAATATGTTGAAAGGATGAAGCAAGCATGGTGACGGCACCTTGAAGTTCACCATACGTTATGCGTTTTTGATAAAAGCTAATACATGGATGAGCCGGGAATGAAGAAACGGTATGTCGGAGCATTTCAGGTATAGAAAAATCAACCTCAGGAATTTCAGTCTCAAACGTTTCAGGGTAATGACTGAGCCAAGATTTAGTTGTCACAAAATCATTCCTTCCATTTCAGATTACTCATGTACCAATTCGGCATGTACCTTAAAAGATCAATCCTCCACCATCAACAGATAATGTGGCACCGGTTATAAAGGACGCGTCAGCTGAAGCTAAAAACAGAATCGCTGACGCAACTTCTTCTGGATTTCCAATGCGTCTTAGAGCATTTGATTGAGAGATCGCCGACCATTTCCTCTCATCCTTCTTCCAACCATTGATGATGTTCGTATCAATAATTCCAGGCGCTACTGCATTCACCCGAATATTATCTTTTCCATACTCCAGGGCTGCGTTTTGTGTCAGAAGTATGACACCACCTTTTGCCGCATTGTAGGCTGACACGTATTTACGGCCCTTTAAACCGAGAAGGCTCGATACATTCACAATTACACCGTCTTTTTTCATCAGTTCAGGTACGGCATACTTCATTCCCAGAAAAATGCTTTTTAAGTTTGTGTCCAATACGGCATCCCATTCGTTTTCTTCCAGATCAATGCTCCTGACTTCCGACTGTCCGATTCCTGCATTATTGATAAGGATATCGAAACCTCCGAAATGTTCTACCGTTGTATGTACGAGGGATAGAATGCTTTCACTTTCCCGCACATTCGTTTTGACAAAAAATGCACTTCCTTTTTTTTCGTGAATGAGTCTAACCGTCTCTTCACCACTCGCATCATCCAAATCTGCTACGACCACAGCAGCACCTTCTTCTGAGAACCTTAGGGCTGTAGCGCGCCCAATTCCTCCGCCTCCACCCGTAATAACGGAAACTTTCCCTTGTAATCTCATCATCATCTACCTCTTCCTAGCTCTCTACAGGAAAAGCTTTTTCGTGTTTTCTCATTTCCAATTTTGCCAATTGAGCACGGTGTACTTCATCTGGTCCATCAGCAATCCGCAGTGTACGGGCATTTGCCCATTGAGCTGCCAACGTGTAGTCATCCGATACACCTGCTGCCCCGAACGCTTGAATGGCCCGGTCAATCACGCGTAACGCCATGGAAGGAGCCACCACTTTAATCATGGCGATTTCCTGTTTAGCTGCTTTATTGCCGACGGTATCCATCATGTAGGCTGCTTTCATCGTGAGAAGACGGGCTTGTTCGATTTCAATTCTTGAATTCGCAATCCATTCTCTTACGACCCCTTGACCGGCCAGTGCATTTCCAAACGCCACCCTACTTTGAACACGCTTACATAATTCTTCAAGGGCTCGTTCCGCCGCACCAATTAAACGCATGCAATGGTGAATCCGGCCGGGACCTAATCGTCCCTGTGCAATGGCAAATCCTTTTCCTTCTGCCCAAATCATATTTTCAACGGGGACTCTTACATCGGTAAAGGTGACTTCTCCGTGCCCATGGGGAGCATGGTCGTAGCCGAATACAGGAAGCATACGCTCTATTTTTACACCTGGAGTATTCAATGGGACAATAATCATTGATTGCTGTTCATGACGACTCACTTCTGGATCGGTTTTCCCCATCAAAATTGAAAAACTGCATCGAGGGTCCCCGGCGCCTGATGACCACCATTTCTTCGCGTTAATGATGTATTCGTCTCCATCCCGAATGATACTCGCCTTAATATTCGTTGCATCGGAAGACGCGACATCAGGCTCCGTCATAGAGAAACAAGAACGGATATCACCATTTAGAAGTGGGATAAGATACTGTTGTTTTTGAGTGGGGGTTCCATAACGTTCCAACACTTCCATATTCCCTGTATCAGGAGCATTGCAATTAAACACTTCCGGACCAATCAGGGATCTCCCCATGATTTCACAAAGAGGGGCGTATTCTACATTATTGAGCCCGGCCCCATATTCGCTTTGAGGAAGAAATAGGTTCCATAATCCCCGTTTCTTCGCTTCGGCTTTTAATTCTTCCATGATTGTGGGAACCCTACTCCAACGGGTTTCTTGCAAATTGAGCTGCTTTTCATAGAGGGACTCGTTCGGATACACGTATTCTTCCATAAAACGAGAGAGTCTGTTTTGATATTCTTGTACTTTTGGAGAATAGGAGAAATCCATTTCATCCATCCTTTCTTAACTTGGAACAATCAATTTAAGGGAGTGGCTACGGTTACATGGCAGACGATCCACCGTCTACGACGAGCACTGAACCAGTGACAAAATCTGATGCACGAGCCGCCAGGAAAAGTGCTGCTCCTTTTAGATCATCTTCGGTACCGAATCGATTTAATGGTGTGCCGTTTAAAATGGCTTCTCCTGCATGAGACAGAATTCCTTTTGACATTTTTGTTGGAAAGAATCCCGGTGCGATTGCATTCACATGAATTCCTCGGGATCCCCATTTCACGGCTAGATCCTTCGTGAAATTGATGACCGCTGCTTTACTGGTACTATAGCCAATGGCATCCATATAACGTGGGTCTGTACCTTGAAGACCTGCTACGGAAGCGATATTAATGATTTTTCCTTCCTGTTGCTCAAGCATCAATTTCCCTACGGCCTGTGACATAATAAAAGTACCATTTACATTCACATTGATAACTTTATGCCAAGCCTCAAGAGGCATTTCTTCTGCAGGTGCCCCCCAGGAAGCTCCACTGTTATTCACTAAAATATCAATGCGGCCAAACACCTTCTTCGTTTCATCTACAACACGCTGTACGTCTTCAGGATTAGTGACATCACACTTCAATGCCAGTGATTGGACACCTATTCCTTCTAATTCCTTCTTCACGTCTTCACATGCTTCAACGTTTCTCGAGCATACTACAACGTTTGCCCCCGCTTCAGCAAACCCGGTAGCGATTTGTTTTCCCAACCCTCTGCCTCCACCAGTCACAAGGGCAACTTTACCTGATAAATCAAATAATTCATTCACATGCATGTTCGTGCCTCCTCATCTTTACAGCATTTCATTCACATACCTAAGATACTAACCGGTTGGTATGTTTAATTCTATAGTAAAGAATATAGTCTGAATTTTCAATCAAAATTACTGAAAATAAATAAATTTATTTTCATACAAAAGAAAAACTGACTCACATATGAATGAGCCAGCCCTCTTGTTTAAGCTTCTGCTTCAATGATTTCTTTGTTATACGTTTCGTTATCCAAATCCCCTGACACTTTACTTGTTATGATTCCAGATGTCATTGCACCACTCACATTCACTGCTGTTCGCCCCATGTCAATCAAAGGTTCAACAGAAATCAATAGACCCGCTAACGCTACTGGAAGATCCATGGCGGATAGAACAAGGATAGCCGCAAATGTAGCTCCGCCTCCAACACCTGCAACACCGAAGGAGCTAATGGCCACCACTACGATGAGCGTAAGAATAAAGGAAGGGGTTAATGGATTAATCCCTACAGTCGGTGCAATCATCACTGCAAGCATGGCAGGATACACACCTGCACAACCGTTCTGACCGATGGATAACCCGAAGGATCCCGAGAAGTTGGCAACCCCTTCTGAAACCCCCAATTTATTCTTTTGTGTTTGAATGTTAAGTGGCAGTGTTCCGGCACTGGATCTCGACGTAAAAGCAAATGCTAATACAGGAAATACTTTTTTCATATAAGTGACCGGATTTAAGCCAGCAAGAGTAAGCATGATTAAGTGAATGGCAAACATGATAATCAAGGCCACATAAGATGCTCCAACAAATTCTCCAAGCTTCATGATGGCATCAAAATTACTTAATGCTACTGTTTTAGCCATGATGGCCAACACACCGAATGGAGTGAGTCGTAACACCAAAGTCACAATTCTCATCACTACAGCATAGACGGAATCAACGATCTTCTTGAAGAATTCAGCAGCCTCAGGCTCTTTGCGCTGAGCCCCCAAGTAAGCGATACCGATGAAAGCAGCGAAAATCACGACAGCGATCGTCGAAGTTGATCTTTGTCCCGTAAAGTCCAGGAACGGATTCGCAGGTAAAAGCTCGAGAATTTTTTGAGGATAACTCTGACCTTCTAAAGATGTTGCTCTCTCCTCTAATTGAACACCCCTTGCCGCTTCTGCATCTCCTTGATCAATCTGGATCGCTTCCAAGTCAAAAGCCACGGTCGTAGCAATCCCGACTGCTGCAGCAACGGCTGTTGTGCCTACCAGCAATCCAATGATCAGTACAGAGATCTTCCCTAAATTATGAGAACGTTTCAATTTAGTGAAGGCCGAAATTATCGACACAAACACTAAAGGCATGACAATCATTTGCAGTAGTTTAATATAGCCGGTCCCGACGATGTTGAACCATTCAATCGATTGTGTGACATTTTCATCCCCGGCCTCATAGACCCACTGTAACCCAAGGCCAAATAATATCCCCAGCGCCAGTGCAGTAAACACCCGTTTTGAAAACGAAACATTTTTCCTTTGCATATAAAGTAATACACCAATGAGAACAAGAAACACCAAAATGTTTAACAAAACAAACCAGACATTCATTCTTACCCCTCCCTCTTATCGTTGATGATGATACATGTTAGACCGAGGTCTACTGTATAGTATGATAAAGAAGAAAGAGATATGAGGAAGTAGAAGATAAAATTTCCCAAGCTCCTGGATCAATTACAATGCTAATCCCCCAATCGAATGGATTGAGCCAGTCGTTTTGTTTGGCCCGGATGCTTTGAAATCGCAGAAATGACGGCAACCCCGTCTGCTCCAGCTTCCAATACCTGATAGGCATTACCTGGATGGATTCCTCCGATTCCGACAAGAGGGGTTGTGATTCCACCTGTTCTAATGGATTTAATCACCCTTGGACCCTTGACTTTTCTGCAGTCCTTTTTTGTAAAGGTCGGAAACATGGGTCCAACACCGAGATAATCTGCTCCGAACGATGTAGCAATCCTTGCCTCCCTCAGATTATGAGCTGAGACACCCAATATTTTGCTGCCTATTTTCTTTCTGACCGTTTCTACATTTCCATCCTCTTGTCCTATATGTACTCCATCTGCATTCATCGAAAGGGCAAGTTCCACATCGTCATTCACAATAAAAGGAATGCCATAATAATGACACAATCTCTGAAACTCTTTAGCCATTTCCACTCTCTTCTCACCCTCTAAACAAAAGGGACCTTTTTCACGAAATTGAAACATGGTAATCCCGCCCGAAAGAGCTTCTTCCAATACTTGAGCCGGATGATTCTCACAATTAAGGCTGCCCATCACAAAATATAACTGCAGACTTTTCCTCAGATTCATACCGTCAGACCTTCTTTGTAAGCCCAATGATTTGTTGGACCATGTTCACTCCCAATGCCCAATGAGTGTCCGATTGCTGTCGTGATGAAATTTTTAGCTATAAGCACTGCATCATAGACAGTATGTCCTTTTGCTATTTCTGCCGTTATCACCGCTGAGAATGTACACCCTGTTCCATGTGTATGCGGAGTGTAGATTCTTGGGCTGCTAAACTCATAAAATTTCTTTCCATCAAACAGAAGATCAGCTGCTTCTGACGATCGAGATTGATGTCCGCCCTTGATCACCACATTTTCAGCCCCCATTTGGAACAATATCTCAGCCACTTTTTTACGGTCAGCATCAGTGAGGATATCATGCCCGGTAATGGCCTCGGCTTCAGGAATGTTCGGCGTGACCACAAACGCAAGGGGAATCAATTCATTGATTAAAGCGTTAACGGATTTCCTCTCCAACAAAGATGCCCCCCCTTTGGCTATCATGACAGGATCCACAACAAGCTTCTTCCAGGAGCGTGATCGAACAAAGTCGGCAACGTGAGAAATGATGTCTCCGTTTACCAGCATGCCGGTTTTAATGGCTTGGGGAGGTAAATCTTCAGCAATCGAGGTTAATTGATCAATAACAGCCTCTGCTGATAATGGATACACGCCTTGTACACCTCTTGTATTCTGTGCCGTCACTGCTGTGATGGCAGACATTCCATAGACGTTCAGTTCCTGAAAGGTCTTGAGGTCTGCCTGGATTCCAGCCCCTCCGCCACTATCCGATCCGGCAATCGTTAATGCTTTTTGAATCATACTGATCTCCTCCCTTTACCCCAAATAACGATGATAAATCGTTTTTGCTTCCCTTATATCTTTTGTTCCGTGAATGAGGGTACGCCCATCACGGAAGAGTACGATTCGATAAGATTCAACCTCGAATGAAATCAAATAAGGATTTCTATCTACTGGTTTTCCCTGAAGTTCTAACGATTTTGATCGTTCAATAAGATCGACATCATGCTGTACAGCTGGACGGATCTGAACTGAATCCCTTCCACAAAGGACGGCTGTTTTGATTTGATTTTCATACTTTAGACTTGGGAATGTGCGATGCTGTCCACATGAAGGGCATCCATCTTTTTTCAGCTTCCTTACATCCATCGAAGTATGCTCATTTCTCCATAAATCAAAAGAAACCACCCTATGACTCAGGGCATCAATGTCTCCTACTAAAAGTTTTAATGCCTCGGTTGATTGGAAAGCGACAACCATAGATACAGCAGGATTGATGATTCCCGCTGTATCACAGGTTAAACCTCCTATCGGAACACGCTCGATTAAACAATGAAGGCATGGAGTGATTCCAGGAAGAATGGTGAATGAGATGCCATAACTCCCAACACAAGCCCCATAGATCCAGGGAATGGAGTATTTTTGAGATACGTCATTGATGATCATTCTCGTATCGAAATTATCCGTTGCATCGATGATAAGATCTACGCCCCTGGCAAGTCTCGTCATCTCTTCAGGCATGGCATCGAGTATATGCCCTTCGATTTTTACAGTTGAATTAATCGCTTGGAGTCTTTTTTTTGCCGCTACAGCTTTTGGAAGTCGGTTTCTTGCATCTTCCTCGTTATACAGCTGCTGACGTTGTAAATTACTCCACTCTACATAATCACGATCCACAACCGTCAACTTCCCGACACCTGCACGCACAAGGGCTTCTGCATTGCCTGTTCCCAGTGCTCCTGCCCCGATCAGCAACACATGTTTATTTCTTATTAACTTTTGTCCCTCTGTTCCGATGGGGTGAAACAGCGTTTGTCTTGAATATCTATCTTCTATCAAACACTCATCCCCTCCATTGGGCTGCTTGCTGTTGCATAACGTTTTTTCGGAATTCTTCCCGCCTCATATCCGAATCGTCCCCCTTCAATCGCAAGCCTCATAGCGTTCGCCATCATAACGGGATCGTTAGCCGAAGAGACGGCTGTATTGAGCAATACAGCATCAGCCCCGAGTTCCATTGCAAGGGCTGCATCTGAAGGAGAACCAATTCCGGCATCCACAATGACCGGTACCTTTGTTTGCTCAATAATGAAACGGAGATTGACTGGATTGATGATTCCCTGTCCAGATCCTATCGGGGAAGCGCCGGGCATGATGGCATGGGCCCCTAACTCTTCCAATCGCCTTGCAAGAACAACATCGTCAGACGTATAAGGAAGCACTGTAAAGCCTTCTTTTATTAATTCTTCTGTTGCTTTCAGTGTTTCGACGGGATCGGGCAGCAACGTTTTATCACATCCGATCACTTCTACCTTAATCATGTCACAAAGCCCTGAAGCTCTCGCTAATTGTGCATGTCGAACCGCTTCCTGAGCACATTTAGCCCCTGCTGTATTCGGTAATAATGAATAGTTTTCAAGATTCAGTTTTTCTAAGAAATTAGGTTGACTAGGCTCAAAGATATTCATGCGCCTTACCGTGAACGTAAGAATTTCTGCACCGGAAATCTCGACAGCTCTTTTTTGAATATCAAAATCAGGATATTTTCCCGTCCCTAGTAAAAGTCTTGAATGGAATGTGTACTTTCCGATTTTCAACATTTCAACCGCCTCCTACAAATTGGACTAACTCTAAGATATCCCCATTTTTCACTTCGGTGATCTCATGCTCCTGTTTTTCAAGGATGTTTTGGTTCTGTTCAACGATAATCATTCGATTTTCCAGGTTAAAATGATGAATCAATTCCAATACTGTTGAAATGGATTCCGGCACTGTAACCATCTGTCCGTTAATTCGTAATTTCACAGTATCAACTCCTTACGTATGAATGTAGGGGATGGAATTCCTTCCCCTCTATCAGGTCTGCCATCAATACTCCTGTAATGGGAGCCAGGAGTATGCCATTACGGTAATGCCCCGTTGCAATGGAAAGTCCTTCCCATTCCTCACTTCTTCCCATAAATGGCACCCCTTGTTCTGTTTGCGGCCGTATCCCGGCCCACGCTTTTTCCCACTTGGCATCAACTAATTCTGGAAGAATGGTTGTGGCCAAATGCATAAGGTTCATTAATCCACCTATGGTAATGGTTTCATCGAAGGTATGGGGGTGCTCTGTTGCTCCGATTAACAGACGCCCACCAACTTTTGGAACAATATAGCAGCCTTCTGTGAAGATGGTCCGCTCCACCAGTTTTCCGGGTACCTTAACGGATAAGCATTCACCCTTGACTGGATAACTTCTGAACTTCATTTCTAGTCGTTCCATGAGGAATTGACTCCAAGCACCGCCCGCTACAATCGTTTCGTCTGCATAATAAACACCTTTAGACGTCCTGACTCCAGTGATTTTGTTACTCTCTTTCAAAAAATCATAGACGTCTGTATATTCACTAATTTCTGCACCCAGCATGATTGAAGCCAAACCTAAGGCTTGTGTAAGCTTTGGTGCTGAGACGTTTCCATCCTTCGGAATATATAATCCCCCTGCCACATCTTTGGAAAGATGAGGTTCATAGGTAAATAGAGTGTTGGGTGAAAGCCATTTAACTTGTTCCCCTTGTGATATCAAAGAGGCTGTTTCTACTAAATCCTGTACTTCCTCCTCCGTTCTCGCCAGTTTAATCATTCCATTTTCAACATATTCAATGTCCATTCCACTGATTTTTTTTAAATCCTTTGATAAGGAAGGATACATATCACGGCTAGCCTTCGCCAGATGATACAAAGGACCGTTCCCCTTCAATTCGGTTTGAACGCCGAGCATGCCTGCAGCTGCTTTCGATGCTTTTCCTGCCAGCCTATCTTTCTCAATCAGGAGAACTTTCTTTCCTCTTTTGGACATTTGATAAGCAATGGAGCAGCCTATCACCCCTCCACCCACAATCAAAGCGTCATACCGTTTTATCAACCTGCATCACCTCCTATGTAATTGTTTGTAATAAGATCGTGCTGCTTCTAATGGATCCTTTGAAAGCAAAATGCCTGATAATACAGCGATCCCTTTTGCTCCGGTTCCCGTAATCTCACATACACGTTGAGGTGTGACGCCCCCTATGGCAATAGTGGGAATCGGAACGGTTTGAACCACTTTTTCTAAGCTTGCTACACCTATGCCAGGCTTACCTGGCTTCGAAGAGGTAGCATAGATATTTCCATAGAGCAGGTAATCCGTTCCGTTTTCCATTGCCTGTTGTGCTTCTTCCAAGGAATGGACAGAAGCTCCTATTTGTATGGAAGGAAAAGCACTCTTCACTAAGCTGATATCCGCACTTTGATGGCCAAGCTGCACCCCTCTTACGTGCTTCATAAAGGCAATGTCTGCCCTATCATTGACACATAATTTCGTTAATGGGACTCCTGCTGCTACTAATCGATCAATAGCCACAGTCATTTCTTTCCCCGTCCACTGCTTTTCACGAAGGTGGAGCACGTCGAAGTATGGATAAATGGATTTAGAAATTTTCACTAATTCTTCCAATGATTGTTTTCCTGTTGAAATCACATGTAAATGTTTCCTCGTTTCAGTTCCCATAGCGAACATCTCCCGCAGGTAAAATGGGTAGATGGGTAGAAAAATAATAACTGAGCACAATCATGAAGAGAATGCTCCCCAAGAAATATCCATCATATTTCGAAAAGGTTACTCTGTAGTAATAGGTTCGTTGCCTACTTCCTTTAAAACCCTTTGTTTCCATGGCGACGGCAATTCTGTGAGCTCTTCTGATGCTCTGAGCAAGCAGGGGAATGGAATACGATTTCATTTTATGGAATAAGTGCTTTATTCCTTTCTGTTCTTCAACTCCCCTGACTCTCATGGCATTTCGAATCGTGAAGAATTCTTCAACCATAATGGGGATTAATCTGAATCCTGCCATAAAACTATACGCGTACTTAGGTTTTAATCTCAGTTGCTGCATGAGAGAGTAGAAAAGCTTCACCGGTCTCGTTGTAAGAGCAAATATTAGCCCTAAAATAGCGAATACGATGGTACGCAATCCAACATGGACTCCCCGATAAAAACTCTCTTCGGTAATGTGGATCAATCCAAATTTTATCCATGTTGTTTCACCTTTCCCAAATAAAATCATTGATGAAGCTGTAGAGATGAAAACAATGAAAAAGGGTAGAATCATTAAACTGACCGTTCTATATGAATACCCTGAGAACACCCATAACAGGAGAAAAAAGAGTAAGCTCAAATATAGCAACCAGTTAAGATAATGAATAAAAAGCAGGAATACAAAAAGCCCGATCAAGGTCATTAGCTTGAAGCTGGGATTGATTTGATGAAGCCAGGTTTCTCTATGCTCGAGTTCTATATTCATATTGCTTTACTACCTGCAATCCCATTATAGAAATCCTGGGTGAGACGCCCATTTTCAATTACCCATATTCTGGATGCAAAGTGAGTAATGATATTTTCATCATGTGTCACCATCAGAATGGTAGATCCTTCTTTTTGATAGTCTTGAAGCATCTCGAGTAGTGCAAACGTATTTTGGGAATCCTGGCCAAAAGTCGGTTCGTCCAATAATAGAATGTCTTTATTCCTGACAAGGGAAGCTGCGACACTTAATCTGCGTTTTTGCCCCATGGATAAATGATAAGGATGATGATGTTTGTATGGATCAAGCTTGAATCGCTTCAATAATGCATGCACCTTTTCCTCCACTCTTCCTTCATCCATTTTCTTGAGCCGATAGGTATACGCAACTTCATCAAACACACTGTGTGTCACAAACTGAAACTCGGGATTTTGAAAGACAAACGTACACTCCTCTGGAACATTCTTTCCTTTTACCTGTCTTCCATTTATTTCATATTTTCCGGTCGTTTGGATGAATTTCATGAGACTGTGAAGTAATGTTGATTTACCGGCTCCGTTCTTTCCGGTGATTGCAATCCATTCACCTTTAAGGCTGACAGCATTTTGAAGGTGAATCTTCACCTCTTTTTGTACATACCCTTTGAAGCTTTCCAGTTTTATACTCTTTTTTCCAAACGGGGCAACCTTCTCCGGAGGGTGGGAAGAAAGATAATCTTTCCACGCTTCCGGATACCACACTCCTTCTGATTTCAATGTTTCCCTGAAATTTGATAAAATGTGAGCCTTTGGACCATCCGCCACTATCCTTCCGTTAGCATCGAAAAGAATAATGCGATCAATGATCTCCAGTACGTGACTCAGCTTATGCTCAACGATAAGTAACGTTTTATCCTTACATGTCGTTTTCACTGTTTCCCATACAGATTTTGTACTCTCTTCATCCAACATGGCTGTAGGCTCATCCAGAAATAGCGTATGGGGATGGACCGCAAGTGCGGAAGCAATGGCCAATTTTTGCTTCATCCCACCCGAAAGAGTGGAGATTTTGCTATGGGTATTTCCCAGCTTTAAATTCACTTTCTTTAACAGTTCTTTAATTTTCACTGGCATTTCGTCCCTTGGAATTTGGAGGTTCTCTAAAACAAAGGCAATTTCCTCATCAACATAAGGCATACAAAATTGAGCGTCCGGATCTTGAAAGACATACCCGAAAGAATCAGGTCGTTTAATCGAGTCAGCTTTCATCGGTACATCTACCGAGTGGGGTATCACACCAGATAAGACCTGGAGGAGTGTGGATTTTCCACACCCTGATGGACCTAATAGCAATACTTTTTCCCCGTCTTCTATCGAAAGGCTTACGTCTTTAAACATCAAATTCTCTGAACCGGAAAACGTAAGGCGCAGATTCTCAACATGCATCGGCCTTCCCTCCTTTACTGATTCAATGCATCATAATCTTTTTGATCTGCACTTCTGACCAAACTGGTTACCCCCGTTTTCTCCAGAGCCCTAACCAGATAAAAGGCACCAATGCCTGCAATCACGATAGATCCTATTAATCTGGCACCAATGAAAAGTGATAAATTCCACAGAACCAAGTCTCCCATGTACCCTTTAAAGTAGTCCATCAAGATAGATCCAAGTGCTGAGCCCACAGCAGCAGTACAAATGACGATGACATCAAAACGCTTATAGCGGGTGATAAGAAAAATCAACTCTGCAAACAAACCTTGAATCAGACCGAATAGTAATACCTCAAGCCCCCATTCACTTCCCATGAGAAATTCCCCTGAAGACGCTGCAATCTCGGCCAGAAGTGCGACGCCAGGTTTCCGAATGATTAAAAATGCCACGGTTGCCGCCATGAACCACATGCCATAGATCAGTTGGTCAGCATGCAATCCAAATGGCTTTAACAAGTTGTAAACCGGTCCCCAAAGCTTATATATAATTCCAAAACCTATTGAGATGACGACCGTTACTAAAATGTCTGTCAGTTTTAATTTAGACATGTATTCTACCTTCTTTACCTAGTGATGTCTGAAACGGCCACTTCTCCAGTGTGTATGCCATTTCCCAAAATTGTAATTCATAAATGCTGCTCAAAATGAAGTTCTCTTTCATTCTTTCCTTATCCGTTTCGGTCATCGTTTCTGCCAATCCATCCAGTCGATGAATTTGTTCTTCCACTAACTCCCGAAACCATTCTCCACCATAAGCTGCAATCCACTCCTGATAAATACCTTCCTCAGGTGCACATGATTTCAAGCGCTCACCGATTTCATAATACAGCCAGTAGCATGGGAGTATGGCTGCCAGGATATCTGCGAGACCTCCATACTGTGCAGAACGATACATATGTGACGTGTAGGCATATGCAGTAGGTGCCGGTTTGAATTGCTGCTTTTCTTTTTCTGTGATCCCCAAACGATTCGAGAAATTTTCATGAAGTGAAAGCTCTGCTTCATTCGTTCCTACAGCGTGTGTTGCCATTCTGGATGTAGTATGTAAGTCTGTCGCTTTTGCTGCACCAAGTGCCTGCACCTTTGAAAAGTGGGAGAGGTAATAGGCATCCTGCAGAATGTAGTATCTGAAGTTTTCAAGGGGGAGGGTTCCATCTCCGATCCCTTTAACGAAAGGATGGTGAAAACTCGCTTCCCAAATTTCCTTCACTTCGTTTCTTAAGTACGTTGTAAATGACATAATATCTTTCTCCTTTTCCAGACGACCCGAAATGGGCAACAAAAAAAGCCACTTTCATTATGCATACCGCATACAGAAAGTGGCTTGAGATCAGCTTGATAGAATACGATTCTATGTGACCGTCAAACACCACTTCCCTACGCTGGTCTCAACCAGATCAGGTTCAAAGGGTCTTAAAGTCACACTTTAATCTCAGCCTTTTAGAAGGCACCCCTAGTGGATCGTCCTATGAAATTTTGTATTCGTTGTTATCGTACCACGATTCTTTTACTTGTCAACACCAAAAAGAAAACCTTTCATCATTTTTTCATTTGGCCTTTCCATAAAAACCTATCATAGCAAAGGATACCCCCTTTGTAATTTAAATGAAATTCCTTTTAGAATAAAGCACTTGTAAAGCAAAATTAAGTGTCTGTTACAAATCTATAAATATACAAACCATAGATTAAGTAATTACAACACTAAATAAAAGTGGGACGGACCTCCAAGTTGGAGGTCCGTCCCAACACATCATTTAAACCATCCTTTTTCTTTTGATTGAGTGATGGCTTCGATTCGATTTTTAACTTCAAGTTTGTCGAGAATGGTTGAGATATAGTTTCGGACGGTACCCGTTTTGAGGCTGAGTTCATCGGCTATCTCCTTCGTGTTTTTCCCGTCAGCAACCAGCTCCAACACTTCTTTTTCACGGTCTGTAAGGGGGTTCTCTTCACCATACACATCATCCATAAGCTCTGGTGCATAAATTCTTTTACCATCCATCACCAGGCGGATCGAGTTGGCCAGTTCTTCACTTGGACTATCCTTTAACAAATACCCTTTCACCCCGCCTTTTAATGCGCGTTGAAAATAACCGGATCTTGCGAAAGTGGTGAGAATGATCACTTTGCAATCTTTACCCTTTAATTCTTCTGCTGCTTCAAGTCCCGTTTTTTTCGGCATTTCTATATCCATGATACAAATATCCGGCTTCAGCTCGTGGACGAGGGCAATGGCTTCTTCTCCATTGTCGGCTTTCCCTACCACTTCCATATCATCCTCCAAGCTAAGTAACGAGCCTAAGGCACCTAATAGCATTCGTTGGTCTTCTGCAATAACAATTCGAATCATTCCATTCTCTCCCTGTCTGTTTGCTTGATTACTTTCGGCACTCTCATAATCAAAGTGGTCCCATTATCGGAAAAAACGTCTAAGCTTCCATTTACAAATTCTAACCGTTCTCTCATTCCGATTAAACCGCTTCCTTTAGACTGTGTGTAATCTCTCTCGATTCCCATACCATCATCCTTCACTATGATGGTCATCTCTTTATCCGACTCTTCAATGCTGAGTTCACAGTGCGACGCCTTGCTGTGTTTGACAACATTCGTAACGGCTTCTTTTAGGCACATGCTCAAGATATTTTCAAGAAAGAGTGATGCTTGGGGCAGCATGACCTCATCATCCATCACGAAATCAATTTCCGCTGCCTTTAATAGCTGTTTGATCTGGACGATTTCGTCTTTTAGTCGAATACCCCTCATTTGCGAAACCATTGTCCTTACTTCACTTAAAGCGGTTCGCGCCGTTTGCTGAACATCCTTTAATTCGCTTCGGGCCTGCTCTGGATCTTTGTTTACCAATTTTCTGGCCAGGTCACTTTTCAGGCCGATAAGAGAAAGCTTTTGACCCAATGTATCGTGTAGATCACGGGCAATCCTCTGGCGTTCTTCCTGCTTGACCAAGTCTGAAATACGTTTATTAGCATCTTCCAACTGATCTTCGAGCTGCACCTGTTTATTTCGATTATAAATATTAAACGGCAATAGAATGACGCTTATCCAAATGATTAGAATAAAAGGAAATTGAGATAGAAATAATTCATCCTGTATAACAAAATTATAATTGATCGATGCTGTCGTTAACACCAGGTGAATGATATAAAGGGTTAAAAACGCCACCCGATTTTTTATATTCCCATTATAGTAGGCAATGTAAAAAGCAAAATAGATAAAATTAAATTGAATGGTCATGGTGATGGATATCGCGATTAAAATCGATGTCCATAAATAAACCGGCCAATCCTTTGAAATAAAAGCAAATCGTAAAGAAATAAAGAACATGATGGTCAGGGAAATCCCTACAACAATTTCGATCGTAGAGGAGGACTGAAAGATAAAATAAAATGGCAGGATGCTGATGATGCTCCATATGTAAGGGGAAATTCCTGAACCTTTTTGAATATTGATTAACTTTTTCGGCATTTGCACAATAAAATTACCTCTTTTACTTTGTTTTTTTAACTATGTAACCTATAGTATGACATAAATTATACCAATTTTCATACAAACGGTTTAAGAATTTCTCCACCGTATAGACAAGAAAATCATATAAATACTCCATTAAAAAATACTAATATTTCCGATTTTGAATCGCTTTTTGCTTCTGCATGATCTCATAGGATTTATGGATGATATCTGTTAAAACATCACCTTTGTAAACTCTTCCAATTTTCGTGTTTTGCTGATAGTATTCAACGATTTCATCCAATTTCTTGGATGTTTCCTTATCAACCCTTACATTAAGCTGTATTCTTCCTTGATCTGACAAGGTTCGCCCTCCTTTTCTATCTCTTTGTTAGCAACTGCTAGCACTTTGTTATCACTATTATAACAAACGCTATCAATTATATATACCGGCAAATGACCTAAAAAAAAGTTGATTCACTTTGAAAAAGCCCGAGCGTCAATCCGCCCAGGCTTTCCGTTCAATTCTATTTGTTTTCAATCGAGATTTTTACTGGTACGATATCTATCCTCACATTGAGATATGAATAATCATCTTTGTTTCCATCTTTATAACCCCAAAAGCCTTCCGTTTGATCTTCTTTTTTGAAAATCAGTTCGAATCCTTCATCTTTAGAAAAACTAAAGCTCTTTACTTCATCCTGTCCAAAGTTATCAAGAAGGCTATAGCTTAAATAGTTTGCAAGCGAAGGATGCGGCGTTAAGACTCCTGAATGGGGAACAGCTTTATATTCGTAGTATTCAGAGTCTTTTGTTGAAACCTTATGATCACTGATTGTATATTCCTTTGTATTTAAATTTAATTGATCACCTGAGGTAATTCATGATAAATGTACATTTTTATACGTATGAGTTGATTGTGAGAGATCTGACTGACTCAAATCTACTACTGAAACGCCGCCTCTACCTTTTACTTCAATGGTTTTCGCTTCGTTATCCACTATAATCGCCGTATCTTCATCGATACCATAGGCGAATTCATTTTCTTCTCCATGTTCAGCATTGGTTGCAATTAAACGCCCCAATCGTGCTTTTTTATCAAAGTGCTGATCCACGATACCATACGGGAAGAATCCTAATCCCTTCTCAAGATATCCAGGTCCGCCTTCTTGTTGAGACATCCCGTCATACGTATCTGTAAAGCCTTTTGATAGAGTCTCATAGCTTCCACCACCTGCGATCATCACATCGCTCATGATTGCAGCTCCTGCACTTGTACCGCCAATAACGGCTCCATTACGATAGATTTTCCAAATGCTTTCAAGAGCCATTGACTTCGATCCATCTTCGTTTAATAGGGATCGAGTGATATCCGTTTGATCACCTCCTACAAACCAAATGGCATCATACTCTAGAATCCTTTCTGCCAAATCCGGGTTATTCTTATTATCTCCCCACTGGGACTCGTCTTCTCCCGTCCCTTTAAAGTCATGATTGGAAATAGGAAGAATGTCGATTCTTTCTGTCGGAACACCATATGAGGAAAGATCCTCTTTAAATGCTTTTGATGATTTCAAACTGGAACTTGCTGCAGGGATAATCCCTATTTTCCCATTTTCCCCCGTACGATTAATAAATTCCTGGTACACTTCTTCATTGCTGCTCCCTAAAGCTCCCCCGACAATCACCAAACTTCCCTTTGTTTCAGGATCAAAGGAATTCTCAGGCATTTCTAATGTTGATTCCCTAAATTCTTGTGTCAGACGGTCTTTCTCATTAAATCGGACCGATACTGGAGAGACATCCATTTTCACATGCAATAAAGAGTAAGAATCTTTTTGACCATCCTGATAACCCCAATATCCGTTTGTTTCATCTGTCTGTTTGAATCCGAGCTCAAAACCATTACCTTCACTATCATAAAGGTAACTATGTACCTCACTTACTGCTTCATTGTCCACTAGGGAATACGACAGGTATTGGGGAAGTGTTCCATAGGATGATAGAACACCCGTAGCTGGAAGAGGCTTAAAGTTATAATATTCATAGTCTTTGGTTTCAACCTTATCCCCGCTCATCGTAAATTCTTTCGTTTTCGCATTAAGTTCATCACCAGGAGATAGATAACTAAGATCAACGTTCTTTATTTCTTTTCCTGTGGAAGTTGATTGTGCTACATCTATAACCGTGATGTTACTTCTTCCTAATACTGAAATCGTTTGTTTTTCGTTGTTAACCAACATCGCCGTATCTTCATCAATTCCATAGGCGAAGTAATGTTTGTTTGTTTCGTAATGGATGGCTGTAGCTACTAGTCGGCCAAGACGAGATCTTTCATTAAAATGTTGATCCACAATCCCCCATTGGAAGAATCCAAGCCCTTTTTCGATATATACAGGTGCATATTCTTCATCTGGATTGGATACGTCTTCCGTTATGAACTCTTGACGAAGACCTCCTAAACTGTCACCGCCTGTAATCATCACATCACTCATGATGGCTGCTCCGGCGCTTGTCCCACCAAGAACGGCTCCTTCCCGGTAAACATTCCAAATTTCATCTAAAGCTTTCGTGTTTTTCCCATTTTCCTTAACTAATGTGTCTGTGATCTTAAGTTGATCTCCTCCGACAAACCAAATTCCTGTCATCTTCTTGATTTTTTCTGTTATTTCTTTCTTTTGAGCATTATTTTTCCATTTGCTTTCGTCTTCCTCTGTACCTGAGAAATCGTGAGCAGATAGAGGAAGGATTTCAATTGATTTTTCATCTACTCCATACGACATCAAATCTTCCTTAAATTGATTTGATGACTTCAGAGAGCCTGAAGCAGAAGGAATGATTCCTATTTTCGCTTTCTTTTTACCCCCTGATAGTTTAATGAACTCTTCGTAAACAGCCGAGTTGCTGCTACCTAAAGCTCCTCCGACAATCACTAGATTCCCCTTGATGCTGCTCTCGTTTTCCTTGGCAAATACACTGGAAGTTGCCAAGCTGATTATAACTGTAAATACAGTCATAATAATGAATAGTTTCTTCGCTTTACCCCAATAACCATTCATCAACATTTCTCCCTTCTATTAATCTATTTTCTATTAATTATTATGCAATTTCCATGCCAACTCTGAAGTCTCTGAATTATCAGTCATATAAGAAGGAAAGGGTTAAAATTGGATGGTTATGGTGAGGTTATAAATGAACCAATAAAAAAACCTCTACATTCGTTTGGTTACGAATGTAGAGGGTGCAACTTATATCGATTACCCGATATTTTCCTCGCAATATGAAAGAAGGAGACTTTCTTCATCTTCTTCTAATTCAAAATCAAGATACGTTTCAGTGTTTCTTTCTACAATGGTCGACTGCACAATCCTGGAACCGTTCTCCTCTCGAACAAAAATGACTTTTATGTAAATACCCTGTTCTCTGTAAAGCTCATCATCCTCGGGTACTTCAATATCAAGAATAACTTCATATCGATCTCCATTTAGTATACCGGTAGGATCTTTCAGTTCCTCGGCACTATGACTTGTAATGTTCATTTTCTAACTTCCTTTCAATGTGAAACAAGTTTCTTTCATCATTCTATTATACACCTAAACCGGTGGATTTTAAAAACGTATTCCTCTATTCAGCCTCATAAGTAAATGAATGGGTTTGCTCCCCAAACTTCGTTATAATAGAAGTAGATACGAAGTTTAAGGAGAGAATGCAATGAATTCTAAAGAGATGCAAGAAAAAATCATTGAAAATTATCAAAAGGACGAGCATATGATGATCCTTGTGTTTGCGCAATGGTGTGTGAATCACGACCTTGACCCTGCAACCCTTTATCAGAAAGCCTACCCCAATCAAGGGGAAAATCCCGCATTATTGCAAGGAATTGACTTAACGGTCCCTAAAGAAGAGTCGGAAGAAATTCCCGACACGACTTTACTGGGTGTCCTCTCCCTATTCGGCAATGATGACCTGGCCCATGTCGTAACAGAAGAAATCAGCAAGCGTCCTGGTAATAAAGGATAACCATTAGAGGGACGGACCTTCACAAGGTCCGTCCCTCTATTTATATTCACATATTACTTTAAGCCTCATCCACCGTTTGAAGGAGAAGAAAAAGGAAATCATATATGAGCTCATAGACAGCAAGCATCGATAAACCTTCATGAAAATCCGGGTGATCGTTTAATGTGATGTTTAGATCCCATAATCCATCTTCCCCATTAAACAATAAGTCATACGACGATTCTCCTTGAAGCCTCCCTTCTAAATACTGGACAATGTGTGTACGATATTTTTTTTGGAGCTTCAATCCCAGCATCGCATCATACGTTCCGAACACATCATCCACTTCAAATGAAACAGCATCCACTCCAATCACATCAAACCAAACTGATTCGAGGAAGATGAACTCGTTCTTATGATCTTTTAAATAGCTGATAGGCTGATCAAGAAATGTGACAGGTTCATTTTTGATTAGTTCTTCTGTTTCCTTATTACAACGCTCGATGTAAGCATCTTGATAACGTGAACCCGACTCTGGAGAAGAGATATCGTGAGCATCCAGCAATCCATGCTTTACTGCATATTCTTTTTCCTGTTGAAATAAAGAAACGGTGCCTTTTGATTCTTCAATATACTGCAGCAATCTTTTTCGTAACATCCTTTACCCTCCGTAAATGTAATTTGCCTACTTATTGTATGTACTACTCTAACTCTAAGTATACAGGACAGTGATCACTTCCCAGGATTTCAGAATGAATTTCTGCACTCTTTATTGCAGGGGTTAAACGATTTGACACAATAAAGTAGTCAATTCTCCAACCAATGTTCCGTTCACGGACATTACTCATATAGGACCACCAACTAAAGGCATCATCCTTTGATGGATGTATATATCGAAAGCTATCGACAAACCCTTCCTGCAAGAGCATTGTCATTTTCCCGCGCTCTTCATCTGTAAAGCCTGAATTCCCTCGATTCGATTTGTCATTTTTCAAATCGATTTCGGTATGTGCGACATTCAGGTCCCCACATAGAACAACAGGTTTATGTTGATCCAAATCAAGAAGATATTTCCTTAAAGTATCCTCCCACTCCAGACGTTCACCGATTCTTGACAGATCTCTTTTTGAATTAGGGGTATATACATTCACCAAATAAAAAGAATCAAACTCACATGTGATGATCCTTCCCTCAGGCTCTATTTGGTCATCATTGAAACCATAAGAGACAGCCAGTGGTTTCATTTTAGTGAAAACGGACGTGCCTGAATATCCCTTTCGCATCGCATAGTTCCAATATTGATGGTATCCCTCTAAATCTAATGAGATTTGCCCATCTTGAAGCTTTGTTTCTTGAAGGCAAAAGATATCTGCGTCCATATGTTGAAAATAATCTAAAAATCCTTTTTTCACACACGCTCTAATTCCATTTACATTCCATGATACTAATTTCATATTAATCTATTTAACTCCTTTTCTCATAGCAATACCCTTTATTATCCTAACATAAAACCACCATTAGATATTTATTATACTGATATAACATATCATTTTGAACATTACTATTCTAATATAAATATGCCATTTCATTGGAACTTTCGCACAATAAAAACCATGCCTCCGCATGGTTTTATCGTTTATTTTTTTCGCTTATAAGATCGAGATGAAGATCCTCTTTCGGTTTTTCTCCCTTTAAAGTGCGGCTTCGCTTCTGTCACCTCGGAAGTTTTTAGTTGTAGTGAGGTAGAGGACTTGCTACTCGTCATTTGTTTATCTTTGAACTCGTCCTTTCCCCTGGTCAGGGATTCCCGATTATTGCTTTTCCTGTTTCTTTGTCTTTTATCTCCCTTTTTCTTAGAGGTTGTTTTTGATTTTAGAGAAATGGTATTCCCAAGATTTTGCTTTTGAATCCGACTATTTAACTCTGCTTCAATTCCGTCCAGTAGGCTTCTTTCTTCAGATGAATAAAGTGTATAAGCTAAGCCTGTTTCACCCGCTCTCCCGGTTCTTCCTATTCGGTGAATATAGGTCTCGGCATTCTCAGGCATGTCATAATTAAAGACGTGAGTGACTCCCTCAATATCCAATCCCCTGGAAGCCACGTCAGTCGCAACTAACATTGGTACGTTTCCGGTTCTAAATTGCTCCATTACAATTTCACGCTTCTCTTGTGGGATATCCCCATGAAGTTCAGCCACTTTAAATCCTTTTGACTTCAGTACTTGATATAATTTCGTCACCCGTCGTTTCGTTCTGCAAAAAACGATGGATTTACTTGGTTGAAATGCCTCTATTAATTGAATGACTGTGTCTTGCTTGGCCCGATCAACTGTAAAAATGGCAAATTGATTTATGGAAGTGGATTTTTCAGGTTCCGCTACCTCGATAAATTGGGGAGTTTTCATATATTTGCGACCCAATTTTTTGATTTCAGCAGGAATCGTCGCAGAAAATAACATCGTTTGACGATGAGCTGGCGTTTTCCTTAAAATTTCTTCGACTTTATTTAGAAAACCTACTTGCAGAAGTTGATCTGCTTCATCAATCACCAAAAACAAAAGATGAGATAGATCGAGATTCCCTCTTTTTAGATGATCCAATAGCCGCCCTGGAGTTCCAACCACAATATTAACATTCTGTTCCAGTTCCTTGATTTCCTCTTCATGGCTTTTACCACCATAAACGGAGAGAACGCTAAACCCTTTGTTTTTCGGTGTGAGCTTTCTTATCTCACTTGTTACCTGGATAGCCAGCTCACGTGTCGGGGTAATAATCAAACTCTGAATATGATGAGTGTTTGATTTACTTTTCTCCAGAATGGGTAAAACGTAAGCAAAGGTTTTACCTGTCCCGGTTTGAGCCTTGGCCATGACATCTTTGCCCTCCAAAAGTGCCGGGATTACATTTTCTTGTATGAGTGTCGGTTTATTTACACCGTTAGTAGATAGGGTTTTCTGAAGACCTTTTGATAGTCCCAGTGATTCAAACGAGTTCAATGATCATTCCTACTTTCTTAATACGAGATTTGACTTGTCTACTAATAGTGAATGTTTCATGGCGAAAAAGCAAGAACAAAAAGAATCCCGAATTGGCATCCTTCATGTTAATCGTGTATTAACCTATAGGGAATTTTGTCAACCAAATAAAAACGCGATCACCTAAAGATCATCGCGTTCTGGTGTTCCCTCAATATACTACTTCTTTATAAACTCATTTATTTCCTGAAAGATTTCTTCTTTAATTGTATTCACCTTCGAAAAGTCCATGGCTCTTATATAAATGGATTCAAGTTGTTCACGAAGGCTTTTAGCTTCTTTAAGATATGAGATTGCTTCTTTCATTTTATCCTTATAGGCTTTTGTCGTTCGTTCTATATCGTCAGCGTATTTCTCATCTGTTCCTTGAGTAATGCATATTTCATACATATCGATAATTTCATCAGATTCCCGATCTGGGAAATATTCATGTGGTGCTGTACTATCGAAAATAGCGATTCCTTTTTCTCGTATGATTAACATATCAAGACTATTGGGGTCAAATCCACAATGATAAACCTCTATATCATAGCCTTTTTCTTCACCAGCAGAAGCAATTTTCTTTAACATCGTTGACTTTCCGGATCCTGCACGCCCTTTGATAAAGTAACGCTTATCGACATCCTCTGTTAAATTTTGAATGTAGTCAACTGCTCCATCAGGAGTCGCGGCACCTAAGAACCGATGTGTGACTGTAGAGGATTTAGAAAGGCTTTTATCTTCAAAGAAGAGTGAAATTAACTCATTTGTTAATTCATTTGCTTTTGTGAAGTTCATGTTGGAAATGTAGATTTCTTCAATATCATCATGTGCACGCAGAGATGCTGCAAAGGTGTTGTAAGCTTTCTGAAAGAGTGAGGCAATTTTATCATTTAAGCCAAGTATTTCTTCTTTGTTCCTGGACAGTTCTTCCCGGTCCCATGCTACTCCTAAATTCACATACTCTTCAATAACACCGGGTGCTTTTGGTTCTATAATATGAGGAGCTGTCCCATCCACAATCCCCACACCAAACTCTGGGAGGAGAACACCATCGATGGATTGATTATCGGAAGCACAATGTAAATAGTCCACGTTTAATCCTTTTTCCTCAAAACGTTTTCCAATCGACTTCATTAATGAGGATTTACCTGTTCCAGGACCAGCCTTTAAGATATATACTCGCTCTAACCCATCTATAACTGAATCATATAGACTGTAAAAACCTTTAGCCGTATTCCCTCCAGCATAATAATGACGAATCTTTCCAGTCATGAAATCACCCTTTCACATCATTTATTTAAACATATGATGTGGGATCTAAATAGGTGAATACCCAACTAAAGCGTAATGGCTTGAACATAAAAAACATTTCCACGAATGGAAATGCTTTTTATGTATAGCCGTGAATCAATCGTCTCCGTTTAGAAAATCACCGATTCCACCAAGTAAACTTCCCTCACCAGTCGAACGACCTCCCCCTTGGGGAGCACTTGCATAAATTCTTTCAGCTAAACGACTGAAAGGGAGTGACTGAATCCAGGCGGTCCCAGGTCCACGGACCGTGGCAAAAAATAATCCTTCTCCGCCAAGGAAGGCAGATTTGATTTTTCCAACATACTCGATATTGTAGTCTACATCTTTCGTCATGGCCACTAAGCAACCGGTATCTACCCGTAACACCTCGCCAGGTTGAAGTTCTTTTCTGTGAATCGTTCCGCCTGCATGAAGAAAAGCTAACCCATCTCCTTCAAGCTTCTGCATAATAAATCCTTCACCGCCAAAGAAGCCAGTTCCTAATTTCTTTTGAAAATCGATGCCAACAGATACTCCCTTTGCTGAACAAAGAAATGAATCCTTCTGACATATCACTTTGCCACCCAATTCACTTAGATCAACCGGAATAATCTTTCCTGGATAAGGTGCTGCGAAGGAAACATGTTTTTTACCCATACCTTCATTGGTGAACACGGTCATGAACAAGCTTTCACCCGTTAATATACGCTTTCCTGCACCAACAAGTTTTCCAAGAAATCCCCCGTTACCACTTCCCTGGGATCCATCGCCAAAGATCGTTTCCATCCCGATCCCGTCTTCCATCATCATCATTCCACCAGCTTCGGCTACGGCACTTTCTCCTGGATCTAATTCTATTTCAACGAACTGCATATCATCTCCATGCAATTTGTATTCAATTTCATGTGAATTCATTCCTTGTTCCTCCTTCTAATTCAAGCATATTTACCTATTCTTCAAAACAGATACATTTCCCTCCTCTAATTCTTTTTTCGCAATAATGAGATTTCATACAAAAAAACACACTCCGACATGAATCTGCTCGTGACGGAGTGTGTTTCTCCCATGATTATGTTTTAGGAATGTTCTTACCGTAAAAAATTTCGTCCATTTCCATTTTTACTTTGTCTGTAATTTCATCCATTTCACTTTCATCCAGTTTATCTTTTGTATAGCCGAATAAATAGTTATTTAAATCAAACTCTTTCAACTTACATTTGGTATGAAATATATTCTGAGGATACACATTTACATCAATCATGTCATACTCATCTTTAATTTCTTCTGGAATGTAATTCTGAATCGAATTAATATCATGATCGATAAATAACTTTCGTCCATTGATATCACGTGTAAATCCTCTCACCCGATAATCCATGGTCATGATGTCTGTGTCGAATGAGTGAATAAGATAATTCAACGCTTTAAGTGGAGAAATCTCCCCGCAAGTAGATACATCGATATCTGCCCGGAAAGTAGAAATCCCTTCGTGAGGGTGATACTCAGGATACGTATGAACCGTAATATGGCTCTTATCAAGGTGCATCGAAACTGTGGATGGTAGCGGTCCGGGCGATTCATCAAAATGCTCCGTGGGTACTTCAACTATCGGTCCTTCAGAAACCAGGATTGTCACACTCGCACCCTGTGGGATATAATCCTGCTTAGAAACGTTTAAGACGTGGGCGCCAATAATATCCGATACATGTGTCAGGATCTTCGTTAACCGATCAGCGTTGTATTGCTCATCGATATATTCAATATACGCTTCACGCTCCTCACGGGTCTTGGTATAGCAAATATCATACATATTAAAACTCAATGACTTCGTTAAGTTATTAAATTCATGTAGTTGAATTCGTTCTTCATGAGATAATTTCATCTTGTATTTCCCCTTATATGTAAGTTTGTCGAGCCTGCCTATGCTTTTATCTTACCCAGAGCCAGCCATACTAAAACAGTTTCTCTTGATTGAAAATGATTGAGAATGGGTACTGAACATAGTGAGTAAGCATTTCTCTTTTTACTTATTTATTAAATTGGATACAATGGAAGATAGAATGGAGTGTTAGCAATTGAGACGAATATTTTTTCTTATTATGATAGTTGTTGTTGCCTATATATCGAAACCCGCTTGGGAAGAGAAAGTGGAAGCAACAGAATTCGATTCTGTTCTATCAAAACTGGAAGAAATCAAAAACAGCCCTAAAGTGAAGGACACCTTTGATCAACTATACAATGAAGTAAACCTTCTTCTCATAAAATTGGACGAGTCATTTCGAGATCTCGAAAATTCCTCAAATACCAAGGAAGAGAATCCTGTAGAAAAACCAACTTTAATGGTACCAAGTGATCAAACGTTCTCTATCTATAACATTGAAACGGGAGATTCCAAAGAGAGCGTTGAACAGGAACTGGGTGAAGCAAAGAGACAATCGATTAATGAATACGGGGTTTCCTGGTATGCTTATCACGAAAACTACCGGAATTTCCTAATGGTCTCTTATGATAAAAATGAAAAGGTTAATGGTCTTTACACCAATCAGGCCCTCCTTTCTTCCTCTTCAGGCATTGAAATGGGAGTTTCCAAAGAGGTAGTTCAGAGAGAACTCGGTGAACCATTGACGAATATTCGAAAAGGATTAACTCTTTATCAGCTCCAAAACAATGGAGAACAGGAAGTATATCAAGTGGATGGAAGCTACGTAACTGTGTTCTATGACAAGCATGAAAATGACACTGTCACAGCCATTCAAATAATTGATGAAAGCCTGGAGGCAAATAAGAAGAATTTCTATTCTGAAGCGAGTTCCGAGTTGAAAGAAGGCTTTGAATTCCAGCTTTTCGACCTGACAAACGCTACACGTGTGGAAAAAGGATTACATGCTCTCTCCTGGGACGATCAAGTCAGGGACACTGCAAGAAAACATAGTCTGGACATGGCCGAACAGAACTATTTCAGTCATACCAATCTTGAAGGCGAATCCCCATTCGACCGCATGGAAGAAGATCAGGTAGCCTTTCGTACCGCAGGAGAAAACTTAGCCTATGGACAATTAAGTTCCATCTTTGCCCACGAGGGACTGATGAATTCAAAAGGGCACAGGGAAAACATCCTGCAACCCCATTATGAACATTTAGGTGTCGGAGTCGCATTCAACGGAAAAGCACAACCGTATTTCACGGAGAACTTCTTTAGTAATTAACATTGATATTCATAACCACTGAAAAAAGCAAGTGAGGAACGCTCACTTGCTTTTTTGGCTGAACATGGTCTTTGGGTTATGATTTAGATGAAGGAACATCGCATCCATTTTCGTCACAAGCCATACCATCGGTTCCCAGTGGCTGGAGCGAAGCCGTTTGATTCTCCTCTTCCCATACTTTTTGGATGGAGCTTAAAAATACGTCACTAGGCTGTGCACCTGAAATAGCGTATTTGCGGTTGATCACAAAGAATGGGACACCTTGTACACCAATTTTTCTGGCTTCTTCTTCATCGAATCGGACATCCTGGCTGAATTCATGACCTTCTAGTACAGCTTGTGATTCTTCTGCATCCAATCCGGCTTGTTCCGCTAATCCTACCAGCGTTTCCTTATCACCGATGTGCTTTGAAAGAGTAAAGTGGGCGTGTAACAGTATTTCAGTAAGCTCTGTTTCTTTCCCTTTCGTTTTTGCATATTTTGTCAGGCGATGTGCATCGAATGTATTCGTTGGAACACTGGTATCAAAGCGGAAGTCCAGACCAACCGTTGCTGCTTGTTTCGCCATGCTGTCTGTCATGTTTTTTGCTTGTTCAAGAGAAGTTCCATACTTTTTCGAAAGAATTTCCTGAATACTCATGTCTGTATCCACAGGTGCATCGGGATCTAACTCAAAGCTCTTGAAAGCAATCTCAACTTGATCTCTTTCAGGGAATTGTTGGAGTGCTTCCTCTAAATGACGTTTCCCTATATAACAAAATGGACATACATAATCTGACCAAATCTCAATTTTCATACTTAACACCTCTATTTAGCATTTTCAATTCGTATCTGATCGTACCATAATTCGCATGATTCCACTTTTTATTTGCTCATGGCTTACGAAAATGGAGGCTTTCTTCTCGTTCTTCTTTTCACTCTGGCTGCATGACACCTATCACAAATTGGAAACCCGAAGCTTGGAGGTAATTTTTTTCCGCATTGTTTACACGTCTGACTCATACTGGTGACCTCTGTCCTAAGACTTTCGTGTACTCCATCGGCGATTTCACTTCTAATCCGCTCCCAGTAATAAGCCTCCGTTTGTCTTTCCAATCGATATAAGAATAAGAGATGCAGACCGACAGCCTTGTAGGATACTTCTTTTTGTTCCAGGTTTTTGTTTTTAATCAGAGGTTCGGGTAACTCTTCTCCGTGTGCAATGGCGTACATACACTCTAACCATTGCTCGGTTAACTGAGCCTCTTTTTTCGAAAAAGGAAGATGTAAAAATCCGTACAGGTCATTCAATGTAAGCTTCGCCTCGATATCGGTACCACGAATTAATTCATATAACTCCCTTTCTTCAAATAGGGTTGCTTTTTCCGTGCCATAAGGACTTTTGAATTTCTCCCAAAAGTAGAAAAACGTATCAAGGTCATGGTAATAGAGTTGAAAACGTTCAAACACACCGCTTGTCGGCGCGATGGCAAATGTTTCGAGAGATCGATCGGGCTGATCTAACAGAAGTTTCATTACTTTAACATCCTTTGTAAAAGCTACTTTCCCTTCATTGTACAGTCCTTTTCTGCCGGCACGACCGGCAATTTGTTTTACTTCCTGGGATGTCAGCCTTCTCCTTCTCGTTCCGTCAAATTTATCGGTTTCCAGGAATACAATCCTTCGTATCGGTAAATTCAAGCCCATTCCGATTGCATCAGTCGCCACAATCATGTTTGTCTTCCCTTTAATGAATTGCATCATTTGTTTCTTTCTTGTTTCAGGAGGCATACTGCCGTAAATCATGCTGACCTTATGCCCATTATTTTGCAACCTTGATGCCGTATCCAATACTTTTTTACGGGAAAAGCAAACGAGAGCATCTCCTTTTTTGGCATGCCGTAATTGGAATTCCTTCGATTCGACTTGCAAAGGAATTTCTCTTTTGTAATCATGGACCTCAATGTTTCCTTCACCCACTAATTCCATTAGCAACTCCCGGACATTTTCACTTCCGATGATATGTACCTCTTTTGCCCTTGCTTTCGTAATCGCACGGTACCAGGAAAAACCTCTATCTTGATCGGCAAGCATCTGAGCCTCATCAATTACAATCACTTCATATTCGTCCTTTTCTCGGAACATCTCTACGGTAGACGATACGTGCTTTGCTAAAAGGACTTCTTTTTCCTCTTCTCCTGTTTTCAGATTACAAGGTACTCCATCGGCGTTCAATGTATCAAATACCTCCAGGGCTAGGAGGCGGAGTGGAGCTAAATACATGCCGCTTTTCGCTTCTTTCATCCGGCTTATGGCATGATGGGTTTTCCCTGTATTCGTTTCACCAATATGGAGGGTATACTTGATATCACCCCGGAATGAAGGACTATATTCCCTTCCGAAAATATCTTCCAGCATTCGCTGTTCTTCTTCCTGCTTCCTTTTCAACTCGGCTAACTCAGCAGCCTTTCTCTTCTCCCGCTCTTTTAAATCCCTATCATAAATGGAAAGGTGAATATTCTCATCAAAAGGAACTTCTACAAGTTGATATAAGTCCACAACATACTCCTCTTGAATCATAGTAAAAAAGGTCGACTTCAACGTAAGGAGAAAATGGTGACTAAGCCTGCTCAAACGTTCTTCCGATAAGGGCTGACCGAATACATCACCGTAATCTGACAATAATTCTTCAGGCATATGATTCAGGAGTGAGCGGTATACAATTTGCTCTGAATAATAAAAGACGAAACGCTCATACGGATGGAAATAGGTTTCGTATTCCCATACGTGTCCATCCCAGTTTTCACTCTTCTTGTGAATGGAGCCTGTAAATTCCTTCAAGAAGTCAGATACCGTCGTAAAAGAATCACTAGTGAAGTTTCCTTCCTCTTCCAGTTTCTCTTCCAGCATATATGGTTCAATATGGCGATATTTTGTTTTTGTTCCCAGATCTTGTACAAATTTTTTAGCAAATAAATAGCGTAACTCCACATACCAATACAGTTCAAGTTCATCCATTTGCTTGTTTATGAAGGAGAGGATATCTTTTTGAATATCTTTTTGAAGAGCTGTTTGCTTTTTTTCTTCGTGTTTTTTTATATAGTTTTCTCTAACATGTTGATGGCGCTCCTTCCAATCGTTTGCTGAAGGTGGATATTCCATTAACCAGTTTAAAATATGAAATGGCTGAAAATTTCTTATCTCATTGCGAAATAACTTATTTATTAGTTTCTTATCAGTCCCTTCGATATCATAACCTTTCTTTCTTAAGAAGGCTTTTTTATGGCTTCGAAGAACATCATTGGTTACTTTGTTAAGCCAGATATTCGTCCAGATATTGTGAAAGAAAGCACTTCTTTCTGTAATATAATCCTGGAATGTAGGACAACTTTCATTGTTCTCTAAGTAAAGTGTGATATCATCTTCTATTTTTCGTTTTGTTTCCTCTATTGCTTCTTCACGAAGTATTTGAAGGTTTTGCATGGTAAGACCCCTTTATATGTTTTACACGTTATCCCTATATGTACTTTATAGTGTATGTATTTCTTCTAAATCTAACAAACCTCTTGCTTACAAATAGTTCATTATAGCATACAAGCTGCTCCTAAATGATGATAAATTAAAACGAAACCATGCAAGCCCCATAGTTCAGGGCATGCATGTCATTTCTTGCCTCTCTCAATCGCTTCCCCAACCGCTTCAGTTAGTTCCTCGGTGAGCTCATGCACCATTTTATCAAATGTAGATTCAAGGATTTTAGCCAGTGAACTTGTGGATTCAATAGTTAGACACCCCGTCATAGCCGTGATGGAAGAGTTTACTTCATCAGCCTTAAAAAAACCTTCACCTGTAAACTTTTGATTGATCCCCCTTAATATGAACTTAACTTGGGATGGTTCCTTCCATTCTGTAACCAGTACCTTCACATGTACCTTTTTGCTTACCACCCCAAAATGCAAGGTGAATTTCCAAGTGGATTGTACGTCAGAGACAATGGTATGCTCTTTGTATCCAGGAACAAGAGGAGCCCAGGCATTCATATCACGAATAAATTCCCATACATGTGAGCGTGATGCCTGAACGTTAACATGATGAATTCCTATTCCCATGAGAGTACCCCTTTCCTTATTAAATGAGATGTCCGTGAATAGTATGAAGGGTAAGAGGCTTTTATGACTGGTGGGAGTGATCAAAAAAAAGCTTCACAAGGAAGCCTCTATTTCATGTTATTTACGATCTCGAGAACTTCATGGAGCTCTTTGATTTCATAATCAGGGATAATATCTTGAGGTTTTTGCTGACGGCGATTAATCCAAACCGTTGTGATACCGAGATTTGAAGCCCCGAGAATGTCTGTATTTAAATTATCTCCTACCATGATCACTTCGTCCTTTTGAAGCTTAAGCCTCTCTAATGCATGAAGGAACATCGCTGAATCTGGTTTCCCTTTACCGATATCTCCTGAGATGATAATTTCTTCAAAATAAGGTACGAGATCAGGAGTCTTATCAAGTTTTGTATTCTGTAAATGAGGAGATCCATTCGTTAATAACAATAGTTGAAAATTCCCCTTCAATTCATTTAATACACGGAAGGTATCTTCATACACGTAAGGTCTCTCTTTTCTTTCTTTGCGAAATCGCTCGGATAATTCTGCTCCAAGCTCTGCATCAGTAATGCCTAAAGATTGTAACCCTGACGTCCAAGCCTTTTTGCGGTAAGTAGGAACAATTTCTTTCATCTTAAGGAAGCCTTCATCATGTTCATCCAGGAAGTCTCCCCAAAGTCCTTCAAAGGGGTTAATACCAATATTTTGTGTGAATTCATATGTATCATAGGTTGAATACAACTTTGTCGCAGCTTCTCTGACACTAAGCACTAAATCTTGGGGATCCACCTCCACTCTCGTCTGTGCATAATGGCAAGTTGCTTTAAACGCTTCTTCGATACTTTTGGAGTCCCATAATAATGTGTCATCTAAATCAAACATGATGGCTTTAATCATCTTCTTCTCTCCCTTTTTCGTTTACGTTGACCTTATATTTTAGATTACTAGCTATACGGGAATTAGTAAACCAGGAAGAGAAATAAATTTTCTTCACGTTATTTTCAAGATTTTTAGGGAATATAAATAAAAACAATGTTTATTGAGGTGAACTTTACATGTGGATTGTATATGCAAGTATTGCGTTAATTGTTGTTGCTATAGTCATGCTGGGAGTCGCACTAATGAAAACAGTGAAGACGACCCGCCCCGTTATTAAAGAAATGAATCAAACGGTGGCAAACATTCAAACCAGAATGGACAAAATTTCTTCTGAAGCGAACCAGTTACAAGAAACACAAGGAGAGATTCAGGGAGATATTGAATACAAAAAGACAACCATTACCAACACCGTTCAAGAATTCAAACGAACACCAGAAGTATTGAAAGGATTTTTAACCAGCTTGAAAAAATAATACACGATCACCTTACTCTTTAGTGAGGAGATCGTGTATTATTTTATATTAATTTACATAATATAATTATAGTTTACCACTCCCTCGCTTCCATCCCTGGCTTTAAACATGATACAATCGACTGGACTAGTAATGAGGAGGAGATGGTATGAGAAAATGGGCATTTGTGTCTGACTTTGATGGTACGATCTCTAAAAAAGATTTTTATCATCTTGTACTGGAGAAATACTTTGCAGAGGGACAAGATTTATACAAACAATGGAAGTGTGGAGAAATAAAGGACATCGAATTTTTGCGTCAGGTTTTCACTTCCATACATCAAGAAGAAAGTCAGATCATTGAAGATATACATTCTCTGGAGATTGATGCACACGTTCCTTCCTTCATCCGTAAAGTGCAGGCACAAGGAGGGGACTTCTATATTTTAAGCGCAGGTACGGATTACTATATTCATCATATTCTTCAACAGTACGGGATTACTGGCGTTGAGGTATACTCAAATGAAGGATACTATAAAGAGAAGAATGTACATATGAATATTGATCCTGAACATCCACATCACTCCGAAAAATATGGAATCGACAAATCAAAAGTTCTTACTGATCTCAAAAAAGAGTATGAAACCATTTATTTTGCAGGTGATAGTGAACCAGATAGTCATCCTGCCAAAGTGGCAGATGTTACTTTTGCCATGAAAGCATTACAGGATATCCTGAAAGAAAACAATACTCCTCGTATTGAAGTGAATGATTTCATTGACATTGAGCAACATCTAATACGTATTGGAGTGCTGCGCTAGATCTTTTTGCTTATCTTGCCCTAGCGTGATACAATTGTCTTGCCTCTCCCGAACATTCGCTTGTTGCGGGACACTTAACCATGTACGGACGGGAGGGGCCTCGTTACAAAAACCTTCAGACTGAATTCCCTTTAGGAATTCAGTCTTTTTTATTGGCTGTTCATTTTTAAAGATATGAAAAAAGCCAGCCCCCGATTGGGAACTGGCTTGAGATACTAATGTAAGGAGCCACATTTGCCGTAATTTGATATAAGAAAGTTTTAAACCACCACTCCTCAAAGTGGGTGTTTGCAGAAGGTTTCCTGTCGTCCTCAGGTCGTGGAGGCTTGACATTCCAACTTCGATGTAAAACTCCCTATTACAGTTTAAAGGTTAAAACTTCGTTATGATTACGTACAACGCAGCCTGTATTAGTATAATACATCATCATGAATAGCATTTCAACTATTGTTTTTCTTTACCATCAATAAATATTCGTTAACAAAAGAATCGGACCAAGGTCCGTCCCTCTTTCATTACGCGTCGTATACTTCCATTTTCTCCATAACATCGCCGTTTCTCATTGATTTAGCGATGTCGATTCCTGAAGTCACTTTTCCGAAGACGGTATGAACGCCGTTTAGGTGAGGCTGTGGCTCATGAACGATGAAGAACTGACTTCCTCCTGTATCTTTACCCGCATGGGCCATGGATAATGAACCTTCTTCATGCTTATGTGGATTTCCTTCTGTTTCACATTTGATTGTGTAACCAGGGCCACCCATTCCATTTCCATTAGGGCATCCTCCTTGGCTTACGAAACCAGGGATGACACGGTGGAAGCTTAAACCGTTGTAGAAACCTTCGTTTGCTAATTTTTCGAAATTTGCCACTGTTCCAGGTGCTTCATTTGGAAATAGATCAAATTCGATTTTTTCACCTGTCTGAAATTGTATGTATCCTTTTTTCGCCATTATTAACAGCTCCTTTTTGTATTAGGTCAATCAATATAATATCATTGAACAATTCTTATGTCACTTTAAAGGTCAGTTTTCATTAGGAAACATTTTAATGAACGTACCACTTCAATTATTTTTACCGTTTATGCTTGCTTTTTCTACTTTCCCCTAAATCTTCGAGTACAGGTTGTCATGAAACACTATCCTGTTCGAATAAGCTTTTATAGAAGTCATATTTCATTTTAGGGAGTGAAACATATGGTCGGAAATTTATTGAGTGGAATTTCCATCGATCCTCAAGTCACTGTACTTGTTCCAATGCTATGGGTTTTAGGGTATGCATTGAAGCGGACTCCTCACATTCCGGATTGGTTGATTATCTGGATCTTGTTGCTGGTAGGAGTAGCTGCCAGTGGATGGACATTGGGGTTTGATTTTAATGGAATTGCCAATGGATTCATCGCAACGGGTGCAGCCATCACCACCCATCAATCTGTTAAACAGACGTTTTTCTCAAGGGTGAATGATCGAAATAAATGAGATAAAAAGAAATAGGGACGAAAAAGGACTGGTCCACGTGAAACTGAATCACAGTTTCTCTTGGCCCCAGTCCTTTTAATTGTGCATTTATTTTGCTAACACTTCAATGAATTCTCTCATATAGTCTGGTAAATCAGGTGGTCTGCGGCTTGAAACAATATGACCATCTGTGACGACAGGTTCATTTACCCAGGTTGCCCCTGCATTTTCCATGTCATCTTTTATTCCTGGTGTGCTGGTGACTTTTACACCTTGAAGAATTTTGGCTGAAATCAAAACCCAACCTGCATGACAGATTTGACCGATCGGCTTCTTATTCTTGTCCATGGTTTGAACCATCGAAATCACATCTTCATAGCGACGCAGCTTATCAGGTGACCATCCACCCGGTACGAGGATTGCATCATAGTCTTCGGAACTGATGTCTTTAAACGCGTATTCTGAAACAATCGGAACCCCGTATTTCCCGATGTATTCTTGATTTGCATTTTCGCCGACAATATGTACAGTTGCTCCTTCTTCACGCAAACGCAATACAGGATACCACAGTTCAAGATCTTCAAAATCTGCACTTACTAATTGAATGACTTTTTTACCCGTTAGCTTCAACAGGACCCCTCCTCACTTATCTTCACTATCATTGTCTAAGTTATATTTAGTTATTGCAAACAATAAATCTTAATTATACGGACTATACTTCTTAATTGCTTGAATGATTGTTTTCGTTTGGAAATAAGATACAAGGAAGGTAACTACGGTCATGATAGAACCAAACGTGTATATAAGTGTCGAAAATTGCTTAAATGAATTTTTTTTCAAAAGAATCACCATACCTTCAAATTAGTAACAACACTCTCCTATTATTCCCATTTAAAAAAGAAGTATGATATGGGGGCAGCGTTCGCTGTTATGTTTCCAATAATTTTATCAGAGCTTGAGTACCGCTGTTTTCTTCACCTTTAAGAGCCAATTCTTCATACAATGAGAGGGCTAAGTCTAACCCCGGTGTTTTGATTTCCATCTCCCTGGATGATTCAAGGGCAATCTTAAGATCTTTGATAAAGTGCTTTACATAAAAGCCGGGAGCATAGTCCTCATCAATCATTCGTGGAACCAGATTACTAAGGGACCAGCTACCTGCCGCTCCCGAGGTGATACTCTTAAGCACATTATCTGGATTCAAGCCTGATTTCTTCGCATAAAGAAGGGCTTCACTTACTCCCATCATGTTAGAAGCAATCGTGATTTGGTTACACATCTTCGTGTGCTGTCCCGCTCCTGCCTTTCCTTGATACACAACATTTGAACCTAGAAGGTCTAAAAGGGACTTTGCCGTTTCGAATGATTCCTCGTCTCCTCCTACCATGATTGAAAGCCTTGCTTCTTTGGCTCCGATATCTCCACCTGAAACGGGGGCATCCAATGTTGATATCCCTTTACCCTTACCTACTTCAAAGATTCTCTCTGCTAATCTAGGAGATGAAGTGGTCATATCAATGGCAAGTGAATCACATTTTAAGTGATGAAGAATACCATTTTCACCGAGGTAAATTTCTTCTACGTCTGTAGGAAATCCAACGATCGTAATGACTGCATCCGAAATTTCAGCCACTTCCTTTGGTGTGTCTGCCCATTTTGCCCCTTTATGTATAAGCTTCGATGCTTTCTCTTTCGTGCGATTATATACGACCACCTGGTAACCGGCCTCCAATAGATGACCAGCCATGCTTTGCCCCATTACACCAGTTCCAATAAATCCAATGACACTTTGTTTGGTAATATCCTTCATTGATTTCTTCCTCCCTTTGCTTTACATCTATTATGTATATTTTTAACTAGAACTCTATAATTGTCCACTCTTGTATTTATTTGAATCAATCTCTAATGTTTAAATTCATGTATGCCGGGAAAATAAAGAACATACTACACAAACTATATAACCCCTGAAGGAGGAAGAATAAAATGAGAGTAAATAAAACCTTACTGGTTGGTGCGACGGTTACGGCTGGTTCATTAGGATGGATCTTATCATCGAAGGAGAAGCGTAATCAGCTGCACAATGTTAAAGAAGGATTGGTAACGAAATTCAAAAAGAGAAGAAAAGAAGATCTACCTGTTGAAAAAGGCGGAAATCCAGATCCTACTAATATTGAAGACAATTCCATGGTGAGTGAAGGAGCCATGACATCGGTTCAATATTACAATGAAAAAAAACAAGATTAATAAAGCTGAACGAGTGGGATTAACCCACTCGTTCAGCTTTTTCAATTCAGTATAAAAAAATATACGGTTACAAATAAAAGGACAACAGTTGCTACAATCCCATCATCTTGATGAAGGCATCTACAGATACAAATGTTTGTGTATTTATATGTCTCCTCGTTCGGTAGTAGTTAACGGTCGATCCATCGAGAGATATTTAGTCAATTACTATTTATTTCCATTAAAAAAACCGACTCTGCCCTTAGAGTCGGTTTGATATTTTATAGATAATAATAGTAGCGTTTATGTGGGCCCTTAAATGGGCTATTTACAATCTGTCCTCCAAGAAAGCCTAATCCAAGACCAATCAAACCTGCACCGATTGGATTTATACCATACCCGTATCCTCCTGCCGGCCCAAATGGTGGTTGACCGTAACCGGGCTGTGGAAATCCAGGTGGCTGAAATCCTTGTGGTCCGTATCCCATTGTACTACCATAAGGTCCTTGATTATAATAACCTGGTCCACCACCGAATCCCCCTCCTTGACCCTGGTTACCTTCCCATGGTACATAGCCTTGATACCCGCCTGGAGGATTGCCGTCATATCCAGTCCCAAGGTTTGGAAATCCTGTATTAAATAAGTTCATCAAATTCTTTCTGTATATGGTTCTCCTCTCATACATCTTCGTCACTCCTCTTTATTAGCCTATTAAGAAATGGGAAAAAGGGAAGGGCAAATGTCCATGTTCTGGGAAAAGTAGTGAGCCATTAACGGATTTTCACTCCGAACCCCGCTGTATTACATGCTAAAATGGAGAAAGCTAATACGGTAAATGTTTCTTGTATCATAAAAAATTCACTAATTTCGTCTATAATAAAATTTATGCCATTGCATGTGTAGAATGGATAGGAGTGGTTTACGTTGAAAAAATGGAATGTCCTGATTGTGGATGATGAGCCGGAAATGAGGCAGCTGATCAAACTGTATTTAAACAGGGATCAGTATTTCTGCATAGATGCAGAGAATGGACTCGCTGCCCTTGATCAACTGAAGAAAACACATGTGGATATCATGGTTGTGGATATCATGATGCCATTCATGGATGGTTATCAATTAATAAAAGAGGTTCGGGAAACAAGCCAGGTCCCCTTTATCTTCCTTTCGGCAAAGGGAGATGATTTAGACAAGGTGAAAGGACTTAAGCTCGGAAGTGACGACTATATGGTTAAACCTTTTAATGCTGAAGAACTTGTTGCACGAATCGAAACGATACTGAGAAGATCCTACGGAAATCAATCGTCCCAACATTCGATGATTGAACGATATGGACCGGTTTCATTTAATTTGGCATCAAGGACAATTTCAGTTGGTGAACTTTCACCTCGCTTAACCTTAAAAGAATATGAACTTTTCTTGTTCCTTGCCCGGAATCGAGGAAGAGTGTATAAGCGAGATCAGCTTCTCGATCAAGTATGGGGAAGTGATTATGAAGGAAGCGATCGTACAGTGGACACCCATATTAAAACATTACGGCTGAAATTGAAGAACTATGGACCTTTGATTGAAACCGTGTGGGGCCTTGGCTATAAGTTCGAGGGATCCATTTGAAAAAAACAAACCTGACTCTCAATAAAAAAGTCTCTCTTCTATTATTAAGCAGCTTATTTTTAACCATTGTCTTTTCATTTCTTTTTATTCATTTTCTCTATAAGGATTTATATATTGGGACTGTTAAGGACTCACTGCTTTATCAAGGTCAGAGAACAGCTGATCACTATCACTATGGTGACGTAAGCGGGAGTGTAAGGGATAAAATTCTTTGGTATAATGTGATCTCCCCTTACGAAGTGTCTGTTGTGGAGAAACTTGAAGACTTAACCCAAAGCTTCCCATATCATATTGACCAAAATCCTCTCATCAATAACGATGACAAAAGTGAATTGGCTAAAGGAAATCCGGTAATGAAAGAAGGATATGTAGCAGAATTTAATCGGAATGTGATTGGAGCTATCTTTCCTCTTATGAACGAAGAACGATTAATGGGGTATTTACTTATTTATATCCCCTTGGCTGAAATGACGGAAGTCTTCAGTAAAGGGATCCCTATATTGGTACTCACAGGTGTCATGTTTTATTTTGTATTGTTCTTGATCATTCAATCTTCTTTAGGATCATTATTTAAACCGGTTAGGGAAATGCAACTATTTTCAAATAAAGTGGCTAAAGGTGATTTTTCAGGCAGGCTCAATGTCAACTCGAAAGATGAAATGGCAGAACTTGCCCTGACCTTTAATAGTATGGTCGATTCGCTTCAACATCAAGAGGAACGGAAGCGTCAGTTTCTTTCGAATGTTGCCCACGAATTAAGGACTCCCCTTACCTATATTGGGGGATATGCAAAGGCATTGACCGACAAGGTACAAACGAACCCTGAAGAAATGGAAGAAAGTCTGCACCTCATTCAAAAAGAATCGATACGGATGCAGAAATTAATTACAGAGCTACTTGAATTGAATAAATTGGAAAACACCTCTTTTTCTTTAGATATTGAACCGATTGTACTCTCTCAGTTAATAATGGATTCTTTAACACTTATCCGCCCCCATGCAGAAAACAAAAAAATGGATGTCCAACATGATTTATATGAAGGATCCATTATTAATGGGGATCCCAACCGGGTCATGCAGGTATTCTATAATATTTTAGATAATGCATTGAAATATTCTCCTGAAGAGAGTCGCATTCTCATTCAATCGTACGAAGAAGGTGGAATGGCTGTTGTGAAGATCGAGGATACCGGTATTGGCATTCCTGCAGGTTCCTTGTCCCGTATTGGAGAAAGATTTTACCGCTCGGATTTGTCGAGAACAAGAAATACAGGAGGATACGGCCTCGGTTTATCAATCGCGAAAGAAATCATGTATAAACACGATGGTTCTTTGTCTGTAGATAGTGAGGAAGGCAAGGGAACAACGGTCTATCTAAGGTTTCCTTTACTTGAAATAAAAGACTGAGTCATTTGCAGACTCAGTCTTTTTGTTATTTTAAATACTAAATAGTCAATTACCCAAATAGATTTTTAATCGATTTAAAGAAATCAGCGATGGCATTTAACAAGCCAGTAAAGAAGTCAGACACTTTTTGCCCGAACCCTTCATCTTTGACAATTTCCTTAATCGTGGTTTGGATGTCATTCGTTAAGTCATCTAATTGTTGTTGAACATTATCAAAGTTAATATCCAGTGACCTCATTTTTTCAAACAAATCGATTAATAACTGGCGATCCTCCGGGCTTAGCTCGATGTTCAGAGTTTGGAGCTTCTCTTCAACAATTTGTTCAACTTCTTCTTTCGTAGCTGGATCTTGCTCGGCTATTTCCTTTTTTATTTCGGTTAACAGGTTGCTGACCTCTTCCTTATCAATCCCGGCTTCTTTGGCAAGTTCTGTTGCCACGGTTAATTCCTCGTTGGCAACCTCCATACGAACCGTATCAAGCTTCTCTCCACTAACATCATACGCTTTATAAATTCCGACTAATGCAGAATGACCACTTACCTTTACAGGGGAGGCGACATCTACTACTGCGTTCTCGATCCCCGCAGTTAATAGAGCATTTGAATACATAGAATTCGTCACTTCCGTAATATTCTCCGGTGTCACGATATTAACCTTTAGACCCTCACCTTTCTCTTTGCGAATAATCATCGCGGAGGAAAACATACGGGCATTACGGCTTTCACCTTCAATATACTTCACAAGGTCTTCACCTGTTGCCGTAAACTCTTCTACTTCAGTTCCCTCTTCAATTCCTAATTGACCTTGAACCTCTTTCTTTTGTTCGCCGGTAAGTGTTTCTCCATATACAACGATAGGCAGGCCGAATTTTTCATTAATGCTTTCTTTATCATTATCTGCAGCAGATGCTGGCTGAATGAGGCCCACCATTAGTGATAATAGTAAGGCAATACTAATCAATTTCTTCATTAATCATTCTCCCTTTTTCATGATGGATAGGTAATAGAGCTATTCCACTCTTCCATTGTACTAGTCTCATTAAGTATGTTCATCCATCTAGAGTCTTATTTCTTTCTGTTAGTTAGACGAACAATAATAGATGAAAGTTACAATGACTTTTTTATTCACTACTATAACCGCCACGATTCTACAACACATAAAAGCTTAGTTCTGCTCACCATAAATCCTCTATAGGGTAGAAGATACTATGTGAATTAGAACTAAGCTCAAAACGGTTTAGAGTATATCGAGCCAAATCTTAATCGCTGTAGCCAGGATTAAAACGGCTAAAATCATTTGAAGAATCTTTGTATTCATTTTCTTTCCTGCCATAGCGCCCAGTGGAGATGCAATTAGACTAGCTACGACCATGATCATAGCTGGTAAATAGTCCACTTGACCTGTAGATATCTTTCCGATTGTTGATCCAATTGAAGAAATCAACGTGATGGCAAGGGATGAAGCGATTGTCATTCTTGTCGGAATTTTAAGGACCACCAGCATAATCGGAACTAAGAGGAAAGCTCCTGCTGCTCCTACAATACCTGCTCCAATCCCGACGATCAAGGCAAGTGATGCAGCTAACCACTTGTTAAATGTAACGTCCTCGAGTTTACAATCATCCATGCCTTTTTTAAGAATGAACATCATGATAGCTGCAATTAATGCAAGAATTCCGTACACAATATTAATTCCAGCCTCACTTATGAATTTCGAACCATACCCGCCAATGAAGCTGCCCATTAAAATACTTACACCCATGTAAGTGATAAGGGTTCTATTAAGATAGCCTCCTTTGCGGTAAGCCCAAACCCCACCAAGTGTAGCAAAGAATACTTGAACTGCGCTAATACCTGAAACTTCATGAGCAGTGAATGTTGCTACTCCAAGCAATGGCGGGATATATAGGAGCATGGGATATTTAATGATACTACCGCCGATCCCGACCATTCCTGATATATACGAGCCGACAAATCCGATAAGAAAGATTGTCATTATAAATGCCAAATCCATCGTGTTGTTCCTCCTCTTCTAATAAAACGGGAACCTTTCTGGCAGGTTCCCATTTTGATTATTTCTTTAGATTAGTAAGATTGATTATCGAACAGCACAACGGTTTGGTCCAATTTCCATCTTACGCTGTTTCTCTTCATCTGGAGTTACTTTACCCATGTTCGTTTCACGAATTTCTTGATACGCGTTTGGCTGAGGTGGAAGGTTTTCAGATACCAGCTTTCTGAATTCTTCTTCACTTTCGATATTTAAACCGTGGTTTTTTGCAAATAATGTTCCTAGCTTTTCACCTACAGAGCCATCTTCATTTAATTCATCAATACTCATAAAGTGAGCCGGTAAAACGGTAAGCTCCATAGAAAGGTCTTTATACCGTTTGTAAAGACTTTCTCTAAGATCAGCTACCCAATCGTCTGCTTTCCCGGCAAGATCCGGACGTCCGATACTGTCCACAAATAGAATGTCACCAGATATTAAATACTTTCCATCAATCACAAATGAAGTTGACCCGATGGTATGCCCCGGTGAGTACAGAGCTGTGATATCAATCGTTGTATTTCCAATCACGACTTCATTCCCGTCTTCAAGAGCTGCATATTCAAAAGTAACTTCTTCAGCATCTTTAGGAGGCAACCAATAGGTAGCATTTGTTGCTTCTGAAATGTTACGTCCACCAGAAATATGATCGGCATGCAAGTGAGTATCAAATACATTTGTAATCATTGCGCCTTTTTCTTTTGCAAAGTCGATAAAGATATTAGTCATACGAGTAGCATCCACGATCGCTGCTTCACCATTTGACACGACCATATAGGATAGACAACCTTTACCTAAACGTACAAATTGATAAAGCTCTCCGCCATTTGTTAATTCACCCACTTTAACAGATTCCAAATGTTCGCTCCAAGCTTTCATTCCGCCTTCGAGGTAAGAAACGTCCTTCCCCTCATCTGAAAGCATTTCAGCTACCATAATAGAAGAACCTTCTTTCGCACATACGACAAGAATGTCTTTGTCCTTAGGAAGTTGATCCATTATTTCTTCTACCCCATCTAAAAGATCGAAATATGGGATGTTCAGGTATTCAAATTTTACACCTTCAATTTTCCAATCTTCAAAGGCATCTGCATTACGAACATCTAAAATGAATAAACCTTCTCTGTTCATGACTTTTTGAGCTACAACTTTAGATTTCATTGGTTTGACTGACATTAATTTAACCTCCCAGTATTAGTGTTAATAATTTTACTTCACGTTCGATTCAACGTCTCCAGTCCAATCGCTCATGCCTGGAACTACATTGATTACATTAGTAAATCCTTTTTCAGCTAATAATTGCGCCGCCATGTCGCTTCTGTTTCCTGTACGGCATACTACATAAATATCTTTGTCTTTATTAAGTTCATCCACACGAGTTTCCAGTTCTCCGAGTGGCATTGAAATCGAGCCTGGAATATGTTTGAATGCATATTCGGCTTTTTCACGGACATCCAGAACAACGACATTTTCATCGCCTAATTTACCTGCTAATGTATCATTATCTGTTACTGACTCATGTTTACGCTCTACAGCCTCTTCACCACTTGATTTGCGGACAAAATGCTTCAGAACATCTCCTTCTTCAATGGTTCCGAGATAATCATGTCCAAAACTCTTTGCCCAAGCTTGAAGATCCGCCTTCGATCCCTTGTCTGTTGCTTGAATTTCAATCACTTGTCCTGCTTCCAGGTTATTCATGGTCTTTTTTGTTTTTACGATCGGCATTGGACAAGCAAATCCCTTTGCATCTAATACGAAGTTTGATTCAATCGTGTTCATTTATAAAACCTCCAATTACCTAACGGGGTATATTTTATTGCAAAAAAATTAGATGAACAAGTTCACGTTCCCATTTTCAGCATCCGCTAAATACGCAGCTACTCCTGCATACTCGATTTCTTCTAATAATTCATCTTTGTGTAAACCTAATAAATCCATTGTCATGGTACACGCAACCAGTTTGATTTCTTGTTCCCTTGCCATGTCAATTAAATCAGGTAAAGGCATAGCATTATGCTTCTTCATAACACCTTTGATCATTTTAGGGCCCATACCCATGAAATTCATGTTGGATAATCCTAGTTTATCTGCGCCACGAGGCATCATCTTCCCAAACATTTTCTCCATAAATCCTTTTTTCACAGGTACCATTTCTTCTTTTCTTAAAGCATTCAATCCCCAGAATGTATGGAAAATGGTTACGTCATGATCATAAGTTGCAGCACCGTTCGCAATGATATATGCAGCCATCGCTTTATCGTAATCTCCACTAAAGAGAATGATATTGGTTGTTTTTCTTTCTGACATTGTATCTCCTCCTATTTACTGTAAGGGGTATTGATCCCCTTAAAAAAATTTATCCTTTTTTAATCCAGAATGTAAATACATCATTTTCTTCATTTGAATTGAGCAATTCATGTCCTGTAGATTTAGCCCAGGCTGTTAAGTCACTATTAGCACCTTTATCCGCTGTTTGAACCTCTAAAATTTGACCAGCTTCAATTTCTTTTATAGCCTTTCTAGTTTTTACAATCGGCATTGGACAAGCTAATCCTTTTGCATCTAGTACTTTATCTGCGTTCATTTATAATTCCTCCTAAGAATGATTGTTTTTAAAATACCTATAAGGGTATATTATATGATATAAAAAAAGATGTCAACTTCTTTTTTATCGACTCTTCACTAATAAATTCACAGCTTCTATTACTAGGTCTTCTGTATTTTCACCCGTCTATTGTGAATCCCTTACGCATTCAACAAGGTTCATACTAACAATTAAGCCTACGGAACGGTTTAGAGCTGTCTTTGCTGCGGAAAGTTGTGTAATAACGTCTTTACAATCCTCCCCTTGCTCCATCATTCTTACGATTCCACGGAGCTGCCCTTCAACACGTTTAATTCGATTTTTAACTTGTGAATTGTATTCCATAAAAACACCTCCTGTTGGCTTGTTGTTTTCTTGCTACATTCACTATAATATACCCAGATAGGTATAAAGTTAAGGAGATAATCCACCATTTTTATGAAAAATGCTAAATAATAAATGAGTACAATTGGGGGAATTGTACTCATTCACTCATTATATAAGATAGAAGAACATTTGCCTTTTTGCCATATATTCCAAACGGTTTTGAATGAAGGCAACGGGTTCCTCCAGATAGATCGGGATAACCTGATTCCATTCAGGAATATATTGTTTGATGTTGAACTCCATGGCATAGCAGGTATTTGCTGTTAGTGGCAGGTCGCCTTTAATGGGGAGGTCTCTTTGTTGATCATATAGTCCCATTAAGGCTCCTGCCTCATGACAATGGTTTCCTATGGGGTGAGAATAAAGCATCGCCTCTATCTCTTCATCTCTTGCCTTGCTCATTGCCCGTTGAAACACTTCATTTCCTGTTCTTCCCACTTTCATTTCTTCTGTAATGATATCTTCAAACCTTAAGGCTGTTTGTAATGCGGATTGAAGTCCTTCAGGAGCTTCTTCCTCGCCTGGATAGAGAACGTATGCAAGTTGCTGGGTATCTGTCGCTAAACCGAGATAACGAATACCAAAATCCAAATGTACAATATCTCCACATCGAATGATTTCCCCTTCTAATCGTTCCATCACTGCCCCTTTTCTTTGTAAATCTACCGTAGGGTAAAATGACGTTTCCATTCCTAAATCCAAGACCCGTTGCCTTATCCAATCAACTACATCTTCAGTCGTTGTGATACCCGGATGGATCACCGCTCCGGATAAAGCTTCTGCCGCTATTTGCCTCGCAAGTTCCGCTATTGAAGGATAGGCTGTGAGTTCCTTCGATGACCTTATCGACAGCCAATCAACAATGATGTGTTGGGCAGACACAAATTTATGTGAGTACTCATCGAGTAATATGCTTAAATGTTGGTAAAGCGAATGACTTAACCCATCACTTGCAGCAAAGGATGTGGAATAGTTCAAGGCAATTGTATCAGGGCAATGCTCTTCTATAAGTCGTTTAAGGCACACCCATTGATCACAGTCTTCCGGCTTCCAAACACGTTCATAAAATGGCTCAAAGTTCGGGTTATTGTGTAGTACCCACCTTTTCAATTGCTGATCTTCGTCAAGGTAAAACACTAGAATCGTCAATCTCCCGGAACTGTCTATTGATGCCGGATAGAGACTCTTCAGAACAGGATCTTCATTATACTCTCTGCCCGCAATAATCCACATATCTAGATTATGCTTTTTCATTAAGGAAGGTAAAAGGGTATTAAGTCGATGAAATAGCCATCGGTTCTGTGTTTCTTCTCTTTTCTTCAACGGAAGAATTCCCGGTAAATGTTTCTTATCACCACTCATGGATACCACTCCCTTATTTTCATTGATTTCATTACATTTTCGACAAAATATGATTTTTCCCTCCTAAAAAATAAAAATGACCATTAGAGAAAATAGCCTAATGGTCCGTAAGTTCCTATGTACACTCTTATGTTATATGGTTCTTTCACCACTAATTACTTCTTTCTGTAGATAGTCTACAAACTTGTCGAGATGACGTGGTGAACAGATATCTTCTTCTAATAGAGGAATACGATAAAACGTCTGGTTTGTAAACTTCTCTTTCATCAACTGTAGGTATAAATTTTCCTGGTCCCTCCTTTTTTGGAGGAACTCTCCATCTGCCTGAATCGGAAGGATCTTATTTATGATCAGTCCCCCAATATTCAATCCGTGCTTAGACATCAATTCAATGGCTTTTTCTGTTTCCAGTATCGGGAGCCTTTCAGGAACGAGTACAAATATAAATCCTGTTCTTTTTTGATCCAGTAGAATCCCCCGTACTTTTGAAAACTTTTCACGACGCTTTTGCAGGACATCATAAATGGGGTCTTCTACCGGCTCCCCATCATTTAATAGCTGTGAATAGTTCTTGTTTGTTTTCTTCCGCCTTTCAAGCATCCCGTCCATCCAGACTCCCATCAATTCAGGAAGAGATAAAAGTCGGATTGTATGGCCTGTAGGTGCTGTGTCAAAAATGATTTTATCGAACTCATTTCCTTCCTCGAGAATGATGGAAACCATTCGGTCAAATAATGCTGCTTCTTCTGCCCCAGGTGCCGAAGCAGCCATATCGATTTGACGGTGAACCTCATTCACCATCTTTGATTTAACCATTCCCTTTAAATTTCGTTTCACTCCGTTAATGTAATCCTGTGTTTCAATCTCCGGATTAATTTCTATCCCCCATAGATTTTTGAGTAGAGGGGTTTTATACCCCTTGATTTCCTGGTGAAAAATATCACCCAGGTTATGCGCGGGATCTGTTGAGATGATTAGCGTCTTTTCTCCCATATTCGCAAACATTACGGCTAAAGCAGAGGCAGATGTTGATTTTCCTACTCCTCCTTTACCTCCTACAAAAAGAATGGACTGGTGTTGTAATTCATTCATGTACATATCCCCCTCACTTTACTTCAACAACATCTGATGCCATCTAAGGGTGAGTGCTCCATTCCCATTCTTAAATGCCAATCGTGAAATTTCTCTATTATATACGGATAAAGTTCCAATGTGTAATAAAAAACGGGATTCGGCAGGCCAAGCATATCTGAATAGAGCAATAATAAGAATAAATCATCCTCATCTCTTAATTCCCTGGCAATTTCCGTTTTGTGAGGGAGGCGAATCATGTCATCATAGAGCTGTATGATTCTTTTGAACTTTTCTTTCATAGACGAATCCATTCGTGTTCCCCCTTATAGTTGTTTCTGTTATGTGGCATGATAATTTCGATAATCTTGCTCCTTCTTCAAAAATAAGTAGAAAAAGGGGACTCGAACCCGAGTCACCCTTTTCTCCTAACTAAGCAGAGAACTGTGAAGGGTCATCTCCCTTTTTAGATAGGGAAGATGCAGCAGTTATAAGAATCCATAAGGTGAAAATGAGAATGATACTTCCAAAGATAAAGAGCAGCATATTCCCTTCTGATTCACCGATACCTGACCATTCAAACACTACTTGGTTAATCATCGCCCATAAGGTCATGAACATAAGGAATACCATTGGAATTAATGTGGCGATATAATTCCTTCCTTGTCGCTTAAGCCAGATGGTAATCAGAAGTAAACTGATTCCCGCAAGCAATTGATTCGATGTACCAAAAAGTGGCCATAGAAGGTATCCACCTGACCCGAATCCTTTAGGGCCTTGAGGTAATATAGTTAAGGCTGCACTTGAAACAACGGCAATCGTAGTTGCAACATGAGCATTTGTTAAAGGATTTACGTTGTATTCTTCTCCCAACTCGGCAATGATATATCGCATCAGTCGAACAGAAGAGTCCAATGTTGTTGCAGCAAAGCTCACAATGATCACTGAAACAATCGTAGCTGCGATATCAGCAGGAATTCCTACACCTGTTGCAAGTTGTCCGGCTCCTTGGATGAAGACACCCAACCCAGCTCCACTTGCTGCAGCAAAACCGCTGTAAGTCGCTTGGAATTCTTCAACATTCGGAAAAAATGTAATACATGCAATGATTGCTATCAATGCAAGTGCTCCTTCACCTACAGCACCTAAATATCCTACAAAGCGTGCATCCGTTTCTTTATCCAACTGTTTTGACGATGTGCCCGATGAAACCAACCCGTGGAATCCGGAAATGGCACCGCAAGCAATCGTAATAAATAGTAACGGGAACCAGGAAACATCTGCAGCTCCGTTTGTCATTGGTGCGGTAATTTCTGGATTTGTAAATAAGAGACCAAGGTAAAGCAATCCCAAACCAACAATTAATTGATGGGAGTTGATATAATCACGTGGCTGTAATAGCTTCCAAACAGGTAGAGTTGAAGCTATGTACACATAAATCATCAGAATGACGATCCACACAAAGAAAGCCATGCTTGTTGAACTCAAGCCAAACAATGATGTGGCCTCTTGTCCACCAAAATAACGAACTAAATCAATTTGCAAAAATTCAACCCGGCTGGCAATGACAGCTGATGCATACATGACTGCCAGTGCAACGATTGAAGGCAATAACATGCTGCCATTACGTTTGTAAACTGAATACCCAATCCATATCGCTAGCGGGATCTGAATGAAAACTGATACGACACTTGCCGGGAATGTAATAAAAAGATTTGCGATAACCCATGCAAATACTGCATTAACCATTAATACAAGAATTAAAATAATAAACAAAAATAGTACTTTTGCTCTTTTCCCTATTAACTTATTGGCTAATGAACCGACGGATTGTCCTTTATTTCGAACTGAAAGAACCAAAGTTCCAAAATCATGCACCCCAGCTGCAAATACTGTCCCTAAAATGACCCACAGAAATGCTGGAAGCCATCCCCAGTAAACGGCGATTGCCGGTCCTACAATCGGAGCCGCCCCCGCTACAGAAGTAAAATGGTGACCCCACAGAACAAACTTATTCGTTGGCACGAAATCGACACCATCTTTGTATTGGTGTGCCGGCGTCACATAATTCGGATCCAGACGGTACACCCTCTCAGCAATAAGCTTAGAATAATATTTATACCCAAATAAAAAGACAAGCCCTCCTATTACCGCTAACCATATTCCACCCATCAAATTCCTCCTTCTTCTTTTAATTTGTATACATTTAAATGTCTGAATTTTTAGAATGTATACGCTTACTACATTTTACATTGGGTTTTTATGGATTTCAATGAGAACATTTACTCTTATTGTTCTTATAACTAAATAAAAAGACAGATTCAATAATAGAATCTGCCTTAAAGTTAAACGACGTATATGCTATCCTCATCTGTCGGATCAACCGCTTGGGGTATGTCTACTGTGGTTCTTAAAATGGTTTTGTTTGCATCCGTTGTTTTGGGATGATCTGTAGATGTAGGAAACGTGAAAGGAATCCTCTTTTCTTCACCCGCACCGATTGTACCGATTTTATCAAGGATAATCGTGTCTAAATCTTTTTCATGATAGGAAAAGTCACTATCTTTTTTATCCTCCTCATATTTCTCGAGAAGCAATAAATGAATTTCATTAATAGGCTGGTCGGCCATACCACCGATCAAAACGACTTCACCTTCAATTAAATCTCCAGGAGAAATTTTAGTTTTGTGCACAATTGTATCTACTTTAACATGTCCTATCCCAATACTTGACAAAAACTGTTTAAACATATTTAAGCCACCTTCCCTATACCTAATGGTCTTTACCCTATCATATACCCCTCTTATTCATCTATTCCTACATATTCTGCGAGTTTTCCGCAAAGAATATGAGAGAAACATTGGAAAGGAGTGAATAAAATGAAAAAAATGGTTGTATCTATCTTAGCTGTATTCTTGATTAGCCTGAGTGTCGGTACATTTGCAGCAGCAGAAGGTGAACCACAAACGCCCAAGGTAAACCTTACTGAAGAACAAAAAACGGAGCTTGCCAAATTGCATGAACAAATGTATTCAACAAAAAAAGAACTTGTGAACAAATATGTAGAATATGGCGTGTTCTCAAAAGAACAGGGAGACAACGTACTTAAAATGATGGAAGCTAAGTATCAAAAACTGAAAGACAATGACTACATGATGAGATGGCATCCACATCCACACCATGGAAAAAAACTAGATCACAAAGAGTAAGAAAAGTGGAAGGGCTTTTTTGTCCCTTCCCTACCTAAATGATCAGAAAATTTCCTCCAGTAATTAAGAAAGGCTCCTTAAAATTCCAGACACCTTGTTTATATCTTCCATTGAAACATCATAATGAGTGGTAAAACGTACAAGAGTAGGTCCAAAGGTCACTGCCAATATTCCCTTTTCTTTTAACTCATCAATAAATTGCTCTGATGTGGTCCCTCTTCCCTTTACATCTGCAACGACAATATTCGTATCAACCTGATTGATTACTTCAATACCCATACAGGCTTGAAGGGTTTCCTTTAGTACTTTCGCTTTCTCATGATCCTCCACTAATCGTTCTCTCATAGTCTTTAATGCAACCAATCCAGGAGCTGCAATCATTCCTACCTGTCTTAAGCCACCCCCTAACCGTTTTCTCCACTTTCGGGCACGATCAATAAATGCATGATCACCTGCGATAATAGACCCTATAGGAGCACCCAACCCTTTGGATAAGCATATTTGAACAGTATCACAATGATCAGTGAACTCCCTAATATCCCTTCCACTAGCATATACTGCATTAAAGAGCCTTGCTCCATCGATGTGCACAGGAATTGAATGTTTTTTTGCAAGTGTATAGATCGCTTTCATATTCTCTGGAGACACAATTGCTCCACCTGCGCGATTATGTGTATTCTCCAAACAAATGAGCCCTGTTTCTGGAAAGTGCTGATCTTCAGTACGTATAGCCGCTTCTACTTCAATCGGATCCATCACTCCATTTATCCCATTAATCGTACGTGTTTGAACACCTGCCAATGCGGCAACCGCTCCTGATTCATAGTAGAAAATATGTGAATTCGCTTCTAATAGAATTTCATTCCCTGGACGTGTGTGTGTTAAAACTGCAACTTGGTTACCTTGAGTACCACTTGTTACAAATAGAGCCGCTTCTTTACCAAGTAAGGTGGCCGCTACTCTCTCAAGCTTTATGACTGTAGGATCTTCTCCATACACATCATCCCCTACTCCAGCCTCGAAAGCAGCCCTTCGCATTTCTTCCGTTGGTTTTGTTACTGTATCACTTCTTAAATCAATCAAAGTGGAATACCCCCTCTTAAAACTTTCACTAGTTTCATTATAACAAAGGAAGGCGTTTGACGAATCAACATTCAACTGAAGTAAGATGAATAAAAGACCATACAAAATACCCAGAAAAAATATAATTATAGGAATATTCAAAACATTTACCTTTTTTATATGTTACTATTTTAATAACAATTACCTAAAAGAGATGAGCAATTAAAGCCAGTTAGAGGAGAAGGATCATATGACAATCGGTTCTAAAATCCGCTTTCACAGACTTAAACGAAATTTAACACAAGAAGATTTATCAAAAGGGATTATTTCCGTATCATATCTTTCCAAACTGGAAAACAATCAAGTTACTCCGTCAAATGACATAATTAATTTACTCTGTGACCGATTAGGTGTAAATAGTCTGCTTGATACGACTGGCCATTTGAACAAACTACTTCAGAATTGGAACCATGCCCTACTGTGGAATAAAACAGAGGAATCTAAGTCGATCAATGCAGTCGTTAAGAAGGACCTGGAACAGACGGATGATCTCATTCCACATTTATTCTATAAAATCCTTTGCTTCCGTGTTCAATTAATTAAAGGGAACCTTCAGAATGCATTGGAACACATGAAACAAATCCAATCCAATTATAAAGAACTGACCGATACGCTGAAATTCTATTATCACAAATACAAAGGGAACTATTATTATTTGATTGAAGAGTACGATAAAGCCAAAGAAGAACTGAAAGAAGCTGAAACCTGCTATGTACTTGGAAATGTGATTAATGAAGAAGAAAGAGCAGATTTATATTATTTATTCAGCCTGGTCTTGACTCGTTTAAGTAGGTACCGATTAGCAATCTTCTACGGGGAGAAGTCACTCTCTATTTTCCAGGGCGTCTACTACCAGAAAAGATGCGCTGAGGTGCATTTGATTTTAGGAATTTGCTATCGGCGTATACGTTATAGCGAAGAAGCAATAAAGCATTATGAGTGGGCCAATTTCATTTCTCAATCCATAGACTATACGTCGTTAAATTCAAAGGTAGAGCAAAACTTAGGATATTTAAAATCCTTTATGAACAAGAGCGATGAAGCCATTCAGCATTATTTGCGAAGTATTGAATTGAAAGGCTCAGACGAAGAAGGAAAGCTTTACTCTATTCTCTCTCTGGTCAAGGAATATTATAAAAAGAACCAATTTTCCGAGGTGCGTTTCTGGTTACCTAAAGGATTACATCTTTGTTCTAAAGAAAAGTTCCCGGATAAATTCTATCAATTATCTTATTATCAGTTTGCTTTAACTGATTTTCCACAAGGTTTTGAAGCTTTTATGAAGGAGTATGCACTGCCCTTCTTTAAAAAGAGCGGATCCCATCTATTATATGCTGAGTATTCTAAATTCCTTGGCCAATATTACCAAGGGGTTAGAAAATATAAATATGCAGCATTTCATCTAAATGAAGCCAATCTCATTTATGAAGAAATGTTAACTTTATAGGAGGTGAAATGATGAAAAAGGTGAAAAAATTATTATTAATCACCAGCCTTACTGCTATGGCACTCTCTGGTGTTGTTGTTATCAACTCCCCGGAAGAAGAATTCCCACCATTCTCAAGCAAATTATAAAAATCAAAACAATCAGGACTGGCCCTTTTAGGACCAGTCCTTTTCAATCTTTCAGCTCATCTGGTGATCCACCATATGTGAACCAGTACAAATCGCAATTAAAGAAGGTTCACATCCTTTACGTGCATCTGTAATTATTCAATGAAATGTTCTGAATAAAGAGATATAGTTAGTATTGAATACATATTAAGGGGGATTTTAGATGAATCATGCATTTGAAAGTAATTTAGAAAGATACGCAGATTTAATCGTACAGGTAGGACTAAACCTGCAAAAGGATCAAGAACTTCTGATTTCTGCACCTATTACAGCGTACAAATTTGTTCGACTTGTTACTAAGAAGGCATATGAAGCGGGCGTATTAAATGTACTAACCGACTTCTACGATGAAGAGTTAAAGAAAATCCGCTTAGACAATTCTTCTGAGGAAGGACTGAAAGCGTTTCCTGATTGGAAGGCAAAAGGATTTATTGAAATGGCGGAAAACAATGTAGCGCTATTAAATTTAGCCTCACCAAATCCTTCCCTATTAAAAGATGCAGATCCAAAAAGGGTTGCAATATTGAACAGAGCTTCCGCTGAAGCAATGAAAGATTTTTCTGCTTATATCGGCGGCGGTAAAATAAGCTGGTTAATAGCGGCAATCCCTACAATGGAATGGGCTCAAACTGTTTTCCCGGAACTCTCTCAAGACGAAGCAATCGATAAACTATGGGAAAACATCTTTTATACAACCCGGACGGATCAGGAGAACACCGTTGCTCTATGGGAATCTCATATTAGTAATCTGAATAAGAACGCAGACCGTTTAAATGAAAGCAAATACAAAAAGCTTCATTATAAAGGACCTGGAACAGATCTTTCCATTGAATTCCATCCACAAACAAAATGGATCAGTGCCCAGTTCACAAATGATCAGGGAGTTCCCTTTGTTCCGAACCTCCCAACGGAAGAAGTGTTTACAATTCCAGTCAAACATGGTGTGAATGGGACTGTCTCGAGTACGAAACCACTTAACTATAGCGGTACGTTAATCAGGAACTTTTCCCTAACATTTAAAGACGGTAAAGTGGTAGAGTTTTCAGCTGAGGAAGGATATGAAACCCTGAAAAATCTGCTTGATACAGATGAAGGGGCCTCCTATTTAGGAGAAGTGGCTTTGGTTCCTCACAACTCCCCTATTTCTAATACAAACATAATCTTTAACAACACACTTTTTGATGAAAATGCTTCTTGTCATATAGCTCTGGGTAGAGCTTTATCAGTGTGTGTGGAAGAAGGCAAAAATATGACAGCGGAACAATTACGGAAAGTAGGTTTTAACGAAAGCATGATTCATGTAGATTTCATGATAGGATCGGCTCAGTTAGATATCGACGGCGAAAAGGAAGACGGAACGATTGAACCTATCTTCAAAGCCGGTGATTGGGTTTAATATTTGATTTCGAAGGAAGAATAATGGTGTTGGCTTAAATATTTTATTTAAGCCTTTTTTTATTGAGGTTTTCGTTCACAATATTATTTACTCTATATCATACTTTTGGAGAAAAGAATTACTAATATAAATTGTCGGTACCATTATTGGTAAAAGTTACATATAATATGACAAACAAATTTCTTTTTTAACATATTCAATACTTCACGAATCCTTTACAATAGAAGTATACCTTTTTTAAGGAGCGATTTCCTTGTCGATCAATCATAAACATTCGTTTTTGTGGAGTGGCATCATTATCTCTTTCTTCACTTTATATATAATATTTCGCACTACAAATGTACAATCCAGTGAAAAACCGTTGACCTTTGAAGAGAAATTTCCTACTGTCTTTGTGCACGGGTACAAAGGTACATACAATTCATTCAGAACGATGCTGGAACGATTTGAAAACCAGCATGGCTGGGGTCAAAAAACGTTGGAGATTTATGTGTCTGAGAATGGCAGTGTAGTGTATAAAGGAACTCTTTCCCCAAATCCCACTTCCCCTCCACTCGTTCAAGTCATCTTTGAAGATAATCGGGCATCATTGGAGAAACAGGCGATTTGGTTAGAAAATGCCATGAAGCTGTTACATCATCAGTTTGACGTTTCAAATGTAAATATTGTGGGACACTCTATGGGCGGTCTTGCGTCAACAAAATATATTCTAAATACCAGGGATAGCTCGTTTGTCCCTAAGACCCATAAATTTATTTCGATTGCTACCCCTTTCCTTGGTGTTACGAAAGCATCCTATGATCAAATTAATACAGGCGCAGCTGTTATAGACTTAAAACCTGAATCACGTGCATTGAAGAAGTTGTTTTTGAATCGCCATTTAATCCCTGCCGATATAAACGTATTATCCATAGCAGGATCGGGTGATGATGTGGTGAATGTTCAAAGTGCTATAGGCAGTCAATCACTATTTGAAAAAAACCAATATCAATCCAGGATAGTGTATGATCCATCCATCTCTCATAGCGGTCTACATGAAACGATAAAAGTAGACCGGCTTGTAGGAGATCACTTATGGGGTAAATGACCTACTTCCCTATTCAGACAGTTTTATATCTGAATAGGGAAGTTTTTTGATGTGCAGTTGCGTAAACTTCCTTTACGTTCTATACTACACAAGACTAAACCTCAAGGTTAGGATGAGTAGAATGACAAAAGAAAGAATCATTAAAGCAAACCCAAAATACATACAACATTTCCAAAAAGGATTTCCCCTTCTTAATAAAGAAAATGTGACATCATCGATTGAGAATATTCAAGAAGGAGAAATTCTCAAACTTGTAGACAATAAAAATGGCTTTATCGCCAAAGGCTACTCCGGAATACAGAACAAAGGAATCGGATGGCTTCTGAGTTGGAAGGAACAAGAAGCAATTGATAGAGACTTTATCTTAAAAAAGCTTCAAGCTGCCATCAATCAACGTCTTCACCTCTTTTATAGTGAAGATACGACAGCGTTTCGAGTGTTTAATGGTGAAGGAGACGGATTTGGAGGCATCACCATTGACTACTTTGATGGATACTACCTCGTTCAATGGTATTCAAAAGGAGCCTATGCCTTTAAGGAAGAAGTAATGCAAGGGTTAAGAGAATTAACGGATTATAAAGGCATTTATCAGAAAAAGCGATTTGCACAGGAAGGAAAATATGTGGAAGAAGATGATTTCGTTGAAGGAACCCGCCCTTCATTCCCCCTTCTCGTCAAAGAAAATGGCGTTCTATTTGCCATCTATTTAAATGACGGCGCGATGGTAGGGGTTTTCCTAGACCAACGTGAAGTGCGTAAACGAATACGTGACTCGTACTCTGAAGGAAAACGTGTATTGAATACGTTCTCTTACACAGGAGCATTTTCTGTTTTCGCTGCACTCGGTGGTGCCTTAGAAACAACCAGCGTTGATCTCGCTAATCGCAGTTTAAGTAAAACGATTGAACAATTCAGTATTAACGGGATCGATTACGAAGCACAAAACATCATTGTGGAAGATGTCTTTAAGTACTTTAAATATGCAGTAAAAAAAGAATTGACCTTTGATCTTGTGATTCTCGATCCACCAAGCTTTGCCCGTTCAAAGAAACATACATTCAGTGCAGCTAAGGATTATAAAGATTTGTTAAAAGAAGCGATTGCCATTACTGAAAAAAAGGGTACCATTGTGGCATCCACTAATTGCAGCACCTTCAATATGAAGAAATTCAAAAGTTTTATTGAAACAGCCTTTAAAGAAACTAATGGAAAATATAAAATACTCGAAGAATACACACTGCCGGAAGACTTTAAAACCCTCAGTCAATACAAACAAAGTGATTACCTTAAAGTCGCCTTTATTCAAAAACTATAATGGATAGGGACAGACCATGAAAAGGTCCGTCCCTCTTCCAGTCAGTATAAATAAACGAAAGGTGGTAAGATTTCAATTAAAGCGTTTTGGATTATTACTTCCGTAAATGACAGAATAATCTGTCATTATTTCCTCGGAAACCGCATAAAGCGACATGTAGTAAGGATTTATTGGAGAAAAAGATCGAATAAGGAGGTCTACTGATGAAAAAAGCTGTTTTTCTTGATCGTGATGGAGTAATCAATGAGGTAAAAACACAGAGGGTGACATTTGTTAATCGACCCGATCAATTTTATTTCCTGGAGGGAGTCCTTGAAGCTATTAAGTTATTGACTGATTCCGATTTTCTAATTTTCGTCGTTACCAACCAGGGTGGAGTTGGGTTAGGATATCTTTCTCATGAACAACTTCAATCCATTCACGAACATATGTTAAAGGAAATTGAAAAGGCTGGGGGATTCATTCAAGAGGTTTCCTGTTGTACTCACAAGCCGCACGAGGGTTGTGAGTGCAGGAAGCCTGAAGCAGGGATGCTTTTGGACCTTGCAAAAAAGCATGATATAGATATTGCACGATCGTATATGGTAGGTGATCGCGAGGTAGATATTGAAGCTGGTCGCAAAGCGGGATGCACTACTATCTTACTTGCAGACAGCCCCTCTCACCTATATAACGCCGATAACATGTTTACTAACTTAATGGGAGCTGCTGAATTTATTCTCACTAATAAGTAAGTCTCAAAGGTGCCCCAAAAACGGGACACCTTTTTCTCATCCCTTTTTCACAGCTATATCGATTTCTCCTTATCATTAATCGATATCGTGAAGATGTAACAAATTTGACCTTTCAATCTATCAATTCAAACTCCCATCAGGATGTCCGGAAGATCCCGTTTTATCGTTTTCAAAATAGGGAACTCTATGTTAAAGTACTATGGGACTATTGAGAACGGGAGGTATTCGATGAACCAGCAGGAATTATTACAAATTATACGAGATCACTATCCCTTTGATGTTCTAACCACTGAACAGTTAGATTACATTATTTCCGGCTCTAAATACACCACCTTCAAGAAGGGTGAATTCCTTTTTCATGAAGATGAAACGGTAGAAGAACTTGATATATACTTCCTTGTCTCGGGACTTGCTAAGAATGTTCTCCATCGCTCAAGCGGCAAGCAGTATTCACTCCGATTCTACTATCCTGGAGACTTAATCGGGATTATGATTATGCTTACAAGCGGTGAAATGACCTTTTCCGTACAGGCAATAGAGGATTGTACCGTGTTCCGCATTCAGAAGGATCGACTATTGGAGATTATGACCAAGAACAATGACTTTTCAAAAATCATCTTCGAAAGCATCGGAAATCGTATGAAAACATTGTACGATGAAATAAAAGTGAAATCTGCCACTGAATCCGACGACGAAAATATCAACCTGTTTCGAACCAAAGTGCATACGTTAATGGATCGCCCTACCTTCATTGACGAGAATGCCACTGTTCTTGACGCTGCCAGAAAGATGAAAGAAGAAGATACATATGGTCTAGTGGTAGTAGATCAAGAGAAAAAAATGCATGGCATTCTTACCCAACGTGAAATCCTGTCTTATATCACAAACCCAATTTTCAGTGAATCCGTTAAAGACTGGATGAAGAAAAAACCGTTTTGGATTCGTGATGAATCCTTTGCATATGAAGCCCTTTCCTATTTCAAGCATGAAGAAGTGGATTTTGTACCCATTACTCGCAACGATGAAGTTGTGGGAGTTCTGACCAGTACTTCGTTTCTCAATATACAGGATTCCAATTATTTGGATCTATCATATAAAATCCAAAAAGCCGTTTCGAACGACGAACTGATAGAGCTGGCAACTGTGAAAAGTAATACTTTTCAACAGTTCATTCAAGATTTACTCCTTCAAGATAGTTTTGGCTACGATATTTGCGAAGTGATCTCAAACTATAATGATCGCCTTCACCGAAAAATCATTCAATTAACCGAAAAAGAAATGCGTCAGGAAGGATTCGGATCTGCACCTATCAATTATTGTTTTATCGTAATGGGCAGTCAAGGCAGAAGTGAGCAAGGCTTTCATACGGATCAGGATAATGGAATCATTCTCGATGATTATAACCACTTGTCCGATCTTAAAAAGGTTGATTTGTATTTCCAGGCATTCACCGAAAAACTCAATTTAAAGCTTGCTGCATGCGGTTTTCCTGAATGTACTGGCGGGATCATGGCAAAGGAACAGAAATGGAAACGATCCTATACTGATTGGAAAAAGGCGATTGATGAATGGCTATACGAAATAGATGCACAGGAAGTTCAAAACATTACGATGTTCTATGATTTCCGCCCCATTTATGGTGATTACTCCATCGCAGAGGAAATTCGAAATTATTTAGCGGAAAAATCGAAACGGTCTCTTAATATGCAACAACTATTAAGAAAAGATGCCCTTCGTTTCAAACTTCCTGTTGGCCCTTTGGGACGAGTGAACCTGAAGCCCAGGAATCAATTGTTTAACATCAAAAAGTCTGGGCTTTTGCAAATCGTCAATATGATTCGCATTCATTCTGTAAAATACGGAATAAAAGAAGTCAATACCATAAAGAGGGTTCAAGCATTGAAGAAGATGCAGGCATTCCATCCAAGGGACGCTGAAAATGTAAAAACAGCTATGCATATTCTTCTAACTCTGCGAACAAAGCAAAACCTTCTTGAACTTAAAGAAGGAAAACCATTAAGTAATGATATTGATGTACGTACTCTTTCAAAAGAGGATCGTCAGAAATTAAAAGAATCCATCCAGATTGCTAATCGACTTCAACAAGTGATGGAAATTAGTTTTAATAGGAACCGGGTGGTTTAATGAATGATATTGGAATTAATGTGGGCTACCGCATTCTGAAGTATTATTTATGGCAGCAATTTTTCTTTCGTTTTCAAGTGAAACGGGAAAAAGAAAAGCTTTCTTACCATAAATTATCTCGTGCACTAAAAGAGTTTGAAGAAGAAAAACCCACGCTTCAACAAAAACATTTGTTCGATTGTGACTTTACCATATTTGACCTGGAGACAACGGGCTTTTTCCCTGAGGTGGGGGATGAAATCATCTCAATCGGAGCGGTTAAGGTCAAGGAAGGTAAAGTTCAACGGAAAGACACATTCTATCAGGTCATCAATCCCCTTCAAACGGTGTCGAGGGATACGAAGCGATTTACAGGTCTGAGACGAAAAGACTTTCTGAATGGCGTTACGTTACCTATCGGATTGGAGCGATTTATAGAGTTCAGTAAAGGAACGATCCTTGTCGCTCACCCAGCCAGTTTCGACATAAACTTTCTCCAGAAACGGATATATAAGTGGCAGCTCCCTTCATTTGATCCCGAATATGTCGACTCCTTTTCGCTTGCTAATGGATTATTAGAACGGGACGATTGCTACCTGGACGCCCTTGTAAAACGGTTTGGCATCGATGACAGGACACGACATCATGCTCTAAATGACGCGATCATGACCGCCGAAATCTTTGAAGAGCTATTAAAAATCTGTTATCAGCAAGAGGTTCACACGATAAGGGGATTGAATGAGTTTATACTGGAGGAGACAAGCTCTGGGTTCTGATTTGAACTCTTTCCCCCTGATACCTGATAAATGAGAAAAAACGCTTGAGAAAATTTCCTCAAGCGTTTTTCCATGTTTATTATCGGATTTGTCCAGTTCCATGCATCATATACTTAACGGTCGTTAACGCTGGGAGCCCCATTGGTCCTCTAGCATGAAGTTTCTGTGTAGAGATTCCAATTTCAGCACCAAATCCTAATGCTCCTCCATCAGTGAAACGAGTGGAAGCATTATGATAGAGAGCGGCAGCATCAACGAGCATCATGAAATTCTTCGCTGTTTCTGTGTTTTCCGTGACAATGGCTTCTGAATGCTTTGTACCATATTGTTCGATGTGATCGACTGCTTCATCCAAAGAAGATACAATCTTCACGGCAATATCCAGACTTAGATATTCATTTGCCCAATCTTCTTCTCCGGCAAGCTTCGCGTCTTCAATCGCTTCGACAACTTTTTCATCTCCGTGAATGGATACATTGTGTTCTTTAAGCTTTTCTACAAAAGCACCCTTATTTTCCTTAAACCAGTCTTCATGTAGAATGACGGTTTCAGCTGCATTACATACCGCTGGACGGTCTGTTTTTGCATTGATGATGATGTTTAATGATTTTTCCACTTGAGCTTCTTTGTCAATATAGATATGACAGTTTCCTACGCCAGTCTCAAGGACAGGTACAGTTGCATTATTAACAACAGCATTGATTAATGCACCTCCACCGCGCGGAATCAACACATCAATATGCTCTTTCATCGTGAATAACTCACTTGTTGCTTCTCGATCGGTTGTATTAATGAATTGTACTGCATCTTTAGGAATATCCGTTTTCTCAAGTGCTTCATGCATTACGTCCACAATTGCTTTGTTCGAGGTAATGGCATTTGAACCACCTTTTAGGACAATGGCATTACCGGATTTTAGTGCTAATCCGGTTGCATCAACCGTTACATTAGGACGTGCTTCATAGATCATTCCAATGACACCAAGTGGAACCGTCACTTTTTGAACTTGCAGTTGATTTTCAAGAGTCCAATCGGATACTACTTTTCCAGTGGGATCTTCCAGGTCAGCTACTTGACGAAGACCACTTGCGAAATCTTCAACCCGTTCTTTAGAAAGTGATAAACGATCCATAAATGCAGCTTCGAAGCCCTTTTCTTTCCCTCTATCAAGGTCTTTTTCATTTTGCTTTAGTATAGATTCGTAATTCGCCTCTAAATGATCGGCAAGGATATGAAGGGCTTTATTTTTTTGGTCGGTAGTCAGCATACTTAGTGTTTTAGAAGCTTTCTTGGCAAGCATCGCTTGTTTTTTTACATCAGTTTTTTCTATAGTTAAAGTCATCAAATACCTCCTGATTTTTTTGAAAAGAATTCGACCCGATTGTGCAGGGGAAGAAGGAGAGAAACTCCTACTTTTATACTCCTGCTGGAATGGGTAAATCCACATGACATACTAGGTGGTCAATTTCGACTGCGATTTGATCCGCTTTGATGTCTGTAGGATTTTTCAGTTGCCCTGAACGGAAATTGACCATTCCCAAACCAATTTCTTCATTTCGATTATCAAGGATTCGCACGACTGCACCTTTATTAAATCGGCCTTTTACAGTATAAATATCATCAATTGTTAAACTTTCTTTTTGTTCCAGGATTCGTTCTTTCGCATCTGAATCGATGGTGATTTCACCTTCGGGACCTGAATTGAACGCAATCCATTGCTTTTTGGAATCAAGGTTTACGGAATCTTCTGCAGTTTCAAAGTACGTCCCTTTTGCTGTATGTTGGACAGCATCGTAAATAACATTTGAGTTTCCTGATTTACCTAGAAACGCAGGAATTCCAGAAGCCATTGTGATCTTAAATGCATCGATTTTGGATCTCATTCCACCAGTACCTACAGAACTTCCAGGCTCTCCTGCCATGTCTTCGATATCTTCAGTAATTTCCGTTACGCTTTCTAACAGTTCAGCATCTGGATTTTTACGTGGATCAGAATCATATAGTCCGTCAATGTCAGATAGAATGATAAGTTGATCAGCATCCACTAATGCCGCAACTTTGGCAGATAGGGTATCATTGTCTCCGAATTTCAGCCGGTCAATCGTTACTGTATCATTTTCATTGACAATTGGGATAATCCCTCTTTCAAGCAAGACATTGATTGTATTTCTTGCATTGTTGTATCGGTCTTCATCAGAAAAATCACTACGAGTAATCAGAATCTGAGAAGCCACGTATCCGTTGGAAATTAACAGATCAGAATACGCCTCAATCAATAGCCCTTGACCAATAGCTGCTGCTGCCTGCTTCTCTGGAAGAGAGCTTGGACGTGTTAAACATCCTAATTTACGATAACCGGCAGCAACGGCACCTGATGAAACAAGCAATACTTCATGGCCGTCATCCTTTAAACGGACGACTTCATCAACAAGACGTTCCAGTTTCCTACGACTCATTTCTCCATGCAGGCTTGTTAATGAACTACTTCCAATCTTGATTACGATACGTTTCTTCTGATTATTTTGGGACATTCAATCACTCCTAATAAAAAGGTCCGTCTCTCGCCCCTCTTTATGTGTGTAGGGACGGACTTGTATTTCTTGTTTGGTTGGTAATAGTTATTTGGGGTATTTACGATTCGATGTTTGTTTAGCTAGTTACTAATTGTTTGGACTGTAAGGATGAGCTTATTTCTTTCGATCGTTTTTCCGCTCCCTTGACAGCTTCTGAGATAGCCTTACCTCCGCCGAACTCTGCCAGTGCATCAAGTCCTGCAGCTGTAGTACCATTTGGGGATGTTACATTCTCTCTTAGTTGAGTTGGTGATTCTTCACGTTCAAGCATCATTTTGGCTGCACCGAAAATGGTTTGAGCTCCAATTTTACGTGCTAATTCAGGATCTAATCCGGCTTGGGCACCTGTCTTTTCAATGTGTTCCATTAAATAGTAAAAGTATGCTGGGCCACTGCCGGCAATGCCAGTGAAAATGTCCATCTGACTTTCTTCAATCACGAACACTTCACCAATACTTGATAGTAACTCTTTTGCATTTTCCATGTCTTCTCTTGAAGTAAAGCGGCCTGCACTTATGGCTGTAGCAGATTCTTTCAACATACTTGACGTATTTGGCATGACTCGGATAACAGGCTGACCTGCAGGTAATTGCTCTTCCATATGAGAAGTAGTGATTCCTGCAAGCACCGACATAATCACTGTATCGTTTCTTACTAAGTGATTAATCGAATCTAATGCTTTATCAATATCCTTCGGTTTCATCGCGAGAATGAGAACATCTATCTCATTAAAGGGTAAATCATCTTTTGTGAAAGCCGTTATATCGTATTTCGCTTTCATTTCCTGAAGTCTTCCTTGATTGCTTCGGTTAGAAACAATAATTTGTTCTAATGGGATCTTTCCGCTTTGAACGGTACCTGAAATCATTGCTTCCGCCATGTTTCCTGCACCTAGAAAAGCAATCGTTTTTTGTTTTAACAATCATATCCACTCCTGTTCCTATATTTGTTGGGTTTTTAATCGTACATGCATTGTTTAAGTTAGTAATAAATATAAAGAATTGTTAGTTGTTAAATTTCCTGGTTAATGTGTTTAAAAACCTTAGTTGTCGTGTGTTTGTTCACAACGTTTATTATCGTAACACGCTGGTATATGATATCAAGGGCAATAAAGGAAGTAGTTAGGAATTGGCCGAAATACGAAGTGGAAGCGCTATCATTGCCATTTATGTTAGTCAGATTCCTTCTAAAGGCTATATATTGGCTCAGAGAGCGTATAATCAGAATTTTTACTTTTGCTTTACTGATTGAATGTGAGTTGATTTTTCAACCACATACTGTCAGAGCAGTTCTTATCGCCGTATTCATTCCTACTTCCCAATCAACAAAAAAACCCGTTAAGCATTTTTCAGCTTAACGGGCTTTATGAATTCATTCAGTTGTAGCTTCGTCTGCGCTCTTACCATTAAGAAAACCTTTCAGAGCTTGTATATTTTCTGCAAAGTTAATATCAAGTACAGAACCTACACCGCTATAGCTTCCAAAACCATACGATCCTTCAACTGGAATGGTGAGTTTATCCATATCACTACTGTTACTCAACAGGATATCTTTAGCGATGGAAATTTGATCAAGCTTACTCATATTTGTCTGAATATAGGGTTGAATGGATCCAGCCATTTTAGGAAGCTTTGTTACTCCACCTATTGAGAGGACCTCATCTTTAAGAGCATTTATGACTTTTTGTTGTCTTTCAACCCTGCCAAAGTCTCCCTCTGCATCAGCACGGAACCTTGCATACCCCAATAATTCTTTCCCATTTAAGGTTTGAACACCAGGCTGAAGGGAAACGCCGATGTTTTCCGACATCGCCTTTTCCACATCCATTTCAATTCCATCCGGTGCCAGTATATCAACGGATTGTTCAAATCCCTTAAAGTCGACTACCATGAAATATTGAATATCAATATCAAAGTTGTGTTTGATGGTCTTTCTAAGCAATTCTGGTCCACCTAAATAAAAAGCTGTATTCAGCTTGTAGTTTTGATATCCCGGTATTTCAACATATATATCCCTCATAAAGGAAACGAGTCTGGTTTCATTTGTTTTGGGATCGATCTGTGCGAGCATCATCGTGTCGGTTCTGGATTTCTCCTCGCCTCTGCTGTCGACCCCCAATAACAATACGTTGACCTTACCGTTTTTATCTTTCACACCATTAAATTTATAATCTTCTTGAAGCTTATCGTCTCCCGCCATTTTGTATCCACTATAAAATTGAAATGCTGTATAACCGAGTAAACTAAATATAAGTAATAATAATACCAATATCACTTTTCTTCCGCGTTTTTTCTTTTTAGACTTGCGATCTAATCGTGAATCCATTTCTTCACCTACTTTTATGACATTCATGAATTACTGATGATAGTATGAAATAGTACTCTATTCGAATGAAATTAACAATCGAAGAATCTTGGATAAACTAACACATTTCTCCATACCATTTGAAAGTTTATTTTATCACAAATATCCATAAAAGTATTTATTTGTTCCTATCATTGCAAATGAAGGGAATGGAAGTAACCGTTCGTAAGTTCTATTACATCATGTTCCTCTACTTTGTGGTAAGAAATGATGAATGAAGTAGAAGGCCCGCTCGATTTGTCTAAGTCTTGGGTGGACGTGACATCCTCTCTTCTTAAAGGCTTCCCTAATAAGAGAGAAAGTTCATGAAAAACGCCTTTAGAGCCGACTGGCATTATATCGATGATAGAAGAGTGATGAACACAGCTCATAAATAGAGATAGTGGAGCAATGGAAGCATGTTGCTTTATCACTTCATTTCCTACCAGGGGGGTTCCGATAAGCGCATAAGCAAGGTTGGTACAAGAGGGAAAGGGTCTCTTCTTGTTTCTTATGCCAATACACGTAACTCCAAGGGCCGATTGATTAAGATCTATATTCGATTCAGTACTCCCCGTAATTGGAATACCTTCCTGATTCATTTCACTTAAACCTTTCTTCACACCACTGCAATACTGCTCCCATACAGCATCACTTGTAAAGTTCATTAATTGAATAGCTTTGAGCCTTGCTCCCACGGCCAAACATTCCATCGCTGCTACACGGAAACAGTAATATCCCACTGTCTCCGGATCGGTCAGGACTACATCCCCTTCTTTATTTCCAATCCCTCCGCTGCAATCCGAAGCCAGGATCAGCTCTTCTTCATCTGAAATTGAAATGGATATAACATCTCGAAGCTTGATCATGCGATTTTTCCCCTTTTCACTCTTGAACGAAGAGGAGGATACAAGAAGTGGGCAATCGTTAAATTAATGAAACTGGCTACTAGTAAGGAAGGAAGAATGGCATAATAAAATGAAGAACTAAGGATAAATATAAATGGAATTCCCGCAAGTAGACCGTTTCCTATAAAAAAAAGGATGGCTGCAAGTCCCCGTTTCCCATTCGAAAACACATATCCAAATAACCATACAAAGAAGGCCATTTCAGCAGCAATGAGCACATGAAAAGGGCCAAGTGGGAAGCCGGCGTACAGACTCGAAAGCAAGTGGCCTCCCCCTGCAATGATTGCCCCCCATCTCCCATTGTAGAGGGAAGCAATCAATAATGCAGGCATACTATCCAATGCAATCGTACCTATTACGGCAGGTATCTTCACCATCCCACCGATCGCCGAAAAAGCCATAAACAAGGAAAGTAATAAAAGAGTTTTAAGATTAATTTTCATTTTTTTTCTGAACTTTACTGTTTGAAAATACGTTGGCGCTGCGAATATATTCGACATCCTTTACGTTACAACGATAATTGATTACACGGGCCAATGCGAAAAAGTAATCAGATAGTCGGTTGATATACTGCAATGCCACAACTGGAAATTCCTTGTCCGTTTTTAAAAGCGAAACCATGATTCTCTCTGCTCTTCTTGTAACCGTTCTAGCGATGTGAATACTTGATGAAGCTTTCACGCCACCTGGTAAAATGAACTTCTCAAGTGGAGGCGCTTCCTTCGTAAACCTATCAATCTTCTCCTCCAACTCCTGGACGGATTGGGTCTGAAGCTTGATTTTTCTATGCTTAGAAACGTTGGATAGGTCACCGCCACAATCAAATAGTTCATGCTGAATCGTCTCAAGATCCTGTAGTACATCCTGAAAACGCTCGGCATCCAGTTCTGAAATGGCTTGCCCGACAAAAGAATTCACTTCATCTAATGTTCCATATGCTTCGACACGAATATCATCTTTATCTACTCTTCCACCGATTAAACTTGTTTGACCTTTATCACCAGTTCTTGTGTAAAGCTGCATCCTTACCCTCTCCTTTAACCTTTTAATGATGTAGCAAGTCCGTACCAAACCAGCCAAACTTGCTGAGAAATTTCCGCCAGATCTTGATAAACCCATCCTGTCATATCCCGCCATTCCCTGGACAGCTTATCCATTGGGACAATTCCTTTCCCGATTTCTGAACCTATCCAGATCACTCTGCGATCAGGGTCTTCTTCTTCCCACTGCTTTAAGGATTGCATCAAAATTGTAAATGACTTTCTGATTTCACAATCATTATTTAAAATGATTGATCGAATTCCATACTCAAGTCCCTCAATTACGATGACAGAGTTTGAAAAGTTGATGTCATCCAAATGAATCCTTTCTCCTCCAAATAATGGAATCCAGGTTGTATCCGTTTCTTTAAGATTAAAATGGATTTTCACCCACCTGCTTTTCCCATTAAAGGAACCTCCCGTAACGAAGTACATGTTTGATTCCTCCAATCATTTTCTGTCTTCCATACCAATTCATACCCTGCCCCATGGTTGACCTCCCATTCCCAAAACGTTCTGTGAACATTTCTAGGAGATAACGAAGTTAATAGATGTCGAATGACTCCACCATGAGTAATTACAGCGTACCGCTTCCCATTGTGCTCTTCTATCTGGTTTATGATCTGTGCCCAGGCTAGATCGACTCGTTTTCCAAATTGATCCATCCCTTCCCCATTTGGTGGAGAAATGGATGGGTCCATTAACCATTCTTGATAAGCAGCGTCATCCTTTAAGCACTCATAGGTTAATCCTTCCCAGTCTCCAAAGTGTATCTCTCTTAAAAGGGATGAAGAGTTCAATGGAGCATGAGGAAACAGAAAATGAGCGGTTTCTAAACAGCGGTTAAGATCACTCGAAAAGCAACGTTCATACTCTTCACAAAAAGTATTTCGCCTTTTAAGTAATTCGATTCCTTTTCGAGATAAACTGGAATTGGTCCAGCCGAGGTATTTCCCCTTCTCATTTTCTTCTGTTAAACCATGGCGAATACATGCAATAACCATATAGTCATCCATAAACACAACTCCACTCCCTCTACACTGCCCCCGATTGTATCACCGGTCATACCACCAAACCATTTAATGGTTTTAGAATAAACAAGCCAGAATACAACGAACGTCACCATGGTGAATAAAGCATATAGATTAATCAAGTCTAAAAGGAAGCCGCCAATCCCACCCAACAATAAGGCAAGAACAATCCATATAAGATCATAAACCCTCACATTCTTGCTGAATCCACTTCCCATTCCTGATGTCTGGGCTGGAGGAATAAGAATGAGACTTGCCCCCATGACCATTCGACTAAAAAAGGGAATCGACACCAGGAACAGACCAATCAATAAAGTAGAATACGTTTGATGAATGGTTTCATAAATAAATAAAAAACGTGATGAAAGCAATACCACCAGTGATAAAACCCCAAAGGCACCTACACGTGGATCCTTCATAATATCTAATCGTTTCTCCCTATCTCTATAGGAAAAAAAGGCATCACTTGCATCCATATATCCATCTAAATGAATCCCACCTGTTAATACGATGGGCATTACCCAAATGAAAAACGATAATCCTAAAGAGCTAATATGAGTATAAGAATCCAGAAATACATATACTCCTAAATGAAGCATACCCAGGAATAGACCTAAAAGTGGAAATGTACGAACCATCCACTTCATTTCCCTTTTTCCTACTGAGAATTCTTTACGGATTGGCAGAATCGTAAAAAACTGAAGATTAAGGAGGAAACTTTTAAATAGGATCATACTGCAACCGTCCTTCCTCATTTAGACCCCTCTTTTTCACAACAGGGATCCCCGCCGTCATTTCAATCGCAACACATGCTTTTTTCACCATTCTTCTATGTAATGCACCAAGTGTTTTCTGGAAAGTAAGGAGACCGTTTGAATCAACTGGAAGGTCAGAAACCAATTCATTACTAACCAGGAGCAGTACATCAACTCTATTTAGTAATTGAATGATAGACTGATAGATTTTCTCTTCTATATACTGACCTTTCTTCTCTCCATTACCATACAGCTCATTTGTTAAAAGAGTTGTGAGGCAGTCTAACAGAACAACGGAGTGTGGAGGAATGTCGTTGATTATCCTTTCAATCGAATTGGGACATTCAATCGTCGTCCATTCCACCTTATACTCTTGCCGGTCTTGCTGGTGTTTTCTGATTCTTTGCTCCATCTCCCTGTCAGTGTTCACTCCACAAGCAAGATAGACCAATGGAACGTTTGACTTTTTGTTCTCTATTGCCCATTTCTCAGCAAAAGAGCTTTTGCCGCTTCTAACCCCTCCGGTTATAAAATATAGGGTTCCCAAGCCGATTCCCCCCTCTTCTCAATCACCCTGTCATTGAAATAATTCTACTCTGTTTGATCCAAATAGCGTTGAATGGCTTTTTTCGTTACCTCATACACACCGCGCCCAATCAACTTCCCTATCGGTGTAATCGGCCCAGCAAACGGTTCCAGTCCACCTTTTTGACTGGAGGCAATCAGAATACTGTCGGTCGGTGTCCCGGTTGCAAGCTGACCTGTTCTTCTGTCCCTCACATTCATGTCGTGCAGGGCTCTCACCTTCGCTTCTGTTGAAGTTACAAGGGCTTCAATATATGCCTCATCTGATAAATTCCCATTTATAAACACCCACGTATTTATCGTGCCCGGCTTAGACTCTATACCATATTGATAACTTGTTGACACATCAATAGCATTTCCAATACCAGCAGTCACAACAACGAACACAGAATGCCCATGTGTCTCGAAACGATCGCATACCATATTATTTAAAGGAAGAGCGGTCATCATACCAACTGAAAAAGATGAATCAAGGTCTTTTTGAACAAGAAACCCCTTCATATCCTCGTGATAGTCCGAGCAGTCATAATCTGCAGGGACTCTGCGGTTGATAAAGTGCTTGTACCAGCCGATTCCTGCACCAATGATCCCTGAGGACATACATTTAAGTGAAAAAGGTGCAGAGAAATGTATATAATCTTCCTCCACATTGAGGTAATGTTCATCTAAAACGGGGTCCTCGATCTCACCCTCCTCTGGAATGATTACCATTTGAGGTTTTGCCACTAAAGGGTGAGCCTGTTTTTGAACCTTTGTATGATACACCTCTTCGATATACTTCTCTTTCAAGACTTCTTCTGGATGATGGAGAAGTTTTGTTCTTCCTTTGTCCAGTAGGAGTAAGCGGTCACAGTATAAACTTGCTAAATTTAAGTCGTGAAAGATCGCGACTACCGTTAATTTCTCTTGAGCCGTTTGATTTTTAATTAAATCTAACAGTGATTTCTGATACGAAAGATCAAGATGATTAGTAGGTTCATCAAGCAACAGGACCTGCGGCTCCTGAGCGAGAGCCTGGGCAAGGAATACCCTCTGCCGTTCTCCCCCGGACAACTCATGAAGAAAGCGGTGCTGAAAGGACGTAATGCCCGTTTGATCCATTACCTTCTCTACGATTTCAGTATCTCGTTCAGTCGTTCCTTTTAAAAAACCTTTTTGGTGAGCATATCTCCCAAGCATAACCGTCTCCCTCACTTCATAGGAGAAGGATTCTGTTGATATCTGAGGAAGTACCGCTACTTGTGTGGCCAAATCCCTTGAAGAAAAATGATGCAGTTTTTTTCCTTTTAATGTGATGTTTCCATCCATTAATGGAAGCAGACCTGTCATGGCTTTTAACAGCGTCGTCTTTCCACTTCCGTTCGGTCCAAGAATCCCAAAGAATTCCCCTTTATCTATATGAAAATTCATGTCTTCCACGATTATTTTATCGTTATATCCTACTGTAACACCGTTTACATTTATCATGATGAAAGCCCTCTTTTCTTCAGGAGAATATAAGCAAACATCGGGGCACCGATAAGAGCTGTTATCACTCCAATCGGAAGCTCGGTTGGTGCAATGATGGTTCTTGAGATGAGATCGGCCAACACGAGAAAGCCTCCACCTACGAGGATGGACAAAGGAAGTAAGTGTCTATGGTCATGCCCTACTATCCTTCTTAGAAAATGAGGGATTACAAGCCCCACAAATCCAATTGTACCTGAAACGGCGACAGCCGCTCCCGTCAGGATACTACCTGCAATTAAGATGAGGAGTTTTCTTTTTTGTACGGATATTCCGATATGATGAGCTTGTTCTTCACCAAAGCTCATACCATTCAGTTCCTTGCCATTGAGAAACAACACTATCACTCCAATTAAGAAAAAGGGGAATATAATCGTAATGTAATCCCACCCTCTCATGGATACACTTCCAAGAAGCCAACCGATGATCTGTCTTAATTCCTCTCCAGTCAGGGCAATCATTAAAGATATAAGGGAACCTAAAAAAGAACTGAAAATGATTCCTGTTAATATGATGGTTTCTACCTTCATGGTTCTTTCAACCTTCTGTGCAAACCATAATACAAAGAACACGGTTATAATCGAACAAAGAATACTGAGAAAGGGAAGCGTAAACTTCCCAATGAACGGAATGCTCCAATTAAAGAACAACGTAATAACAGCGCCGACCGATGCTCCTGAAGACACACCCAATGTATATGGATCAGCCAGCGGGTTGCGCAATAGTCCTTGAAAAGAAGCTCCTGCAATTGCTAAGGAGCTTCCAACCAATAATGCCAATAATACTCTGGGCAATCTTATTGAGTACACTATATTTACAAACATTGGATCAATTTCTTCCGGTAAAGGGTATCCAAGCCATTTAGCTCCAACGATGAACAAGATATCCTTCGGTGGGACAGAGACGGTTCCAATCGAAATACCGGCAAAGAGAGCGAATAGTAAAAACGATACAGCCAACCCGTATGTTATCCAAATTTTATTCTGCAAATAACTCCGGATAGATCGACTTTGCAATTTCCTCTACTCCTTCAACTAATCTCGGACCAGTACGTGTGACCAGATCTGAATGCACGTCATGGACATCTTCATTTTTCACAGCGGTTACATCCTTCCAACCTTCTCGGCCCATCACTTGTTCTTTAGGATTTTCACTATAAAAACCATAGGTTGTAATGATGACGTCAGGATTTGAAGCGATGACCGCTTCTTGGTTAACTTGGACCCATCCCTTCTGATCACTCATCACATTTTCGGCATTTACAAGTGAAAGCATTTGATCAATAAAAGTATTTTTCCCTGTCGAATATATGTCAGGTGAAGGTGAAACCTCTACATACACGTTTTTCTTTTCAGTTACCCCACTGACTTTTTCCTTAATGGATTCTAGATCCGCTTTCATCTCAGAAATGACGGATTCAGCTTCATTTTTCTTGCCGACCAATGTGCCGATGTTTTCCATCGTGGTGTACACTTCCTCAAAGCTATTGGCATCACGGACGATATATATCTTTACCCCTGCATTGCGAAGTTGTTCTAACCCCTCTTCTGCCGACACAGCAGAGGACTCATGAGCAAGAACCAAATCCGGATTCAGACTGATAATCTTCTCAACGTTAAATTCCATTCCACCTATTTTTTCTTTCTCCGCCGTTTCTTTTGGGTAATTATCAAAATCTGAAACCCCAACAATTTCTTTGTTTAACCCTAACTCAAATAAGATTTCTGTGTTGCTTGGAATCAATGAAACAATATGCTTAGGTTGCTCATCCAGCGTGACTTTATTATTCAGGGCGTCGTTTATTGACAAAGGAAAAGCAGATTGTCCCTGACTGACTTCCCCGCTATTTTTTTTCTTTTCTACACTTTCACCATCAGTACCGCATGCTGAAAGTAGTCCTAGAGATAATATTAGTGCAAGAATGATTTTGAATGTGTGTTTCATGCGTTTTCCTCCTGTTATTGAACTTATTCCAGACAAAAAAAACATCTCCAGTGGGACTAGAGATGTTGTGTAAGATGCATAAAAAGGTTTTGGACCGTTAACCATGCACATTACACCTTTCTATCCGCGTAGTTTGGTGCGAAAGACATTAGGCAGGTCTCCTGGCTCATGGTCATTGTTTGCTGCACCTTCCCATACCTATTGGTATAGTGGCATTCATACAGCTCACTTCCATTTACAGTGGCGGGACCGCGTTGGAATTACACCAACTTCCCTATTATGAAGCAACAAAGTTTGCTACCGAAACCTCCGCTTCACCTAATCTCGTATCATATGTAATAATTGTTGCGTTCACATGAATTATACACAAGTTATCATCGTTAGTGAATTGATTTTTATGAATTTGTTGAAATTTGCGGGATGATTGAACCTGCATAATGTAAGTTGATCGTGTGCTTGGGCAACCGAATAGGAAAAGAGCTTTGGATTATGTGAGTTAAACCATATAGGCAAAGAGTTTGAAGCTAATTGATTGTCGCTTCCTGCCTTTCATGATAGAATCTGTTTCAAGTTATCGCTTTACTACTTTAGAGTGGCACATTTATAGGAGGTTTTCGCAATGAATGAAAAAAAAGAGGTTGCTACTTTTGCCGGGGGTTGTTTTTGGTGTATGGTAAAACCATTTGATGAACTACCGGGTATTATTGACGTAGTATCAGGTTATTCAGGGGGCCATCTTGAAAACCCTACCTATCAGGATATTAAAGCCGGTAACAGCGGACATTATGAAGCTGTTCAAATCACCTTCGACCCTGCTCTCTTTCCCTATGAAAGATTATTAGAATTATACTGGCCGCAAATTGACCCCACTGATGATGGAGGACAATTCCATGACCGCGGTGACCAGTATCGCACAGCTATTTTCCATCACAACGAACATCAAAAACAATTAGCAGAAAACACGAAGAAGGAAATAGAAGAAAGCGGACGATTCAAAAAACCAATCGTCACACAGGTTCTCCCTGCCTCAACCTTCTACCCGGCAGAAGAATATCATCAAAAGTTCTACAAAAAGAATCCCGATGAATATAAACAAGACCGGGCGAAATCAGGTCGTGACGAATTTATTGAGAGTCATTGGGAAAACCCAAAAGCTTAAAGGCTTTAATAAAATTTATCCTACCGAGAGAATGAAAAAAACTCCTTTCGCCAAACTAATTGGCAGAAAGGAGTTTTTATATGAAGAAAAATGATCACGTTAAAGAACATAAAGTGCAAGTCGTTGGATATGAAGGTCCAGGGAAACTAGTGAACTTCTTTGATCCCTATCCAGCTGAAGACGAGGCGAAAGTGAATAATTCAGATACGGTAGATAATCATAGTTCAAAATGAAAGTGAAAATAAATAAGGTGATGGTTATCATGAATCAAAGCATTACCTTTCTTCTACTTTATCCAATAAAATGGTTTACCTTCATTTGTTCATCTAAGATCCATTCCGCCGTAAGTTGTCCAGAAAGCGTGACCGTTGGTACACCTCCACCTGGATGGGTTGAACCCCCCACAAAGTACATATTAGAGAGCACTCTGCTCTTATTCGGAATCTTGAACCCTCCGTTAAGCTTTCAGTCTGTGACAGTACCATAGATCGATCCACCATTTGCCCCATAAAGGGTTTGAAGGTCGTTTGGAGTGAAGGAATATTCGTATTCTATATGATCCCTTAAATTGGTTACGCCCTTTTTCGACAATCGTAAGTCATATCCTTCTGAGGCAAGACGGATCGCTGTTGACATACCTCCTAATCCTCCACCTCCTACTATTACTTTCTTATTCATTTCATTTCCTCCTCACGAGAAAGATCGTTTTCGACTGAACGCCTATTCAACTTTCCATTTGCCCATTTTGTATGACCCCAAAAAAATTTGACATGAATTAATACACACAAAACATCCAATCCTGATGAATAAGGGTATTACCTATAACGAAAATGGTTAAAATGTCGGTAAAATCAAAAGATTTGAGGGTGAAAAAATGTTTATTTGGTTATGGTCTGTTATTCTTACCGTTTTCCTTTTTACTAGAATCCCTACAGTCAAAAAGTCCATTCATGTAAGGAATAGTTTTCTCGTAAAAAAATGCTCCATCATCATTCCTGCCAGAAATGAAGAACTGACGATTGGAAATCTATTAACGAGTATTCAGAAGCAATTTATTCAGCCGTTTGAAGTGATCGTTGTAAATGATGGATCGAAGGATCGAACGAAGGCTATAGCTGAAGGGTTCGGAGCAACAGTCGTCGATACTCCTCCTCTTCCAAATGGATGGAACGGAAAATCTTGGGCTTGTTGGAATGGGGCGGAAGCATCAAAGGGTGAATTCTTACTGTTTGTTGACTCAGATACATGGTTCGAGCAAGCAGGACTTCTTAGAATATGCGAGACTTATCAACGACAACAATGTCAGGGAGTTCTGAGCATTCATCCCTATCATAAGATGAATAGTGGATATGAGACATTATCCATGATGTTTCATTTAATGGTATTCGCCGCAACAAGTGTCACCCATCTCCTTTCCGGATTGGTCAGACCTTCGGGTGGGTTTGGTCAGTGCTTCCTGTGTTCAAGAGATGTATATCAGCGAATCGGTGGGCACGAAGCAATCAAAGGAGATATGGTGGAGCATTTTGCATTAAGTCAACGTGCAAAAAAAGGTGGAGAATTAGTGGAAGCAGTCAGCGGAAGCAATGCCATATCCATGAGAATGTATGGGAACGGTTTGAGTGAGTTATTCCACGGGTGGTCGAAGAGTTTCGCTTCCGGGGCAAGATCGACAAACATCATCCTTTTGGGACTATCTTCTATGTGGATTATCTCTCTCACTTCTTTTGTCATACATTCGCCGGAAATGGTATGGACAGACCCATATATTTATATGATTCAGTACTTTTTTTTAAGTGTTTACTTGTATTTCATCCTTAGTAGGATTGGAAATTTCACCATTTTTGAGACGCTCTTATTTCCAGTCCATATTCTATTTTTCCTGATGACCTTTTCCCACTCGGTGTTTACAACATTTTTTACGAAAAACACAAAGTGGAAGGATCGATACGTCTATTTAGAGAAAGGGAAGGATGAAAAGATGAAATGATCATCCTTTTTAATATTTTTCGCATGGGTAAGTATTCATTTCGTTGTTTCCTTTTTGACATCCGGATTGACCCCCAAACAACTCCAAAGGTTGTCCCCCATCTTTCAGCCTCTTGAACTGAAAGCCGGGGGTGGCATGTTTCGGTTTTTGAAGATTAAAAAATGGAAGAAATAAATACCTGGTGCAGGGGGATGGTTTCGTGGTGGTGTCAATATGAATGAAATCGGTCTCTCTTCTCAACAGGGTCGGATCGCCTTCCTTCTCGAATTGAATTGTGCCGAATTATCCCACTGGTTGCAAATGATACCGACACCATTCTTTTTCATTCTAAATAATGGAGTCGAGTCCTGGGTAATGTTCCTATAAGGGAATTTTATTTAACCTACCCCTTATTCTCGTGCAGCCCTACAATCGAATAAGTATCGTAAAGATAATGGTTCAATATTCTCCGTCAAAATCTCGCCCATCAGGGAATCTAAGTCCCCACATTTCTAACCATTTTACAAATAGTGAATAAATTTTTAAAAATTAGACCATTTTAAATGATAAGAACCGAGGAAGTCCTCCACTTCAATAGCCATACATCACCCGATTTGCTCGGTTCCCTCTTCTAGTTCCCTCCTTCTTCCATATAACCCATATGTAGATAATTGTCGAACAAATAAGTCTCTTCTTTTTCTCATCATTATGCTAAACTAATTGCATCAATTATGAGGAGGAAATAACATGCAAAAAACGTTCAAAACACTTTCAACATTTCAAGGAGGAGTGAACGTTTAAGTTCCTTATACATGAAACGACGCTCCTTCTTCCGGGACAAATAGTACAACATTAGGAAGCAGGAGACATATATGGACAAACGAACGATTGCATCCTATAATATCCGGATGCTATTTTGGATTTCTTTTTTTGGTACGATCAGTTTTCTTCAACCAGTCTTGACTTTATTCTATTTTGAAAGAGGATTAACTTCTTCTCAAATTTTGATTCTACTCATGCTTTGGAGTGGAGCTGTTTTAATTGGAGAAGTTCCAACCGGAATGTTTGCTGATCGGTTTGGGGCAAAGTATTCCTTTTTATTTGGATCTGTGCTTAAAATCCTTAGTATTGTGTTTCTTTTATTTGCCTATGAGCCTTGGATGTTTTTCTTATACAGCTTTATAAATGGGTTTAGCGTGACTTTTTTTTCCGGGGCTGATGAGGCTCTTATCTATGACTCACTCAAAGAATCCAATGAAGAAAATCGCATGGAACATGCAATGGGCAAAATTCAATCTGCCACATTTATCAGTATGTTGATTGCGGTTATATTCGGTTCTTATTTAGCTAAAGATTTAGCTGACAGCCAATTTAATCTACTCATTATCTTAGGTTTAGCATTCCATTTAATAGAGGTATTCTTCGTCCTCAAGATTAAGCAGCCCTCTATGGACTCCTTCAATAGAGAGAATCCTTTTTCTCAAATTAAAAGTGGTTTGCGCGTGATTCGTCAAGCACCGGAGCTTTTGCTGATGTTTCTAAACGTAACATTGGTCTTCATTCCTGCAGGTGCTGTTTATCAATACTTTGATCAGCCCTTGATGAAGGAGGCAGGGTTGCCTGTTTATTTAATTGGTGTTTTTTATGCGATTTCGGCAGTCACGGGTTTTCTTGCTTCTAATTCCATTGGATGGATGACTGCAAAGGTTTCGAGGGTGAAGCTTATGAGTGTATCTGGTTTGTTAGCCGTAGCAGGTTTACTATTATCCGCTATGTTTGGTTCATCATTATGGATTGTTCTAGGATCTTTTTTCGTATTAAGACTCGTTCGAGCCATCCGTTATCCGATATACGCTCAATTAAGCAATGATTTGATTCCGTCCGGGATCAGGGCGACGACAATCTCCTTGCTATCCATTGTAGATTCTGGCCTGGACCTTGTCGTGTTCGGAGTGTTATCCACAATTGCAGTGACAGGATATTCCTCTGTATTGATCGGATGTGCTTTCATCGCATTACTCGGCACGCTCCTGCCTATTAAATCCGTAAGTATACAAGAAAGCCAACAAAATGTGAAACATATAGAAACATAATATATAAAAAGAGTGCTGACAGTTATGGTCAGCACTCTTTTATATATGTTCGAGAAAATCAGGGAGGGGCCACACTCTCTGGACAAGCCTCCCCGTTATTGTTTTTACTTTTTTAAGTAAGTCCAGCCTTCTTCTTGATAAACCCGGTCTTCCTTCATGAGTTTTCCAAGAGCTCGTTTGAAGGAAGCTTTGCTCATATTAAAGCGATCTTTGATGTCATCCGGCTGACTCTTATCCCAAAAAGGAATAGCTCCATTTCTTTCTGCAAGATACTCAAGAATGACCTCCGCATCATCCAGCATTTTGTCCTGCTTTAACGGTAAGAACGATACATTTAAGTTCCCGTCATCCTTAACGTCGATGACTCTCCCTTCAACCAGCTCTCCCAGTCTTGGCTCCGCTTTGCGTTCATTCTCGTGAACGAAGCAACGATATCCTTGTTCGGATAAGAAGAAGGTTCCTACCCTCAGTAGTCGATATACTCGTCCTTGCACTTTTGCGTTCATCATTTCTGTAGATGCTCTTCTAGACACCTGTTCAATGATATTTTCAGTGGCTAGTCGTCCGTATAAGCGGTCCTGCTTATCACGATTCAGTGTTAAAAACAACTGATCACCCGGGTTTGGCCAAAGTTCCAGGAATTTAGGAAGATCATCTGCTGAGACTAAAATATCCTTAGGAAGTCCAATGTTAACGAAAACGCCCAAATCCTCCCGTTTATCCACTACCTCAGCCCATCCGTAAGCACCGACTTGTACTTTAGGGATACGCATTGTGGCTGTAAGGCGAACATCCTTATCATGATAAAGAAACACCTTCACAGTATCTCCTTCTTGAATTTCTTCTGTTATTTCAGAATGGTGCAGTAACACACGATCTATTTCATTCGTTAGAAAGAATCCATAAGGTACTTCATGATCAACGAATAAATCCACTACCGTACCTGGTTTTAAAGAAGACATTATTCTATTTCCTCCTATTTCAATTAAGTATTAACTTAGTCATCTCTCTACTCAACGTTTATATTCACTAAATATAGCTTTTTTAACTGATTATGTATAGTACATGAGGCGATTTTTATAATAAACCATCAATTTAGAAAATAATGAATTCACGAACATTTAGTGGTTCCATTGACCCGATGAAAGTGACTTGATATGATGCTTCTAATTCAATTATAACAAAATCTCATACACCTTGTATAAGTTCAAGAATACGGCTTGAACGTTTCTACCAGCTACCTTAAATGGCTTGTCTACAAGATAAAGTAACACGATTATTTTATCCTATGGATATGACTCTGGTTGATTTGGGACCAGAGTTTTTTTATTTTTCTACTTGGAGGGTTATTTATGAAAACATTCTTTCAATTTGCTGAAAGAGGGACAACTTATAGAAAAGAAACGTTAGCAGGGGTAACGACCTTCCTTTCAATGGCCTATATTCTTGTCGTCAATCCAATCATTCTTAGTCAGGCGGGAATGGATAAAGGCGCATTATTTACGGCTACTGCCCTGTCGGCGATTGTAGGGTCCCTTCTAATTGGGATACTTGCAAACTTCCCGATAGGTATTGCTCCCAGCATGGGACTTAACTCTTTCTTCACCTTTTCTGTATGTATCGGAATGGGCGTTCCATGGGAAATTGCACTGACCGGAGTATTTGTGGCCGGCATCATATTTATGATTTTAAGTGTCATGAAAATACGCGAGAAAATCATCAATGTCATTCCACAGGATTTAAAATACGCGATTGCAGGTGGAATTGGTTTTTTCGTAGCGTTTATTGGATTTAAAAATGCAGGACTTGTGGTTGCCAATCCAGAAACCTTTGTCTCGATCGGAAATCTTTCTTCTCCTACTACACTCCTTGCAGTCTTCGGATTCGTTATTACATTGATGATGTTAGTTAGAGGCATTCGGGGCGGTATATTTTACGGAATGGTCGCAACCACCGTCCTGGGTATGATTACCGGGAAGATTGGGGTGCCTCACTCCATTATTGGTAAGGTTCCTAGCTTAGAGCCTACATTTGGAGTTGTTTTTACTCATTTAGGTGACATTTTCACCCTTGAAATTATGGCGGTGATCTTCACATTCCTATTTGTAGCATTCTTTGACACTGCAGGGGCATTGATTGCTGTTGCCAGTCAAGCGGGTATAATGAAAGATAATAAGATCCCGAATGCAGGTAGAGCTCTTTTAGCTGATTCCGCTTCCGGAGTTGCAGGAGCGATGTTTGGGACTTCAACGACAGCCTCCTTTGTAGAATCCTCTGCAGGAGTAGCCGTTGGAGGCAGAACGGGATTTAGTTCTATTGTGATTGCTTTCTGTTTCTCTATTGCTCTCTTCTTTTCTCCAATATTATCTGTTATTACTCCTGAGGTGACAGCACCCGCATTGATTATTGTCGGTGCTTTAATGGCTACCGAAGTAAGGCATATTAACTGGAGTCGCTTGGAAATCGTTATTCCAACATTTGTAACCATCATTATGATGCCCTTAACCTTCAGTGTTGCAACCGGGATTGCCTTAGGGTTTGTCCTTTATCCATTAGCGATGATCTCGTTGAAAAAATGGAAAGACGTTCATCCGATCATGTATATTCTTTGTGCATTATTCATGGTTTACTTTGCTTTTTCTTAAAACGAAGATAGTGAGTGCGATGGCATTCACTATCTTTTTCTTTGGCGTTTTCGCAAAGTTTGTCTGATAAGGGGAACCGCTCTGCTTGAAGCTAGCGTACGGCCGAGCCTCCTCAGTTAGCCGATCAGGTCTCGGCACGCCCGTTTTTCCGCAGGAGTCTACGCAGTTCCCCTCACCATCTATAAGAAATTTTTCGTGAAAGAGCTTAAAAGGGACAAAAAATAATCTAAAGACAAGATGAAATCGACCTCTGCTTTCTTTAAAAGAGGTTGTTTTCTAAAAGTAGATTTATAATAAAATCATGCTTAGAAAGTTGTTTCTCGCTGCAGGTGCTCGACTCCTGCGGGAGAAGCGGGACAGTTCTAAAAGTGGAGGGGCTTTGCCCAGGGGCGACAAGCATAAGACGAGTCTGCCAAAAAGGCGCTCTTTGCCTTTTTGGCAGAGTTGGCGGCTTATGACCTCGAGCCCCTAAGCACCGGAGCTAGACAGGTGAGACCCCGCAGGCGCACAGCGACGAGAAGGCTCACCGCCCGCCCCGCGGAAAGCGAGCATCCTGCAGCGGAAATCAACTACTACTTTCTTCTCTAAAATAGCAACATACTTTACGAAGAAAGCCATTTCTTTTTATAGATTTTTATGGAACCCCTGTACCGTTTCGTCGGTAGGAAGCAGGAATGTCATCATCCCTAGTAGTGGGAGAAAACTGCAAAGGATCATGACGAAACGAATGGTGAATAGATCGGCCAATCCCCCGAAGATGACTGCACCTACAGCTCCCATTCCAAAGGCAAGTCCAACCGTTAGTCCTGACACCATTCCAATTTTTTGCGGCAAAAGCTCTTGTGCATACACCACGATTACACTAAAGCTTGAAGACAAAATAAACCCGATGCAAAAGATAAATGGATAGACAATACTTAAAGATAAGTAAGGTAAAGCAAGGGTTAACGGGGCAGCACCTAACATTGAAAAGAAAATGATATTCCTTTTTCCAAAACGGTCTGAAAGCGGCCCTCCCAAAAAGGTTCCCAGTACTCCCGCAAACATAAATACAAAAATGTATGCTTGCGCTTCTTTAATTGAAAGACCGTAATCTTCAATTAAATAAAACTGGTAGTAATTGGATAAACCAGCTCCATACCACGAACGGGCAAACACTAAAAACACTACTAATACCATTGCCCATTTAATTCTTCTATGAATCGGTTTTTTCTTCACGTTTGTCTTGTTATGACGGATCATCTTTTCATTAGAACGTAATTGTTCAGAGTACCAATTGGATACATGAACTAAAACAATGACCCCTAAGATTGCTACTATGGAAAACCACAATGCCCCTTTTTGACCAAATGGAACAAATATAAATGCCGTAATCAATGGGGCAAGTGACTGCCCGGTATTCCCACCTACCTGATAAATCGATTGAGCCAGGCCCCTGCGGTTTCCGGCTGCCATATATGCTACCCTGGAACCTTCGGGATGAAAGATGGCAGAGCCGAATCCGATGAATAACACCGATAAAATTATCCATAAAAAATGACCGGATAATGCAAATCCCACCAAACCAATTAAGCTTGATAGCATTCCTAATGGAAGTAAATAAGGTTTTGAACGTATATCCGCATAATAACCGAATACAGGCTGCAACAATGAAGATGTCATATTGAGTGCAAATGCAATCCAACCAATTTGGGTATAATTCAGTTGCAAGGATTTCTCAATGATTGGAAACATAGCCGGAACAACTGCCTGTAACGTATCATTTATAAAATGACCAGAGCTAATGGCTAATAGAATACCGTAAATAGTAGGATTCTTAAGGGGTTTCACAGCTGCCTGGGCCAAATTTTGTCACTCCTTCCTTTTATTTCGTTACTCTAAATAGTATACTGAATTCCCTGTCCATTTCCTACAGGCAAATAAAAAAAGCCGAAGTAAAGTTCGGCTTTTTTATATTACCCTCTGTTCGGAAAAACGCGTCTCAGCATTTCTGCAATCTCTTCACCTAGTCCCTCAATAGGTTTTCCATTCTCTGCTTTGTCTGCATAATCTCTCATTTGATCAGTAAAATCAGGATTGGTTGAAATATAAACATTATTTATATTTCCGTTTTGACTTTTCACTTGGTCTGAAATCTTTTTCTCCAAGTCTTTTGAAACTTTTTCATTCATATTATCTTCAAGTACCACTGCTACATACGCGTTTTGGTCTGTTGTCATCACATTAGCGCTTTTAACCTCATCAAGACTAGCCACTTTATCTGCCTCTTTCTTGGCAAGTGAATAATCCTCTCTCATTGTTCCGTCATTTACATACTCACGATTATTTACATAATCACGATTAGCCTGATCGTTTTTGTAGTTCACTTTTTCCAAATTCCGGTTATTCATTTCTTGTCCTTCTTCATTCATGTCATTCCCCATACCGCAACCAGTTGCAATGCTCATGAACATTAATCCCAAAAGGGACATCAATAGATATTTTTTCAAATTGACTACCTCCTAAATATTATTCACCCTTACTATCTCCACAGTCCTTTAAAACTATTCAAAAACTGATTTAGCGTTTAATTCAACACACATTAAGGGAAAACTCCTTATGTAGAATGTTTTCGGAGGTGGAGAAATGTTCCAGGCTGCTTTATGGGGAGGGATTGCCAGTATATCCTTACTAATCGGAGCTGTTATGGGGATTTATTTGCACATATCAAAACGAATTGTCGCTTATATTATGGCATTAGGAACGGGGTTGATCATAGGGTCTGCCACCTTTGATTTACTAAGTGAGGCAGAAGGTAAAGCAAACCTGCTCCATCTCACATCTATGTTCTTACTAGGGGCGCTCTTATTCACTCTCTTCGAAATCTTCATTTCTAAAAAGGGGGGAAGTGAAAGAAAGAGGGCAAAGGAGAATCCCCATGGTCATTCAGGATTAGCTATATATGTAGGAACCATAATGGATGCAATACCCGAATCCATCATTATTGGAGTCAGCTTTATAGGAGACCAACCAATACAATGGGTGTTTATCATCGCCATTTTCATCAGTAACTTACCTGAATCATTATCAAGCAGTATCGGTTTCAAGCTTGATCATTATAGTACAAGTAAAATTCTTACCCTCTGGGGAAGCGTAGTCGTTCTCTCATCCCTTAGCTCCTTGCTCGGGTATACACTCTTACAGGATGCGTCGGAAAGCATATCTTACATAATCGGAGCGTTCGGGGCAGGCGGATTATTAGCCATGGTATCCTCTACGATGCTGCCAGAGGCGTTTGAAGAAGGAGGGCCCATTGTCGGATTTCTATCTTCATTAGGAATCATACTTTCTTATATACTGACAAACTTGTCGTAAACCATTTCCGTTTAATCCCTTTGGTAACGTAAAAACGTCCTTAAGCATTTGCTTAAGGACGTTTTTACGTTTATTCGTCATGGTCTATCGTTAAACCTTCAACAAATCGTTTTCCCATCAACTTATCTTTTTTCCTGTTTTCTTTACTGTTAAAGATAATATCAAAATCATAACCATCGGGGTATAGCTCTTTCACCGAAACATAAAGATCCAGACGTTTATGATTAATTATTCTTTTTTCACCTTTAATTTGTACCGTGTAATCTCCTTTATCATCTGGTCCTTCATATACAATCCCGAATTCTCCACTCAATGAAATCTTAACATTATCACCTTTCCTAAATAATTGACCTCCACTCTCCCCCTTTGATGAAGATTTACTACGGTTCCTTTTTTTATATTTGTTTACGATAACCTGTTTTTCCATTTCCTTTTTCGCATGATAATTGATTTCTCCCAGGTCATAGCATTTCTTTTCTCTATACGTAATTTCATGAGCTTTTTCAATGATTTCAGGGTGCATTCCCAGCTTTAGTGCAATGGCAAACGCTTGACTCTCGCCTCCCTTACCCACTATGAGCTTATAAGTTGGTTGTAATGTATCAATATTGAATTCCATACTCCCGTTCACGAAGCCTTCATGCTCTTCTGCGAAATGCTTTATTTCACTGTAATGGGTAGTTGCGAGTATCGTGGCTCCCTTTTCATATAATTGATCCAGGATGGCTGTGGCCAGCCCCATTCCTTCAAGGGGATCCGTACCGGAACCTAGCTCATCTAACAGAACCAAGGTTCGATCATTTGTATCCTTTAATATATCGATAATATTTTTTATATGGGAGCTGAATGTGCTTAAATTTTGCTGAAGGCTTTGACCATCCCCTATATCTAAAAGAATATCTTGATAAATACTGATTTCACTACCCTTTGCTGCCGGGATATGAAGGCCGCATTGGGTCATGAGGGTGAGAAGGCCCACCGTTTTAATGGCGACTGTCTTACCTCCAGTATTAGGCCCTGTTATGACTAACGCATTAAAATCCTCCCCCATCTGAATGGATAATGGTACTGCCTGTTTTCCAAGGAGGGGATGAACCGCATTTTTTAAATGTATTTGGTGATTTTCATTTACTATGGAGCTCACCCCATCAATGGAGCGGCTATATTTCGCCTTTGCAAATAGGACATCGTAATGCACCATCGTTTCAATCGCCAGTTTTAATTGTGGTTCGTACGTTTGAACCAACCCTGTTAGCATCCAAAGGATGTTCTCAACTTCACGGTCTTCTTCAAGTTTATAATATAATAGCTGATCTTGCTGAATGCTTAATTCCTCAGGCTCAATATAGAGAGTCGATCCTGAAGCAGATGAATCTAATACGGCTCCTTTCATTTTTCCTTTGTATTCTTTCTTGATGGGGAGAACATACCTGCCATTTCTCTGACTAACAATCGATTCTTGTAGGAATGATTTATATTTAGCTGACTTTACAATCGCTTGAATTTTATCCTTTAACCGATCCTCTTGAATCCCCATTTGTTTTCTAATCCTTAACAACTCTTTACTGGCGTGATCGTCCACTCTTCCATTACGGATGCATCGATTGATTTCTTCCCCAATCTCAGGGATATCTTCAATCGAATAAACATATGAAGATACCCTTGGAGCCACCCATTGTTTATCCTCCATGAATTTTTTTATTTTTTTACATGCATCTAGAAAATAGTAGAGGCTTGTAAATTGATCTGGTTTCAAAGGCACCCCTTTATTCAGGTTTGCTACAATGTTTTCAACGCCATCCAAAGCATGAATCGGTATACTTGCACTTTTTTCCAGGATACTTACGGCTTCCGTTACTTCACCTAAACGCATTTCAATTTGGCGTTTGTTGATTGATGGCATTATGTTCACTAATTCCTTTTTCCCCTCTACTGTAAGGGCATGCCGTGTCAAGTCTTCCTTCACTTTGTTAAATTCTAGTGTTTGAAACGTCTTTTCATTCATGTTTTCTCCTCCATATAAAAAAATAGACCACAACGAACAATGTCCATTGTGGTCTTACTCACTCGTATACTGACTTGCCAATAATAATCGCATGTGTCTACGTAAATCGTGAATCGTTTATAACTAGAAGTTAGAAACGACTACACAGATTTCCTGATTCATGTACACAAAAAGAGCTGTGCACAAAGACACAGCTCTCCTATTAAAGGGTTGAGTATGCTATGACCATTGTTCTTAACTACACTTTGAAGGCAAGGTTAAATAAGCTTATTCAATAACCTGTTTTTAAGGCTATTGCCTACAAAATGTCCGTATTCATTTCACGGTTAGTTAAGAACGACACCTAACATAGAACATACTCCCTTTGTATACAATATTTTAATTCATAAATAGTTTACGATGTCTGGGATTCATTGTCAATAGGCTACTATACAGACCTTTTATATTGGAACCTTTTCCATTGAAAACGGATAAAACAACCGACACAGAATCCCCCAAGTGCGATGGACGCTGCGAGGAATACCATTCCTGAGAAAATGTAGAATCCTGTGCTCCATCCAGCCAGAGCACTCATAATCGCTGTTCCTAAGCAAATCACGGCAATCATGTTGTTAAATTGCTGCTGATCAGCGTCTTCAGGAGGATACGATGAAAGCTCTTTCTTTAAGAAATTCCTCCCTGCCTTTATGACGGGATTGAACTTAAATATCATAGCTGATGACCCCACCATAAATGGAAGCAATAAGAAGAATTCTATTTGAAACATCCATGAAATGGCTACAGTTGTAACGATGAACCACTGGTTTAATTGAACTAAAGGTTTCGGTATTGAATTTAGTGAAGGTGATGCCATTTTAATTCATACCTTTCTGATTGGAATTAAAGTAATTATATTGTAGTGGATTCCTCAGAAAAAATCAAAAGAAAAAACCGAAATCAGCCGCCTATTTTTTGGCTGATTCCGGTTCTCATTATGATTGCTAGTTTGGCTGTATCATTTTGGGAAAGCTCTGCAGTTGTGTAACGTAATTCGATCATTTCTTGTATTCATAACGATTCTTTAATTCCTCAGGAGCCATCTTCACGATAAGCTGAAGCACAAATGTAAATACAGCGATATCATCTACAATTCCAAATAAAACAAAAACATCGGGAATCAAATCAAAAGGCAGCCAGAAATAAACAGCAACAATCCCTATTGACAATACCTTCTTAAAAACCGAAACCTCTTTCGATCGAAAGAAATCAACCAAAAACGGAACCGATTTCCGAATATTAAAAAGAAACCTCACCCGCTTCATAAACCTCATCATTCGTCTCTCATCACCAATCTTTCTTTATAACGTTAGCATAGCAAACTAAATTAGGGAAGATTTCGTATCTATTAGCATCTGCTAATAGATAGCATCGATTTTGGCTCATTCGAGGGAAACGGATGTTTCCCTCGCCTTTCAGCAAAGCTGAAAGGTCGACCAGTGGTAAAGACCCCCCGGCCCATATGTATTTGGGCCGGGGGTCTTTACCACTGGTCGGAAATGAGCCAAAAATCATCTCATACAGAATAATCTATTGCTTCTCCCTATAACCAGTGCTACCACCCCAACCTCAACACCCTTCTCTCCATTCCAAATCCTTCATCCGCTTATGAAATAGCCGGTAAATTTCTCACTGTTCCGGCTAACACTCTATCTTTTTAGCATACTCGCGTGTTATAATCTTTTAGATTGAGTATTAGGAGGTATATCACACATGATTCAAGTATCAGATGTAAGCTTACGTTTTGGTGATAGAAAGCTATTCGAAGACGTGAATATAAAGTTTAATCCAGGGAATTGCTACGGACTTATCGGAGCAAACGGTGCTGGTAAATCAACATTTTTAAAGATTCTTTCAGGAGAAATCGAAGCGCAGACTGGCCACGTATCAATGGGTTCAGGAGAGCGGCTTGCTGTATTAAAGCAGGATCACTTCGAATATGAAGAATATGAAGTGCTGAAAGTTGTCATTATGGGGCATACCCGTTTATATGAAGTTATGCAGGAAAAAGATGCCATCTACATGAAAGAAGATTTCTCTGATGAAGATGGCATGAGAGCTGCAGAATTAGAAGGTGAATTCGCCGAGCTTAACGGTTGGGAAGCTGAATCAGAAGCTGCAATCCTACTAAAAGGCTTAGGAATCAACGAAGATCTTCACACGAAACAGATGTCCGAACTTACAGGTGGAGAAAAAGTAAAAGTATTATTAGCACAAGCACTATTCGGCAAGCCGGATGTTCTTTTACTGGATGAGCCTACCAACCACTTGGACATTCAAGCGATTCAGTGGTTAGAAGACTTTTTAATTCATTTTGAGAACACAGTCATCGTCGTATCACATGACCGTCACTTCTTAAACAAAGTATGTACTCATATTGCTGACCTTGACTTTGGAAAGATCCAAGTTTATGTCGGGAACTATGATTTCTGGTATGAGTCCAGTCAATTAGCACTTAAAATGGCTCAAGACCAGAATAAGAAGAAGGAAGAAAAAATCAAAGAGCTTCAGGCATTCGTTGCCCGATTTAGTGCAAATGCATCTAAATCGAAACAAGCTACTTCACGTAAAAAATCATTGGAAAAAATCTCATTGGACGATATCAAGCCAAGCTCACGTCGTTATCCTTATGTACAATTCAAGCCTGAGCGTGAAATCGGAAACGATGTTCTACGTGTAGAAGGTCTTACAAAAACGATCGATGGAGTAAAGGTCTTAAACAATGTTACCTTTATCCTGAATAAAGAAGACAAGATCGCACTTGTGGGAGCAAACGAAATTGCCAAAACGACTCTTTTCAAAATCCTTGCAGGTGAAATGGAACCGGACAGCGGCACATTCAAGTGGGGAGTGACGACATCTCAAGCTTACTTCCCGAATGAAAACTCCAAGTACTTTGAAGGAAATGAACCTTCCCTTGTGGACTGGTTACGTCAATACTCACCGGAAGATGAGAGTGAAACATTCCTTCGCGGATTCTTGGGTCGCATGCTTTTCTCAGGGGAAGAAGTATTGAAGAAGCCAAGTGTCCTTTCAGGGGGAGAAAAAGTTCGCTGTATGTTATCCAAGATGATGTTAAGTGGATCAAATGTTCTGTTATTAGATGAACCAACAAACCATTTAGATTTAGAATCTATTACTGCATTGAATAATGGATTGATTAACTTCAAAGGTGCGATGATCTTCGCTTCTCATGACCACCAGTTCATTCAAACCATTGCGAATCGCATCATTGAAATCACCGAAGATGGTGTCATTGATAAAGAAACGACTTATGACGAATTTCTTGAGATGAAAGCTTCTATGAAAGCTTAATGTGAACCAGAAAAAGCAGGTAGCCTGATGGCACCTGCTTTTTTTCATTCTCTCGCTACACGGTCATTCATATTGACCATGTTTAACCAAGTATCCTTTAATCTGAAAATAGCCTATTTTTTTCGGTAATTCTTCTTTAATGGGCTTTAAGAGGTGCGTCCCTACTTTCTGGACAGCGTCTTCAATAAGTGTTTCTTCTTCTTCTGTAAAGAGGATGGTCCAGTCATTCGTGATGCCTTCCTGATAGGCACGGATAATGTGATTTTCAATCGTTGCTGTACTCATTCCCCGTTCTTTCGCAATGACTTTAATATCCTTGTTATCCTTGAATAACTCATAGCTGATCAAATAAGAAGCCATGTCAGATTTACTTGTCTTGCGTGGTGGTGCAGTTTTGATCACTTCGACTTCATGCTCTGGATTTTCATCTATAAAGGAAGAGATTTCCTTGATGAAAATTTCTCCATAACGAATCAGCTTGTTTTCCCCCACCCCGCTCACTTGGAGGAATTCATCAGGTGTTTTCGGCATATTCACACACATATCCTGTAAAGACTTATCTGAGAAAATAACGAATGGTGGGACCCCTTCTGAATCTGCAATTGACTTACGAAGAATCCGAAGAGCTTGGAACAAGCCATCTTCTTTATGGATGATAGCAGAAACCGTTGGTTGAACCTTCCTGGCAACTTTTCTATCTCCCATTAACACTTCTTTCCCTTTTGAGGAAACCTTTAACACAGGAAAGCTCCCACCTTCAACTTGTATGATACCTTCAGAAATCAAGTAATCGATAAACAACCCAACTTCCTTCTGGGACTGATTCTTCATTAAGCCATACGTGGATAACCGGTCAAACCCCCACTCCAATATTTTCTTTCCTTTCGAACCGGTGAGTACACCACTAATAAGTGAAGTTCCGAATCTCTCATTCATTCTCATCATACAGGACAATACCATTTGAGCCGCTGTCGTTACATCTTCTGATTCTCTTTCATCTAAGCAATTGCTGCAATGACCGCAAGCATGATCAACCTGTTCTCCAAAGTACGATAAAATATAGTTCTGTAAGCATGCTTCTGTATGGACAAAGTCAATCATATCACGCAGTTTCTGCATTTCATTATCATGCAGTTCTTGATTCACTATATTTTGGTCGATAATGTAACGCTGGGTCTGGATATCTTGAGGTGAGAATAAAAGAACACATTCACTTTCAATTCCGTCACGACCAGCTCTTCCTGCTTCTTGATAATATCCTTCCATATTTTTAGGAATTTGATAATGAATCACATAACGTACATTTGATTTGTTTATTCCCATGCCAAATGCATTGGTGGCAATCATAATCGCTATCGAATCATTCAGAAAAGCTTCTTGTTGTTCTTGTCTCAATGTATCAGATAGTCCTCCATGATATTTGCCAATAGACATTCCTTTTTTCTGAAGATGCAGATAAAGATTTTCCACTTCCTTTCGAGTTGCACAATAAATAATGCCCGAGTGCTGTTGATTTTTTTGAACATACTTCTCTACCCAACGCTTACGATCTTCACCTTTTACAACTTGGAAGAACAAATTCGTCCGTTGAAAACCAGTTAATACCTTATATTGATCTGGAATATGCAAATGATGAAGGATATCAGCTTGTACTTGTGGAGTTGCAGTCGCGGTCAGAGCAAGAATGGTGGGATTTGATTGTAGTTGATTAACAGCGTTATAAATCCCTAAATAGCTTGGTCTGAAATCATGACCCCATTGGGATAAACAATGGGCTTCGTCTACAGCTACAAGGGGGATCGGTAAGGTATTGAGGAATCGAATAAACCCAAATGATTCCAACCTTTCAGGAGCAATATAAACGAGTTTGTATTCACCTAAAGAAATCTCTTGCATCCTGGTGTCTACTTCACTATTCGATAGCGTACTATTAATATAGGTTGCTGGAATCCCTTGATGTATTAACGAATCCACCTGGTCTTTCATTAAAGATATGAGTGGAGAGATTACGAGTGTAACCCCATCAAGCATTAGAGCGGGAATCTGGTAACAGAGCGATTTACCTCCTCCTGTCGGCATGATTCCTACTGTGTTTTTTCCATCAAGTATGTATTCGATAATGCTCGCTTGTCCTTCTCTAAATTCGTCATATCCAAAGTACTGCTTTAATACTTGTTTTGCTTCTACGATCACATTTTCCCCTCCCAATAAATCATTCCTATCCCTTTATTGTATTCCAGAACGGGGAACGTGCCAATAGGGGGCTCCCATTTTTTAAACAAAAGGCTGTACATTCGTATTCATACACGTAATGTACAACCTTATCATTAACTTAAAACCACTTGACTGTTTTTTCTTCTTTATTTACTTCAACTGGCTTTGACGGCTTCCAAAAGCTATCCCATACAGTTTCTCTACTCTCATTTGAAGAACTTTTAACTTCTTTCTCTTTCTTGTTAGACATGGTGCTCCCTCCTTTAATACATAAATACATTACATCCTATTCAAATGTAAAAAAAGAGTTTAATAATTTTTCAAAAAATCACTAAGAAGATGAGGCTTGTTTGGCCTCGACAAAAAAAAGAACCAATCAAATGATTGATTGGTTCTTTACGATCCATTAGGATGATTTCATTGTTGGATGTGGATTGTCTACAACTTGTAATACCTTAGTAGATGTCACCATATCTTCTTTACAAAGCGGACACTTAGGTGTATCTTCACTTTTGAAGTTATCTCTCATCCAGCCTTTACAATCTTCAGCGGAACAAGCCCAAATCTTTGTTTCCTCTGTTTTAATTTCTTCCTCAACTTGATTTCTACGACCAAAAGCCATTGAACGTCCTCCTTTAAGGTAAGTAGGATTTCCTTGCTATGCTTTCTAACAGGAAAATAATGATTGTGGTAATTTATGCTGCAGATAGTATGTGGTCAGTTATGTGAAGCTAGTGAAATCGAACAATTTCTGCGATTGTTTCCATTATACCATACTTGACTCCAATTTAATATATGAACTCCTTAGTAAAGGTAACAAACGCACCATATGTAATGAAGGAAGAAAAAAAAATCCTTCATCATTTTTTCTTTCTGTTTCTTGAAGAAGGAGCCTTTACTCCACCTGATAATTCCTGGTTGGTCGTACCTTGTCCTTCCACTTGAGAAGAACCAAGCACAGCTTTTGATGGATCTTTTTTCTTGTTGCTCATCTGCTTCACCTCCACTCCTACCTTGCCCAAATCCATTCCAATATATGTATGGATCTGTCCATTAGTTTGTGCTGGATGGTGAGGGAACTGCTCCGCTTGCAGCTAGCGTTCGGCCGATCCTCCTCAGCTTAGCCGAACGGGGTCTCGGCACGACCAAAACCCGCCGGAGTCTACGTAGTTCCCCTCACCATCTTTAAGAGATTTTTCGTGACAGATCTAAAAGGTGTGCGAAAAACAATCTAATTTGACAACAGCATAAATTTTCTTCAAAAGGATGTCACTCTCTACTCACTTTTAAAAATGTTATTTGCTAAAAGTTTTTGTTTTTATTTATTTCTTTTTAAAGAAACATGCTCAGAAAGTTGATTGGAGCGGAAGGATGCTCGACTCCTGCGGGAATAGCTGGACAGTACGAAAAGCGGAGGGGCTTTGCCCAGGGGCGACAAGCATAGACGAGTCTGCCGAAAAGGCGCTCTTTGCCTTTTTGGCAGACTTGGCTTATGACCTCGAGCCCCTAAGCCCCGTAGCTTGGACAGGTGAGACCCCGGAGGCGTGCCGAGGAGGCTCACCGCCAGCCCCGCGGAAAGCGAGCATCCTGTAGCGGAAATCAACTACTTCTTTCTTCCTTAAGATAGCCACAAACTTTGTGAAAAGAGACTTAATGAAAAGATAACACCTTGTGATTAAGATAAGGAATCATGGGAAGTCTAATCTATAAATTAAGGTTTAGGGTGTTGAATTCTGTGTTTAGACGTAGAGAAGTGAAAAAAGATATTGAAAACGGGTCCCCCCATAGCTTTGATATAGATACATTTCATAAAGAAATCCTTTCACTGGTGAGCAATAGTGAAGATTTGGTATGCAGAATCATTACAATAGGTGAACAGAAGCTTGCAGTAATATATTTTGATGACTTAATCAATACTACCTTGATGCAGGACAGCATCATCAGGCCTCTTGAGGAATCCACAGGTGACCTGAATTATCAAATCATCCAGGATACGATTAATATTGGGAAACTTACACAGACGAATCAAATTGATGACGTTGTAGATAACATCGTCAATGGAACGGCTTATATTTTCAAGCAGGGTGATACACATGGGATATTAGCGGACGTTGCTGATAAAGGCACAAGGGGATTGGAGAAAGCTGAAACAGAATCCCTTGTGTTTGGTCCTAAAATTTCTTTCACAGAATCCATCACGAAGAATTTAAATTTAATTCGTTCTAATATTAACGATCCAAAACTATGCGTTGAAACATTCATGATTGGATCAAGGGCGAAGAAAAAAGTTCAAATGGTTTACATAAAAGACATTGCTGAAGAAGAGAATGTAAATACGTTTAGGCAGCGTATTACGGAGATTGAAGTCGATAGTATAGTTGATTCCACAGTACTCGCTCAGATGATTGAAGATAATTCATTTACATTCTTTCCGCAGCTTATCACCACTGAGCTCCCTGACCGCTGTACCATCTCACTCCTCCATGGAAAGATCTGTTTACTTGTCGATCGCAGTCCTACAGCGATCATCGGACCATCTACGTTTATGAATTTCTTTGAATCGACAGAAGACATTTATATGAGATGGAATATGGGGACATTCCTAAGACTAATCCGTTTTGTCGCAATCTTTTTCTCTATCCTTTTAACACCTGCTTATGTGGCGGTCTTGACATTTCATTATGAGGTCATTCCCTCTGCTCTCCTTGTTTCTCTGGGACAGTCAAGATCTAACGTTCCATTCCCTCCCGTGTTCGAGGCGATTTTATTGGAATTCATCATTGAGCTACTAAGAGAGGCGGGAGCAAGATTACCAACAAAGGTTGGGCAAACCATGGGGATCGTAGGTGGTATAGTCATAGGGCAAGCGTCAGTTCAAGCTGGGTTCACCAGTAACATTTTAATTATTATCATCGCCATCTCTGCCTTGGGTTCCTTTACTGCTCCAAGCTATGCAATTGGAACAGCCGTAAGAATCATCCGTTTCCCAATCATCATCATGGCCGGGTTATACGGGGGTGTGGGAATCATGTTTTGCCTCTGTTTCATTCTCATTCATTTACTGAAAGTGACAACATTGGGAAGACCTTATCTATCGCCTATTTACCCATTTAGGTTTGCAGATTTCAAATACAGTCTATTCCGCTTACCCTATCAGTATTTAGTCCAACGTCCAATTTCCAATCACCCCATAGATCAGGGACGAATCCCTGAGAAGAAAGCAAAAGAGAAGAAAGACGTTGATGAGTAAAGGATGAAATGTATGAATATTAATGTGAATCCAAAGGAAGGGTTAATGTTTAATGCCTTTTTGATTATGTTTATCTTACACACAGCCCAAACCGGAGTCGGGATTGCAGGGCTGCCAAGAATCATTTACATAGAGGCCAACAGGGACGCATGGATTTCTGTCATATTAGCTGGAATTCTCGTTTCGATTGTACTATTTCTCATGGTAAAAATGCTTGAAACATACGATAGTACCGATCTGTACGGTATTCACTTGGACATTTATGGGAAGTGGTTCAGCAAAGGATTTAACGTCCTTTATATTGGATATTATCTCAGTGTCACCTACGTGATCTTAATGAACTATATTGAGATGGTCCAGGCGTGGATATTCCCTGAAATGCCCACATGGCTCTTGATGGGGTTATTGATTTTTTTAATGGTTTATTGTGTGTTGGGGGGAGTCCGGGTCGTGGTCGGTATTGCTTTTTTAGGTCTCATCCTTGCCTTCTGGTTAGCATTTATGATCTATACCCCCATCAAATATATGGACTTCAATCACCTACAACCTGTCCTAACTTCTTCCCCGAAGGAGATTATGATGGGGATTTACAAAACGAGCTTTACTCTCATTGGCTTTGAATTAATGCTATTTGTGTACCCTTACATCAAGGATAAGAAAAAAGCACTTAAATATGGACTGATCGGTGCAGGATATTCATGCTTTCTCTTTACGGTTGTGACCGTAGTCAGTATCGGTTTTTTCTCAGAAGATGCGCTTTTAAAGACCATCTGGCCAGTCCTGTCCATGTTCAAGATATTGAGGATCCCAAACTTGGAACGATTTGAATTCATTGCCGTTTCTTTCTGGATGCTGGTCATCCTTCCAAATATCTGTCTCTATTTCTGGGCAGCTTCAAGAGGAATGAAAAGAGTATTTAATGTTTCTCAAAAAAAATCCATTTACCTCTTCGCCATCCTGCTCTGGATATTGTCCCTCTGCGTGCAGGATCGTATCATGATGAATACCATTACAGACAAAGTTGGGACGTCCAGTTTTATTCTTTCGTTCGTTTATCCCTGCTTCCTCTTCATACTGGTTAAATTGAAATACTTTGTTAAGAAGGATAAGGGTGTAGATGTATGAAGAGAACCATCATGCTTCTTCTTTGTCTTTGTACATGTTTCTTAAGCAGCTGCGTGGAGACGAAATATTTAGAAAAGCTTGGATTGATTACAGCGGTCGGTTATGATCAGGCTGAAGACGAAAAAATAACAGGCACAATGGTCCTCTATCAGTTTAACCCAGCCATGCAGGATGTTGAAAAGGTACTTATAAGTAAGTCAAAGACCAGTAAAGGAATTCGTCTGTCACAAAATTTAGAAACCGATCATAAGCTTGTTTCCGGTCAGTTAAGGATTACTGTTTACGGAAGGGAGCTTGCAGAAAAAGGGATTTCTCATTTGGTTGATACGTTGGAACGGGATTCTTCCATTGGGAATATGGTGTACTTAACCATAGCTGATACGACTGCAGAACAAATCCTGAATTATCAAATGAAGGAAAGACCTTCGAATATTGGGACGTACTTATATAATTTGGTCAGGCAAAATGTTGAATCGGAGATGATTGTTTCTCCAACACTACAAGAATTCATCACCGATTACGGAAGTGTTGGCAAAGACCCGATCCTGCCATTGCTAAAGGCATCAGACGGGAAGGTTGGAGTGGATGGGTTCGCATTGTTTACAAAGGATAAATTCATTAAAGAAATTAAAAAAGACAAGATTTTTTATATTCAATCTCTTATGGAAGATTACAATGCCGGCAGCCTCGAAGTGGAACTACCATTAGAAAAGTTCAAACCTTATTTATCAAGTCCACACATTGGTCAAGAAAACGATAAGGTTTATATTATGATAGATAGTATCAAATCATCTCATAAGATAAAAACAAAGAAAAAAGCAACACCATCCTTTGATGTGAAATTGAAGATCGAATCACGTATACTTGAAATGTCTGAAGAAATGAAATTGTCAGATCCGAAAGCGTTAAGCTTACTTGAGGATGAGATTGGGGGTTATATTGAAAAGAACATTAAAGAAATTATCTTGATGCTTCAAGACGAAGGCACGGATCCAATTGGATTTGGCATGGAGTATAAAAGTATAAGGGGACACGAAGACTTATCGAGGGAAAAGTGGGATAAACTGTACAAAGATGCTTCTTTTCATGTGAAAGTAGAGAATAAAATCATACGGACAGGAGTAATCGATTAATAACCAACGGGTCCATCCAATCAAGATGGACCTATTTTTATTCCTTTGGAACTCGTTTTGTGATTTCATTGATGATTGACTTATTCTTAATTTCCAACGGTCGATCATCTTCAAAAATAATCAATCCGTGATAAACCTGTAGATCATCGTCACACGCCTCGCAAAAAAACACTTCACCTGGATCCCAAAAAGCAATTGAGTGCAACCTCTTACTTTTTGACTTCCGATAGCTTTCACTCAGTCGTCTGATTTCTTCAAGAAACATATCGATTGCTTCATCCCTGTTATTAAATGTCCACTCCTGAACAATATCTTTTTCCCAGCCTTCAAAAAACCACCAAGGCTCTGCATCACTTTTTGTAGTCATGACTCTCCATGTTTTATTCAATGCTTCACCCTCCTTTTTTCCATGTCCAAATTGTACATAAAATACGAACGAAAGAAAAATATTTAAATTGTGCTACTCTAAATTATTGACAAGTTCCCCCCTGTACAAGCATAGGTTTATTAGAAAAGGCCAATGTTAATCAAAGCTAATAATTAAAGGGGGAAAAACATTTGAATTTTATTGTTTTGAAGAAAGGCTCCATCATCGCCATATTAGTTACCATTATGATCATTACTGTCGGGACGATATGGGCACTATCCTCTAAAAATTCCTATCCTACCGTTTCATTATTAAATAAAACGGGTGAGAAACAAGTCATCCAGCTGGTCACTGGGGAATTCAAGTCTGAAACAGCCTCAGGAAAAAAGATTGAGGCCTATCGATGGGACCCTGGAACGATTGTAGTAGAAAAAGAGGTTCCTTTGGAATTACGGATCTACGGAGTCAACGGCGCGGAACATCCATTTTATATTGAGGGAACGGACATTAAAGGTACAGTAAAAAAAGGGGAAGAAACCGTTGTAAATGTGTCGTTTTCAAAAGAGGGAACGTATAGACTGATTTGCGAAACACATGAAACCATTGATCGGAACGGCCCAATGATTGCGTATATAGTGGTTGATTAATGTATGAAGTGTGGGGTGGGTATGGCATCATGTTAAAATGCCATGCCCATTGCATACCCAGCCACTCCAAAAATGATTCCAACGAAATAACTTCCGAAAAAATAAAATAGACCCATTTTTACATTTCCCTGGAGAAGCCTCAATACCTCCCAGTTTAAGGTTGAGAAGGTAGTAAATGCTCCACACACTCCGATCCCGAAAAAAAACATAGCATTCTCCTCAGCGCCACTTCCAACCAGAAGCCCCAAAAGTAAAGAGCCTAATACATTGACTAATAGGGTCGCTTTCGGAAAACGCGAACTACTGCAACGCTTAACGACGTTTGCAACTAAATACCGTCCGATTGCCCCAACACTCCCCCCCAATGCTATCAACAATATGTTAACTCCCATGACTGATCACCCTCCCTTTTCTTCCTGAGACAGAGCCCATCCATGCAAAAAGGACCCCACCAAAAGAAGTAATGGTAATATATACGAAAAACATGTCCCATTGCTTCTGCAATAAAAAGGTGATCAACTCGATACTAAGTGTCGAAAAAGTTGTAAAAGAGCCCAAGAACCCTGTTGCAATAATTAAATAAGATTTTTCATATTTAGAAGACCATCGACTATAGAAATAGGCTAATAGAAAGCTTCCTAAGAAATTCGCCGTTAGTGTCGCGAACGGTAACCCATTTTGAATGGTCCAGTGATAACTAATTACCCACCTGCACAAACTTCCTAACGCTCCACCAATCCCGACTAATAAATATTTCATTCTGTGTAACATCCCTATTTTATAAATTATTTTTTTGTGAATCCTTTTGTTCACTTATTCGTATGTACAATTACCATAGTTTCTTATTCCATTTAGCAGTATACTTTAACTGGAATAGAGTTTATGCTTTAAACAATTAATTTTATCAGAAAATTGAAGGAGTCTTCTCCATTGACATTTATCATTATACAAGACTTATTAGACTTTTACTTAAGTCCATTACATTTTAGTATCGTATTACTATTTATCATCGCTTTGATTTGGGATCACTTCCCTGGCACCTTTCATCTTTACGTACGACCCTATGATAAGAGGGTTGAAGGACCAAATATCATTGCAAAATGCGTTGCAGCTAATGATATTCTACCTATCGGGATCAGGTTCATTACATGCATGAAATTTCAATTTTATCATACTGATAATGACGAAGAATCCTCTTCTGTTTGTTTTTTAACCAACAAACATTTATACAGAGGAGGAATAATCATTGAAAAAAATTTTGTTCATGTTCTTGGGACTATTCACTCTAACAGGCTGTCAAAGTGCAACAACTGAAGGAGCGTTCTTTCACGACTATCTTGTTAACCCATTTTCGTTTCTCATCCATGAAATAGGTACCTTCCTAGGTGGAAACTTTGGTCTTGCGATCATTATCATTACTCTACTTATTCGTCTCGTTCTTCTTCCTTTTATGCTTAAAACGTATAAAAATCAACAGGATATGAAAGGGAAAATGGCTTTAATCAAGCCGGAGATGACGCAAATTCAAAAAAAGATAAAAGAAGCGAAAGATAAAGATGAACAGAAAAAACTACAGCAAGAAATGATGATACTTTACCAAAAACATGGAGTGAATCCTCTTAATATGGGATGTTTACCCTTGTTAATTCAAACACCCATATTGATTGGGTTATACTATGCGATTCGGTCATCATCTGAAATCGCAAGCCACTCCTTTCTATGGTTTAATTTGGGACAGCCGGACTATATAATGGCCATTATCGCTGGAATGGTGTATTTAGCCCAAGCTCAGGTATCTTTGATGAATATGCCTGCAGAACAGCTGGCCCAAATGAAAATAATGAGCTATCTTTCGCCCATTATGATCTTTATTTTTTCATTCAATGCTCCAGCTGCCTTACCCCTATATTGGACAATAGGAGGGGCATTTCTTATCTTACAAACGCTGATTGGTAAGATTCTTTATCATCATCAACCATCTTTAGAAAAAAAAGAAAGTCAATGATAAAAGGGAGCCCTTAAGCTCCCTTTTTTACATCTAAAACTTATTTATAAGATTATTTTTTGACAGATCCTATTCTGAAAATGGATATTCCCACAATGAAAAGCAGGATCATGTAAATAAAAAATGGATAAAATAGAATTTCTTGACGTAATTCATCTCTGTAAAACACTTCTGTACTTTCACTTGAGGCAACTGCGCTTTTGTGTTTTATAGAAGTGTTCATCACAGGACTCAGCTTGGTTGAAATCATTTTTTCTTGATTTTCGTTATAAAGGGTTAAAACGCCATTACGATCCAGGACCTCAGTGAACTTTCCATTCATAGGCTGAGTATATTGGAAATCCTGTTTAAGCTCAAAGGAAGTATCCTCATATTGAAAGACCGTATCCTTTGGAATATGGCTTCTAGTGAAACCATTTAACCCATAATCAAGTAGTTTTCGGGTATCTGAGTAGATAGCTCTCTTCGACTGAGCCTTCATCGTAACAATGACCAGAGAAAGACCTTTATTTTCAGCAGAAGTCACAAGCGTATGTTTGGATTCATCAATAAACCCATTCTTCCCTCCGGTCACTTCCGGATAAGGAAGTTCCCCTTTCACCATTTTATGATGATTATAAAGAGTAGTATTCCACCCCTCAGTCGACCAATCAATTGATTTCAAACTAAAAAGCTCTTGAAATTGTTTGTTCTTTAACGCATAGCTAGTAATCACTGCCATATCATAGGCCGTTGTATAGTGATTCCTACCGTACAGTCCATGAGGGTTTTCAAAATTAGTTTTCTCTACACCAATTTCTTTTTGTAGATAAACGTTTAATTTTTCAATAAACTGCTGTACGGATCCCTCGGTGTGTTCAGCAATGGCAACCGCTGCATCATTACCGGAGTTGACCATCAGCCCTTGTAGCAACTGCTCCAAAGAAACCCTTTCTCCGGCTTCCAAATAAACGGTGGAGCCTTCTGTATTACTTGCTTTCTCACTTATTACCACGTTGTCATCCAGGTTGGCATGCTCGATCGCATAAATAGCTGTGGCAATTTTTGTAATACTTGCAGGGCTCATTCGTTTAGCCGAATTTTTTGAATACAATATACTCTTTGTTTTAGAATCTATAATGATAGCCGAATCACTAATTATATTTTTAGGTTTTTTCACATTATTTTCTTGAGCTGATACGATAGAGGCAGAAAAGCAAAATAAAATCAGAACAATGAACCATTTTTTCATATATCCACACACCTGTCTTGTCAATGTACTAACCCATTCTATCAAAAATGTATTTTTTTTAATCATGAATTTGAGAAATGTTAAGAAATTGAAAGAATGGTGTCAAATCCTGACAACCATTTCTATCTTGTATAATGAATATGATGACAATATTTCCATTTCTGCTTCATTTACACTAAAATAAAAGTGTGCATATGAAACCTTTTTGCACACTAAATCGTATTTAACGTAAGCATCTTTATTAAGGGGTAGATGAAATGAATACATTTCTTCAATTTTTAGTACGAACGGTCATCTCATTCAGTATAGGGACTAGTAGTTTTATCGCCTACTTACTCCTATTTGACTTAGGATTTCCTCTTACATTCTTATCAAGTCTGGGTACAGGGATTCTCATTTTCTTAATTGTGAAGGGGCTGCAAAAGAGATGGTGGCTAAATAAAAATGGACTTTCCTCACAGGAATTTCGATATATTAACAAGAATTTAAAAGAGGCGAAAGAAAAAGTTAAACGCCTTCAAAAACAACAATTAAGGGTAAGGTCACTTGGTGCCTTTAAGCAAATCCTCGAATTGAATAGATTGAGCAGAAGGATTTATCAACTCGTAAAGAAAGAGCCTAAAAGATTCTTTTCTGCAGAATCATTTTTCTTCTACCATCTGGATTCCGTTGTTGAAATCACTGAAAAATATACGTTTCTTGCTGCCCAACCCGGCAAAAACAAAGAAGCATTCTTATCACTTCAACAAACCAGGACGACACTTGATGATCTGACAGAGTCATTGGAAAAAGACCTAGAAAACGTATTGGCTAATGATATGGATACACTACAGTTTGAACTAAACTTTGCCAATCAACATTTATCTCATAAAAAAGACTTAAAATAGATATCGGAGGTTTTATGATGGAGCAACGAAATGAACAATCTGAACTGGATTTGCTGCTTTCGAACCCGTTTGGGGAGGAAGTACCTGCCGTCAAAGAGCAATCCCCGTTGTTACTTGACCGCTTACCTATAGAACAACAGGAAAAAGCAAAGCAACTGGCAGCTCAGATCGACTATAAAGACTATGAAGCCATTCTAAAATACGGAACAGCCGCTCAATCACAGCTATCGAGTTTTTCTCACTCTATGCTTGATCATGTCCAAAAACGGGATATCGGTCCGATTGGGGATGTCTTAGGTGATTTAATGAAGAAGCTTGAGCAAATGAATCCTGATGAGCTGAACACTAAACAAAAAGGTGTGTTTAAGAAACTATTTCGTAAGGTTTCTTCTTCTCTACAGGAGGTTCTTTCTAAGTATCAAAAGATTGGATCCCAAATTGATCGTATCTCGGTCAGACTTGAGCACTCCAAGAAAACCTTACTCGATGATAACCGGTTGTTGGAAACTCTGTATGAAAAAAATAAAGACTATTTCCAAGCCCTGAATATGTACATTGCTGCAGCTGAAATTAAACGTGAAGAGATTCAACATACACTGCTTCCTTCATTACGCAAGAAAGCCGAAGAAACGGATGACGAGTTAATGTATCAGGAAGTCAATGATACGATGCAATTTCTAGATCGATTAGATAAGCGTATTCATGATTTAAAGCTAAGTAGACAAATGACCATTCAGTCTGCCCCTCAAATACGCTTAATTCAAAATACGAATCAGGCACTGGCAGAAAAAATACAGGCATCAGTACTCACAGCCATTCCTCTTTGGAAGAATCAAATTGCCATAGCCCTGACTCTCCTGAATCAGCAAAAGGCTGTAGCCGCTCAGAAACAGGTTTCACGTACGACCAATGAACTCCTACTAAAAAACTCAGAGATGCTTAAAACGAATAGCATTGAAACAGCGAAAGAAAATGAACGAGGAATCATAGATATTGAAACGTTGAAGAAAACACAAGAAAACCTTATTTCCACCATTGAAGAAACTTTGGCTATCCAAGCAGAAGGACGCCAGAAACGTCAGCAGGCAGAACAGGAAATGGTCACGATGGAAAACGACTTAAAACAAAAATTAATTGAAATCAGAAAGTAAAAGAGGAGCCGATTTGGCCCCTCTTTTACCTTTTTATTTATTCTGAGCTAAAAATCAACTTAATCTTCTGTTATTTCTCCTCATTGTGAACAATGCTATCCGTTATGGCATCATACTCCTTTTCCGCGATGGAACTTGTGATGATATCTTCCTTTTCCAATTTCGCAACGGCCTCATATTCTGCGTATAGTGCGTGTTTTCTCAGTGTAGTTAGCTGATCTTCTTTTATTACTGGATTTTTTTTGAATAAATCATCCAATTGAGCTTTTAACATGTCAATTCTTTTTGTATACATATCGACAAGCTCATTTGATACAGGATCTGTAATATAAAGTTTTTGTTTTACGCGATGGATTTCACCAATGGCTGTTTCATATCTGTGGAGTTGACTGAGCAATTTTTCAAATTCCACATGTCCTTCTTCTTTTGGTTTAATCCCTAATACATTGATCAATGGTTTGATTGTTAATCCTTGGATGACAAGGCTGAATAATACCACACTAAACCCAAGAATTAAAACGTCTTCTCTTCCTGGAAAATCTCTCGGAAGGCTGAGGACCAAGGCGATTGATAACGATCCTTTCAAGCCTCCCCAGTTCAAAATATGCTTCCATTTATGTGGGAAGTTCCCGATGAGAGATAAACTTGTATAGACTGCAATACTTCGTGCCAGCAGTACTAAGACAATGGCTGCGAAAATATATGGCCATTTTTCAATAAGGTCTATCCTCGTTATTTCAAGGCCGACCATTAAGAAAACGAGAGAATTGGCAAGTAACGCGGCTACGTCCCAAAAACTATTAATGTTCAATTTTGTTGTTGGGCTCATACCGATCTTCCCACCATAATTACCGAATATAAGAGCTGCAATTACTACTGCGATAACACCTGAAGCATGGAGGCTCTCTGCAAGGAGGAATGAACCATAAAACAATATTACACTAAATATAATTTCCAACGGATAGTCATCGAAGTACTTCGTTAAAACGGAAAACGCATAACCGAGGGAACTTCCAATAATGACACCCAAGGATACTACCCGGATGAACTCCCAGATACCACTCCCAAGCCCGGCCCAGCCTGCATCAATATAGGATAGTAAATAATAAGCTGATATATTGAACAATACAACGGCTAAACCGTCATTGAATAAACTTTCCCCTTCAATGACAACCGCCAACCTCTTCTTTACTCCTACACTTTTGAAAATGGATAGTACACTGACAGGGTCTGTCGCACTCATCAATGCACCAAAAACAAATGCTGCCGGAATGGGAAAGTCAAAAAGGTAATACGCTGAAAAGCCGATAATTAAGAATGAAATGAGTGTTCCTCCAAAAGCCAAGGCAATAATCGGCTCCTTGTTAGCACGCAAATGGGTGAAAGGCAGTTTCAAAGCTGCTTCACCCAAAAGCGCTGGTAAAAATAATGTGATAATGACAAAATTAAATACTTCTCCTTCTGTTATAAAATCCTTGAGGGGCTCTAGTACTGGTATATTGAATAACCCGATAAGGGCACCTACAATAACCAGGGCAATTGGATATGGCTGTTTGAATTTCTTGGCAATCGCCGTTATGCCTGCTGCGATCATCACTAAAATAAGTCCCAGTTCAAAAATATGGTGCATATCTAACTCATGCATAATCACCGTGACCTCCCTTTCTTTATAAGTTTTTTCCTCATCTCTTTATTAATTAACCTTCCCATCGTCACAAATACGACTCGCATTATATGATTTTTCACCATACAAAAAAGAATGACCTTCTACGATAAAGTAAGAATAGTCATTCTTCCATTATACATTTTTTTCCTCTTTTTTTTGTAATTAACGAATTTTTCATTTACAGATTCTTACCAAACCATGGAGAGAAATATTGATTTTTAGTGATTTTTTCTTGCCCCCACCCTTTTAGATTCAAGATGTGATTCATCCTGTGATATTCGTGAATCGCGGCATTCATATCAGAAATATTGTTCATCCTATCCATCCCCTTTGATTTAATTACTTTCAGTATATTGCAGGTAAAGGGAACCCGAATGAGATGGATGATTGATTTTGTTTCAGCCTAAGGACTGATTTGAATTCCTCCTCCCGCCCAAAAAAAGACGACTACATGTTTTCCATGTAATCGTCTTGGCTCTTCAACTATATACTTTTGTACAGTAGCTTCCGTAATAAAGGAAACAACACCTCAGGGAGTTCTTCTACATCTGAAACAAGAATACTATAATTCCCATAAATGTTCTGAATGGTTTTTCTTTGCCCTTCATCTATCTCTCCATTCGCTAAAAAGACGTTGATGACTTCTATCCCTTGTTTTCTTGCGTCTAATACAGCCTCATGAGTATCAACGATCCCGTTTTGCTCATAATCCATTGCTGCAGGCTCACCATCTGAAAAGACAAGAAGAAATTTTTGTTTTTCGTTCCGTTTAAGAATCCGTTCTGTCATTAACCGTATGGCAAAGCCATCCCGATTATCCTCTTCGGGCTGGAGCTGCATGATTTCTGAACCACTGTTAGACTTTAAGGAAGAATAGAAATCCAGTACAGGATTCATATAATTTGGTTGACTGGTCTTAGTGGCCTTGTTGGTATCTTCCCAGAAGCCGATAACCTCATGCGGGACGCGAACGGACTTTAACGATTCATGGAATAAAGTAATGCCCAACTTCGTTTGATCCATTTTGTCATACATCGAACCGGAACAGTCCACCAATAATGAGAACACCGCATCTATTTCAGAGGAAGGATTCTGTTTTTTATAGAATAGTCTGGGATTATCGTCAGTGATAAACCGCAATAACTTTTTGTTCAACCTACCAAAATGCAAATCACTTCTAGGCTGGATTCGCTTATGCTCCAACGTTTTCTCGATCATTTTTTGAAGCTTCTTTTGGTAAGGAGCGATTAATCCTTTGTAAACGTTATACGAATGCTTCTCTTCTGATGTTGGTATGGAAGGAGTGAGAAAATGGGGTACGGCAAAGCGGTTGTCCTTTCCAAGCTCACTTTCGCCTCCTCCAAGATCATCCCTCTCCTGTTCCTGGGCTTTCACATTTTGGTACTGCTCCTGCTCCGTCTCTTGAGCCGAACCTTGTACCATCGCCATTGCCTGGTCCCCATCATCCCCTTCACGGACTCCTTCTCCCATCAGATCAGATTGAGACCCTTGATCTAAATCAAATTGCAGAAAGGATTCCCCTTTGTCACTCGTTTCCCGGTGCCAAGTACTGAATTCTTCATCTATCACTTCTTCTTCCCCTGTGCTCTCTTCTTCCAACACATCCTGATTAGCAAGGGGATCTTTTCTCTTTAAATCGTCAAATGTTTCAGTTAATATGTCCTCCATGTTATACACATCTTCAGGTAAATGGAAGTATTCATTTAACATATCTTTTCTAACAATTTCATCTACTACTTCTACCATTTCCAAGCAAATGTTTACCACATCTTTTGTGTTACGGGTTTCAAAGAAGCGGGTGATTTGCCGATGCAAAAAGGGCATTGCTAAATCAATATCCTCATTTATCCGAACAGATTCTTCTAAAGGAGATTGTGCATGGAGAAGAAGGAATATTGAATTAAATAGAGCATCTGTAAAAACACTTTTCGTTAAGTTTACTTTAAGCTGTGCTTCGAAGTGTTGGCGATATAATTTTCTTCTCATTTCAAATGACTTCTTTGTTCCGGTACGCTTGGATTTACAAATTTCCTCTAAGCGAGCTTCTTCACCAATGACAAATAGCTGCTTGGCAAATCGGGGAACTGACGTTGCTTTCACCTTGTCAATATAATCGATAACTTCATCGTTCATGGTTTCATGAAGATTACCGATTGTCCTTAAATATATATCACTTTTCAACCCATGTACTTCTTCTTCTTTTTTTCGATGATCCCAAAAATGACTGACATAAACCGTTCCTTCCTTATAATCGAGATAAGAAAACGGTCCGTATTTCAAGTTCATATCCGCATTTTTGGAAAGTGTTTTCGTCAAATCAGCCATTTCCATCACTAAAAAAGAGTCTATGGTTTCATCATTAAATTGAATAAATCGATGCATTACAAGTCCCTCATTCAAATAAGGTTTCAGCTATATTCTGAATAGCCGCTTTTTCTCGTTCATCTTCCAGTTTATCAACGATTCCACGTTGTATAGCCCTTTTTGCCGGCAAGTACACGGCTAAATCACAGGCATCCAATAGGGCACGTATAGAAGCAGCTTCCTCTGAGATTTGGCCGTTTTTCACTTGAACCAACAAATCAGAAGACAGGGCTACAAATTGAGTAATAAGCTTAGAGTCAGACAACTTGCTTTGACTCTCAATCACGCTCTTTAACGTTTCCCCTTCAATGTAAGGTACATCAATGACGACAAAGCGATTTTTCAGTGCTTCATTTAACGGGACCGTGCCTACGTATCCTTCATTGATCGCAGCTATAACACCGAATGAAGGGGCAGCTTTCACGATTTCCCCTGTGAATGGATTTGTTATACTTCTGCGATAATCCAATACACCATTTAAGATCGGCAGCGTTTCAGGCTTGGCCATATTGATTTCATCTATATAAAGGAGATGCCCATTTTTCATCGCTTGAATAACTGGTCCCTCGATGAATTCTATGGTGTTTTTTCCGTCTCTTTCGCTGATTGTTTTATAACCCAGTAATGCTTCTGCATCTAAGTCAACCGAGCAATTTATACTATGCATCGGTTGAGAAAAGATGGATGACAAGGTATCAGATAACTTCGTTTTCCCTGAACCAGTGGGTCCCTTAAGAAGAAGATTTTTTCCTAATGATAGTGAGATGATACTATCTTCAATAATATAGTCTTCACTAGCCGTATATCCGCCTTCTCCAACTAATGAAGAAGGCTCAGTAGAAGAGAATAATTGTTTTCTCTCGTTTATTATATGAGTAACCGATTCAGGTAATAAACGTTCAACATTCATTTAATGACATCCTTTCCATTTCACATACTAGACATTCTACATGTAATAACGCTTACACTGCAAAGGCTCTGCCTAACTTTATTTTCAAAGCTTCTATTTTAATTTTGCTTCAGCAACCAATTAATACATCAGAATGTAAAAAAAAACACCCTCATTCGGGTGTTGATCAGCTTTTCAATTTCTAGATCGGGCTTCACTTGTTTGAGTCTCTATATATACTTCCGTTTCATAACTCTTGAATAGGTTAATTTGAGATGCTTGGTCCTCCATAAAAATGATTCGCTTACTAAATGAGTGTTTCATTCTCTTCTCCCCATTTGCACCACATTTTAGTAGCCATTAAAAAAAGCCGGTTTCTCCACGTGAGAAGAAACCAGCCAGAAAGGAGTGGCTTACACCTCTTCAAAGTACTCTTTGTAGAAGCCTCCCATTTTCCCACTTTCATCGATGACGAAGTAATACTCTTCAGATTCGTTTTTCACCTCGTATTCTTTTCCAATGGTTAAAACATTTTCAACTGTATATTTCTTCGCATCCGTATGTACACATTTTATCTTTTTTCCGGTATTGTCTTCAGTCCAAGTTTGGTGAATCAATTCAATAACCTCCTTTATGAATGTACTATGCTAATAGTATATTCTTACAGAGCTATAAGTTCAACTACTATCTCAATGACAGGAATACTTGAAACTTACTTCCTTCATATTAAGCATATAGGTCGTTCAATCGTCACAAATGAGGTTTAAATCTTCGTGCAGTGCAATGCTAAAATAAACCCACTAAGTCCCAACCTTTTTAGCCAAAACCATTCTGATTTTTGGCAGTTTTTTGTGAATCCTATCACTTTCAACATAAATATATGGTATATTATAGGAGGAATTTGCAGGAGAGGTTCGATTATAGTGAAAAACGGATTTAAAAGAATAGGTATGTTCACTTTTGTTTTGATGGTATTTTACATGAGCACCCACCGGCCTAATGAAGAACAATTTTATTTATGGCTTTTAGATGAATACAATATTGAATGTCATGAATCTATAACATGTACGAAGAAACTTGAAGGAAATTCTTATTCAACCCTGATTGAAACAGGCTCAAATGTTAAAAACGGTTACTTGCTATTTAACACAACCGGTAAAATATATGAGGATGAAAATGGCTCAAGAACTACAATTAAAGCATTGGGTGCATTCGGGAAGTATTTTACTATTATTAAGGATGAACAAGATAGATAGACTGATTAAAGGAGAAGGCATCTTTGATCAGTCTTTTCTATTTTCGATAACGTACCTTTTTCCATTTCGAGGTGTTAGGGGTTTTCTTCAAGGTAAAGACAATACTGTACACGATAACCCCGATGAATAAAATGAAAAAAATTATTCCTGCCTTCAAGCTCACTTCTTCCAGTAATCCTTGAAAACTTTTTGGAAAATACCTTCCAATCTGAAAATACACAAATCCCCAAACGAAAGCAGACGGAAGAGCATATAAGAGAAACTTCATAAAAGAAATCCCTTTTGAAGTTCCTGCAATATAAGGCATGAATAATCGGATGCCTGGTATAAAATAACTAAAAGAAATGGCAAATGGACCATACTTATTTATCCATTTTTCACCATTGTCAATGAGTTTTCTTGATTTATCTCCCTTCATAAATCGAGAAATTAATTTTGTTCCGAAATATCGGCCATTTAAAAAAGCGAAAATTCCATAAGAGATTAATCCACTATACATAAAGAAAAAGGAGGTATAGGGGTTGAAATTTCTCCATTCAGATAAATATCCCGATAGTGCAGCAGCCAGTTCGTTAGGTACCGGTAATCCTAAAAAAACAATCCAGCTAAAAAGAAACATGGCGATATATCCAAATTGATCGACCAATTGCAATAAAACCTCCATCCAGTACCACCCCACTTCACACAATGAGACTATTTTTTCGTGCTTATCAAACCTGCCTGCGTTTCTCTATTCACTACCCAATATTGATAGCTTGAAAACGCTTGGAAGCCCAACCTCTTGAGAATGGGGGCAGAGTGGCCGACTCTTGCCTGACAGGTTACAAACCGACATTGCACTCGTTTTGCCATTTCCAATCGATGGGCCACTAATGAAGAATATACACCTTTATACCGTTCTGCTGGCAGCACCCCGCTTCCATTCAGGTAAAGAACGCAATTATCACTGCTGTATCTATAGTTTCCATATCCGACGGGATCCCCTTCTTCATTGTAGGCTAACGTAAAACCTCCATCCGTTCCCAATTTACTTAGTAACTCTTTTCTTTGTTTGAAAATGACCGGTTTTTCTTCTTCGCCATATCCCCAGATAGCGGAACTGAGATTAACCAGATCATGGATGTGATGGTCATCTACAACTGTAATAACCCTATGAACAGGTGAGAGTAGGGTGTTGTTCTGGTTAAGATCAAGAAACAATCCGTCATAATAATCTTCTTTTTTACCCTTATGTAAGTGGAGGAATTCCTCTACTTGATCTAACAGAGGCTCTCTTATCCACATACTAAAGGAGTCTTCTTCAAAAAAGCCCACAATTTTCTCCCATTTTTCATGGAAATCATTTAAATTCTCCACGACGAATTTCGGTACTTTATTGGAAAATACATTCTTTAACTGATTATTTTTTATCGCTACGATTCCATCACTGTGTATACTATCCACTTCACTCGGTATCAATCGCTCTGGATAGTCCCAGTGATGTGACTCTATAGCAGTAAATAATATATCATCACTTACCTGCATGACTTCACCTCCCGGAACTCATTCGTACATCTATTCTTCTTCGTTAAGAAGATCCTGCACCTGATTTTCTGTCATCCCTATTCCAAGTAATTGTTGCTGTAACTTTTCATGATAGGACTTGCTTACATGTGGCCGACTACCACGTAGAATCTCTTTTGCATAATGATCTGGTGGACAGGTTTCCTGACACTTACCTTTCACAATAAAGGTTAATACGTCCTTGTAAAGCTTCCCACCAATATGTATGTCGATGAAAGCTGCTCTATACCACCCAGGAGCAACCCCTTCTCTCGTGAACAAGTATTCTACTGCTTGTTGAGGGAGATCATATACTACCCCTTCCATTGTACCTCCATCCTCAATGATGTCTCCCCGGCCACCATCATGTACTTTAAAGAGATACTTCATAGAATATCCTTCTAGAACTCCTGCACCAAGACAGTTTTTAAAATGGTGATCAACTTGCGCTAATTTAAAACGCTCATCATCCATGCACGATCCATACGCAAAATAAAGTATTCTAGCAGGCTTTTCATTTAGAAACTGATGTACTTTCCAATCTCCTGAAAAAATTTCTTCCTGGAACAATTCTTCGTTTCTAGAATAATACACAAAAGCTTCCTGCGGTCCATTATCTGTGTGGACCAGTTTAAGCTTTCGTATATAAAGGTTGTCTTCACGTTCTTCGATGAAATCCTCCAACTCATCTAAAGGTGATAATATACTGGAGTTGATTTTATATAATTCGCCATAAGTGGTCCCATTGCCTTCTTTTAGCGCGGGATATCCTCTTTTTGTATCGTAAAGAACACCTTCCAGCCAAGCTTGTTCCCTCATCAATATAGCTTCTTTTAATAAAAAATGATTTCTTTCGTGTTTTCTTAACGTCCCATAAACAAAAACGTACACAGATGACCCCTCCTATTGTTTACATAATTTAATTATAGTTAATTAATTAATGAAGCTTTCCTATATTTTATCAAATAGTCTCTGAAATTTCAGTTATCTAATACTCCTATTATACTTTTATATCAGTATGAAAAGGACATTCCCGATGAATCGGGAATGTCCTTTTTCAAGGAAGCGTTTTCAATTTGTTAATTACTTTTGGGAAGTGCTGCTTCTTTCGCCTGCTCTCTTAAACGAAACTTTTGAATTTTCCCTGAAGCTGTCATTGGGTAGGAATCCGTAAACTCGATATACCTTGGAATTTTATGACGGGATATCTTCCCGGTACAATATTCTTTAATCTCCACTGGTGTTGCAGTTTGACCTTCCTTCAAAATAATCCAGGCCATAACTTCTTCACCATAGACTTCATCAGGAATTCCAATGACTTGAACATCTAATACCTTTGGATGGGAATAAAGAAATTCTTCAATTTCTCTCGGATAAATATTCTCACCGCCTCGAATGATCATGTCTTTTAATCTTCCTGTAATTCTACAATAGCCGTGTTCATCCATGACCGCTAAATCTCCAGTATGCAGCCAACCTTCATGGTCTATGGCTAACCTGGTAGCCTCTTCATTCTTGTAGTACCCTTTCATAACGTGATACCCACGAGTACACAACTCTCCCTGTACCCCATAGGGAACTTCCCGGTTCGATCCCGGCTTCACTATCTTTACTTCTACATTTGGCAAGGCTTTTCCAACCGTCTCTACCTTTAATTCAATTGGGTCATGGGTACGTGTCTGAGTAATAACAGGGGAAGATTCTGTCTGACCATAGGCAATGGTTATCTCATCAGCCCCCATTTTGTCCATGACACCCTTCATCACTTCGATCGGACAGTTGCTTCCGGCCATAATTCCAGTACGCAATTGGGAGAGATCGTATTGATCAAAGTCTGGAAGGTTTAACTCGGAAATAAACATTGTTGGCACCCCATGAAGGCCTGTGCATTTTTCATCCTGCACCGTTTGGAGAACCTGTTTCGGATCGAATTCCTGTAATGGAACCATAGTAGCCCCAACAGATACACATGCAAGTGTACCCAATACACACCCGAAACAATGGAAGAATGGAACAGGGATACATAAACGGTCTTCGTTCGTCAATCTCATGCATTGAGCAATATTATAACCATTGTTTACGATATTAGAGTGAGTAAGCATGACTCCTTTAGGAAATCCTGTCGTTCCTGACGTGTATTGCATGTTGATGGCATCATGGGGGGATAGGCTCGAAAGTCTTTCATCCAACTCACCTTCCTCAACCTCATCCCCTCTATCTATAATATCCTGCCAGCTATATGTACCTGGATATGCTTTCTCCCCTAAGACAATTACATTTTTTAAATAAGGGAGTTTTGAACTCTCCAATTCTCCGGGCTTAGACGTTTTCAATTCAGGACATACTTCATACAACATATCTATATAGGAAGCCCCTCTGAACTCTTCCATCAAAATAATCGTTTTACTCTCAGATTGCTTTAATAAATATTCTAATTCAGCAGTTCGATAATTTGTATTTACGGTTACCAGTACTGCTCCCATTTTGCCCGTTGAAAACTGACTTACTAACCACTCAGGTGTGTTAGAAGCCCATATCGCGATATGATCTCCTTTATTGACCCCAAGACCCATCAATCCTTTTGCAGCTTGCCTGCACTGTTGGTTAAATTCATAATAAGACCATCTTAATCCTCTGTCTGCGTAGACGACCGCTTCAACCTCAGGCTGGATTCGAGCTTTTTCTTCGAGTAATTCCCCTACAGTTGCATGTAAAATCTCCGACAAATGAATATCCCCCTTTATCTGTATTCATGTTCAGCCTGGAACCTTTCAGTATATGTAGTCAAAGAAGTTAAATATTCAGTTCCTTATGCGTGTAATATTATCACAAAAATTAAAATTTTCAAACTAATTAATCAGGTTATTCTTTTGTCTTTTATTACGCTAAGATAAATGACAAAATTCTACATCACCTCAATGAATCCAACTATTTTATATAGACAAAAAACGTCTCCTCTAAACTTTATTCTACATAATAACTAAAAATACATCTTTAGACGTAATTTATGAAAAAACCCTTTTCAAATGAGTGATTTCTATGTAGAATATATAGAAAATATAGAAAATTCTATATTTTATACATTCCTGGGAGGTTGGTCATGAAAATCTTAAGTAATGAACAGTTGGTGGCAGCTTATCGTGATGCTGAGAAACAAGGGAATGATCAAGACTGGATTTTGCTTCTTAAGAAAGAAATTCGTAACCGAGGATTGAAGCCTTTTAGGAAATCTTGACAATGAAAATTAAAAAAGAATACTAGCTTATATCTCACCCCCTGAGATGCGATTTTAACGACAGACTCATTTTCACTTGAGTCTGTCTTTTTCCATTTTGGCTCTTTTCGCAAAGATTGTTGTTCTTTAACTTAAGACCTTCTTGGGCTCTGTCAATTATTTGTGCTGGATGGTGAGGGGAACTGCTCCGCTTTCCGGGGTCTCGGCACGACCGTACTTCCGCAGGAATCTGCGGAGTTACCCTCACCATCTATAAGAAAAATTCGTGACAGAGCTTAAAAGCTTGAAGAATGATTGTGTCTAATGCATTTATTCTTCTACTTAGTTGAGAACCACTGTTCTTTTGATTCCAATCTCATTCATAATATCCTGGTTTACGTGCATCTGGGTGTCGAATTAAGGATACGATTCCCAATTATCAAATTGAGCCCTCACAAAAACCTTGACTTACTGTTCAATCAAAATCTTTTTATAATTGCAATTTAAAAGAGGACAAGCTAAAGCCTCGGTGGGTATTGACGATAAACATTAACTGATTTCGAGCTATCATAATGAGGTTAATTTTGTGCTCCTATTGTATTTGTCTATCCATATTATTAGGCAGGAAAAATGTAGAAGCACAGAGTGGATTGTAACGGTAGGCACTTGACTCCTGCGGGAGATTGAGGAAAGGTTCGAGACCCCACAGACGGAACGTCGAGGAGGCTAGACTTCCTCCCCGGGGAATCTTGTGCCTGGAGTGGAAAGGAACGGACCATGTTTTGTTCACACTATCACTCCTCTAAAAAATAAACTTTTTTTGGAAGTTATGCAAAGCTAGTGGGTGAGAACGCAGGCGTGCAGAGGAGGCTCACCGCTCGCCCTGTGGAACCTAGCTTCCTGTAGCGGAAATCAACTACTACTCTCTTCTCTAAGATAGCAACAAACTTTACGAAAAGAGCTTTCATTTTTGAAACATACATTAACTATGCTTCTTACACTTGGAGCCATGGTATTCCTCAATCTGTTTGAATTGCTCATTATCCAATAATCCCATTTTATGAAATAGATACGAATACTGAATCACCTTTTTTGAATTGAAGTTCTTCATCATTACACCTGCCCTCCTTATTCATTTCTTAGAGTTTCCTTTGGTAAACTTTATTTTAGTTATCCATATTTTATTCTCTTAGTAAAAAAACGTGAAAAAAAGCTGATCCATAATCCACTATTGGATGTATGAATCAGCCAAATATTCATCTATTCTTATTCAATCAGGACTACTTAGCCTTCAAGTAGTAAGTCTTCTGGATTCTCAAGTAAATCTTTCACCATTGCCAGGAATCCAACTGCTTCTTTCCCATCAATGATTCTATGATCATACGATAAAGCAATGTACATCATAGGGCGATTTTCCATTGTATCTTTATCAATGGCCACTGGGCGAAGCTGAATTTTATGCATTCCTAAAATCCCAACTTGCGGTCCGTTTAAGATTGGAGTAGATAGTAATGAACCAAATACCCCACCATTTGTAATCGTGAATGAACCACCTTGCAGATCCCCAAGAGATAATTTGTTGTTTCTAGCCTTAGTGGCCAGTTCCATAATTCCCCCTTCGATTTCTGCAAAGTTCTTGCGCTCACAATCGCGTACGACAGGAACAACCAATCCATCATCCGTAGACACGGCTACGCCGACATCATAGAATTTCTTAAGAACGATTTCATCCCCATCAATTTCAGCGTTCACGTATGGGAATTTCTTAAGGGCTGCTACGACTGCTTTTGTAAAGAAACTCATGAAACCAAGTCTTACATCGTGGTCATCAAAGAATTTATCCTTTTTACGTTTACGTAGCTCCATTACTTTACTCATATCAATCTCATTAAACGTTGTAAGCATGGCAGCTGTTTGCTGAACCTCTACTAAGCGTTTCGCAATCGTTTGACGACGGCGTGACATCTTTTCACGAACTACCGGCTTTCCATCATCTTTTTTCGCAGGTGCCTTCTTCTCTTGAGCAGAAGGTTTAGATGGAGCTTCTGCTGGCTTATTGCTATAGGCTTCAATGTCCTGCTTACGAACACGGCCTAGTGGATCTGTTGGCACTTCGGAAAGATCGATGCCTTTTTCACGTGCCAACTTACGAGCCGCAGGAGAAGCGATTGGACGGTTCTTTTTATCCTCTTTCGCAGGTGCTTCTTCAGTTGCCTCTTCTTTCTTCTCTTCCTGCTTAGGGGCAGGTGCTTCTTCTTTTGTTCCAGAAGATTGAGTTTCTCCACCTGCACCAACAATGGCAATAACTTGACCGACTTCAACCGTATCGCCTTCATCAGCTTTAAGTTCTTGAATCGTACCTGCTTCTTCTGAAATGACTTCAACATTTACTTTATCTGTTTCCAGCTCAACGATGTACTCGCCCTTTTCCACATAATCCCCTGGCTGTTTCAACCATTGGGCGATTGTACCTTCTGTAATTGATTCTGCTAATTCTGGAACTTTAATTTCTGCCACTATGATGTCCTCCTCTTTCTTATCGAGTTAACGCTTCGTTAATAATTCGTGATTGTTCTTTTTTGTGTACTGTTGGTTCACCTTCTGATGGACTGGAACGTCTTCGACGACCAACATAATGAACCTCAACACCCTCAGGTGCAATGTCACGGAGTCGTGATTCGGCAAATGTCCATGCTCCCATATTCTTAGGTTCTTCTTGAATCCATACAATTTCTTTAAGGTTTGAATATCTTTCCAGAATGGCTGATATATCACCTTTAGGGAAAGGATAAATTTCTTCAACTCTAAGAATGTGTAACCAATCTTTATCATCGATATTTTGAAGCTTTTCTTCTAAATCAATCGCAATTTTTCCACTGCATAATACAACCCGTTCAACAGCATCCTGGTTCTCACCAAGACCCTTTTGCTCCAGAACTGAATGGAATTTTCCATGGGCTAATTCCTCAGCTGTGACAGCTGCAAATTGATTTCGGAGCAAGCTTTTCGGCGTCATGATTACAAGTGGTCTTACTTCTTCTTTTTGTAAAATGGCAGCTTGACGTCTAAGAATATGGAAGTATTGACCAGCTGTAGAACAGTTGGCAACCGTCCAGTTATATTCTCCACCCAGTTGCAGGAATCGTTCTAAGCGGGCACTTGAGTGTTCTGGCCCTTGACCTTCGTATCCATGCGGCAACAGCATAACCAGGCCGGTTTTTTGACCCCATTTTGCACGGCCAGCTGAAATAAATTGATCGAACATCACCTGTGCCATATTGGAGAAATCACCAAATTGCGCCTCCCAAAGAACCAACGTCTCAGGTGCAAATACATTGTACCCATACTCATATCCAACAACGGCTGTTTCAGTAAGAGGACTATTAAGAACAACAAACGAAGCATGACTGTCCTGTAGATTGTGTAAAGGAATGTATTCTTCACCAGATTTTTCATCATGAAGAACTAGGTGGCGTTGAGCAAATGTACCACGCTCTGAATCCTGTCCCGTTAATCGAATCGGCGTACCATCCTTCAAGATAGAAGCAAACGCCAATGTCTCAGCATGGGCCCAGTCTATTTTCCCTTTACCTTCAAATACCTGGCTACGTCGCTTTAAAATGCGCTCCAATTTCTTGAACACATTAAAGCCATCCGGCCATTGAAGCAGTTCATTGTTTAAACCTTCAAGCTTATTAAAATCAACACTCGTATTAATTTCCGGTAAGCCATTTGCTACGTACTCAGGTGGGGCAAGAACGGTATCGGGATCATCGTCTTTAGCCGGTACTTTATCGTAAGCCGCTTTTAATTCTGCTTCAATGTCGGTATCTAATTTGTCTACATCTGTTTCTGTGACGATTCCTTCTGAAATTAATTTTTCAGCATATAGTTTCTTAACATTTGGATGGTTTTGAATAACAGAGTACATTAATGGATTCGTCACCATCGGTTCATCCATTTCGTTATGACCAAAACGGCGGTAGCCGATCAAATCAATGACAAAGTCTTTTCCAAAGGTTTTACGATATTCATAGGCGAGCACCGCTGCAGCAAGACAAGCTTCAGGATCATCTGCATTGACATGGACAATCGGAACTTCAAAGCCTTTGGCAGTATCAGATGCATATTTCGTAGAGCGTGAATCACGGCTTTCAGTCGTGAAACCGATCATATTGTTCGCAATCAGATGAATGGATCCACCCGTGTTATATCCACGTAATTGACTCATATTTAATGTTTCAGCTACAACACCTTGTCCAGGGAAGGCAGCATCTCCGTGAATCATGATAGCGTAGGAAGTTTCCGGTGATTGCTCTGGATAACCCCTATCTTCACGAACTTCTTGTGCAGCACGTGTATAACCAGCCACAATCGGGCTCACAACCTCTAAGTGACTTGGGTTATTCGCCAGAGTAACACGTGCTCTCGCTGTTGACGACTGTAGAGGTGAGATTTCGCGATCAGCACCTAAATGATACTTAACATCACCTGTCCATCCATAAGTAATCCCTATTGATCCTTCTGAAGGTATCAGATCCTTGCTTGGGGCATGTTGGAATTCAGCAAAAATCATTTCATACGGTTTACCAATAACATGGGCCAACACGTTTAAGCGACCTCGGTGTGCCATGCCGATATTGACTGTTTTAGCACCTGATTCAACTGAATAACGAACCATTTCGTCCAATAAAGGCACCATAGAATCCAGTCCTTCAATGGAGAAACGCTTCTGACCAACAAATGTACGGTGAATATATTTTTCAAATCCATCCACTTCGGCAAGCCGTTTTAATAACGCCAGTTTCTTTTCCTTAGAAAGAGGAGTGAAATAGGATTTTGATTCAATTTTTTCTCTTAACCAATTCTTTTCTTCAAGTTCATGAACATGAGCATATTCAAATGCCAATTTTTTAGTGTAGACCTGTCTTAAATGATTGATTGCCTGCAAACCATCCCTTATGTAAGAAGGTGCATTTGGGCATAAGAAATCAACAGGAATCTGCGTTAAATCTTCCTCAGTTAAATTAAACTCAGATAGTTCAATTCTTCTTGTGTCTTTGTTTCGGTCATTAAGGGGATTAATATCCGCAGCTAAATGACCATATGTACGAATATTATCTGCTAATTTGACTGCTGCTACCATTTTACTTAACGCAGTCGGTTGTGCCGGCAACGTGAATGATGCATCCCCATGCTGAGCACTTGCGATTACTTGTACGTCTTCAGCTGTAGGAGGGCCCCATTGTTCGAATAATTCTTTCAATTCAGGATCTACGTCTGTTGGATCCTCCAGGAATTGTTCATAAACCTCCATCACATAGCCTAGGTTAGGTCCGTAAAACGATTGCCACGGTTCCCCTTTTGCCGATTGCTTTTTCATTGTGAAAAACCTCCAACTATTTTGCCAGTTAGTATAATTTGGGTATCATGTATTCTTACAATTTCAAAGCCATATTTCATTATGCAAGAATAGTAATTTTAAACACATTAAAACGCTTACAAGGACATTTTATCACTGTGCAGTAGTAAGATAAAGTCTTTAAGACAAATTTCTCAAAATTTTGTTTTCCACATTATGCATATGGATATTACTTATATTCCCATAATAAATTGCAAGAAAACCTTTTTTGTATATCGACTATTCTGAAATAATATTTTATTAAGCGCTTTCTCTTTCACCTTCTTGTATCCCTGATATAAGGGTACTTTTTTCATAAACCATCTTACTACTGTTACTAAAAAAAACCAAATATTTTTTGTTATTTTTCATAAATTTTTATAGATTATAAGTTTTTCAGAATGTTAGATAAACCTTATGTGTTTAAATTTCAACGCTGGCCCTATATTACTTTTTCATTTCTTCCCTCTTGCAATGAACTCATCGCCCATGCATTGCATACAATATAACAATCATGGCAGTTGGCCTATACAGATTAAAGTGAGGTGGTTCACATGTTCCCATGGAGTTTATTCCCTTTCAATAAAGACATGAAAGATCAAATGAATCAGATGAATCCGAAAGAAATGGATTCCTATATACAAGGAATGATGAAAAAAATGTTCCCGGGCGGATGGGACGGTATGATGAATCCGAATGATATGATGAGCGGGGCGCAATCCTTTATGAATCCGAAGGGCAATCAGGGGCAGAAATCTCAGCGGGGGCAATCTTCTCCTTCTTCTACTTCAATACCTGCAAATGTCTTTGAATCTTTTGAGGATATTTACATCCGTTTGCAGGTTCCAAGTGAAGAGTGGATGAAGCAATTGAAAATTTTCCACACATCGAATCAGGCTATTATCGAGAACATCCCTGAAAATGGGGAACGACAGGTCATCACACTCCCTTGTCTAGTGAAAAAAAAAGGCGCAGTGGCTCAATACAAGGACGGCATATTAGAGCTGAAAATACCTAAAAGCATCGACATGCAATATACAGAAATAGACGTCTCAGATAAATATTGAGACGTCATTTATCGTAGAATACATTTAATGAGCATACTTAAGAAAGATGCGTATATTGGTACCTGCGGGTTCGTTTCTTAAGGCTATGATGGCACCGTTGTAATTTTGAATGAGCTTTGCTGCAATGGCTAACCCCAAACCATACCCGCCTTTTTCACGACTTCTGGCCTTATCCACACGGTAGAACCGGTCAAAGATTTTTGGAAGATCTTCTTCTGGAATTCCGATTCCTTCGTCTTTTACTTCGATCATCACATCTTCTTCACGATTCACTAGCTTTATTTCAATGTTTGAATGCTTATCAGAGTATTTAACAGCATTATCTAACAGGATGATCATAATTTGTTCCAGATGCCTTGGCATAATAGTCACCATCGCTTCGTGATCCAACTCATCCAAGCACGAGAAAGTGCGTTCTTGATGTAGAAATTTAAAGTCTCTAATAACCTTATCAACCACTTTATGTGGATTGGTACGAGCGTTTTGAAGGTTAAATTTCTCACGATCCGCCCTGGAAAGTTCTAACAATTCACCTATAAGTCTTTTCACTCTTTCAAGTTCTTCCAATGATACCTGTAAAGATTCTTCCAGTATCGTCGGATCTTTTTTTCCCCACCTGTTCAAAAGTGCCAAGTGTCCTTCTAATACCTGTATGGGCGTTCTTAATTCATGTGATGCATCTTCAACAAATTGTTGCTGCTGCTGAAATGATTTCTCAATTTCGCTCATCATCTTATTGAAAATTTGCGATAGATCACTGATTTCATCATGGGCCTTCACAATCTCAACTCTTTCGTGAAATCCTTTTCTTTCAATGGATCTCATTGTTTCAGAAAGCTTATTTAATGGACGCACAAAACTTCTAGCCATGAAATAGCCGATAATTGCACTGATCAAGAGCGCTAATACCCCCGTGATGGTCATCATCCAGAACAGGTTCTTCATGATCTTTTCATATCGATTTAAAGGCTGGATAATTTCAACATATCCATTGAATTGACTCGATCGTATAGGAGATCTCCCAATAAGCATTTGTTTTTCCTCAGATTCAATGAGTGTAACCGAGTTCTCTCTAACGGGTTGAAAAGGTACGTAAAAAGCCGATTCATTTTCACCTCTTATTTCCAATACTTGATTCCCCTGATGATCTAAAATACGTATAGTCTGGTCCTTTTCAGCTATTTGTTTCATCAAATCCCGGCTATCATAAATGTCCTGGAGCTGTATATTTGGCCCTCTTTGTTTGAAGAACACCGTAATTTCATCCAGTACACGACCAAAATTATTTTCTTCTTCAGCCACCATCCACTTACTGATTGCATGATATTGAAAAAAACTAAATAAGAAAAAGGCTAGGAATATGGCTGAACCAGCGGCTAATGCCCACTTTACTTTAAGAGAAGAGGGCTTAAAACGATCCAGGAGTGTATTCATGTCCTCATCACATACCCAGTACCGCGTACAGTTTGGATGTAGCTATCTTCGTCAGGCGAATCAATTTTATTACGTAAGTATCTTACATAAACATCCACTACGTTCGTTTCAACCTCGGTATCATAGCCCCACACTTTATTGAGAAGGACTTCACGGGTCAAAACAATATTCTTATTTTCCAAAAAGGCTAGTAATAGGTCGTACTCCCTTTTTGTAACCTCGATTTCATGTTCAAGCTTAAATACTTGCCGGGATTCCTTTTGAACGGTGATATCACGGTAATGATAAGTTGTTTGAGTCGAAGCTGCTGCTTCATTTCCGGCTCGTCTAAATACGGCCCTCAATCTCGCTAACAGTTCTTCAATGGCAAAAGGCTTAACGATATAATCATCTGCACCGCTGTCCAATCCTGATACACGGTCCATTACACTATCCCTTGCCGTGATCATGAGGATTGGAATAGCTTTCACTTGCCGGATTCTTCTGCAAACCTCAAGTCCGTTTAAATTAGGGAGCATAAGATCCAATAAGATAATGTCCCAATCCTCGTTTAAAGCTTTCTCTAACCCCCCTCTTCCATCATAGGCAAGACTTACTTCATATCCTTCATATTTAAGTTCCAGTTCAATGAACCGGGAGAGATTTTTTTCATCTTCAATGACTAAAATTCTTTTCACATAAATCACCTGCTCTAAATGCTTAATACGTCTTATTTTATTTTACTTTTGCTGAAAATAAAATCATTAAGCGCTTGAAAGATTTCAATGCCTTGATACGTCATTAATGTAATGGCAGTAAAACTGAAAAATAAAATAGGAATTATTCGAATCCACATGGTCCATACCTCCCTTTTATCATTACCGTCATTTTCCTCCACTTTCATTAAAATTCAATGAGAAAAGGGTAAGTTTTCAGTTAGAGAAAATGGAACTATTTTGTTTACATAATACTATTACAATGAAATAAATAAGTGGTATGAAAACGCCCCTCTTGAAGAAAATAAACAGTGTATAAATAAGAATGAGGTGCACGAAATGGAAAGTAAGAAAAAATTAGATTTACTGGCGTTATCCTCTATACCTTTAGTTATGACACTCGGAAATTCGATGTTGATCCCTGTTCTGCCCCAATTAGAAAAGGAGCTTAACATTACGGGATTTCAATCAAGCTTGATTATCACCGTTTACTCCATCATAGCCATACTCTGCATTCCAATTGCCGGTTACTTATCCGATCGTTTCGGAAGGAAAATGATTTTAATACCCAGTTTAGTCATTGCAGGAATCGGTGGCCTCATTTGTGGATTTGCTTCCATATATGGTTCCAACGCCTATATTTTTGTTATTGTAGGAAGGGTTGTTCAAGGAATTGGAGCAGCCGGTGCCTTCCCGGTCGTCATCCCTACCGTCGGTGATCTGTATGAGGATGATGAACAAATCACCAAGGGATTGGGCTTAATCGAGACATCTAATACATTCGGCAAAGTTCTAAGCCCGATACTTGGTGCATTATTTGCTGCATGGATTTGGTTTATTCCCTTCTTTTCCATTCCAGTATTTTCACTTTTATCCATTTTACTGATTTGGGTATTTGTAAAAGTCCCAGCTAAAAAAGGAGAAGAAGCGAAACAAACCATTAAGGAATTTGTTCATGAGGTGGGAACCGTCCTTAGGAAGGAAAAGAAATGGATCTTCGGAATATTTGTTATCGGAATCATTTCCATGTTTACTTTATTTGGATTTTTATATTATTTATCAACCCGCTTAGAGCAGGCTTATGGAATTAACGGAGTAATGAAGGGACTATACTTAGCAGTCCCACTCCTTTTTTTATGCCTTACCTCCTATATAACCGGAAAAGTTATGGGAAAGAGCAAAGTCAAGATGAAGTGGGTCATCGTATTTGGATCCCTAATGAGTTCGGTGGCTTTCTTTCCATTAATTTTCTCTGAAGGAAAATGGGTAACCTTGAGTATATTTTCCATTGCTGGTATCGGAATGGGCGCAGCCCTTCCCTGTTTGGATGCATTGATTACAGAAGGAATTGAGAAAGAACACCGTGGCACCATTACCTCCATTTACAGTTCGATGAGGTTTACAGGTGTCGCTTTAGGTCCTCCTATAGTAGCGTTGATTGAACCTTTGAGTACCTTTATCATTTTCATAGTCCTATGCCTATTTTCCAGCCTGGTCGGAATGCTTTTCATTAAGGTTCCGGAAACTCCACCGCAAACTGTCTCAACTAAAAAGACTTAAGGATTCATTCCATGATGAAAAAACGGAGCTGAATGCAGGCTTCGTTTTTCAATTTGCACACCCACTTTGCTGAGTAGAATAAAGAAAGCTCGTTCTTTACGATTCCAACATGTTTATTTCGATTCATAATGTGGTAGATATATCCATAAACATGATAGGGATAGTAAGGGAGGAATATATATGACTTGGATAATCGTGATTGTTTCTCTTTTTGTTCTTCTCATTCTGGCTGAAGAAGTCATTAATTATTTTCTACGTACAAAAGTAATGGATCATCACCCCAAGGCGAATAGAAGCGAAGGAAAGATGAAATCTTTGATTCAAAAAGTAAAGCTGAAACTGACTCATTCACAGTAAGTAGTACTACATAGACTAAAAGGTGGAGAAGTTCTTCTCTTCCTTCCCCTTAATCACTTCTTTGACACAATATGCAGTGTTTCATTTGGTTGATGTGATAACATATCGTTAACCTCTTGAGGATATAATTGTACTTTTGAAAGTTCTTCAATTGGAATCCACTTGTATAATAAACGATCCCCTTCCATTCCATGAAAGGCGTCCTTTTGAATAATCACCCTGTCTGATGCTTTGACTTTAAAGTAAAATCCAATTTCATGGAAATCCCATTCTTTATATGGAAAGAAATTTTCGTTCACCATGATCAATTGTTCTACATGAATTTCAATTCCTAATTCCTCTCGCATTTCTCTCTTTAAGCTTTCCTGTGATGCTTCTCCCATTACGACTCTTCCACCGGGCAACGACCAGTAACTGTCTTCCACTTGTTTATGTAATAAAATATGGTCCTGTTCTATCCAGACGGCCACTACCCTGTAATTAAAAACGTTTTGGTTTTGTTTAAACACAAGATCCATTTGACCCCTCCTTCCCCTTCATTCTAACCCATAAAAAACCAATATTGTCTAAAAATACACAAAAAGAAGACAAAAGCTTCAGCAAAACTTTTGTCTCCAAAGGAAAGAAATTAGAATGGGTCTTACAAAATAAAGATTTAAACAAAAAGAAAGCTACCCCACTTTCTTTTTGTTTAGGGAGTGATAAATCCTTATTCATAAGCAAGATTCATTGTAACGGGTGAAAAAGTGAACTCTATTAGAACAAGATTAAAATTTGATGAGAAAATCATTTTCTCCCTTAATTCTCCACTACTCTATCAGAAAAGCATCCAGATTAAATTTATGATATGATAAATAAGAATTCAGAATGTTACAATTCATTCTAGTGGATGAAAGGATGGAAAAATGAAAATCGATTTAAACTGTGATTTAGGAGAAAGTTTTGGTACATATACAATTGGACAAGATGATGAAATGATGAAATTCGTTTCCTCCGTCAATGTCGCTTGCGGATTCCATGCAGGAGATCCTCTCGTAATGAAACAAACAGTCACAAATGCATTAAGTCACAATCTAAAGATCGGTGCTCACCCTGGATTGCCTGACCTTCAAGGGTTTGGAAGAAGAGTGATCCATGTCACCCCTGAAGAAGTATATGCCCTTGTACAATATCAAATTGGCGCCTTACTCGCATTTATTAAGGCACAGGGAGGCAAGTTGTCACATGTAAAGCCTCATGGTGCCCTCTATAATATGGCTGCGAGGGATTCCGAACTCGCTGCATCGATTGCTAAAGCAGTATACGACCTTGACCCTGGATTAACATTGTTCGGCCTTTCTCAAAGTGAGCTGACAAAAGCAGGAGAAGAACTCGGGTTGCGTGTTGCTCATGAAGTATTTGCCGATCGATCCTATCAATCTGATGGTTCACTAACTCCCCGTTCCCTTCCCAATGCCGTACTTCATGATGAAAACGAAGTCGAAAAGCAAGTCTTACGAATGGTGGAGAAACAAGAAGTAGTTTCAACAGATGGTGAGGTATTATCAATTAAAGCGGATACCATTTGTCTTCATGGAGATAACACGGCTGCTTTAAACCTTGCTAAAAGATTATTTGAAAAGTTAAGTTGAATTATATAAGGGCTATACTAAAGCCCTTATTCTATGGAGAATGTATAGGATTGTCTATTGTATAGAAGATAGGAGCAGTCTCTAATGAATAAGACTTTACTACTCGAAGGTTTCCGCTGGATGTTCATATTACTTGTTGCTTGCGTTATTATTCTATATGGCTATCAACGGTTCCTTTTGCACTCTGGCATTAAAACATCTCTACAAACCGTATCTCCCGACTCAATCATCATTGGAATCATTCAAACTCATACCACTGATAATAAAGAAAAAGTGTATGAAGCTCTATACAAGACAAAAGACGGAAAGTGCTACAGGGCTTCATTCGAGCGTAAGAGGCACACATTCATAGGAAATCAGGAGACATCTTGTGAATAGAAGGTGTAGACCGATGAAACGAGCCATTCATATCTTTCCTCGATTTGAATCAGCAGAAGAAATTTATAAAATCAGAAAAATCCATGATCCATTATGGGATAAAATCCCTCCCCACATTACACTCGTTTTCCCTTTTACTGCGAGCATACCAACTAGTGAAATCATTTCACATGTGCATAACGTAGCTAGTCAGATGCATCCATTTCACCTGATGTTAAAGGAGATTACAGGTGCATCTGGTGAATATTTATATCTTAATGTAAAAAAAGGGAATGATTCCGTCATTCATTTACACGATGAACTGTATAAAGGATTGCTAACTCCTTTCCGGAACCCCTACTATACCTACACCCCTCATATCACATTGGGGCGGATTAAATTAAAAGAAGAATTCCATCGAGTTGTAAAAGAGTTTGTAGGTTGGAATGAATGCTTCCACACTGTAGTAAATGAAATCGTAGTAGAGGAAATGGATGAACAGGATGTATCCAATGTAATCCGTGTAATACCACTTAATAGCCAGCACCATATTGATAAAGAGTATGGCTGGTTTTAAGCAAGCCATTTAGTGGAATTAGAGGAATAAGACATACATAGAAAGGGTCATTGCTATGATAAAAACTCTTACAATCGATACAAAAAAACGCGATCAGATGATTGATATCACCACTTATGTCCAAGACATCATCATCAATGCAAAAATGAAGGAAGGTATTGTTGTGGTTCAATCCTTACACACAACAGCCGGAATCACGGTGAATGAAAATGCGGATCCCGATGTAAAAACAGATTTTCTACGTCGATTAGACGAGGTATACCCTTGGGAACATACTCTCGACCTTCATGGAGAAGGAAACACAGCTGCTCATTTAAAGACAAGTACGGTCGGACACTCTCAAACAATCATTGTTACTAATGGAGAACTTCTATTGGGAACTTGGCAAGGCATCTACCTCTGTGAGTTTGATGGTCCACGTTCAAGAAGAAGGGTTTCGGTTAAAACGATTAAAACTGAATAACGAACGAAATGACTCGGGGGCATTTCCTCGAGTCTTTCTATTCTATAAAACGTTCTCTTATGTTTTGCGAAGGCAGCACACAAGTCTCTTGTTTCCCAAACCATTTGTATCTATTCACGGCAATCCATCTGTATACCCTATCTCTTAGGGGCTTAGGAACGATTATGCATGCAGTAAAGAGCTTCCATGGCCATGTCAAATGAGAGCAAACCTTTAAAGCAGCGGTTGATTCCACATACGCTTTATGATCTTCAATTAATACAAAGCTATCTGTAGTATGAGGAATGTTATGCTTCTTCAATAATTGTCGACCAATATCGCTTTGTAAGGAAGCAAACTGGTAGATTCCTTCAGGATCACGTTCGATAATAAATCGCACACTACGATTGCAAAAATTACATATGCCATCAAACAAAATTATTGCCAATGAAATCACACCGTTTCATGAATATCCCATAATCCCTTCTAATTATAATAGAATTCAAAACATCTTTCCAGGAAGTTACCTGCTCTCAACTTTTTGAATGCTCCGATAGGTGACCTACTTCATTATATGAATGAACTGCCCATCGTTCATTTTTAAATTGGAGATTGGTCAGGCAGCCGTTAAATAGCTTCACATGCCCCAGTACTGCCTCTTCTTCATGAAACTCCCGTAAAACTGCACTGATGACAGCTCCGTGAGCAACTAAAAGTACCTTCTTGTCGGGAAACCGAATATGAATCTCTTCCAGCCCGTCCTGCACCCTCTCGATCAACTCTTCGTACGATTCCATATTCGGAAAGATAAAGTCAGGATATCGCTCTTCCCTTTCTTCACGGGGCAGTCCCTCTCCCTTACCAAAATGGCGTTCCTTGAAATGATCCATTTCAACTATTGGCAGTTCCAATGATTCATTGATAATATCCGCTGTTTTTTTGGCTCTCATCAAAGAAGTGGTTATGAGAACATCCCATTGTGATTTCTTCAAAAATTCTCTGCATTCTTCTGCTTGAAGCTCTCCAGTTTCATTTAATGGTATATCTGTTTGACCTTGTAATTTCCCCAAAAGATTCCATTCTGTTTGACCATGTCTTACTAAACATATATGAGTCATTTCATTTACTCCTTCTATTAAAGTTGCTGTTTCTAATGTCCGTACATTATCCATGCTTTAAGAAAGTTATAATTCTGCTAGATTTTATGATATACTATATTACCATTAAAAGAGATTATTTCGAAAGTGTTCAATAAATGAGCAGTATAAGGAGTTGGCTGAAAAGAATGAGAGATGAATTATTATATCTGGGTCAAGAGATCGTTTCACATAAATCTGAAATTGCTAAAGGTGTAATCGACTATCAGGAACAACGTTACTCTGAACAACTTAAGTTTTCAGGTGTGAAAATGGAGAAGATCACAGAGTGGAGAATTGAATTAATACAAATACTGGGTGAATCTTTATATGAAGATCAAAAGGATTCTCTCATTAAAATAAAAGAGTGGACTCAGAAAGTTGGGAAAATAGCCATCGAAAAAGGTATCTCCCTAAACGAATCTTTAAAAACTCTATCCACATTCCGTATGGCCATTTGGGATATTTTCACTGAACAGATCATCGACAAACAAATTTCAGCCTCCATTATGCTGCAATCAAACAAAAAGATAAATCCCTTGCTCGATGAAATTGCTTATCTTTTCAATGAGTTATTTATAAAGCAGCAAAAAGATCAGTTGGCCCTTGTTCATACTGCTATGGATGAACTTTCAGCACCGATTGTGCCGATAGCTGACAAAATTGCGATTCTTCCTCTTATCGGTGAAATTGATACTCATAGAGCCAGCTCTGTTTTGGAAACGGCACTTAAGAAAAGCTCTGAATTGCAATTAGACTATTTATTTATTGACATATCCGGTGTAGCAATCATGGACACGATGGTTTCGCATAATATCTATCAAATTGTAAATGCTTTAAAAATGATGGGTGTCCAATCGGTATTAACAGGTATCCGTCCTGAAGTTGCCCATACTTTAGGGAATTTGGGTATAACCTTCAAGGATTTAAAAACAAGCTCAAGCTTAAAACAGGCTCTCGAAGACATCGGATTCAATCAATATAATGTATAACCAGAAGCCATTTGCAACATGGCTTCTGGTTTTTTTGGTTATTTCCAAACACTAGTCACTCTTTTTTATTTTATGATGAAATAATAGTTGAATGCTTTGAACGGCCAGATATATGGGAATTGACCAATACATTTCATACCCTTTATCGAAATGGAATATGCCGATTTTGACCGCGAACCATTCCATCAAGAGAGAAAAAGCTGTCCAAATCAATAAATAAACAAGATTCATAACCCTCTTATCTTTAGCTTTCTATATATGTATATGAAGAAATAACTATAAGGGCCATACATGATGTAACTTATAAAGTCAATTGCCTGGTAAGCGGAACTGTCATTGACATCATAAAAATCCCATGGAGGAATACTAATCGTATGATCATAGAACATTCCTATTGATATGCCATAAATATAATAACTTACCCCTTCCAGGAATGAAAATATTTTTGGAGTGATCCAGATCAATAAAAGGAGAGCGATGAGACTAATGATGATAAACCACTCGTTTAAGTCAAATGACCTCTCATAGATTCTGTCCACTATCTCTCTCCTCCTTTTTCTGCAAAAAATAAAGCCCTAGTCCTATCCAAATACAAATCAATAAATATGTTCCATTAATGATAATTGTATTTAAAAGGCTTCAGATACAAATAATAAAAATCGATGAGTTTTATTTCCGTAATTCAAGTAACCATTTACCATGACAATCCCGACTAATGGCAAAATGCATTCCCGGTTTATCAATAAGCTAATAAATTGAGTAACGTCCTCTGATGCCCTCAACCACTCCAGCTTATTGGTCATAATCGTAATGTAATTCGTTGAAATGATCGATAACACCATGAACTGTATGGAGTTTGAAGTGAATGAAAGTTTTTTTCGCATAAAAATGACAATATAAATCAGTATGATCAATATGGAAATGAAGAAAGGAAGAGACATTGACTTCTCCTTAGATTTTTCTTACTATCTATGCCTCAATCGACTCATTACATAACCAAAATTGTGACAAGAGAGTTTGGATGTTTGTATTATTTTGCAAAGGGAAAAGAGTAAAGGAGAATGAAGGAGGTAATTTGATGAGAAATGAATCTTTCAACCCCAAATATGCAAGAGATGAAATAAAAGAAGTCTTTGTTGATGGTTTGCAGCGAGACTTATCACCTGAAGAAGAAGGACTTATCTCAGGATGGACTCAAACCCTTAACAAAAGCGAACGTGCCACCATCATTAATCTGCTAAAAGAATTACTAAACAAGCATAAAAGACATGACTAAACCAAAAGCGGAGGCGGCTTGCCAGAGGCGACAAGCATATGTGTCGGGACTACCGGAAAGGCGCTCTTTGCCTTTTTGATAGTCCTGGCTTATGACCTCGAGCCTCTAGCCGCCGGAGCTGGATGAAACCAAAAGCGGAGGCGGCTTGGTCAGCCCCGACAAGCATAAGCAATCTGTTATTAATGCGAGCATAAAGAAAAGGCAAGCCCTAATCCAGGCTTGCCTTTTCTCATTTATAGTAATGTTCCTCTTACATATCACTTGTCAAATCCAGAAGTTTATCAATGTCAATGCGATAGATTGGGCGATTTATATCCTCTTGTCCAAGTTCTACGGTATCTTCTAGTACATCATCAATGTTCATACTTTTAAATACCTCCCAAGTTGTGTGTTCGCTCTGCATGGCTACAAACCTTTTGCATTCTTACCAAAGAATACGAAAGAAGGATTCCATTCATGGGGGTACTTTTTAAAATATTTTTTCAAAATGAATTGCAGGTAATAATTTGAAATTTGAATCAAATGGTTCACTAGGTTAAGGTTAAACGACTATTGATTCTACTTAATTAATAATAAATGGGTAGAATAGCTTTCTCCTTAAAGGAGGCATTTCTATGAAACGATTTTCCATGCTTCACGTTCCTCAGAATTATAGGCATAGATGGCGTCCAGCTGTTACCATTCACGTTCTACCTGTTCATAAAGAATACTTCGCGATAGGTAAATCATTAAAAGGGAACCGTCGGGCTGCAAACAACAACGAAAAACTAGCCGCATATTATGCGTATCTAGATACTTTAAAATAAACTCTTATCTCTATAGAATAAATCACTATAAAAGCTGATCAGAACCTTGTCTGATCAAATCTTTTGGAATCAACGTCATAGTGTACAAATAGGGGCTTGAGTTACCCTGTGGAATTTCACAAGGGAGAGATATCCTTTTAGTTGACCGGTAGATGCGTACTTAATAGAAACCTCTCTTACTTCTATACGAGACCCTCCCTCTCGTGTGCTATATTTTCTTCTTAGCAACGCGGCTCACCCTTGGCTATGTTTTCATGTTGTTTATAATCATCTAACATACACTGGTGGCTTTTCACCATAGTGCCAGGTAATTCTTCTAGATTACAAAACTTTAGTTGAATGGATTCAGAGTGTTCTGCTTTCATTTCTCCATCGTAATCATTTGTAAAGTAGGCTGTGGTGACTACATAAAACTCATCTCCATTTTCAGCTTCAATGTATTGATCAGCACCGGAATACACGTTTAACAAGTTCAACTTACCTAATGCCAGATTCGTTTCTTCCTTCACTTCTCTTCTCGCGTTCTCTTCCGTTGATTCTCCCAATTCCATTAATCCCCCAGGCAGTCCCCATGAACCATTAGGAAATCTCCGTTGTTGGAGAAGCACTTCCTTTTTCTCATTCAAAATAATGACGACCGATCCAACTAAAATAAGGGGACGCGTTCCAACAATTTCTCTTAATTCTTCTATGTAACCCATTGATCAATCTCCTCACTGAATCTGCTAATGTAATGAAACACAGACCGAATTAAAACGTTATATACTGACAAGCCTCATAGCCATTTCCATCTAAATCCCAGAAATCAAAAAATGTAACCCCCCCATCCTCTTCTATCTCTCCAACCTTTACGTCCTTCTCCACAAGCTTTAACCGGGTCTCTTCCAGTGCATCAGAAAAGAGAATCGGCTTGACGGATGAGGGACGGACCTCTCCCTCTTGAACCGTTAGAGTAGAGTCTCCTTGACCTATTTGAAACACAACATACTTTCCCGAATCAAATACTTGCTCAAACTCCAACACCTCTTCATACCATTGAGTAGACTTTTTTAAATCATTTACACATATATGTACTGTATCCACTTTAGAAAACAATGAAATACCTCCTTCTTCATCTCTAGTTTTTTAAAAGTGTTAAGTGCCCGACAATCTCTTTTGCTTCAAACTTTTCCATGGGCGGAAGGGCCACTACTGTTAAAGATCCCTCTTTAATTTCAGTTAACCCGCTATCGTGAATACTGAAATATCCTTCCTTCTCTAATTTCTCCAGCTCACCGGCTTTTCCCTTTAGAACAATTTTTTTCATTCCTGATTGTACCCACTCTATAAAGTCAGATTGCCTGTGTTGAAAAGCTGAATCCGTTGCCATCAGCGACAGTGTGCTAAGAGTAGCAGCATGTGCCACTTGCGCCGCCGTTTTCCCTTTTGACATATTCAGTTCCTTATTAACAATAAAATATTGAACGAGATCACGCATGTTCATTCACTAATCATTCCTTTTTACATTTACTACCTGTTATTTTACCATGAGAATGGAATATACCTCAGTATTATTTACTTCCTTCTTAGTTTCACATAATTATTCTTAACTGAAACTATTTTGACCTTCTCTCCTATTTTAAAATCTAAATATTGATCACAATCCAGCTGATAGGTGTGCCCGTTATCAAATTTCATAGAGCATGACGGATCGCTGATGTTTTCATTTATAACCTCACCTGATTTAATTCCTTCTGCACCTTTTTTATCATTCGCCGGAAAATACTTTTCCTCAATCATTACCCAATCTTCATTGCTTATAACCACCAGTTTCATAATATATAGCCCCATCAGAAGAACAAGTAACATACTAAGTATCACAAATTTGGTCCGTAAGCCCATCATGTGTATCCCTTTCCTTCCATATAAAATCAACAAATGATTATATGTGTGAAATCTGAAATACATTCGATTATTTTGAATAGTGGATTATTTTTTCCCCTCTTGCATAAATTCTCAAATGGATTTAGAATAAAACTAACGACCGTTAGTTAGTTAATGAGGAAGGTGAATAAACATGAAAAATGACAACAAACAACTCATCAAAGAGGTCGCATTGGATTTATTCGGCCAAAAAGGGTACGAGGATACCTCATTAACGGAAATTGCAACCGCGGTGGGTATTAAGAAGCCATCCATCTACAACCATTTCCGAAGCAAAGAGGATTTATTTATGGAAGTAATGGAGGATTTAAGTGTGTCTGAAGTAACGTCCTATAAGATCGCAGAGGAAAAAATGAATCCTCAAGAACCGCTAACGAATATAAGAACACTCTTTGACTTATTTTGTCAACGATTAGTGACAACAAAAGAAGCACTACTATGGAAAAGAGTCACATTCTTTCCTCCAGAAGTGTTTAAAGATCTTATTCAAAAACAATTCATTCATTTTGAACAGGTTACAACAGCAATTTTGGTATCAATTTACCAAGAAGGTCTAAAACAAAAACTGTTTAGTGAAATCAAGGAGGACGAATTTATTGCCTCCTTTTTATGTTTAGTTGATGGTGTCTTTTTAGAACATCACTATTACACAGAGGAAGTTTTCCGGCAACGAATTGAATCGGCTTGGAAGGTTTATGAATTAGGTATATCAAGTCGTAAAGGAGAGTAGCATCATGGGTTGGATATATGTTATTATAGGTGGAATTTTGGAGATTGGCTGGGCAACTGGGTTATCCCTTTCAGAGGGGTTTACAAAACCTGTCCCAAGTATTGTCACTGCAGTTCTCATCTTGATAAGTTTTTATTTTTTCTCTAATTCTATGAGATTATTGCCAATCGGAACAGCATATGCTGTCTTCACCGGTATTGGAGCCGCAGGCACTGCTGTTGTAGGAATGGTATTTCTACATGATGGGATTAGCGTGTTAAAAGTTGCTTTTATAACACTACTGATTTTCGGGGTGATCGGCCTCAAAATGAGTGATAAAGAGGAACAAGATACAAGGAGGTCCTATTAATGGCGTGGATATTTCTTATTTTTGCCGGGTTCTCTGAAGTTGTGATGGTAACATTTATGAAGCTTTCTGAAGGATACAAGAAGCTGGCCCCTTCCATCGTTAGCTTCGCAGCAGGAGGAATAAGCTTTTATTTATTATCCCTTTCTCTACTTGATATCCCAGTAAGTACGGGATATGGAATCTGGACCGGGATCGGTTCTGCAGGAGCTGTAATCATCGGGATGATCTTTTTCAGGGAAACAAAGGATCTAAAAAGATTATTCTTTATAAGTTGCATTATAGGGAGTATCATTGGCTTAAAGATTGTTTCATGACTACTATAAAAGTGTTCAGCCCCCTGAGAAATGAGGTTCTCAGGGGGCTGGACTCTTTTTGATTATTATTGAAAAATACATATTAATTAATAATCCCGTGACCTACAATATCCACTTTTATAGATGGGACCAATGGTTTGAGCGATAGGGTTCGGTAATCGTATCGCTGCTACTCATTTCATTTGATGGAATAACGAAAGAGGATATAGCTGTAATCGCAACTACAATGACCATCGTATTTAAAACCAACAGCCGTTCCAATAACAAGTGCCCCCACTACTGTGCTATTATGCATTCCTAAGGCTCGTGTTAACGTTCCTTTCTGTCTAAATGCACACCCCATACATCTTCTAAAATGTTTAAGAACGTTTCGTTTATTTCTCCCCATTGAAAAGAGTCATCGCTATGAAGATCCTCCAGAGTCCCGTCCATTTTCAGTAAATCTTCTCTTATGTACTTTTCCACATACATTAAACAGGGGAAAGGAACCTCCTTTCCATTAACTCTTGATAGCAGCATAAAGGAGATGGTATCTTTCATTTCTTCATTCATCTTAATATGGTCAACCATTTCGTTCATCCCGTTTGGAGGAAACGTTTGATACTCTCTAATCCACTTATAAGCAAGCCACGGTCTGATAAGCGTCATCATTTTCTTCAAATCTTTGAGCTCCTCTTTCAAATATTTTTCCATATTGCGTTTACCCATTTGATAATAATGAATCAAACAGCGGGTTGGAGAAAAAGTCAGGTCTCGCAGTTTTCTGACTTTCTCTATGTCCGGGTGCTCAATATACACGTTTTCATTTGTTAACCACTCCATTAGAGAGGGGTTTGATTTACGAAGAAGTTTGAGTGCTTTACTAAGGTCCCATCCGCTGAATTCAATGGAATCGTGTGTAGACTTTACAATAACGTCCTTGGTCTCTTGAAGATTTAAATATGCGGGAACCTCCCGTATATATATAAACCGGACATCATAATCGCTCTCATCTGTATGATACCCCCATGCCCGACTTCCGGCTTCGACGGCATACAGAATCCTTACTCTCTCTTCTCTTTCGATATTTTTCAACTTATCTAGAATGATTTTTCTCACAAAATAATCTCCTTATCCTATATATATTAGTAGGGTTTTCCTTTCAGTATTTGATATACTTAATCACACAAACAAGTTGATAGATAGAGGTGAATAGCTTGACCAAGAAAAAGATGTACTCATGGAGCCTTCAGATTCTCATTATTCTTACCATTATTTATATTTCAACAAAGATTTCATTTTTATTTGAACCGATTGTCGTATTCGCTTCAACATTATTTTTCCCGATCATCATTTCAGGATTTCTGTATTTTTTATTAAACCCATTAGTCAATCTCCTGGAAAAAGCAAGATTGCCGAGAACCATTGCCATAATCGTGCTATATGCTGCTATTATTGGTGTGATGGTGTTAATCATAGGGAATATCGCGCCTATTCTCTCGAAGCAGATAACAGGGTTGTTCAATGAACTTCCGGAGTATGCAAGACAAACGAGGAATTTTATCGAATATTTATCTGAGACTCAACAATTCAAATGGATGATGAGTCAAGATTATGTGTCACTTAAAGATGTGGAAAATCAGTTAATGGAGTTTGCCAATACTTTACCAGATAATATTACAACTGCTCTTAAAGGATTAGTGAGTGTTCTGACCAGTATTACGATACTGATTGTAACCGTCCCTTTTCTATTATTCTTTATGTTTAAAGACGGCCATAAATTTCCTAAGGCAATTTCAAAATTCCTCCCTCCTGCCTACCGGGAAGAAGGAATCAACACTTTAAAGGATACGAGTGATACACTTGCCGCATACATACAAGGACAATTAACGGTAGCTTCCTTTGTAGGGACTCTGACTTTTATCGGATATTTGATCATTGGACTTCCCTACGCATTGGTTATGGCGTTAATAGGGGCGGTAACGAATATCATTCCATTTATCGGTCCTTTTATTGGCGCTGCACCTGCCATCATCGTGGCCCTGTTTGATTCACCGACGAAAGCCATTCTCGTCATCGTGGTTGTCACGATTGCACAGCAAATAGAAGGGAACCTCCTTTCACCCCTAATTTTAGGAAAGCGCCTGGATACTCATCCAGCGACAATAATCATTTTATTGCTGGTGGCAGGAAACTTAGCAGGTATTCTTGGAATGATCCTAGCCGTCCCTTTTTATGCTGTAACAAAAACCATTGTGTTAAATTTAGTGAAGTTTATAAAATTGAGAAGATCTGCTATTCAAGAATGATAATGGAGAGACAACCGGGCTTGCCCGGTTGTTTCTTTTTGATGTGACAAAAACGTGGTAGTTGTATCGAAAGGAGGTTAAGGATTATATATGTCATTTTCCATTTTGCCTCCACCCCAACAATCATATCTGTTTATACATAATTACATGAGGCCCGATTGGTTCTATTTCAAATACGTCCCCCAACTGAGTTAAACCCAATTTCTCATAATATGGACCAGCCGAAATTCTGGCATTGCACCACCACAATTCACACCCTTTTTCTTTTAAAAGCTTTTCACTGTATTCGATGAGCTCCTTTCCAATGCCATTCCCCCTGTAATCCTTAAGGGTGGCCATTCCCCTTAACCGGTAAGGCAGACATCCATTTAAACCCGGTTGTACCTCCTGATAAAAGGAACCAATACTGATCAGCACCTCTCCTTCAAAAACGCCAATGTGAAAGGAACTGTCGTCGAAATCTCCTTCGTAATGACATTCCTCTAACGATTGCGTCGGTCTTAAGATTTGTTGTCTAATGGCATATGTATCGGTAGCTGTAATAAAACGAATGTGAATCATTTTCACCCTCCATTTTGAAGCCGAATTTTTCATCTCTATTTTATCATAATTTTTGATGTGTATAACAAAAGAAGCAATCCACCATTCATAGGAAATTGCTTCTCTCGTTAACTCATTTCTTTTTAAATAACTTATTAGATGCACCCTTGACTGCCTTGCTTGCCGTGTCTACTGTTTTCCCGACCATTTTGTTCCCTGTATCGCTTACATTTTTCACAAAATCTGCCGATGTATCTGACACTTTCCCTACAAGTCCGCCTTTACCGCTTACACTTTTGATTATTTCGTTAGCTGTATCCGCCGTTTTATTCACTAGTCCGCTGGCTTGCTTTGACGTCTTCTTTACTAAGTCACTTGGAGTATTTCGTTTGTCTTCAGCCATGATGTTCTCCTCCTTAGAAATTCTCATCACTATCCCTATGTCATCGAATTTGAAAGTATGCTGAATCAGGAACTATCTTTTTACCTTTTTTAGATATTCTGTCGATAGAACCGTTTCTTGCATATCACCATCTCTCTTCTCGACCCAATAGGCGGAAGCATGAACTCTTGAACTCACTACTTTATAAAGACTTTCATCAATGAAATGTAAAGCAGCACCATCATCCGCCCCATAGCCTGCTTGAAGTTTCCCTTTACCGATAAATGAATGAAAAAGAGGACGCCGATCTTCTTCGCCGTCATAATGAGGGGAGTGGCTTCCTTTTAAGAATCCCAAACCTTTAATCGTTTCTAATTCTTCACCATACGAATCAGTAATTCCTTCTTCAAACCAACAGATCGAGCCTGCACTCAAACCTGTAAGAATCGTCCCTGATTCCCAAGCTTTCTTGAGGATAGAATCTACCTTCCACTCTCTCCATAGGGCGAGCATACTCTTTGTATTGCCCCCACCCACATAGATGATATCCTTTTCAAGTAGGAATTCCTCTAAATCTTTGGTTGGCAATTTGAATAGTGATAAATGTGAAGGCTCACACGAAAGAGAGGTGAACGTTTTGTAAAAACGCTCAACATACCCTTCTGCATCTCCACTGGCCGTAGGCAAAAAACAAATCTTTGGCTTTGATTCCCCGGCCTGATTTAAAATATATTGATCTAAGAGCAGGTTCTCAGGCTCCATCGAAAATCCGCCCCCACCCATTGCGATAATTTGTTTCATTGAATCAACACTCTCCCTCTATTCAAAATTTTCCAATAAGTATCTTAATCCTATCAAAATCATTGGAGTTGGCGTACATTTTTTTAATTCAAGAAAAAAATCCAATAGAAAAACCCTCTATACGAAATAGAGGGTTTTTCACTTATTTGAATTCATCTCCTGTTAAGTAAGTAAATCACTTACGAGCAACAGACGTTCTATTCTTTTTTATCTTCATTTCTTTTTGGAATGAAAGAATTAATCCATATGTCATGATAAATAAGATGATGCCTAATGGTAAGGCTGTGATGATGGTGGCGGCTTGCAATCCGCTGATACCGCCAGTCCCCATCAAAACCGCCGCAATGGCAGCCAATATAATCCCCCAGCTGAACTTCACGAAGAATGGAGGGTTCAAACTTCCATTAGACGTTTGCATCCCCAGCACAAATGTTGCCGAGTCGGCCGACGTCACAAAGAAAGTGATAATCAAGATTAGGGAAATAATTGAAAGGACACCACTTAGAGGCATTTGATCGTATACATAAAATAGTGCCGTCTCCAAACTTTGACCCGCTATATCTACACCTTGAACAAAGTCGTAATACAATCCTGTTCCTCCGAATACTCCAAACCATAGTGCGCATACGATTGTAGGCACAATGATGACGGCGATGATAAACTCCCTGACAGTCCTCCCTTTTGAAACCCTTGCAATAAAAGTTCCCACAAACGGTGTCCATGAGATCCACCATGCCCAATAAAAAATCGTCCAATCCTTTACCCACTGATTGTTCTCCACATTAAATGGTGAAAAGCGTAACCCCATACTAGGAAGGTTTTGAACATAGCTCCCAAAAGTGGTCAAAAACAATTCCAGGACAAATTGCGTTGGACCTGCGATGAGAAAGACAATGAATAACAAGACCGCCAATACCATATTGGCATTGCTCAAATATTTAATTCCTTTTGATAAACCAGTAGCAGCAGAAGTAATAAATAGAACCGTTGCAACTCCCATGATGATAAGCTGAACTTTAAAGTCAATCGGGGTTCCCATCAGGTAATTTAGTCCACTGTTAATTTGTTGTGCACCAATTCCAAGTGAAATCGCCACACCGAAAATCGTAGCAAACACAGCGACAATATCAACAATATACCCTATCGGACCTTTCACTCTATCTCCAATGACGGGATATAACGTGGCACTCATAAGTCCTGGCAAGTCCTTCCTGAATTTATAATAGGCAAGGGCCAATGCAACGACCGCATAAATGGCCCAGGCATGGAATCCCCAATGAAGATATGTATAGCGTAATCCGATTTTAGCTGATTCAATGGTCCCACCTTCCCCATAGGGTGGAGTGGTATAATGAGAAACAGGTTCGGAGACCCCATAGAAAAGGAGTCCGATTCCCATTCCTGCACTAAAAAGCATGGCAAACCATGTCAATGTGGAATATTCAGGTCTATCAGTATCCTTTCCTAATCGAATCTTGCCATATTTACTAAATGCGAAGAAGATGGCGATGATGAAAAAGAAAGAAGCTGAAAATTGATAAAACCAGCCAAATTTGTCTAGAAGAACCCCTTGAGCATTGGACATGATATCGATCAATACCTGAGGAAAAATAACCCCCCAAGCCACAAAAATGATGCCGATTGTAATCGCAATCCAAAACATTGATGTGAAATTTTTCAAATGACTTCCCCCTTCATTCGTTGATGTAGCTCTAACATGTAGAAATAGGTATGTATAGAAAATAAATGCACGAACTTATTAATACCCCCCTTTACCAAGTGCTAAACTAGTAAGTAACTGGAAAGTGAGGGACGGACCTTTTCAAGGTCCGTCCCTCACTCTAGATTTGCATATGTTAAATTCCCACTTTTAAATTGATTTTTCATGTATCTTTTTTTCATTTCGGGGCAAATTATAGTAGACGGAGGTGATAAACATGACTAATAACAACAACAAACCAAATCAACAAAAAAATGAAGCAGAATTTGCTCAAGAACAAAACGCTGCTGAGAGAGCTAGAAAAGCTGCTAAACAACAAAATCAACAAAACCAACAAAACCAACAAAATCAATAATAACATAGTGACACAATTGAATACTTACTAAGAGACTAGTCAACTGACTAGTCTCTTTCTATGAAGCCAGCCCCTCTAAGTGGAGGAATTTTTTGAACCATAAACTCTTATGAGTTGGATAGATTTCCTTATGATAATGAACATCTCCCTCATACATCTTTAACAAAGAAAAACCTCCCCGGATTGTTCCGGAAAGGTTAGTGTGATTAGCTTATTCTTATTGGCATTAAGTGTGCACATATACAGAAATAAGAATAATTCATTATTCATTATATGAAGGGGAGATTGAACTCCCAACGATTTCCCCTGCCAGGTTAAGCCTGTGTTTTCTTTTTTAACGGTTTGTACGCAACAAAAATTGCAAGTACTGCGGCTGCGACATTGATTAAGGTCCCAATTAAGGGAGACCCTTTAAATCCATTGCTATGATACAAATTTGTTAAAATCAGACCAGCAATAATACTTAGTATGATGTTACTCCCTATGAAAACTCCAATAAAAATAAAAAATTTCTTAGCATTTTCCCACAAATTCAGCACTCCAGTAAATAAAGTATCGTTAACAGTACAGTAACAGAATTATTTAGGAAAAACCAGCATAGAGGCGTACTGAAAAGAGTCGAGTATCCACTGGACGTGGGAAGACACAAAAAAAACAGAGTACGTCAGCAGACGTACTCTGTTTGGAGTTTTACGATTGAATTACTTTTGAACGTTAGCTGCTTGTGGTCCACGAGCACCTTCAACGATTTCAAATGTAACGTCTTGACCTTCTTCTAATGATTTGTATCCTTCACCTTGGATAGCAGAGAAGTGAACAAAAACATCGTCTTGACCTTCTACTTCGATGAAACCGAAACCTTTTTCAGCGTTAAACCATTTAACTTTACCTTGTAACATAAAACAAGTACCTCCTAGTGCAGTTGCACATAAAAATATTTATATTCCTGCTCTGATTAAGATTCAAGACGAATGTTCTTCAATCATGCATATTAACCGAACAAAAATAACTATCCTTACTATAACAGAATCTCGTGCAAAACTCAAGAAAATGAATGGGTCTTTTTGTAAAATGCGAACGAGGATTTAGTCCACGATTGAAATATTGTGTTCTTTAGCATAGAGTTTTTTGATCATTCGTATTTGTCCCCTATGATTGATTTCATCTTCAAATACATGAAACCATTTAAAGAAGTTATTTCCTTTTTCACCATACCACCAGTCCGTTTCTTCATATAGCCAAGCTTCTTCCAATTGTTTGAACCGTTCCACCGTTTGGTTCCTAGTCATCTGCAAGTTATCAAGGTAAAACTCGACTTTATTTCCTTTAATCAATTCGGCTGCCTTACTGCCTAAGCTTAAGGCAGGTTCCAACATCGTTGCATATTCCTCCATTTCATCATCACTCAAATTTTCAAAGGTCAGGACCTGATAAATCTTTTCAACTGCATCAAAATGAGCAAGAAGCATCCCGATTGAATTTGCTTCATCGTGACATCGGTAGTCAAGCATTTCCACCGGTAAGTTCTCCACTTCGTTAATAGAAGTGAACCGTGCATAGTCCATCATTGAAAGGAGTAAAGAAAAGTCTTTCTTCATTCCATTTTTTTCTTTAATTAAATATAATGAGTTGTTTTCCATTGATTCTCCCCCTCTTGTACTTCTCTTACTATATATTGGATAAATAATGGGAATCTCCTTGTTTAATTTGTCGATTATTCATTTATTTAGGAATGTGCTGGGGATTTTTCAATAAATCACGTATCTCTTTTAGCAACTCTTCCTTCTGATCGACCTTCACTTCCGCTTTGACCTCTTCTTGGCGTTCCATTTTCTTATATAGGCGTATAATAAAGAATATGACGAGGGCTATGAGGAAGAAATCCACTACGTTATGCAGGAACACTCCATATGTAATGACAGCGTCTCCAACCATAACTTTTAAGTTCGTAAAGCTGATGCCACCAAGCAATATACCTAGAAGTGGCATAATGATATCATCCACCAGGGATTTGACGATTTTACCAAAAGCAGCACCTATAATGACCGCCACTGCAAGATCTATGACATTTCCTTTCACAGCAAACCTTTTAAACTCCTGCCACATTCGCATTCTCCTTTTATTTATGATGTCCAGGCACTTTGCCTGTCAGGATTAGTTTGCCACAATTATACAAATATATATGGTAGGATGACTTTCTTTCTGCTAGACTAGTCTTTCAGTATTACAAGGCAAAAGGAGAGATGTATGTTGTATCCTATCAGAATTCGGGCAGGCGCTATTATTGTGGAAGAAAAGCACATTTTACTTGCAGAGTTTAAAGATGAAAACGGCCTTCATTACAACCTTCCAGCGGGAGGCGTTGAAGAGGGGGAATCGATTAAAGAGGCGGTAATAAGAGAAGCTTTTGAAGAAACAGGAGCTCAGATAGAGGTAGGATCTTTAGCGTTCACTTATGAGTATGCACCTCACCTAAACAATCACCTTTATGGACCAACACATACCCTTTCATTGTTTTTTTCATGTAGACGAACCTCCAGGACAAGCCTATCCCCCAGTCAGCCAGACCCTTCACAGACAGGCGTAAGATGGATCCCTTTATCAGAGCTTCACTCGATCGTTCTTTACCCTAAGATACACGACAGAATTCTTCAGCACGTTCGACAAAGTAGTCAGGAAGTTTTTATCGAAGAGAGTGAAATCATCAAGTAATAAATCTGTGTGATGACAATTGATTTCTTGTTCTTATTTGTCTTTCATTCTATGTAATGAGGAATACCTATCACGCATAAGAGCTGGCTTGGATTCATACCTGTAATCGGGCTGTTATGTTACGATGGAAGAAAGTCGATGGGAGGAATATCTATCATGTTTACGAAGATACCAAAAGAACAGAAAGACACAATGATTGAACGAATTCAGACATTTTATTATGAGCAGACCGGTGACGAAATGGGAGATTTAGGTGCTGAAAATTGGTTTGATTTCTTTATGAAAGAGATTGGTCCATACCTCTATAACCAGGGAGTGATGGATTCTAAAGATGTATTGATGGATAAGATGCTTCTTCTCGAAGATGATTTGTATGCCTTAAAAAGACCGGTCAATACTAGATGATCAATACATACAAAGGAGCAGGACATTGCAGTCCTACTCCTTTGTTACGTTATGAAGAACTCGATCATCAATTCGACCGTTATCATTAACAAGTTCAATCGTGACGGCTTCTTTATCTTTGTTCTTTATTTCACTCATCAACTTGTCAATCTCTTCCGGTTTTTTAATGTCTACTGTTTTCTTGACCTCAAACTCTTGTGGTGATTCTCCCTGTTTACGGCTCTTTAACTCCTCATCTGTATAAATCAGATCGGTTCCCAGGGCGTTTTTAATCGTGGTTCCTTGCAGGAAGAAACGGGTTTGAAACGGAGTATCCGGTTCAAGTGCTTTGTCTGTGAGCACTCCTGAGAATGTAATCGTATTGGCCTTTTCATTTATTATCACTTGACCATTCACGACCATTTCAGCAGCATTCCGGTTACATGCACTTAATAGAACGGCGATAAGTATTCCGGCGATGATTACTACTTTTGATCCTTTCACTAAGGTGTCCCCCTTATATGTATGTGCTATATTATTTTACCAAATGTTAAATGAAAAGTGCCAGAAACATTTGTTCTCGGCGCTTTTCGTCCTGATTTTTCATGCATGATAAGTGGAATTTGATGAAAGGGGATTTTTATGAAAAATTTATTATTGAGATAGAAGTCAGGGGACTTATTGAGTTGAGGTGTGTATTTTTTTGATGAAATTGAAGGCTGGTGGTGAAAGGACTTAGCATCCTATTTTTTCGTTTCATAACAATACGAAAAATCACTTGGTGGCCCGATCAATGTAGCCATGTTCACTCTTGTCTTTAGTACACAGAGTGCGTACCGATTTTCGATATAGCTTTTTTGATTCTTCATTATTTCGGTTTGATCATACCACCAATCGATGACATCCAATAAATCAACCCGACGATTTTTAAGATATCGATAGATTAATCATTTCCAATAGAAAAGCAAAGGAACCTTAGATGAACGGTATAGGAATATCGTTTTATATATCGGCCTGATGTCTTCATGAACATGAGGGAAATTTAAGTTTTTCTAAAGAGCATAAAAAGAATTCCTATTCATTACTTTCTGAGATGCTTATTACATACAGCTTTAAGGATAAACATTTTTTCCTGTACACTTAACATTCTCCAGCATTTAGCACGAATAATCATAGTGATTTCCCCTCTCCTTATTTTCATCATCTATTACTTACTTCTCTTTACCTCCATCAAAACTATTACAAACACTTCAATTTGCTACATATTTACAAACAAAAATACTTTCTCCGACATGTTGCCCTATCGAAAAAAGTATTAATTGAAAACGAATGTCAATAAGTATAGGTAATTGTAGAATTTCTTTTTAAAAAGATTTTGTTTAAATTTGAAATCATGTTTAAAAATGTTTAATACTAATAGTTGTTCTCGTGGAATTGATTGGGATAACAATATTTACAGAGAAAGTAGTAGTTGATTTCCGCTACAGGACGCTCGCTTTCCTTGTGGCGGGCGGTGAGCCTCCTCTTTGCTGTGCTCCTGCGGGGTCTCACCTGTCCAGCTCCGGCGACTAGCCCCTCGAGGTCATAAGCTAAATGGTCCAAGAAGGCAAAGAACGCCTTCTTAGGCCCATTCATCTTATGCTTGTCGGGGCTGAGCAAGCCGCTTCCGCTTTTCGGACTGTCCAGCTAATCCCGCAGGAGTCGAGCACCTGCAGCGAGAATCAACTTTCTCAGCATGATTTTTTTCTAAAACTACTTTTAGAAAGTTTTAGAATACAGCTTATTAAAAGGACCATTTACGAAAGGAGTTTCACAAAATGGTGAAGGACCCTGGCTGTTAGCCCCCATATGACCTTGTCTTCATAGTAGTAAAAATGTTCTTTCATAGTTCTCGCTTGCCAGTTGTAATTTTCTCCACCCGGGATTTGTTTGAACGGAAAGCTCTCTTCTGGCTCCATCTTGAACTTGATGTTATACAAGTCCGGTTCCCTTTCCTGTAGATAGGTTAAAGGTGTAGTAAAGATTTCTTCCACCTCAGCTTGATTCGGTTTTAATTCTTTTAAGGATACATTTATCTTGCCTACGTATGGATAAATGATTGTCCCAAAAGGAGACACGATATAATCGAGTGGATACACATCTGAAATGGTGTCGGTATGAATTCCCAGTTCTTCTGATGTCTCACGAATAGCTGCTGCTTTCTCATCTGAATCACTTCGATCTATCCTCCCTCCAGGAAAACAAATTTCCCCTGGTTGTCTTCTCATATTTAAGGAACGAACTTCAAATAAAACATGCGTTTGGCCGTTGACCTCAATCAAAGGAAGTAGAATAGCATATTCAGAAAATGTTTCACTTCCAAGTACTCCGGGTGTTCTCTCTTTGAATAGCTTCAGTATCTCATTCACATCCATTCTATTCCCCCCTTTTCACCTAATCTATTCTATGATTTTCTTTATTATAGTATGAACAAGAAGCAAGACCAAACTATACGTTTCCCCACCATCCTATTCCATTCTATCTATAACTCTATTGTGTACTGAAGTAATCTTAGAAGACCATTTTTCCAATTGGAGCTGATCTGTCTGGCCCGACCTTCATTTATTGCTTTTAATCACAAACGAATAAACATCCTGCTGAACTTCTCGGCAGGATGCTTTGTTTCTTATTGTGGTTCCGGTTTATTTCCTTTCCATTCCTGAATTCCATCATCCTCGATGATCCCCAATGTTACGTCCGCAATATCCGGGTCGCTCATTAATTTATCCTGTATGGCGAATTTAATATCATCTGCTTCAGAAAGTGGTAATCCTCTTTTCAGTTCAAGATACGATTCAACATGATAGTATCGTCCTTCCTGAGTGACTCTTAGTTTAAAGATATCGATTACTGCTTCGTGCTCAAAGATCGCACTTGCGATTCGGTCCTCGACTTCCTTCGGGGCAGCAACTCCTATCAGACCGACCATGTTGTCATATCCGACCCTGAAGGCCACTCCTACCATGAGGAATCCAATGACAATGGTGACGATTCCATCCAAAAGCTGATAGGCAGAGAAGTAGGACACCAATACTGCAATCAGGGCTAAGATAGCCCCTGAAACAGCGACCAAATCCTCATAAAATACGAGCCTTGTCGGTGGTGACGCACGCTTTACGTTTTTAAACGCTCCTGAGAAAATTCCCAAACCCGTGCTTTCAGCTCTTGCTTCCTGTCCGATTTCCTTCATTACTTTATAGAGAATGGCACCATCGATAAGGATATTTAGTAGTAATACAGACACATTCAGCCATATGCCCTTCACCTCAGCGGGATGTTTTAGTAAATGAATCCCTTCCCGTATGGTTTCATAAGCCATAATGGAAACAACGATAACCGCAACCATACAAAAAAGATTGATGACTCTTCCGAATCCTGTCGGAAATTTCTCCGTCGGTTGTTTCTCAGAAAGAACACTTCCAATAAATACAAAACCTTGATTCACTGCGTCAGCTAATGAATGCATTGACGAGGCAAACATTGCTCCACTTCCACTAACGAAGTAGGCTATTCCTTTTGCAATCGCCAGAACCCCGTTCCCCACCATAGCGAAAAACGATGACTTGTTTCCCTTCTTCACCAATAAAAAAAAGGATTGATTCCCCACATAGCACACCACCTATACTTAATTCTTAACAAGTAGTATCTCACCAGAATGAACTTTCATAAGTCAATTGACGAACCTTTTCAGCTTTTCTATACTGTAACAATGAATGTATAGATGATTACATGTAAAACGAATTTATTTAGGTCAGGAGAACAAAACATGGATTTTACTATTCAGAACCTTTCCTTCTATTTAATACAAGTAGAGGGCAAAGGCGAAGAAGCCGATAAGCGGCATAAACATTTTCAGACGTTAACTGGAACCGAGTATGAAGAAAGTCCATTAAAAAGCTTTTTAGATGGAGAACTAACCAAAATTGTGAAGCGGAAAGTAGACCGACATTCAAAGTCAGAGTCTGCCCCAACAAAAATTGGACGATTTGTAGTGGAACCTGGTCATGAGCTGACTTCCAATCCGAATTATAATTTATTTCACCGCACCCGATATGCCGAAAACAAAGAGGACTTTCGCGAAGCCTGTGATCAAATCGTTCAAATGTACATAGAAGCGAGCGCTATCCGCGGTGGAGCATTCCTCGTTGCGACTGCAAAGCTGACGAAATTTTTTGATGATCCGTTTGTGTTCATTATGAAATGTGATTTCGAACCTAAGGTTGCCACCATAACCGATGAAGCGACTCTGATTCACAATGTCGAAATGGCGATTACGACGAAAAACATGAAATCCATCCAATATCCCTATATGCCTGAGGAAGGCATGATGGACTCTGCCGAAATCAAAATCCATCAAGCATCACACGCCAGATACTTTGAAGATTTCTTGAAATGGGTAGAGTATGAAAAGTCCATGCCCGAAATCGTGAAATCCCAAGTTTACGGGATGGTGAAGGAACATATTTCAGAAACCTATGCTGAAGAGAGTGATGAACGTGTTGAATTTGAAGAAGCGGTGGAAGAATGGGCAATCAGTCCAAAGCGGGAGCTTCAGGAGAGGTTCACAACTGAACAAGTGGTAGAAGCCACCTCCCAAATCGTCGAGCAATCACCTGAAGTCGAACTTAAGGTGAAACTTGATCATGTCTCTGTTAAAGCTCTTCTTTCCGACTTTGGTGACAGCATTCATCTGGCGAAAGTGAACGGTCGATATGTATTGATGATCGAGAGCGATTCCGTCATGTTTGAAAAAGGCTTCTCCCCTCTTGAATTTTTAAAGCCGGATGAGCTGCATGAAGTGATTCAGCGAATACAAGAAAAAGAATAAGTTGGGCCATGTGAAATACATGGTTCTTATTTTGTTTTTTATAACATAAGTTCTTCCAGGGGCTCTGTCAATCAGTGTGTGTGCTAGATAAAGACAGACACCAATCGTGACAAAAAAACAATCTATTACAAAGCAGAATTTCTAGTACACAAGCAGATTTCTAACACTGATCTCTTTCAAAAAGTTGTATTCTATAAGTTGATTGTTTTCAATTTAGATTTTATTAAAAAACTCATGCTGAGAAAGTTGATTCTCGCTGCAGGCCCTCGACTCCTGCGGGAATAGCGGGACAGTCCGAAAAGCGGAGGCGGCTTGCTCAGCCCCGACAAGCATAAGATGAATGGGCCTAAGAAGGCGTTCTTTGCCTTCTTGGACCATTTAGCTTATGACCTCGAGGGGCTAGTCGCCGGAGCGGGACAGGTGAGACCCCACAGGCGAAGCCGAGGAGGCTCACCACCCGCCCCGCGGAAAGCAACTACTACTTTCTATGTAAAATAGCAACAAAGTTTAGGAATAGAACTTTACAAAAAAATTCAAAAAACTCTTGTCTAGGTGAAGGATTTCCCATAAAATTTAGTAAGAAAATTCTTTACATTTTGAATAATTGGGGATGAAACATGCTTACTTCAAAACAGCTTCAAGACATTAAAAACCTGCAGAGCGTCTGCGAAAAACACGAAGATATAAATTTAAAACTAAACTGGGATATGCTTAAAAACCGTACAAACAGCCTGGATGATTTTCTTCTTTACAAAGAGGATCAACTGATTGGATTTTTAGGTTTGTACGGCTTTGGTGAAATATATGAATTATGTGGGATGATTCACCCGGATTACCGTAAACAGCAACTATTTCAAGAACTATTCCAGGAAGCCATCCAGTCACTAAGATCACGATCTGTTCAAAAGCTCTTACTAAATTCTCCCGGCTCATCAGCTTCCGGAAAGGAATTTATTGAGAGAATAAAAGCCTCTTATGATTTTACAGAATATGAAATGAAGTGGAATAAAAAAAGCTTGTCCTTAAACAACTCTGATCTTCAATTAAGGAAAGCTTCTGAAAAGGATATAGAAACGATCATTGACCTTGATGAAAAATGCTTTCACGTTGTAAGGTCTGATGCTGAATCCCATACCAAGAGATTGCTTGAAGAATCAGGGGAAGGCAACTTAATGATTGTATATAATGGAACAAGCGTAGGGAAGATTAGAATCCAACGAGTGGACAATCGTAGCTTTATTTATGGCTTCGCTATCCTTCCCTCCCATCAGGGAAAAGGCATCGGTAGAAATGCCCTTTCTCAAGTCGTGATGAAGGAATCCGAGTGGACCAGGGATATTTACCTGGATGTAGCTGCTACGAACAGAAATGCACTTAAGCTTTATGAATCAAGTGGATTTCAAACCTTCTATAGTCAGGATTACTACCAGTTTCCTTTATAAGATTGAATCACATTATAGAGTAAAGCACAGAGGTATAGACCCTGTGCTTTTTTAACGGTAAAATTTATGTTCTATTTTCCACGTGTCGTCAATGGTCAAAACACCATGCGAGAAGTAAGGGAGTTTACGCTTATCAGTGGGAGATCCGGGATTAAACAAAAGTCTCCCTTTCATATAGCGGGAATATGGGATATGTGAGTGACCAAAGACGATCAAGTCTACCTCATCAGAGACGAACGCTTCCAGAGCTCTTTTTTCCGTTGTTTTTCCCTTCCCGTCTCCGTGCACCACACCAATTTTCAGTCCTTTTTTCATGATGATTCTTTTTTGGGGAAGAAACGCCTGAAGATCTGCATTATCTACATTTCCGACAACGGCAATCAGTTCTCCGTACTCTATAAACTCTTTATAAACATCAAGGGTTTGAAAGTCTCCGGCGTGAATGATTAAATCACTTTTCCTGAGATCTTCCACCAGAATTTCCGGAAGCCCTCTCCTTTTTTTAGGCATATGGGTATCGGACACGACTATAATCTTCATCTCATGCTCCTTTTGGTTTCACTGTGCTTTCTCTTTAATTGTTTCCGTTCTATTTCAATTTGGTTAAGGTCAATTCGGTTAAACAATGGTGTTGTTGCTTCAATTCTGATCTCTAACGGCAAAGATACCGGCGCCCACACGGATTGCCCGATCATCCCCAGCTGATCAGCCAATTTTGAAGAAGTAAAGGGTAAAAACGGCTGAATGAGATTCCTTAAATTACATAATACGTACAGGAATTCCTCTAGTACCTTTCTCCCTTCCACCCTATCCTCTTTTAATACATTCCACGGTTTCATTTCATCAAAACGCTTATTCGACCATCGAATAAATTCGAATGCTTTTTCAATTCCCTGTCGAGTGTTCCCTTCTTCAATCGATTGGCCAACCGAATAAAATGTTTCGTCTATTTTATCCTTAACAACATTAGGTACAATAGAGAGCATAAGGTTATGACCAAATTCTTTCCCATAAAATTTTAGCGTGCGTTGAACCAGATTCCCCAGAGCTCCCAGCAGTTCACTGTTATGACTATAAATAAATTCTCTCCAGGAGAAATCTGCATCTCTCTTTTCCGGTGCATTAATGGTGAGGAAATACCGAATGGAATCTGGATGATAGTCATTGAGAAGATCCTTCACCCAAACAGCCCAATTGCCGCTCGTAGATATTTTCCTTTTCTCAAGCGTCAAGTATTCATTTGAAACCATATAGTCAGGAAGATTCCTTTCGCCAATTCCTATGAGAATGGCCGGCCAAATAATACTATGAAAAGGGATATTATCTTTTCCATGAACATAATAGGAAGTGGTTGCCTCCTGCCAAAAGTCTTTCCACTCTCGCTGATGCTCCCTCGCCCAGTTTTTTGAAGCACTTAAATATCCGCTCACTGCTTCTATCCATACATAAATTTTCTTATCTTGAAAACCTTGAATCGGGACCTTCACCCCATTTTCTAAATCCCTTGTCACCGGTCGGTCATGCAAGCCCTCTTTTAAATAGCGTCTCGTGAGCTGAAGAGCATTATCTCTCCATCTGGTACCGTTATCCTTCAGTAATTGTTGAAGAGGTTCCTGCAATTTAGAAAGAGAGAAATATAAATGCTTTGTGGTTTTAAGCACCGGTTCTCGACCACAGAGCTTACAGTTTTTATCGATTAAATCAGTCGGGTCTAGAACCGTCGAGCATTTATCACATTGGTCACCTCTTGCCTTCGAGCCGCAAACGGGACAGGTTCCTTCCACAAACCGATCCGGCAAAAATTGATGATCATGCTCACAATAGGTTTGCTCCACTTCTTTTTCATAAAGCCAGCCCCGTTGATAAAGGGTGTTAAAGATGTTTTGGACTTCTTTATGATGATGTGAGTGATCTGTTCTTGTGTACTCATCAAAATTAAAGCCTAAAGCGTGGAAACACTCCAGGAACTCGTTGTGAAATCGATTAGCGACCTCTTCAATACTTGTTCCTTCCTGTCTAGCCCGAATACCAATGGGGGTTCCATTACAGTCACTTCCTGACACATAGAGAATATCCTCCCCCTTTAAGCGGTAATATCGGGCAATAATGTCCCCTGGTAATAGTGCTGCGATATGCCCTAAATGTAATGAGCCATTTGCGTATGGCCAGGCGCCACCAATAAATATAGTCATGACCTTTTCCTCCTCCTGAACAATATAAAAAACAAAAACCCCTCGTCCTTAGATATCAATCGACATCTAAGGACGAGGGGTTGAACTCGTGGTACCACCTTAGTTTATAGCTTGCTTACACAAGACTATCTCAGCAAGTACGGAGCAAAAAAAAGCCCTTATACCGTGACATTGATAACGGATGCCCACTCCCGTTCTACTCTACACCAAAGCGGTTCGAATAGAATGCTCCGAGACCATTTTCCATAACGAGTTACCCTGCTTCTTTTCAGCTTCCGAAGCTCTCTGATAAGGGACTCATCTACGTACTCTTCTCTTCAACGCAAACATGATTTTATTATATTATGCCACTTTTTCAAAAAATTGCAACATCGCTTTCAAGGTTTTATTTGTGTGTATTAGTGGAAAGGTGAACAGACGATCCTATTTTATAAGAACAGATTTCAACAAAAGAGGTGATGCCCTGTTGTTTTCATTGCAAAAGCAATTCAAGCGTCCGAAAGGATTACTCGGCTGGCTTGTCGGAAAAGTAATGGAATTCGATAATCGAAAAATTAATAATTGGTCCATTAAGCAATTGTCCATTAAAGATGGTGATCATATTCTGGAAGTAGGCTATGGGACGGGATATTGTATCCATCGTATTTCCACTCGTTTTCCTAAATCGCTTGTAGATGGGGTTGATATCTCTGAGACAATGAAGAATGCTGCACGGAATAAGAATGAAAAATCCATTGAGAATGGAAGAGTTCGCTTATTTGTTCATGATATTAGTCAATTTGAATTGAACAACGTTGAGTACGATCGGATCTTTTCCGTCAATAACTATCCCCTATGGAAGGACCAGAAAAAATCCCTTTCACATTTATATAATATGCTAAAAAAAGGTGGCATCCTTCTTATCACCGTCCAGCCACGTGGGGATGAAGAAAGGGATAGCAGGGCGAAACACTATGGCGAAAGTATTTCTGAAGCCTTGCATGAAGCTGGCTTTAAAGATATCACTCTTTCTTATAAGAATGTTAAACCCGCTTTAACGGTATGTGTGAAGTGTGTGAAGTAAAATTGCAAAAATAAGAAACCTTCTGAAGAACACATTTCTTCAGGAGGTTTCTTTGCTTTATTGTTTACATGTTATTTAATGGCTCTTTTCGCAAAGTTTGTGGCTATCTTAGAGAAGATAGTAGGAGTTGATTTCCGCTACAGGATGCTCGCTTTCCGCGGGGCTGGCGGTGAGCCTCCTCGGCTTTGCCTCCGGGGTCTCACCTGTCCAGCTACGGGGCTTAGGGGCTCGAGGTCATAAGCCGAGTCTGCCAAAAAGGCAAAGAGCGCCTTTCCGGCAGACTCGTCTATGCTTGTCGCCCCTGGGCAAAGCCCCGTAGCTTTTCGTACTGTCCAGCTATTCCCACAGGAGTCGAGCATCCTTCCGCTCCAATCAACTTTCTGAGCATGTTTCTTTAAAAGAAATAATAAAAACAATAGCTTTTAACAAACAACCTCTTATAAGGTGAGTAGAGGTTAATATGGTATTGAAGAAGAATTCTGTTCTCTATTTAGAATGTTTTTTGACACCTTCTAGATCTGTCACGAAAAACCTCTTAAAGATGGTGAGGGGAACTGCGTAGACTCCTGCGGATGTAAGATCGTGCCGAGACCCCGTTCGGCTAAGCTGAGGAGGCTCGGCCGAACGCTAGCTGCAAGCGAAGCAGTTCCCCTCACCATCCAGCACATACTAATTGACAGAGCCCAAGCATACCATTTGAAAGAAAAAACAATCTTTGCGAAAAGAGCATATTTAATCGACTTTAACCCGTACAAATCATTAATAAATTCCCGTTGATATCTCTAAAGTTAAAATAAGAAAAGTCGGGAAACGTGATGATCCCAGATTCAATTGTGACTTCCTTTTCATGAAAGTCTTCTCTTATTTTTCCATTTGAGGGGTATGGAAATTACAGATTGGAACATTTGAAGAAGGTGGAGTGAATCCTTTATCCTCTTCAAGAGTTAGTGATGTTTCCCCCATTTGAAAAGTATATACGGGAAGCTCCTCAATCTCTTTATACTGCATAGGATCGATTTCGAAACCTAGTACTTTTTCGTACCAATCCACAGACTCCTTTAGATTAGCCACGGGAATAAACACTGTATTCAGTTTTCTTTGAATCATATAAACTCCTCCTTATGTAGCCGGCTTTTCCACCAGGCGAAAATCAATTTGATTTCCGTGAACTTTAAGCTGGGCTCGGATTCCGTTTGGAAGGATAAACATAGGGTCAGTATGACCGAAATCAAGATCCGTAACGACTGGGATTTCATACCCCTCTGTAACACGGGATAAAATGCCGGCTAGTTGATTTTCTTTAAAGCTAACGTGATCATGAAAGCGTCCAACGACAAGACCATTAATTTTAGAATATACACCTATGTGTCTGAGTTGTGTTAAGTATCGATCAATTGACGACGGGGTTTCCTCTGGATCATCTTCAATACATAATATGGCACCATCGAGATCTGGAAAGTACTCTGTACCTGCGAGAAGGAGCATGGTTCCCATATTGGCTGCAATGATTTTAGCTTCTGCTCTCCCTTCTTTGACTACACGAGGTCCCTTATTTTCAATTTGTTCTCTTAATTGATTGTCTTCTTCGTCCCACCACAAATGTTCCATTACATAGGAAGTAGAGGCGGAGTAATCTACTCTTTCGCTTTGTACAAGTGATTGGAAGAAATGTTCCTTTGTATATGAATGGACTCCTCCATATTCTCCAAACTGAGGCAGAACGGCAGGTCCAAGATATGTAGTGAGGCCGGTCTTTTGATAAATCGCCATGTGGAGTGCGGTTATGTCACTGTAGCCGAGGAAAACCTTTGGATTTTTTTGGATTAAAGAGAAATCAAGATGATCCAGAAGTTGATGAGAACAGGTTCCTCCTATGGTGGTGATGATGGCTTTTACATCATGATCCCCGAAGAGATGATGTAGGTCCTCCACTCTTTCCTCGACGGTACCAGCCATATATTCTTCTATTTTCAACGTGTTTGGCGCTACTTTTACGTTAAAGCCTAACCTCTTAAGCTCTTCAATTCCCCTATTCAATCTCTTTGGGCAATGAGCAGCGACTGGAGAAGATGGGGAACAAATCCCAATCGTATCCCCTATTTTTAATCGATTTGGAATCGTCATCCTTTTGACCTCTCTATCGAATATGTCTTATATTGTCAGATTAATAGAAATAGTTGTTTAATTCAACCTTAATCTCAGGTTTTCTAATCCAAATATAAAACAGTCAGCCCTTATAGGACTGACTGTTACCATTTTACTCTTCAGTGTTGCCTTCTTCAGTATTACTTTCTTCTTCCATGTTCTCTTCGGTTTCAGTGCCTGTGTCTTCCTCTGTGTCACTGCTGCATCCGGCTGCAAATGTTACTACTGATAGAGCTGTCATTAACATTAATAACCACTTTTTCATACTTTTCATTTTCATAGCCTCCTATTATGATGCTTTGTTCAACTACATCTCTATCATACTGATTTCAGGAGGAAAAAGAAGGATATTTACCTTTATTTAACATACATTTAGAATCTGTTAATCTATGCTGTCATTTATTTACGAAGAATTCAGTAATCTTTACAAATTTAATGCATTAGCCTTTGAAGCACTGATTAATTCTTTTATTTCATCAAACGATTCATGCTGAATCAGATCAATTACTTTGCTTCCAACGACTACTCCATCACAATACTTACTCATGGCTCGCACATGTTCAGGAGTGGATATTCCAAACCCGGCGAGTACGGGGACCGGACAGTTTTCTTTCAATTTATTTAGGTGATCTGAGATATAGTTGCCAAATCCTTCTCTCGTTCCAGTAATACCATTAATCGTAATAGCATAAAGGAACCCTTCAGTAACGGAAGCCAATTCCTGAATTCTCTCTAACGGACTCGTAAGCGATGCTAATTGAATAATGGCTATTCCATATTCTTGAGATGGTGCCCGAACTAAGTCATGATGTTCAAGTGGCAGATCAGGAATGATTACCCCGTCCACCCCTGCACTCTCACAATCCCGAAAGAATCGATCCACTCCATATTTGTAAATGGGGTTAATATACGTCATAAAGACTAACGGAATGCCAACTTCCTTCCTGCTTTCCTCTAACACTTCAAAAACCTTTTGCAGTGTCGTCCCATTCTCCAGTGCCCGCTTCCCTGCCTCTTGGATGGTAGGACCGTCGGCAACGGGATCCGAGAAAGGGATCCCGACTTCAATGGCCGTCGCCCCACTCTCTTCCAGTATTTTCAAGGTTGAAATCAAGGTCTCAAGACCCCCATCCCCTGCCATCACATAAGGTATGAACAGTTTATTTCCTTTATCCAGATCAGTTTGAAGCGTGTTTTCAAGAAATGATTTACCCATGTTGACTACCTCCCAGTAACTCTTTCACTTGTTCCACATCTTTATCCCCTCTGCCTGATAAACAAATCACTACTGACTCTTCTTTCTTCATTTTTTCAGCTAATTTTACCGCATAGGCTACTGCATGTGAGCTTTCCAGTGCCGGTATAATTCCTTCTGTCTGGGACAACTGCTTGAATGCATCTAACGCTTCCACGTCTGAAATGGACGTATATTCCACTCTATCAATGTCTTTCAAGTAGCTATGCTCCGGCCCGACACCAGGGTAATCAAGTCCTGCTGAAACAGAATGGGCTTCTTGAATTTGCCCTTCATCATTTTGCAGCAGGTACATCATGCTTCCATGAAGGATCCCGACAGACCCCTTTGTTAATGTGGCTGCATGTTTGTCGGTTTCAACCCCACTTCCAGCCGCTTCCACACCGTATAAGTCAACTTCCCTATCTTCAATGAACGGGTGGAACATTCCGATGGCATTGCTGCCACCTCCAACACAAGCGACGATGGCCTTTGGCAGGCATTTTTCCTTTTCGAAGAATTGTCGCTTTGTTTCTTTCCCGATCACACTTTGAAAATCCCGGACCATTTTAGGAAATGGGTGTGGCCCTAACACGGAACCGATGATATAGTGTGTGTCCTCTACATTTACGACCCAGTAGCGCAAGGCTTCATTGACTGCATCTTTTAATGTGGCACTTCCCTGGTTGACACTCACCACTTTCGCTCCCAGTAACTCCATTCTGAATACGTTGAGCTTCTGTCTGCGTATATCTTCCTCCCCCATAAAAATGACGCAATCCAGGTTTAATAGAGCGCATACGGTTGCCGTTGCTACACCGTGTTGTCCTGCTCCTGTTTCCGCCACGATTTTTCTCTTGCCCATCCGTTCAGCGAGCAGGGCCTGACCGATTGTATTATTGATTTTGTGAGCACCCGTATGATTGAGATCCTCACGTTTTAAATAGATTTTCGCTCCCCCGACCTGTTTGCTTAGATTTTCAGCAAAGTAGAGTGGATTTTCTCTTCCTACATAATCCTTTAAGTAGCTTTGAAATTTCTCTTGGAATTTTTCATCCTTAGAGGCTTCATCATAAGCCTTTTCCAATTCTTGAACAGCCTTCATCAATGATTCTGGAACGAACCTTCCACCGAATTGCCCGAATAACCCTTTTTGATCTGGATGCGCGTATATCATCTCAATTCCTCCTTCATTGGTTAAAAAAATCGTTACACCGACTTTGCCTCTCGAATAAATGACTCTATCTTTCCTCTATCCTTCTTCCCTTCCGTCTCTACACCACTGGAAACATCCACCATATAGGGACGGACCTTGGTGATCGCCTCCCGAACATTATCCCGATTCAATCCACCGGCAAGAATCAAGTGTTGAGGGATGTTTAGTGCATGGACATAATCCCAATTAAACGTCGTCCCATTCCCTCCACGATGAGGCCCCGTTCCACTATCCACCAAAATCATCTCTCCACCAAAGTGTTCGATCCCATCTATATCTTCTTTTTCCTTTATCGAAATCGCCTTGATAAATGGATGATTGAGACTATCACAAAATTGAACTGATTCATCTCCATGAAGTTGTACGTAATCTAGATTTACTGTTTGGAATATTTCTTCCATCTTCTCTTTAGCCTCATTTACAAACACACCAATTTTCAATATATGCGAAGGTAGTGAGGCACTTATAAATGCCGCTGATTCCACGTCAATTTTTCTTTTACTATCAGCGAACACAAATCCTATTGCATCAGCTCCTGCTTCAATTGCCCAGAGAGCCTCTTCTTGCCTTTTAATTCCACACACCTTTACTTTGGTCATTTCACCACGCCTTTTCTCACTTGTAAGGAGGCAAGCTTAGTTGCAGGGTCATCACTTCTCATTAACGTCTCTCCGACCAGGACCCCATCCGCACCTGCGTTTACGACTCGTTGACTGTCTTCTTCATTTCTTATTCCACTTTCACTTATGAACACGATATCTGTTCCATTTACCATGGAGCCGAGAGTTTCTGTGATCAGGAGATTTACTTCAAAAGTTTTCAGGTTACGATTATTCACACCAATTATAGTTGCACCTAATTCCATTGCGACATTCATTTCTTCTTCATTATGAACTTCTACCAGAACTTCCAGGCCAAGCTTCGTAGCATAAGAATATAATTCTTGTAATCTGTTTACATCCAGGGCAGCTACGATAAGAAGGATGACATTTGCCCCGGCGTCTTTTGCACGATCTATCTGGATTTCATCGATAATAAAGTCTTTACAAAGAATAGGGAGGGAGACTGCATTACGTACATTCGCCAGATCTTCCATACTTCCTTTAAAGAAAGGAGTATCGGTTAATACCGATATGGCACAGGCTCCCGCTTCTTCATACTTCTTTGCTTGAATCACCGGATTCACTTCTGTTCGGATATCTCCTTTTGATGGAGATGCCCGCTTAATTTCAGCAATCACCTGTAATCTAGAAGCTGATTTTAATGCTTCATATAAGGAATTACTGGGAGCCCCCTTATAATAATAGGATTCATACCCTGCATTCTTTAACTCTTTAACTTCTTCTTTCTTTTTTTCAAGAATGGTTTGTAGAATGGTAGACACTTAAATCACCTGCTTTCGACGTTGTTGACTATAGCGAACCAATGAGTGGAGCTTTTCTTTTGCACGACCGCTTTCTATACTTTCTCTGGCAAGCTTTACACCTTCTGCAAAGGTGGCCGCTTTGCCATGAGCGTACAGACCGATTCCTGCATTGAATAAGACCGTATCAGTGTAAGCCCCTTCCTTCCCATTTAACACTTCTTCTAAAATAAGGGCATTGTCTCCCGCGTTCCCTCCACGGATTTCTTCGAGGGAATAATAAGGAAGGCCGACATCTTCTCCTGTTAAAGTGAGTGAAGTAGTTTCCCCTTGATCCAGCAGAACGAGATGATTTTCTCCTGCTAATGAGGCTTCATCCATGTAATCAGCTCCATTAAGCACTATCGCGCGTTTTCTGCCTAATTCACGTAAAACATGGGCCATCGTTTCTAATTTATCTCTTCTATATACCCCAAGGAGTTGAGTTTCCAGGTGAACCGGATTCGTTAATGGTCCAATGAGATTAAAGATGGTAGGAATCTTTAATTCTTTCCGGACCTTCATTACCTTTTTTAAACCTGAGTGAATATGGGGTGCAAATAGAAAAGCAATATTGGTTTCATCCAGTAAACTTTCCACCTCATGAGAATGAAAATCAAGTGCTACCCCTAAATGTTCTAACACATCAGCACTACCGGTTTTACTGGAAATACTTCTGTTACCGTGTTTCGCAACCTTCACCCCAGCCCCGGCAAGTACAAATGCACTCGTTGTACTAATATTAAAGCTTTGGGATCCGTCTCCACCTGTTCCGCAGTTATCCAATATTCCTGGTAATGTGCTTTTAATCGGCATCGCTTTCTCCCTTAAAACTTCAACAAGAGCGGTAATTTCATCTACAGTTTCCCCATTCATTTTTAATAGGGTCAGGAAACATGCGATTTGACTATCCGTTGTTTCTTCAATGAACAATTTTTCAACTGCCCTTCTCATCTCTTCTCTCTCTAATGAATGACCGTTAGATAGCTTCTGTAGATAGGTTTTCACGGTTATTCTCCTTTCTCATCTGAACTAAAAAGTTTTGAATGATTTTCTTTCCTGTTTTCGTACCGATGGATTCCGGATGAAATTGAACCCCGTACATTGGATACTTCATATGCTTTATCGCCATGATTTCTCTATCATCCATGGACAAAGCGACAGTCTCTAATTGTGTCGGCAGTGTCCCACTCTTAATCACCAGGGAATGATATCTCATCACCTCTAATGGTTGTGGCAGATATTCGAATACTCCACCGCCATTGTGTTTAATGAGGGATATTTTTCCGTGCATGACTTTCTCAGCCACTTCGATGGTTGCCCCGAATGCTGCCCCTATTGCCTGATGCCCTAAACAAACACCTAAAATTGGCACGCTAGCATGAAGATTCTGTATAATCGAGATGCAAATCCCCGCATTTTCCGGCTTCCCTGGACCAGGTGAGAGAATAATACCAGCAGGATTCAATTTCTTAATTTCTTCTAATGAAATAGCATCATTCCGTTTTACGATTACTTCTTCACCCAGCTCTTCTATATATTGATACAGGTTATACGTAAAGGAATCATAGTTATCAATAAGAAGGATCATCCTGTCACCTCCAATAATGATTTAGCTTTATTCATTGTTTCTTCATATTCACTGGCTGGGTCAGAATCGTAAACAATCCCTGCGCCGGCTTGAACATAAGCTGTTTTATCTTTAAGAACCATCGTCCGTATGGCAAGGGCAAAATCCACATTCCCGTTCACCCCGATATACCCGACGGCACCTGAGTACACGCCGCGCTTTGTGGTTTCAAGTTCATTGATGATTTGCATCGCCCTGATTTTCGGTGCTCCGCTGACGGTACCTGCCGGTAAGCAGCTTGTTAATGCTTCAAGTGGTGTTACTTCTTCTTTTAATTCACCCTTTACTTCCGAAACGATGTGCATGACATATTTATATCTCTCAATCGTTAAGTACTTTGAAAGGTAAATCGAGCCGATCTCACAAACTCTGCCTAAATCATTTCTTCCTAAGTCAACCAGCATTCGATGTTCAGCGATTTCTTTTTCATCTGTAAGTAATTCCTTCTCGAGCTCCCTGTCCACATCATGTGTTTCTCCCCTTCTTCGTGTTCCTGCAATTGGATTCGTGGTGATTTCCCTCCCTTGAACTTTCAGCAAGCTTTCCGGTGATGCACCCAATACGACATAGTCCTCGAAATCAATGAAGAACATGTAAGGGGACGGGTTAGATTTCCTCAAGTTTCTATAGAATGAAAATGGATCACCTGAAAAGGACGCCTTAAGTCTTTGAGAGAGCACGACTTGAAATATCTCACCTTCTCCTATGGATTGCTTTGCCCTCTCCACCTTTTCCATGAATTCACCTTTTGAGGTTTGAGCATGGAAGGAAAGGCGATCTAGTTTCTTTTTATGAGTTTTCAAATACACATTGGTCAGCTCAGCCTCGACTTCCTTCACCTTTTTATCCAGGTCTACTTTTTGATCCTCTATCCACTCATTCATGACGACAATAAATACCTTGTGCTCCAGATGATCAAACACAATGACTTTTTCATAAAACATGAGATGAATATCCGGCATCTCCAATTCATCTTGAGGAGTTACACCGATTTCTTCGTAAAGTCGAATAACGTCATATCCTAGGTATCCAATCCCCCCACCAGTAAAAGGAAAAGGCGCATCCTTTAGTTCGTGGGAAGGAATAAGGTTTTGAATGATTTCGATGGGATTCCCCACTATTTCCTCTATTTCATTTGCAGATGATTTTTTTAACTGTACGGTATTTCCGTAAGCTTTACATTCTAAAAATGGATCACTCCCTACAAATGAATACCGACCGGATTGTTCATGCTTCAATGAGCTCTCTAATAAAAATTTCTTCTTACCTTTTAACGATTGAAAAAGTGAAATGGGTGTAAATATGTCTCCGTTTAATTCTTTCACCACATAATCCAATGCTTGCTGTTTCATCATTTCATGCCTCCAATTCAGTATTTCCACTTATAAATCAATAAAAAAAGTCCCCTATGAACAGAAAGATCTGTTCATAGAGGACGATGCTGACCGCGGTGCCACCTCTGATTGGGATACTTTGACGTATCCCCTCTTGATTCAAGTACAGGGCATTACTTAACCCGATACTCTATCCTTTTAACGGTGGAATTCCGTACGATCCTACTTTCAATTCGGATCATCTCTCATAAGTCCATTCCAGACAAGCTATCATGCTAAGGTCTCACCGTCCTTAACTCTCTGTAATGCATCACTTGAATGTACTCCTCTTACTCAAACGATTTATCATTATTCAGTTATAAAAAAAGGGCATCCCTATCCATTTACATCATGTAAAGGACGAGATACCCGTGGTGCCACCTTTGTTGACTGCCTGAACAGTCCACTCAATCGTATCGAAGCGGTTTGCTTGAATACGCGTCTTTTGTAACGATAAGACATTCGCCAAAGCCTACTTCCTAAAGTTTCGGTTTGGAGGCTCGGAAGTCCATTCCCAAAGATCGTCCACACTGGTTCTCACCAACCACCAGTTCTCTTCAGTGTCGATCAGAGGTACTCCTCTTCGTCAAAGCCATTCGCTCATTTAATTAATTGTTTATTATGATAATAGGTTTCTCCCTGAATGTCAACTATCAATATACAAAATAGTCTTCAGCCCAGATCTAACTTGTTCACACAACGGTGATCATCATCGAATCACAAACTGGTTTATAACCGATTTCCATATAAATCTTATTAGATGTCGGATTATCTAAATCCGTATAGAGTGAACAGAATGAATGATTTTTCAATAGCAACCGGCTCAGTTCGGCTACGACAGAAGAAGCATACCCCATTTTCCTATATTCTTTCGGTGTATACACAAAATTTATGGTTATGCCATGATCCGTTCTTCTCGCTCCTCTTGCCATGGAAACGGGCTTTCCATCTACTTCCCACAAATACACATACATTTCGTTTTCAATCATATCCCTTGAACGCAGGATAGCCTCTTTATCAGTTAGGGGATTTTCTCCTGTATCCTTTACAAATCCTATTAACCATTCGGCAAGAAGGGCTTTGTGTTCTTTGCTTACTGGAACCATTTTCCCATCACTCAGTGGAATATCATTCACCTTATTCAATTGGTACACACGCTGGTTCATACGCACATGGAAGCTCGATTCCGTTTCTTTACACCAGGCGTGGGTTAATTGAAGGGCAGTTTCTTTCTCAGCAATGAAGCCAGGAAAGGTAATATGGGAATCCTCACAAAACATTTTGAGTTGTTCAACTATTTGAGGCATGTCTTTCTTCTCTATCTTTAGCGTACTTACCAGGTAATGCGGCGGTGTCATGATGAATGATCCAACCACGGATCCCTTCCCATTCTCCACTAATAGAAGCAAAGGATCCTTATATTTGTGACTAATTTTCATAGTGTTCAGTAAACCTAATGGTAAGTTATTCGCTGCCTCATCTTCTATTAGAAAAGAATGAACCCTTTCGTAATAATGAGCTGTGTTTATATACTGTGTCAGCTTATACATATTATCACCCCATTATAAAATTCGATTTGCATGATAGGAATCCCTTCTTTATTTTCGTGAACTCCTACCTGTAATGGAATGAAAAACCACAAACTTTACGAAAAAAGAGCCCTAAAAAAAGATGGGCGGGCTAAACCCATCCATCTTGCTTATACTTAGATTGAGTAAACAGGGAAACGAGTACATACATGAAAAAGGAAATGATAATTGGAAAAATCACCGTGTGCATATCCAGATAGTTAGGTGCGAAACTGTGAAATAAGATGTACGCTACCAGTCCTGATAGCATTGAAGCAATGGCACCTTGGGCATTTCCTTTTTTCCAATATAAACCTAAAACAATCGGCCAAATAAAAACAGCTTCAAGGCCTCCAAATGAAAATAAATTAAGCCATATAATCAACTCAGGAGGACTCAACGCCATAAGAAAAACGAGAATTCCCGTTATACTTGTCACCCAAAAGCTAATCCTTTTGACTTGTTTTTCCTTTGCATCCTTATTGATGAAATTCATATACACATCTTTCACAATAGCCGAGGATACAATCAATAATAACGAATCCACTGTCGACATGATAGCCGCCATCGGAGCAGCCAGGACAATCCCGGCAAGCCATGGTGGAAGAACTTCTAAAGCAAGAAGAGGCATGACTTTATCAGCCACTTCTATTCCAGGGACCACGACCCTTGCAAGCACACCAATTAAGTGCATACCGAGCATAATGGAACCGACGACAATGGTTCCGATTATGATCGCTCTGTGTAAGGACCTGGAATTCTTATAGCTCATGGCTCTAACTGCCACCTGAGGCAATCCGACAACACCAACGCCCACTAAAATCCAGAAAGAAGAAATATAGCGGGCACTTAATTCTCCATCATGACCATGAGGACTTAATAAGTTAGGGTTTTCCGCTTTCAATCCCATCATGATGTTCTCCATGCCTCCTCCAGCGATGATGGTGGCAATCAATAGAATAATGGTCCCTCCAAGCATTACCACCCCTTGAATTGCATCCGTGATGGCAACCGCACGAAAGCCCCCAATAATAACGTAAACAAGGACCGATACGGCAAACAGGAAAAGAGCACTCTCGTAGGTTAACCCGGTTAATGATTCAATGAGCCGTGCTCCCCCTACCCATTGAGCAATCATGGCTGAGAATAAAAATACGATGATACTAAAGGCAGATAGAATTGTAATCTTATTGCTGCCATATCTGCCTTGTAGATAATCGATCAATGTAACGGCCTGGTATTTCCGGGCCATAATCGCAAACTTTTTCCCGAGTATAAGGAGAACAAAATAGCCTGTTGCAACCTGTGACATGGCTAAAAGAACCCATGATAAACCATATGTATATGCTGCGCCGGGTCCTCCGATGAAACTACTGGCACTTCCATAGGTCGCAATCATGGTCATTGCCAAAATAAATCCGCCAAGCTGACGGCTTCCCAAGAAGTATTCCTGAACGAAGGAATCTGCTCTACTCACATTTCTAGCCGTATAAATACCCACAACAAAAATCAAGATTAAAAAAGCAAATAAGGGAATCAATGCCATACTATTCATGATCATCCTCCTCATCGTCAAAAGGAATGTCAGTAAGCAGGTACTTTACGACGATGATCACTAGCAATATCATAAGGAAAAAGCCAACGATGCAACTGTAAAAAAACCACTCTGGCATACCGAGGATCCAATCGTAATCTGAAACCGGTTGAACACCTAATCCGAATGCAAAACCATACCACCATAAGAAATTTATCAGAACAAGTGCTATTCCTATCAGTGCCTCGTAACCAGCAACCCTGAACCGTTTATCTTCTTTATGATTCACTTACTCTTATCCCTCCTTAAAATACAACATCCTTTAACAATTTACGACAGGAAGAAATGAAATGCAATATAAAAAGACAGACCCGAAGCAGATGCTACGGGCCTGTCTTTTTATATCTAATAAAGGGGGTTTTTCATGAACCATTCTCTCAATTGAAAGAGGGGGAAACTCTTTTGTTCAAATGAGAATGATTTTCAATATCATTGTAATCCCTCTAATAATAAATGTCAACATAAAACTTTTATTTATAGAAGGAAATATTTGGTGTCTTGAAATGTGAATTATGGTAAAATTCTAAATTAAGCTCATATTATAGAGATAGAGAATCGAGGGGGATATGTTTGAAAGAGAAATTCAAATCATTTGGAATACCTTTAGTGTTAATGGTTCTGTTTATAGGGGCACTATTTCTCCACCAGCTTTTACAAGTCAAACAACAACCACAGCCTGATTGGAGTAGATCCATCCCATTAAACTACACTTCTGAAGAACGCCCTGTTATCTTTAATGGAGATGAAGGACTCTTCTTTGCCAGTAACGGGAAAATTACAGGGTTAACTATGGAAGGATCATTTGATTCAACCAAAAAAACAACGCTAGACACCAGCGTTACCCGGGGCCATCCTTTTTGGACAGACGGTACGAAGGCCATTCAGATCAAGGATGACAAGTTAATCTCTACAGAGAGTAATGTAGTAACGACGATTGCAGAGGAAGCAACAGGGATCAGCACTGCAATGAAATCTGTGTACTTCTGGAATAAAGAGAACCTTTTTTCTCTTAACCCTGCTGATTTGTCAGTGAAAGAGGTTTTCAGCTTTTCTAATGAAATCCTAGAAGTCTATATTGGAAATAATGGCAGTGCCGTATTACAGGTTAGACAAGATGACGGTCACTCTCACCTGTACTACATGAATGATACGTTACAAGTAGTGAATGAGCCATTAGCAATTGTAAACACAGCAACGAATCATCATATTAATGGATTAACCTTTACTACAGAAAACAATCAATTAACTCTTCTTTATAATGAAGAGATGCGAGCCCAGGGAACTTTGTCATATAAGATTTTCAAGTTGCATACACCGATAGATGAAATAGGATCTTCTATTTTGAAGCCCACAAAAATTGATTTTACGAACAAAATGTCAGGGGGCAAACTTCAAAGTCCAAGAAACGCACAACTACTTTCCATTAATGGAGAAAAATCCATTCTTTTCACATCTGAAGGTCATCGGGTTGGGGATGAAAATGCGATTAGTCTATATGTAGCACCTTTCAGTGACTCTAACCAATTAACAGCGGCTCCAGTCAGTACAACAAACCATTTTACGTATTTTCCACTTCAACTCACTAATAAGAGCATTGCCTGGTTGGATTATGATGGAGATACGTATGAATTATTTGGCGCTTCACAGGATGCACAAGTTATCGCCAATAGCACTGAATGGTCGAAACGAAGTGTCAAAGAAGCCGTTAACAATTCCGTACTTATGATATTCAGCAGCTTAATCACGATTATGGTTTCATTCTATTGGGTATTGCCTTCCCTATTTCTTTTAATTCTGCTTTATATTTTTAAACCAAATATATTTGAGAAAGAAGAGATCAACTGGGTTGAATATGCCTCTATCATTATGTTTTTAGTAATGCCGATAACATTCATCACTAAAGCGATGGGGGATTACTTCTACTTTGCTGCTCCCGAATACCTTATGTTTTCAGGAAGTGAGTATATAGTATTACTCCTTATCAGCGCCATTACTTCACTACTATGGAAATTGGGGAGAGATCCTGACTGGGGTACTTTTGGTGGAGTATTCTATTTCATGGGTATTTACATTCTTCTTTATGCCACTTCAATTGGGCCGTATATTTTTAATTTATTTTAATGATAATGGATCAAAGCGCTCAGAAGAATTTCTGAGCGCTTTTTGTTTCCATTTAATTCTCCCTTTCTTTCCAATGTTTTCGTTTATGGAAGTAAGCATAAATGACGATACAAATCGTCAACCATGCACCTCCCGCAGTGAATCCTCCAAGAATGTCACTTGGATAATGTACTCCTAAATACACTCTGCTAAGTCCTATCAGTAGTACCAGAAAGCTGATCACAATGACACTAGACCACTTATACCATTTATGATCTAATGCTCGAAACAATATGAATGCAAGGGTCCCGTAAAAAATAAAGGAACTCATGGAATGACCACTGGGAAAGCTATAACCGCCTTGCTCGATCAGTGCTTCAATATCAGGTCTTTCACGTTTGAAAATCCATTTTAGCAGCCAGTTAAACCCTGCCCCTGTTGTGATCGTAATCGCTACAAAAAGAGCGAGTGGATACTTTTTTAAAAACAGTAAGATGACAACCACACTGATGGCAATGATACTGATTCCTTTAATTCCACCTAAGAAAGTGATGAAAGTCATAAAGGTCGTTAACTTCGGTGAGATAAATCCTCTTACTATCTCAAAGACACCATTGTCAAATTGTGCAATTTCATTTTCTTTCCACTCTTCGACAATCGTGACGAATCCCCATGTAAATGCAATCAAACAAATGACCGATAGTGCAACCAATACTCCTTGTTTTATATGCTTCTCCTCCAAAACTTGTCCCTCTCTTCACTCACGACTTACGTTCTATTGAGCTTTTTTCTTTGAAGTCGTTTTCTTTTTCGTTTGCTTCTTCGTCTTTTTCGGTTTGGATGAATCAATGGAGGCTTGAAGTGCCGCCATTAAATCTGTCACATTTTCTCTTGGCTCTTTTTCTTTCGCTGTTACGATCTTTTCCCCGGTTTGCTTCGATTCAATCAATTGACTTAAGCGTTCACGGTACTGATCTTTATAGTTCTCCGGTTGAAATTCAGTGGTTAATTGATCAATCAGCATCGTCGCTGTTTCTAATTCTTTATTCGTTATTTCATCTTCTTCTGGAACATTCGGTACATCACCGGTACCTCTTACTTCATCTGGATAATGAATGGTTTCCATTACGAGAGTATTTTCATACACCCGAACAATGGAGAGTTGTTCTTTCGACCTCATCGTGATTTTTGCGATACCTACTTTTCCTGATTCCAGAAGAGCTTTTCGTAATAATGAATAAGCTTTTTTCCCTCCATCATTAGGTGAAACGAAATAACTTCGATCAAAGAATATCGGGTCGATTTCCTCCATTTTGATAAAGTCTACTATTTCCACAGCTTTATCCCCGTTTGCTTCCTTCAATTCCTTCAATTCCTCTTCTTCAAGAACGACAAATTTCCCTTTCGTTACTTCATAGCCTTTAACGATGTCATCATGGTCGATTTCTTTTTCACAAGCTGGACATACTTTTTCATATTTAATCGGTGTATGACACTCTTTATGAAGTGAACGAAGCTTTATATCACGATCTTCTGTAGCAGAATGAAGTTTAATGGGGATGTTCACCAGTCCAAAACTGATTGAGCCTTTCCAAATCGTATGCATATATTAATACCCTCCTTCACATAAACTAATCCCTTACCATTATCATTTAGTTGTCCGATACTCTTCATTCCCTTAAACATTTGGAAATAAATAAACACTCATTGGTCACACTAATACTAAAAATCAGGTGAATAGATATGAAACCGATGCTTCCTACCTTATATGATGAACTCCCTGAAAATGAGGACTGGCTTTATGAAGTGAAATATGATGGATTTCGCGGAATTCTCTACGTTCATTCTAAGAATCAGATAAGCCTTCAAAGTCGAAACGGGAAGGAATTGCTTCCACACTTCCCGGAAATTGCAGAACAGATCAAAACTTTACTCAGTGAAATAGACTTACCTACCCCTTTCATTTTGGATGGGGAGGTTGCCCTATTACGCTCTTCCTGCAGCAGTGAATTCTTTGAATTGCAGGTAAGGGGCAGAATGCGCAATAAACAGAAAATTAATCATGCCGCAGCCGAGAGACCCGTTAAATTTCTGGCATTCGATTTACTTGAGTATGGTAAGAAATCATTTGCCCCCGAACCTTACCTTATAAGAAAAGAAAAATTGAAAGAGGTTTTTACTTTTCTTCAATTGCCATTAGAACCTACCCCTTCTCTCCCATCTTCCCTTCAAATGGTTCCCTATTTCAAGGATCGTCGAGAAATATGGGAACTTGTGGAAAAAGAGGAAGGTGAGGGTGTTGTCGCTAAGAGGAAGAATAGTAAGTGGGAAGCGGGTAAACGAAGTACGAGTTGGGTAAAAACCAAGAATTGGAAACGCTGTCACTGTTTCATCACTGCGCTGGATGAAACGAACGATTACTTTCACATTAGCGTTTTCGATAACGAAAAGATTATGCCTATTGGCTTATTTCACTTTGGTCTTTCTCCTGACGAGAAAAAAACATTAAAAGCAATGATTAAAAAGAATAGTACGAAGAATAAGAATTCCCTTTATTACATAGACCCGGCTATAACTGTAGAAATTTCATATTTGAATTGGTATGAGGGTCAACTGAGAGAACCACATTTTCATCGATTTCTATTCTCCATTGCTCCAGAAACCTGTACAATGGAGCAATTCAAGCTGGACGAAGCATCCCTTCCACTTGGGGTTGAAATCACACATCCAGATAAGGAATTGTTTCAGAAAGTCTCAATGACAAAGCTTGATTACGTTCGGTACCTTCGGAAGATGTCCGTCGCTATTTTGCCTTTCTTGCAGGATAGGCCATTGACTTGTATTCGTTTCCCACACGGGATCTTTGGTGAATCATTTTATCAAAAAAATACGCCTGATTATGCCCCTTCATTTATTGAAACGTACAAGGAGGACAACATCGACTATACGGTATGCAATAACCTGGAGACATTGATTTGGCTTGGAAATCAGCTTGCATTAGAATTTCACGTGCCTTTCCAAAGGACGAAGGATACATCTGTCAACGAAGTGGTCTTTGACTTAGATCCACCCAGCAGGAATCAATTCTCCCTGGCGGTTAAAGCGGCTTCCATTATGAAAGAACTATTCGACCGACTAAACCTGCATAGTTTTGTGAAAACGTCAGGAAATAAGGGACTGCAAGTGTATATTCCCATACCACCGGGATACACATGGAAGGACACCGGCATGTTTACTGAATTCATTGCACACTACCTTGTTACCAATTATCCTGAGGATTTTACGATCGAGCGTTTAAAAAAGAACCGAAATGGCAAGTTATACGTGGACTACATTCAGCATGGGGAAGGAAAAACCATCATTGCGCCTTATTCCTTAAGGGGGAATGAAGATGCTTTAGTCGCGACTCCCCTCTGGTGGTATGAAGTAAATGAGGACCTTCATCCAGAACACTTTACAATAGATGTTGTTTTGCAGAGGTTCCAGCAGATGGGTTGTCCCTTTACTAAATTCGAATGGGTAAAAGACCTCCAGCCATTTGATAACGTGATTCAGTTTTTGAAACAGCAATCCAACGACAAAAAAAAGAGTGTCCCAAAAGCTTAGCTTTTTGGGACACTCTCGGCCTGAGCTTACACAAGCTCAGGCTTTTTATTCGTTTAGGCACTCCTAAATACTTTACTATCAACAATTGATTTGGCATGATGTTGAAGCAGTTCGTACGTTCCTTCTTCAGTGAAATCCTGTCTGGAAGTCTCACGATAATCTTCAGGATGTGTGATAGACAATTCAATTTGGGCCTGGTAGAGATATGTTGCATTCCCGATCAATTCCATATTGTATCGCCCTTCACCTAATTGGTTCACCACGACACGTACTTTTCCACCATTATTATATACATCTATTTCCTTGCCAAACTCATTCTGATTGAGCAAACATGTAACAAGACTAGAAGCAGACATAGCCGTTCCACAGGCATTTGTAAAGCCTACTCCTCTTTCAAAGGTACGAACATAAATCGCACCTTTTTCTAATGGATGAACAAAACTTACGTTGACTCCATCAGGAAAGAGATTATTGGGACCATTTACTGTTTCAGCAATCGTCTTCTGTTCATTCGAAAGAATATGTTCTGTGCTTACAACACTAATTAGATGAGGATTGGGGACCGCTAGTGCAGTAAACGATAATCGATCTGAAATTTCAGGAATATTCTCGTCCACTAACCCCTCACGATCCATATTCATCGGCAATTTATCCAATTCAAATAATACAGGTGAAATTTCAACATTATACGTCGGTATATTTTCATATATAGCCTCTTGAGCTGAAACACGCAGATCCGCTTTCATCGTCTGAATCACAATCGTCGTTTTGTCGAGAAGCTCACACACATAGCGACCTACACAACGAAGACCATTCCCGCACATGGATGCTTCAGATCCATCTGCATTGAATACCCTCATTTGTGCATCGCAATGTTCACTTGAAAGCACAAATAGAATTCCATCCGCTCCAATACCCGACTTTCGATCACATAGTGCAAGGGCAAGATTTTGCCTTGCTTCTTCAGTAAATTCGTATCCATTCGTCATTTCATCAATAAGTAAAAAGTCATTTCCAGAGCCATGACATTTAATTAGATTCAAGTTCATCGTGAATCCCTCCACGGTAATTTACTAGTAAACTATTCTTAATAGTCTTAGCTTGCCACAAACAAGCTCTTTTCGCAATCATCTCAACTATATTATTTAAAGTAATCCTCATCGTGTGACTTGTAGAAACTTAAAAGTTGAATTTCTTCGGCCATTTAGAGACAATGGGATGGGTGATGATCATGAAAGATGAGTATACATTTCGGTTTCAAGTTCAAAAGGTAGAAGAAGCGTGTGACGAATTCCATTCCCGGGATGTAACTGTATTGGCCCAAGTTCTGAATGACAAAAAAGACCTTGTACATGAAGGTCTCTTTCGTGTGCGTTTCAATCAAATCGGCATCTATCCTTTTCCTAGAGATGTAGCCCGACAAATAGCTTCTAAGCATCTCCAGCGATTACTTCTGATTGAATTGAAGAGATATATAAAACCCCAAAGAAAATATCTGACTCCAGGGGAATATAAACCTGTTTGGTAACTAACTAATCTCTGCAATTTCATGATGTAAGAAGTCTCGTGTCCATTTACATGATGTTTAATAGCATTCCATAACATCTCCTTTGTTTAACTTCAGTTCGGCCATTTTTATTTCGATCGCTGCCCAGTCAGCTTTTTCAAGCAAAATAACCAGCTCCAGAATGTCTTTGAACTCGTTTGAGGCACCGGTTAGTGCATTGTAGATTTCATCATTCAATGGTAATTCATTCAGGATTACTTCAATTGGCATAGATAATATAGTTTCCATTAATGAAAACAACCCCGTAAGGAAATAGCTCGACTTCATTGAACCACGATTGTGCTTCTCTGCCAGCAACTCACACTTTTTTGCCCTCGTTAAAGATAATGTAATAACTTCGTTTTCCAATATACTCCTTTCACCAACTTGTTCCCTCACAGCTAAAACATAAATCCATCGTTTAATTTCCAGAACCTCCACGACAATTTCCTTGGGATTCAAGTAGGTAGGGACTCTCTTTAAAAGATTTTCTGTGAAATTGATGAAGCATGGCTTACCTGCGGACTAGCTTTCAAGACCAATATTTAAATAGCTGTTAATAATGAAATCTGCCGTGGCCTGGTCTCCATCTATATTCGGACATATTCATTTCATTGTTTCGGTAAAGTAGCTCATAAGCTGCGGTTTCTCCATTCCGATCAAAAACTCGCTACAAACACTTCCACTATACTCACCCCTGCTGATTTCCTGATATATGTATAAAAATAGTTCGAAAGTTTCATTAATTTCTATAATAATCCCAAGAAATATGTGGAAAGTCCACGGAATTCGGTAGTAGTTGTAAGGACAAAAAAACTCAAGCAGACATGTCATCAACTACGATTTCAATCGTAATGATGAGCAACTCCACTTGAGTTCTTTACCGCTTTAATGAATCGAATGAACAAAGAAGTTCATAAGGAACAATGCAGCAATGATATATAGAGGAATAGATACTTCTCTCGCTTTACCTGTAGCCAATTTTAAAATTGGATAAAGAATAAAACCGATGGCAATCCCATCTGCGATACTGTACGTAAATGGAATCATCGCAATGATGAAAATGGCAGGAAATGCCTCTGTTAAATCGCGAAGATCCATATGTCGTATATTTTGAATCATTAAGCCGCCAATGATAATGAGGATTGGAGCAATAGCATGATCTGGAATCCACTTTAAATACGGAATAAACAACACAGATCCCAAGAATAATACTCCAGTAGTCAAACTCGTTAATCCCGTACGACCACCTGCTGTCATGGCTGCAGCACTTTCTACAGTAGAAACCGTCGGACTCGTTCCAAAGAATCCTGATGTAAAGGCAGAAAACGCATTCGCCTGGAAGGCTTTAGAGTATTTATGAGGTTGATCGATCATATCCGTATGTCCATGAACGAGACCGATGTTTTCAAATACCAGCACCATCGTGACAGAAAAAACCGCAATCCAAAACGGAATCTCCAAAATGGCACTAAAGGATATTTGACCGAAAACCTGACTGTATTCACTTAATTGAAAGGAACTGGACTGAATCGATGGTTCGATCCCAAAGATGAACCCCAGCATGGTTCCAAAAGCAATACTCCATAAAAATTGACCTTTCACATTTCGAACAAACAAAAATATCGTCACCAGGAAAGTCAGCACCGTAGCTAACACCTTTAATTCCCCAAAATCACCAATCATGATGATGGCACTCTCTCCTCTTTGGATAAGACCGCCTTTTTCTAGACCGATAAACATTAGAAACATCCCTAATCCTACAGTGATGGCTTCCTTTAATGTTTTGGGTATGGCTTCCGATAATACTTTTGAAAGCTTTGTAAATGCAATGATCATAAAGAGTATTCCTGAAATCACTACTACAGCTAGAGCTTCCTGCCACGTTAAACCGGATGATTTTACGAGAGTAAACGTAAACATCGCATTAATGCCCATTCCTGGAACCAGAAGAATTGGTGCATTTGCCCAAAAGGCCATCACCAAACACCCAACGAAGGAGGCAAGAATAGTTGCCATAACCGCTCCTTCAAATGGAATTCCAGCTTCAGAAAGAATTAATGCATTCACAGCGATGATGTACACAATCGTGAAATAACCGATTGCTCCAGCCATTATCTCCTGCTTCATCGTGGTACCGTGATTCTTTAACTGAAAAATACCTCCACGTGCTTTCATATAATCTTCCTATAAAACTGCCCTCTCCCTACCCGCTCCTCCCTAAATAAGGGGAGCCACAAAATACTATTCTAGCAAAAGGTCTGACGTTTGCCAATATGTATTTTGTTGGGTACAGGCAGCAGGATTTTTGTTTGCCCATGAGGAATCCGGCCGAAAAGTGAAAAAATCCAGCCGTTATCGAGAATTATCCACCCAGCCGAAATCACCAGAAATCCAGCCGTTTTGGAGAATAATCAAGCCGATTTACAAATAACCCCACATACTCTACTCCCCCGCCATGACCACTCCCGCTAAAAAAGCACCCCCGATAGGTCCTTCCCTCAAAAAAAAAAAAAACAAGCCTCCTACACAGGAGGCTTGGAAATCCCTATTTTACTTATCAATCTCACGAATCAGATTAGCCATTTCGATGGCTGATACTGCTGCTTCCCATCCTTTGTTTCCTGCTTTTGTGCCGGCTCTTTCGATTGCCTGTTCGATTGTGTCGGTTGTTAAGACTCCAAAGATGACGGGTACATCTTCCTGCAGGCTAAGATTGGCCACTCCTTTTGCAACCTCTCCGCTTACGTATTCAAAATGAGCGGTTGCTCCGCGGATGACCGTTCCAAGTGTAACAACAGCATCATATTTCCCTGAACGGGCAAGTTTTTTAGCGATCATAGGAATTTCAAATGCCCCTGGAACCCAAGTGACAGATACATTTCCTTCTTCTACACCATGGCGCTTTAATGCATCTTCCGCCCCACCTAAAAGCTTGGACGTAATGAATTCGTTAAAACGGGAAACGACAATCGCAACCCTTAATCCTGATCCGACTAAATTACCTTCATAAATTGTTTTCATTGTATATTCCTCCTACTAGTTGTGATTAAAATTTCAGCAAGTGACCCAGCTTAGCATGCTTTGTTTTCATATACTTTTCGTTTTCAAATTTGGCTGGCAATTGAATCGGTACACGATCTACAATCTCTAATCCATATCCTTTAATGCCGGCAATTTTCCTGGGGTTATTGGTAAGTAAACGAATTCTTTTGATGCTGAGATCTCTTAGTATCTGGGCTCCGATTCCATACTCCCGTAAGTCAGCCCCAAAGCCCAATTTGTAATTGGCTTCAACCGTATCGTAGCCCTGTTCCTGAAGCTTATAAGCTTTCAATTTGTTGATCAGGCCAATTCCACGGCCTTCCTGCCTCATATAGAGAAGTACACCTTTTCCTTCTTCTTCAATTTGAGTCAGTGCTGTGGCAAGCTGCGGTCCACAGTCACAGCGATTGGAACCGAAAACATCTCCCGTCAGGCATTCAGAGTGAACGCGAACGAGCACATCTTCATCCTCGGACCATTGCCCTTTCACAAGTGCGATATGTTCTTTTCCTGTAAGGTTTTCTGTGTAGGCAACTGCCTTGAAGTTTCCGAATTCGGTTGGAAGTTCAATTTCCACTTCCCTCGTTACAAGCTTTTCTTTTTTGCGTCTGTATCGAATCAGATCTTCAATGGAGATGATCTTAAGATCCCATTTATCTGCTAGTTTCATCAATTCAGGTACTCTTGCCATCGTGCCGTCTTCATTCATGATTTCACAAATGACGCCTGATGGATGTGCACCTGACAGAACAGCCAAATCGATGGCAGCTTCTGTGTGTCCTGCGCGTTTTAGTACTCCACCTTTTTTGGCGACAAGTGGAAATACGTGACCAGGTCTTTTAAAGTCCTCGGGCATTGAGACCGGGTTCAATAATTCCTGTATGGTGGTCGATCTCTCAAATGCACTAATTCCAGTAGTTGCGGATTTATGATCGACAGAAATGGTAAAGGCCGTTCCATGAGGATCCGTATTTGACATCGTCATCGGTGCAAGCTTTAGTTTTTGTGCAATCTCCTCTGTTATCGGGGCACAAATTAATCCTCTTCCTTCTTTAGCCATAAAATTAATGACTTCAGGAGTCGCTTTATCCGCAAGGGCAATAAAGTCTCCCTCATTCTCACGGTTTTCATCATCTACTACGATGACGACTTTACCTGCGTGTAAATCTTCCAGAGCTTCTTCAATCTTATTAAACATGGGGCAACCCCTCCCTATTAGTCAGCAAAACCATTTTGACTTAAAAATTCATAGTTGATACGGCTTGAAGTACTCTTAGACTGTTCCTTTGCTTCATAGAAGCGATGAAAATATTTCGCCATTACATCACATTCAATGTTAACACGGTCCCCTACTTTTTTCTCGCCAAGAACCGTGTCCCCTCTCGTTTGTGGGATCAACGAAATCGTAATCGCATTACTTTTCACACCAAAAACAGTAAGGGAAGTGCCGTCTATTGCGACAGAACCCTTCATGATAAACAAGTGGCTCTGATTTTCCGGTATGGAAATGTCCATATACCAGGCATTTTCAACTTTCTCTATTCTAACGATCGTCCCTACTCCATCGACATGCCCATTAACGAAATGCCCGCCGAAACGACCGTTTGCAGCCATTGCCCTCTCCAGGTTCACTTTAGAACCATGGGATAGGTTTCGCAGCGTTGTCCCTTCAAAGGTTTCAGGCATTACATCCACTTGAAATTGCCTGGAGCTGAATGAAGTGACGGTTAAACAGACACCATTCACACTGATGCTATCTCCAATGTGAACGTCTTCCAGAACGCGGTCCGCTGTTATTGTCAGTTCCATAGATGAGGAGGATTTTTTCATGCGTTCAATTGAGCCAATTTCTTCAATGATTCCAGTAAACATCCTTTCTCCTCCTTTCAAAAAAGGTTAACACTTAGGCAAAGCAACAATTTTAATGTCCTTGCCTACTCGTTCAAGGCTGCTAATCTCCATTTCAAGACCTTCTGCAATGGTCGGGAATCCCTCCCCTCCAAAACTGGTGAAGGCAGAGCTTCCCCCTACAAGCTTAGGAGACATATACATAATCAATTCCTGAAAGGCTTTTTCCTTTAAAAAGGAGGAGTGAATAGTAGATCCACCTTCTACATAAAGGGATCCGATATTCCGTGCACCCAGTTCTTTTAATACTGTGTGAATGTCTATCCTTTCCTCTGAAAGGGTGATGATTTCACAGCCTGATTCCAAAAAGGGCTGCTTCTGTTCTTCATTGACAGAATTGCCCGTGAAGATGAGCGTCCTACTTTCCAAGTCTTCCACTACATGAGAGTGGAGGGGTGTTCGTAAAAAGGTATCTAAAATAACTCGAATGGGGTTTTTTCCACCTTGGGGCAAACGGGTGGTAAGGTGTGGGTTGTCTTGAATAACGGTATTGACTCCTACTAATATCGCGTCATGCCGGTGACGATCATAGTGGACATCTGTGCGTGAAGCTTCTGACGTAATCCACTTGCTATTTCCTGAAGATGAAGCTGTTTTCCCGTCTAATGTAACAGCTGTCTTAAGGGTTACATAAGGCGTGCCGTATTGAATGAAATGGAAGAAGTGCTTGTTTAACTCGAGTGCTTCTTCTTCAAGCTCTCCGACCATTACTTTTATGCCTGCATCCTTCAACTGTTGGATTCCTCTTCCCGCGACAAGGGGATTTGGATCTGTGCTGGCAATGTAGACTCGCCTCACTCCGCTTGAAATCAGCAGCTGTGAACAGGGAGGTGTTTTCCCGTAATGAGAACAAGGTTCCAGCGTGACATAGACGTCACTTCCCTTCGCTTTGTCTCCTGCCATCTTAATGGCATGGACCTCTGCGTGACCTTCTCCTGCTTTAAGGTGCGCACCCATCCCAACGACTTCTCCATTTTTCACCACAACAGCTCCAACAGCAGGATTGGGTGATGTTTGACCTCGGGTTGCGTTTGCCATTGAGAGGGCAAGATTCATATATGGTGAATGGTTCAAACACTTTACCTCCCTTCTTTTTTCACTATTATTCAAAAATAAATAAACCCCAAGTAAGTTTTTACTTGGGGGAAGTTGGCATGACTGAATAAAGTATTCACATGATTTCTTTTTTTGGAAACATAATCCCCATAAAAAAGGTAGACTTCTCGCGTCTGCATCAAGTAAATACTGCCGTTCCTTCTCCCATCCAGACTATCACTGTCGGCTTTGGAGTTACACCAAATCCACCGTCTAATTTTCATTAGCCGGGTCACGGACTAAGAGCATGCGCTCATCACCGCCGGTAGGGAATTTCACCCTGCCCCGAAGGATTACCTATTCGACTATTTTAGATTATCCTTGTTTTAACCCTGTTCTGTCAAGCATTCTGCTGAACACTTTCGGTTACTATCAGTTTAAATTTGTTCATTGTTGACCGATTCCGTCAACAATTCGTCAACAGTCATTACATAGTTTTCCCCGCTTGCTTTAAAACATTAAAATAAGTGTGGATTTGTGTAAGGAACATAACTTAGAGAACAATAGCTTGTATAGAGTATGAAATTCTTAATATTATTAGTACGTAATCAAATCAATTCAATATTAAGATATATAAAATTATGCATAGTGTTTGGCATATTTTAACCAAGCCTTTGATAAGTTACCACCTCTTCCGGGATATTCTTGGGTCTTAAAACATGACGGTAGCTTTTTTCTTAGCCCCTCCAAAATATAAGATCGGAGCACCTTGAAAATTACAAAATTTCAGGCAATATCTCCTTGTATTTCTCCACTTTTCTTTTTATTAATGGAAATGCCCCTTCCACCTATCTTCTGTTTGATGGAGATTCGTTGCTGCTTAGTCTTCATTAGGCACATCCTCAACAAAAACAGGAGTAACAGTCTCAACCTGCTGCTTGTCGGTCCACATGACATATCGCTTTCCTAAGAGTTCTGCTGCTTTAACACGCTCTTTCAGGAAAGTGTCCTTGTCCTCCAGCTGCTGGGCACCTTCCCCTATACCTACTGGAATCTGTTCGGTATGCTCTCCCCTCATTACAGATGTCAGGAATTGAAGGATTTCATCTTGTTCAGCTATCGACTCTTTTTTCAACTGTTCTAAACGTTCATCAATATAAGATTTCACGTTAGCTTTTGTTAGCAGCCTGCTTCCGGAGGCTCTTGCTGCTGAATCTTTCTTTACATTCGGGTAAGCCAACCGATATGACTCTGATATATTACCAGTTCTCACATATTCATCAGCAAAGCGTCTCTGTTTCTCTGTTAGTTTCATTGCACCTCACCTGCCACCTCCAGGTATTTATATCTGTTTTGCAAATAAGATAAACATCAATAATGCACATTAATATTAAACTTTTATTTTTCTTATGGTATATAAGAAATATTAATAAATTTTTCTTATCATTAATACATGATTCGTACCACAAAATACATATTTTTTATAAATAGACATACGCACAAGAACAAATGTATTAATTGAATATATTAATATTGTTCTAGCATCTAAGTATGTACCCATCATACTTTCAACCTACATGTAATAAACATGTAGGTTGTTTTTTTCTTTTATAATCAAGTAGCACAGTCCTTTTATTCTACTTCGCATAAAATATATAAGTTTTAGAATAGAGGAGGTGAGATTATGGGAATTTTTCTAGACGGTAGAACAAGTCAAAATGCTAGTTTAGCTAACAGTATGGCCACGCCAATCCTTGTAGGTACCGATTCTTTATTTGGTGTAGTTGGATTAGATGTTACACAAGCAGTTGGACAAATAAGAGTCGAGTTTAATGGAACTGTCGCTGTACAGTTACCAGTAGCCCCAATTGCAACTAGTGTAACTATTACTATTGTTAGAGGAACACAACAAACAGGATTAGTAACTGTATACACTGCAGAACAACAATTAAGTCTTGAAATCGCTGGTCCTCAATTAATAACATTTTCAGGTGCAAACTTTAACCCCCCCAAGCCAATAAGTGGACCATTAGTATATACCGCATTTATAAGTGCATCAGCACTAGGAGCAACCAGAGTAGGTCCAGAAAGCTTTAGCGCAATTGCAACTGCAGGATAATTCATATGGGACAAGCATGCCCCCCATTTTTTGGTGGGGCATTTTTAAGAGATTAAAAACAGACTACTATTTTTTCTAATTTCAATTTTCTTCTTTGCACGTTCCACATGATTCTGAAGAGTTGTCTTTTTAATTCCCATTAATTCTGCAGCACATTTATAAGACAACCCTTCAACCTTCACCATGAAATAAGCATCCTTCTCTCTTTTGGTCAAATCACAAATAGCATCTTCTATCATTCCTCTTTCATCTTCCGTTAGCTCTCTAAATTCATTATCAAACTTCTGTATTTTGATTCTGTCGAGAGTTTGAGGATTAATAGAGTAAATACCTTTCTTATCATTCCCGCGTCTTAAATCTGGATTTCTGCCCGTTTCTAGCCACTTAATAACAAACTCTAAATCTGTAATCATGGAAGAAATGATTGCTTTATCGATTTTTTCTTGTGTAGATAGATCATCGCAATCTAATTTAGTATGCATTTTTCTAGCATCCCTTAACGCCATTTTATATTCGTAGATCATCTTCAACATAGTTCATCCTCCTTTTATTTATAAACTCCACCTCGACCCCGTCTAAGAATTTTCATGTTACTTCCCATTAGAAAAGCCATATCTCGATCAGAAATCTTTTTGGATTGCTTTTTAACTGGTTTACGTTTTGTCGGCTTACTTTTACGAATCTTGTTTATCATCCATATGGTCCTTTTTCCATAGTTACAATTGTCCTTTGAAATCCTCATGACTCCATCCCCTTTCAGTTGCCGAATCTTAATTTCCGGGTAAATCAGTTGCAGAGAGTAAATCAATAAAAAAGGACACCAAACAAACGCTTATCGCGCTCATTCAGTGTCCCTGGTTGTTCCAGTAGACTTATTGCGTTATTGTTTCGTACTACGCCACAATAGACATCATAAATTGTATAAACTTTTTGTTCTTGGTTATGCTATTAACATAAAATTTAAGCGGTGATACATATGAACGAACTAGGAAAAAAAATTGATAAAGTTTCAAACCAGTTAACCGACTTAAGATGGGAGATTTGGACAAAGCATACATTATTCACATGGCAATGGTGGATGCTAGTAGCTATTTGCATATTGTTCCTCACATTATTATTTTTCCTTGTAAAGAGAGAGAAAGCTCTATCTACCATAGGGTATCTTGGAATTATATATATATTAAATAAAAATTTGGATGATGTAGCTACAGCAATGGATTGGTATGATTATAGAATACAACTAGAACCAATTATCCCTACAATGTTACCCGCAAATTTGTTTATAATTCCTATAGGGCTTAGTGTCTTATACCAACGATATGAGCGATGGAAGTCATTTTTAATCTCAATAAGTATTTTTGCAGGTATTGTCTCATATGTTGCACTTCCTTTTATGAAGTTTGTAAATATTTACATAGAAAAGGCTTGGAATGCAAACTGGTCATTTTTTAGTCTTGTTTTAATGTCTATAATTTCTAAAGTAATCATTGATCGTTTAAAGTTCAATTACAGATCAACTTAACTCAATTAATACATTAGCCAATTCCTTAAATAAAGTACATCTTGCGACTCCTCCAAAACAGGAGTCTTTTTTAGATATAGTTAATGCGCATTTTGTGTCTATAATTTATTTGAATAATTCAATTCGTAATGTGTCGGCTTATCAGACTGCCAAGAAATCTCTTGCTTTCCATAACCTTTAGGCGGGGTTTCGACTAATATAAGTTGGCCATCTTTTACGATATAGGTTGCATTTTTCATCAGATCAATTTCTACCTTCATTTTATCTGTATCTACCACTAGGACTCCCCCTCATGTTAAAATATGAGTGGGTGAGCTGAGGAGAAATCCTTGGCTTTTTTATTTTATATTCCAAAGCGTCTGTTTTAGAGTGAATATCTCTCCTTCACTACAAATGAGTCTTTACTTCATTGCAAAACTGGTTTATCATCATATTTGAGAGTTTTCAGAGCCACAACTGGGATAACCCCAGCGCTTTGGATCTCTCTTTTTATTTTTCACTCCATCTTTGTAAATGCACAATCACTTGAAATTCTTATGCATATATATAATATTGGGAAATGTCACAAAACCCTCTTTAGGGTAAAGGAGTCAACCTGGTCCGTTGATTCCTTTTTAATTTGTCAAAAAACCAGAACTTTTGTCGCAATACTTTCCAACCACACCCATATTCAGGCATAATGTTACATGAGGTGATTAATTTGGTGGAAGAGTTCGAACTTTTTTTGTTTATAAAACACTTAGGCGAATTGTTTGAAGAATATATTTTATGTCAATCACCTGACTTAAGAGATATCATCTTAGATGAAATTCAGTTTTTTGGTGAAATAATTAATACTTGAATCTGTTTTATTTTCTGTTCAAAGGAAGAAGATAACTCTTGCATAATATGAGTTATATCCGCAAACACCCAATTTTTTTCCGCACCTTACACACCGATTAGAGTAATAGCTTACTTTATGCCTTCCTTTAACTTTGCAAATTAAGCGACTAATGAGCTTCATACATTCCCTCCAAATAGTTGACCAATTATCACTCCGGCCATAATTACTGTGACAAGCTTCCAAAAAAGCTTCGCAATTTTTTCTGCTTCGTATTTTTCTTTGTAAGAGTCTCGTTGGTACCTGGCTTGCTTAAGTTTTTCAGTTAGAAAAACATTTGATTGCTCTTGATAGTTATTGACCTTGCTCACGAACGATCACCCCTATCTCATTCTGACCTTTGGAATCACATCGCCACCATGCTTCTTACACTCAAGTCCACATCGAGTCTGACAATGTTTGAATAGAGAGCAGCGCATACACGCTGCCACCCTATCCTCTTTTTTCATCCAAGACTTACGATCATCAGCAATGATGACCTGTGCCATTATGCGATGATTACTAGTTTCTTAGATTCAAACTCTTCTTCAAGGGCTGCTAATAGGTAATCCTTAATATTTTTCATAGCCTGCACCTTCCAGGCTCCGCCGTCTGCTTCAAACAACGCGCATCGAGGGCCGTTTTGCATCCGGAAGATGAAATTACTTTCTGGTTGTTCCACCTCTACAAACGTTCTGAATGGCATCAGGGCAACTGGGTTTGGCACTTCGACTTGTCCCACTGTGGCAACCCCCACTTTAGCAGTTACCGATTGGCTGACGCCGTTATCTCCTACCGTGCGGACATCTTCTTCCTTGATGTTTCCGACTACCTTCAGCATGATATCTCGGTCCTCATTTTGAACGAATACAGATTGTAACTTGATATTAAATTCTTCAGCCTCGTACCAACGTTCGAAGGTGTAACTAGGAATCATCGCATCTGCCTGGATCAAAGCTTTTCGGTTAAAGTCTCTGTTAAAGGAGCTGAATATTGAAACGCGAGTCGGTGATTCGACGTGGATCATCAGCTGTTCTTGACCGTCAAATTCTGACTGCAGGTATTCCACAAGACCCGAAAGGTTTCTCACTTCGATTGTAGTGGCATTTTAACTGAAGAAGAATTCAAAAAAGAAAAAGAGAAAATATTAAATTCTTAGTTTAGGAGTGAAATGATGTCAGAAGTAAAAAAACAAGTTTATGAGGCTATTATTATAGTAATATTAATTATTCTTGGCCTTATAGCAACCATTTCTTCAATCATATTTCCTAAGAGCATTATTGGGTGGTTAATATTCTCCCTTGGTACATATCAATTCATTCAAAAAAAACGTGGGAAGAAAACATTTAAAAGACCTATGTTGATTGTTTCTACTGGTCTGATCTTGTCGTTTGCAGGTTGTGTGATGACACCGAATGAAGATAAAGATACTACTACCAGAGTAGCTTCTGAGTCTGAAACTAAAGAAGAAACTACTCAATCAAAAAAAGAAGTAGAAAATGAACTGGTAGCAGCCAAAGCTGAAGAAGAAAAAAAGGAAAAAGAAGAGGAAGAAAAAGCAAAAGCCCAAGAAAAGAAAAAAGCTGAAGAGGCTAAAAAAGTACAGCAATTCGGTGTTCTTTCAAAAGTAACTCGTGTTGTAGACGGCGATACTATTGAAGTGAATTACAAAGGAACTGAAGAAGAAGTAAGGTTACTTTTGGTGGACACTCCTGAAACAGTACACCCTAGTAAGCCAGTCCAGCCTTTTAGGAAGGATGCATCGGACTTTGTTAAAGAAACACTATCCGGAAAAGAAGTTCGAATTAAAGTGGGAACTGAAGAAAGAGATAAATATGGACGATTACTTGCTTATGTATTTTTAGGAGAAGAAACAATACAGGAGCTATTACTTCGAAATGGTTTAGCTAAAACCGCCTATTTGTATAACGATCTTACAATGTTAGATGAGTTCCATAAAGAACAAGATATCGCAAGGAATAAAGGAATCGGTGTTTGGTCAATTGAAGGTGATGCTCATGTAGATGACGATGATGGATTTCACCATGAGGAAGAAGTTGTTGTTGCTGCTGAACCAGAACCTCAGCCTGAGCCCCAATCACCAAGTATAAACACAAATGTACCTGATAAAGACTGTGGAGACTTCTCAACCTAATCTGAGGCACAGGCATTTATGGAAGCTTCAGGTCCGAGTGACCCTCATCGATTAGATGGAAATGATAATGATGGATTAGCTTGTGAAAGTTTAGCAGGATAAAGCCCTAAAGAATATGGGCTTTTCTTTCGAAATAAAAACAGAACATACATTCGATAAGTGGCGTTTCTAATGCAATATCAAACATCCTTGTTAGAGGATTGGATCCAAGATTTTTATCCTCATCTTGGTATATACCATCCTCGTCAACTTGATTTTATGGAGATAGCAGCAAGACTGGGAATTTATGTACATTTTCAAAGGTTCGGCAGCCGTATATACGACGGTGAAATAATAATAGACGAACGACTCACTGATCAGGAACAATGGCAAGAATTTGCTCATGAACTATGCCACTTATACTTACAGTATGGAAACCAAATAGCAATGAACAAGGAGTTCTTATCATTGCAGGAAGCACAAGCAGAAAACTTCGCTTTGCACTTTTGCATCCCTACCTTCATGCTTCTAAGATATGAGATTAGCAACTTCTTAGATGTCGAAGCTGGAGTACCGTTTATTGCAAAGGAATTTGGAGTCACTGAAGAATTTGCACGTGAGAGACTAAGAAAATTCAAGCGTAAGATCCTCCAAGCAAAATCGGACGAACAGCATCGAAAATATATGGACTCCATGTATCCAAAAGCTGGACCCTATTCCGAGGAAACCAATGCGACTTTGGACAAGCTACAACAGATTATTAATAAAAGAACAGGAGTGTCTTAATTATGCCGCAACAAAGACTATATAAAGAATATATAAATGGAAACCTTGTCCCCTACTGGGACGTTCTTACCTTGCAACCAGGTGAAATTAATTGGGATGATGACTATTTTTTCTTTGAGCCAATTGCCCCATTTGAACATCTTAAAAGGTGTGAATTTGATGATTCAATTATAAGTACGTCAATATATATGAGGGATTTTATAAGGCGATCGGACTCCCCTCACTTATTGGGAATCAATTTAATTAGAGTGAAAGAACGGATTCAACTATTGGGTATTGATCCTTTTTTAGTGCAACAGTTTATTGTTTGTTCTGAGGATTTAAATGAGGTGCTGCAGCTGCTTCCGAATGAAAGAACAAAATCATTTATGTTGATGAGGTGATAACGTGGCAAGTGTTCAAAAAAGAGGCGATAATTCATTTTTGTTAGTTGTTGAAAGTGGGTATGATTCAAAGGGTCGTCGACTTAGAAAGACAAAGACGATACGAATCCAGGACCAGGCTTTATTGAAAACCACTAAAAGGTTGAATGACTATCTTCAGTCTGAATTGATTAAGTTTAAATTGGAAGTAGAATCAGGTGCCTATATCTCTCCAGATAAGATGAAATTAGAACAATTTATCGAAGAATGGGAAACTAAATTTGCTATTAAAAACTTGGGAGAAAAAACCCTATATGAACAAGTATCTTTAGCAAGAAATCATTTAATCCCCTCAATTGGCCATTTGAGATTAGATCAAATAAAGACTATCCATATAATTAATTACTTGGATAATTTAACATCAGAAAATAGCAGAAAAGATGGTAAAACTGGTGGTCTTTCAGATTCAACTATTTATCAAATTGATAAAGTATTAAGAAGTATCTTCAATCGAGCAGAAGAATGGCAACTTATAAAAGAAAGTCCAATGAAAAAAATTAAAAGACCTCGACCTCGCATAAAGAAGAAAGAAATGAATTATCTTGATGAACAAGAATCAATTAGACTAATTGACTCACTACAAAAGATAAATTAGACTTGGAGGATATATTTTTTAACGGCCATGATTGGAGGATTGCGCCGTGGCGAAATCATTTCATTAGAATGGCCGGATTTGGACTTTGAGAATAACCTCATTCACGTTAATAAAAATATACCTATGTTCAAGAACAAGCAGCCAGTTATAAAAGATACAAAATCGGGGTCTGCAAGATTCGTCTCAATGCCATCCTGGTATATGGCTGATCTAAAAGAGTATCATCATGAATGGAAAAAAGATAAGCTTGCTATGGGTGAATTGTGGGAAGGTGGAGAAAGACAATTTATCTTTCATGGTGGAGTAGGTATTCCCTTCTACCCTCAAACTGCTACAGGTGAATGGCAGAAGTTCAAAAAGAAATTTGGGTTTGAAGGTATTCGATTACACGACCTTCGTCACACCATGATTACGCTTCTCATTGAGGAAGGAGTAAACATAAAAGCGATCCAAGAACGAGCTGGTCATTCGAGTTCACGAATTACTACGGACGTCTATGGACACATCACAAAAAAGGTACGTGATATGACTGCTGAGAAGTTTGAAAAATTCAAACCGTCAACAATTCGTCAACAAGCTGAAAAATAGCATTCCTCCCCTTCTCCGAAATCCTTTATATATCAAGGTTTTATAAGCAATATATAAAGGGGCAAGGTGTTTTCTTTTCACCCTGCCCCGAAGGAAACCTATTCGATTATCATTATTCTATCATAGTTTCCTAAATAAAATCATGTATGGAGCTCTAAATTTATTTTTGCACTAATTTTTTTAATATAATATTTGAGACGATTCTCTGGTCCGACTGCAACCATTAAGCAGATTTCCAAGCTGGAAGAGTGACAAGGGTAAAAAAATGCCTCTACTTAATAGAAGCATCCTTCAAATACTATGCTAATTGCTTTCTGCATTCTTCCGCACATTCAAAACAGGCTTTAGCGCAGTCCTTACAATGCTGCTGGTCATGAGAATTACATTCTGTTCCACACGCCTCACAGATTTCTGCGCAAAGAACCAGAATTTGTTGAACAAATTTACTGCTTCGCTGCATGGCATTAATGGCATAGGAACAAATATCAGCACATTCCCTGTCCAGCTCTATGCACACCATCATCGCTTTTTCTTCCTTAAGGGATGCATGATAGCATACATTACATGCTTCCAGACATCGTTTCAAAGCCGTTAAACATGGTTTGTAATCAGCATTCATCATCTCACCTCCACAAATGTTCCTTTTTAGCGTACCCAAATGGGGAAAAAGGATTACGATGCGGTAAGAAAATAATCACTGTCTACATACCATAAGAAAATAAGTAACCAATCCAGTTCTTCGCTATATGTTTCATAAAATGAAACATAACTATGATGATAGTCGAAGAGGTTTTGAACACTTTGGGGAAGATATCCTTTTTGTAAGGATAAATAATTTTTTTTATTATAATTCAAGATCCATCGTTTGTTTCCTTTATAAATGATAATCGTGTCACCCTCGTCACTTCGCCATTCGATAGCAGTAGAGCTCTGATATTTCAAGTGAAAGACCCTTCCCGCCCCACACTGATCGATTTTCATGGATCTGCTCCATTTAAAAACTGCCATCGGGTGTTTATTTTTCCGGTGAAGCATGTAATGTTTTGGGTTATTGATCAAGGACGTTCTTTGAATGAAGTATTCTGACCATCCATTTGTTTTTAAGTAATAGAAACCTTCTTTCGTCTGAACCCCGATTAATGCATGCCGGGAAACAGGGATCTCCTCATAAAATAGTCGATTCGCTTTCTTTAGTTCCTTCTTCATACTAAAGCTGAGATATAGATTTGAAAAAGCAGGTATAAAGATTAACAGGGGAAAATAATATAATTGTTGAGTCACCATCAGCATTCCTACACCTATAAGAAAATACATGATACTGCGATAAAGCAACGTATATTGTTCACTTTTGTAGATTTGATAGAGGTTCATGAAATGCTCGTCCTTTCAAGGAATCTCTATCATATGTATGTGAAAAACCCTTAAAAAGACCAATTTTAAGAGAAAAGCCCAAGAATGACAGGACCTTCTCATTCAAGAGGAGACATTTTGTCATTCGTTGGCTTTATGTTATGAGTGAACAGGAGTGTTTGATTGATTCCATTCCATTATTTTTTTGGCTTTGGCTTCTGCGTCATGATAGCCCTGCCAGTATAATTCGTCCAGCTTTTGTGGATTTTTTTCAATCCGGCCTACTTTTAATGGGTGTTGTGGTTGAATGATCAAGACGTCCCCGATCTTTTCACGTTCTTCTAATTCTTTGATTGTTTGGTTGTACCGCAAGTACCGGTTCATCATCGTTTTATGTAATTCCGGATATTGAGAATACTTCCTTTTCACAAGGAAGGAAAATCGCGAAGGCTTTTTATAATAGCCCCTGTTTCTAGTTAGAATGACTACATTTTTCTTAAACCCGTCCTGCTCAGCTTTTTCGATGGGAACAGGGTCACTTATTCCCCCATCGAGAAGATGACGGGATTTAAATTCAACGATCGGAGCGACGAATGGCAGGGAACTTGAAGCACGGATAATCGCAAGAAGCTCCTCCCCATAGTCTCTTCTTGAGAAATACGACGGTTTTCCTGTATGACAATCTGTGGTGCCGACAATAAATTCCGTTGAATTAGAGTGAAAAGCTTCATAATCGAAAGGGACCAGCTTATTTGGAATTTCATCAAACACATAATCCATTCCAAATAACTCTCCTGTTTTCCAATAGTTTCGCCAAGATAAATATTTCGGATCACGGATAAAGTCTACATTCACCTTTTTATTGCGTCCATTTTGCTTAGATAAATAGGATGCTGCATTACATGCACCTGCAGATACTCCGATAACATAAGGAAATTCAATGCCTCTTTCCAGGAAGTATTCCAATGCCCCCGCCGTGTATATCCCTCTCATTCCTCCACCTTCGAGAACGAGGCCTGTGTTTTCAATCATCATCTTCTTGTCTACCTCCCTAATGATGCAAGAAATAATATTTTACTTCTTAAGGATATAAGTCGATATCTCCAAGTTCCCTTAGAAAGATCCAACATGGGATGTTGGCCCCTATATTACAAGTATTCATTTTCGTCACCGGTATCGAATAAACCACTATATTTTCCCACAAAACAGTAAGAATGTGTACGAACTTGCTTACTGAAAAGCTACTTATTGGTTTCAATCTTGTGATTCCGACTCGGTCTCTCATTCATCATTCTCCAAAGGAATAAGCTTAGCGTTACACTTTTTTTCATAGAATTCGATGGGTCCAGCTTCTTTTAATACGGCGCACATATATCCTTTCTCTTGCATGCACTGTAATGCATTGCTGTAGTAACAGATCGGATAATCCTTTCATGAGGGATAGCATTAAGTTCTTTTTGCAGTTGAGGGTGTTCTGGAAGATGGGCGTAAAATGCTTTAATAATATGATTTTCGTTTAATAACGTTTGATTGTATCTCTTCATGACTCCAATCGATGTGTTCCAAACCTTTCTTGCATGTGTTGATAATGGAATGGAAAAGTGATCCATTCGTTCTGTATCAGAAGGCTCTGAAGGAATGATATTAGATATGTTTTCTATCTGTTCCATATTGGGTTCCATAAGGTGATACATCTCCCTTAGAGTACCTTCTTTTACGTGAGCTGCTCCTAAATATAGAGCCATGCTTTGAATACTTGTATGATGATTCCTTTTGGCAATCATATGAGCGTTTTGAATCAATTTGTTTACTTTATGTGTGTATTGAAGTTCTATCATGCAGCCCCCTCCCTTCTATTACCATTATTCGACATAAAATAAGGTAATCCTTTCACTTTTATTAAGGTCCGTCCCTCATAAAAAGAGAGCTGGCTTGATCAGATCAAATCTTTTTTCTTAAATAGAGGTGGTGCTATGAGCAGGATGGCCAGGCAAAGGATGGTAGTGAGGATAATGGTCCCTGTCAGGTGATCCGGCCACGTGCTATGAAGGACGATTTCATTTACATAGTTGGATAGCTGCCCTGGAGACCACTTTAAGGTCCTGGTCATGTATCCTGACACAATGGTTAATAATATGGCGATCCCGATCGTATAGAATGCTACCAGGCCCGACACTTTTACTAAACTACTAAAGAAGACGACCAGTGTTAAGATAAAGGTAAGCCACAAGCCATAAACGAGCAATCCCTGTACGAATACTGTAAAATCAATTCCTTTAAATAATACATGAATATAATACCAGCTGGATATCATCCCCAGGCCATAGGAGACCCACACCAGAACAAATGCGGCCATCCATTTGGAATAAATATAAGCTGCGTATGAGACGGGCTTCACCAATACCATAACAGCATTTCCGCTATTTCTCTCTCCTGCAATCATTCCCATGAATCCTAATACGATGATGAGGACGCCAAAGGTACTGAACTTGCTGATAGTCGATAATAACACTTCTTCAGATGATGGTGTTGGGACGCTGATGACCGTTCCTTCCGGCAGATCTCCTACTGAATTAATAATGTCTGGTAAATAAAATGCCGTTAATGGTTCCGTTAACCCAAATAAGATGAATACGATGGGCATCCAAATCATTTTATAATTTCGTGTTAGTTCCTGCATTTCTTTTCTGAATAAAACCCAGACTGTTTTCATTTTTTAATCACCTCCATGAATAGTTCTTCAAGGCTCTGTTCACTTGTTTCAAATCTAATTACCCCCCACTGATGTTCTGAAATCATAGAAAAGACTCTCGCTCTATCCCTTTCCAGTTCACTTACTTCGAAGGATAGTCGATTTCCGTCTGAGATAAGATGTTGAACCCACTCTTTTTTCATTAAATATGGTTTATAAATCTCGCTTTCTTCGTTAAAATACAGATTTAATCTCGGTGTTTGATGTCTTGCCTTTATCTCCTCCAGAGGTCCTTTTTCGATCAGGACTCCTTCGTGCAAAAACAGCACATCCTCGCATACCTGTTCTGCGTCATTCAAAATATGTGTAGAAAACAGAATCGTCGTTTCCTTCTTAAGCTTCTGTAATAGCTCCAGCACTTCTCTTCTACCGAAAGGATCTAAGGCAGATACCGGTTCGTCAAGGATAACAAGCTTCGGATGGTGAATAAGAGCTTGAGCTATCCCTAATCGCTGCTTCATGCCACCCGAATACTGACCAATTCTTCGATTCTTTCCTTCCAGCAAACCGACTAACTCTAAAAGTTCTTCACTTCGGTTTTGAGATGTTTTCCTCGTTAATCCTGCGATTTCACCGGAAAAGGTGAGAAATTCTTTTCCTGACATCCATTCAAAAAAGGAAGGATATTGTGGCAGGTAGCCTATCAATTGCCGTATATCTTTAGAGGAACCACTTGTTGAAATTGATCCATTCGTAGGTGTAATTAACCCTGCAAGCATATTTAAAGTAGTGGTTTTCCCTGCACCATTAGGACCCAGCAGAGCTGTACAACGACCTTGTTTTAATTGAAAGGAAAGGTTCTTTACGGCAAGCTTTTCCCTATACTTTTTTTCTAAAGAAGATACTTCTAATACGTTCATCCATCATGTCTCCTTCCAAAAATGAAATACACAACAGGCCCAATAATATTGATAAACAAGATAATGAGAACCCATAGCCATTTAGGCCCATTCGTTGCTTTAATCCGGATCAAATCAATCACTACGACCACCATGAGTATGAATTGAATAAGGATGACAGGAGCAATAAGCCCCCAATTTATTGACTGAAACGCTTCTTGTAATTCGTTCATCCCCGATTCCTCCTTTTGTTTTCAAATATAAGACGGAGGAAAATGAAAATCGTTCATTTTTCTTTTTAATATGCTCTTTTCGCAATGATTGTTGTTTTGTACCATAAAATCTTCCAGGAGCTCTTTCAACAAGCATGTGCTGGATGGTGAGGGGAACCGCTCCGCTTGCAGCAGGCGTTTCGCCGAGCCTCCTCAGCTTAGCCGAACGGTGTCTCGGCACTCCCGTTCTTCCGCAGGAGTCTACGCAGTTCCCCTCACCATCTATGAGAAAATTTCGTGCCAGAGCTTAATAGTGACAAAAAAATCTAAAGAAAACAGAATTTCTAGAAGAAATCGACCAATGCTTTCTTTAAAAGAGGTTGTTTTCTAAAAGTTTGTTGTTTGATTTTTTTAGAAACTTATGCTGAGAAAGTTGATTCTCGTTGCAGGTGCTCGACTCCTGCGGGAGAAGCGGGACAGTCCGAAAAGTGGAGGCGTCTTGTTCAGCCCCGACAAGCATAAGGTGAATGGGCCGGGAAGGCGCCTTTTGCCTTCTTGGCCCATTCACCTTATGACCTGGAGGGGCTAGCCGGCGGAGCTAGACAGGTGAGACCCCCGCAGGAGCGACGAGGAGGCTCACCGGCCTCCCCGCGGAAAGCGAGCATCCTGTAGCGGAAATCAACTACTACTACTTTCTATTGTTATAGCCACAATATTTACGAAAAGAGCCTTTTAATAAATATCTGAAACAACAAAAAGCACTGAGCCCCATGCAATGAGGTTCAGCGCTTCATTACTGATGATATAAGGAATACAGCTTAGTCACTTCCGTTTTAACGGTATCCACTAGAGAAGGAGGAGATAGGACTCTCGCCTGGCTGCCAAAATTTAAGATCCAGTTCACTAGTCCACTACTGACAAGGGCTTTTGTTGTAAGAATAAAATGATTCTCACCGTCTCTTTGTATGTCTACATCCTTTCCGAACTTATCGATAATCACATTGATAAGGTGGTTTTGAAACGAAACTTTGATCCATTCTTCATCACCTGCAAACATATGAAAGGTGGATTGTACATACTTAGATACATCAAATGGTTCGTATGGAAAGGTTTCTGAAAGCGGTTCTACATTCCTTAATCGATCAACCCGGTAGTGGCGAATTTCGTCTGCTTCAAAATAATAGGCGATGAGATAGTAGAAATCATTTGCCCATGCAAGGGCATAGGGCTTCACTTTATATAGCTTTCCTTCATGGCTCAAGTTAAACTGTTTCTTCACATCGAACCGACCATATTGGAACGTAATCATTCTACGTTCTGCTATTGCTTCATGAATATCATGGATAGCGAGACGAATATAGGGACTTTCACTTTTAATGGAGGAATCGATTTCAATTTCATTATGCAGCTTTTTCCCTTGATGAAGACTGGTCAGCTTTTTTATTTTTCCAGTCAGCTGTCTCGTTTCCTTTTTTGAAATAAATTTGGCCGAAACGACTGCATCGATGAGCATGCGAAGTTCATATAGCTCGAATAGGCGATACTGATGGCTATAATATTTAGGCAGCCCTTCTTTTTCCTGGTTTATGGTGACATCGAAATTATTTCTGATAAGATGCTCAAGGTCATCTTTTAATGAATGCTTGTTCAATTTCACTTCAGGCCCAAACATCTGCTTAAAACGAAGAATAATATCATCCAAACTCAACTCATGATCCTCATCCGTTTCTTCACTCAAAATACTCATCAACCTAAGCACTCTCTCTTTATTATCTACCCTCGTCATTTTGATAAGCTCCTTTCAGGGACAGACCGATTCTCTGTCCTTTAAAACGGTAAGATATTTTTATAAAACTATCAATATTCCGATATTTTTGTCAATACTTTATTTCTAAAATGTTCTTTAATGAAGGCTCATTTCTTTTCGCAAAGATTGTTACTTATTATCATAGGGTCTGCTTAGGCTCTGTCCATTAGTGTGTGCTGGATGGTGAGGGGAACCGCTCCGCTTTCCGCGGACGTACGGCCAAGCCTCCTCAGCTTCGCTTCCGGGGTCTCGGCACGCCCGTTCTTCCGCAGGAGTCTACGCAGTTCCCCTCCCCATCTATAAGAGGTTTTTCGTGACAGAGCTAAAAGGTGACAAAAAACAATATAATAGAAATCAGAATTTCTATTACACACAAGAGGAAATCTACCAATAAAGAGGTAATTTGCTAAAGGTTTGTTGATTTTATTTAGATTTTATTAAAAAAACATGCTGAGAAAGTTGATTGGAGCGGAAATCAACCACTACTCGCTTTTTTAAGAGCAACAAAGTTTATGAAAAGAGCCTTAATGGAACAGAAAAAAAGAACCCATGAATGCTCATGAGTTCCCAACTGCTTATTTAAGTAAACGAAAGACCGTTGGAATTCTATAATGCTCTCCCTCATAGGCTCTGATCGCTCCCAATATGGTAAAGATCAAGGCCAGGACCCCCACGACAGGAGCCAGAACAAATCCAATCAGCACCACCATTAGAATGGTGCTTACCAAACCATAAACGGCATATGAAATGAGAAAGTTGAAGTATTCCTTTCCATGAAAGTCCACAAATTCTGATTCATCCTTTTTGATAAGCCAGATGATCAATGGTCCAATGAATGCTGTGAAGAAGCTTAATATATAAATAAGAGCTGCCATCATTCTTTCATCTTTTGTAGGCATATTGAAATTCCTCCTTTTCACCGCTCACCCTAAATTAGAGTAAACAGACAGTTTGATTCTATCCTCCTCTATATTTACGTGCATTCAGTCAGAAAGTTTCATCTAAACACGTATTTTTTTGAAACCCTTGAAGAGAAATTCATCAAACTTAAGGACAGTCCTCATGAAACGTGAAAGGATGGAATATATGTTAAAAAGAGGAGTTTGTCCTTAGTGGACTTGCAGAAAGGTAGTGGTGGATTTGAATAAATTTGAAGCCTTTATTCTGGGAATCATACAAGGTTTAACAGAGTTCCTTCCAATCTCAAGCACAGGTCACCTTTATCTCGGTAGGCTTAGCTTTGGATTGGAGGAAGCTGGACTTTTCTTGGATACAATGCTTCATATCGGAACATTGATCGCTGTTCTCGTTGTATATCAAAAGGAACTTCTCTACATGCTGAGGCACCCCTTTAGTAAATTATCGTGGATTCTCATTATTGGGACGATCCCGGCTGTAATCGTTGGTTTTTTGTTCGAAGATTTCTTCGACTCAATCTCAAAGACGGGTTCCACCATCGGATGGGAGTTTCTTGCAACGGGATGTATTATGTATTTTGCAGATGGAGTGAAAAATGGCTATAAAAAACTGGATGATCTTTCTTACACAGATGCAGTGGTGATCGGAAGCTTTCAAGCAGCAGCCATATTTCCGGCATTATCAAGGTCAGGCTTAACCATTGCGGCAGGTTTATTCAGGAAGCTGGACAGGGAAACGGCGGCTTATTTTTCCTTTCTTCTCTCTACCCCTGCCATACTTGGAGGAATCGTGCTACAAGGAAAGGAAATGGTAGGAGGAACTGTTGAAGCGATTTCTTTTTCAAGTTTAGCCATCGGAACTGTAAGTGCTGCGGTTTTCGGTTACTTCGCCATCCTTACGATGGTAAATTTCTTGAAAAAGCACTCGCTAAAAATTTTCTCCTACTATGTTTGGACTTTGGGGCTCTTGATACTCTTTCTTCAATACTCAGGGATCATGTAGGAGGAAAATGATGAACCATGAATCGATTGTACACATCCTGACACAATTAACAGATTGGGGTTACGCTGGAATCGCACTTGCTCTCATGATCGAAGTGATTCCAAGTGAGCTTGTATTAAGCTATGCAGGCTTTATGGTGAATGCCGGAAAGATGTCCTTCATTGGAGCGTTCCTTAGCGGGGTCATCGGGGGCACAATTGCACAACTACTTCTCTATTGGCTTGGCTATTATGGAGGCCGCCCTTTCTTCGAAAAATATGGAAAGTATCTTCTTATTCAGCAAAAGCATCTGACTGCTGCTGAGAATTGGTTTGATAAGCATGGTACCATCGTCATTTTCACCGCTCGATTTATTCCGATTGTCCGTCACGCCATCAGTATTCCAGCGGGCATCACCCGCATGCCCCTTTCTACTTTTAGTCTTTATACCTTTGCAGCCATGCTACCCTGGACATTATTGTTTATGGTCATCGGCATGGAGCTGGGTACTCATTGGGAGCACATAGAAGTAATCGGAGTACGTTATATTAAGCCATTGAGTTTCATTGCGGTGTTAGGAACATTTCTCTATCTGTTTTTTTCCATTTGGAAAAACAAAAGGAAGGAATAACTTCTTTTTTCCCATGAAATTGTTTAAAATAAGAAGGAAACAAGACCCACGAAAGGATTAACTATGAATTCCATACTATTAAAGAACGCAACCATAAACCCCATCACATCACAGCCCATTCAAAACGGCTCTGTACTCATAAAAGACGGAAAAATCAAACAGATATACTCACATAGCGTAGAGTCATCACGCGAAGCTTTAGTGTATGATTGCCAGGGGAAATTTCTTTTTCCCGGCTTCATCGATTCCCATACCCACCTAGGGTTATATGACGAAGGCACAGGGTGGGCAGGTAATGATGCCAATGAAACCATCGAGCCCATGACGCCTCATATCCGGGCTTTTGATGGCGTGTATCCATTAGATCCCGGTTTTAAAGATGCTCTGAAGTACGGTGTCACAACGGTTAATGTCATGCCGGGGAGCGCAAATGTCATCGGTGGTACGACTTCTGTGATCAAAACCTATGGCTCAACGATTCGTTCTATGCTCATTAAAGAAACCTCCGGATTGAAAATTGCACTTGGGGAGAACCCTAAGCGGATTCATAGTACGGGCAATAATGATTCCATTACAAGAATGGGCATTATGGGAATGCTTAGAGAAGCATTTTTCTCAGCTAAATATTGCGATCAACCAGAAGAGCTCAGGGTTGCACCTTTAGTATCCGCTTTAAAACGTGAAATTCCGGTTCGGATACATGCGCATCGTGCAGATGATATCCTATCTGCGGTCCGGTTTGCCGACGAATTCAATTTGGATTTACGTATCGAACATTGTACAGAAGGTCATCTCATCTCTGAGGAATTTCACGGTAAGAATTTAATGGTTTCAGTAGGTCCAACCTTCACGAGAAGATCGAAAGTAGAGCTGAAAAACAAAAGCTGGATCACGTATCAAAAACTGACGGAAGCTGGTGTCGAAGTATCCATTACGACAGATCACCCGTACACTCCCATTCAATACTTAAATATGTGTGCGGCTATCGCTGTACGTGAAGGATTGGAAGAACATAAAGCTCTTGAAGGCATCACCATTATCCCCGCCAGAAACCTTGGTGTATCTGACCGTATCGGTAGTATCGAGATAAACAAGGATGCCGATTTAGTCCTTTGGAGTCACCATCCATTTCATTTTATGGCGAAGCCTATCCTGACGATGGTGAATGGAGAAATCGCATATCAAAACGTGTAGAAATTTGTTAAAAATTTTCATCAAAATTTAGCATTTTACCTATTTCCTTTTTGAGATATTTCGTATATGATACAAATGGAAAATATATTTCCGATTACATTGTTCTAAAAACGCGATTTATTATTTTATAGAGTGATTGTAATGAAGGGAAGGCAAAAGGTGCGCCACCAGTTTCTTGACTGGTCTTAGTGGGTTCGATTCCCACCCCGAAATTTTTTAGTTAACTTTTAAAAATTTCGAGGGTGGGATCGTACGCAAGTAGACTGCCCTCAAGGAGGGTCTACTATGATCAAGAAACGTGAATTACATGAGTGTCATGAGCTCTATGACCTGATGGTGCACCCGGATGTCTTCCCTTTTGTGCGTCAAAAAGCTCATTCCTATGAGGAGCTCCTATTCTTAACGAAACAAACGATTGAAGCTGAGGAACGTGGAGAACTCATTTCACGAACCATTTTGGACGAATGGGGCAACCCTATCGGAACGATAAATTTATTTGATATTCAAGAAAATGCTGGATTCCTGGGAACCTGGCTCGGCAAACCATATCATGGAAAAGGATACAATCAACCAGCCAAAGACACATTCTTCGCTGAGCTTTTCTTTGAACTGGGTATGGAAACCATATTCATGAGAATCCGTAAAGTGAATACCCGCTCCCAAAAAGCAGCAGAAAAACTTCCATATGTAATTAGAGCGAATGAAACAAGAAAATCTCTTTACGAACAATTAAATGCTCAAGAAGAAGTATATGATTTATATGAAATCCCTAAAGACTTGTACACACTTTATCTATATCAGCATCAACAATCCCAAGAAGAGCAAGCTTTGGAAGCTTAAGATATAAACCGATTTCCCTATGAGGAAATCGGTTTTTCGTTTAAAAAACAATGCAAATACGATCCTCTCTCTTCCTTCATGCATAGATTAAAATTATAGCTCACAAAAAAAGGAGTTACTGATAGTTGACGTCTTATCTCTCTTTCAAAAGATAAGCACAAACTACATGCAACTCCTTTTTTTATTTTTTTTTCGCTACTTTCTCAAAATACAAATTTCTTACGACATAGGTTTTATAATTCTCCAATTTTCTTTTTTCTAGCGGATGATAATGGATTCCCGCCTTTTTAAGCTCTTGAAGGTACCACCCTTTTGAAAATTGATAAGCCATTGTACCTCTCCCCTTCAACCATTTATATACTATATGCTTAAAGGAGATGACAATGACTTTTTATCGGGACATAGATGAAAGTTCCACATACATGTCTTGTATGGTATAAGCTTTTTGACCCTTTTCCATGTTGTGGATATAGGTATCTCGATTTTCCTTTAACTCCTTGACTTTCATGAGGAAGCTCGCTTCTGTAAGCTCTTCCTCTTCCAGCTTTAATGCATATCCATGCTTTACGAAGCTGTTTGCGTTAAGAATCTGATCTCCTCGACTAGCTTCCCTTGATAAGGGGATCAGTAACATTGGTTTTTTCAACGCAAGAAATTCAAAGATCGAATTTGATCCCGCACGTGAAATCACATAATCTGTCATCGCTAAATAGTGAGGAAGCTCACCTTTTATGAATTCATATTGTCGATACCCTTGTTGGGTATAAGTTTCATCGACATTCCCTTTACCACATATGTGTATGATTTGAAAATCGGCTATCAGGTCATCCAGGTTCCCTCTTACCGCTTCGTTAATTTTTCTGGCACCAAGACTTCCACCCATAATCATCAATACAGGCTTATCTTCATAATACCCGGTTAATCGTTTTCCTTCCCTTGCATCTCCTGTAAACAACTCTTCACGTATTATCGCTCCTGCGCATAATGATTTATCACTTGGAAGTGATTGAACCGTTTCAGGAAAAGTGGTGAAGATTTTGGTGGCGAATGGAACCGCTAATTTGTTTGCGAGTCCCGGTGTTACATCTGATTCATGAATCGCTACTGGAATCTTTGCAATCTTGGCAGCCATGACGACGGGAACTGAAACAAATCCCCCTTTTGAAAAGATGATGTCTGGTTTCGTCTTTCGAATGACGGCTAACGCCTCGAACACACCCTTCATCACCCGGAATGGATCCGAAAAGTTTTTCCATGAAAAATATCGTCTGAGCTTTCCGCTTGAAATACTTTCGTACGGAATATGAGGAAACTGTTCTGTTATGATTTCCTTTTCGATTCCGTCATCCGATCCAATATACGTAATCTCCCAGCCTTCTTTTTCAAAGTGTGGGATCAGTGCCGTGTTTACCGTAACGTGACCTGCTGATCCACCGCCTGTAAATAAAATACGTTTACTCATATGTATAAACTCCTAACTCGATTTTCTAATATTTTTCTTATTCATCATTATACACTTTACCAAAAATGCAGGTGGGATAGAACTACGAAAATTTGACAAAAGAAGAGGGTCCGTAAACCGGAACCCTTTCAATCTCTGTCATAATCGTGTTAAACGTTTTAAGAAGAAACTTATCATCGCATAGCTGTCTACTTTTACAACATAATGATTTAAGTAAAACACCATTAACCGGTCCCACCAGCTCGAGTGATTCGCGAGTATCAAGTGTCCAGACGGTGATTTCCATGCCTCCCTCTGATATCGATCCATACACGATAAAAATGCTTTTTCAGCTGATAAGTAAGGTAGTTGGCCAAGATACGTTGAAATCCCGGACTTTTCTTCGGTTCGATCATATTACCTTCTCCAATCGTTTTCTAAGTAAGAGGGACAAACCGTAAAATGCCAACGTAACCCAAACAGCTAGCCACAGGCCTTCTACGACCGCTATCACGATAAACATAAAGTTCACGAGGAAATACAACCGACTCATCCACGAGCTCCAATGTGAAGAAACACCCTCGTGTTTTATCCAATAGTACACTTTTCAACACCGTTTATATAAGAGTGATCCGTTAAAATGCATATTTGACTCTCTATCACTTGAAAATATGATACAGTATGATAGTGAATTTATCATATGGTCAAGGACGTTATGCAAAGGAGTTCATTCTATGAGAGAAACACACACTATTAAAGATAAAATCAAACAATTGTCCTTTATACTCATTCCCATTCTGGTCACGCAGCTTGGAATGTTTGCGATGAATTTCTTTGACACCATCATGTCAGGGAAGTATTCTCCCATCGACCTGGCAGGTGTCGCCATAGGTTCCTCCCTTTGGGTCCCGGTATTTACGGGCTTAAGTGGCATCCTTCTCGCGGTTACCCCAATAGTCGCTCAATTAATCGGAGGAGGAGATAAGAAAGATGTTCCTAACACTGTGCTTCAAGGCGTATATGCTGCCATTGCTCTATCTCTTTTCGTGATGATTGTCGGTGCATTCGTTCTTAATCCTATTCTGAATGGAATGAATATAGAAACACAGGTCCGTACTGTAGCCAAGGATTACCTTATTGGACTTTCATTTGGGATGATTCCATTGTTCATCTATAATGTGCTGAGATCGTTTATTGATGCTTTAGGAATGACAAGGGTCACCATGTTTATTACATTGCTTTCTCTTCCGATCAATGTGGTATTTAATTATTTACTGATTTTCGGAAAGCTCGGTTTTCCTGCATTAGGAGGAGTAGGTGCGGGTTATGCATCAGCCATCACCTATTGGGTCATTACTCTCATTGCCTTTTGGGTCGTGCATACGAAAAGTCCTTTTAACCAATTCTATGTCTTTAAAACCCTTCATAAGCCAAACCTTCTTAAGTGGAAAGAGCTCTTTCAAATCGGGGTACCCATCGGTTTATCGATTTTCTTTGAAGTAAGCATTTTTTCTGCCGTTACTTTGTTAATGAGCAACTATGACACGGTTGTTATCGCAGCTCATCAAGCAGCGATCAATTTTGCATCATTTCTCTATATGATCCCTCTTAGTATATCCATGGCATTAACCATTGTTGTAGGGTTTGAGGTAGGGGCGAAAAGGCTCCGGGATGCAAAAATCTACAGCTGGATGGGAGTAAGCTTTGCATTACTATTGGCAGTCATATATGGTGTGATCTTGCTCGTGTTCCGTTCAGAAATCTCTTACCTTTATTCAGATGATGCATATGTATTGGAATTAACGGCTCATTTCTTATTGTATGCCGTATTCTTTCAGCTATCAGATGCCATTCAGGCGCCGGTACAAGGGGCACTCAGAGGATACAAGGATGTTAATATCACTTTTATGATGGCACTTATATCCTATTGGGTGATTGGATTACCGCTGGGTTATGTCCTGGCAAACTACACTGACTTTGGTCCATACGGATTTTGGCTCGGTCTGACATCAGGATTAACGGCAGGTGCCATTACGTTGTCAGCCAGGCTATTATTCATACAAAAAAAGTATCGAAAACAATATAGCCTTAAAAGTGAATAAACCCATAAATGAAATCAATAGACACGGCAGATTCTTTTTTCTGCCGTGTCTATTCTGTCATTCACTGACGAGATACCTTACCCAGCACATCCTTGCCCCCTGTAACGGGAATGATGGAGCCGGTAATAAAATCAGATTCTTCTTTACAAAGAAAAGAAATGATCCTCGAAAGGTCTTCCCCTGTTCCTGGTCGCCCGACCGGTGTGCCTGGATCACGGTATTCTTTTGCTTTATGGATCTCTTCTTCTTTCCATTCGCCTACGATATCTCCAGGGCAGATCATATTGGCCGTTATCCCATTACGAGCTTCTTCTATTGATATCGTTTTCGTAAAGGAGGCAAGTCCCGCTTTTGCTGCAGCAAACGCGGAACGATAGATCCAGCCTGGTGCTGTTTCAACCCGATCATATCCAAACGTAATGATTCTTCCCCAATTCTTTTCTCGCATTTTAGGAATGATCAGCCTGGATAAATAAAAAACGCTATTTAAATTTCCATTTACTATGTAATTCCATTCTTCCGGGGAATAATCAGCAAATGACTTTCGCTCTTTCACGTAAGGACCTGCATTATGAATTAAGATATCGATACTTTCCACTTCATTCCATATCTCCGTTACCATTCGTTCACATTCTTCGGGTACAGAAATATCACCTTTGATCGCTATTACTTTATTGTTAAATTTCTCCTTCAAGTGGGAAACAAGATTCTTAACAAATTGATCGTTTTGCCTGTAGTTAATAATAACGGTATAGCCTTGTTTCGAGAATTCCTCTACCGTTCGCCGGCCGATCCCCTTTGACCCTCCCGTTATAAGTACAACTTTTTCTTTCATCAAGCTCACTCCACGTACTCGTTATACTTCAATAGTAAGAATGATTAGGCTGAATTGCAAATGTGAGCTCTTAATTCGTGTGTTCATGAACTTACACGCACTATTCTTTGTATACCTTTCCTAGTTGAGTGAAAACCTAATCTCAAACCTTCTTTGCTAAGCTTTGTTGTACCAAATTGTGAACACCACTTTACTTTTAAAGAGGATAAACACAAAAAAACAACCTCTCCAGAAGAGAGGCTGCTTTCATGGTTGCGTTATATTATTTACCAATGAACTGTTGAGTCCAATAGTTACCGTTTTCTACATGTCCTACACCGATGTGAGTGTAGTTTGAGCTTAAGATATTTTTACGGTGACCATCACTGTCCATCCATGCTTGTACTACTTCTTCCGGAGTAGGTTGACCCATAGCGATGTTTTCACCGGCAGAGCTGTATTCAATGCCGAACTGCTTCATCATGTCGAATGGTGAACCGTACGTCGGGCTATCATGGGAGAAGTAGTTATTCGCTTGCATATCACGAGACTTTTCTCGTGCAACTTTGCTTAGCTCAGTATCTACTTTAAGAGCTGGAAGACCTTGCTTTGCACGCTCTTGATTTGTTAATTCCACTACTTTTTGCTCATATTGGCTTAATTGACCTGCTTCTTCACTAGCCTGTTGTTCCGGTTGTTGTTGCTGTTCATTTGCTACAGGAGCAGGTGCTTCTGCTTTTGGTGCTTTTGGAGCTGGTGCAGGTGCTTCTGCTTTTGGAGCTGGTGCTGGCGCTTCTGCTTTTGGTGCTTCTGCTTTTGGTGCTTCTGCTTTTGGTGCTTCCTTAGCAGGCGCTGGTGCTGCCTGAGCTTTAGGAGCTTGTCCATTTAACAGCTCTTGTACATTAATATCCTTACCATTGATTTGGTATTTTGCTAGAGTATCTTGTACAAATTTATTTAAATCTTCTTGACTACCACTATATTTGAATGCGTTCACTTGTTGTGCAACCTTATCTGTTGGACATGGTGTTGCAGCGTCAGCTTTACCTGCCGCAAATGGTGCTGCTAATAAAGTGAATGCTGTTGCAGTTGAAATCATCATTTTCTTGTTCATAAAAATGAATTCCTCCTTAGTGAATGTGTTTTTCCTTGCTGCACATTCATCATACCACCCTGTTTTTGTTACATTTACGGGAGAACTTGGTAACTAGGAATCAATTGTTCTATTTTGAAAGACAATTACTCTATAGTACTATAGTAATCACTGATTCTAGTAGGGAGAAATGTATTTCAGAAATGATTTACTTACATTTCCAATGATTGTATTATTTAGTCTTGAAGACTAATAATTACCTGAATATCAATATTGACAGCTTTTTAAAGGTCCTATCATTGTAACGGATGTTACAGTAACATTTCACACAACATACGATCCAACCCTAAATATTGGTATTTATTTCATTTTTTGTCAGATTCAATAATAATGTATGATTTGTTTATTTTCTGATAATCCCTCATGATTGGATACAAAATGTCTGCCCTCAGTTATGCATGTTAAACATTTAAATGTCTTTATGTATCTCCGTTCAATTGAGAGACCATTTCAAGGTGTACCTTTATTAATGAAACTTTCTCTTCACTTGTCAGGTCCGATTCGATGATTCTCTTCGTAGCTGAGTGATACTTTTCTTCTTTTGATTTACGCACTCTTGGATGACTATTGCCGTCCAAGAGTTCACGTTTAATGGTCTCCTTCAGGATCTTTTCTGAAGAAGTACCCTCACTTATTAATAATCTGTTTTTCCATATCTGCCTGTAGGCCTCTAATAATGCATCGAATGATTCTAATCTCATGTTCCAACAACCCTTACATAAAAAGTTTATTTATAAAGCATACTAGAAAAAAACAAGGAAAGGTGATGTACATGACTACACCCTATCGCTGTCCCAGCTGTAAAACGAATCGCACTCGGTTTAATATTATACAACAAGTATCTCAGAGTGTGAAACTCGATCCTGCCTCTGGAGAAGTCGTTCAAAGTTATGAAGAAGGGCTGCTCGAACCTTTTCATCTAGCATACAATGGACCGGAATTAAAAGTACAATGTGCCGCTTGCGGTTTAGTAGAGGATGAGATGACGTTTAAGAAATTTGGAGAAAGCACGATGTAATTCATTTTAAAAAGGGTAACTGGTTGGCTCTGTGTTTTTAGTACAGATCCACCCGGTTACCCCTTTTCTTATTTAGAACTGGAGCCAATCAATGATTGGATGCTTCTTTAAGCTTTGTTTCTTTCTCTTCTTCAGTTACATCTTTATTCGACATACGTAAAGGGATTTCGTTCATAAAGAACGTTAGTACAAAACCAACAAGAAGAATGATAGCACCAATAAAGAAGACATTCGTTAAAGCGAAACTTAAAGACTCTCTCACTCCTTCGAGAATGGTTGCGTAAATCCCTTGGAATTCTGGTGGTAATGTTGATTGTAATTCTTTTAATTTCTCACCATTCATAATGTTTTGAGGATCCTGAAGCTGCTTCATCACTCCTGATGTTTCAGGATTCGTAAGTACAGGTGAGTCTTTCACTTCAGTCATTTTCTCCGTCATCTTTGAAGACATGGAAGTATTCATCACAGTACCCATGATGGCTACCCCGATCGTACCGCCGATTTGTCTGAATAATTGAGTTGCAGCGGTAGCCACACCAAGGAACTTATGCTGAACAGCGTTTTGAACCGTTAAAGTGAACACAGGGAAGCTCAGTCCAAGACCTGTTCCTACTATAATAATATTGATTAGAGCCGTTGTATTGTTTGTGTTCGTATCCATAAAGGATAAAAGAATCATTCCTGCACTCATTACGAACAAACCGATAAGGGCTAGAAATTTATATCTGCCTGTCTTAGTGATGATCTGTCCACCAACTGTACTTGCGATCACCATACTTAATGTCATCGGCATCATCACCAAGCCCGACTTAGTGGCAGATGTCCCCATGACTCCTTGGATAAAGAACGGCATATACATGATGGCTCCAAACATCCCGGCACCCAGGATAAATCCAATGATATTGGATAACGTGAAGATTTTATTCTTGAACAATTGAAGTGGAAGAACGGGATTACTTGCTTTCTTTTCCGTAATGATAAATAAGACAAAAAATAACACCGTTGCTGACAGTAACCCTATTATCGGAAGGGAAACCCATTCATAGTCATTCCCACCCCATGTAAAGGCCAATAGTAATGGAATAATCGTTAGAGTAAGCATAACGGAGCCTAAATAGTCCACTTTCAACCCTCTATTTGGTTTCTGTGAAGGAAACATTTTATAAATCATTCCAAAGGCGACGAAACCTACTGGAAGGAAGACCCAGAATACCCAGTGCCAATCTGCATTATCAACGATCCAGCCTCCTAATGTAGGTCCGAACACACTTGCAAGACCAAATACACTACTCATTAAACCTTGCCACTTCCCTCTTTCCCGAGGCGAAAATAAGTCTCCTACAGCCGTAAACGCAGTAGACATGATCATCCCGGCTCCAAAGCCCTGAATCCCCCTGAAGATGATTAATTGAAGGATTGAGGAAGAAAGTCCATTCAAGAATGACCCGATCATAAAGACACCGATACCAAGGAGGATGAATGGCTTTCTTCCATACATATCCGATAATTTCCCTACTAATATGGCTGTTACCGAACTGGTTAACATAAAGATTGTAAATACCCAGCTATAATAGTCAATCCCGCCGATTTCGGAAATAATTCGTGGTAAAGCGGTTCCCACTATCGTTTGATTCAATGCTGCGAATAACATGGCTGACATGATGGCTATCATGATCATTACTTTTTTTCGATGTTCTAAGTGCTCCATTTTTAAGTCTCCCTTAATATTTATAATTAGAATAATTCACTTACTTAAGTAATTAAGCATAATAGAAGGGATGACCCATTCCGGTCAACCCTTGCTCTGTTTTCTTACACTTATTACTTGCGATTTGATGCTAATAGTTTTTCAAACAGTTCAATCAGGTGGTTTATCTCTTCTTTATCAAATTTCACAAATAATTCCTGAAAGTATTGAGTCTTTTTTTCTTCACATTGAGCCAGCATATCAACGCCCTGAGGTGTCAAAGCTAACTCTACTACTCTACGATCTTCGTTAGAACGCATTCTTGTGATATACCCTTTTTCTACTAATGTATCTGTAATGGAAGTAATGTGACTTGCCGATACTTCCATACGTTTGGATATTTCAGAGGATTTCAATGCCCCATTCTCCCTAATGAGCTGAAGTACCCGAAATTCTCCATTGGAAATGAACTCACCAAAGATGGTTCGAATATCTGATTTCATCATTCTAAAAACGGATCTAAATAATCCCTCTAACTCGAACATTTCTTTTCCCACTAAAAATCGACCTTTCTCACTGCTTACACTAACTAAATAGTTCACTAAGTTAACTATTATAGTTTAAACATTTTCTTCTGATCTGTCAATGGTTATGAACCGGTCAAGACCATGACAGTTCTGACTCCCACCTTGGAGCAAAGAATGATACTAATCGATAGTCCGATCCCACATAGGAGTCCGGTCAGCAACCGTAACGAATTAGTACTAGTTCTCCACTTCCACTTCTGGGTGTATCCATCTGCCAGTAGAGGGATGATGAGCATTCCCACATAAAGCAAATGAACGAATGTTACCAAAGGAAAATACACCCAAACGAACGGGATCCCGATTAGGATTCCCACGAGAATTCCCATACAGCGGAAACATAATGGGAATTGTTTCCCCCTGACGATGAGTGAACGTTCTCGTATTCTATGACAGGGCATAAAAGATAATGTAAGGAAGTCTTTCACTCTATCCCCTCCTATGGACTACAGTCCGGAGTACAATCACAGTCCGGGGAATCACAGTCAAATTTCTTTCCCCGTGGAAAAGGAAGACAGTCCGGTGAATAAAATGCACAGTCCCAACAATCATTGGTCCTTTCCCTTTTATGTTTTTTTCGCTGATAATACACGATCGTTGATATAAACATGATGACACTAAGTACGATGAGGCTGGTAAAGATGATGAACTGCAGTGTTGTCTCATGTATACTCAACCCGTATAGTCCACCGATAAATATGATCAGTTCTACACTAAACAATAGAAACACCATGAATTGTTTCCCCACTCCTTAGGTTATTCGGTTATATCTATCTCCTGCAATGAACGTATTACTTCTGATTTATGTAAATCATCTCCAATTATGACGAAATTGGTAGGATATTTCATATCTCCCGGCATAAATAAAGGCATACCATATGAATATTGAAACAAGGTTGGATTTTTTCGCCCCTGTAAAGGAACATACCCCTTCATTCTATAAATGCTGTCAGGTTGATTTTTCACCCATTCTTCAAACGCTTCTCCTTTGACTGATCCATTGAATGTATACACGATTGCTTGTAGGGTTAAATGCTCGCCGATGGATGCTTTCTCATAGGAACCGTTTCGGTTATCCGCTTTTAAAGAAAATAGATCTGTCATGGAGACCTTTGAATAGTTGGTTAAGTACACTTTAGCAATAGGGTTGATTTGCTGAAGCTCATACGAGAATGTTCCCTGCTCCATCTCTGAAAGCAAATCCATTTTATTCGCCACAATATATTGAGCATGGCGAATTTGTTCTCTCATCAAATGTAAGACGGCCGGACTGAATTCACCTCTATTTCGCCACTGTAGTCCATCCACAACAGTAACAATCCCTCTAAATTCGAACTGATTTGCAAACAGCGGGGATAAGATGGAATCAACAACCTCAACGGGGTGTGCTGCTCCTGTGGTTTCAATAACCAGTACATCGAAATTTTCGTTAAGCAGTAATTCCTGAAGCTGAGATTCCAGCTTTTCTGATATGGTGCAGCATATACATCCATCAAGCAACTCCCGTAAAGCCGTATCTTTTTCAACTTCATCACTATCGATGGATACACTTCCTAATTCATTCATTAATACGGCCGGTTTTTTATTCTGGTCCTTTAAGGCTTGAAGCAAATCTTTTAATAACGTTGTTTTTCCACTTCCAAGGAATCCGGATAGTATATAAACATCTTTCTTCATTTAATCTTCCTCTCTATAGATCCTATACATATTCTATTAGAAAGCGCTTATGAACACAATGAAGGCATTCTCGTAATGGTCTTTTCGCAAAGTTTGTGGCCATCTTAGAGAATAAAGTTGTAGTTGATTTCCGCTACAGGATGCTCGCTTTCCGTGGGGCTGTGGTGAGCCTCCGTGGTCTCACCCACTGGCTTTGCATAACTTCCAAGAAAAAGTGAATATATCATGAGTGGTAGTGTAAAAACAGGGATCGTTCCTTTCCGCTCCAGGCACAAGATTCCCCGGGGAGGAAGTCGAGCCTCCTTTCGACGTTCCGTCTGTGGGGTCTCGACCTTCCCTCTATCTCCCGCAGGAGTCAAGTGCCTTCCGCTACAATCCACTCTGTGCTTCTACATTTTGACTTCCTAATGACGGATATTCAAATACAAAAAAAGCTTCTATTGTAGATATGTTGAGCGTTTGTTCCCAAAAAACAAACTATCTAAACATATGAGCACAAAATCAACCTCTTAATGCTAGCTCAAAAATCAGTTATTAATCAGTGTTTTTGTGACGGCTCAATTGAATACTTCTTTTAAAGTGAGTAGAGGTTAATGTCTTATTGAAGATGAATTCTGTTTTCTAATTAGATTGGATTTGACACCTTTTAGATCTGTCACGAAAAATCTCTTAAAGATGGTGAGGGGAACTGCGCAGACTCTTGCGGAAGAACCGGCGTGACTAGACCCCGGAAGCAAAGCCGAGGAGGCTCGGCCGTACGCTAGCTACAAGCTGAGCTGTTCCCCTCACCATCCAGCTCACACTAATGAACAGAGCCCAAGCAGACATTCAAAAACTACAAACTTTTAGAAAAGAGCCATTGTAAAATGCGTTTTATAATCTTTACACGCATAGAATGAAATAGACAGGAATTAAGTCACCTAAGATAGTCTATGGATGTTATTTATTTCTTCAATTTATCACTATAAAAGACCGTTCCATTTCGGCAGAATCAATACATGTGAGTACTAAAAAGGTGGGGTTGTCATTGTACTATGAGAAGATTGTTCCGCTTAAGTTAAGGGACTTTTTGAAGAATCCTTCTCATGAAACATTGAAGGATCTGTTGCTTCATAATACGGGGGAAACGGATTACGTGGATTTCAAATCAGATTGGATTGAATTCACAAAAATGGCGAAGCATATTCTGGCTATCTCCAATACAGGAGGCGGATGCATAATTATAGGAGTGATGCAATATGATGATGGATCGTTAGATTTAAAGGGATTGTCAGATGAGGAGTTTTTAGATAAAGCGGATGTTGATAATAAACTACAGCATCTACTTCCAAAATATTTACGTTATCGAACCGAGGATTTCATCTTCCCTAAAGAGATTCACCCTTTGTTGAACTTAAAACGATTCCAGGTTCTCATCATTGATTATGATCCACGATACGTTCCCTATACCTCTATTGTGACAAGAGGTGAATTAAGGTATGGGGCCATTTATGCTAGACAAGGAACGAAGACAATCGAAGCTAGCCACGAAAAATTGGTGGACGTCATTCTCCGCAAGGTCCAGTCAGGTGGATCGGACAGTGATGAGCGTACATTAAGAGAACATCTGGAACATCTTAAAATTCTGCATTTGGAACATGATCAAGCTGAAGACCTGAAGTACAAAAAATATCTACATGATTTGATTGTAAGAAAGATGAAAAAGATAGAAACTTTCCTGGACCTGGATTCATCCGAGTTTCATTCTTGGTAAATCACTCAACTGTTTTCAGAAACTCACTGATGGCTTCTTGATTTTTCTGTTCATCCATGTCTAAGACCTGTCCTGCATTCACTGTAGAAAGATCCGTAAAGCTCCCTTCTATCGGTACTCGAAGTGTGTCCACCCGGTTTACGGGATTTAGCATTAATGACATTCCATACTTTATCACTTCACTCATTGGTGTAGAGGTTTCCACGTTTTTTAAACCTTCTCTCATAATAGAAACGACGGTGGTAATTCCTTCGCCAGACTGCATTTGCTCCATTAGACTGTTTTCTGCTAACTCCATGATTTCCTGCTGTCTCTCCACTCGTCCAAAATCGCTATTTATGTCTCCCCTAAACCTTATATATTGTAAGATTTCTTCTCCTTTTAAAACTTGATTCCCGGGACTCTTTGACCATTTCCAATACTTGATCATCGGCTCTGACACTGTAACCCCGACCCCTTTTGGAAAAACGAGATCCATCATGTTTATGAAACCCTTAAAATCTACTTTCAGGGTATGGTGAACATCTATGTTGAAATTTTTTTTTATCGTTTCAGCCAGGAGCTCTTCTCCACCCCACGTATACGCATGATTAATTTTGCTCTTTTCATATCCAGGGATGTTGACAAATGTATCTCTCATGATAGAAACAATCTTCATGGATGTGGATTGTGGAGTATATTGAGCAACCATTAAAACATCTGCACGGGCAGGTTCGTTATTTCGTTGATCTGAACCGATTAGAAGTACATTAACAGGAGATTTTTTATCCTGAAGGACTAAAGGAAAAATCGATTCATCCTTTTCATTTAAGAAATGCTTTTGCGATTGAACTTCTTCTTTGGGTGCCGGTTGTTCTCTCTCACCCCAGAAAGGCGAACAACTTACAACAATGAATACAGAAAATAATAAAGTCAGCAGTAACGCTGGTTTTTTCATAAGATCACCTCATATATACTCTCATTGTTGGTAAAGCACATATATTCTATACGAGTAAGAAGAAACCAATAGAAAAAAAGATCTCAGGTACTTTCACCTGAGATCTTCCACTTAATTATTTTTGTTTAATTCTTCGATCGCTTTTTTCACTTGCGGATCGTTTTCTTTTAGTTTTTCTCGAAGATTGGACATAAGCTTAGCCGTCGTCTCAGCATTTAACGTTCCTGTTACCTCTAGTTCATTCTTTTCCTGGAACTGCTTAACCGCTTTTGTTGTATCTTCATCATAATATCCATCAACGTTTCCTGGATTCAAGTCCAGTGCCTTGAGCATTTGCTCTGCTGTTTTCACCTGATCAGATAAGTCTGATTCCTTCAGTTCCTTTTCAGGATTGATATATGGAAGCTGTGCATATTCCGGCATCTTCACTTCAATATCAGGAGTGATCCCCTTTTCATGAATCCAATTGCCATCTGGCGTTAACCATTTAGCCGTTGTAAACTTCATGTTTGATCCATCTTGGAATGTTTCGGCTGTTTGGACAGTTCCCTTACCAAAGGTTTTCGTTCCAACAAGGGGAATATCGTTTGACTCACTTACAGCTGCTGCTAAGATTTCGGCAGCACTTGCGCTTCCACCATCAACAAGAACAGCTGTTGGCACATCTACCTTCTGCCCTGATTCTGAAACATACTTTTCCACTTTACCGTTGCTGTCTTCTACTTGGAATAAAACTTCACCTTCAGGAACAAACAAGTTAGAGATTTTCACAGCTTGATCCAGTAATCCACCTGGATTTTGTCTTAAATCAAGTACAAGTTTTTTCATGCCTTTATCGTTCATTTCATTTAAAGCTTCCGTTAATTCTTTATACGTATCCTCTGAAAAGCTCGTAATTTGAATTTCAGCTACACCATTTTCTTTCATTTCTGCATAAACCGTTTCAATTGGAATTTCATCCCTTGTAATGGTTACTTGCATTGGCTTATCTTGTCCTGGTCGCTGAATGGTCAGTGTAACCTTTGTCCCTTTTTCACCCCGAATGAGGAGAACCGCATCGGTGACAGACATTCCTTGAATACTTTTGTCATCCACTTTTGTGATTGTATCGTTCGGCTGTAATCCGGCTTTCTCTGCCGGAGAACCTTTTATGGGAGAAACGATGGAAATGTATCCTTCTTTCTCCTGTATTTCTGCACCGATTCCTTCGAAAGAAGAAGAGATGCTTTCCTGGAACTTTTCAGCTTCTTCTACATTCATATAATCAGAATAAGGATCTCCCACACTATCAAGCATTCCATTAATAGCACCGTTTACTAAGGTGTCCTGATCAAGGTCTTTAAAGTAATTTTCATTTAACTTATCATACGCTTCATATAGTTTTTGAAACTCTGATCGTTCGGTTACTCCTACATTTACTGCCTTCTCGTCTCCAAACGCCAGGGCAAATGTTGTAATTCCTGCAGTTGCAAATACAAGGAAAAACAAGAGCATAACAAATTTAAACTTTTTCATTTTTATAAAACTTGAATGGGTTTCTTGTTGTGACTGATCTGTCTTATCTTGTTCCAAAGCTTCCACCACTTTCGTTGCTATGTATCTTGTGTGAATTTACCGACTACACTATCACGAAACAGCTATAGGAGCAATCTTGAGCTCATAGCTTCTTTATTCTATCAGCTTTTCAATATTAACGAAAGGAAAATCCATTGTCATGATTATGATGTGTCAAAATCGTTGTAAAAAACCCTACTGTACTGACAGCAAATAAAGAATATAAGAAAGACTCCGTACCGATGATCGGCCAGCCAACCACCAGCACGATGCTATCAAAAGCAAAGATTAATTTCCCTACATTCAAGTGAAAACTTTTTCCAATCAATTGAGCCAATAAATCAGATCCTCCCGTGGCGGAGTTTCCTTTTAACATAAGGCCGATTCCAATCCCAACAAATGTCCCACCTAAGAAGGCGCTCATAAGCGGGGGAAGAGTGAGAATATTCTTCCACTGATGAAAAAAGTCTATCATTAACGAGGATAACCATAGACCGTGAATACTATTATAGAAAAGTTTTCTGTCCACAAAAAAAGCCAGCATATATAACGGCACACTCAGTAAGATAATCGTGAGCCCCGGCTTAAAACCAAACCAGTAATGGGCAATAAGGCCAATCCCAATCATACCCCCGTCCAGGAAATGATGGGGCACGAAAAAAAGATTGATACCGATCCCTACAAACACACTTCCTATGATAAGAATGCTAAAAGTCCTCAACATACGTTTCACCCGCTCACCTCAAACTTGGACGGCCCCTATTATTGTTGTATGTAAACTCTTGAGAAAACAGAACAACCCCAGAGCGGAATGATTTTAATAAGAGACTCTAATATCAATCACAAGTGACAAGAAAAGGGTCAGAAGCTAAAGCCCCTAACCCTTGAAAAACCCATTATATTTTTTTCACATTATTAAAATATTCCTCTAAAGACCAATCGTTTTCATGAATGACTTTAGCTGCATCCTTACCAACATACCTAAAATGCCAGGGCTCATATTGATATTGGGTAATTGAAACCTTATCTTCAGGATAACGAAGGATGAACCCATATTTATAAGCGTTTTCAGCAAGCCATTTTCCTTCCTTCGTATCAGCAAATTCAATGTTTACCTGGAAGTTATTACTTTGACTTGAAATATCCATGGCTAAACCGGATTGATGCTCACTTTGTCCTGGAGGTGCCACGGCCATTACGGCTTTTTCTTCTCCAAATTGAGCAATTTCTCTTTCCAACAGCATTTTTTGATATTCATATGAACGATAACCTGAAATAGCCGTTAGTAAAATCCCTTGTGATTTGGCGTCAGCGAACATTTTCTCCAGCTGTACTGCCGCTTCTTTACGAAGATACGCCTTTTCAAGTTCTTGATTACCAAATACGAACGGAACATTTGGGCGAACCAAATCAGTTGGTTTGTATTCATCTAATGCGTATTCCTTATTTACAAGCGCTAAAAGATTGGAGGGATTTTGAATCACTTGTTTTCCATCCACTACTTTCACATCATTAAAGTATTGAGCCTCTAATTGTAGTTCAGGAGGAACGGCTTCTTCCTCTGAAGTGGGAGATTGTTCCTGTTCCGGTTGTTCATCCTGCTCCGGTTGATCTCCCGGAGTTTGCTGCTTAGGTTCCTCTTCTTTTGTTTCTTGTTGTTTCTGGCCAAATAAATTCTCTGACCAATCTTGTACTTGCGAACATCCCGATAGCATAATCAAGGAAGCAGCCGTTACGAAGATGATCTTTTTCATACTTTCACCTAGTTTCTCTAAAATGGTTCCATCCAACATCTTATCATGTTATTAGATTTCTGTAAGCAGGATATCCTTCACAAAATGAAAAACTGCCTATAAACCCAGAAGTGGGAATGTAAGCAGTTTCTTTTGATCGTAAATGGACCTACTCTTGAATAGCAGCTTCCAATGCAACTTCAATCATTTCATTAAATGTTGTTTGACGCTCATCTGCTGTCGTTTCTTCACCTGTTAATATATGATCACTGACTGTAAGTACAGATAATGCATTGCGTCCATACTTTGAAGCTAATGTATATAGAGCTGACGTTTCCATTTCAATTGCCAGAATGCCGTATTGAGCCCATTTTTCGTGCTCTGCATTGTCATTGTAGAACATGTCGGCAGTAAATACATTTCCAACCTTCAAGTTAAGGCCTTTTTCCACGCCGGCATCATAAGCACGTTTAAGAAGATCAAAGTTAGCTGTCGGTGCATAGTCAATCCCGTTAAATGTCAATCGGTTCATTTGAGAATCAGTTGATGAGGTCATAACCAGAATAACGTCACGAACTTTAACATCCTTTTGGATAGCACCACATGTACCGACACGGATCAGGTTTTGAACGTTATAGCTTTGCATCAATTCGTTGATATAAATGGAAATGGAAGGTACACCCATGCCTGTCCCTTGAACCGAAATTCTTTTCCCTTTATATGTCCCTGTGTATCCAAACATATTGCGAACCTCATTGTAACAGGTTGGATTTTCCAGAAAGGTTTCTGCAATATACTTTGCTCTAAGTGGATCTCCTGGTAATAAAACCGTTTCTGCTATTTCATTTTCTTTTGCATTAATATGTATACTCAATTTACGTTTCCTCCTAACAAGTCTGCTGAAACACCATTGTAATCCTTTTTTATTTCTTATGCAACGCTTGAAAATGGAAGGATAGAAAGCAGAGTATGGGGTCAAACTAACGACAGAAGGAGGGATTCACATGGCTAAAGAAAAAATGAGTAAGAAATTGAAGCAAGCAGTTCAACATGCAAATGAAACAAACCCTTCTACCCGTTCCGGGACACAACCTAACTCTTCAAGAACTGAAAGACTTAAATCATAACGAGGAGGATAATTGGTATGGGTAAAAAACACCGAAACAGAATCAATGCTCCTAAGAAAAATAACCATATCCCAAAAGAAGTCCTGGATGCAGAGCACAATGCGCATGCTAAGGAAAATTCAGCTCAGAACCGGAAAAACGGTCCGGGTAATCACATATAAGTATTGCCAATAAAACAAAGGAAAGAATCTTACCTTGAGAGGAAGATTCTTTCCTTTTACTTTTCGTTGTTCCATATTTAATGAATCAAGATCCGGTTTACTCTTTTCCATCCATTTGGCTGAAGGCGATAATAATAATGACCTCTCCGTCCCTCGTCAATAAAGATAATATCACGTGTAGCAATGTATCTGCCCTGATAATCTTTAGGAACCAGATCTGGTACGTTAAATGTTCTGAACGTTTTATACAGGGCTTCTTCATGATTATTTGCTTCAACCGAGATTCGATACACCTTTTCATAGCCTTTATCCTCTCCATACTTTGGAGTTTGGAAAATGGTCATGTCATAGGTAGATCTCAATAGCTTAGGACGAATGATTTTTTCAAGTAAAGGCATGAGCACCCCTCCGTCATTATGTTGTACTCATACTATTACACATAGATCTTGTCGAATCCTTCATGGAAACATAGGAATCTTTGTCGAATCGATCCTTTAAGCGAATTTATTTATCTCATCCTGCAGTTTAGATGAGAGATGAGGGATATCTGACGTTCTAATTGTTAGTCTGACCATGGATTCGTCCATTTCAAGAGCTTCTGCTAAAAATCCACCTAACCCTCTTGCCCGTCGATCCACTTCCAGAAGCAAATCCACTTGTTCTAGAGATTGATTTAGGAACATTACTTCCAGTTCATCTAATTTTCGTTGATATGGACCATTGACCGGTACGAATTCGAATTCTTGTATGAATGGATAGCGGCCTCTGTAGCGGCGTGGTGCTTGCTCACATTCAACCTTACGAATCCTGAAGCCCAGTTCCTGAACAGATGTGAGCACCGCATTCGTCAATTCATTCGGTATAATTTCAATATAATCTTTGTCTTTAGGGTCAACTGCATTTTTAATATCTAAGCCAGTGGCTACCCACACTCTTGTATTTCCATACGTGATTGGGGTTTCAAATGGTAAGGTAAAAGTAAAAGGAAACTCTTTCTTTTCATTTTCGCCGATGTTAAAGGGCTCGGATATTTGCACTTTTTGAATGGGAGCATAATCAGTATACTTTTTGTCATCTGATTCACGAATATATGTAGTAAAAAGAGTTAAATAGATAGAATCGATATTTTGATCTGCACTCCCTCCTGTAATTTCTACTATACCCTTTGCTGTTTCCCCTGCTTGATAGCTTGATTTTTCTAATTTTGTATCTACTGTAGCAGCTCCGATTCCTATTGAAGCAAACACTTTGTTGAAAAAAGACATATGATATTCCTCCTCGATTATCGTTCTTGTAATGTGTCAATCACTTGGTATAATTCCTCCAGGATCTCCGCAGCATCCCTAAATCCTGAATCAATCTGCAGAAGTCTTCTGATCACCATCCTGGTATCATGATGAATGGCAAGTTCTTCTTCCCAGCTTCTCTCCTTTTTCGTCGTCGGTTCATAAGAAGAATACAATAAAAATAACAGAAAATGCCCGATTGCGTAGAAATCACTGTTCTTCGATTTATCCCGCATAAAATCCTTATGTTTCCCTGGGATAATCTCTGATGTTGCATTCATTACACAAGCAAGGCCAAAGTCTATTATTTGAAGCGTTCCATGATCCAGTAAAATATTAGGGATCCTCAAGTCTCTGTGAACGTACCCATTTTCATGGATCCATTGAACCAGGATAACCAATTGTACACCTAACTTTAGTGATTCTCCCTCTGAGTAAGTTTTTCCTTCCTTAAAAATTAACTCCTCGAATGTTTGACCGTGCATTTTTTCCATAACGAAATAAGGAGTCTTCCTATACTCACCTGCTGTATAAACGGACGGAAACTGAGGATGAGGTAAAGTTTGTAGTGCATTCATTTCATTTTGAACATATTGGACGTGATTAGAAAATAACTTTTTGTAAGGGCGAATTCTTTTTAATATGGCTTCTTTTCCATTCGAGTGGTCCATGACCGAATAAGTTGTACCATAGCTTCCTTTTCCAACTAATCGGATGATATGGAAGCCATTGATGTTTTCTCCAGGTTTCCACGTCTGTTCAAAGCCATCGATCAGTCTACGGAAAAGAGTGTGCATATCCCATTTCCTCTCATTCCATCAACTGCTAAAAAAGCTGGAAAAAAAGCTTTTGCTCTTATGCTTCTTATAATGCTGATGTCCAAAATGTTTATGTTTAGGTGATTTATGCTTTCTCCACGCATCACTGGAGCTGTATCGATGATGTTTCGAATTTAACAGACTTTTGATTATTTTTCTTAACATAAGTAATCCTCCCAAGAATGTTTCTTTTCCACTTGTATTACTATATACGTTTCATTTTGAAATTAGTTTCAAACATAAAAAAATATCTTAGTGGAGCGTGATCCCTTGACCTCTTCACCGTTTCAGAAGTTTTTAAACATAATCAAGACGGGGAACAAAGACTATACGAGGCCGCTTCTTAAAGAGGAATCTATTTGCGAACTTTATAATAAAGCAATCCATGAGCCTACTCCGATTGTTTATTTCCCTCAGGATCTTGAACTGTATGAACGTATTGTGATGAAAGTAAGGGATGCTAATCTCAATAACTTAACAAGAACTGCATGTTACATTGATTTTTTCAAGAATCACCCTGAAATCCACTGGTCGTTTCTTGCTCATATGGTATCCAGGAATGCTGGCTATCATATGACTGACATTAAAAATAATCTGCTTTCACACGTCTTATCCAAAAAAGATCAAAATGCGTTTTTCTCATTTCTCGAGCTATGTAACGCAGCCATATTTCAAGATGCGTATCCACAATTATTACTTTATGAACAGTGGAAAAGAACGGGGCATTCTTCTTTTCACCTTCTAAAAAAATTCAAGGTTTCCATTTTCATGAAAAGTATATGGAATGACTTTCTTACAACGGGTAATAAACAAGTTTTAACCACAGGGCTCATCATGAATGAACAACAAATGATTCAAAAGAGAATATTAGCAGATATTAAAAAACCAATCGGAGTGGAAGAATGGCTTTTCCTGTTGCAGGACCGTTTAGAATTCACTTCTATTCTCTTCCCATATGGAAAACAATCTCCCTACTCTCTTGCAGGCCTTTCTGTATCTCACTTTGAACAGGTTAAGCGCAGAATTATGTTAGGCAAGAGGTTATACGGAATTTTATTTCATCACTCTGTCTTTCCGACTGCATTCTCATTTGCGATTCACCATTCCCACAGCGGATCGAGAGCAGATTACTGGCCACACATTTATTCGAAAAAAAATATAAAAACTCGTCTATATAGTCCCACTTTGTGTTCTGTTTGGGATAACATGCCTTTTTTCACACTCTCTCCGTCTGACTGGTTTACAGACCAGCCGATCGAAGTTATGGCACCTCTTCTGACGATGATGGTACCAGAGCATTTTTCTATGACAAAAAAGTGGAAAGCGTTGACCTCATTTCTGGTGAATCTAAAGAGGGATTAACTCAAAATAAGTGCCTCCATGTTTTTCTGCAACCCGAAAAACATGACAGACACTTAAGAGTTAATCCCCATTATGTGAAAGGACATTCCTTACGATGTGATTTCCATTTCGATGGTTGAAAAGATCCTATACATCTTCTTCCCATTCTTCATCAATGATACATTTGGCAATCAGATACTCGAATGTGATATCCGCTATTTCTTCCAGCTCATCTTCTGACGGTACATATCCTCTTTGAACGAGTTCTTTCATGAAGAACTCAGCAATTTCCTCGGTGTCGATAAAGACTTCTATCTCCCGCATGTGATCGCCCCCTTTGATTCTCAATTTATGACAGCACTCTTCCAGTTATGCTATGAGAAAAAAGTTTTCATAAGACTTAAAAGACAAGCATAGACTTTATCATCAAAGATAAGGAGCGATTCGATGTTAAGCACATTTACTCAGAAAACGAAAACGATGTTAAAAGATTTAGAAAGTGGTGAGGGAATGATTGTTTCAGGAATGCAGTGGATTCTTCGGGTTGTATTGCTATCATTTTTAATCATAAGCGTTCCAGTTTTTCTGTATATCATGTGGCTTATTCCTTCTCTTTAACAATAGATTGTGAGTTTATATGAGTTTTCAATTGTTCTAACACATAGTCCATCTTATTCTTATATTTAGTATCTTTAAAGAGAAGATACAGGGTTTTGTAATCATTATAATGGTCCAGAAGCTGATCAATCCAACTTGGCTTTGGGTGAGCAGTTGAATGAAGCGATTTTATTTTGCCTTCTTTTTTCTGCGGAAATACGAATCCGTATTTCTTAATAAACGCCTCTGCTTGCTCTTCATCTGCAACTAAGGTGATTTCATCTTCGTCTGCTTCTAACCACTCTCCATCTGTAATTCTCATTAACTCATAAATAACGTCTTCCCAGGCATCGTCCTTATAACGCCATATTTCCGTCCTGAATCCTACCACCTTAAAGAGATCCTCTTCATACCCCTTGACAATAACAAGATCTCCGAATAGAAATTTATATTCAATATCGATCTGTTCCTGTTCAAAAATGTATCCATCATAAGAATCAAGCAATTCTAATGCTTTCTCCTTGAAAAGTCCTTCACTTTCGTTTACCTCATATAAAAACTCACCATCGAGTTTTTTAATGTCGGTGATTTTCCCGACAGTACCATAGATTGTTACGACTACCGTTTCTCCAACTCTGAATCTAGGCTCTTTTCGTTTCTTCATTCTCCCCTCACCCTTAATCGCCTTTTTTATATGATATGCAACAACAATCATATCGGTATACACGAAAAGCCTTTTTAAAAAAGGACCGACATTTGTCTAGAACAAATGTCAGTCCATTGGCTTCAAGGATTATTAGGTTAAACTTTTTCTTCTAATAAATAGGCGTCCCATGCCATATCGAAAATGGACATACTTTCAAGATAATGACCATTCATTTCTAGGTAAGAACTAATCTCATGGTATTGTTGTGATTGTTTAGGAAAGCTATGATCATCATAAGCTGAATTTGCGAAATGAGTTAATTCATCCTTGGCAGAAGGCTGCCTATATTTCATTAAATAATGATAAAAGGATTTTCTCATCTGTTCCACCTACCCTTGTTGTTTCTTTTTTAAAAGGATAGCGGAAGAAGATGAATTCGTAAAGTGTTTGCTTTATGTGAGTACTTTTCCCGGAATGATCCAAGGTTAAAATCGAAAGTAATTTTTCTTTAGTAAACGGGGAAGTTTCATTAATTCTGTGTAAGTGATCACTTTATCGATTAAATTGGTGTCGATTAACATAAGCTGGTCTTCTATTTCATTGATGACCGCTTCTTCCTGATACTCCATTCCACAATGACTGCAGCTCATGCTGGGGACAATCGAGATTTGAATCGCTCTTGTACCATCAGGGAGCTCCCAATACACGTTCGATTGATCCTCATGAGCTGTCTCAGCTTCACACCATTCGCATATTTTTACATTATTTTTATCCATTGACGGTTTCTTCCTTATCATCATTTTTATCTTGTTCCATTTTCGATAGCATAGCTTTATGCTTCTTTTCTTTAAGCTGATCTCTCTTTCCTCTAAAGTCCTTAAGGGAATTGTGATCCGGATTTTCCTGATATTTCTTTCGACGTTCCAAACGCTTAAGTCCACTCGGGGTGAGGGAAGAATGGGTTTGATTCATCAAGCCGGCAATTCCAATGGTAGGTTCTTTAATCTCTTCATCGTGATACACTTCTTTAAAATAATCATCTGCTCTGCCTGCTACATATTCTTCCGGTTCCGGATAAGTGGAGATGACTCCTTCAAAATTACGGACGACCACTTTAGAAGCACTTTGAGAAATAAGGTAATTCGGTTGCAGGGAAATTTTCCCTCCACCACCAGGGGCATCTAACACAAAGGTCGGTACGGCATAGCCGGATGTATGTCCCCTTAAGCCTTCGATAATCTCCAGTCCTTTGGATACAGGTGCGCGGAAGTGGCCGATTCCTTCTGATAAGTCGCATTGATAAATATAGTATGGACGTACACGAATCTTAACAAGATCGTGCATAAGCTTTTTCATAATAGGCACACTGTCGTTTATACCTGCGAGAATAACCGCTTGATTCCCTACAGGAACCCCTGCATTTACGAGCATCTCACACGCTTTCTTGGACTCTTCCGTAATTTCGATCGATGTATTAAAGTGAGTATTCAACCACACTGGATGATATTTCTTCAAGATATTACATAGGTTCTCGGTAATCCGCTGTGGAAACACTACGGGTGCCCTCGTTCCAATCCGGATGATCTCGACATGCGGAATCTCTCTTAAATTCTTTAAGATGTATTCAAGAATCTGGTCATTAATCAGTAGACCATCCCCTCCCGATAGCAGTACGTCTCTTACACTAGGAGTCTCCCGGATATATTCAATGGCCGCATCAAGTTGCTTCTTTGGTACGCCCATTCCAATTTGTCCCGAAAACCTTCTTCTCGTACAGTAACGGCAGTACATGGAGCATTGATTGGTTACGAGAAATAACACTCTGTCAGGATATCTGTGCGTCAATCCAGGAACAGGGGAATCTTCATCTTCATGTAAAGGATCTTCCAGGTCATACTTCGTTTTATGAATTTCCTGACCAATCGGAACGGATTGCATCCGGATAGGGCAGCGCGCGTCATCTTCATTCATTAACCATGCATAATAAGGAGTAATGTTAAGCGGGATTGTTTTAGTCGAAATCTTTACACCTTCCTCTTCATCCGGTGTCAGGTTTACCACTTTCTTTAAGTCATCAAGGGTCCTGATGGTGTTCGTCAGCTGCCATAACCAATTATTCCATTGTTCATCCGTTACGTCTTTCCAAAGCTCAATATCCTTCCAATCCCTTTTTGGTTTATAGAGATTCATTTTCATCTACTCCACCAACTTTCCAAAAGTATCTTTCCCCTAAGAACAAAACTATACATTAGCCTATGAATTAGAACCCCATTCGGTTTTCATCATTTTACATTACACTCAAATCTTTTTCCCAAATGTTCATATCTTCCATTTTGTCGAAGATGATGCAATTGTTCGCCAGTCTACCGCCATATCGATATCCGAGCTGATGGAATACCGCATTCATACCAAATGAAAGTGCCCTGGCAATCGTATAGGCACAGAAAATGTCGCGGTTAAGCAGTTCTCCTTCTAATTTTTGGATCAGATGCTTCATATACCCGCCTTTGCGATAGGAAGAGCGTGTAGCACAATCCGTCAATTCGGCGTTCTTACAGGTTGAAGACACATCGGCGGAAGCAGCACTGATGATTCTTCCTTCCTCCTCGATATGAACAAAGATTGTCCCACTTTTCATTGACTCTCTCACATAGTCGGGATTGTGTAATGGTACAGGATATAGCTTAAATACTTCTTGATAAAGGTCGGCCAGCTGCGCTGCATGCTCTTCGGTCGCGACGGAAATCGCTTTAGAACCTGCGCTTTCGTGTCTACCGAGCTCCTGGACGGATTGAAGAATGTCATCCTCATCCCTCCAGTAAGAGCTATTTCTTCTTTCATCTGTTAAAAACTTACTCATAAAAAAAGCTTTATCCCCATTAAAGTAAGCGTTTACTCCCCCCTCCAAGATGAAACCTTTTTCGAAAAAAAAGAGAGATTGATCCCGTCTTGCTTTCACAATTACCTTTTCATAAAGATTGGACTGAGTTTCTTTCTTCACATACTCCCACAATAATACCGGGTTCCCTCTAAACTCATCCACCCGCAGTCTTCTGTTATAGCCATCTTTATAAATGGCAGCTTCTATCTTCGGCTTTTTAATATATTCGTATGTTTGCATTCTCATAAGCCCCTTTTTTACCAACATATGAAGTGATAAGGTAAGTTATGAAACAAACCATTATAAAAAGGAACAACCTATGTCTTTAATCAAGAGAGTTGTTCCTTCTGTGGTTGATATGAAGTTTATAAGATTACATTGAAGCTGACCAACGGTTTGTGAAAGGGTTAAATATCATTTATTACTCTATACCCATAAAGAGGAAAATTATCACTCTTTATTACACCAATCCAAAATAAATAGGGAAAGAATTTCAGCAGTTTGGTAGATTTTATTCAATTCGATGTATTCGTTTGCGTCATGAGCCACTTCAGTTGTTCCAGGACCAAATACGACGACCGGAATATTCCCTCCCTTAGATAGGATTCCACCATCCGTTCCCCAGGGAGAGGCTTCAATGATTGGAGTGGTTTGCAATACTTCATTGGCATGATAGCAAAGCTTTTCCACTAATTCATGGTCACAGGAAAGGTCACCCGGCTGCCACCTTCCACCAAACCATTCGATTTCCACAGGTTGATGATCAAACCATGAATCAACCTTATTCATCTTCGAGAGGACATCTTCCACCTCTTTTTCTACTTGTTGTAAGGACTCCCATGGTCCAACCCCCACCCTTCCCTCAATGATAGCAAGATCAGGAACGGAGGATGGCCACTTCCCGCTTTCAATTCTTCCAATGTTAATGGGTAATGGAATGGGAATATTTCTATATAAAGGATCGTCCACCTTCTTGTTTCTGGATAATTCCAATTCTTGAAGAGTTTGAATGACGGTATAGGCTTTATCAATGGCGTTTACCCCTTCATACCTGGTGCCCCCATGTGCCGATTTCCCTTTTACTTTCAGGCGGAACCACATGGATCCCTGTTGCTTCGGAAAAATCTTCATGTTGGTAGGTTCGGGAATAATGGCAGCATCTGCTTTGTATCCTCTCAATAATGCGGCAAGGGTCCCGGTCCCGCCACTTTCCTCCTCTATCACACTTTGAAAGAGGATATCACCTTTCAGTGGGATGTTTAACTCCTTCACAATTTCCAATGCAAGGAGTAGAGCAACAGATCCCCCCTTCATATCGGTTGACCCTCTTCCGTAAAGCTTTCCATCTTCAATCACACCGCCGTAAGGGTCATATATCCAATTCTTCCTGTCACCTTCTGGTACGACATCGATGTGTCCATTTAAGAGGAGACTCCTGCCTCCACCTGTTCCTTTTAACACACCCACTACATTTGGGTTGCCTTCGAAGTTCTCACGATCACAGCGATAAAAAGGATGATCCAACACATCCGATTCTTTCACTTCCCAAATGTCCAACTCCAAGCCAAGCTTCCTGCATTTCTCGATGACAATCGCCTGTGCCTTAGATTCATTGCCCCTTACACTATCTTCCTGGACTAACCTTTGCAGGAGCTTGATTGTACTTTTCTTTTTTTCTTCTATTATTTCCTTGATGAGACGGTGAGTTTTCAAATCGGTTCCTCCTAGTCTATATACTTGATAGCAGGGCTCAGGGTATATTGAGCTTCTGTTGTCTCTTCAATATCCTGAAGTGTGTATGGATTAAATAGTTCTTTTAATATCAATCGACCATCCTCAATTGTAAATACAGCCCTGTCTGTTATGATCATTGAAACACTTGATCTCGTCGTTAATGGAAGCGTGCATTCCCGAACGATTTTGCTTCCACCTTTTTTATCTAAATGGGTCATGACCACTATGACTCTCTTTGCCTTCGAGGCAAGTTCGGTTGCACCTCCCATACCCGGTACTTTTTTGCCTGGTATGATCCAATTGGCAAGATCGCCTTTTTCACTAACTTGCAGGGAGCCCAGAATCGTTAAATCGATTTTGCCCCGGCGAATCATGGCAAATGCGATGGAGCTATCTGTATAACAGCCTCCATTCATTATTGAAACAGGGTATCCCCCCGCATTACACAAGTTTTCGTCCTCTTGCCCTTCCCCTGGTGCAGGTCCTATTCCAATAATTCCGTTCTCCGATTGAAAAACAACAGGAAACCCCTGGGGAAGATGATTTGGAACGAGTGACGGTATTCCGATCCCTAAATTTACAATCATATGCTCTTTCACTTCCAAAGCCGCACGTTTAGCTAACTTATTCTTCAATTCGTTTCCCAGGCCCATATCCAGTCGACTCCTTTAGATAAAACAATATGATCTACAAAAACACCCGAAGTGACAATTTCCTCAGGATCCAACTCGCCGACATTCACAATTTCTTCTGCCTCTACAATCGTGATATCTGCTGCCATAGCCACAAGTGGATTTGTATTTCTGGCACTTTTATCATAAATAAGGTTCCCATATGTGTCGGCCTTTTTGGCATATACTATCCCAACTTCAGCAACCAGGGCTGTTTCATATAAGTAACGGTTCCCATCTATCTCCAGTATCTCTTTTCCTTTATTTAAATAAGGATCATCCACACCTATTTCGGTTACGATACCCTTCAACCCCACTCCACCAGCCCGGATTCTTTCAGCCAATATCCCTTGTGGAGAGAATTCAACTTCAAGCTTCCCTTCACTCATTAATTGACCTGCTACCGGGTTAGACCCGATATGGGAGGCGATTACCTTCTTTACTCTGATTTGTGCAACCAGTTGTCCGATTCCAATATGAGGAAAACCTGTATCATTTCCAATAATCGTGATATCCTTCGTTCCCCAATCCAATAAGTGCGTACATATAGTAGGAGGAGAACCCACCCCTCCAAATCCTCCAAACATCAAAGTCATTCCATCATTAAAAAAATGTTTTATATTTTCATAGTCGCTTCTTTTATTATGAAGACGGGACATATTTAGATCTCCTTCCAATTCTCTTTTACTAGTTGAAAGGTTCTTCTGAGTCTTTTAACCATTTCCTCGAGCTCCCTTTTTGAACTGTTCAATGGAGGAGCAACCATGATGGCGGAGCCCTTCCTCCCATCTATCCCCGCCGCTGCGGGATATAATAAAATCCCACATTCAACCCCGGCTTGAACAATATAAGAAGTAAATGGAGCTCCAAGGGAATTCAGCTCTATTCCCAGCATCAGTCCTCTTCCTCTCACATCTTGCACAAAGGAAAATTCGGTTTTTAATTTTTCTATAAGATTTTTCAAGTATGTTCCTCTATGATCGACACCTTCAATCATCTTTTCTGAATCAATCAGTTTTAGAACAGCAAGTGCTGCTGTTGCAGACATTGGATTTCCACTAAACGTATGACCGCTCATAATGACTCTCGACCCATTCAATATCGGCTCCATAATGTTATCGGAAATGAGCGTGGCAGCAATAGGGGCATATCCAGCACTTAGCCCTTTCCCTATCGCTACAATATCGGCTTTTACTTGCCACTGCTCTAAAGCTAAAAAAGTTCCAGTCCGACCACAGCCTGTCATCACTTCATCTGAAATAAACAAAATATCATGTCTCTCACAGATTGATTTTATCCGTTTATAATAACCTTTTGGAGGAGTAATCGCCCCACCTGCCGCACCGATGATCGGTTCTGCCATAAATGCAGCAATATTATCGGCTCCTATTCTGCTAATCATCGTTTCTAATTGAGAAGCACAGACAAGGTCACATGAAGGATGCGTTTTTCCAAAAGGACAGTGAGCACAATAAGGCGGCTCAATGGTCGGCCAGTCACCTAAAAAGGAGTCAAATCGTTCTCTTCTGGATGAATGTCCAGATGCGGATAATGCACCGAAAGTGATACCATGGTAACTCAGCCATCGGGATAAAATCTTTCTTTTCATCGGTTTCCCTTGTTCCTGCCAATGCTGGATGGCAATTTTGATCGCCGTCTCAACAGCCTCAGAACCACTATTCACGAAGAAACTCCATGGATAGCCTGTCTTATCGTGAAGAAAGGCCGCTAAATCCTCAGCAGGCTGATTACTGAATTGAGAGCGATACACAAATGCCACTTTATTTCCTTGATTCACAATGGATTGAAGAATTTCTTCCATGCCATGTCCTACATTTGCCGTAACTGCTCCAGAACAAGCATCTATATACTCCCGGCCATCAGTATCGTACAAATACACACCTTTTCCATAATCAATTGTCGGATAGTGTTCACCAATCAACGGCTTTATTAAATGCGAATGAGGCATAATCCCCCTCCTGAAAGAATCAGATTCGTACTCTCTTTCGATTCGCTCATCTGGTTGCATAAAAAGATTTCCCTACCATTATTCATATGTATGAAAAACGGAATCTTTCTTTTCTTTAGACTCTTTTCGTAAATTTTGTTGCTATCTTAGAGAAGAAAGTAGTAGTTGATTTCCGCTGCAGGATGCTCGCTTTCTGCGGGGCTGGCGGTGAGGCTCCTCGGCTTTGCCTCCGGGGTCTCACCTGTCTAGCTCTGGCGGCTAGCCCCTCGAGGTCATAAAATAAATGGTCCAGGAAGGCAAAGAACGCCTCCCCGGCCCATTCATCTTATGCTTGTCGGGGCTGAGCAAGCCACCTCCGCTTTTCGGACTGTCCAGCTCTTCCCGCAGGAGTCGAGCACCTGCAGCGAGAATCAACTTTCTGAGGATGTTTTTTTATAATGTATAAATGAAAACAACAAACTTTTGGCAAACAAATTCTTTTTAAGCTGAGTAGAGGTTGATTTCCTTTTGAAGATGAAGAATTCAGTTTTTTAGTAAGATAGTTGTTTGACACCTTTTAGCTCTGTCACGAAAAATCTCTTAAAGATGGTGAGGGAAACTGCTTAGACTCCTGCGGAGGTACGGGCGTGCCGAGACCCCGTTCGGCTAAGCTGAGGAGGATCGGCCGAACGCTAGCTGCAAGCGAAACAGTTCCCCTCACCATCCAGCACACACTGATTGACACAGCCCAGACAGATCTTAAACAATCTTTGCGAAAAGAGCCTTTCTATAAGAAAAAAGAATAGTACATATGTATTTTTATTAAAGCTCAAAGACCTCGTCAAAAATGACACTTTTTTTCTTTCAACAAGAGTTTATTTATTGAAATATACTAAGATTCTTAAAAATTCGACAAAAAGTTTACAAAGTGACTAGATAAATTAGGTCGATATGTATAAAATAATGGTAAGTTCATCCTATAATGCTACTTTTTACTTATCTTCAGGAGGGGGAAATGGTGAAAAAGACAAGAGAAAAACATCTAAAAAAAGCACCAAAAATGAAGAAAAATAAGAAAGAAAAACAGAAAAATACCTTGGGAGCCTTCTCATATTTCCGGACTATCCGGGGAAAAGTGGTTCTGTCATTCGGGTTATTGACCATTGTCCTTTTAGTCCTTGCCTCTACTTCTTACTTCAATATGCTGAAGCTGGAAAAAGAGATCAACACGTTGATTACATACGATATGAAGGTTGATACAAAGGTGAAGGATTTATCAAAGGTATTAAATGAGATTGAAATAGGAGAACAAGGTTTTGTCATTACAGGGGCAACGGGATTTCTGGCACCCTATCAAAATGGTAAAGGTCAGGTAGAAAGTCACATCGAAGACTTGAATACTCTATTACAGGACGATCAGGAGCAGCTTGATAAATTAGATAAGATCGAAGCTCAATATGGATTTTGGATTCAATTCGTTGATCGGGTAATCGAGACAAGGAAGGATAAAGGGCTTGAGCAAGCAGCAACCCTCGTTGAATCGGGTACGGGTAAGAAGTATCTGGACGGAATCCGCTCATATGTAGATATGATCGTAGTCGACCAACAGAAGGATCTGAATAATCGTATTGATTCTCTAAATCAACAAGTTTTCCTGTCCAAAGGCGTTACCATTGGCTTATCAGCATTTGCGGTTTTATTGGCTATCTTCTTCGGAATCATTTTATCTCATACAATTAAGACGAACACCAGGAAAATCAGTCGCTCTATATTAGAAATAGCAAACGCAGGCGGAGACTTAACAAAACGAATTCATGTAAAATCCAAGGATGAGCTAGCTGACCTGGCATCTGATACAAATCAGCTTATTGCCGGAATTGCCATCCTGGTGAAGCAGGTTTCTGAGATGGCAGAGAACGTTTCAGCCAGCAGTCAGGAGCTTCTTGCTTCGGCCGAAGAAACGTCAAGGACGATTACTTCCATTGCAGAAACATCTACTGAAATTGCAGCTGGAAGCGATCAAACAACAAGTCGAATGTCTACTTCATTAGATAAAATGAATAGCTTGGAAGAAGCCGCCCGTTTCTTATTCAATCAAGCAGAACAAGTAAGAGAAACCGCTCGTGATATGAGGGTAGTTGCTGAACGAGGCGGCAGAACCGTTCAAGCCTCTTCTTCTAAAATGTTGAACATTGAAGAAACCATGTCCAATACAAGTGAAACCGTCGAAGCGTTAGGACAGCGTTCATCACAAATTACGACGATTATCGGTACCATTACTGACATTGCAGAGCAAACCAACCTTCTTGCTTTGAATGCTGCCATTGAAGCGGCACGTGCAGGGGAGCATGGAAGAGGCTTTGCCGTTGTGGCAGATGAAGTCAGGAAACTGGCGGAACAATCCCGACAAGCGGCAAAAGGTGTAACCGAAATCGTACACAGTATTCAAGAAGAAGTGAATGTCATTATTAAGCAAAACTCTGATGGAGTAAAAGAGGTTATCGCAGGGGTTGAAATCACAAATGAAACAAACGCCTCCCTTGAAGATATTCTAAGCCAAACCACTAAAACAACGGTTGTAGTGGATGAGATGGTTGGTCATATTCAGGAAACCCTTAATCTCAGTCACGATGTAGCCGCTTCATTTGCCCTAGTCAATGAAATTGCTGAAGCTACGGCTTCGAACACAGAAACCACTGCTGCTGCATCCGAGGAAGGGTCTGCTGCGATGGAACAAGTAACAGCAAGCGCTTCAGAGCTTTCACAACAAGCGGAAAAATTGAAAGAACTTATTTCAAGTTTTAAAATTTAAGACTAAAAAAGAGCCGTCGAGTGACGGCTCTTTTTCATTTCTCATTTAACAACTAAATCTGGAATCACTTCCCGCAGAAGCAAACGGCTCCAATAATTATTAACAGGATGAATAACACAACAATCAACGCAAAATTATTGACACCGGCAACTGGATAAGCATATCCACCTTGATAACATGGATCACAACCATAACCATAGTTCATACCTATCACTCCTCAAAGAATATTTATTTACAATACACTGTATGTCATTCACCTAGAAATGGTTTGTGTATTTGCCTAATTTATTTAAGGTTACTCCTTTTCTGTACCGTAGCCCTCCTATATAATAGGAATAGGTTTTAAGAGAAGACAGGAGAAATGACAGTATGAAATGGTTTATAAAATCGTTTATTAACGGTGTTCTAACAATTGTTCCGATTGGATTGGTCGCTTATGTAGTATATAAAATGTTTCTATTCCTCGATGGTTTATTAGGAAATATTTTAAAACCATATCTTGATGAAAACTATATTCCCGGTATTGGACTTCTCGCAACCATCGTGCTATTGACCGTCCTCGGTTCGCTTTCTACAAAGTTTTTTACGGGTACGATCATTCGTATAGTTGACATCCTTTTACAAAAAATCCCCTTTGTTAAAACGATTTACTCGGTCATCAAGGATACCATTCACTCTTTCTTAGGAGAAAAGAAGTCCTTTTCCAAAGTGGCACTCGTCAAAATGCCTGGGACAACAATGAAATGCCTGGGATTTATTACGACAGAGAACCTTGCAGATTTGCATAATGACCTGCAAGATCACGTAGCAGTATACGTACCCCAAACGTTTCAAGTAGCAGGAGTCACCTTTTTGATTCCCAAAAGTGATATTGAAATACTGGATATTAAATCTGAAGAAGCGATGAAGTTTATATTGTCTGGTGGAATGACGACGAAGAAGGAGAAATAGATGATAAGCTGATTAGACAAAAACAATGCGGTGATTTGCTTGGGGTTAGATAAGAATATACGCTTCAGAAGGAGAGACCAGAGGACGGATTATGTCTTTTGGTTTATTTTTTATGTTAAAAAAATAGGAATCCATGGACAAACCTTATTCATCACCCGCTTCCCGTCCCGATGGCCACCCTTCAAAAAAAAGACCGGCAATCAAGCCAGTCCCTTCCTACTATATTATTTAGATGAAATTTCCAATACCTCATCTTGGCCTGCTGTCACAGACGTCAACTCTTTTTTCACAAGCTCAGCCATGTCATCACCGTTAGTTAAGATGATTGGCGTGATGGTACTTTTTGCTTTTTCTTTCACAAGGTCTAAGTCATACGTAATTAATGGATCTCCCATATTCACTTTGGACCCTTCTGAAACATGTGCTTCAAAGCCTTCACCGTTCATTGATACTGTTTCAAGACCGATGTGGATAAGTATTTCAGCTCCGTTTTTCGCTTTGATCCCAACTGCGTGCTTTGTTGGGAAAAGCTGCATGATTTCGCCGTCTACAGGTGAAACGACTTTGCCTACTGTAGGATCAATCGCAATCCCATCTCCCATCATCTTCTGAGAAAATACTGGATCCGGAACCTCTTCAAGTGATTTTAATGTACCCGTTAAAGGCGCAACTGCATGAACGGTTTTAGGTGCCTCTTCTTTTTTACCGAAAAGCTTTTTTAACATAATCATTCACCTTCCTATATATATTTTATATACACATATGTAGCGCAATGTAAACATCAGAAGTCTATTCTAGCACATATGTGAAGAGTTTCACAACACTTCATTATATTAGAATAATTTTGTATATTTACCGTATCCTTCTTCGTCAAGCTTCTCAGCCGGGATAAATCGCAAAGCGGCTGAATTAATACAGTATCGAAGCTTCGTTGGTCCCGGCCCATCATTAAATACGTGACCCAGGTGAGAATCTGCTTCTTTACTCCTCACTTCGGTTCTGACCATAAAATGACTGCGGTCTTCCTTTTCTGTGACTTCCTCTTCGTCGATCGGCTTTGTAAAACTTGGCCAACCACAGCCGGCATCATATTTATCTTTAGAGCTAAAGAGAGGTTTACCTGAGACGATATCTACATAGATTCCCTCTTCAAACGTATTCCAATACTCATTTCTAAAAGGAGGTTCAGTGCCACTCTTTTGTGTGACATCATATTGTTCAGGAGTTAACGTTTTCTTTAAATCTTCTTTACTCATTTCTCTTCCCCCCAATGATTTTCAATAAATGCTATTCTTCCAGACCCTCGGCTGTATCGATTATAATGACCAGGGTTCTTTTTGTAATAACCCTGATGATACCCCTCTGCAGGATAAAATTCCTTCGCAGCCAGAATTTGAGTAGCAATCGGCTTTTGAAACTTGCCTGTCTGCCCAAGTTTCTTTTTAGATTCTTCCGCCAGCTTTTTTTGCTCTTCATTATGGTAGAAAATAACCGTTTTATACGAATGTCCACGGTCAAAGAATTGCCCGCCTGGATCGGTTGGATCGATTTGCTGCCAATATACTTCCAGTAATTTCTCGTAAGGAAACACTGATGGATCGTATTCAATTTGAACGGCCTCATAATGACCAGTCGTTTCTGAGCATACTTCTTTATAAGTTGGATTCGGAACGGTTCCTCCCGTGTAACCTGAAATCACACTGCCAATCCCTGGCTGTTCATCAAACGGTTTCACCATGCACCAAAAGCAACCTCCGGCAAATGTAGCTTTTTCATAATGCGAAGCTTCCGACATGCTCATCATCCTTTCCATTTCATTCTCTTTCACTATTCCCTTTGTAAGAGATTTTAACGCATTCACGTTAAAAGGGAAAATATTAAGCTTGTTGAATTGGTTTACAGGTAACAATGTAAAATAGACCCTGGAGTTATCCAGGGTCCATCTTACTTCTATTATTTCAGCTTTCTCTGCTTACCGATATTCTTCCATTTTTTTCGTTCTAACGACTCCAGTCGCTTATTCCCTTTTCTCTCCATGTAGGCAATTTCTCTTTGCAATTTCTGATAATGCCCGAATCGTTCCTCTGACAGAGTACCCTCTTGTATCGCTGTTCTAACCTTACAACCAGGTTCATCCTCATGACGGCAATCGGTGAATCTGCATTGATGTGCCAACTCTTCAATATCGTTATACTGGGTTGATAGTCCTTCTTGTCCCTGCCATAGTTGAATCTCCCTCATACCGGGCGTATCAATGATGGATGCACCACTATCCAATAAGAATAACTCTCTGTGTGTTGTGGTATGGCGCCCTTTATCATCTGATTCCCTAATTTGTTTGGTCTTCTGAACGTCATTTCCTATAAGAAGATTGGTCAGGGTCGATTTTCCCACACCAGAAGAACCGACAAGCGCTACGGTTTTGCCCTTTTCCAGATAGGGATGCAGTTCCTCAATTCCCTCATGATTTATAGCGCTTATAGTAATCACTTTAACCCCGAGCAATGCGCTTTCAACTTCTCTCATTTTCTCCTTAATATCCTCACATGTATCGGATTTTGTAAGAACGATAACGGGATTTGCTCCACTTTCCCAGCAGAGAAGTGCATACCGCTCCATCCTTTTACAGTTTAAGTCGTCATTTAAAGAAGATAGAATGAATACGGTGTCTATATTTGTAGCAATGATTTGCTCTTCTGCTTCTTCCCCTGCCTTCTTTCTTGAAAACTTACTCGTTCGGGGCAACACCTTTTCTATGATTGCTCCTTCCTCGCTGAGGAGAATCCAATCACCTACTGCAGGAAGGTCTTCACGCTTTACCGTTTGGAATCTGAGTTTCCCGGAGATTTTACTTAATCGATCTTCTGTTTTAGTCATGACCATGAAGGCACCCTTTTGCTCAGTCATAACTCTTCCTAACATGTATCCTTCTTCTTCAAGGTGTTCCATCATTTCAAATACATTTTCTCTGTTATTCAATTTAGTTCCTCCCAAAAATTAAAAAATCCGTTACGTGATTCAACACGTCAACGGATTTTCAAGTTTGAAAGAATTAAAAAATCAGATTATCCCGTTAAAAGTGAGTTGACGTGCAGAACCATTATGAAGCGTATTTAGTTTACTTGTATAACAAATCAATAATAAGTTCATATGTCATCACCCACTCTCTCAATTAGTAATTTTATTATCCAGTATTTTCTTCTAAATTGCAAGTGATTTTCCTGATTTTTCCAAAAGATAGGTTCTTTCACCATTTTTTCTCCTCCGCATAATCTATTGTGTTAATAAACAAAAGGGAGAGATACGGATGAGCCAACACGATTATTTGAATAAAGCAGCGATGTATGACTTATTATCCAGTTATTTTAAATACACAGATCCATCCATGCATATTCATTACTATCAAAAACATTTAAAATACATGAGGCTGGCTTTGCAAGCACAGCGCGCTGATATGACTACATCCACCCAACCTTCTTACGTTCGCGTTTTACATGCTGTACCCGATGCACCAAATGTGGATGTTTATGTGAATGGAAACCGTGTTTTAAGGGATGTGGCCTTTAAGGATGTAAGTGATTATTTAACTTTACCGGCTGGGAAATATCATATTGATGTTTATCCTGCTGGTACAAGTGTGACGACTATTATAAGCAAAAAAGTAAAAATTGACCCAGGCAAAATTTATACTCTCGCCGCTGTAGGTACTCTAAATAAACTACAACTCCTTCCGTTCATTGATGACCCGACGGTTCCTAGCGGAGAATCAAAGGTTAAATTTATTCATCTTTCCCCTGACGCCCCTGCAGTGGATATCGCAGTAAAAGGTGGAGACGTCATATTTCCGAATGTATCCTTCAAGCAAGCTACCGAATATCTTGGATTAACTCCAATGACAGTCAACCTAGAGGCAAGAGTGGCAGGAAGTAAAAATACGGTCCTGAGTGTTCCGAATGTTAAATTAAGCCCTAATCAAGCTTACACCATCGTAGCTGTTGGGTTAGCCAACGGAACCCCTGAATTAGAAGCCATTCTACTAAAAGGGTAATCTCGACTGTCTCCCGGTTTGTGACTACTTACGCACGTATACGAAAAAGGTGGCTTCCATCAGAAGGCCACCTTTTTCCTATTGAGCACGATCTACTGGTACTAATAACCGGAAAGAAATATTATCTTCCTTTAAATTAAATTCGGTCGCTCTTACTTTAATATCACTCTTCAACTTCATGTCCTGTAATGAAACGTAGATTAATTCATCGTTGGGTTGTATCTTCACCCAGTCCGGAAAGTTATATGAATCTCTTATTACCTTCAATACGTATGAAACTGGCAGATTCAATTGTCCTACGGATATGGATTTCTGTTTCAGGAGGATATCTCCATTCTCCAGTGCTTTTGGTTCAAAATCCAACTTAAAGTCTAAGTTGGATGTAAATACCGGAACAGACCCCATTAATTCCACGTCGTCTTTTAACTGAACCTCATAATCAACAGGTCCCTTCATTCCTTCTTCTTCAATATAATGTTCAATAATCTGATTTAAGTCCTTTTTGTTTGTTTCTACGTTAAATCCTACTTGATTGGTGTTTTTGCTGTTTTTAGGCAGTGCATCATCCTTAATCGGCATAAAAATCATTGAAACAATGATGGCTAATCCAATTAATACCACTCCTAAAAGAACAAAAAAACCTACCTTCCATTTGTTCTTCATGACGGCTGCTCCTCTTCCTCAACAGGTTTCGTTCTATCTGTCAATGTAGCTAATGTTTCCCCGTTTGTCAGGTTTATAAACATGCGATCTGCTATCATTTTATAGCCTTCATCATTTGGGTGAAAGTAGTCTTCAAATAATAAAGTATCTCCTGCATCAATAAATAAGTCCTCTATCTTAACGAATAGGGTTTTATCATAATCTGAAAGAATCTCCCGGCTGGCATCATTCCAATCATGGATCACCTGGTTTACTTCTTCAATATCAGAAAACCATGTATTGAATGGATTATATAACCCTACAAGAACGATTCCTGCATTTGGGTTATAGCTCCTGATCGTTTCGATGATTTCTTGTAACCGCAACTGGTATTGTCGTTTCTCTTCTTGAAACACTTCTAACTTCAAGTGTGACAGATTTTCACGAAAAATTTTCATAACGTCGTTTCCGCCAATCGTGATCATGACTAAATCTGATTGTTCGATCGATGTTTTCACATCTTCTTTTTTCAATCTTTTTAATAATTGGTCGGTACGGTTCCCTCTTACCCCATAGTTATGAAATTGGACGTCTTTTACTCCATCCAATGATTCCAGATGTTTCTCTAAGTAAGGGACATATCCACCTTTTTTCGTACTGTCACCCACACCTTGAGTTAATGAATCTCCCACTGAAACAACTTTTAAGTTCTTCGGAATGAAGGTTTCGTTCGGATTATCTTTATCCCACATTGATACTTCTCTTGTAATGTGCTCAGCAGCATCTTCTAACGAACACCCTGACAGAAAAAAAACAAAAGCGAGCATGATAATCGGTAGTTTTTTCATATGCGTCACCTCGCTTGCACTTTGCTATTATTATATCACGCTTGTTTCTTCATGAAACCTTTGTAAACAAATCATTAAGAACATGTAAATTTATGTGACTTTGTCACTTTCGTTCATTAACTATCGGCTGGGACCAGATTTCAATGTCGCGAACACCTCTGTGATAAACTGCCTATAGTTGAACTGCTTTGCGATCTTATGGACCTGCCAATTTTCTTTTTCCTTTGACTGCCTAAAATCTCCTATGCTCTGACCAAAAGTCCAGCCTGTATTGGTGGCAACCCGGATAGGAACTTCTTCAAACATCATTTTATCGCCATCCGCAAGAGTCCACATTGCCAATAAGTCGTGCAGGGGACTTCCCGAAATATCAGGGTACGTTTTCTTATAGAACTTATAGTAATAATCCACTATCGGCTTAATGATCTGCCCGACTTTGTCATTTGAATTCACATAAAATTCATGGAGATGATCAATCATAGCAGGTGTTACAAGAGCATACATGGTTACATCTAAGGGGATGAGATGAATTTTTTTGGGGGCGAGTTGAATCAAGATATTGGCAGCATAAGGATCGCCATAGAAATTTGCTTCTGCCGTCGGGGTCACATTCCCCGGTACATGAAACGCACCTCCCATCACATAAAATTCTTTCACCTTTTTCATTGTTTCCGGGTATAGCACAAAGGCAGTTGCCAAGGAAGTCAATCGACCAGCAGAGTATATATATAACTCACCGCCATACTTATCAATTATTGCATTGATTTCATAAAAGTTTTCGGTTATTTCTGAGTTCTCGAGTTCTATATCATCAAGGGTTATCGGTCCCAAGCCTTCCATCCCGTGTACATCTGGATAGAATTGGGGTTGTAAGCCCGTTAAAGCAGAGACCGCTCCCCCAATAACAGGTATATCGGTGATTCCGGTAATACTTTGAAGATATTTGACGTTTTTCAACGCACCCGCTTTAGAGACATTTCCATAATCAGAAACAATTCCTACAATTTCAATCGTATCACTATAGTAAGCATATAATACTGCGACAATATCATCGATCCCAAAGTCTGAAATCACCAATACTTTTTTCTTATCAGCCAAGTCCGGTCACTTCCTTTCATTTGATTTCTAAATAATAAGAAAGAATCATTTTTTTATCTATTGGAGAGATCAGACCAAACTTCTTACCTATTATACTTCTATGATATGATTTAATTGGTTATGAGGACGCAATAAGATTCATAAAATCATCAAGAAAAAGTACAATCCTGCTTTTTTAAAAGTGGTACAATACATATATAATCGCATAGGAAAGGGGAACGTATGAAGAAAAATCTCTTATTATATTTCACTGTTGTTATTGGTTTATTAGGCATTCTTGCGGGTTGTTCAAGCAATCAGGAGGAGGAAGCTCATCATGATCATAAAGCCGCCAATGGGGATCTTCAGGAGGAAACCGCTTCCGTTGATACACTTCCCTCTTTTCTCGATGATAAGGACGACAATATGAAGCTTATCTATTCTTCAGCTGCTAAAAACCCTGAGCTGTTACAATATATCCCTTGTTATTGCGGGTGCGGTGATTCTGCCGGACACGAAAGCAATCTGAATTGCTTTGTTTACGAAATAAAAGGGGAAAAAGTGGTATGGGATGATCATGGTACCAGATGTCAGGTGTGTTTGGAAATTGCGGCCGAATCCATTGTGAAGTACAAGAATGGTGAATCCATCAAGCAAATTAGAAACTTTATTGATGAACAATATAATGAAGGGTACGCTAAGCCTACCCCAACGCCTATGCCTTCATAATTAATAAAGACAGCAGATGATTCTGCTGTCTTTTTAAGAAGCACTTCTTGTAAACATTGTTGCTATTTACACAGAGAAAGTACGGCCGGTGAGCATCCTCGTCGCTCCTTTGGGGTTCTCCCACTGATTATGCGCATATTCCAAAAAAAAGAAAATTTATTTTTTGAATGAGTGGTAATGTGAAAACATGACCGTTCCTTTCCGCTCCAGGCACAAGATTCCCCGGGGAGGAAGTCGAGCCTCCTCGACGTTCGGTCTGTGGGGTCTCGACTTTTCCTCTATGTCCCGCAGGAGTTAAGTGCCTTCCGCTACAATCCACTCTGTGCTACTACATTCTTACTGCCTATATGTATAGATAGACAAACACAAAGGAGTAAAAAAATTTTTATGTAAACTCATAAATCGGTGGATCATTGAACTATCTTTCAAATGAATTAAACAATGCTCCAACGTAAATAACCTCTTGTAAAGAGAGCAGTGGTCCGTTTTCAATAGATTGTTTTTGTCACTTTTAAGCTCTGTTACGAAATTTTCTTATAGATGGTGAGGGAACTGCGTAGACTCCGGCGGATTTTGGTCGTGCCAAGACCTCGTTCGGCTAAGCTGAGGAGGCTCGGCCGAACGCTAGCTGCAAGCTGAGCCGTTCCCTCATCATCCAGCACACACTGATTGACAGAGCCCGGGCAGATCCAAATCTTTGCTAAAAGAGCTTAAATAGAAAAAAGCGAAAGGAACATTCCCTTTCGCCTTTGGTTAGATCAATCCGTGTAATACATAAATCCTATCGCACCAATTCCGGTATGCGTACTGATGATTGGTGTTGTCGGGACAATATCGATTTGGTCGTAACCTGTTTTCTCGATAATCTTAGCCTTTAGATTTTGAGCCAGCTCCAGACCATCTGCATGAACAAGCCCTACACCACGAATTGTCTTCCCTTTTACATCGTCTAAAAATTGCGTTGTTAAATATTTTACAACCTGTGAATGGCTTCGAACCTTTACAACTGGAGTGTATTCGCCTCCTTCTAATGAAGCGATTGGTTTAATATTTAGCAAGGAACCGATCATTGCACGTCCCTTTCCGATTCTACCGCCTTTTGCAAGATTCTCAAGTGTATCTACCACAACGAACAAGTTTGTATTTTGACGGATCGTTTCAACTGCTTTCAGAATTTCTTCCAATGGTTTGCCTTCTTTAGCAAGCTTGGCAGCTTCAATTACCTGAAAGGACAGTCCTTTAGAAATAAAGCGTGAATCTACAACCGCCACATCTGTTGAAGACATTTCTGCAGCAGACTCGGCTGAGCGTACTGTCCCACTCATCCCACCTGTCATATGTATGGATAAAACTTTCGAACCATCTTTTCCTAATTCATCATAAAGTTTTACAAATGTTCCTGCCGGTGGCTGCGAACTTTTTGGTAATTCCTTAGAAACTTTCATTTTCTCCAGAAAGCTAAGTGGTGAAAGATCTACTCTATCTAAGTATGTCTCTCCATCGATTGAAATGGACAGAGGAACTACATGAATATCGAGTTCCTTTACGACCTCATCGGATAAATCTACTGTTGAGTCTGTTACAATCTTAATTTTGGTCAATTTTGCCACATCCTATCTCCCATATCATTAGTATTATATCGTTAAATGCCAAGGAATTAAATAGATACGAATATTTCCACAACCGGTTGTCAAATTGATATATATTTTGTCATAATGTAGAGATATTTTCATATAAAAAGGAGTGGTCCCACGTAAAAATACGCTAAAAGACCAGCTCCCAAGAGAATTATGCATTATTCTTTAACTCTTCTGATTGATAAATTTCTTCATACTCTGACCATTTCGTCGTTCTCTTTAAATGTTCTCTAAAGCTGTACATGGTCTTAGGCCCATTCTGATTGACAACCCTCGAAATGAATTGATGAAGCCTGAGGTTTACCCTTAGATAGAGCGGGCTATCTTCCTTCATGACAGGAACTTCCAAGATTTTGACCTTCCGTCCATCCTTTGATTTGAACTCAATGGTTTTTGTCAGCAAAGTATCAATCCTCTTTTTCACCCGTTTATACTCTTATTATACCCCATTTAAAGGCGCATAAAATGTCTAATCGTGCAAAAATACTAATATTTTTTTCTCAAATCGTTATGAAACAGGAACAATACATTCCGGGGAATCATATTTGGGTGAATTGACGATATCGGATACCTGGTACCCTTTCATTTGGTCTTTTTGAAGCGGCGTTAAAACGGAAGATGCTTCTTCAAAAGAGTAATCTTCTGTGTTTAACCATTTCTCAATCGCTTCCAGATTTGTGAGCATAACAGGCATTCGTTCATGTACTGGTTGTACAATGGAATTTGCCCCTGTCGTAAGGATCGTGGAGGTTGTGAATTCTCCATTGCGATCCCACAATCCGGCAAACACAAATGGCTCTTCTTCTTTTAATTGAAATCTAACAGGAATCTTTTGGTTTTTCTCCTTCTTCCATTCATAAAATCCATCGGCAAAAATCACCATTCTTTTCGAATGGACGAGGGAATTAAAGCTCGGTTTCTGCAATAAGGTTTCACTGCGGGCATTGATCAGCGGTTTCCACTTCTTCCGATCGGCCCAATGAGGAACGAGTCCCCACGTTATCTCTCCCGCTCTGCGCTTGCCCTTATGTGAAATAAGGGACAAGACTTTTTGAGATGGGGCAATATTGTATCGCGGCTGCCATTCTTCAAGGAATTCATCAATTAAGTATTGTCTCACTAATTCTTCTAATGGAGTAGTTAAGGAAAATCTACCGCACACCACTGTCACCTCATTTGTTTTCTTTACTTAGGAATATACATCATTATGAGGAGAATTTCTAATCCAAAAGACGCACTTTAACCCTTTACTATGTTAGTGATTGCACAATGACGATAAGAGGATTATCATAAATATATACAATATTGACTCATTGAGCGTTCAATGAGGGATAATAGAAAGGATGAGACTTCTTTGACATATGATTTTGACTTTTCCAATTGGAAAGAAGAAGTTGCGAACGCCATTACCCACGGAATCGGATTCATATTGAGCATACCCGCTTTAGTAATGTTAATCATTTTTGCCGTTCACGAAGGCTCTGCCTGGCACGTTGTCAGCTTCTCTATCTTCGGTGCTTCTATGATACTTCTATACTTATTTTCAACCCTGTTACACAGCTTTAAGCCTTCGAAGGTAAAGAATCTATTTGCCATTTTAGATCATTCGGCGATATATATCCTGATTGCGGGAACGTATACACCGTTTATGCTAGTCAGTGTGAGGGGCGCATTAGGCTGGACATTGTTTGGAATTGTCTGGGGACTCGCCATTGTAGGGATTGTTTTTAAATGTTATTTTGTTCAACGTTTCCAAGTCGTTTCCACCCTCTTTTACCTGGTGATGGGCTGGCTCGTTATCATTGCCATTAAACCATTGTACGCAAGTCTTACCGGTGCGGGATTCGGACTATTGCTTGCAGGTGGAATCATGTATTCCATCGGAGCCATTTTCTATGTGTGGAACAAATTGCCTTACAATCACGCCATCTGGCATCTCTTCGTCTTGGCAGGAAGCAGCTTTATGTATTTCTGTATTTTGTTTTACGTTTAAATATGATTAGTTTTTTTCAATAAAAGGGTACTGACGGAATATCCCGGCAGTACCCTTTTATTATCTTCTCATCTATTTACGGACATAAACCTTAAATTCATAGTCGTAAGGGTTTTTCTCATCCTTCAATCCTTTAACAGAGGAGATACAAGTGAAATCCTCCCACGGGATGGAAGGCATAGTCGTGTCCCCTTCAAATTCATGATGAATCTCTGTTACATACAACTTATCTACATGAGGGATGAACTGCTTGTACACTTCTCTCCCACCCATAATAAAGGTTTCTGATTCTCTTCCTTCCGCCCATTCCAGGATATCCTCCACAGAATGCAGGACAAGACAGCCTTCCGGTTGAAAGCTTGTATTTCTTGTAAGAATGACATTCTCCCGTTTTGGTAACGGCTTACCGATGGAATCAAATGTTTTTCTTCCCATGACGATTCCATGTCCATCCGTCGTTTTCTTAAAAAATTTCAGGTCTTCAGGAAGCCTCCATGGCAATCCATTGTCTTTCCCAATCAAACGATTCTGATCCATTGCCCATATAAAAGAGATCATACACTCACAACTCCTTTAATATGTGGATGCGGATCATATTCTTCAAGGTTGAAATCTTCAAACTTAAACCCGAAAATATCTTTCACTTCTGGATTGATAGATAATGTTGGTAATGATCTAGGATCTCTGGAAAGCTGTAAGTTCACTTGATCAAGGTGATTCTGATAGATATGGACATCACCAAAAGTATGAACGAACTCTCCAGCTTCCAGATCACATACCTGGGCTACCATCATCGTTAATAGAGCGTACGAGGCTATATTAAAAGGAACGCCGAGGAATACATCAGCGGAACGTTGGTACAGCTGACAGGATAATTTGCCATCGGCTACATAGAACTGGAATAAGCAGTGGCAAGGAGGCAAAGCCATATGATCTACATCCGCAACATTCCACGCACTTACAATCATTCTTCTGGAATCAGGATTGTTTTTAATCGTATCAATGAGGTTCGTAATTTGGTCAATCGTTTCCCCGTTTGCTCCAGACCATGATCTCCATTGGTGACCGTATACAGGGCCTAACTCTCCATTTTCATCGGCCCATTCATTCCAAATCCGGACACCGTTTTCTTGAAGATATTCAATGTTCGTATCTCCATTTAAAAACCAAAGGAGTTCATGGATAATGGATTTTACATGCAGTTTTTTCGTTGTAAGTAGAGGGAAACCTTCTTTAAGATCAAAACGCATTTGATAACCGAACGTGCTTATCGTGCCTGTACCTGTACGATCTTCTTTCTTGGTGCCTTTTTCAAGGATATGTTTGCACAAGTCTAGATATTGTTTCACATTGACCACACCTTTTATAAGTTTATAGTTCTTTAAAGAATTGATATGTTGCTGGTGCCTTCTTCTTTAGGAGATTTCTAGTTTCCGAGTTTAAATAATACATAGCAAATGTTTCAGCAAAATACTCTTCTTTGTATTGATGAAAATAGGGGTCATTCGGAAATACCCGTGGAGCTTCCCTCTTCCAAAGAGGCAAAAATTCCAGCTCGTAATAAAGGTCCGTTAAGACGTACCGATCAATACTGTGAGCGAGTTCATGTAATTCCAGATTAGTCGAATTATGACCCTTCCCTTTCTCACTATGACCGATTTTCACTAATACAAGCTTCGATCCACCAATTCCAGGAACGTCATCCCATGTAATACTTTTATTAGTGTACCCTCTTGGGGTTACTCCTTTCAAGTGACTTGTGGTAGAAAAATCGGTTAATTTTTTTTCAAACAGCCTTATTTTGATTTCCTGTGAATTCGTAGACTCTAAGAGTGAGGTTGGAATATGATCTAATCTTTCAATCATTTCCATAGCAGCTGTTTTATCATAAGCAGCTTGTGGCAACAGAACCATATTTTCTAATTGTTTACTGGATTGAAGTTGTAATTGTGTTTTAAGAGGAGAATGCTTTAAGAGGGTCCCATTGTAGTTTGCTTTTGAGTGAGTCCACAGAATGACTAGAGTAACCGAAATAGTGAGGAAAATAAAGATGCGCTTCACTTATTTTCCCTCCTTTCTTCTATAGATAGTTATTACTATTTTAACATAATGATAGAGTCGTTTTTAGGAGAGATTGTTTCCAATAGGGCATTAGTATGAGACTTTTCAGGTTCGAAAACACAAAAAAAGCAAGCACGCAGGATTCACGCACTTGCCTTTATTCTTATATGGACGTTAAAATCAGGAGACACTCCTCCATTGTGGCGGAGTGTTTTTATCCCAATAAATGCTTCCTAAATCATGGTGTGCTTGAAATTGATCATGCACTGTATGATAGTGAAAGTTGAAGTAATAGCCATCTTTCGGCGGATGATCTTTTCTTACATGAAATCGTATGACATCTTCTCCAGAGCGTTCATCATAAATATGAAACATCTTTTCTGTTTTTGCATATTGAGGCACTTCTGAAATAGTAAGTGACGTTAAGTCTTCTTCTGGAAATTGAACAGCTGTATCAGCTATCGCCTTTTCGATCTTAGGAAGGATTAAAGACTTGAATTCGTCTTCAATGACAGGCTTGATCTTAGTACCGAATTTTTCATAAGCGTTTTTCTCTGCTTGGACCATCATATTTCCTATGAAATCCTCATGGGAAATGGAAGACTCCTCTTCCAGTACTTCCTCTGGAACAGATTCAACCGACGAAGGCTTTCCATTGCCTTTTGCCATGGTGTGATTTTGTTCATTTAGAAAGGCTTGTGAAGGGGAAACAAGTCCAAATGTTAGAATGGATAGCAGGATAAAAAACGACTTTTTGAGCCAGATTGACATAGATAACGTCCTTTCCTATGTATTACGTCTATTATTATACTATTTCTTACGGATAAAAAGTGAAAAAGGTTTCATTTTTTTGTAGGATATAAAAATATTTATGTGGTAGTATATTAAAGAGGATACTTTGTAAGGAGGATAACTAGATGGATACAGGACTTATGATCAATATCGGATACTTACTTCTATTAGGTTATTTCGTTGTACTAGGATTTACCGATTAATACTTAGATGATTAGACAGGCTTAATTTGCCTGTCTATTTTATTGTATTTGTTAAAATAACGCTGTTGATTGCCTTTTACCTAACATAAAAACAAAGCCTATTATTTAAACAAATTCTTTATACCCGAACAATTCCAAAGTGAAATTTGGCTGATGGTCTTTTCATGACGTCAAATCCCAGTTCTTCGAATAATGAGGACTGATAGTGTTCTTTTAATACTACCCTCTTTTTGGCCACCCTTTTTGCTTCTTCTACCCCTTCTTTTGTTAAGCCTGTATAGCTTGCCCATTGGCGGATCGGGTTAATTCCATGAGAATCTTTTAAGGCTTCTTCAAACATGGGATCAAGGTAAACGACATCAAATGCATCATCCGGTATTTTCTTTAATTCTTCCTGAAAATGTCCATTGATGACACTGATTCGATTCATGGCTCTATTCAGATCATGAAGGGGAGATACCCAGTCCTGAAGTCCGTGATGAAGGATATGCGAGATATACTTATTCGCTTCGATTCCCACTACTTTTCCCTTTTCACCGACGATATGGCTGGCGATAATACTATCTGAAGCAAGCCCTAGTGTACAGTCCAGGAAACTCATGCCCTCTTTAAGGTCAGCAGCTTCTAGGAGTGGATCGGTCTCTCCGCGAATGATTCTTTTGATTCGGAAGGAAGCGGAGTTAGGGTGAAAAAAAAACGGTTCGCTTTTTTCATCTCTAGTATGAAGTTCTAATCTCTCTTTTCCGATCACTAAACAGTCTTGTTCGTGCAGATTCATATGGTGTAAAATCGATCTCTTTTTTCTGGGGATATAGGGAATATCGAGTATCTCTGCTGTTTTATGTGCTTTTTCTATAACTTCCTGGTTCGCTCTCCCGCATGTTGTGACAAACACGATAAACATTCTCCTTTAATGGTACCATTTTGCTTGTACGTTTTTTCTAACGTTTATTTATCCTACCATAAAAAGAAACGGATGACAGAGTCACCCGTTTCTTTTTGGTCTTTAGCAATTTTCGTTATAAGCTGTGGATAAATTAGAAATAATCGATGAAATATCATGATCTTCAATTTCTTCCCTTGGGATGAAGTGAACGACTTTATTTCCTTTAAGTAAAGCCATTGATGGGGAGGAAGGTTCGTACCCTTCGAAATACTCTCTCATTTTGGCTGTTGCTTCTTTGTCTTGTCCAGCAAAGACAGTAACGAGGTGATCCGGTGTTTTTTCATTATTCATGACTGACTGCGTTGCAGCGGGTCTTGCAAGTCCCGCTGCACACCCACATACAGAGTTAACAACAACCAAGGTTGTTCCATCTGCATTTTCCATATAATTCACTACTTCTTCTTCTGTACCCAACTCTTTGAAGCCTGCTTGTGTAAGTTCTTGTCTCATCGGCTTAACTAACTGTCTCATATACTCTTCGTATGCCATTGACATCTATAATCAACCCTTTCCCACTTTTATTGGTGACGTGATTCGGTCATCTGTTTCCAAACAGATCCTTTTGCTTCTTCGCCGCCTTCTATTCGTTCGATGGCCATTTTCACTTGAAGCTTCACTTCGAATTCAGGGTCATTTTCCGCTTCCCGTAAGCCAGGCAGTGCAGATTCATCCCCTACTTCATAAAGGAACATGGCAGCACGCCATCTGACAAGTTTACTCTTATCCTTTAAGGCCTGAATCATTTCCGGAGTGGCTTTTGCAAAACCTAAGTCCGAAAGGCAATCCCCAGCAGTTCTCCTAACTGTGACTGATTTATCACGTAAACCCTTGTACAGCAAAGGAAGTACTTTTTCATCTTCAATCATTCCCAAATAGACAATAGCCAATCGGCGAATGGCTACTTTCTCGTCCTCCAGGGCTTTCTCCAAGAGAGGTAAATCATCTAACGTCGGATCCTCCATCGCATCCAGCTTCTGATACCTTGTTTGCCAGTCCGGGGCTTCAAAGTCCGAGACACTCACCTTTTGCTTTTTCTTGTAAATGAGAGGTCCCTTGGAATCGGTTGTTTCCTGTGCTTCTTCGACAAGTGCTCCCAGCCTTTCAGAAGGATAGGCTGCAACTAGTTCTTCCGTCACATTGTTACCAATCTCATCTAAGCCTCCGTACCGGATACCGTAATCTTTCCACTTTCTGAGAAGGACAACATTATCCCCATCTTTTTGAGCCTGACCGATCGCCGCCAGGAATGGGGCGGGAAGGGAAAATCGCTTCTCTTGTTCCCCGTCTGTCACCTTTACTTGCATCGGAATTCCCTTGAACATCTGCACGCTCACATTCACTTCACCAAAATGTTCTTCCATGGGAGATTCACTTTCCTGGTCTAGAGTATCTTCACCGAATGCTTTTCTAACCTGTGGCAAAAGCTCTTGCCAATCGAATTTCGCATTTCGTTCAACGGCTAAGAAGTCGGCAACATGATAGACCCCTTTAATGCCGTCAATGGCAAGGATATCTTTAATGACGGGAGGAGCCCCGTCCGCTTCATCTTTTTTATAATTATTGCTCTTCCCGGCTTTCATTTCCTGATCAAGAAGAACTTTCATCGTATTAGGACTTGGAGTAGGTTCAATCGATACTATCCTCAAGCTTGTTACCCCTTTCTATAAACAGTTCGTATACCATCCATTCTAACACAGTATCCATGATGCCTTAAACGAAGAGACTTATTCAGCAAATTCGGAAAGGTATGTCCATCTTTCAATGAGCTCTTCCAATTGCTCGTTGAGTTTTTCACTTTCGTTCATTAACTGTTGTGCTTTTTCAAAATCACTGCCGACCTTTTGCAGCTCAGCATCTGCTTCTTCTATCCTCTTCTCAATGTCTGCCATCTTTTCTTCGATTTCGTCCCATTCCCTCTTTTCCATGTAAGAAAGCCTCTTTTTCTCTTTTTCCTTCTCTTCTTTCACGGGAGCAGATTCTTGCTTCTTGACCGGATCCTGCTTCTTACTTTTAGCTTCGTTCTTTTCCAGGTACTCAGTATATTCCCCAAAGTAAAAGTCGATTTGTCCATCGCCATTAAAGACCAGTAATTGCTCAGCTGTTTTATCTAAAAAGTAGCGGTCATGGGAAACGGTTATGACAACACCTGAAAATTCATTTATATAATCTTCCAGAACGGTGAGGGTTTCTGTATCCAAATCGTTCGTCGGCTCATCAAGCAAAAGGACATTCGGTTTTGACATCAATAGCTTAAGCAAGAAGAGTCTTCGTTTTTCTCCACCGGAAAGCTTCTGGATCAATGTACCATGCGTGCTCATGGGAAAGAGGAATCTTTCCAACATGGATGTAACAGAGATTTGCTCTCCTTTATCCGTCGTTATATATTCTCCTGCTTCTCTTATATATTCGATCATACGCATATTCTCATCAAGTTCTTCATGACCTTGGGTATAGTAAGCGACTTTTACGGTTTGGCCTTTAAGTAATTCACCACTTGTAAGCGCATCGGTTCCGGCAAGGAGGTTAAGAAAAGTTGATTTTCCGCTCCCGTTTTTACCTACGATTCCGATTCGGTCTTTAGGCTTAATGAGGAAAGAAAACTCCTCTAAAATCCGCTTGTCTTCAAACATTTTTGAAGCATTCTTGAACTCAAATACTTGTTTACCCAGACGGTTTCCTCCGATTGCCATTTCAACCTGTCCGCCTGAGGGACCTGAAGACATTGTATCCTCTAAATTTTCGAATCGTTGAATTCGAGCCTTTTGTTTAGTGGTTCTGGCTTTTGCTCCCCTTCTCATCCAGGCAAGCTCTCTTCGATAAAGATTTTGCTGTTTTTCGGATAATTGGCGTTCCACCTCTTCCCTGGAAGCCTTCGCCTCAATAAATGAAGCATAATTTCCTTTGTAGGAGTAAAGGTTTCCTCCATCCAATTCAAAGATTTTGTTCGTTACCTTATCGAGGAAGTAACGGTCATGGGTCACGAGTAACACAGATCCGTTATACTTTCCTAAATAATCTTCCAGCCATTTGATGGACTGGTAGTCTAAATGGTTGGTCGGTTCGTCCAGGATTAATAAGTCCGGAGTTTCAATCAGGACGCCTGCCAGCGCCACTCTCTTTTTTTGTCCACCTGATAGCTCGCTCATTTTCTTTGAAAAGTCGTGAATTCCCAGTTTTGTTAAAATGGATTTCGCATTTGCACTTGCGTCCCAGGCGTGAAGGATATCCATCTGCTTTTGAGCTTCAAATAAATCCTCTTGTATTCGAGGATTTTCTGAGTTGTTCTCCATTTCCATAAGGGCTATTTCATAATTCCGCATAGCTTGAATGATTTTTGCTTCACCACGAAACACTTGTTGTATCACGGTTAAATTCCCATCAAAAGCAGGCTCCTGTTGAAGGTAGGCAATATGATAATCGCCCGGCTTCGTCAACTCACCTGTATCATATTCTTCCATCCCGGCAATGAGTTTCAACAGGCTTGATTTACCCGTTCCATTCACCCCGATCAGTCCGACTCTTTCTTTCTCAGTAATCGAAAACGATATATCTTTAAACAGAGTTTTCTCTCCATACGTTTTAGAAAGATTCTCAGCTGTTAACATTCTCATTCTTGACCAGTCCATTCTTTATTAAATTGCTCTAAAAACCGCAACATGAAAGTATGACGTTCCACTGCCAGTTTCCTTCCCGTTTCCGTACACATTAAGTCTTTCAGCTTTAATAACTTTTCATGAAAATGATGGACACTGGAACTATCCCCATTTCTGTACTCCTCTACGGTCATCTCCGTCCTTACTTGAAATTCAGGGTTATACAGCGGTCGACCTTTCTTTCCTCCATATGCAAACGTTCTGGCAATCCCGATGGCACCAATGGCGTCAAGGCGATCGGCATCGCGCACGATTTTCGCTTCTATGGATGTTAATACTGCTTCATGACCACCTTTATAAGATATGGAATAAATAATCGATTTCAGTAATTTCGTTTCAGTTTCCGTAAGAGAGAGGGTGGATAGGATGTGATCCAGCCTTTTCTTCCCCTTTTCTTCTTCCACGAACTTATCATCCGGAACATCATGTAGCAATGCAGCCAGCTCGATGATATATGTATGGGGTACATTTTCTCTCCTGGCAATGATAAGCGCCTGTTTTCGTACACGATCCAAATGATACCAATCATGTCCTGTAGACTCACCCAGGTACTCATGTTTTAAATAGTCGATTATACCGTCCAGCTTTTTCCGTTCCATAGTCACCTTCTCCTCTATTGTACCAAATAATATCCTCTAATCAGAATAAAAAGGAGTGGATGTATGATTCTACACATCCCTCCTTTCGCTACTAATTCTCTTCGTTATCTCCAAACCAGCTTATTCCGATCGTATTAGCTCCTGCATGCACTCCAATTACAGCCCCCAAAGGATACGCCCCAAATTCGATCTCCGGGTACGTTTTTTTCAATTGTCCAATCCATTCTATGGCATCTTCCCGGTTTAACCCGTGTAATACGGATACTTTCGTTATTTTTTTCACAGATAGAGCTTGATCTAAGCGATCGCTCATCCTCGTCAATCCTTTTTTAATACTTCTTACCTTGTCCTTCACTTCAAGTTTTCCATTCTCTATCGCAAGCATAGGCTTTACATTAAGAACACTCCCCAAGAAGAACGAAAGCCCACTCATTCGTCCACTTTTATGTAGTTGCTCTAAGCTGCCCACCATTACATAGGTTTCACAAGAAGCGATTCTTTTTTCAATTGCTACTTTTGTTTGTAGTGGGTCTTTCCCTTCATGCAGTAATCTTTGACCGAAAAGGATCAATTCTGTCAATGGATTGGAAATGACCTTCGAATCTATACAGATAATGTTCGGTGCTGTATCCTTTAACAGTTCTGCAGCTTGATGGGCAGATGAATATGTGCCGCTGAAATGAGAAGAAACATGGATTGAAAAGATATAATCATAGTCCTTGGATAATTTTTCATACAACGCTTTAAACGTCCCGATTGAAGGTTGTGAGGTTTTCACTTCTACCTTTTCTTCCTTTAATTTCAAGAACAACTCTTCCGGAGATAAGTCTACACCGTCTTGATACTCCCGCTCCCCAAAAAGTATATTCATTGGAACGATATAGATGTGATTTTCTTTACTACTTGAATGAATTGGAACAAATGCTGTGCTATCTGTTACCCAGGCTATTCTCATTGTAAAATCCCCTTTTTCTATATAATGATGAACTCCTTGTAGTGCTAGAAGTCTTTTCGATCAAGCTGTTGTAATGTATCAACCGAAAATGAGATCATTTGAAGAACATCATCCACCATTTCTTCTGTAATGACTCTATTAAAAGTCAGAACCCCCTCGTAGGCAGTCGGTTGAAGAGAAGATGTAACTTCTTTCCATTCCCAATTTTTATCCTTACTCCATGTTTCTTCAAGAAACGACCGGCAATGATGCAACTTCTCATCGCCTTTATAGACGATGAGGATGTCAGCTCCTGCCGTATTCATTTCTGTCATCATCTTTCTCTCTGCCAGAAAATGACCCATATCAGCTTTCAAATGAAATTCTATCGAAATGGATTTCTTGTAAGGTAAAGAATAGTGAATTTGATAACAACGTTCATAGTGGGCAAAGTCAAATAAATCCTTCCGGTCAAGGATTTGGATTTCACCTGTCAAATCAAGATCATAGACAGCTCCCTCAAAGACTACCTTTAAGTTATCAAATGCTGTTGGATCAAACATACTCTCCTCTCCTTCAATCCTCAATGACTAAAATAACCCTACAGCCCTGCCGTCATCATCCACATTCATTCCGAATGCTGCCGGTTTTTTTGGCAGGCCTGGCATGGTCATTACTTCTCCTGTTAATGCAACAATAAATCCGGCTCCAATTTTCGGCTTAAGCTCTCTGATTGTGATCGTAAAATCTTCAGGCCGCCCGAGTTTAGATGGATCATCGGATAAGGAATATTGAGTCTTAGCCATACAAACAGGCAGGATCCCCCACCCTTGATCTTCAAATTGCTGGAGCTGCTTTCGTGCTTTTACCGTGTAATCTATTTCTTTCGCTCCATAAACCTTTTTCGCAATCGTTTCAATTTTAGATTGGAGTGAATCAGAAAGTTCATATAGACGAGAAAATTCTTTTGTGTTCCCTTCGATCTCATGCAATACCTTTTCGGCTAAGTCTCTTCCACCCTCTCCACCTTTAGCCCATACATCGGTTAGTGAAACTTGCACTCCCAGGTTTTCGCACCACTTGATAAGGGTCTGGATTTCGTCATCACTATCCGTCACAAATCGATTAACGGCAATCACATAAGGTACGTTGAAATGATCTAACGTTTCCATGTGCTTCTTCAGATTAGTTAATCCTTTTTGCAGAGCCTGAAGGTTTTCAGCTTGAAGATTACTTTTCCCTTGACCTCCATGCATTTTCAGAGCACGGATGGTGGCTACAAGCACGATGGCATCCGGGACTAAGTCTGCAGCTCGAGATTTGATATTCAGAAACTTCTCGGCTCCTAAATCAGCACCAAATCCAGATTCCGTCACAACATAATCAGCCAGCTTAAGGGCTGTTTTGGTCGCCATGACACTATTACACCCATGGGCGATGTTTGCGAATGGTCCGCCATGAATAAGGGCAGGAGAATGTTCGATCGTTTGAACGAGATTAGGCTTTAGGGCATCCTTTAACAATAATGTCAGCGCACCTTCAACTCCTAAATCTTCGACGGTAATCGGTTGTTTTGAAAAGTTGTATGCGACAACCATCCTTCCAAGCCTTCTTCTTAATTCCTCAAGATTTTGAGATAAACAAAGAACAGCCATAATCTCAGACGCCACTGTAATATCAAATCCGTCTTCACGGGGAACACCTTGTACCGGTCCACCTAAACCAACGATGATTTGTCTAAGCGCACGGTCATTCATATCCAGAGCCCGTTTCCATACGACCCTTCTTTGATCAATATTCAATTCATTTCCCTGATGGATATGATTATCTACCAATGCGGCTAAAGCGTTATTCGCAGTCGAAATAGCGTGGATATCCCCTGTGAAATGAAGGTTGATATCCTCCATGGGCAGGACTTGGGAATACCCTCCTCCTGTTGCTCCGCCTTTGATTCCCATCGTTGGACCAAGTGATGGTTCCCTCATGGCAATGATGGTGTTTTTACCTAACTGATTTAACGCATCCCCCAGTCCTACTGTAACCGTTGATTTCCCCTCGCCTGCCGGAGTCGGGTTAATCGACGTTACAAGGATTAATTTCCCATTGGAATGGTCCTTGAGTGTATGTATCGCTTCATAGGATAATTTCCCTTTATATTTACCATAAAGCTCTAGATCATCTTCTGTGAGACCGATTTTTTTCGCAATATCCAGTATCGGTTGCATAGTAGATTGTTGAGCAATTTCAATATCTGATTTTACTTTTTTCTTCGTTGTCGTCACTTGAACTCACCTTCTAGTTTCATATTTACAGTTAAGCAGCATGTCCTTTTATTTCAATCAATCTTTAAGAAAAAGCATGCTTTTTCTTAAACTTCATTTACAAACGGTTTGTACTCTGTAGTATTTCTTTATTTTACACTATAAATCAACCTTATCTCTTTTGAATTTATATCTTCACCATTATGATCTTTCCTAATAAAAACATGATCGGTCCTCACACTAGAGAATCGATCATGTTTTATTATTTTTGGAACATGAACAAGGTCATAAAGGTTAAAGCCTGTTTTAATTCATTTGTGAGATTCTCTGTTAAGGACGACTTCACACCCTTTTTATAGACCCAGTCTTCATCGACCTTCTTCCACCCTTTTTCACTAGCCAGTTTCTCTAATTCCCATGGCATCATCGTATTACATATAACTTCCTTTCCTTGTAGACGTGGAAAGGCATTATCTCTGGGGTGAGCAGTAGGGCCTAATAAAGCAATACATATGTACCCATTCGGAGTCACAACCCGTTCGATTTCGTTCAGAGTATGTAAGGGATTTTCAGTCCATTCAACTGAATTTATCGCCATGACGGCATGAAATTGTTCATCTTGAAATGGAAGGGATCGCAAATCACCTTGGAAAAATGATAGTTTGTCCTTTTCTTGCTTTTTAGCTATTTCAACCATTTTCTCAGAGAAATCCATCCCTGTGACCACATATCCCTTTTTATATAATAAGTAGGAACCATACCCGTCACCACATCCTAAATCAGCTACACACTTCCCAGAATCAATATGTTTAGTAAAGAATGGGATGATCGCTTTCCTGCTTCCACTCGTCCACATTTCAACACTTCGTTCGTGCCAGTGATCTGCATTGTCTTCCCAGCGGGTTTTCGCACTTGTATGCCATTCTGAATTCTTCATATGTACACCTCAATAATATTTTCTCTTTTTTTCTCTTTTGTTCTATATTCTCATTCGATAAGCGAAAATCCTTCTTTCCAAGAGTGAAGACTTGGACAACGCTGAATAAATAATAATATTATGTAAACTTAATAGTCGCATTGGCAAGTCGATTATGTTTTCCATCCTTTTTGTCCATACTATTTTTATAATCAGAACAAGAAAGGTGATGTTGTATGGAAGAGATTTCTAAAGTTCAACGGAACTACCATGGAGACATTATCAGTTTCCAAACTTCTTCTGGCCGTATAATCTCCTATCGAAAAGCTGTATTGGAAGCTTCAGAGGGATTACTTCAAGGAGTGACCTTGAATGAGAATGAATGGGGAGAAACAGAATTATCAAGTATGTCCGTTGATGACGGAAGCTTCAATGACTATCCTTCAATTTTTTAATCGGGAACCTATTCCTGACATGTGCACTGAGAATTAAACAGTACCTAAATACAACAAAAAGGACTTTCATGCCATGCTGCATGAAGTCCTTTTGTCTTTGTTCGGAGTTGTCATGATTTTTTATTCACTACGATTTTGAATTGTTCGAAGTTCTTTTACCCGGTCCTTCTCTTCATCGAAGAATTGGACGAGATCTCCAATACGATCAATGGAATCCCAGCTTAGGTGGTGTTCGATTCCTTCCACGTCTTCATAAATATGCTCTTCTTTCACTCCAATTACACGAAGGAATTGCTCTAACAGTTCATGTCTATATACTAAACGCTTCCCTACTTTGTTTCCTTTTGGAGTCAGAACAAGCCCGCGATATTTCTCGTAAATGAGATAATCGTCCTTATCTAACTTCTGCACCATTTTGGTAACTGAGGAGGGGTGAACAGATAAAGCTTCTGCTATATCTGATACTCTTGCATAACCTTTGTTCTCAATTAACATATAAATCTGTTCTATATAATCTTCCATACTTGGTGTAGGCATTCTGTACCCTCCAAATTCCCATAAATATCATTAAAAGTTTACTATAAGTACAGAATGAATACAACCCAAGCACTTTAAATTACTCCTCTGTCAATCGCTGATTTAAGAACCTTGAAATCAACCCGTATTTTGGTGATAACATCCATACGATGAAGAATACAAGTCCGGCGGCCACTGCCATTGCACCGGAAATGGACACATCGAACAGCTTTGCCCCGTAATATCCGATGATGCTGTCACAGACTCCAATTACCCCGCTTAAAAGAAGCATCACTTTATATCGGTCAGTAAGTAAATATGCTGTAGCACCAGGGGCAATGAGCATCGCTACCACAAGAATCGCACCAACGCTATCAAATGCGGATACAGTCGTAACGGATACCAGACCCATTAATATATAATGAACCGCAAGTACCGGGATTCCAATTGCCGCTGCCATACTTGGATCAAAAGAGGTTAATTTAAACTCTTTGAACAGAAGGAAAATGATGAGGATATCCACTAGCAATACAGATCCCAGCATCACAACTGATTTAGGAATGTCCCCGAGTATCGGCAATGACAAGGTATTCCAAGGGACGAATGCAATTTCACCCATTAAGGCATGTTCCACATCCAAATGAACATTCTTAGCAAACAATGAAATGAGGATGACTCCTACAGCAAACAGGGAAGTAAACACTACACCTATTGCAGCATCTTCCTGGATCCCGCTGGAATTCAATAACTGAACCATAAAGGTAGTCAACAATCCAGCCACTGCTGCACCGATCAACATATAAAATCCATTCATACTTTGACTGACAATGAATGCCATAACCAATCCGAGGAGCACGGTATGACTGATTGCATCTGCTAACATCGACATCTTTCTCAGGATTAAGAAACATCCTACGATGCCACAGGATAAACCAACTAAACTACCAGTCAGAAGAATCCATAATTCATAACTCATACCCTTGCCCCCCTCTTCTACTTGACATTTTTACATTTAAGAAAGGATATTGGATATAAATGTCGGACATTTTCATTTGCAGCTTTGTGAGTTGCTCTTTTGATAACGTCTCTTTTTCTTCCTTTTCAATCCAATGAATATCAAGTGACCCCAACTCACTAGGGTACATCTCTTTCAGTTCCATGATTTCATCAACAAAGCTGAATTGCTCCGCTTTCATTAGCCCTGATTTAGTAATCGTCAATATTCCATCCTCTTGATCCAGGTAACCTTTTTTCATTAGATGCTTCAATACCCGGTTAAATTTTAATTTAGAAATATTACTTTGTTGAAATAAATGATCTACACGTATCGTTTGTTTACCTGATTCATACATCTTTTTCAATATAAAGCGCATAGCCAGTCGATCATCATTTTTCAACCTTTTCAATATAACCGAGATTAATCCGCGCTTCGGAGAGAACAGCATGGATACGATAAAAATAACTGTAGCCGTCAATACGATGAAAGGACCGGTCGATAACCCTTTACCAAGGGTACTGATCAGCGTTCCGACTGCCCCTGATAAGCCTCCGATAATTCCTGAAATAAAGACCATTGTCCGCAATGAATCCGTCCAGTATCTTGCTGATATGGCAGGAGTGATCAGCATAGCTGCCATCAGGATGACACCTACTGCTTGAATACCGATGACAACCGTAATAACTAGTAAGGAAACAAAAAGAAAATTCAAAAAACCTACAGGAAGCCCGATTCCCCTCGCGAATTGAGGATCAAAGGTACTCACCTTAAATTCTTTGAATAAAAGTGACGTAATAATAATTAAAGACGCTGCCGTAAAGCCCATAAGCTGAACATCTCTCCCCACCAGGGAAGCTGCCTGCCCAAAGATGAAATCATCCAAACCGCTTTGGTTACCAGTAGGCATTTGAGCGACTTTTGTTAAAAGGACGATACCTAATCCAAAGAATACAGACAATACCAAACAAATAGCCGTGTCTTCCTTTATTCTCGTTGTGTTCGTAATGAGTTGTATCGTGTAAGCAGCAAGGAGACCAGTGGCGGCAGCACCAATCAATAGTACAAAGAAATTTTTCTCACCAATGAACATAAATGCAAAACAGATTCCCGGCAATGCTGCATGGGCGACCGCATCCCCTATTAAGCTTTGTTTCCTTAGTAAAGCAAAGCTGCCTAAAACTCCGCTCGCAATCCCCAGTAATAAGGTACTCAGCAATACCCATTGTGTATTTCCGTCCGTTAAAATCGATTGCCATAAATGATTCATCTTATGCACCTCTTTCTAAGGATGAATTAACATTTGATCCTTTTCCAGGAAAGATAATTTCCCTCCATAGGTTAGTTGTAGATTCTCTACGCTAAACACATCTTTCGTTGGACCATAGGCGATAGTTTTTCTATTCAGTAACAGCGTCCAATCAAAATACTCTGTAACAGTCTGTAAATCATGATGAACAACCAATACGGTCTTGCCTTGTTCCTTTAATTCATTTAATAAAGAAATGATTGCTTTTTCCGTTGCAGCGTCCACACCAACAAATGGTTCATCCATGAAATAGACTTCCGCTTCCTGAGCCAGTGCCCTTGCAAGGAAAACCCTTTGCTGCTGTCCTCCTGATAGCTGACTTATTTGTCTTGATGCAAATTGAGTCATTCCTACTTTATCGAGACACTCCATTGCAAATTGAACATCTTTTTTTGATGGCCTCTTAAACCAGCCTAAATGACCATATCTCCCCATTAATACGACATCCAATGCATTTGTAGGGAAATCCCAATCTACAGATCCACGCTGAGGGACGTACCCAACTAATTTGCTTTTAGGGGAATAGGCTTTTTCAAAGATTTTGATATCACCGGACGAGCGGGGAATCAAACCCAGAATGGCTTTAATTAATGTAGATTTTCCTGCACCATTAGGGCCGACAATTCCGATCAATCTCCCTTTTGGAACAGAAAATTCTACGTCCATCAAAACCGGTTTTCTATGATAGGCAACGGTTAATCCCTTTATATCAACTGAATTCATGGTATCGCCTCCTAAGACTTACTTTAGTTCCTCTACAATCGTATCAACGTTATGCTTATACATACCGATGTACGTTCCTTCTTCTGTTCCTTCTTTCCCCATAGCATCAGAGAATAATTCCCCGCCTTTTTCGACTTCATGGCCTTTATCTTTTGCCCCTGCTATAACGGCGTTGATCGATTTTTCAGAGATACTTGATTCTACAAACACCGCTTTGATGTTTCTGTCTACCAATGTATTTACAAGAGACTGCACGTCTGCTAATCCATATTCAGCATCTGTACTCAGACCTTGTAATCCCATAACTTGAAGATCGTATTTTGCTCCGAAGTAATTAAATGCATCGTGAGCTGTAACGAGAACTCTTTGTTCTTCTGGAATCTTTGACATTTCTTCCGTAGCATATGCTTTCAGTTCATCTAATTCCGCAAAGTACTTTTCAGTATTTCGAATGTAGTCTTCTTTGTTCTCGGGATCTTTCTCGATCAATCCGTCGCGCACTTGCTCCAATGCAATTTTCCATAAATCAATATCGAACCACACATGTGGGTCTGTTGCCGTATTATCTGCCTGATCTTTACGCAGCTTATCTTTAGGTATACTATCAGCGATTGCATAAGTCGGTTTTTCCTTGTTCATTTTTTCGAAGATCTCAAGCATTTTCCCTTCTAAATGGAGACCGCTATAGAAAATAATATCTGCTTCCTGAAGTTTACCAATATCCGACTGTTTAGCTTTGTAAAGGTGAGGATCCACACCAGGTCCCATTAAACTTTGAACTTCTACATGCTCTCCTCCAATATTTTTAACTGCATCCCCTATTTGCCCTATTGTTGTCTTAACGATTATTTTATCGTTTTTAGTACCAGTGGTAGTTGCTCCACAGCCTGATAGGATAAGTCCTGCCGCTAAAATAAGGATCATCCCGACAAGAGCCATTAATCTTATTTTCATGTTTAATCTCCTCTCCAACCCATATGTTTTTTTGATATCTACTACATCTACCTTATTCATGAAACTTATATTTGTTCACTTTTTTTTACACAAGTAATTTCTTTTTTATAAGACTACAAAAGTTTCCTTAGTGCAAATTTTATTTCCTAACTCAATATTTGTCAATACATAATCACCAAATTGTTTAAACATTTCCGCAAAAACAGGAGGGAATGTTGACTCGAAAATCGTCATATTGTATAGTAAAGACATCATTGAAGTGTACGATTTTTATGCTTATTTCTAACGTATGAGAGTCAATCATTTCGTGAAAACTATTTTCCAGAGGCACAAACGTGCCTGAACGATTTAGGAGGATTTGAAAATGCAGAATGGTAAAGTAAAATGGTTCAACAATGAAAAAGGATTTGGATTCATCGAAGTTGAAGGTGGAGACGATGTGTTCGTTCACTTCTCAGCGATTCAAGGTGAAGGATTCAAAGCATTAGAAGAAGGTCAAGAAGTTTCTTTCGACGTTGTTGAAGGAAATCGCGGACCTCAAGCAGCAAACGTAGTTAAATTATAATCGTTCGAACAATATAGCATACCAAAGGGCAGCAATTCTTAGGTTCAACTAAGAATTGCTGCCCTTTATTTTTCAATTCAATTTTTGTCCGTAATTTCGAATTTGTTCTCCTATGGTGCATTTTTCTATACAAAAGCGGTGAGCATAGGTCTTTCCATACTCTTTGCGAAAGTGTGCTTTAAGTAAGCAGTCGTTACAGTAGGTGTCTATGAGCTCATCCACTTTATCCACCACTTCTTTTCTATTCATGTGATCACTCCTAAGCTTGTTCAAGGACTTACTGTGTATTGTTATTTATAGAGTACATAATAGGGAACGAAATTATTCTATTCGTTTGTTACTGTGGACTTTTGTGCCTTGTAAGGCTTGATTCGCCAACTTATCCGCTTCTTTATTATCTTTTCTATTCAGCACGACCCAATTGATTTTCAATCGAAGCTTTTTAATCAGGGCTTCCATACGATCGAGCCACCGACTCAAGCCCTCTTCATAACAAGGCCATTCCCCTTCCAACTGTTTTATTACCACCTGGGAATCTCCATTAATCGTACAAGGCGCATTTTTCACGCCGATTTCATCAAGCAATCCAAGGGCAATATGTAAAGCTGCGTACTCTGCTTCATTATTATTTTCAATTTCCTCGAGAAGTTCATTTTTTCTGATTCTAAATGATTCTCCTCCTTTGTCGTAATAAATGACAATCCCTGCACCGGCAATGAGCGATTCCTTATCAAACCCTCCGTCGAAATACACAACGATGTTTTCTGGTTCCTTGTCTAATTCCTGATTCAGTTTGATAAATTCCTTTCTTGACCACGAATTCCCCATTTCATCTATGATTTCAAGATCATGGACTCTTCCGGTTTTCATCAGATCATCGATATGAATCATTGTTTCTTTTCTTGGGAAGTAGTTCGATTCAAACCATATACTCGACGCTGATTTACTTGCATATTTAAATTTTAGTTTCATTTCCATAATCATTCGCTCCTTTTTCTTCATATAATTGTTCATTTTTGCTTTTATTTGTATAATGAGGACTATTGTTTCATTTACATGTTCATTAGGAGGACTTTATATGTTTAATATATGGTTTGGATTAGTCTTCGTTCTCATTACATTCTCTTTACTTCTGATTATGTATCGAATGTTTGGACGAACTGGACTGTTTGTATGGATAGGGGTATCCACGATACTTGCTAACTTACAGGTCGTTAAAACGATAGAAATTTTCGGGTTGACCGCTACTTTAGGGAATGCCATGTACGGAACCGCTTTTTTAGTAACGGACATCCTTAACGAAAAATATGGAAAAAAAGAAGCCCAGAAAGCGGTGTGGTTAGGGTTCTTCACTTTAATCGTTATGACTATTATTATGCAGCTCGTGTTAGTATTTCAACCACATCCTGAAGATTTCGCCCAAGAATCTTTGGCAACAATCTTTGGGATCATTCCTAGAATTGTTCTTGGAAGCTTAGTCGCTTACCTCGTAAGTCAATTAACAGACGTGTATATCTTCACGTATTTAAAGAGGAAATTCCCTTCAGATTCACAGTTTTGGATTCGTAATAACGGAAGTACGATGGTGAGTCAGCTTTTAGATACTCTTGTATTCACAAGCATTGCTTTCCTGGGAGAGTATCCGATGGATGTCTGGTTTGAAATATTCATTACTACCTATCTCCTCAAATGGGTCATATCCATTATTGATACCCCATTTGGTTATGCGGCAAAACGATTCCCTAAAGATGTGGAATAGTGGTTGAAGCCGGGTGAACTGGTTTTCCCCCGGCTTTTTTATTGGAGGTATGGATTAAGGATTCGTTCTCCCTACCGTCACTTTTATATGCTACTATAATATTATTCTTACGATGTACCTTGAGGTGAACGCATATGATGGAAATAAATATTGATGGAGCAAGTGCAGGTAACCCCGGGCCAAGTGGAGCCGGTATATTTATTAAAAACAACGGAAAAGTGGAAAAACATTCCATCCCTTTAGGGGTCATGGATAATCATGAAGCTGAATTCATTGCATGTAAGAAAGCTCTAGAGATCTGTTTAGAAAAACATGCTGATACCGTGTGGCTGAAGAGTGATTCTCAAGCTGTCGTTCATGCGATTGAGAAAAAATTTGTACGGAATGCTCAATATAAGCAGTTGCTCGATGATATATTGGACATGACGAAGCAAATAGACCTTTTTTTCGTAAAGTGGATACCCAGCAAGGATAATAAAGCTGCAGATGAGCTGGCCCGAAAAGCCATTCATCTGAACTAGAGGAGGGTTCGTTTGGCTCGAATTGCTGATATTGCCTTGGTCGGTGTGGCTTTCATATGGGGAGCTACTTTCTTGGTTGTTCAATCGGCCATTGAATTCCTTCCCCCATTCATGTTTAATGGGATTCGTTTTCTAATGGCTGCTATCCCTTTAGTTGTGGCCCTGTTTATCAAAAGCACTCCGATTGTTAAGAGATCCATTTTGCACGGCATTTTTTTAGGGATATTTTTATTTATCGGGTATGCCTTTCAAACACTCGGCCTGTTATTTACAACCCCATCAAAAGCAGGGTTTGTTACAGGATTAAGCGTGGTCATGGTCCCTTTATTTTCATTTGTTTTCTTTAAACGCTCTCCTTCTAAAGGAGCCATAATGGGATCCATCTTAGCTGCAATAGGACTATACCTCCTTATGTCAGGTCATTCTCAGGCCTTCAATATAGGAGATGCCCTCGTATTCATTTGTGCCTTTGGGTTTGCTCTACATATTATTTACACTGATGTTTTCACAAAAAAAACATCCCTGCTCCTATTAACATCGGTGCAGTTATGTACAGTTGGAATCCTTTCAATGGGGTGTGCGCTTATTTTTGAAAATCCCCATGCTGTGCTGATGAATGGCGGATTGGGTAATAAGGAAGTAATGACCGCATTACTGATCACTTCACTATTGGCTACCTTATTGGCATTTATCACACAGACATACGCTCAAAGATACACAACTCCATCAAGGGTGGCGATCATTTTTACGTTGGAACCTGTATTTGCAGCCATCTGTTCCTATTTGTGGATCGGAGAACGATTGGGCTCTTTGGCTATTGCAGGAAGCGGATTAATCGTTCTTGGGATGCTCTTTTCTGAAATACCAATTCTTGCATGGATTTTGAAAAAAACGAACAGAAATCATTCTGTTGAAGTGAAATAGGAGGCCGATTGTCGGCTCTCCTATTTTTTTATGGGGTGAGATTGGGGTTGGAATTGGTTTGCTTTGTTTTATCAACCGTTATCTGGATTTATCGACCGTTACTCAGATTTATCAACCGTATTTTCAATATACCGACCGTTCTACAAATTTCGACAGAGTGGGCTTACTCCAACAAAGCAAAGACCACCAAAAAGGAAGAATTCCCTTTCTGGTGGTCTCGTGTCTTATGCTTGTCGCCCCTAACCAAGCCGCCTCCGCTTTTCTATTGTCCAGCTACGGCGGCTAGGGGCTCGAGGTCATAAGCCATGGCTACCAAAAAGGCAAAAATCGCCTTTCCGGTACCCCCGTCTTATGCTTGTCGCCCCTAACCAAGCCGCCTCCGCTTTTCTAGGCCAATCCCTGATTCACCATCCATCTCAATGCTTCTTTTCGGGATGCGATGTTTTGGGAATGAAGTCTTTCTAATATGGACATGTAAAAACTGCTATCGAATTGTTTTTGAGCTTTTAATGTGATTTCAATGGCGCTATTGACCAGTTCATCCGGGGCATCTGTGTATTTTTTGCCAAAATAGATGAAGCCAATTGCGTCTTCTTGAAATTTGAAGCCTTTGTTTTCAAGATCTATGAGAAATTCTTCTGTTGTCTTTTTCACGTTTCTCCTCACCTTACGCACTTTGTCTTCTCTTATCTTACAGAAAATTTTTTCTATTGCCTATCCTTTTTCGAAAACAGGAAGGCAATGTAGCCCAAAAATAAACCGAGTAATGCTCCTCCTACTACTTCTTGAGGTTGATGTCCCAGCATTTCTTTCAGTCGTTTTGGCTTTTTCTCTTCGAATTCTACCGCTTCTTTATCATGAGCTTTGCGAACGAGCTCATCTAAACTATTCACTTTAAGGGTCAGTTCGCCTGTTTGTCTTCGAATTCCTTGTGCATCGTACATGACGATTAGACCAAAGATAAATGAAAGAGCAAAGTCAATGGTTCTGACACCCCTCTTTAAAGCTATAAATGTCGTTAACGAAGCAACCCCTGCACTATGAGAACTTGGCATTCCCCCTGTTTGGAAAAACAGCTCAGGTTTCCATTCCTTCTTTTTTAAAAAGTGCAATGGAATCTTCAGACCCTGTGCGAGAGCTATACTAATAAGTGCTGTAACAATCCCTTTATTCACCCTTACACCTCCCTATCTTTAGTTTGTCCTAAAATTCTCTACCCATAGGATAATTATTATGAACATAGCCAAAATAATAATGATTACAGTAAAGGAGGAGTTTCGGTTATGACAAAAGGAAATAACAAAAACAAAGGTAAAAATGCCAAAAGTGTGAATCCACAAGGAATATCCCAGGATGCAGAATTTTCCATGGAGCCGAAGAGCCAATTGGAAAATGCCGCTAAGAAATCGAATACAAAGTAAGGATTTCCAAATAAAAAAGTGTCAGGGGCCAACCGGATCCCTGACACTCCTATAAATTGGCTAGCTTGTAGCAACCATCACATTAGAACCTACTAAATATCTTCTAAGCACCTTCAACTCTAAGTCATCCACAAGGGAAAGCGTTTCATGGGCAACGTTATTCCAACGAGCTTCCTCTACCGAAACGGATAAGGGCACACCGCAGTGAATCTCAGCTAACTTTCTTGAAACATGAAGCATGTCCAGGTCGGCTTCAATCTTTTTCCGTTGAGATGGGGTTAACTCGTGCAGGTTATCGAGAATACCTGAGATATCCTTATATTGTTGAATCAATTTTAGTGCCGTTTTCTCTCCGATCCCTTTTACCCCGGGATATCCATCACTTGTATCACCCATTAATGCTTTCACATCAATAAACTGCTGAGGAGTAATTCCTCTCTCTTCCACAAATATCTCTTTCGTATAGGTTTGATAGTTACCAAAACCTTTTTTCAGGAGCATAATATCAATATTGTCGTCCAAAAGCTGCAGGAGATCCTGGTCACCGCTCAGAACGGATACTTTGCGATCGGTTTGATGAATTCTGGCAAGAGTCCCAATACAGTCATCTGCTTCATAACCAACTACTCCGACATTCGAAAGATTGAATCCTTCTGCCACCTCTTTTGCAAGATCAAATTGTGGAATCAGTTCAACAGGTGGTGCATTTCGATTCGATTTGTAGTCATTGAATACTTCATTACGGAATGTCTGACTCCCCATATCCCAGCATACTATGATATGTGTCGGCTTTACATGATCCGCTGCCATCAGTAAATGCTTCATAAACCCCTGAACTCCATTAGTGGGAAGTCCTTTTGAGTTCATCATGAATTGACCCGTTACAGCAGTTGCAAAAAAAGATCGAAATAATAGCGCCATACCATCTATAAGTAATAAATGCTCATTTTTATTATTCAATTCATACACTCCTCATCGCTCATTCTCGTTTTAGTCACTTTATAAAGTATAACATATACGAATAAATAGCTAATTGGAAAAGTGATGAACCTTTTCCAATTAGCTATTCGCCATTATTCCTTCTCCACCTTGTGATTCTCATAGGACACCCAATCACTGTAGCTTCCAACATAAAGTTTCACATGATTGAATCCTGCTTCCTTAAGAGCAATGAAATTCGGAGTCGCTGTAACACCGGAACCGCAATAGACAATCACTGGTTCATCTTTATTAAGATGAGCGAATCGATCATCCCGTTCTTCTCCTTGAATAAAATATCCCTCCTTCACACCATCTGTCCATGGAAAGTTGGTGGCACTTGGAATATGACCTGGAATGCGGTCTATCGGTTCTTCTTGGCCTAAGTATCTTTCTCTGCTACGGGAATCGATTAAAGGGATGTCTCGATCCCCATTTGCAATACTCTTCACCTCATCCAGAGAAGCCACAATCGTTTCATTAAAGTTTGGACGATAGCTTTTTATAGGATACACAGGTACGGTCGATTCTGTTTTCCCTCCTGCCTTCTTCCAAGCTGCAAAGCCACCATTTAAGATATATACCTTTTCATGTCCGATGTATTGGAACAACCACCAGCATCGGCCAGCGAAGGCACCTTCCTTTTCATCATAAATGACAACCGTTGTATCATTATCAATACCGACGTCCTCAACCTTGCGCAAAAAGTTCTTCATATTCGGAAGGGGATGGCGTCCCCCATGCTTTTTTACATATCCTGATAAATCCTTTTCCAAATCGAAAAATACGGCTCCTGGAATATGACTCTCTTTGTACCTCTCCCGCCCCTCTGCCGGGTTTTCCAGAGAAAAACGACAATCAATGATTCTTAGATTCTCATCATGAATATGCTCACTTAGCCAATCCGTATCGATCATTGTCTTCATGATATTATCCCCCTCTTCTTCATTAATGTCAGTACTTCCTCCTTAGGTTCCCAGCAAGAGAATTGATAAGTGGTTTTGGTTTCATAGCCCAGTCGGGAACAGAAATAGGAGGTCTTCTGATCCACTTTGACTCCTCGAATGTGAATACATGTAGCACAGCAATGATAAGGATTCGCCACGATTGCCCTCCTTCTTTTCTTTAAGCTTGCATTTGTTCGAGTTGCTCCAAATCATACATTAGCTTGTTCAGGTCCTGAACGGTCTCTAATGCCTCTATATTGGAATTGATCTGCTCCATCACCTGAATCAACATTTCTTCTTTAAGCGTGTCAAACTCTCTATCTAAATACGAAGCACCCCAATTTTCCAGCCGTTTCTGTTCCTGTTCTAAATAGCTGTCTGCAGGCTCTTGAAGTAATGCTTCCAATTTTTCCTGAACAATCTTTTTTCCGCCTTGTTCAAAGAAATGCTTTGGATTCTTAAATGAAGAAAAGGCTTCTTCGAATAGTTGCAGCTCTGTTTGTTTAAATGCGTTCTCAAATTCAATGGTGCTTTCGTTTTTGTAGTCATGTGGAGATATTACAAGGTCTTTCTCCACCTGTTGAATCAATTCTTCAAGGATCATCCATTGCTCACAGAGTTGTTTTTGAATGAATTGTTGTATGCGAAGAGAGGTGGCCCTCATTTCCTGAGCTAGATCAAATCCTGTACTCAACAGAAATTCCTTTAACCCTTCCCTTATCGCATGGGATTGGTTGGAGTATTGCAGAAATAATCCTGAGTGAAAGGCTTCTTTATAAAAATCGGATACCCGGAAAAACACCCTTTGCTTCACATAATAGACAAGTTCCTTCGATTCTTGCTGCATTTCGACTTCAAGTGGGTGTACGGATTTGGTATTGATAAGTGAGCGAACCTCTCCCTTCGCATCATTCAGCTCCTTCTTGCGTACTTCCTTAAACGCTTTATCACTTGAGGCCGTAAGAATATATTGGTTAAACCGTTGCAGGCCTCTACCCCACTCACTGAGAGCGGACTCAATACTCATGCTCACTAATTCATTCTGTATAAATGTTTTGAATTCCTTCTTAAATAGGTCCATTCCTGACTTATCAGAATCTGATTCTCTAAGAGCTTGGAGAGAAGATACCCCAAAGATCCTCGGAAAACGGATTCCATATTGAATCAGCTGGGTCTCCACATAGTCGATCACTTCATTTTTTTCTTCCTCGTCTCTTGCAAGATCGATGGCGTTGACGACAAAGAACATTTTATCTAATTCAAACGTGTCCTTCACCCGGCCCAATTGAATGAGGAATTCACGGTCTGCCTTGGCAAATGCATGGTTGTAATAGGTCACAAATAGTATCGCATCGGCATTTTTAATATATTCAAATGCTACTCCCGTATGTCGTGCGTTAATCGAATCTGCTCCTGGTGTATCGACGAGTGTAATTCCCTGCCTTGTAATATCACAATCGAAATAGAGATCGATGGACTCCACAAAACAAGCTTGAGCTTCATCCGCTACAAATCCTCTATACTCTTCAAGATTGGCCTTTTTTGTCTTTCCAAGACTTCCTTTAAAGGCAGAATAACCATTATAAAAAGCCTGCAGGAATGAAAGGTGTACATTTTCCTTACCGCTGCCTTCACTCGTTAAAGCAGGGACAACCTCCATTGCTTCATCAAGTGTTGAAACACTGCGATTGAAATAGGATAGAGAATGAACAATGTCTTGAAATAGCTGGTCGTACGTCTTGATTTGGACATGAGCGGTCTCATGCTCACCACTTTCTGATACCGGATTGATTCGATTGATGGAGGCCGTTGTCGGATTCGGACTCACCGGGAGTATTTTCTTCCCTAATAGTGCATTGGCAAATGATGATTTTCCCGCACTAAACGCACCGAATAATGCGATTGTAAAGGATTGATTGGACAGTCGCTCTTTCTTTCCTTCTAATAAATCTGCCGTCCTTCTGAACCCTTTGTATCTCCTGAACACACTGGTCATCGTTTCTAAACGTTCGATAACCTCTTCAATAGAAGCTTGTTGTTCTTGGCGTGGCTTCGGCGAAATCTCTTCCCTGGCTCGTATTGTTTTCTCTTTCTGAGCCAACTCCATGTCAGGAGCAGTAATATACTCTTCCGCTATTGCTTTCCATTTCACTATCCATTGTTGGATAACAGAATCAGCCTGTCTTTGATCGACCTCTATACTCATTAATTTTCCGAGTTGAGTAATCTTCTCTTCATGTAATGTGTTCCATTGATAGATGAATGCTGTTTTCTTTTGGAGTTCTTTAAGATTTTCCTCTAAAGCTGAATTCTCTTCAGCAGAGGCGCTTTCCATTTCATTCAACGTTTCTGCAATCAAATCATTTGTATAGGTCCTAGCTATCCTCTTTAATTCCTCAGAAAGATCCTCACAGTATTGGAGAACGTAATCACTCGTTATACCTGCCCCCGTTTTGATCATATCGATGAGGAATTGTTCATCCACTTTAAGAGATAATTGATCCCACTTCAAGCGTTGGTCTGATGAAGGACTGTATTCTTTCACCATGTTTTTTCCCAGTGTCTTCAGATGCCATTCTAATTGAGATTCGATCCGGGTATTAATATCGTCTTTAAACTTCTGGATTCTGATCGCTTTTTCGTCTTCTGTTTTTTGTTTTGAAAATAAAAATCCTACTTTAAAGTCTGATTGTCTGCTTTCCAGAAAATCTTTCGCTAATTCTCTCGTTTCAAAGGGCATTAAATACGCATTTTTTAGGATTTCCCTTCTTTCTTCCTCAAAATGCTCTTTTATCGCTTTTACGTTCCCTTTGGCTAAAGTATCAATCAATCTTCTTTCAGTTTGCAGAAGGGAGTCTTTGTCATTCCATTCTTCAGGTGTCAGGATGTTTCTTCCTTTTTCCTCGATTTTCCCAAGCTCTTCCTCATACCACTTTTCATGCTCAGACCGCAATTGGGACATGGCCGATTCTGCAGAAGCTTCTATCAGTTCACTTTTCTTCTTCACCTGCTCTTCAATCAATGACTCTAATTTTTCCAGATCATTATGAGGATGATGTGGAGCTTTTAAACTTGTAAAAAACATTCCATTGGGTACGACACCCCAAGATGCAAACGAATTCTCTACACTTTCTTTAAAGTCGCTGAATGCCAATTCTTCTTCCTGGTGCTTATCAATCTGATTTACAATGAGATACAGCTTGACTCCATGACGGATCATTTCCTTTGTGAACTCGAAGTTCACCTGAGATTGAACATGGTTATAATCCATCACATAAAAGACGGCGTCAGCAAGATGAATGGCCGATTCCGTTGACAGTCTGTGGGCATCATCCGTACTGTCTACACCCGGGGTATCTAATATCGATACACCCTCCGGCATCTCACTTTTGCTTCGACCTATTTCTACAGAATATACTTCCTCACCGTTTTTACAGAAGTCCTTAATGGTGGAGAACTCATACGGTGCCTGAAAGTATAGGGGCTGGGAATGATGATAATGAATTTTTGCGAAATCCGTTGGTGCATGGTGCACCTTTACTAAATTTGCACTGGTAGGGATTGGACTAGACGGGAGGATTTCTTCTCCCATTAAGTGATTGATCATCGTTGACTTTCCTGCAGAGAAATGGCCGCAAAAGGCTAGAATCAATTCATGGTTGTGTAATTTCTCTGCTAACCTTTCTACCTTTGCAGCCCGCTCGTCGTCTCCGTTTTGAAGGAATCGATCGTGATAGGCTGTAAGTTGTTGCAGTGTATTATGTAATTGTGAATTTTTATGCTTTATCGGACTCATTGTACTAGTTCCTTTCTGTTTTCAGAAAAATGGTAACGATTTTATTTTATCGTATTTATCTCAATTTCTCTATGAAATCATATCAAGCAAAGGAAATAATGATAACGGTATCAGTATATGCAGATGGTTTATTGCGTGAAAAAACAAAAAAGCCCTCTTCCGGAGAAGAAGGCTATGTATCTATCGAGTTGTTTCGGTTGCAATCAGGTTTGAATGAACAAAAGTTTTTGAGTTTTTCTGGTATGAAGATATTTTCTTTTCTTGTGCTGAATCCTTCATCACATTTGATAAAACATACTTCATCATGAAACCATACACGATTACAGTAAACACGATCAGAAACCATACCATATCTGTCCCCACCCTTTTGTTAAGAAAACTTGAGAATAATTTTCATCTTCAATTAGAATCTTATCAAAAACGATAATCATTTTCAATAAGAAAATTATTTTTCTTTTTTGATTAATGGAATCCAGCCTTTTGTATGAAGGTGAATCCTATCATAATCGGTTTCAATTCGAAGGGCATTTTCCTCTTGGGGGATGCGGATAGAGAGAATGAATTGATTCAATAGTGCAAAGATAAAAAGGGTCCAATAAGCATTAAAGAGCAATGGCACAATGAAGAATTCCAATGTAACGATAAAATAATTAGGATGTTTCAAATATTTATAAGGACCTCTCGCGACCACTTCAGCGTTCGGAAGCACAATGATCTTTGTATTCCAATACTTCCCAAGGGAAGATATCACCCATATTCTTCCCAGCTGAGTTAGGATAAAACCAGTCAAAAGAAGCGGCCAATAGGTATTAACCCCTGTATGAAAGATCCCTCCTTCTATTAATAGGGAAACAAAAAACGATATATGGATAGCGACCATCATTTTATAATGGGACTGTCCATATTCTTTAGCTCCCTGTTCCTTCATCCACTTTTCATTTGATCTGGCGATGTACAATTCCACAAATCTCTGAATCAAGAGTACGAAAAAAAACAGGATAAAATAAAGCATCATTCCCACCTCATTAAAAGCTGTTCTGAACTGAATCCCGGACCTAAAGCTGTTCCTAATCCTATATCTCCCCGATCACAGCCTTTATTCATAAATTCCCTTAGGACATACAAGATGGTTACAGATGACATGTTCCCATATTCCTTCAACACCTTCATAGATTCAGATGTCATACTTTCATCCATCCCTAAAGCTTCTTGGTAGGCTTCAATGACTTTCCTGCCGCCTGGATGAGCTACGAAATGTTTAATGTCTTCAAGCCTGAGATCATTATCGTTGATGAATTCCTCCACATTCGGACGAAGCCAGTTCTTTACAAGTGTTGGAATATCCTTTGAAAACACCACATACAGACCATTATTCTTTACTTCCCATCCCATCACATCAAGGGTATTCCGGAGCAGTGTCGACCGAGTGGCAAATATGGTTGGCAGTGGATGTGTAATGTCTTTGAGCACTAAACTATCATCACCACATATAACGGCACAAGCCACCCCATCGGCAAATAAAGAGGTACCAATCAGGTTGCTCTTTGACCGATCTCCATGCTGAAAGGTGAGAGAACAAAGTTCAATGGAAAGTACGAGAACATTCGACTTAGGAAAAGCTAAACAGTACTCATAGGCACGGGACAATCCACTCGCTCCACCTGCACACCCCAATCCCCAAATTGGTATTCGTTTTACATGAGATGAGAATGGCAGATGATTCATAATTCTCGCTTCGAGACTTGGTGTCGCTATCCCTGAGGTTGATATCGTAATGATCGCATCAATATCTTCTAATGTAAGTTGATGTCGGGATAAGCTCTTCATCACAACTTTGCTGCCTAATTCAACTGCATGATGAATGAATTCATCATTCTTTTCTTGAAAGGTATGCTCCTTGGAGAACCAGTTGATGTCTTTTACGAAATACCGGCTGTCTATTTCACCATTTTCAAACACGGAGAGAAGACGTCCGATATCTTTGAAATTTTTGGAAAACAAGTGTTTCGCAAATTCCGCCGCTTCTTTTTGCGTAATTTTCACAGGGGGAATCTCGGTTTCGACTGAGAGAATTTTAGGCAAAAACTAATCACTCCTTACACTTCCATGTAAGGGTAGCTTTTCCATTCATCCACAAATCATGTATTGGTCCCGCTTACCATACCAACAGAGCGAATATTACCGATCCAAAAAGTTCATTATAATGAAAATAATACTAAAAATCATGCCTTTAGAACCAGGTATTATGGTATGATTACAGTGACAGAATAGTGGAGGAAACGACATGATTTTAACGAGAAGTGTCACAGATATTTTAAATAGTTCAATTGAAGCGATTAAAGGGGTGATTCCCCTATACATTGACGTTTTACAGCCCTCGTTATTGACTGAGCCCTTTAGTCAGCATAAAATCGGTGTACTCATTGGGATTACCGGAGATGTAAGGGGCAGAATGATTATAGATGGTGAAGAAGAGAGCTTTCAATCCCTGGGGGCTTCAATGTTCGGTATGCCATTAGAAGGAGGAATGCTTGAATCTTTTGCAGGTGAATTAGGAAATATGATTGCAGGCAACCTCGCTACTCTATTAGCTCAAGCCGGCCATACCCTGGACATCACTCCCCCTACCGTCATTGTTGGTCAATCAAAAATGTTCGGGTTCGAAAAAGCCCTCAAGCTGCCTATAATCATTGAGAATGTGGGAGATTTCTTAGTGATTCTTATGATTGAATAATTGCCCTGAAATAGATAAAAGGCTAACCTCAATTAAATTGGTTAGCCTTTTAGTGTTTAGAAACCTTGAATCGTCATTCCGCCGTCTACGAAAATGGTTTGACCAGTAAGATAATTCGAAGCATCCGAGGATAGGAAAACAGCCGGTCCCACAAGTTCTTCCAGTTCACCGATTCTTTTTAAAGGTGTTACGGCCAAAATATCGTTTACATATTCTTCATTTTGCAATAATTCTGCCGTTAATGGTGTTTTAAAATACCAAGGTCCGATACTATTTACATTGATATTGTATCTTCCCCATTCCATGGCTAAAACCTTCGTCATTTGAATCATGGCTGCTTTCGTTGAAGCGTACACAACACCCGTTCGTAAGGCAACATGGCCAGCGACAGACGCTATGTTAATGATCTTTCCCTGATTCTTATCCTTCATATGTTTACCGGCTTCCTGACTCATCATAAAAGCAGATTTTAAATTTGTATCCATGATGGTTTGCCATTCTTGATCCGTAACCTCAAGGGCAGTAGAACGGATATTCATTCCTGCGTTATTAATCAAAATATCAATGGAGCGATTTTGATCTTCTATGTAAGCAATCACTTTTCGAATTTCCTCCCGTGATGTTACATCTGTCGGGATGATATACGCCCTTCTCCCCAGCTTTTCTATTTCACTTGCTGTATCTTCTAAATCATTCCTCGTTCTTGATAGCAGGACAACATCGGCACCTGCTTCTGCTAAACCAATACTGAGAGCTCGTCCAATTCCACGGCCTGCCCCGGTGACGACAGCCAATTTATCACTTAATGAAAATGAAGGTAAATACATCCTCACACCACCCTACCCATTATTTGAATCTTCTATATATTAACACAGTCCCGTTGACTGCTAAAGGTATAGGCTTTAACGATGTTTCTTCTTGTTCTCCTGGTTTTGTATATGAATGTGGATTTTCGAATCTACATGTAGTTGACATTGAGGACAAACCGTTTTCTCGGAATAGATCTGACAGCAATGCTTACAATAATATTTTTCCACGAAATATCCTTCCCCTCTTTAATTTCATTCCTACAATCTATGCCTATCGTTCCGACAATTGAACCGGTTGAAAGACCTATTTCTTCCTGACTTCACATTTATTTCACAATATGTCAAGTAACCTGTGACATTTATCACAGATTCATAACGGTTTACACCTTTATGATAGTGATATCAAAATCAATCATCCAATAGATGGAAGGAATGAGATATATGTTGAAACCGGAATTGCATCAAAAAACAGAGGTTAAGGTCGAAGAGTCTACTTTATTAAAAGGTACATTTACTTCGGTTCTATTTTTAGGCGGGTTTTTAGTGCTTACATGGCTAGGGGTATTCATACTATTTTTAAATCGTTTTTAATATTGAAGGAGTGGTTTACATGCACATGCATCGTTATGAAAAATGGTGGTTAATGTTAGGAACAGGGTCTCTTATTTTATTTTTAATTATTTTAGGAATCAGTGCTTTTCACCAAGGACATCAACCTGCAAGCGCGAAAGCATACGTCAATCCCGAGCAAGTGGATCAGATAACGCCTTTTAACGAGCCTGGATTAAAGAAAGTGGAAGGAAAAGCTTGGAATTACGAGTTAGTGTTTGTGGCATCTGCGTTTCTCTAAACGCCTGGGGAAATTGAAATACCTAAAGGATCTACACTGAAAATCATTGCCACAACAAAAGATGTTGTCCACGGTTTTGAAGTCGCAGGGACAAATATTAATATGATGCTTGAACCCGGGTTCGTTAGTGAATATACAACAACCCTGGATAAAACAGGGGAATTTCTCGTTGTCTGCAATGAATATTGTGGTGTAGGCCATCACACAATGAAATCTATGATTAAGGTGGTGGACTAAAATGAAACGATTTGTAAGGATTGATAAAAAAGATGCTACATTGGCGTTGGCACATATTTATGTAGGTTTTATTGCTTTGGCTCTAGGTGGATTGGCAGGATTATTATAAGTGTTGGTAAGGTCAGGGAAGTTCATATTGCCTGCAAGGATCGGCTATTACCAGGTGTTAACAGTTCACGGTGTATTACTGGGATTGGTATTAACCACTTTCTTTATCCTGGGATTCCAGCATGCTGCCATTTCCCGAACATCCGGTACCTATTCCAGGAAATCCCGATTGTTTGGCTGGTTAGGATTCTGGGTCATGCTTATCGGCACAATCATGGCTGCTGTTATGATTCTATTAAATGAAGCCACTGTACTTTATACTTTCTATGCTCCATTACAGGCACACTGGATATTTTACTTAGGGTTGACCTTCGTCGTTGTTGGAAGCTGGTTAGGTGGGGCCGGCATGATCATCAAATATGTAAGCTGGCGAAAAGAAACCCCCGGTCAACCAAGCCCTCTGTTAACATTCATGGCCATCATCAATATCGTCTTATGGATTGTCGCCACCATTGGTGTGGCAGGAACGGTTTTATTCCAGCTCCTTCCCTGGTCTCTTGGTCTCGTTGATCGGGTAGATGTACTCGTTAGCAGAACATTATTCTGGTATTTCGGTCATCCCCTTGTATATTTTTGGCTGCTCCCTGCCTATATGGCATGGTATGTCATTATCCCAAAAATCATTGGCGGAAAAATCTTTTCCGATTCATTAGCCAGACTTTCCTTTATATTGTTCCTCCTATTCTCTATTCCTGTAGGTTTTCATCACCAATTAGTGGAACCGGGAATTGACGCGTATTGGAAGTTTTTACAGGTTGTTCTTACTTTTATGGTTGTCATACCTTCCTTGATGACTGCATTTTCTCTGTTCGCAAGTTTTGAAATGTACGGCAGATCCAAAGGAGCTACCGGATTGTTTGGATGGTTTAAGAAGTTACCATGGGGAGATGCACGCTTTACAGTGCCATTTATCGGCATGGTTGCCTTTATCCCAGCCGGAGCAGGTGGGTTAATCAATGCATCGAACCAGATGCACCAGGTTGTTCATAACACCATCTGGGTTACCGGTCACTTTCACTTAACCTTGGCCACTTCTGTTGTCTTGACGTTCTTCGGTATATCCTATCGGCTCGTGCCTCATTTAACAGGACGCGTCTTGACGAAAGCAATGAACAAACTGGCGATCGTTCAAGCCATTGTGTGGTCTGTAGGAATGGGTATCATGTCAGGTGCCATGCATGCAGTCGGCTTACTCGGCGCTCCAAGAAGATCCTCTTTTTCAACTTATGGGGACGCACCGCAAGCCCTTGAATGGATTCCGTATCAAGTCGCACAGGCCATCGGGGGAACCATCCTCTTTATCGGGATCATTCTGGTTCTATACATCTTTATCAATCTGGCATTCTTCGCACCTAAAGGAGACGAAGAGTTCCCAATCGGTGAAAAAGCCGAAGCAGCTGAGAAAACACCTATGGCTCTTGAAAACTGGAGGATTTGGTTAACCATCTTAGCAACTCTCATTCTTGTTGCCTACACCGTTCCGTTCATCGACATGATTCAAAACACGCCACCTGCCTCTAAAGGATATCGTTTGTGGTGATAAGAAAAGCGGAGGCGGCTTGATCAGGCCCGGCTCATCACTATAATCATATCCATAGAAAAGAGGCTGCCCCAAGCAGCCTCTTTTCTATTTCTCTTTAATTGGAACAAACAACTCCAATTTCCGCTTGTCATCCGTTTCGTTGATTTCCCTGTCCTGCGATAAAAATTTCTCGACACTCAGTCTGGAGTAGTCTTTTTCATAGCCATTTTCCTTAATCCAGTTAAAGATCGAAAAGTAGGCTTGCTCTACTTCCGTTGACAGCCCTTCATAAAGAGCGTGAGCATAATCGCCGGCAGGGAGAGACAGTTCCACTAACCCCGGTGGAAGTTTTTCCACGCGATCAACCTCAACGGTACAATAATACGTAAAATCAGTCGCTCTGTCATGGAAAGGTGCGTATATGCATTCATCTCCATTGAAGTGGTGAATGGATGGGATCATCTGTTGAAACTTTGTGAATAGTCTCGGGATCTCAGACCCTCTTCCATACGGGCCTGTCCAGCCTATTCCAACAAGCAATTTATCCTCTAGTGATGCAACGTTAATTTCCATGATTTTGCCTCCAATGTATTGGTTAATTCAAGGAATATACCTTTGAATACTTCTCCGTTAAATACTCGGCCAAGTATTGGGCATTAAGCCCTTCTCCAGTCACTTCCCGGATGATTTCCAGCGGTTTTTTCATCTTGCCCCACTGATGAACGTTCGTCGTTAGCCATTCTCTGATGGGAGCAAGATTCCCCTCTTCTAACAGCTCTTCATAATGAGGAAGATCTTTTAACATGGCACGTTTAAACTGTGCAGCATACATATATCCTAATGCATATGACGGAAAGTAACCGAAGCTCCCACCAGCCCAATGAACATCTTGAAGAACACCTTCACCGTTATGAGAAGGGCGGATACCCAAGTACTCTTCATATTTCTGATTCCAGATTTCAGGAAGATCCTTCACGTCAATCTCATCATTAAATAATCCCTTTTCAATTTCATACCGAATGATGATATGTAACGCGTACGTTAATTCATCTGCTTCGATTCGGATTAACGACGGCTTCGATTCATTGATTGCCCGGTAAAAATCGTCCAGTTCAACGGAATCAAACTGTCCTGAAGAGTAATCCTTCAGTAATGAATAATTCTGCTTCCAGAAAGAATGATCTCTTCCTACAAAGTTTTCATAGAACAGAGATTGAGATTCATGGATCCCCATTGACGTTCCCGTACATAGTGGCGTACCAATCAAATTCTTAGAAATGTTCTGCTCATACAGAGCATGTCCACCTTCATGGATTGTCCCGAACACTGCCGTTCTCCAATCCTTCTCGTCATATTTAGTTGTTACCCTTACATCACCGGGGTTTAAACCAATCGCAAATGGATGGACCGTCTCATCCAATCTGCCGGAGTTAAAATCATACCCCATTTGCTCAAGGATCTTTAAGCTGAAATCCTTTTGCTTATCCTTTGGAAAGTGTTCAAAGAGGAAATCTGTATGTGGCTTATGTTCCGATTCGGAAATCTTATGTACAAGCGGGATAATTTGATCTCGAAGATCGCCAAATACCTTATCTAACACTTCAACCGTTACACCTGGCTCATACATATCCAGTAACGTATTATATTTATTATCTTCGTAGCCCCAATATTCAATAAAGCGTTTTGTGATGGCCACCAGCTTTTCTAAATAAGGGTGAAACATAGTGAAATCCGCTTTTTCTTTCGCTTCTTCCCATACTCCCTCAGCTTTCGATTGTAACACCACGTATTCCCTATACTCAGAAGCGGGAATTTTTTTATTCCGATCATACTCTTTTTGACACTCTTCTAAAAGATTTTGTGTCATGTTATCCAAATTGTCCATTTCTGGAGACAGTTTTGCTAGGTATGCAGCCATTTCATTGGAGGTCGACATTTCAAAAAGCTCAGATGAAAGCATTCCGATGACTTCAGATCGTTGTTCAACGCCATTTTTCGGAGCACCTGTCCGTAAATCCCAGAACATCAAACCAAGCGCTTCGTTGTACGCAGACATTTTCTTTACATAATCATGGAAACGATCTTTTGTTTCTATTACTGATTCTTTCATTCTAAAAAAGCCCCCTTTTTTTAACATTCAATCTATTTTATCATATTTTTCTGGCAACTTGGGTTAGAATGATTGATAGCGAGCTCTTTGGAGACGTCATAGTAGTCGAAGTGGAGATCTAGAAGGTTTTAGAATATGAATGGTGGCTATCTTCTGCCTTTTACGTGTCAAGAGGGCCATTTATTATCGACTATTTCTCCACCTACAAACCCACAAAAAAACCGCCCAATTCAGGCGGCTTTTACAACACTTTATGAATTCAATACTTCAATTCCTACTGGTAATACAGATTCTACCAACTGTTTATAAGCTGCTTCATGACCATTCACCAAGACATGAATGCTTCCTTTGTCCTCGCTCGTTCTAATGAGACGGCCAATTCCCTGTCTAAGTCGAAGGAGCATGTAGGGAATATCCACTTCTTCCACTGAGTTTTCAGCATGATTTCGTTTCGCATCAAACACAGGATCCTTAGGAGGGAATGGGAGTGAGAAGATAATGACTTGGGAAAGTGACTCCCCAGGCACGTCCAATCCTTCCCATAAATGATAGGAGCAAAGAACTGTAAAGGTTTCCTGCTGGAACTGCTGTACCGTTTCACTAATCTCTCTGTCTCCTTCATAAATCACGTTCCAGTCCTGTTTTCCCTGCTGCTGTTGAAATTGTCTAAAAACATTCATTTCTTCCTTAGTGGAGAAGAGAATCAACGACTTCCCTTGATTTTTCTTCAACATGTCAAAAGCATACTGATTTTTAGAATCCCTACCTTCTTCTAATGAAGGAAGAAAAGCTTTCATCATGTCTTCGTATTCATAAGGAGACTCTACCGAGAACTTTTCATATTTTTCAATCCCCAGCGAGTGAGAAACATAAGAGAAGTCTCCATTATAGGAAAGGGTGGCAGAAGAAAAAATAAATGGGATATTTTGAGAAAAAACTTGATCTCTCAAAATTTCTTCCACCAATCTTGGCATCACAACAAAGGTATGCTCTTCTTCTGACGTTTCCAACCAATAGATTCCTTTTTCATCGTCTATGAATAGTTTCAAAGAAAACTGGATCTGCTCAAGATACTCTTCCACTACCTTTAGTAAATAATCATCCATGACATACATTTCAGATTCAAAGACGAGCTCATTTAAAAGATTTTCAATTTTCTCCGTTAGTGCTCTTCCTTGCTGTAATATTGCTTCAGAACGGGAAATGTATTGTCTCTCAGAACCAGTCTCTCCTTTGGATTCTTTCTCCAGGAGCTCGAACCACTTTTCATTATCCAACATAATATCTTCAATGACATACAAAGTTTCTTCCCTCATATCAGACGCTGAAAGTTTCTCCAGTAAGCTTTCAAGGGTCTCCATTCTCATGCGGTAAGTCATCGCTTTTTGAGAAGCAAATTCCAATAAGTGACCTTCGTCAAATACAACGGAGCTCGCTTCCGGCAGAAGTGGCAGTTGCCCTTCCCGTTTGCGGGAGTCTTTCGTCCAAATATGTTCCATATAAAAATCATGGGAACAAATGATTAAGTCTGCTGCCCCCCGGTAATGTTCACGATGAAGTGTAAGACCACAGCGATGGCGATAAGTACAAGACATACAGTCCTGAAGAGAATCCCAGCCGACTTGATTCCATTCTTCATCAGATAGATGAGCATATTCTTTTCTATCCCCATAATGACTAAAGCTTCTCATGGAAGAATTGTCGTGTACAAAACCCGGTAATTCCTCCCATATGTCCTGGTAACCCTCGTTTTGGGGAATATTTTCTTCAAGTTTTTTTATACATAGATATTGTTCTCTGGACTTTGCCAATCGAACATCTATATCAAGATCCAGTGCCTTCTCAAGCTTCTGGATGTCCCCTTCTTTTTTCACAATCTGCTCGATGAGCGTTTCATCCGCACACGCAATGATTGCCGGTTTGCCAGTGTATCTGGCATACGATAACGCATATAAAAGGTACACAAGGGTTTTTCCCGTACCGACACCTGCTTCTGCAAACATAACCTGCTTATTTTTATAGGCTTGATTCAGCTGAAAGGCCATAAATACCTGTTCATCCCGTAAATCAAATCCCTTTTCAGGCAATAGATCATAAAACACGTCACCGACCCAATCGGATAATGCTTCATAAAATGATTGCTCCTTGGTTAATTCAAATGGTAATTTTCTTCTCATGAGGACCTCCTGCGTTACACAATATTTCTAATTTACTAGAATTCTTTCTTATTGAAAAGGGATAACCGTAATTTATTTAATTGATGGCTTTAACAAAAGAAAAGAGACGCTCCATACAAGGGTAGATCTACCACTTGTATGGATGTCCCTAGTCTCCTGAGAATGCACTCAGTCGTATATTCTCTTTTTCCTTAACAATTCATATTGAAAAGCCTGATCAAGGTTTTTCGTTGCTTCATCCAAGCCTGCTTGGATGGCTGCTCCTTCTTCTCCTGATATGGAAGAAATAGAGCTTTGTAATGCCTGATAGATTTTGTGGTAATCGATGAAGGAATGGTCCATCCTCTTTCACTCCTCTAAAAATGATAGATCTATTATACGCAGGAAGTGAAAGGGATATTCTGAACTTCTTTTCTTTTTTTCATGAACTTGAAATGATTACCCTTTTCTCGGAGGACGTGGGCCAAAGTATTGATAATAATCTGTTCGAATAAATCCGTTAAACAATTTACGTTTTTTTGTAGCTTGTTTACCGTAGCATTGTTCAAAGTTTTCATGTGAAGTCATTATGTAAACAGACCAAGTATCCAGCTTTTCGAAAGCTTTCCCCATTTCCTGGTACATTCTCTCCACTTCTTTTCTTTCTCCTAAACGCTCACCATAAGGAGGGTTACCGACTATGATGCCATATTCCAGATCTGAAGTGAAGTCTCTTACTTGCATTTGTTTAAATTTCACCAAGTCTCCTAGACCTGCTTCCATTGCATTCTCTTTGGAGACTTCAATCATTCGGTGATCGATGTCCGTTCCCAGTATTTCAAGAGGCTGATCGTAGTTAGCCAAATCTTCTGCTTCCATACGCGTTTTCTCCCAGACCTCAGCAGGCATCATTGGCCAGTTCTCTGACAAAAACTCACGATTGAATCCTGGTGCAATATTTTGACCGATCAAGGCCGCTTCAATCGGAATGGTACCAGAGCCGCAAAACGGATCTACAAAAGGACGGTCAGGATTCCATGTCGTTAATTGGATCAGGGCCGCTGCAAGGGTTTCCTTTAAAGGAGCCTCACCTTGTCCAATTCGATATCCCCTCTTATGAAGGCCTTGTCCACTGGTATCCAGGGTAATGCTTGCAACATCTTTATGGATCGCCACCTCAATTTTAAACAAGGGACCTGTTTCGTCAAGCCACGATGTACGTTTGTATGCGGTACGTAACCGTTCAACGATTGCTTTTTTTACAATCGCCTGGCAATCAGGTACACTGTATAACTTTGATTTGACGGATTTCCCCTGAACAGGAAATTCTGCGTCTACAGGAAGGAAGTTTTCCCACGGGAGTTTCTTTGTATTTTCAAATAGTTCATCAAAGGAGTACGCTTTAAAGTCTCCAACGAGTATCTTAATCCTGTCAGCGGTTCTTAGCCACATGTTGGCTCGCGCAATAGCCGTTTCATCCCCTTTGAAGATGACTTTCCCGTTATCCACCTGACACTCGTAGCCCAATTCTTTCACTTCTTTTGCAACAATAGCTTCTAAGCCCATCGCTGCCGTTGCAATTAATGTATATGTACTCATATTGTCACCCCGTTAATAAGTATCTTTATATCAATAGTATAGTCTTGTTTCCTTAAATATAAAAAGGACTGATACAAAAGAGCAGTGTACTACCTGCATGTATCAGTCACTTGCATGATTTAATCCTTATTGCTCTTATCCCGTAATAGTGTTCTGTAAGCCATGTTTTGTTCCGTTGTACTACAAACGACTCTTCGTCTCGTACTCGGGTGGTAATCATCTATCTACAAAGGAAGCTCCTTTGTCCCTCTCTTCGTTCGTTTCCTCTGAGAGGATTCCCCTACCTAATTTTGGGTTTCTCGCTCGTGGGGTTTACCTCGTTCCACTCCTGCCATTTCTAACAGGACTTCGTCACTGTGGCACTTTCAAGGTAGTCACACCATATCCAAAGGACTTAGGTGTTTTCCCTGCCGTCAACTCAAATTGAGCTGCCCTAGCTTATGAATTGGCTAGGCACGATCACTACGTGCATCTCAGCACCGTGCGAGCATGGACTTTCCTCTACAACTTAACGTTGCAGCGATTACCCGAACACCATTAAGGATCAGCAATAACTAATTATACTGTAGTTCTTCCAAGTATTCAACTGGAAATATTAGTCATACAATTTGTTTCCAAATACGTGTTTCTCTAAATTGGACAAGCGCTTAAGAATATCGAAATTCGTTGTGCCTGTCTGTTGAGCTGGAGCAGCGGAGCGTTGCTTACTTGCTCCCTCTACTTGTTTCTTCAATCGCAGGTTCTCTTGTTGCAGATCTTCTATTTCTTGATGGAAGGTTTCATAATCTTTAATTATTAAATCTAAAAATTTATCTACGTCTTCTGGTTTATATCCCCGCATGCCACTTTTGAATTCTTTTTCCAGGATATCCTTGGCGGTTAATTTCACTTTATCTGAGATCATTATTTTCACCTCTATATTTATCACTATCATTTTTTCAAATAACCATCAGTTTGTCAATTATAATTGTTATTCGGGACTATACAATTCCCGAAAGGTTAATGAGTGATATAACATCCTCTACTCATTTTTCCACTGCTCTTCTTCGACGACCCATTGCAGATCATGGAAGGTGATCGCCCTTATCTCAAAGGCAGGATCAGCATCTTTCTTCTTCTTCGCTTCATGATAGAAGTACTTGGGTGAGCCTTCTTTTTCTTCATCATACAGTATCACTAACGCTTGGCTTTTTTGCAAGAATAATTGATTTTTGTTTCGAAATTGCTGTGGACTCTTGTAAGGTTCTTTTGAGATTGACTCAACAAAATCCGCTTGAGAAAGAATGAGTTCATAGTACTCTTTATTTAGGTCGTTCCAATTTTCTTCTTGAGAGAGAAAAGGAGTTAATATAGCCAGTTTAAGATCAGGATAATCTTCCTGAAGCTCAAACACAACTTCTGCACCCCAAAGTTCAACCCCAAGCTGCCCACTAATGAGTACCCATTCTAACTCTGCATCCAAAAGAGAAACTAATTCTTTCTTTAGAGCCTGCTTTATGTAGTAAATTGCTTTGTCATCTTGCTTAAAAACTCCTAGTTCAAAGGATTTATATCCGGTTATGCACGCAACATTACTCAAATGCAAAACTCCTTCATTAAACTTTCAGGACAGACAAGTTCTCTTTAAAGCTTAGTTTGCCCAAATCCTTTACACTCTATTGTAACATATTTTAGGGATTACGAGGTCAATATTCCATTACATCATATAATATTTACCATCCTAAAGAAGAGATGACTCTAATAGGCCTTAGTCACTTTAGCAGAGCGATACAGTGTATCACTCCGCAAATGAAACTAACCTCTTAGAGGCATCCCTCTGAAGTCTTCACTCAGAATATTATCGTCCCATACCAAAAGGTCCGAAAGGTGGTCTCGGACGCGGTCCGAATCCTGGGCCAAACCCCGGGCCTCCTGGGCCTCCTGGCCCACCTGGTCCACCTGGTCCACCGCCACAGTTAAAATGTTGGTGTGAAACACTGTCTACTTGTGATTGTGTTTGTGGGAAATAATGTTTATGTTGATACATAACATTATTTACATTGGTCGTGTGAGCAGGGTGAATGTGTGGCACCTCATAGGTGTTGCATGTCTGATTCACACAACATTTCGTCGGGTGCATGACTGCAGGAAGTACTTGATTAGGTCTTGGTCTTTTATACATAGAAACGCTCTCCTTTCATCTCTTAGTTGTTACACTAATAGCCTATGAAACGAAGAGGGTACATGTACTAATGCAAATACCTATTTTTAGGAAAACATTTTGCAGGCTTACATAAAGCTATATAAACTTTCCGGATAATTGGTAAAAACAAAAACTGTTAAACCAATGACGACAAAGAACAAAATTAAGATCGCTCGGTTCATTTTCATCATCCTATCTAAATATTAAATATTTTCAACACAATTAACTATTTTACATCTACTTTTGAAAATTCTCAATATAAAAATAAGGAGTTTGAACCACTTTTTTAGTATAATTTCTTAAATTTTGTGTATTTAGGATGAATGGTCTGTATTCTTATTCATTTTTCTTGTTAACCGGCCCATTCGATGATGGAGTTTCCCTAAAAAAACCACGTGCTTTTGACTGTTTGCTTCCTTTGTTTCATACAGCAATGATTCGAGTTGCTCACATCTTTCTAATGCTAACTGGAAATTCTTCGTTTTGTGCTCATACAATTTAGCCAGTTCCAACAATATGAGTTTTCTAATGGAAATAGGGGCTTCTTTCCACATTCGTTCCCATAACTCTATCGCCTTCCACTCTTCTTTCCCTTTCTTGTATTGAAGAGCGAGGAGGTGCATCGCCTCATAATTTGTCCTGTCATTCTCTCTAATAATCTCTTGGTAACGTTCTTTTGCAATCTCTTTGTTACCCGTATATTCAAGCCATCTCCCGACCTCGAACCGCTCTTGGTCAGTTGTTTGCTTATGGACATTCAATAGTTGAAAGGTTAAATGCGTATAGAGAGTGATCAATGACAATATATCCAGCTCATTATGGGTCATTACCTTGAATATACCTTCCGGATCCTTGCGCTCGATATAATCAAAATAAATCATAGGGGCTAAATATCCTGGAACATCGTCTACTCTATTAAATCCAAGAATCTTGCGCTCTACGTTTATTAATTTTACAGACTCTAACTTGTGCTTGAAGAGTCTTCGAGATCCGTGATAAAGGTCAAAATGTCCAAATGCGGGCAATTTGGGAACATGATCTTTAATGAGTGTATGCCTTGTCTTAACTTGAGGCCAATCAAACGCTTTTCCGTTATATGTCACGAGTGTGTTATAATCCACATGGCTTAAAAAACTGTGATAGAGAGGTATTTCACTTCCTGGTTGAGGCAAAAAGTGCTGGGTCACAATCACCTCTGTTTCTGTCACCCTCCCATGCCCTAATAAGAAGATTGTATTTCCAACCCCCCCACCTAAACCGGTCGTTTCCGTATCAAAGAAAAACATTTGTTCATGATTAAGCCCTTTAGAAGACAAGGGATGAACACCTGCAAAGTCTTGCCAAGCATCCACTGCGCTAATAAAATCTTTAAACGTGTAGTCCCCATGCCGATGATCGATTGGATATCGCTTCTCTCTCACCAGACAAAAATCACCGTCAATACCGTACACAGTGGAATCATTTTGTTTCCATAAATCAAGGAATGGCAAATCTGCCGTTTCCTGCTCTAAAATTGGAGGCTGACTTTTCTTCTCTTCAGCGACGTCTTCTCTAATAAGATGTTTTTTCATTCTAGATAATTTATTTTTAAGTGACATTTTGATTCCCTCCTTCGTTATTGAAGGAAAAGATGAAGAAGCTTTAATGTATCCACTTTGGCTGTGTCCAGTGAATGATCCGTTCCAATACAGGATGGACACCCAGCTTTACACGGACATCGCTCTATCATAGCAGATGTTTCAAGGAGTATTTTCTCCATCTGTTCATACACCTTTTCACTTAACCCGATTCCACCAGGGTACCGATCATAGATAAAGATCGTAGGCTGTTCATTGTGTGCAGCTTTTATTTGTGGCACCACGAAAATATCACTGGGGTCGCACATCACAAATAAAGGAATAATCGATTTCAAGCTTTGTGCCGCCCCAATGAGGCCTTCTTCCAAACGCTCCTGACTAAATGAAGCAGCGTCTCTTAAAGAAATCCAGCTGGAGCTCGTATGCAGCTCCTCTTCAGGAAGATGGATGGGTCCTGACCCAATATTTTCGTGGGTATCAAATTTAATTTTCTTGAAAATCGTTGCCATTGCTTGAACAGTTACGTCCCCATAAGCTACGTCATACATTTCCTCAGTGCGAATCTTGTCTGTTTCGAGTACTCTTAATTGTACAGCCAGATTGGCATCTGTGAAATAATCCACGTCCACTTCCCTTACATACGCTTTCTTTTCTTCCCAATCCAGTTCCTCTACTTGAAATTGAACTCCTTGATGTAAATATATCGCTTCATCATGCAATAAGGTCATAGCTGAGAAACGATCCATTTCCCCTATTACTTTCACGGCTGAGATATCGGTTTGATCAATAATAATGACATTCTCCTGGGATGCTGAGCGAAGGCTGATGTTATGTGCAGGAAACACATCATTCATCCAATACCATTTTTCACCGTTCTTATGAACAACCCGCTCTTCTACTAAAAATTCTAAAATATCATCAATGTCGTGCCTGCCAAATTGTTCACCTTCCTTAAAGGGAAGCTCATAGGCAGCACACTTAATATGATCAATGAGAATAATCAAATTATCAGGGTTGATTCTCGCCGTTTCAGGCGTTTGCTCAAAGAAGTAATCCGGATGCTCAATAATGAACTGATCTAATGGGCTTGAGCTTGCTACCATGATCACCAGAGATTCCCCATGTCTTCTGCCGGCTCTTCCAGCTTGCTGCCAAGCACTTGCGATCGTCCCGGGATAGCCGGTCATGATGCACACTTGTAATTGACCGATATCTACCCCTAATTCAAGGGCGTTCGTACTGACAACTCCGTAGATTTCACCAGATCGCAAGCCTTTTTCAATCTCCCGGCGTTGAGTCGGAAGATATCCTCCCCGGTACCCTCTGATTGATTTCGCTCCTAATTGACTCTTCACTAATTCTTGTAGGTAAGTAAGAATAATTTCCACTCTCACCCTGCTTCTGGCGAATATGATGGTTTGCACCTTATTCTTCAATAGCTCACCAGCAATTCTCCTTACCTCCAGGGTCGCACTCCTGCGTATGTTCAACGGTTTATTTACAATGGGAGGGTTATAGAATACGAAATGCTTTTTGGCACTGGGTGCCCCGTTATTATCAATCAAATTCATTTCTGTACCGGTTAAGTTCTCTGCCAGCTCTTTAGGATTTGCAATCGTTGCCGAAGTACAGATGAATATGGGAGAAGCTCCATAAAACTCGCAAATTCGTTTCAATCTCCTGACCACATTGCTTACATGGGAACCAAAAACCCCCCTATATATATGTAGTTCATCAATTATTACGTATTTAAGATTCTCAAAAAGAGATACCCACTTTGTATGATGAGGAAGGATGGCTGAGTGGAGCATATCAGGATTCGTTATGACAATATGCCCAGCTTTCCTTACTTTTTGCCGGATATTGGCTGAGGTATCTCCGTCATATGTATAGCTATTAATAGAAGCTTCTGCTTCTGAAATGATTTCGTTCAACTCACTTTTCTGATCTTGTGCAAGTGCTTTAGTAGGAAAGATATATAGCGCTCTCGAATCAGGGTTGTCCATGATCGTTTGTAATACGGGAAGATTATAACAAAGAGTCTTTCCCGAGGCTGTAGGAGTTACCGCGGTAAAGCTCTTTCCTTCCATTGCCAGCTGAAAAGCGGAGTGTTGATGGATATAAAGCTTTTCAATGCCTCTTTGTTGCAGCGCATTTTTTATTTTTTCATTTATCTCCAGTGGCAAATCTACCAATTGAGCGGGTTTTTCTTCTATGGTATGCCAGTGAACAATCTGTTTATTAAAATCATCGTCTTTTTTAAAATGTTCAATCAACTGTTGAAGATTGTTTTTCTTAAACACAGGTATCACCTCTTCTATTTATTTTACCGAATCTATGTTCGAAACTAAAGAAAAAAAAGCCAGGATATCTCTTCCACACTTATCCAATTTAAATGTAAAGGAGCCTAAATGGGGAAGACGTGAATTCTGTGAGCTTATTCGTGAACCGGTTTATATGGAGGTATAGGACAAATGCACATATTCAGCAAGCATTCATACACTAGTATGAATACCTTTGCGTGAAAGGAGCATACCTATGTCAAACGAGAAAAAAGGTTTTGGTGACCTGATGCATTCCATGAACGAGTTTTTTCATGAAAGACCTATGAAAGGAATGCTTCAAAGCATTGATGGATTTTTCACATCATCATCTAACCCATTTGGTTCTTTCCCCGTCGAATTAACTGAAACAGACAATTATTATATCGTGACTGCACAACTTCCAGGTATTAAGAAAGAGCAAATTCAACTTGATGTGTTCCCTCAGTACATTACGATTTCTGTAACCAATAAAGAAGAATTCTCCGAGGAAAATGATCAAAATCAAATGATAAGAAGGAAGCAATCCATGAAAAAAAGCAGCAGGACCATTCCATTTCCAAGGGTGGTTAATGAAAAGAATGTGAAAGCTTCACATAAAGATGGATTGCTGACTGTCAAGGTAGACAAAGAATCCGGTAAACGAATACCTATAGAATAAGTTTCCTATTACCATTTGAAAAAGGAGCTGCCGAGTCGGCAGCCCCTTTTTGTCATTCTATAGTTTAAATATCCCACCCAAGCCTTTTACCAAAGAGGAAACTTGATTAATTGCCCCCATCATTTGTCCTGTAGTATTCATCATTTTATTAAAATCTAAAGATCCATCCTGTGACTTGAATGAATTCATGATCGAACTTACTCCTCCAGACTGAGGTTTAGCCATGAACGAGGCTTTCGGATATGGATTAGCATAAGCCTGTTGCTCCATTGCTTTCATTTGGTACGGATTGTATTCTTTCTCCTGTAGAGGATTTTCAAAATATGGATTCATTTGCTGCTGGTTCATCTGTTGATATTGGTTGATTTGAAACCCCGGACCAGGATATTGGACTTCTGGTTGAGGATAATAATTAGGTTGGAAAGATGCATATTCTGGAGGTCGCATACCCTCTACTTGATAGTTCATCAATGGTCCCATATACGTTGATTGCGAATGATAACTTGGATGATAGTTACGCATCTGTCTCGAATGAAGGAAAGAATTCATACTTAGCCCCCTTACTTTATAATGGTTACTATACTTTATGTTTTAACTGGTTAAATGGTGAAAAAACCCATAAAGATATTTCGACAATACGAGAAGAATGTCGGAAGTTACACTATTCTTACAACTTAAAGAAAGGGTTTTCTATGATAGGATAAATGTAGATGCAACGCAATGAAATATAAGTATTGGGAGGAATTATGATGAACCTGAGTGAACTGCTGAAGAGATACGAAAGTAGTAAACATTATCAAGCAACGGATCAACAAGAACTTCTTACTATGGCCAAAAAACTTTATATTTCTAATGAGATTTCACTGCATCATTATAAAGAGCTGTCGAAGCAAATCAATACAATAGAAGAAAAAGCAATTTCAACTCCATAATTTAAAGAGGCTGCCGATCGGCAGCCTCTTATTTTTCATTCAATTCATCCAACTGGGTTTGCAGTACATATGAGACAGATTGATAATGACTGATAAACCGGTTGTAACTGGACTCTGGAAAGAAACAGTGAACCGATAGCATTTCAATATTATCGAACGTGTTTATAATTTGAGGGAGATGAAGGTGTTTTGGCCTTTGTTCCTTGATCCAAATCAAGGACAGCTCTTTCCACGCATCATTCTCTGCTTTTACTTTATCGGCAAAAGGTTTCACTTCTGTGTAGAAGTCTCCTTTTTCACCTGACTCACGCCTGCCTTTATATTCTTTCATCATCTGCTCAACAAGGGTGATCAGTTCCCCCGTTACTTGCTTCAACTCTTTCAAAAAAAGCCCTCCGTAAAAATGTAGACAAAAATAAAAAGTAGCACAACGCTACTTTCTTATAAATTCAGTTTAAGACGTCTTATAGGATAATTCAAGTTTTTGTAAGACAAAGGACTTTTCTCTATTTTTCATAAGAACGGTTTTAGATTCCGCTTTTCTCTCCACTGAGCTTAATTTACTGTCGATTTTCTGTATCTGGTTCGTTAACGAATTCATTCCTTCTTGCTCTTCAACTGAGATTCGATCATGCAGACTTTGCTCTAATTGATTCAAACTTTCTTCAATTTCAGCTAATTTCAACATAATATCTTGTTTTGGAAGCATTGTGAATCCTCCCACCTTTTTTTTGGATTAGTACTGTAATTCTCTCTTTATGACCCGTTCCCTTCCCCCCTGACAAAACTAGAAGCGTTTCGCCAAAGAAAGTGTAAAATGGACATTCCGTTAATTATGTTTCGACACTTACTGAATAAAAGAAGCGGAAACTAGAAAATAATATAGGTGGAGGTGTTACCCAATGAAAAATCAAAAAAACAAACAAAATAAACAGCAAACTACAAATTCAGCCCAGACCAAAGCCTCAAAAGGCAACCCTAAACTAGAAGGCGAAAACCGTCCAGCGACATAAGAAAGCGGAAGGGCTTTGCCCAGAGGCGACAAGCATAAGACGAGAACACCGGAAAGACGTTCTTTGCCTTTTTGGTGTTCTTGACTTATGACCTCGAGCCTCTAAGCCCTGTAGCTGGACTAATCAGAAAGCGGAGGCGGCTCGTTCAGACCCGACAAGCATAAGGCGAACCACCCGGAAAGGCGCTCTTTGCCTTTTTGGGTGGTTTGACTTATGACCTCGAGGGTCTAGCCGCCGGAGCTGGACTAAGAAGAAAGCGGAAGGGCTTTGCCCAGAGGCGACAAGCATAAGGCGAGAACACCGGAAAGGCGTTCTTTGCCTTTTTGGTGTTCTTGACTTATGACCTCGAGCCTCTAAGCCCTGTAGCTGGACTAATCAGGAAGCGGAAGGGCTTTGCCCAGAGGCGACAAGCATGACAAGAAGAGACCAACACTATTTTAAAGCGTTGGTCTCTTCTTCTTTCCCCTCCACTTCCAAATCTTTGTGAATACCCCTCTTACGTTTGCCGCTTTCTCAAGCTGTCTTTGCTTATGAAAAAACCATTTTGTTAATTCGATTCCAGGAGGGAGTTCTTGCTCTTTGTACCAATCCTTATCAATGTTCTTTTTAATCGACCAGTCCGTATGAGCGTTCCATTGATGTGGAACATCTTCATAAGCTTGATGGAGCATTGGTGTATTTGTTTTGGGGACTCCTTTACAAAACTGTTCGTAGTCGCTTCTAGATCCTGTATGCTCTACTTGTAAAGCAAATTTCAAAAAGGAGGAATGATAATCAGGATGAAATAAAATCGCAAATAATCGATTTCCTAACAGGATTCTGTTTTCGGTTTTTCTAAAGCCATGGACACTCGCACCTAAAAGCTCACCCTCTAATGTTGGAAATAGAACAGAGCTGAAATGAAGATGATCTTCTATGAAAAATAGAGAGGAGCCAAACACCCTCTTCTTATAAACCTCATGTTCAATGACTGGTTCTTGAATGAGGTGTTGCTCATTTATTATTAGAGAATGAACTAATCTGTGGTCATCTTTCTCCTCCCAGTAACAATTCCACTCCTCTTCCATGAAGCTTGAAATATGAAATTCTTTAAACAAATGAAACATTTTCTTCTTATACCTCGTCGAATAATGATAGAGAAGGAGTTGGGGAAAGGCATCCTGAAAAATACTCCAGTTCGCTCTTTCGTACGTCATAAATAAATCATCACGGGTCGCGGGTTGTAAAAGGCGCGGGAAGATATCACCCTTTAAATCCGTCATATTCCAGCCGGCATTCCTTGACACCATCGATGCCAGAAACGACCATTTTATTTCAGGGTGAAGAAGAAAAAAGTTTTGATAAGCGATTGTTCTTGATATATTATCTTGATTATGTAAATTCACTAGCTGATTTACTTCGTTAATCCACTCATTTGTACGTTTAGGTTCAGGTATATAGGGTAAAAAGCGAAAAGTATCGTTGATTTCATCCATCCTTTTTATCCCCCTTTCTCCTTTAGCCATAGATTGAGGAGATTTGTAAACAATTATTCACACAAATTGGAGTGGTTTCTGTTATGATATAGATTAGTCTGCGAGGTGAATTACCATGAAATTCCATTATCCTAATGGTAAGAAATATGTGGAAGCGTCATTACCCTCAAAAAAAGCGAAGGCAAAACCGAAACAACTATCCTATAGCAACAGAGGGATGACCCTTGAAGAAGACATAAATGAAACGAACCAATATTATTTAACGTTTCATAAAGCAGTCATTCACAAAAAACCGACTCCCGTTCAAATAGTGGATGTCCATTACCCATCGAGAAGTGCTGCCGTCATTAAGGAAGCATACTTTAAGCAGCCCTCCACGACGGATTATAATGGTGTGTACAACGGAAGATATATCGACTTTGAAGCGAAAGAAACAAAGAATAAAACGTCCTTTCCACTTCAAAATTTTCACGAGCATCAAATTCAGCATATGGAAAACGTCCATAATCAAGACGGCATTACCTTTGTACTAGTAAGGTTTTCTGCTTCCGAAGAAGTGTTTCTACTCCCCTACAAAGCTCTAAGGATTTATTGGGACCGCATGACAAATGGAGGAAGAAAATCAATCAAACGGGAAGAGCTTGAGGAAAAAGGAGTCATCATTCCTTTAGGACTACACCCCAGGGTCGATTATTTAAAAATAGTTCATCAGTTATATTTTTAGTTTACGAAAAATGAGTTAATCTATATTTTATCTCAATATCAGTAGTATATTTTAAATCTTAGACAATACTAAAAACACAGAAGATTGAAAGTGAGGAAACAATATGGCTGGTCAATATAAGTCAAGGGAAGAAAAGCGTCTGGCCCAACAAAAGTCAAAATCCACAAAGAGCAAGAAAAAGGGCTCTATGGTTAAACGCGTCATTATATCATTATTTATCATCGGTATTATTGGAATGCTGGCTGGCGCTGGATTATTTGCTTACTATGCGTCCAGTGCACCTAAGCTTGATGAAAAATTACTCAAGGATCCGATTGCATCAGAAATTTATGATATGAACGGGGAATTGATCACGACCGTTGGTAAAGAAAATCGGGAGTATGCAAACTTCGATGACATCCCAAAGGTAATGCAGGAAGCGGTCCTCGCCACAGAAGACAATCGATTCTATAAGCATAACGGAATTGACTTGATTCGATTAGGGGGCGCTGTCATTGCCAATGTAACAGGTGGTTTCGGTTCAGAAGGTGCTTCGACGATTACCCAGCAAGTGATCAAGGGATCTTTTTTAAGTCCTGAGAAAACGTTAAAAAGAAAAGCTCAAGAAGCATGGCTGGCTATCAAGCTTGAGCAGGAATATACAAAAGAAGAAATCTTTGAAATGTATTTCAATAAAGTATATATGTCCGCCGGAATTAACGGAATGGCTACTGCTGCAGACTATTATTACGGTAAAGACATTAAAGACATTGAGCTTCATGAAGCAGCCCTGATTGCCGGACTGCCTCAAAGTCCAAACAACTATAACCCTTTTAAATATCCTGAAAAAGCGGAAAAGCGACGAAATATCGTTCTTTCTTTAATGGAACAGCACGGTAAAATCACTGAAGAGAAAAAGAAGAAAGCACAGGCCATACCGATCACTGAAGGATTGGTATCAGCTGAAGAAATCGAAAAGAAAAACGGAAACAAATATCCTGCGTTTGTGGATGCAGTTATTGATGAAGTACAAAAAATGGGTGACTATAACCTATTTTCAGATGGTTTAAAGGTTTATACAACCGTTGATCCGAATGCTCAAAAACGTTTGGAAGAAATTTTAGCAGGTGAAAATACCAGCTTCAGTTATCCAGAGAATCCTGAAGAGCCCATGCAGGCGGGGGTAACCCTGATGGATACGAAAACTGGAGAAATCAGAGCGATTGGTGGCGGAAGAGAACAGGATCCAAACGTTCAGCGTGGATTTAACTTTGCAATCGATACAAAACGTCAGCCTGGATCTACGATTAAGCCATTAATAGACTATGCACCTGCCATTGAGCATTTAAAATGGTCGACGTATCATATTTTAAAGGATGAGCCTTATAAATATTCTGATGGAACTGAACTCAATAACTATGATGGTCAATTTAAGGGGCCAATCACGATACGTGAGGGTCTTTGGGATTCCCGAAATATTACTGCTCTAAAAGCTTTTCAGGAAGTCGGTCCAGAGAAAGCAGAGAAATTTGTGAATGGTCTCGGATTAAAGTTCGATCATTATTATGAATCTGCTTCAATCGGTGGTGTGTCTCCTGGAGTAAACTCCGTACAAATGGCCGGTGCTTATGCCGCATTTGGTAATGAAGGCATTTACAACAAGCCACATACGGTTACAAAAGTAGTATTACGCGATGGTGAAACAGAGATTGAGAATGATAATAAACCAAAGCCTGCAATGAAAGAATATACAGCTTATATGATTTCTGATATGCTGCAGAGCGTCATTGATCATCCAAGAGGAACAGGCCTTTATGCCAAGGTGCCAGGGTTACCGATGGCCGGGAAATCAGGTACGACGAACTATACTCAAGAAGAACGCGAGAAATACGGAATTGCTAAAACAGGCGCACCTGATTCATGGTTTGTAGGCTATACCACAAACTACACAGCGGCGGTTTGGACTGGGTATAAGACTCGTTCCATACCACTATCCCCTACGGACAGAAGGGTTTCACAGTACATCGTCAGTGACCTGATGAGCTATGTTCATGATGGCGTTGACACACCAGATTTTAATAAACCAGACAGCGTGGTTGAATCCAAGGTTGAATTAGGAAGCAACCCGGCTAGACTACCAAGTGAATATACTCCAGATGACAGAGTGATTACTGAACTATTTGTCCGTGGAACGGAACCTTCCAAGGTTTCAAAAGAATTCGACAAGATTGATGCACCTTCAAATCTTAAAGGTAAATTCAATAAGAAAGATCAAACCATCACTCTTGCCTGGGATTATGGTAAAGAGAAGGATGTTCAGTTTGAAGTGGCGGTTTCGATAAATGGTGAAGCGAAACAAGTATTAACGACAACAGATAAGAAAGGATTAAATGTTGAAAACATTCAATCCCAAGGAACGTTCACCTTTGAGGTTGTAGCAATATCAGGAGATCAGCGCAGTAATCCTGCAACGGTTAATGTTGATGTCAAGGCTACTGATGGTGAAGATGAAGAAAACCAAGATGAAAATAACGATGAAAATCAAGATAACAATGGTAATGGTAATAATAATGGAAATAACAATGGTCAAGGAAATGGTCAAGGAGATGGGAATGAAGAAGATTCAGGTGATGATGGTGAAGACACAGGTAACGATGATGGCACTACTCCTCCGCCTGAAGGAGACGGGACTGGTGACGGAGGTACAGATGACGGCACTGGTGATGGCACTGGAACCGGAGATGGCACTGGAACCGGAGATGGGACTGGCGACGGCTCAGGTACTGGAGATGGCGCCACGAATGGTGCACCTGCTACCCAATCAGACTCCCGAAGAGAACAAGAATAAGGTAAAAAGGCAACGAGAAAATTTTCTCGTTGCCTTTTTAATTTTCTCTATCTCGTTTTAGAGCCAGAGATTTAGCATATTGTTTATGTTGTTCCTCGAATAGCTGAGATAACTGTATGAAGGAATGGAAAAGGGTTGGATTGCTTCTGATAAATGACATTCTCTCCCCTGCGTTGGCAGGTTTAATGGAAAGGTTATCAATGGGAGTAATGTCAGAATTTAATATTACTGGCATTGAATTACTCCAGTATAAAAGCATATAAGCTTGCGCAATACTCTTTTTCATCAGAGGTAATGTATCCTTAGAACGTTTTTTAAATAACGTTTTAAGACACTCCTCCCCCTCTCTCCAGCTCTTAAGTATGATACCTATGAATAATTCATGATCCTCCCAGGGAAGCGAACCTGGAGCTTCCTCATTGAAATAGAGAATTTCATAAGCAAAAAATGGTTCATCGGGTATGATATGAGAAGCATCCACTCTCACCTTTGACTCAAAAAAGAAAAAAGGATCATATAATTGTATCGGAATGCTCAAGGTCAGTTCTTTCATATGTTACCTTTTTTCTTTAGTCTCTTCTGACCTTCTCTGCATAAATCGACCAGCGGGCATACATCACATTGGGGTGATTGGGCTTTACAATGGTACCTTCCAAAAAAAATCAACCGGTGATGAGTTTCGGACCATTCTTCTCTCGGGATTTTTTTCATTAACGTTTTCTCTACTTCTAATACGCTATCTTTCCATCGGCAGATCCCTAATCTCTTACTTACACGTTCGACATGGGTATCTACTGCCAGAGCGGGCACTCCAAATGCAACCGATACTACTACATTTGCTGTTTTCCTTCCTACGCCCGGCAGTTTCACTAATTCTTCATGACTTTCAGGCACATTTCCTCCATGTTCAGTCAGAATGATTTCACATAGTTTACGAATGTTTTTCGCTTTGTTTCGGTACAACCCGATGGAGCGTATATCCTGTTGCAGTTCTTCCAAAGATACATTCAGATAATCTTCAGGTTGCTTATATTTTTCAAATAAGCCTTTGGTGACTTTATTCACTAAGGCGTCAGTACATTGAGCCGATAGAAGGACCGCAATGACAAGCTCAAATGGATTTTCATGACGCAGCTCACAATGAGCGTCTGGAAACATCTCTCTCATTTCATCTAAGCAAATTTGTATTTGTTTTTTATTTAGCATGTATCCTAATACCTCCACTTTATCCTAAAAATCAAAAAGGATTATCCAAATTAAAAATAGACCAACCCTCAAGCATTTGAGAGTCAGCCCCTTTTATCGTCCTATTGCTCAAGCCAATTATAAAATGGTACTGATTTTCGTTTAGGAGAAGCAGCTGAATCATTGGAAGCTGCGGGGTTTTGATGAGAACGGAAGCGTTGGCTTTGGTTACGCGCATCTTCAATGGTTTTCACACCGTTTTTCTTCCATTCAAATAGAATCCGATCGATATATCTAAAATTCAGCTTACCGGATATGACAGCTTCTCTCAATGCTGCTTTAATAATAATAGCATTATGATCATCCTGATCCAACCACATGGCCAGGGTTTCACATTCTAAAGGAGAAAGCGGACGACCAAATTCCTGTTCGAATGTCGTGTAAATGTCCGCTTCTTCTTCCATGGATTTCTCCATCTGCTTCATTTTAGAATCCTGTATTACGAACTCAGCCATCTTTTCCCATAAAGGATTGAGAGAATACTTTTCAAACAGGATTCCATCAGGTGAAGATCCCTCTTCGATCGATAGAAACTGTTGTTGCATTAACTTTCTTAAAATAGTTGAACAGTGTTCAGTAGAAATACTCATAGGTTCCGAGAGCTCTTCCGGTGTCGGAAAATAGTTTCCCTTTTCCAGATGACCGTAAATTTGCAATAACAGCACAAACTCTGACTCATTCAAGCCTAGTGTATTGTAATTTGATAGTAATAATTGCGGAATGTTAAGTGTTCCCTCTTCGATCCAGGACACCATTAAACGTTTATAATCCATATTCGGCACACCTCACTTACTAGTATATCATGGTTCAGTATATGTGGACATGGTTATGAATTAGAAGAAAGATGGAAATAAGAAATGAAGAGTCGACTTTTTAGTCCCAACAAACCTTTAGGTAACAGAAGGTGCGACTGGACAAAAAGAAAGGCTCTTTTAGCAAAGATTGTTGTTTACTTGGGCTCTGTCCATTAGTGTGTGCTAGATGGTGAGGGGAACTGCTTCGATTGCAGCTAGCGTTCGGCCGAGCCTCCTCAGCTTAGCCGAACGGGGTCTCGGCACGACCGTACTTCCGCAGGAGTCTACACAGTTCCCCTCACCATCTATAAGAAAATTTCATGACAGAGCTTAAAAGTGGAAATACAATCTAATAGAAATTATTTTGTGCTACTTTGTAGATCGTTTGTTTTTGGAAATAAACGACCTACATATCTACAAAAAGTGCTTTTTTGTGTTTGTCTATCCGTCATAATTTAGTAAAAATATGGATGCACAGAGTGGATTATAGCGGTAGGCACTTGACTCCTGCTCGGTGATAGAGGAAAGGTCGAGACCCCACAGACGGAACGTCGAGGAGGCTCGACTTCATCCCCGGGGAATCTTGTGCCTGGAGCGAAAAGGAACGGTCCCTGTTTTCACACTACCACTCATAATAAATTCACTTTTTTGGAGGTTAATCACCGCACACCCCGCGGAAAGCGAGCATCCTGTAGCGGAAATCAACTCCTACTTTCTTCTGTAAAATAGTAAAAATGTTTACAAAAAGAGCCCAAACAAAAGAACCGGCCGGTATTGCCCTTAAAGCAATCCAGCCAGCTCCTTGTTTGATATTTGTATTATGGGTACAAACGGTTTAGTAAACGCGGGAATGGAATGGTTTCCCTCACGTGTTCCACTCCACTTATCCAAGCCACTGTTCTTTCAAGTCCAAGACCGAACCCTGAATGAGGAACAGATCCATATTCTCTTAGTTCCAAGTACCACTTGTAAGCATCTGTAGCAAGTTCGTGCTCTTCAATGCGACGTTTCATGAGTTCCGCATCGTGGATACGCTCTGAGCCACCGATAATCTCTCCATACCCTTCTGGTGCGATCAGGTCTGCACATAAAACGACATCATCGCGGTCTGGATCAGGTTGCATATAGAAAGGTTTTAACGAAGTCGGGTAATGCGTGATAAATACCGGCTTGTCGTAGCTTTCAGCTATGGCTGTTTCATGTGGAGCTCCGAAATCGTCTCCCCACTCGATATCATCGAAACCTTTTTCATGCAATAACTTAAGTGCATCATCATAAGTGATTCGCGGGAAAGGAGCTTTGATCTGCTCTAGTTTAGATGTATCTCTTCCTAATCGGTCTAATTCAAGCTTACAGTTTTCCAGAACCGATTGAACGATATAAGAAACATATTGCTCCTGCACTTCCAGGTTATCTTTAAAATCATAGAATGCCATTTCAGGCTCGATCATCCAGAATTCGATTAAATGACGACGGGTTTTCGATTTCTCCGCTCTGAAAGTCGGTCCGAAAGAGAATACTTTCCCTAATGCCATGGCTGCTGCTTCCATGTACAGCTGACCACTCTGAGAAAGATAGGCATCTTCTTCAAAATATTTAGTGGCAAATAACTCGGTCGTTCCTTCCGGAGCACTGCCAGTCAGAATTGGGGGATCTACCTTTACAAATCCTTCTTGATTAAAGAACTCATATGTTGCACGAATGATTTCGTTACGTACTTTCATCACTGCATGCTGTTTACGGGAACGAAGCCAAAGGTGACGATGATCCATCAGGAATTCGGTTCCGTGTTCCTTAGGTGTAATTGGATAATCCACTGCTTCATGAATCACTTCTACGTTTTTCACTTGCAGTTCGTATCCAAACGGTGAACGGGAATCTTCTGAAACTGTTCCTGTAACATATAGAGATGTCTCTTGAGTTAATGATTTTGCTTTTTGAAAGATTTCTTCTTCCACTTCACTTTTTACGACAACACCTTGAATGAATCCAGTTCCGTCACGAAGCTGAAGAAAGGCAATCTTTCCACTTGAACGTTTGTTGGCAAGCCAAGCACCAATGGTTACTTCTTCTCCTACAAACTTACTTACTTGAGATATAGTAGTTTTCACGATTTTTTTCCCTCCAAAAAAACTTAAGACGCTTATGTATCGTTATTTATTATACATTTACCGTTATCTCGCCGCAATAGATTGAGCAAAACGGGATGATTTTAAGGAAAAAGCAGACCGAAACGAACACGGTCTGCAAACCTTGTTTTATTAACTCTTCCTAACAACAAATTCATGCATTCTCTCAATTGCTTTTTCGAGTGCATCAAGACTTGTAGCATAAGAAAGACGGATATTGTTGTCCGATCCGAAACCTGATCCAGGAATAACTGCTACCTTTGCCTCTTCCAGCAGAGCTTTTGTAAATTCGTCGACATTGTTGTAGCCTGTTTTCTTGGCCGCTTCTGACACATTCGGGAACAGATAGAATGCACCTTGAGGCTTCAAACAATGAAACCCTGGAATACTGTTCAATTTATCAAAAACAATGTTTAAGCGCTCTTCAAATGCCTGTCTCATTTCCTCTACAGGTTGTTGATCTCCTAAATAGGCAGCAACCGTCCCATATTGTGAAGTCGTCGTTGGGTTAGAGGTAGAATGACTGGCAAGATTGGTCATTGCTTTAATGATGGTCTCGTTACCTGCTGCATATCCAATTCTCCATCCCGTCATGGAATGAGATTTTGACACCCCGTTAATGACGATTGTTTGCTCTTTAAGTTCTGGAGACAATTCAGCAATAGACGTGTGTGAGTTCCCGTCATACACAAGCTTTTCATAAATCTCGTCTGAAACGATCAGAATATCGTTCTCTAAGCATACTTCTCCAATCGCTTGTAACTCTTCGCGAGAGTATAGCATTCCTGTAGGGTTACTAGGTGTGTTAAGAATGACTGCTTTTGTTTTGGGAGTGATCGTCTCTTTTAACTGCTGTGGAGTAACTTTGTACTCATTCTCTTCTTTCCCTTCAACAATCACGGGAGTTCCTCCGGCAAGCTTCACTTGTTCAGGATAGCTGACCCAGTATGGAGTAGGAATGATGACTTCATCACTTTCGTTTAAAAGAACTTGAAACAATGTATAAAGGGCATGCTTTGCACCACTCGTCACGATGATCTCCGATGGTTTATACGTAAGTTTCTGATCTGTTTCAAACTTATGGATGATAGCTTCTTTTAAATTGGCCATACCACCAGATGGAGTATATTTTGTGTGACCTTCAGTCATGGACGCATACGCAGCATTGATGATATGTTCAGGAGTATTAAAGTCAGGTTCCCCTGCACCTAAACCGATAACATCAATACCCTGTGACTTCATTTCCTTTGCTTTTGCAGTTATCGCTAAAGTCGTTGATGGTGTTAAAGCACTTACTCTGTCAGCTAACGTAAATTTCATGGACGTATTCCCCCTAGAGTTGATTATAAATTTTCAATTTTCCTCCACCATTCTCCAGTAGAAAATAGCAGGTAAAAATAATTTAAATTGTCTTGTTGATCTAAATAGGTAATTTCCCATACAGGTCCGACAGATTCATATCCTAAACGGACCGATAACAATTCTTTCGGTTGCTTTTCATCATTTAGTTTATTGATTGCCTGTTCTTTTGAAATACCATCTGCCCATTTTTTCTCAATTATTTTCCCTTTTTTATTGGGAACCCAAGCCACGAGCTTCTCGTTTTGATCATCCTTACCTGTCACCACAACATAGGACTTAGAGCCGTTGTAGAAGCTTGTGTTTTCAACTTCAACGATAGCCGTTTCAGCTTTCACTCTATTTAGAGCTTTCTCTGCCTGATTATCCAATGGGTTCCGGGAAACTTGATAAAGTACGACCGAAGCCGTAATCCCAAGGACGATGAACAATAGTGCGATAATCGTTATCCATTTTTTCATTACTATCACTCTTTATGTACGATAAATTGTTAATACTGCTTGATTCTGATCTTCCGGATCTAAGGCTAAACCAAACATATAATCATCTTTTTTTAAGGTTCTATTTAGTGCATCAACCACTTTATATAAGTTATCCGTATATTCAATACGAACGGTGGAAAGAATTTCAATTCGGCTTTCCATGTGTTCCTCCTTTTACCCGTTTACTTAAGATATTCCCCTATTAAAAAACATTTTTTTCTACTCATGATGTCACGGCTATTCGCCACACTATGAGTAAGAAACGCTACACACATTATAACAACATTAATGGCTATTATGGTAGAGCGTATCACAAAAACTATATTCTAATCCACACTCAGTTAGGCTGACAACGTTGTCAGCCCTTCTTTATTTTTCTTTCGGCACTAGTGTTTTCCGCCCTCTTCTTTAAACACTCCATCTTCTTGATCAAAAGTAAGCACTTCGTAATTTCGCTTATTAAATTTAATGGCAATCAATCCATGTTGCCCAGTTAAATACAGATCAATCCACGCCTCGTTGATGGCTTCGAGCATTTCACCATTAAGAAGCCTTTCCTTAGAACGGTATAGTAAAGCCGTTTGAGGATCGATATGCTTCAGGAGACTGTGAGACATGTTTTCCGATTTAGAGTGAAGAGGTATTTTCACAATATTGACGTTCTTTAGGGGTTTTGTAAGTAAAACCCCTAAAGAATGCAATGATTGTGAGCTCAGCCACAAAAAGCGATGATGGAAGAAAGTAATGGAAAAGTCCAATCCTTCTCCTTCCTCATTGCCTTCATGCATCACATTTAATGCTAACTCTTTTGAAAGCGAGTATGACTGATCTTCAGTAATCGTGTGTATCGTAAAGGTACCCTTTTTCTGTATTGCTTCAGCCAGGGATTTACCCGATATTATTTCTTTTATGGAGTACTTCTTCCCAAGTTCAGTAATCATATCCTCATGCACTTCACTTTTTTCCGTGAGGATGATTCCCTTAACGTTGTCAATATGCATTTGATTCAAATAATAATATAATTGTTTACTTTCCTGAAGGGGTCCGGTATTAATTAAATAATTTTCCCCGGAAGCTAAATGAAGAACTGCTACTTCCCCTTTTAAAACAGGAAGAAAACTAATCGCATACTCCTCATGTGATACATGTAAATCCACCTGAGGCACTCTCATTCCATAGGCATTTGAAATGACAAGGAAAAAAGTCAGCATTACCGATAAGATCACTCTCATTTTCAATCCTCCAGTTTCACATCTACTCTTTAGGTTGTGTTAAAGAGTAAAATTTATCACTGAAGTTTAATCTGTATTAGAGCCAATCTTCAATCCAAGAAACCAAATCAAATAAATCCCCTTCTTTTACTTCCATTGAAGGAATCGACTGCAAGAAAGCCTTACCATACCTTGTCGTCATCACTCTGCGGTCATATACAATTACGATTCCCCGATCACTGCTTCTTCTAATCAGTCTTCCTACCCCTTGCTTGAACCGAATAATCGCTTCAGGTAAAGAGTGAGAAGAAAACGGATTCTTCCCTTGAGCCTTGAGGATGTCTGATTTTGCCTGATTGACAGGCTCGTCAGGTGGAGAAAATGGAAGTCTGACCATGGCAAGACAAGACAGGTCTTCTCCGGGAATGTCTACACCCTCCCAGAAACTACTCGTTCCAAATAAAATTGCCTTGTCAAATCGCTGGAAGTTCTTTGTCAGCCGTGTACGACTTCCTGAGGTGATTCCTTGGGCCATTAATACATATTCCTCTAATAAACCACTTTCTTTCATCAGCTCGTACGTTTTCCTTAACATATCGTAAGACGTAAATAAGATGAGCATTCGCCCTTTCGTCGCTTGAGCCACTCCTATTAAATGCGAGCTTATTGCTTCAATATATTCTTCACTTTGAACTTGCTGAATTTCAGGGACATCTGTTGGGACGAATAATCTAGAAACTTCATTATAGTCAAAAGGAGAAGTAAGTTGTAACCGTTTCACCCCCTGATCGAGGAGTCCAATCTCGTTTAAGAAGTAATTGAAAGATCCGCTGACGGTCAGGGTAGCTGAAGTCAGGACGACACTTTTCTTTTTGGCAAAAATCTCATCTTGAAGATTACGATTGACAGTAACTGGTTGAGCTTGGATAGAAAGACTATTCGGTAATGATCTTGTATCTCCATCTAACCAGAGAACATGGTTGTTCATTTCTCTTAAAAAGACGGTTTGAAAATTCAATCTCAACTTTGCCCAATCCACTAAAAAGCTGTAAAATTCTTCAATCAAGGCTTTTTCTTTATCTTGCAACTTGATCTTCTTATCCTTGATTGTCTCTAGAACCTGCTGAAACTCTCTTTCCACATACTTCATTCCTGAAATAACCCGTTCCATAGACATGAGTACAGGTTGAAAGTAGCTGCTCTTCTTCATTTCGTCCGTAATTCTCAGCTGTATTTTTTGTACCCCGGTTCTCTTTTTGGCTTTCTTATAGAAAACGCTCGTTAACACTCCAATGGCTTCTTCTAAATCAATGTAAAACTGACTAATACGGGAATCCAATTCAAATGAGTGTGTATTCATTTGAACTGAGTGATTGGAAATAAGTTGATCAAGTTGATAGAACAACTGTTTTTGGTCCAGGGTTCCTAACTGGGAAGTACTAAACTTAATCGAGAGATAATCCATTACAACTCCAAGATGCTGTCTTGCTGACTTCTCCAGATGATGAGCCTCATCTATTACTAAGTAGTCGTAAGGAGGAAGCATGTTGCTTTCCTTCACGATATCAGTCAGAAGCATTGAGTGATTCGTAATGATGATATCTGCTTCTTGAGCACTCTTTCTTGCGAAAAGATAGAAGTCTTTCCCGACCCAGGGATCTTTCGTATGAGGTAAGTGCCAGCCGTCATGTTTTAGACGATTCCAGAACAACTGCCCCCCAGAAGTAAGATTAAGTTCATCCATGTCACCTGACTCTGTTCGTGTCAGCCATACCAGAATCTGCATTTTTGTCAGAACTACGTCATATTGAGACTCATCTTCCCTCAGGGCCTGTTCAAACTTAAACAGGTTTATGTAATGATTTTTCCCTTTTAGTAGTACAGTTCTGAATGGTGTAGGGCTTATTTTTTCCAATAATTTAATTTCTTTATGAAGTAATTGCTCTTGCAATTGGATGGTGTAGGTACTGATGACCACTCTTTCATGAGAGCCCTTGGCAAACATGACCACAGGCCATAAGTAGCCCAGTGACTTGCCAACCCCTGTTCCCGCTTCTATGACCACATGCCGGGATTCATGAAAAGCATGTTGAATCTCATCCATCATCTCCATTTGTTGCTCTCTCTTCTCATAGAAGGGAACATATTGTGCCAAGTGTTCTTCTATATTGGGTTCACCAAAATGGAGCTCTTCCATAACATCTTTCTTTGAAGCATCTTTCTTCCGTATAGCCAGTCCTCGATAGACCTCTAACTCCGGTGGCAGGTCTTCTACGTGTTTTTGTTTCTCACTCACAATACTGTCAAACAATAAGGAAAGATCACTTTTCAAATGATGGGAAAGCTTGTGAAGATTTTCGAGTGTGACTAAGGGCAGCATTGACAATTCTTCAATAAAATAAAGGAGAATTTCAGCTGTTACATAGGCATCACTGTCTGCCTGGTGAGGCCTTACATGGCTTAAATCCAATGAATTGGACAGTTCCGTAAGTTTAAAACTATCTGCCGATGGTAAGGCCACTTTAGCTAATTCTACTGTATCGAAGGCAGGTCCCGTAAATGGATTATAGCCCGCTGCTTCCAGTTCTGCTTGAAGGAATGAAAGATCAAATTGAACGTTATGAGCAACAAAAACGCCATGGTCAAGCAGCTCGAGTATTTTTGGTGCAATTTCATGAAAAGCTGGAGCGTCCTTGACCATTTCATCATTGATCCCCGTCAATTCCTCAATAAACGCAGGAATCGGTTTTCCAGGTGACACAAATGATGTGTATTGATCAACGATCTTTCCGCCTTCTATAATAACCGCTGATAGTTGGATGATTTTTTCTCCCTTTTTAGGAGAATTTCCTGTTGTTTCAAGATCGATAACAACGAGTTTGAATGGGTACATGTTCTTCACTGCCTTTATATAGATCCTACATCATACTCTTATGATTTCTAAATAAGTGTACCATAAACAAAAAAGCAAGTCTCCTATTCACAAATTAGAAGACTTGCCGATTTCTTTTATAGTATTGTCGCTTCAGGTTCTGTTCCGATCATATCAATGATATGGTTATTTTCTCCCATGATGGCAACTTTCGGGATATGGTCATGGGCCATTTCTTCAGCTACCAGTTTATACGATATGATGATGACAATATCACCTTTTTGCACAAGTCTTGCAGCAGCCCCGTTCAAACAAATGACGCCGCTCCCTCTTTCACCTGGTATAATGTAGGTCTCCAGACGGGCACCATTGTTGTTGTTTACAATCTGAACCTTTTCATTCGCCATCATTCCGACTGCATCTAAGATATCCTGATCGATGGTAATGCTTCCCACATAATCCAAGTTCGCTTCTGTTACAGTCGCTCTGTGGATTTTACCACTCATCATCGTTCTAAACATTTAAATCCTCCTCTGGTTCTACACTGATGATTATATTATCAATTAATCTGGCCTTTTGAAATTGAACTGCCAGAGCTATAATGATCTCACCCTGTAATCTGGACAGTTCCGTTAGCTCAGGATAGGAGTACACTTCCACATAATCGATTTTTCCCGAGGTATTTTCTTGAATGTTCATTGAAATCATAGAAATAATCGAATCAGGGTTCCTCTCCCCGGCATCAATACGATTTTTTGCTTCTTTCAGACTTTGATAAAGAGAAGGTGCTTCTCTTCTTTCTTCTTTTGATAGATAGACATTTCTTGAGCTTTTCGCCAATCCATCCTCTTCCCTGACAGTAGGCACCCTCACAATTTCCATAGGAAAGAAATAATCGCTTACTAATCCTTCCACTACTGCAATCTGCTGGGCATCCTTCAGCCCGAAATACGCTCTGGCCGGCTGAATAAGGTGAAACAATTTAGTCAGAACGGTTACCACTCCGTCAAAATGACCTTCCCGTTTTCGTCCGCACAGTACTTCTACCCGCTCTATCACACTCAAGGTTACAGATTGTTTCCCTTTATACATTTCTACTACTTCAGGTATAAAGAGTATATCAACCCCAACATTCTTTGCTAACTCTGTATCTCTTTCAACATCACGCGGGTAGCGGTCGAAGTCTTCATTCGGACCGAACTGCAGGGGGTTTACAAAGATACTCATCACGACAGTATCGTTGTTTTTCCTGGCTTCATCCGCTAGAGTCAAGTGTCCTTCATGAAGGTATCCCATTGTAGGGACAAACCCGATAGAGGACCCTGAATTTTTAACTTGTTGTATCGTACGCTGTAAATCTTGTATGTTCGTTATCACTTTCATTTTTTCATTCCACCGTAGAGAGCATCCAATTCTTCATCCCGCATCGTAAAGGAATGGTCATCGGATGGGAAGCTCTTCCCTTTAACTTCTTCTATATAGTTTTTTATGCTGCTATGAATGGCTTCTGATACGTTGCTGTATTGTTTAACAAACTTAGGCACACGATTCACCCCGTATGTTACAAGATCGTGGAACACTAACACTTGGCCATCTGTTTCACTGCCTGCACCAATACCAATGGTTGGAATCGTTAATGCTTCTGAAATCCCTTTGGCTATTTGCTTTGGTACACACTCTAACACAAGTGCAAAGGCACCTGCCTGTTCACATTTTAGGGCATCATCAATCAACTTTTTGGCTGAGTCGGCTGTTTTCCCTTGTACTTTATATCCTCCAAGGACACCGACGGATTGAGGGGTTAAACCTAAATGAGCCATAACGGGTATGCCGGCACTTGTAAGGGAATGGATACGATCGATTACATGATCTCCCCCCTCTACCTTCACAGCGTGAGCGCCTCCCTGTTGAAGAATCTGTGCCGCTGTTTTAAGAGTTTCATCCCTTGACAAATGGTAGGACATAAACGGCATATCAGTGACGATAAAGGTATCTTTCGCCCCTCTTTTTACGGCTTTCGTATGATGGATCATATCTTCAACTGTAACAGGTACCGTTGAGTCATAACCCAATACAACCATTCCGAGGCTGTCACCAACAAGGATGACATCAATTCCCGCTTCTTCCGCTATCTTGGCACTTGGAAAATCATACGCTGTAAGCATGGAAATCTTTTCTCTCTTATTCTTCATCTTAAGAAAATCGGTTGTTTGTTTCATAGTGTCCTCCTTCTTTTCAGTCAGAGGTGACGAAACGAAATGAAAGCACTTTCATTACAGAAATAAAAAAACCTCCTGAATAAATGACAGAAGGATCATAAGTGTTAAGTATCATTGTTTCGACCCTCTGTCCCAGTCCACAATGGATCAAGGCAGAAATTGTATTAAAGTTTAAAAGATGAATATAGGGGTGCAGTTCCAAGGATACTGCCCAATGAGATTATACCATAAAAAAACCGACATGGAAGCAATCGATTAGCCTCCATATCGGTTTCACTTAAATATTCACTTCAATATCTGCAGAATAAATCTGATGAACGGTCCCTGCTGAGTCTTCGATCTTCAGAACTCCTTCATCGGTTATTCCGAGTGCCCTTCCTTCAATCGTTCCATTGATGGTACGGGCACGGATTTTCTTACCGATACTGATTGCATAACTCTCCCATAACAGCTTAACCGGAGTAAAACCTTCCTTCATATAAATCGAATATAGGGCTTCGATTCGTTCTAAAACCTTTTGAACAATTTCTGATCTTGATAAAGGATCTCCTTGTTCAATGGCCAGTGAGGTTGCAATCTTCTGAAGTTCATCAGGAAAGTGTTCCTTCGTATGATTTACATTCATGCCGATGCCAATAATAATGGAATTTATTTTATCAGATTCAGCTTGCAGCTCCGTCAAAATCCCCGTCACTTTCTTTCCGTCGATAAGAATATCATTCGGCCATTTAATCTGCGGATGAAGGTCTGTTACTTCCTCGATCGCTTGAACGACGGCAACTGCAGTAATGAGTGTAAACTGTGGGGCCTTTTGGGGTGGAAGAAGGGGCTTTAAGATCAGACTCATCCAAATTCCCGTTCCCTTTGATGAGTGCCACTCTCTCATTAACCTTCCTCTTCCGGCTGTTTGTTCGTCAGCAATGACCAACGTACCTTCTGCTGCTTCGTCGCCCGCAAGCATATGAGCGATGCGCTGTGTACTTTGAACTGATTCCTCATAGTGGATCACTCTGCCTAACGTTTTCGTTTGTAATCCTAAGCGGATCTTACTTTCTGTCACACTATCAGGGGTTTCAATAATTCGATATCCTTTTTTTCTTACAGCTTCTAACACAAAACCTTCTTTACGAAGTTCTTCAATATGCTTCCAAATAGCCGTTCTTGAACAACCTGCTATATCAGCCAGTGCTTGTCCGGATAAAAATTCCTGATCCGATACAGATAAAGCGTGAAGCAGTTTCTTCTTTATAGTCGATTGCATGTCTGTAGCCACCTCCTTATCGTTTCTTTATCGTTATGGATTGTATCGGTTATAATCGCCAATTCAATTTCAGCCAAAAGTTCTTTCATCCACGGGCCACCCTTTTTGTTCGCCCATATCATTAAGTCATCTCCTGTTACATCCAGTTGTTGTCTCGATGTAATCGCTAGAGAATGATATTCTTCCTTAACGTTTTCTACAGAAGAAACGGGTTTGGATTCTATGCATTCATGGACTTTCTCAACATTTACGGCTGCTTCCAGGCCGGCACGATAAAGCAAAGGCTTAGACCAGCCGGACTTTCTTCTTTCTTTTAAAATTCCAAGCTCCTTCGAACGTTCCCTTATCATTTTCGTCGGGAGCCTCCAGCCTTTCAGAAAATCCTGGGTATCAATATCCCCCATGTATGCTAATAGAAGTAACCATGTTTGGTCCTTATTTATGTTTTCTAATTGGGGAAGTTTCGCTACATCTTGAAGAACTTCTTTCTGTTGAGTTAAATGAGGGAGTTCAATATATAGGTTGGTACGGACAAGAAGGGCAAGTGCCTCTCGTTTCCATTTACCTCCCGCAATCTTCTCGAACTCCATCGTCTTTCTTTCTACGGCTATATGCTCAAGAAGCCTGGAGTGCTCTTCTAATGCATTCAATGTATCTGGCTCCACCTTGAAGCCTAATTGACTGACAAAGCGCACTCCCCTCATCATACGAAGAGCGTCCTCAGTAAACCTTAAATCCGGTGACCCCACGGTCCGGATCACTCTATTATGTATGTCATCCAGGCCCTTAAAGGGGTCATATACATTCCCATCAGCATCCATGGCCATACTATTCATCGTAAAATCACGGCGTTCCAGATCTCCTTCTAATGAGCGGATGAATTCTACCTTATCCGGCCTTCTAAAGTCCGCATATGCAGATTCAGTTCTGAATGTCGTGATTTCATATTCTCTGCCCTCATCAATGACCAGAATGGTCCCGTGTTCTATGCCGATATCAATTGTTTTCGGAAATATCTCCTTTAATTCTTGGGGATAGGCAGACGTTGCGATATCTACGTCATTAATTGGACGACTTAGGAAGTGATCCCTGACAGACCCACCAACGAAATAGGCCTCGAATCCCGCCCTTTCAATCTTCCTTAAAACGGGTACGGCTTGTTGGAATATCCTCGGTAACATTTTTAACACCTGCTTTACTCAGATCTTTACCCTCCGACTGTATCATGATAGAAGCTCTTTGTAGATCCGTTCATACTCTTCGACAATTTTGCTGGAGTGAAACTTTGTTCGGGCCGTTTGTAGTGCATTTTCCGAGAGTTCCTTGTGAAGTGTTTCATCTTTCAGCAATAGCAGAGACTTTTCTGCAACTTGAGCAACGTTCCCGACTTCACATATAAAGCCGTTGTATCCGTCCTGAATGACTTCAGGAATGCCTCCTACATCTGTACCAATGCTCGGCACGCCGCAAGCCATAGCCTCCAGGGCAACTAAACCGAAACTTTCTTTTTCTGAAAGTAGCAGCTTAATATCACTAAGCGAATAAAGCTCTTCTAAGTTATCCTGTTTTCCAAGGAACAAAACTCTTTCTTCTAATCCGAGTTCTTTCACCTGCCTGCAAATCACCGTCATTTCAGGTCCGTCCCCAACAAGGAGAAGTTTGGCCGGAATCTCGCTTTGTATAAGATTGAATGCTGCTACAACATCCTTTACTCTTTTCACCCCACGAAAGTTGGAAACATGAATAATGACCTTTTCATTATCGTTAATTCCATACTCATTTCTAAGATGCTGAGAATCTACTGCCTTGTATACTCTTTCGTCTATGAAATTATAGACCGTTTGAACGTCTTTATCCGGCTGTATCAAGTCATTGGTTTGTTTCACTAATGCGGAAGAAACCGCGGTCACCACGTCAGACTTTTCGATCCCGAATCGAATCGCTCCCTTTAAAGAAGGGTCATAACCAAGTACTGTAATATCGGTGCCGTGCAAGGTGGTGACAATCTTTACATCTTTACCAGACATTTGTTTACCCAAAATGGCACAGACTGCATGTGGGATCGCATAATGTACATGAAGGATGTCCAGGTTCTCACGCTCAGTAATTTCTGCCATCTTATTCGCCAGTGCTATATCGTAAGGTGGGTATTGAAACACTGAATACTGACTTACTTCCACTTGATGAAAATAGATGTTGTGATACATTTTATTTAACCGAAATGGAATACTCGAGGTAATAAAGTGAATTTCATGGCCTCTCTCTGCTAATAATTTCCCCAGCTCTGTTGCTACTACGCCAGAACCTCCAACAGTCGGGTAGCAGGTAATACCTATTTTCATTTTCATATTAATCTCCTAACAAATCTTGATGCAATATTAGGGTGTTATAGGAAAAGAATCCTTCTGCATAACGTAAGCCCGCTTCTTTCCCCATCATTCGTTCCCTCGCTTCAACCGCTTCTATGTATCCTTCCGTTAAAGGAGTCGCCACTCCTTCAGATCCTTGCGTAAATTGGCTCGTATATGCCTCTAAGCTGCGAATCTTCGTATGCATATATGCCTCAATATTCACTACAAACTGAGGTTTATGAAAGCCGTTGATTATATAAAAATACAGATTATCCGCTTTATGTGCTGGAGTTGTGGAATGAAATTTCCGAATTCCTGCTGAAAAAAAAGCTTCTTTGATCAATCGTGAAGCATTCCCATGATCAGGATGACGATCCAGATCGTAGGGAGCAAATATCACTTTCGGCTTGTACATTCTGATCACGTTAACCACTTTCTGAATGTTTTCATCTGTTATGTAAATGCCTCTATCAGGAACATCCAAGGTCTCCCTCTTGTAGGCACCTAATATATGTGCAGCTGCTTTTGCTTCACCTTTACGCAAAGAAACGGTTCCATTTGAAGAAAGCTCGGCTTGTGTGAGATCGCAAATCACAATCTTCTTTCCTTCGGCCGCATATTTTGCAAGGGTGCCACCCATACCGATCTCCACGTCATCGGCATGAGCGCCAAATGCGAGGATGTCTACTTGTTGATCCACTTTACTCCTCCTTTTCCTTTACCACACTTCGCCACTCGATATCTCCTCTTTCAAGCCCTTTTACCAATACTTCTGCTGTTCCCATATTGGTTGCTAATGGAACTGAATACACATCACAAAGTCTGATTAGTGCAGATACATCGGGTTCATGAGGCTGAGCTGTTAAAGGGTCTCTAAAAAACAGGACAAGATCCATATTATTATTAGCAATATAGGAACCTATCTCCTGGTCTCCCCCCAGTGGACCTGACCGGAAACGATGGACAGATAATCCCGTTTCTTCCCCGATTCTCTTTCCTGTTGTTCCAGTGGCAAAAAGAGCGTGTTTCTCAATTATCGACTTATACGCCAATACAAAACGAATCAGATCATCTTTTTTCTTATCATGAGCTATTAATGCGATATTCATAACACTCACCCTTTAATCTAAAATATTTTCCAACCCGTACACAAGTGTATCCAGCTTCATGACCGTATCAACGGAAACTTTCACTCCTGACATGAAGCTTCCCCGGTTAAAAGAGTCATGACGGATCGTTAATGTCTGACCTTCCGCCCCTAACATCACCTGTTGATGAGCAATTAATCCCGGCAGGCGGACACTATGGATATGCATGCCATCAACATTCGCGCCCCTTGCACCAGAATGCGTTTCTTTTTCATCAGGGTGCCCCTGCTGCTTCGATTCTCTCACTTCCCTTATCATTTCAGCTGTTTTCACAGCAGTCCCTGAAGGTGCATCCAGTTTTTGGTCGTGATGTAACTCAATGATTTCAACATCATTAAAATACTTAGCTGCCATTTGGGAAAATTTCATCATGAGCACTGCACCAATTGCAAAATTAGGAGCAATGATACATCCTAATGACTTTGATTCTGCCAGTGTCTTGAGTTCATTTAATTCATCTGTAGAAAAACCTGTCGTTCCCACAACTGGTCTAACACCGTATTCAAGGGCGGTTTTCGTATGGTGATAACCTACCTCTGGAGTTGTTAAATCGATTAGCACATGTGGAGTTTGATCTTGAAAGCATGTTTCAATATCACCATATACCGGTACATCTATATCTATTACTTCCTTGTAATCAATCACACTAATAAGCGTAAAATGTTCAGTATCCCTTACTAACTGAACCGCTTCTTTCCCCATTCTACCTCTTGGTCCTGCAATGGTGACGTTAATTTGTTCCATTTTCATCCCTACTTTCAATTCTTGTCCAGCGATCTTTATCTCTTGTATTAAATTTATGCATCACACGATCGTGAGCCTCTTCCAGGCTAATATCCAGGGAGTTTGCCAAGCAGATGACCACAAACAATAAATCCCCCAGTTCTTCCTCAATCGTTTTTTCTTCCTCTGAATTCTTCTTAGGTTTTTCTCCATAATAATGATTCACTTCTCTCGCCAGTTCACCAAGCTCCTCGGTGAGCCTCGCAACCATTGCTAATGGACTGAAATATCCTTCTTTAAATTGACTTATGTATTGGTCTACTTCTTTTTGTAATTGATCCATCGTTTTTTTATTATCCATAAGAAGCCACACTCCTTCAGTATCTCCTATCATGTTAGCTAAATCCTTCCCGTTTGACAAATATTACGTTTGATTTATTAACTCTTCATTGCCAGTTTGTTTTTCTTCTTATATAATGTCTCTGTCAACGAGATAATACGAATAGAAGGAGGGAAACACACATGTTGGGATTACGTTTTAAAAATATATTATTCATCCTGTTGGGGTCAGCTATCTTTGCATTTGGTCTTGTCCATTTTAATATCCAAAATAAATTGGCTGAAGGCGGGTTTACCGGAATAACACTTATTCTTTATTTTTTATTTGACATTGATCCGTCTTACTCCAACCTGGCCTTAAATATACCCTTATTTTTCTTAGGATGGAAGCTTCTCGGAAAGAAAGCTTTTTATTATACTGTAATCGGGACCGTTAGCCTTTCTGTATTTCTATGGATTTTCCAAAGATATCAAATGACGATTAACCTGGAAGGCGATCTGTTTCTTGCTGCATTATTTGCAGGAGTTTTTATCGGGGTTGGACTGGGGATTATTTTCAGATATGGCGGTACGACAGGTGGCGTTGATATAATCGCTCGACTCGCCCATAAGTACATAGGATGGAGCATGGGGAAAACGATGTTTATGTTTGACGCCGTCGTCATTGGAGCGTCTCTCATCGCGTACTTGGAATACAGGGAAGCCATGTATACATTGGTAGCCGTATTCGTTGCGGCAAGGGTCATTGACTTTATGCAGGAAGGGGCATACTCAGCCAGAGGAGCTATGATCATTTCCGACAGCCATGAAGAAATCGCAAGTGTCATCAATGAAAAAATGGATCGCGGAGTTACCGTATTAAGAGGGCATGGTTCGTTCACGAAACAAAACCGTGAAGTGCTCTACTGTGTGGTTGGGAAAAATGAAATCGTCCGGCTGAAAAATATTATCACAAGCGTCGATCCTCACGCATTCGTCTCCGTCACCGTCGTACATGACGTACTTGGCGAAGGATTTACGTTAGACGCAGATAAGAATCCTTTACATGACTAAAGTGTCCAACCTACCTGCATCTTCATCAGACAAAAAAAGCTGGACTCAAAACTAGAGTCCAGCTTCTTCTTTATTTAGAATCAATCGTCACCATTCATCCCAGTAAAGATTAATACAAGTCTAAGTAATTCGATAACCGCAACTGCAGCAGCAGCTACATATGTCATTGCCGCGGCGTTCAATACTTTACGTGCATGTCGTTCTTCTTCATTCCGAATCAGTCCAAGTGAAACGATTTGGTTCATAGCCCGGGAAGAAGCATTGAATTCTACAGGAAGGGTGATCAATTGAAACACAACCCCAGCTGCCATCAGAATGATACCCAGCAGGAACATCCCTGTCATTTGAGTGAACATCCCGATCAGTAAGAAGATCCAGGACATATTGGAGCCTATGTTCGCTACTGGTACCAAAGCATGACGGAATCGTAGAAATGCATAGCTTTCAGCATCTTGAATCGCATGCCCGACTTCATGGGCCGCCACAGCTGCTCCCGCTACAGAATGTCCATGATAGTTATCTGGTGACAATGCAACCGTTTTTGTAATCGGGTTGTAGTGGTCACTTAAAAACCCTCTGCCTTCCACGACCTTCACGTTGTGTAATCCATTGTCGTCCAGAATCCTTCTAGCCATTTCCCTGCCCGTCATACCTGAAGTGGTGGCTACTCTTGAATATTTCTTAAACGTACTCTTTACTCGCATCTGAGCTCCGATTGGAATGAGAGCAATGAGTAAAAAGTAAATTAAAAATCCTGCCATTATCGCAATAACCTCCAGATGTTTAGATACCTAAATTTTATAGTGCTATAAAGGTTCTGTCAATTTTTTTGGCGCTCTGACTTTTTTGCTTCCCCTTGTCCATTATATTTTCTCCAACCTACATAAGATAATGTAGAGACAATGATACTGCCGGTTGAAATGATCACCCACCAGAGGGAAGGATCTGTTTCATCCTCTTGTTTATTCTCAAACAGCTTCTCAAGGTCAGTTTCCAAAGATGTTAATTCGCTCATTGTTTCTGTGCTTTCCAACACGTCTTGCCTATAATGATCTAAGTAAGAAATTCTTGCGTCCAGCGCTTGAGCCCGTTCTACCGGAATATCTAATTTAATACTTGGTTGAATAATATTATATTTCGATAAAAACACATTCAATGTGGTATGGTATTCATCTACATTTCCATTTTCCGCTGCCGACTTCACTCCATTAAATGCTTCCATTATCGGGTCTTCCATTTCGACCCACAAAGGCTGATATTGACTGCTTAAAGCATCCATTACAAGGCGGAACTTTGTAACGGCGTTCACCTTCTGCTCCATGTCAGCAGAGGTCTGATTGATACTCTCCACTGCTAGATTATGTGAGATGGTGAGAATTCTAAGCTCATCCATTGAAAAAGACCTTTGGGCACTCAAAGACGCAAATTCATCAGAGAAATAAACCAGTAGATGTTTCGCTTCTTCATATCTTCCAGCCTTTGTCATTTGCAAGGCCTGGTCTGCAACTTCATCAAGCTCGTTTACCGGAGACGTCGACTCTACTGCATTTAATGGGTGAGGTGTTAAAACGAGAAAAAAGAAAAGCGCGATAAAGAATTGGATAAATTTCATACTTGTCCCCCCTAAAACTACTATTAAAGTTTATGAGAGGGTGGACAAGAGTAGACCAAAAAAAGACTATGGCATAAGTTGAATATCTAAGCGTTTCGTTTTTTGCGTGAAGAAATAAGCGATAGCGATCGAGACAATACTTAACCAGAAAGTGAAGTATCCAATATGCTGTATGTACCTAAACAAACTGGAGTAAACGGGAAACTGCATATATACGTAATCAATAATGTCATTATGTACAGTCCATAAGGCACCGACTATAATGTGCCAAATCTTCACCCGGTAAAAGGAAGAATACAATATCCCTTGTATAGCCATTGCTCCGTGTGACGCCATAAGCATATAGCCCTCCCAAGGTAAATCACCGGAAACCCACAGTGTTAACAGATTCATAATCACGGCCCATACTCCATATTTAAATAGCGTGATAATGGCTAACACTTCAAATAATGGCCAATTGCGATTCATTAAAAATGCTATGAGAACGAAACAAAAAAACAGGCTGGCCGTCGGGCTGTCGGGAACAAACACTAAAAATTGCGAGGGAGTTTTTCGTAGTTGAGGGATATACCATATATAACCGTATATTGTGCCAAACAGATTCACAATGAGAAGGAACCATATAAACGTTTTGTTCTTCAAGATGGACATGATCCAGAGCATTTATTTAATCCTCTCTTTCAAGTAGAAAAAAAGAGCCAACGTAAGCCGGCCCTTTTTTTCTACTTATTCTTTTAAACCAGAGATGAATTCAGCCAGTTTGTCCAGCTCTTCGTCTGATCCTTTAAATAAACCTGCAGGCATGCCTGGTGGTTTACCGTTTTTAGCAATATCCGCTACTTCTTCAGGTGAGAGGCCCGTTGCAACTAAAGAAGGTCCTGCTCCACCTTGCAGATTTTCACCATGACAGTTAATACAGCCATTTTTCTGGTCTGCATAGATTTTATACCCTTCAGATTCTTTATCAATATCCACTTCAGCTTGAATCTTACCTTGTTCCTTCGCTGCTTCCCAATCATGAGTCACAACTGATTCCCAAGTTAAGAAATATGTTGCTGCAAGTGCCAATAACATGAATCCTACTGCAAATGGACGTTTCGTTGGGCGACGTTCAGGTCCTACGTCGATAAATGGAGCAAGTAAAAGCGCTCCGAATGCGATTCCAGGAATAACGAATGCTCCAATAACATTATAAGGTCCAGATGCATATGTGTATTTAAGTAATTGGTATAAGAATAAGAAATACCAGTCAGGTAATGGAATATATCCAGTATCTGTTGGATCGGCAACACGCTCTAACGGTGATGGATGAGCAACCGTTAAACATAGATAACCGATTAGGAAAACAGCTCCAACTAACCATTCTTTTAGTAAGAAGTTTGGCCAGAAAGCCTCTGTTTTTCCAGGGAACTCCGAATAATCTTTAGGAATATTCGGCTTTCTGTCTGCAGGTACACGTGAGTCCCCTACAAACTTCATCCCTTTTCCTCGATGCATAGCGTCCCCCTCCTTCTAATTTAAAGGTTTATTAATTTATGTTCGTATCTTATAGTGGTCCTGAAATACCTTGCTTACGGATCATCAGGAAGTGAGCTCCCATTAGTCCAAGCAATGCTGCAGGCAGGAAGAATACATGGATAGCGAAGAATCTTGTTAGTGTTTGTGCACCAATGATAGAAGAATCTCCTGCGAGTAAGATCTTCACTTGCTCACCAATAAATGGTGTAGCAGCAGCGATTTCAATACCGACCTTCGTAGCGAATAGCGCTTTCATATCCCACGGTAATAAGTAACCAGTGAAACCAAGTCCTAACATTACGAAGAAAATAAGTACTCCAACAACCCAGTTCAATTCACGAGGTTTTTTGTATGCACCTTGGAAGAAGACACGTAGTGTATGTAAGAACATCATTACGATAACCAAACTAGCTCCCCAGTGATGCATTCCACGGACAATTTGTCCAAATGCAACTTCATTTTGCAGGTAATACACAGATTCCCAAGCGTTTTTAATATCTGGAACATAGTACATTGTCAGGAACATTCCAGATAAAATTTGAATTACGGTAACGAAGAATGTTAATCCGCCAAAGCAGTAAACAAACGCTGAAAAGTGATGCGCCGGGTTTACATGTTCAGGTACTTCGTGATCCGCAATATCGCGCCACAAAGGCGTAATGTCCAAACGCTCGTCAACCCAATCATAGATTTTGTTCAGCACAGATTACGCCCCCTTACTTAACATATTTATTTGGTTCAGGTTGTCCAAGGTATAAAATACCGTCTTTTTCTTTTGTTGGATATACATCCAACGGTGCTGTCGGTGGTGTACCAGGAACATTTTTCCCGTTTTTCTCATACAAACCACCATGACAAGGGCAATAGAACTTGTTTGGGTTACTCTTGTCGCCCGCCCAGTTAACTGTACATCCAAGATGCTTACATACTGGTGAAAGAGCAACAACATTCCCCTCTTTGTTCTTATAAACCCATGCAGTTTGTGTTACTTCTGATGTGTACCACGCATCTTTTTGTTCATAAGAGAAATCGACACGTACTGGTTCATTTGTTAACTCTGAAACTTTTTGCTTTGTCGCTTTAAATTCTCCAGCAGCTGAAGTTTTCAATACTGGATCTACAGCAAATCGAACCATCGGCATTAACATTCCTGCCGCCATGAAACCGCCTACACCCGTAAGTGTATAGTTAAGGAATTGACGTCTAGATACACGATGTTTGCTCATCCTTTTCCCCCCTCTATCGTAAGGTAAGTCCATCGGACATATTTCGCACAAATATAAAACTAGGACATAACTATGATATATTAAACTCTATACAAGGTCAATAACTCTCTAATCTAAATGATGGACACAATGTGAAGTTTTTATGAATTTTTTTGCCATTTTTGTACAATCACATTTAAGAGCTGCTTCACTTGATTTTCCATTATGGAGTGTTTGTACTGTTCATCTAAATGCTCAAGCGGTATAGATGGCACCCAAATCAAGCGGTCATTCAATTCTTCCTCTACCTTTTTCCACTCGCTGTCCGATGTAAGAAAGAACGTATGTTTCACTCCGCTGGCACTTAATTCCCCGGCCCACTGGGTTAATCTTGAAACCTCATTCTCTCTTGAAGTAGACATAGTATACGTAAATGGAGGTGTCATGATCATTCTACCCTTAAATTGTCTTTCAAGGTGAAAGGTTAGCAGCGAGATGAATTCCGATTGTGCTGCGGACACTTTGATATCCTTTTGAAAATCAACAGGAACAATCGGAATGACAGCAGTATCTATGTATTCTTTTTCAGATTCAAAGACTTCAATATCTTTTACGTTCCAATTCATTTAAAACCCTCGTTTCTTCTTTCATTTTTCCCCTCCCATCATATCACTTAATAACACTCGTTTAAAAGCGATTTCACTTTTTACAATAGTATGCTCCATAAACCTTATTCCTATTTATTTGAGTCTATAGAAAAAGGCTCTTTTCGCAAAGATTGTTGCTTTATATAATAAGATTTGCCTGAGCTCTGTCAATTAGTTTGTGCTGGATGCTGAGGGGAACTGCTCCGCTTGCAGCTAGCTATCGTCCGAGCCTCCTCAGCTTAGCCGAACGGGGTCTACACACGACCGTACTTCCGAGGAGTCTAAGCAGTTCCCCTCACATCTATAAGAAATTATCGTGACAGAGCTTAAAAGGGACAAAAACCATTTTAAAGCATGCTTAGAAATTTTATTGAAGTGGAAGGTGCTCGACTCCGAATGTGGAGTCTTCCGATATTAGGAATGCCCGAAAATGAATGGGTATAGGGCTTGAGATCATTTAGAACTTAACTTTGAAAAATACCGTTTGAAGAATGGCGGTGTCGAATTCAGGATATGATTCCCAATTATCCAATTGAGCTGGCACAAAAACCTTGGCTAACTGTTCAATCGAAAGCTTTTAAATTAAAAGAAAAGAGGACAAGCTAAATCCTCCGTGGGTAATAATGATAAACATTGACTAACAACAACTGATTTTTGAACTATCATAATGCAGTTAATTTGGTGCTCCTTTGTGTTTTCTATCCGTCATTAGGCAGTCAGAATATAGAAGCACAGAGTGGATTGTAGCGGAAGGCACTTGACTCCTGCGGGAAATAGAGGAAAGGAAGTGCCTGGAGCGAAAAGGAACGGTCCCTGTTTTCACACTACCACTCATGACAAATTCACCTTTTTTGGAAGTTATGCAAAGCCAGTGGGTGAGCCTCTTCCTAAAGAGAGCACTGTAGCGTAAATCAACTACAACTATCTTCTCTACAACAAACTTTACGAAAAAAACCTTTGGAAAACAGCCAATAAAAAATCGAATGAAGAGATGTACCTTTCTCTTCATTCGAGATTTTAGCTTAAGCTATTCAATTCTTGCGTTAATTTTTTGAAGGATTTTTCATCCCCGGTATCAAGAGCCTGATCAATAGCCTTTAGTAAACGATCACGTTGAAAGGTTTGCAAACTGTCTTTAAGGAATTGTTCTGCAACTATCCTGTCTTTTTCATTAATCAACAAATACTTCGGCATAAACGGGTTTTCTTCAAGTACTGCTGCAAATTGATAACTTGAATTTGCCTTACTGAAGTTCAATTGAATATAAATATCTTCATCCTTATTTAAACGAATATCGTGAAATGACTTCTCCGCATCAGTTGTCATGATGTTCTCTTTATAGAATCGGAATGGCACATCCTCAACACAATGCGTGGACATCACAAGACCTCTTGGACAGTACTGAGATTCTTCAACAAAATGAACTTTTTTCATTAATTGGTCATGGCTCATCAGGTAATTCAGTATCCACACACATTCTCTTCTTTTTAATTGATATCGGTTTAAAAACCAGCGAATAAATTCTTTCTTCTCGTTGACAGAAACAGGGGTGGTCATGGTTTTCCCTCCTCTGCAGAATCCTTTTTAGTTTAAGTCCGTTTTCCTTTTGTCATACAGGTTAAAAACGTTAGCAACTCTAAGTTGTTTCCATGTGTTTACACACCAGTCAAATCCCTTTGTACCACCGACGTCGTTTAGTCTTGTAATCTTTCAATTAAGTCCTGCCACTCGTCATTTGAAGGATCCATTTCAATTAGGTGTTTATATACTTCTACTGCTTCACCTCTGAGTCCTTCTTCTACTAAAAATTGTCCGTACTCTAGTAAAAACTCTTGATGATTCTTAAAGTAAGTATATGCAATACGGTATTGTTTTAATGCATGATTAAATTGTTCAAGCCCCTCATATGCCTTTGCGAGATCCCAGTTGATTTGAGGCTCTTCTTCCCCTTCAACCGTAAGCATCTGGGCGATCTCCAATACATCGTCATATCGATCTTGCGTAAAGAACAATTTATTTATAACTAAAGCTGCTTCAACATAACCTGGATCTAAGGCTAAAGCTTCCCTAAAAAATGCCTCTGCCTCTTTTTCTAACCCAAGCTTTAAGGAAACTTTCCCACCAAACAAATTCAGCTCCTTGTTGTATTCATCCTGTTTTACGCCCTCTTGAATGGTTTCCAGGCTTTCCTGCAGCTTTTCTTCATGTTCATACGACCTGGCTAATAATAAATACACCGAATGATATTCCGGATCCAGCTCTTTAACCGAAATAAACTTTTCAATGGCTTTTTCATAGAATCCAGCCTGATATGCAGTAACGGCATATCCGAACAGTGTATTGATTTCCAAGTGATCTTCAAGAGCCTTTTCGTAATGTGTCAATGCCTCTTCAAAGGCTCCTCCTACACTATAAGCTTCGGCTAACCTTTGATGAACATTGGTTCCACCCAGCTCAGTCGTGCCTCTCTGAATAAGGGCATGATAATGCCTTATCGCTTCCAGGAACCTGCCTGTTTCAGAGTATAATTCCCCCAGGCCGAAATCAATGACAGGCTCATCGGGTAATAATTTCTTGGCTTGTAAAAGCTTCTGTTCACTTACTTCAAATAAACCTTGCATTTGATAAAGATCTGCCAAAAGAAGCAAAGCTCTTGGATATGTCGGATCTTCTTCATCCAGTTCTGCGAGTTTGTCAATAGCTTCTTCTTCATTATCCATCTCCACCAGCACTTCTGCGAGCTCGATCAGGAGTTCTCCCTCTCCAGGGTAGTATTCCAGCAGATTTTCATACAACTCTTTTGCTTCTTCCAGAAACCCTAAATGGTGTAATTCTTCAGCCAGACTGAATTTCTCTTCATGACTTCCAAACTTCAATGCTTGCTTATATTGTTTCTTTGCTTCGTCCAATTTCCCTTCTTCTAATGAAGATAACATTTGTTCAGCGTATGACATGGTCAATCCCTTTCTATAAAAAAGCTAATAGTCATTAAATAAAGTATCCTGGTGTTTGGATGACTAGTTCTTCACCAGCACCAGGATAATAATAGCCTCTATTATTTAAGTAATAACATTTTCCTTTATTCATTGTACATTTTAGCACATGATGGTCAGTTTGAAAGGCTAAGGGCTCAGCACCCTTCTCACCTTCGATTTTCAAATAGAGGTTATAACTTATTTCTCCACCCACCAAAAAATTTCCTCTAAGGGGATATATTCCAATTTTCTTCAGTTCTTCTAATCTCATAGGTTCTTTTTGCGGGATTTCATTTGAAAGATGAGGAATTTTCTCGTTTTCCATCGTATTTTGCCATATTTTAAGATGCTTTATTTTTGTTTTTTTGTCTATGTTTGTCGTAAAAAAAGGGACAAAAGTAATAGGATAATCATATAAACACCCTTTGATCCATCCCCAGCGAATTTCCTTGAATGGCTCTAATTCGTCAATGTCAATCCAGACAACGGGAACTTTATGTCTTTTACATGACCGAATGACTGTAGGGGTAATAAGATTTGCGGGTGTTTTTAACCCTATCGTGTAGTCAATCGGACTGTTTAACAAGGAGGTCTTTCGCTCATTCAATTTTGCCAGAAATTCACATTCGTATGTTAACTTAAATGCCGTCAGCACTGTAGTACAACCTTTATGGATAAATTCATTTAGATAATAATTCTTTATTGAAAGAAAATCAGCCCCTTGGGGCACCTCTAAATCACACATTACATGTCCGGGAGTCATCATGAAAGATGAAACATCCATCCTCATGTACCGATAATAAGAAAACCTGTCTCTTATGGCCGATATTTTATCGTCTTTAACGAGTAAAGAAGTTTGAGTGATTTTGGAATCTTTAACCCAATTCGCATTTTCAATAATATACGTACTCAAATCGCCATCACCTTCCTTTATAGACAAGCTATGAAAGAAGGGATGAAATCATGCTATGCATTCATATAAAAGAAGAGGTGTAAGGACTAAACTAAAGTCCGAACACCTCCCAAAAGGAATTCATGTACATTATTTCTTTAACAGCTTGTTTATATGCTCAAAGAAAGTTGGATACGAAATGTTCACTGCATCCGCACCTTCAAGATAGACGTCAGAATTTGTTATTAAAGAAGCTACAGCCAGAGTCATTCCAATTCGATGATCTCCCCAGGAATGGACCTCCCCCCCGTGTAATGGCGTTTTCCCTCCAATGATCATGCCGTCCTCAGTTCCTTGAATGTCAGCACCAAGCTTTCCAAGCTCTTGTACAATGGCATCGATTCGATTTGTTTCCTTAACCTTTAACTCTTGTGCATCCTTTATTATTGTCTTTCCCTTTGCCTGGGAAGCCAACAAGGCGATAACAGGTATTTCATCTATTAACGATGGGATCAGGTCTCCACCAATTTCTATTCCCGTAAGGTCTGAAGATTTCACCAGGATGTCCCCTATCGGTTCTCCACTTTTTGAACTCTCCATTATTTCTATGGTTGCCCCCATCTTCTTCATCACTTCAACAATCCCTACTCGGGTTTCATTAAGACCGACATTTTTCAGGAGCACTCTACTATTCGGCACAATCGCAGCGGCTACCATAAAGAAGGCTGCTGAGGAAATATCCCCGGGGACATAGACTTCAGTTCCTTTCAACACCTGACCGCCTTTTACCTTGATTGTATCTCCATGCCTTTCGATATGGCCACCAAATTCAATAATCATTTTTTCTGTATGGTTTCTTGTTTTTTCAGGTTCTTGAATTTCAGTTGTACCTTCGGCCTGGAGCCCTGCCAACAAGAGAGCAGACTTCACCTGTGCACTTGCTACTGGCAACGTGTATTTAATCCCTTTGAGGTCCCCCCCCCGGATTGATAAAGGAGTATAGTTGCCTTCTGACCGACCGTCTATTTTAGTCCCGAACTTTTTTAATGGTTCTGTCACTCTTTTCATTGGGCGTTTCGCAATCGAGTCATCTCCAATAAGGATTGAATGAAAAGGTCTCCCTGCCAATATCCCCATAATAAGACGAGTTGTGGTACCTGAATTACCCACATCCAGGATGTCCTGTGGTTCTGATAAATGATTCCAGCCTTCACCTGAAACAACCACTTCCTCATCTGTTACTCGGATATCGACGCCTAACTTACGGAAGCATTCGATAGTGCTTAAACAATCCTCTCCCATAAGAAAATTATGTATAACGGTTTTCCCTTCCGCAACTGAACCAAACATAACAGCCCGGTGTGAAATAGATTTATCCCCAGGGACATGCAGTTCTCCATTAAGACCTTTTTTGGGGTTTATTAATTTCTTTTTTCCTTCCATCATTATCACCCTTTACCCTAAGAATAATTCATAACCCGTATTTTCGTTTAAGCAGTTTAATGCCCTTTCTCTATCTTCAAGTGTTTGGAAGCTAATGACTAATACTCCGTAAATATCTTCTCTCGTTTCCAGGATTCTTATGTTTGTTAAACTTATGTTTTCCCCGGCAAGGTAAGCAGTAACTTCAGAAATCACCCCGGGATAATCAGGAACATCAACAAATAAGTCATAGAACGAAGGGATAGCCCCTTTTTCAAGGATGGGAAGATCATCCCGAAAAGTTTTCGCTTCAGTGAAGTAATCAAAGATTCCCTGTGAGTCCTTTTCTTCAATGATGGTGATGACTTCATCCATCTCTGATTTCCACTGTTTGAGAAGTGAAAGCAAAACCCCTCTATTCTGAAGCGTGATATCCTTCCACATCGTCGGGTTAGAAGAAGCAATCCGCGTGATATCACGGAACCCGCCAGCAGCGAGCCTCCGCAAATAAGGGTGTTGTACAGATGATTCTTTCGCTTGGTGAACAAGAGAAGCCGCTACAATATGTGGAAAATGACTGATCGTACCGGTTAATTCATCGTGCTCCCTAGGTTCTACGATCAAAAATTTGGCATGCGTTCCTTTCAGCCATTCTTGAAGTTCTTCTACTTTTTTGCCAGTAGCACCAGAACCTGGAGTCAGCATATAGAAGGCATTTTCAAATAAGATTTTTTTAGCTGCTGCAACACCGCTTTTATGAGAACCTGCCATTGGGTGTCCACCAATGAACTGAATTCCTTTAGCAGTCAGTTCCTCGGAACACTTCATAATTTGTTCTTTTGTGCTGCCCGTGTCGGTAATTATCACCGTTTCTTTTAAAGCGAATGATTGAAACTGCCCAATAATCCTTTCAGTTTGAAAAACTGGTGTGGAAATGATGATGAGATCCGCTCTTTCAGCAGCAGACTGTAAAGATAGTGACATTTCATCGATAATTCCCAGTGATCTCGCCAACCTTAACTCTTTATGATTAATATCATGTCCAATGATTTTAGCATCGGGGTGTTCGCTCTTTATACAGAGTGCTAAGGAGCCTCCAATTAATCCCATCCCAATGACCAATACCGTCCCTTTCATGATTGTCCCCCTCATTTGCTTTGAAAAAAGTCGGAAAGGGCTCAAAATTCTAAGCCGTTCCGACCATCCATTCCTTTTTACACTTGATTTTGAAGGTCTAAAAATTCCTTCATTTTCTCAATAACCTCTTCATTTTGTTCATGAGAGCCGACCGTTACCCTTACAGAGTGAGGATACCCCAGGGCCTCTCCGGACCGAACAATGAATCCCTTACTCATTAAGTATTGAAACACATCATCACCGCTTACACCGAAATCGATTAACACGAAGTTTGCTTGTGATGGAATATAATGCAGACCGTGTTCCTCGCAGAATTGGTAATACTGCTCCAGTCCTTTGCGATTGTGCTCCCTGCATTCTCTAATAAACGTCTGATCTTCAACGGCTGCGGATGCGGCTCCCTGACCTATAGCATTATTATTAAACGGTTCTCGGATTGGTTCTAATTTTCCTATCACTTCTTCACTCGCGATTCCGAAACCTACTCGAAAGCCGGCTAATCCGTATGCCTTTGAGAAAGTACGCGTAATCAATAATTGAGGGTATGATTTTAATATTTCCAGAGAATCATAATAATCCCCGGCCACAACATATTCATAGTAGGCTTCATCCAATACGACTAATACGTGTGCAGGAACAGCATCCAGGAAGGAGATGAGCTCTTCACTGCGAATATATTCCCCTGTTGGATTATTTGGTGAACATAGCCAAACGACTGAGGTCGTTTCATCAATTTCAGCAAGCATCTTGGTTAACTGATGTCTACCCGCTGAATCAAGGGGAACTTCTCTTATTTCCGCTCCTTCTACAATGGCATTGTGCTTATACTGAGGGAAGGTCGGCGTAGCCATCACCGTGCTCTTATCACCGTCTAATAAAGCTCTTGATATGATCTCAATCACTTCATCTGAACCATTCCCAAACAGTAATTGTCCAGGGTCCACAGATAGTTGTTGAGCCACCTTCATTCGCAATTCCTTTGCATAGCCGTCGGGATAAATCGCATGTGAAACAGCGTTTGTCTTGAGAAAGTTTTCAACGTTCTTTGAACATCCAAATGGATTTTCATTCGAAGCAAGCTTCACTACTTTCTCGAGATTGAATAGTTCTTTCACATCATCCATCGTTTTCCCGGGCTGGTATGCTTTAAGATTTTGAATCTGAGATTTCCACTTCATGCTTACCTTCCTTTCAATCGTTTTCATCAGACTTTTTTCGTATAGTTCGTGGTTTTATGACTTAAGAACTGCCAGGGGCTCTGTCAACCAGTGTGTCCTTGATGGTGAGAGGAAGCGCTCTGCTTGCTCGCCATCTATCAGAAATTTTATTGACAGTGCTTAAAGGTGACAAAAAACTATTTAACAGAAAACCAAAATTTTCGTAACAGGAGCAATGATCCAAAGCTCTCTTTAAAAGAGGTTGTTCTCTAAATGATTGTTGTTTGTAATTTGATTCAATAAAAATACTGAAAAAGTTGATTCTCGTTGCAGGTGCTTCCTGCGGGAGAAGCGGGACAGGTGAGACCCCGCAGGCGAAGCCGAGGAGGCTCACCGCACGCCCCGCGGAAAGCGAGCACCCTGTAGCAGAAATCAACTACTACTTTCTCCTCTTAAATAGTAAAAATCTTCAAGAAAAGGGCTTTTATTAAATAACTAGCTATTTTAAATCAGGACGTAAGCTGACTGCATTTTTCATATAAATATGTTGGATCTCTTTCTGAGGTATAGATGTATTTAAATGAATCATCACTCTAATACAATTTGGCAATGCATTAGGGACATCCAACTCCTGCATACACATGACAGGAACATATTTCCACTCTTCAATCCTTCTTAACGCTTTTGCCGGAAATACACTCCCTATGTCACTGGTGGCAGAAATAAATACAGATGCAACATCCTCGGCCATAATATTATTATGTAAAATCATTTCCCTTAAGAGACTTTCTGTTGAAAGGAGAACTTCCTTTTCATTATCACAATCCGTTGTAGTGGCGCCTCGAACTCCCCTGATCATTCTTCCACTCCCTTTTTTCCTGTTATTAAACACTCTCTTTGTACTTGCGGGTTATATTAAAACCAGAGTACGTTTTACAACTGACGGATAAACTCGTCTGCCCGTCTTAAATCCTCTACAGATACCTTCACCATTAATGGCTCGCCAATATCCTTCAATAACACAAAAACAGGATCTCCATATTGGGATTTCTTATCATGTCTCATTCCCTCATATAATGTGTCAAATGTTATATGAGATGGGATGTTTAGATTGTAGCCAAGTGTAGTGACCCATTCAATAAATTTTTGTAGATTAAATGAAAGTCCGCAGTACTGTTCACTAAGATACAGAGCAAAAATCATCCCGATCATTACCGATTCACCATGTGTGCGATTTCCGTATCCGCTGGCACTTTCAACAGCGTGCCCATACGTATGTCCAAAGTTTAAAAAAGCTCGTATATTCGACTCTCTTTCGTCCTTTGAAACAATATCCCCTTTTACACGAATCCCTTTCATTAGGCAATCCGTTAAAAATTCCTTATCCATTTTTTCTGGAGAAAGGAATGAATGCATTAATTCTTGTAAAAAGGATCGATCGGATAAAAAAGCATGCTTGATTACTTCTGAAAATCCTGATAGCACTTCAGTTCTAGGTAAAGTTGTAAAATAATTTAAATCAAAGAACACACCTTCAGGCTGATAAAATTGCCCTACCATGTTTTTGCCAAGAGGATGGTTAATCGCTACCTTCCCGCCAACAGCACTATCATGAGCGAGTATCGTTGTCGGGACCCCAATGAAGGGGATCCCCCTCATATAGGTGGAAGCGACGAAACCAGCCAGATCTCCGATGGCTCCACCTCCGAATGCAATCACCAGGGCTCCGCGATCGACATGATTTGATAGACCGTGGGTGATGGCATCTTCATAAATAGCGAAGCTTTTGGCGTGTTCTCCTGTAGAAGCCAGATAAGTCGTTACATCATATGTTCGACTTAAAATCTCTGAAAAAGCTGTTCCATGAAGATTAAAGACTTCTTTATCCGCAATGATCCACAACTTAGATGCTTGAGGAAAGGCCTTTTTTATAAAAGAAACAATTTCATTCGTCATTTCCACTCCAATTTTCACATCATACGTTTTGGAAGCAGTTTGAATGGTTATCTGTTTCATTCATTAATACTCCTTGGAATCTTGACGTTGTCTATTGATATCTTCATGAAGCTTATCGAATTGATCACTATGAAATTGTTCCACGATAGCACAAGCAAGTTCCCACGCCACTACGGCCTCTGCCACAACGCTTGCAGCCGGTACTGCACAACTATCGGATCTCTCGATACTTGCTTTAAATGGTTCCTTTGTTTCGATATCCACGCTTTGTAATGGTTTATACAGCGTTGGAATAGGCTTCATGACACCTTTAACCCGAATGGGCATTCCTGTCGTCATACCGCCTTCAAAGCCGCCTAATCGATTCGTTTTACGGTAGTACCCCTGTTCTTCACTCCAGGCTATTTCATCGTGTACTTCACTACCCGGTTTTCGCGCCATTTCAAATCCTAAGCCGAATTCGACCCCTTTGAATGCATTAATACTCATGACGGCCATGGCAATCTTCGCATCAAGCTTACGGTCATAATGGACATAGCTCCCGACTCCTGAAGGCATCCCTTCAACGATGACTTCTACCACACCACCAATGGAGTCTCCATTTTTTTTCGATTCATCTATTAAGTCCATCATTTTCTGTGCAGCATCTTTATCCAGGCAACGGACCGGAGAATCTTCTGTTATATCTCTTAGATCATTTATAGAATCATAGTGAAGTTTCTCTGCTTTAATTCCACCAATTTCAAGAACATGACCGACAACCTCGATACCTAATAGCTTCAGTAACTTTTTAGCAACGGCACCTGCAGCCACTCTTACAGTGGTTTCTCTAGCTGATGACCTTTCCAATACATTCCTCAGGTCCCTATGTCCATATTTCATACCACCGACAAGGTCTGCATGTCCTGGTCTTGGTCTTGAAATCTTTCTCTTTACCTCTTCCTCTTCTCCGGGCTCTAGAGGTTCGATGCCCATCACTTTCGTCCAGTGAGTCCAGTCTCTATTCTCCACAATCAGTCCTAGAGGAGAACCCAGAGTATATCCATGTCTCACTCCTCCAACGATGGATGCCCGATCTTTCTCAATTTGCATCCTTCGGCCCCGGCCATAGCCTTTTTGCCTTCTTGCCAGGTTATCATTGATATCCTCTGCTTCTAAAGGCATTCCTGCTGGCAGCCCTTCAATGATGGTCGTTAATTGTGGTCCATGTGATTCTCCAGATGTTAAGTATCTCATTCACTTTCCCCCTTCAACTCGTTAAAGAATTATGTACCAATATAACATAGAATTCAGATCATTTCCTAGCCCTTAAGTTTAAAAAATTTTCTAAAAATCTCTCTTACATAGAGAAAAAACGATGTAACCCAACATATTTGGACTTTTAAACTGTATCGTTACCCAAAAGTAAGCATACAATTGTCCAGTATATGTAAGATCGACATCGTAGATTTTAGATTTTTTTATAGAAGAATGTGTCTTCTGTTTCGAACCCGTATTGGGATGGGTTGAAGATTTGTTCGGTACTCCCGACAAAGAGCACACCGCCGGGTCTCAGTGATGCATTGAATTTTTTATATAATAGGTTTTTCGCTTCCTCCGTGAAATAAATTAACACATTTCTGCAAACAATCAAGTCGTAGTTCCCCTCAAATGGGTCTGAGAGCAGGTTATGCTGCTTGAAAGTCACGTTTCTCCTGATTTCTTCATTCAATTTGAACAAGGAGCCTTCCTGAGAGAAATATCGGGCTTTCATTACGGAGGGAACTTCATTCAACGATCGTTCAGGGTAAAGACCGTTCCTTGCACGTTGAATGGCATTTTTATCGATATCAGTCGCGGTGATGGTCCGTCCTGAAAGACTCATGTGTTTGGACAGCATCATGGCGATCGTGTACGGCTCTTCCCCCGTAGAACAAGCTGCACTCCAAACTTTAAGTGATTTGTTTTCCTGTAGAAGTCTGGGAAGGATTTTAGTCTCGAGTACTTCCCACCGTTTGTAGTTTCGATAAAACTCTGAAACATTGATCGTCATTCGATCGAGAAACTCTTCCATTTCTTCGCTGTTACGGTTCAGCTTACTGAAGAACTCTTGAAAACTACAGCAGTCCTTTTTTTCATACAGGGCCGTTAATCTCCGTTTCATTTGGGCTTCTTTGTAAAGGGAAAGATCAATACCCGTTTTTCTTTTTATCCCCTGAATAAATTCAAGATAATCATTTGACATAAGGACCCACTCACTTTGCTACATTAAAGGTATAAGACTATATGTATTATATCGAACGCTATACAGAAAAGTTAAACCTGATTCTATAAGAAAAGGCAAGTCGCCTTATCACGACTTGCCCTAAAAATCTTATTTGTTTAACTGGTATTAATAAACCCACTCGTTCATTAATTTAGAATACTCTACCAGTTCTTCCTCTTTGAAGAATAAGCCGATTTCTCTAACAGCGCTTTCAGCAGAGTCAGATCCGTGGATGATATTCTTTCCGACTGTTAAGCCGAAATCACCGCGGATTGTTCCAAGAGCAGCATCCTTAGGGTTTGTTGCTCCCATCATTCCACGAGCAGTCGTGATGACGTTTTCACCTTGCCAAACCATTGCAAATACAGGTCCAGAAGTGATAAAGTCAACAAGTTCTCCAAAGAATGGTCTTTCCTTGTGCTCACCGTAATGCTCTTCAGCAAGCTCATTTGAAATGCTCATTAGCTTTGCCCCTACTAATTGAAAGCCTTTTTTTTCAAAACGTGATACGACATCACCGATTAATCCTCTTTGTACGCCGTCCGGTTTTACCATTAAAAATGTCTTTTCCATCTTCCCCACTCCTAAATATGTATGTATAGAAGTCCTAAGGACATCCCACGAAAATAGTAACACTGATTGGGGTTTTTGGCAACGTTTCCATTTTAAATTTTCTTAATATTTTCTCTTGCCAATAAAGTTTGCGATATTCTTCAATGTTTTCTTCACGCGGTTGTATGGGAGATGATCCAGTTCTTCCAATGCTCTGTCTAAGTACATTCTACTAAGCTGATAGGATCGATCTATGGCATCCGTAGCTAAGATGGCGGCAATGATTTCTCTCATCTCTTCAGGAGAAGTATATTCAGTCACTCTTTCAATCTTCGTTTTAAGTTCAGGGTTTTCCATCGCATATAAAATCGGAAGGGTGATATTACCTTGCCACAAGTCACTGCCGGCAGGCTTACCCAGTTCTTCCTCACTTGCTGTAAGATCTAATATATCATCTGTAATTTGAAAGCTCATCCCCACATTATAACCAAATCGGTATAAGCGTCGATGGATTTCTTCAGGAGCCCCGGAAGAAATGGCACCTATCTGGCAGCTTACAGCAATAAGCAGAGCCGTTTTCCGCTTGATTCTAAGAAGGTAATCCCTCAGATTTTGATCAAATCGATATTTATCTTTTATTTGAGCGATTTCACCCTTACATACTTCAACAATGGTGTGAGAAAGTATTTGATGTGCTTCAGGCGCTTTAATATTCGTCATATACTCGAGAGCTCGTGCAAAGATGTAATCTCCGGTATACATGGCAATACGATTGTCCCATTGAGCTTTTATCGTTGGCTTTCCTCTTCTTAACTCTGCATCATCGATTACGTCATCGTGTACAAGGGATGCCATATGAATTAACTCCAAAGCCACTGCTACATTTTTCACAATGTTTATATCATATTGTCCGAATTTTGCAGACAGCAAGACAAAAACAGGTCGGATTCTTTTACCACCTGCTTGTAGAAGGTGAAGGGACGCCTCTTGTAAAAGTTGTGATTCTGACTCAATCGCAACTTCCAATTCCTTTTCAATTTCATCAATATCCGTTTTTAAAAACGAATACATCCTGTTTAGCTTCATAGTTTTTCCACCTAATTTACGAATTTCTTACTTTCTGCCTGAATGCATGGCAGCCACTCCGCCACTATATGGTTTCACATGGATATCTTTAAAGCCGGCTTCTTCAAACATCTTCGCAAGCTCCTTCATCCCTGGGAAATCTCTAGCCGATTCCTGAAGCCATGAATATTCATTAAAGCTCTTGGCAAAGATCTTTCCGAACAGAGGCATCACGAAACGAAAGTATGCGTAATATAGCTGTTTGAATCCGAGCATGGTTGGTTGGGAGGTTTCAAGGCAAACAGCCATCCCTCCAGGTTTTACCACACGATTCATTTCTTTTAAGACGTGGAGGTAGTCAGGAACATTCCGTAAGCCAAAGCCAATCGTGACATAATCAAAGGTATTATCTTCAAAAGGCAGCTCCATTGCATTTCCATGGATCAGCTCAATATTGTTCAAGTGGGATTTTTTTACTTTCTCTTCACCAATAGACAGCATATTTTGGCTGAAATCCAGCCCCACTGCCTTGCCTGTTTCTCCGACTTTTTCTCCTATCGCTAACGTCCAATCCGCAGTTCCACAGCAAACGTCCAGCGCCTTTGAGCCTGGCTTCACATCCATATGTTTCATGGTATCTCTTCTCCACTTTTTATGCTGTTGGAAACTGATTACCGAATTCATCTTATCATAATTCGAGTATATTTTTTCAAATACTCCGTGGACTTTTTGTTCTTTGGACTGCTGCATTTCGATTTACCCTTCTTCCGCATATAGTTTGGTCATAGGTTCAGGCTCAGCATAAGGTAATAGCTCTACAATCAGCTTTTTAAAATACGGTGTTACCGGTTCTATGTTCTCTAACTGAGTTTGAATGGTTTTCTTCGTTGAGGAAATTAATTTATCCACTCTTGAAAGTAAATGTCTGGACTCTTCTTTCGTTAGCTTTAAAGATGGTGTTTCACTAGCTGATTCGAACGTTAAAGTCGACAACGCTTTGATAAAGCTCGTATTCTGTGATTGCTCTATACAGATTCTCTCTTGAACAAGCTTCTTGTATAAAAGGGCTTGCTCAACAATCCGGATCCATTTGTCATCTTCAAAAAAACGAAAGAATTTTGAAACGATCGCTGATTCTCTTGTCTTCAAGCTTGACATTAGCCCATCAAGGTTTTGATGTTCCTCTTTATAAATGGAAATTTTGCTTTCGTTGATTTCTTTAATCGCCTTGGCTAATACTGCGATAAGGTCCACATCATCTGTGTCGGCAAGGATTTTATAGTAAAGGCTGCTGAAGTATACTCCTGCAAGTACCGTAAGCTGCCTCTCTTTCAATGGATCAATCTCAGAGATTGTAACCTTTTCATGGGTATCAAGGGCTATCTGTAATAACATGGCAGTCGAAATCCACTGTACAACTTCTTTATTCAAGGTCCGTCCCTCATTCACAAAAGGAAGGAGCAGGAAATAAATCCGATCCCGATCAATGTAAGGCTGATCGATATATTCCTTCAAGTAAGAGTGATGCAACTGCTCTTCTATGTATTGATGAATGATATTCGCTTGATGGTTACAATCAATGAATTTCATACCCTTTAATCCCCATTTCTACTATGTATCGGTCTAAAAATTTCAGCAATAGATATTATACCATAAAATCCTCAACAATAGGGAATCAGTCTTACCCCCATATTTAGCTGAGTATAACAAAGGGGACGACTACGAAGTTCAACTCTTCATAGTCAGTCCCACCTGTATCTTCTCTGGAACGTAAATGCTCAGAGTATTATTTCTTGTTATCACTTTCGACTTCACCGTAGCTTGTAACGATTGTTGCTTTTCCTCTAACTTTAATCGCAGAGGTATGGTCTGTAAACTGAGCAATCATGACTTCACCCTTATCAAGCTTTTCTGAATGATGAAATCGGGTATCTGTCCCTCTTGTCAGCCCGATCACGTTCACACCATCTTCAATCGCCTTAATCACAATATAATCATTTGAATTCATCCTTGGCTCACTCCTAATTCTTTATAAAAGAAAGAACTTCGCTTCGTGCTTGAGAGTCTTCTTTAAACGAGCCCCTTACCGCAGTTGTCACTGTACTTGAACCAGGCTTCTTTACACCTCTCATTGTCATGCACATATGCTCAGCTTCAACCACTACCATTGCACCATAAGGCTCAAGGGTTTCCATGATCGTATCAGCCACTGTCGAAGTGATTCTTTCTTGTAGCTGAGGTCGTTTAGCAACAGATTCAACGGCCCTTGCCAGTTTACTAAGTCCAGCCACTCTTCCGTTTCTGGGAATATATGCTACATGAGCTTTTCCGTAGAAAGGTACCAAGTGGTGTTCACACATTGAATAAAAAGGAATATCCTTCACAAGCACCAGTTCTTCATGCTCTTCACTGAATATTGTTTCAAAGTATTCTTTCGGATCGTGACCGATTCCCGAAAATACTTCTGCATACATCTTCGCGACACGTTTTGGTGTATCTAATAAACCTTCTCTATTAGGATTCTCTCCAATAGCTTCTAATATTAATCGAACTGCTTCTTCTAATTGGCCATGATTGACTTGTGCCATTATGTTGTCCTCCTAAAATAACTTAAAGAAATAGTAACATTGTTAATATTAGCACAAGCCTATAATGTCATCAAAGACTAGTGCTTTAGAAGTTTTATAATAATATAAAACTTCCTTTTATGGAATAAAACTTCGTACATATTTTAAGGAGAAATAACCATACTATAAATGAATAGCAAAAAAGGCCGCATAAATATGCGACCTTTTCTTTACGCTCAAAGTATGTAATTATTTTACAGCTTCTTTAAGCGCTTTACCTGGTTTGAAAGCAGGTACTTTGCTAGCTGAGATTTCGATCTCTTCACCTGTTTGTGGGTTGCGACCTTTACGGGCTGCACGCTCACGTACTTCGAAGTTACCGAATCCGATTAATTGTACTTTATCACCGTTTGCAAGTGAGTTTTGAATTGTATCGAAAACAGCGTCAACCGCTTTTGTAGCGTCCTTCTTAGATAGCTCAGCAGCTTCTGCAACAGCATTGATTAGTTCTGTCTTGTTCATGCCATTCACCTCCTCCCAAGGAAATGTCTCAGTCATGATTCATTTACTTTAATATCATTAGTAAACAAGTTTAGCGAATTCTATACATAAAGTGTAGAAAAAACGCTTGAAAACGTTGCTGAATCAATATTCAACAACAATTCTGTTAAAAGATTATCACAATAGATTAACCTTAGCAAGAACAAATCAAGAAATAATGGGAATCTTTTCTTATTTGATACACAAATGTAATAGAATCCCCTCAAAACCCTTTATTCTTGCCGTCTATTCAACCTATCACTTCTTTTCGATGACTGCAACTAATACCCTCTCCTCTTTGGGTACTCTATCTTACTTCCCAACCTTGTAATCCCTTAAACATCGACTCCCCTATTTTCATCTAGGATGAATACCCAACAGGTTGCATCACCCTGAAATTTCATTGTATAAACCTATATACATCAAGGTTTAAGAGCCTCCCCTTGCGTTTTTACACCTATTTCGTCCCAGCTTTAAATTTATAAATACACAAGGTGAAAATCAGCAATTAAAAATCGGGATTTCATAAAAAAAAAAAATCAGAGCTATAAGATGAAAATGAAAGATTTCAAAGAAGCAAAATAAAAAAAGACCCCCCTAAGAAGGTCATAAGACATTTATAATATGATGGCGATCAATCCACCTGATCCCTCGTTTATGATTCTTTCCAACGTATCTTTGAGTTTATATCTTGCATTCTCAGGCATTAAGGAAAGTTTTGCTTGGATTCCCTCTCTTACAATGGAACTTAAGCTTCTGCCGAAGATATCGGAATTCCAGATGGAAAGCGGGTCATCTTCGAAATCCTGCATTAAATAGCGCACCAGTTCTTCGCTCTGTTTTTCTGTACCGATAATCGGTTCGAACTTGGACTGTACATCCACTTTGATCATGTGGATGGATGGTGCTACTGCTTTCAAGCTGACTCCGAATCTGGAACCCTGTCTGATGATTTCCGGTTCATCCAGACTCATATCATTTAACGAAGGAGCTGCGATGCCATACCCCGTCTGCTTCACCATTCTCAATGCATCTGAAACCTGGTCGTATTCCGCTTTTGCATGAGCGAAGTCCTGCATTAATTCCAGGAGATGATCTTTCCCGCGAATTTCCACCCCTACAATCTCCTTCAGTACTTCATCGTACAGTTCGTCAGGGGCGTACAGGTCAATTTCTGCAATCCCTTGCCCCATATCAATGCCGGCAAGTCCTGCCCGTTCGATATGATCAAATTCACTGAAGTAATGAACAACACGATCCACATCCCGCAGTCGTTTAATATCCTTAACGGTTTCTTTCACGGCTTCCTGATAGTTCTGTCTTAGCCAGTGCTCTTCTTTCAGAACCATTACCCAGCTTGGAAGATTCACATTCACTTCAAGTACCGGGAATTCAAATAGTGCTTCTCTTAACACGTTGAGGACGTCTGAGTCTCTCATGCTCTCCACACTCATGGCGAGAACTGGAATGTCATACTTATCTTGAAGTTTCACTCTTAGGTCTTCTGTCTCAGGAGCATGAGGTCTCGCCGAGTTGACGACCATGATAAATGGTTTACCTACTTCTTTCAGTTCCTCAATGACTCTCTCTTCCGCTTGGATGTAATCGCCTCTACCAATTTCCCCGATGGAACCGTCGGTTGTCACCACAACTCCAATCGTGGAATGTTCCTGGATGACTTTACGCGTACCGATCTCGGCCGCTTCATGGAATGGAATAGGCTCTTCATACCATGGGGTATTGATCATTCTAGGTCCATTTTCATCCTCGTATCCTTTAGCACCCGGGACCGTATATCCCACACAATCTACCAATCTCACATTCACTTCCAGCCCTTCATCCACGTGAACGGAAATGGCTTGATTAGGAACAAACTTCGGTTCTGTCGTCATGATGGTCTTGCCTGCTGCACTTTGGGGTAATTCATCCTGCGCTCTTGCACGTTCCGATTCACTGGCTATGTTAGGAAGGACCACAAGTTCCATGAACTTCTTGATGAATGTTGATTTTCCTGTTCTAACTGCTCCTACCACACCTAAATAGATATCTCCGCCTGTTCTTTCGGCAATGTCCTTAAATAGATCGACTCTTTCCAAGAGATTCCCTCCCATCTTATATTCCAGGGATGTTTCATCCGTGTATTCTGTCTCACATTCTATATTTATGATGTTGTCCCAATGACTTATGACTATTAATATGCTTTTTTTCCCCCCTTATGATTAAAAGTATAAAAATTTATTATGTCTGAGCATTTATGATCATTAGTTTTGATGAAATTTCCCTATAAGGATGACAAAAAAATAATAACCCTTCCCTTACAATATATTTTGCAAGAAAAGGGTTATGCCTATTTTGTCATAAAGACAGGTTCGTTATTTTCATCAACCGTATAGGGTAAAGAATATGCTGGAACAAAAAAAGTGTCCTCTACTAGAAAATTCCGGATATCTACACCAGGCTTGAATTCTTTATCAGTCGATTTGATCTTTTCAAATAAGTCCATTGAGTAATCTACAAATATGTCACCGTCACCATTAATGACAAGGGGAAGGTTTTTGTTTGAGTAAGGGCTATTTACATACACATCACCATCATAACCGAGTTCTTTATAATTTAATGTATATACATTATTGGCTACTTCCTCTTTAAATGGCGGGTACCCCTGAGCTTCTATTCTGATTTTCAATTCCCTTATTTGTTCCGCCAGACGAAGATCAAAAATCTTGACTTGAGGATCTTCCTCCACGTCAGTCAGAACATATTGAAAAATCCCACCGTTTTCAAAAGCATTCCCTGGAATCTCTGCTAAGTACTGAGGTGAAAGCTTTCTGAAATCAATCGGATACTTCTGATATATGGGCGTGTCCTGGTCTCTGGTCTTAATTGGAAGCAACCCATTATTGTCCTTCTGATAGGTTACGACCGCATCTTGTACAGCTTTCACCTGCGTTTCATAAGGGATCTGATTCTGACTAAGCTTTTCTTCAGGGTACATACATCCAGAAAGAATACTCATAGTTAAAATAAGAAGAAATGCAATTAAACCTAAGCGTTTCAATCTAAAAACGTCCTTTCAATCGGACAGCAACCTAATTGGTCGGTCCACTAAATACAATATAGATCATCATAAGTCCACCAGCAATCATCATTATATATGCCATGAATGCTGTAATAAAACGCAAGAATTTCTGCTTGATCTTATACCTGCTAAAATAGATCGTTAATATGGCAAAAAACATGAATCCCATCGATGCAAACGAAATCCACATCTTCATCATTGAATCCAACATACATCCCTCCTGTTATCGAATGTATTATATCATAAGATTTTTACAAAAGAATAGAAAAGAATGGTTGTTCAATAATCTGTTACAAACCTAGGATGTACCTATACTGACTATCCAAGGCAGAGATTATCAAAAAAAAGAGCTTCCCAAGTATTTCAGCATCATTAAACTGATGTCAAAATACTTGAGCTGCTCCAAACAAAGCGAGACCTACCCATCCATAGGCAAAGCTGTGTATATTCATGACAGTGTATGCAACAAGGGAGTGGTTCGCATCCTCGAATGCCTATTATTCCAAGATTAATTCATTGTTTCGAAAGAATGATCTACTCCTCAATAAATCTTCATTATTGAAGCTTGGTCATGCATTCTATCGTAAAAGAATAGCTTAATTTAATCGCTCTCCGAGAATATTCACGAGGTCTTCCATCTCGTTTGTCTTTACACGTCCCATTAAATGGTCTACCGCTTCTTTCGCTTCTATTTTATTGAATAGCACATCATACAAAGCGTTGGTAATGGGCATATTCACTTCATACTTGTCTGCTAACTGATGGGCAGCTTTCGTTGTGCGTACGCCCTCAACGACCATCCCCATGTTGTCAAGGACCTCATCAAGGTTATGACCCTTACCAAGCATGTTTCCCGCTCTCCAGTTTCTTGAATGTACACTTGTACATGTAACAATCAGATCACCGATGCCTGTTAAACCTGAAAATGTTAATGGGTTTGCTCCCATCTTGGTTCCTAAACGGGCTATTTCTGCGAGTCCCCTCGTTATTAGAGCGGCTTTTGCATTATCTCCATATCCCAAGCCGTCTGTGATTCCGGCTGCAAGGGCTATGATATTCTTTAATGCTCCACCGATTTCAACCCCCAGCATATCGGGATTCGTATATACACGGAAATTCATGTTCATGAATAAGTCCTGAATCTCTTCAGCAGCCTTCATATCCTTAGAGGAAACGGTCACAGTCGTTGGATGCCTCAAACTCACTTCTTCAGCGTGACTAGGTCCAGACAATACCACCACTGTATGTAAGTTATCAGGGTTCATTTCATCTTCAATCATCTCTGAGATTCTTAGAAGTGAATCAGGTTCAATTCCTTTACTCACATGAACAACGGTCAATGGTGCACTTTGAACCTCTTGAATTTGACCCAAAACTTCGCGGATCGCTTTCGTCGGAACAGCCAGAATGATCGTATCAACGCCATCTAAAGACTCACTAAGATTATGATAACCCTTGATGGATTCCGGGAGCTTGACCTCTTTCAGGTACTTTTCGTTGGTATGTTGAGTATTAATTTCATCAATCTGTTCTTTTTTGTGTCCCCATAATCTTACTTCCAGTCCATTATCAGCAAGGACCATGGCAAGCGCCGTTCCCCAGCTCCCTGCTCCAACAACCGTTATTTTCTTTGAATTTTTCATTTTTACACCCACCTTATTATTTTCTTGCGCGAGCAATAATACGAATAGGAGTCCCTTCAAATCCAAATGCATCACGTATTCTATTTTCCAAGAATCGTTCGTATGAGAAGTGCATTAATTCTGGATCATTCACAAATACCACGAATGTTGGCGGCTTCACAGCCACTTGTGTCGCATAGTAGATTCTGAGTCGCTTACCATTATCTGTAGGAGTAGGATTCATTGCTACTGCATCCATGACCACTTCATTCAACACGCTTGATTGTACTCGTAGTGCATGATTTTCACTTGCCAGATTAATGATTGGCAGTAATGTGTGAATGCGCTTCTTTGTTTTGGCAGATAGAAAAACGATTGGAGCATAATCAAGGAATTGAAAATGGTCGCGGATATTCTTTTCCCATTTATTCATGGTTTTCTCGTCTTTATCAACGGCGTCCCATTTGTTCACGACGATCACGATTGCGCGACCTGCATCATGAGCATACCCGGCAATTTTTTTATCTTGCTCGATAATCCCTTCTTCTCCATCAATGACAGATAAGACGACATCGGAACGTTCAATTGCTCTAAGAGCTCTTAACACACTGTATTTTTCAGTGGTTTCATACACTTTACCTTTTTTCCTCATGCCTGCAGTATCAATGATGACATAATCCTGTCCATCATACGTGTAGGAGGAATCAATGGCATCCCGCGTCGTTCCTGCAACATTACTCACAATCACACGCTCTTCACCTAATAAGGCGTTAACCAAGGAAGATTTCCCAACGTTTGGTCGACCAATTAATGAAAATTTGATCACATCTTCTGCATAGTCCTCTTCTTCTTCTTGTTTAAAGTTTTTCACAACCTCATCAAGAAGGTCTCCTAACCCAAGTCCATGAGAACCTGAAATTGGATACGGCTCTCCAAACCCCAGTGAGTAAAAATCATAAATCATTTCTCTCATTTCGGGGTTATCAATTTTATTAATCCCCAGTACGACCGGTTTCTTAGAGCGATAAAGGATCTTGGCTACAATTTCATCTGCAGCTGTAACACCTTCACGGCCATTCGTTAAAAATACAATCACATCTGCTTCATCAATAGCGATTTCAGCCTGCTGCCTGATTTGATCAAGGAATGGTTCATTCCCCAGTTCAATCCCACCGGTATCTATAATGTTAAATTCATGAGTCAGCCACTCAGCAGAACTATATATACGGTCTCTTGTTACACCAGGTACATCTTCAACTATGGATATTCTTTCTCCAACAATTCTATTAAAGATCGTGGACTTCCCAACGTTTGGACGTCCTACGATTGCTACTACTGGTTTTGTCACGTTATTCACCCTTTCTGTAAGAAGGTTATCCTATTCTTACATTTCCTCTTTTTATGCCTTTTCAATCATCACTTGGAGCTATGCATAAGAAGGACTGGCCCTTAAGGTATTGTTTCCTTATGGGACAGTCCCCCTAACTTAACTATTTTATCAATAAAAGAATAAACTAGCAATCAATGTTTTACAATGATAAATAGTCCTTCATCCAGTTCATGGGCAATGCCATCGAGAATCGCCTCTAAATTCGCACAGATCTTTTGCAATTCTTCATCTGTTTTACAATAAAAGACGCTTGTTCCACTTGGAACTTTTTCAGGTGATGTCGTAACTGTCGCGAGAATAAACTTTTGGATCGTTGTACTCATTCTAATTTACTCCCTTCCTGATTCGCCTTCGATTCTGACGGCATTCTTATCGCATTTTCCAATGTCGGCACCTGCCCAAGAATGGCAATAGCTTTCTCTACATCCTTTCGCTGCGGGAGGACGAATACACCTATTCGACCATCGTCTAAATCCCTCTTGGCCAGTGGCGTTAAAGCCGGAGTTCCTGAATCTTTAAATATCCCCAAAGAAGTAGACATGTCATGAAGAATAGCTTGCCTTTGACCAAGATTCGCTACCGTTGATCTGGCATCGAATGATTTGGGAGAAAGAACAAACCCCATTCCATACTTTAATATTTCTTCTTGTCTTACCTTTAATCCAATATTCATAATGTAGATATTATCAACGTATAGTCCTGCCCCATCAAAGTGAGGCTTCACATATTCAATGTTTACGATATCCTTCAATCTGCCTCCAGCCATTAGTTTATGAGCAGCCATCATACATATCGCACTGATCAGCACCGCTACATAGAAGTTAAAGACAATATAAGCTAAAGTGGCTAAGAGAGAAGTGAAAATAACCAAATAATTACGGCTTTCAAATGCTACAGCAATCCCCTCGATGTATGTAGCTCCTCTAGGAACAAGTTCATATGCATCTAACTCTGTCAATGTGTTTCTCTCCATATTTCGCACATCCCGAAATTGAGAGGCAGCAACGGTTAAGAAAGTAATCGCCGTGAAGTTCTCCTCAAGTAAAGCAGGAATCGCAATGGTACCTAATCCAGCAGCAATAAACCCAAGAGCAATATGTATAATCTTCCCATGCAAATAAGTGGGATATTGGCGATAGTCTGTACGCAGCATATAGATTCTGGTTAATGTCCCAACTACTACTCCGAAGATGACCGGATACACATACTCATTCATAGATTCTTCATTTCCCCTTTGTTTGTTTGTACTTTGATGTTGAATAACTGATTTATTTCTTCAAACAACTTTATCGCTAAGAGCATTCCAGTTGAAATAGCCAGGAGATCGAGGTAAACAGGTCCACCGATGGGGTATGAAAATCCTACATTCTTTAATGGAACGCTCATAAAGACTTCTCCAACTATACTGCACCCGGTAATAGAGATCATCCTGAGCACGTAAGAAGATGAACCATAGAAAAGAACACTCAGAAAAACAAGCGATAGAGCAATTATTAGGTTTCGATCAATGAACATAAGAACAGGATCATATATAGCCACTAACCCTATGCCCGCATATAGCATCCCCATCGTCAGAATGGCTACAAGCATATATAACTTCTCTCTCAAACTAAGAATTCTTAAGTAATGGATACAAATAAGACCTAAAATAAATACCGGTGCTGCGACCTCCACAGGACCTACTTTTACACCATATGGAAACACGCATAATAGCACTAAACAAATGAAAGAATAACGGAAACGATATGGGTGTGCCTTATTCATCATAAACGTTGTATAAATCCAAATTCCCCAAATCATCCATAAATACAGAATCCCATCCACAATCACTCACTCCCTCCTATTATCTACATTATGGAAAATCTTTATGTATCTCATTCATGTATGAATCATTTTTTCAAAGAAAAAATAAGAAAGGGAGGTGTTTATGATGGGTAAAGATCGTCAAGAAAAGAAACTAAAACAAAGCAAACGAGTCGAATCAGACAGAGACCAGGGCCTGCACTATAACGGAGCAACAAGCCTGCAAGGAACGGAAGAAGCCAAAAAGGGACAGAGATAACCAGAAAAGTGGAGGCGGCTTAAAGAGGCAAGATGGACTGGCCGCCGGAGCTGTACAACTAATAATTCAGACGAAATTGTTTTACAAAAATACCCAAACACAGACTGCAACTCAAACTCATTTCAAAAAAAGAACGAATTCTCAAAAGAGAATTCGTTCTTTTTACTTATTAAACGTTCTATTGCTATAACTTGCAGGATTCAATCCCCTAACGTCCAGCCAATGAAACACGTCGCCTGACAACACGAGTGGCACACTGTGAAGATTTTCTAGACGCCTGCACCCCAGCGCACTCATCAGGAACCTTATATCTGTATGAATTTGATTCACTTCTACAATGGTGTCTTCAAGTCCTGAATCTAAAAGCTGCTTGAGAATGATCCCTGCCATTCCTACTGCAGATGCTCCTAACCCTAGAGATTTAACGATGTCTAAGCTATTTTGGACACCACCTGAAGCAAGAATCGGCTTCCTGGATGTTACATGACTTTCAGCAATCGAAATGGCAGTGGGTATACCCCAATCATCGAAGAATTCTAACATTCGTTTTCTGCGTTGATTTTCGATTTTAGAGAAGTTGGTACCACCGAATCCTCCCACATCAATGGCTGAAATGTTCGAGTGGGACAAGGATTCTGCAGCCTCTTTACTGATACCAAAACCTGTTTCTTTCACAATGACAGGTACTGGAATACTTTCAGCAATCTCCTGTATTCTGTCCATGGCACCTCGGAAGTCCCTGTCACCTTCGGGCATGGTTAATTCTTGTATGACATTTAAGTGGATTTGCAACGCATTGGCTCTAATCATCTCTACGGCATCTTTTGCCTGTTGAACGGTTGCTTCACTTCCCAAATTACCAAAAACGATGCCATTCGGATTATGCTGACGAACGATTTCGTACGTTTTTCGTTCAGAAGGGTCTTTAAGTGCGGACATTTGAGATCCGACAGCAATGGCCAGACCTGTTTCCCGAGCAAGAATCGTTAATTCTTCATTTATTTTAGAAGTTGATTCCCCACCGCCGCCTGTCATAGCATTTATGAAAATTGGCGAACTCCAATAAAGTTCGCCAATCTCTGCCTGTAGATGAACTTCATCTACTGCTATATTCGGTAAGCTTTGGTGGACAAAAGCAACTTCATCAAAACCTGTTCTTCGTTGTTGGCCAGTTGATAAAGCGTAATTAATGTGGTCTTGCTTTCGTTGGGCTCTTGTCACTATTCATCACCATTACTTAAGATCTTTTAATTTGTCACCAATCATTTCACCTAATTGGAAGCCGGTATTTTCTTCAGGCATTTCGTAATCAGTCACTTCTTCCTCTTTTTCTTCAAGAGATTTGATGCTTAAAGATAAACGTTGATCATTCTCATTTACATCCAATACCTTCACTTGTACTTCTTGGTTTTCCTGAAGGACTTCGTGCGGTGTACCGATATGCTTATGTGAAATTTGAGAGATGTGAACCAGACCTTCAACACCAGGTAACACTTCTACAAATGCTCCATATGATACTAAGCGTTTAACCACTCCGTCCAGAACACTGCCTTTAGGTGCTTTCTCAGAAATATTACTCCAAGGTCCTGGTAGCGTTTCTTTAATGGATAAAGAAATACGTTCGTTGTCACGATCGACGCTTAGAACTTTGACCTGTACTTTTTGTCCTTCAGTCACTACGTCAGAAGGCTTTTCAACGTGTTCGTGAGAAAGTTGGGAGATATGCACCAATCCATCTACTCCACCAATGTCTACGAACGCTCCGAAATCTGTGATACGCTGAACTGTACCTTCAAGAACAGCACCAGATTCAATATCCGTAAGAAGCTGCTTTTTCTGGTGTTGCTTTTCTGCTTCTACAACAGCCCGGTGTGATAGGATTAGACGATTTTTTTCCTGATCCAATTCAACAATTTTGAACGTTAATGTTTTATCCTTATAGTCCGAGAAATCCTCAACATAATAATCCTCGACTAATGATGCAGGAACAAATCCTCTAACTCCCAGATCAACTACAAGTCCGCCCTTCACAACATCTTTGACTTCCGCTTCAAAGATGTCGCCATTTTCAAAGCGAACCTTCATTTCTTCCCATGCTTTTTCAGCATCTACTTTTCGTTTTGAAAGAACGAGAAGTTCTTCTTCAACTTTTGTCACGATTAACTCAAGTACATCCCCTTCACTGACTACATCAGAAGCTTTTTCGATATGAAGGCTTGAGAGTTCACTAATTGGAATGATGCCATCCACTTTGTTATCTTGAACGTCTACTAAGACCTGTTTCTCTTCAACCTTAGTGACTGTCCCTTTAACTTTTTCACCGATTTCAAGATTTTTCACTTCAATTCCATTCATGTCTTCCATTATGTACTCCTCCTTAATCCATGACTGCAAAGATTTTTGATAATTGTGAGACTTCACAATTTATAATATTCTTTCTACTAACTTCTAATAAATACTACTTTTTGTCAAGCGAGAAAGCTCATATTATTCTTGCTCATGTATTAGTTTTTCGATGTGCTGCATAATAATTTCAGTTGTTTTCTCTGCATTCAGTTTTTGTTCTCGAATGTCCTCCATAGCAATAGGCGGCCCGAATACGACCTTTAATTTCCTGAAAGGCTTATAGGGTCCAATAATTGCACAAGGTACTACGTGAGCATCGGAACGAAGAGCAAAGAAACCTGCTCCTGCTAATCCCTTACCTACTTTACCTGTCTTACTTCTAGTACCCTCTGGGAACAGTCCTAAAACATCTCCTTGTTTAAGGACCTGCAAACCTTTGCGGAGTGCTTCCCGATCACTCATTCCCCTTTTCACCGGGAAAGCCCGTAAATCGGGTAATAGCTTACCTAATACCGGGACATTGAAAAGCTCTTCTTTAGCCATAAAAGATACAGGTCTGGGAGCTGAAATCCCCACTACCGGGGGATCTAAGTTATCAATATGATTGGTGCATAATAAGACTCCCCCCTCTTTAGGGAAATGCTCCAATCCTTTGACCTCAATGCGATAGAGAGGGGAAAGAATCGATTTTACGAGACCTTTAGCAAAGGAATACAAGTTCACATTAACCTTTCCTTTCTACTAACAGCATAATTTGATCCACTACTTCAGGGATGGATAGTGAAGTTGTATCTATTTCAGTTGCGTCGTCCGCTTTCTTAAGTGGAGCCACTTCTCTTTCTGAATCGATCTTGTCACGGCGGGCAATTTCTACTTTTAATTGTTCCAGATCAGAAGGGAACCCTTTCGAAATGTTTTCTTCATGTCTTCTTTGGGCTCTTTCATCTACACTTGCCAGTAAAAATACTTTTATTTCAGCGTCGGGGATAACATGGGTCCCGATATCTCTTCCGTCCATTACAACAGCACCTTGTTTAGCCAATTGCTGTTGCCTGTTCACCATCTCTTCTCTAACTTGAGAATGAACGGCCACATGAGATACTGAATTGGTAACGGCGGCTTGACGGATTTCATCTGTCACATTTTCCCCGTCTACATATACAATTTGGCCATCTTCAATCGGTTCAAGCGTGATTTTTGTTTGAGTTAATAATTCCTTCAATTCATTTTCATCGTGCAAGTCTATATTCAGTTTCAAAGCTTTATATGTTAATGAACGGTACATCGCCCCAGTATCAATATAAAGATAAGATAATTTCCCTGCTACAATTTTTGCCACTGTACTTTTCCCCGCAGCTGCAGGACCATCGATCGCAATTCTTAATTTCTTCAACTAATCCACCTACTTAATTTCCTAATAATTTTCTTACCTATTTTAACATAAATCACCCATCACGTTGAAAGAATCTTTATTCTAAAAGGCTCTTTTCACAAAGAATGTTGTTTTGTTACATAAGATCTGCCAGTAGCTCTGTCAACAAGCGTGTGCTGGATGGTGAGGGGAACCGCTCCGCTTGCAGCTAGCGTTCGGCCGAGCCTCCTCAGCTTAGCCGAACGGGGTCTCGGCACGACAGTACTTCCGCAGGAGTCTACGCTGTTCCCCTCACCATCTATAAAAAAATTTCGCGACAGAGCTTAAAGGTAACAAAAAATACAAACTAAAAAAAACAGAGTTTCTATTATACAAGTGGAAATTGACCAATGATTTCTTTAAAAAGATGTGTTTTTCCAAAAATTTTTTTATTCGTGTGCAACTGGGTGTCATCTCCCATTTATCAATTCAGCCGTCACAAAAAACTTGACTAACTGCTCAAATGAAAGCTTTTAATTATTGTAATGTAGAATTAGGACAAGCTAAATCATCGAGGTAATAACAATCAACAATGACTAATAACTGATTTTTGAGCTATCATAATGAGGTTAATCTGATGCTCCTTTGTAGATAGTTTGTTTTTGGGAACAAACGCTCAACTTATCTACAATAGGAGCTTTTTTTGTGTTTGTCTATCCGTCATTAGGGAGTCAGAATATATAAGCACAGAGTGAATTGTAGCGAAGGCACTTGACTCCTGCGGGAGATAGAGGAAAAGTCGAGACCCCACAGACGGGACTCGACTTCCTCCCCGGAGAATCTTGTGCCTGGAGCGGAAAGGAACGGTCCCTGTTTTCACACTACCACTCAAGATAAATCAACTTTTTTGGAAGTTATGCGAAGGCAGTGAGTGAGACCCTACAGGACCCCACAGGCGTATCCGAGGATGCTAACCGCCCGCATAGCGGAAGGCACCCAGTAGAGGAAACCAACTACTACTTTCTTCTGTAAAATAGTCACATTGTATACGAAAAGAGCCTTCTAAAAAAAAGAGCAGGTAATTAATCACCTGCTTTACCGGATAAGGTTTCGACTATTTCACTGTACTCCATTTTTTCGACGCCTTCATAAAAAACGATCTTATTTAGCTCCGGAAGGATATTTAATTCATGGATAACGAATTGGACTGCTATTAATAAAATGAAATGTATAATGACTAATTTAATTAATATTCGCTCAACGGATTTAATCGTTCTCACCCTTTTCCTATTCATAGAAAAAGTATGTGTAAATTATGGAATTTTATTCAAGTAATCCTTTTTTTCGTAAGTTCAACTGTCTTTCAAAGCAAAATCTTAAAATAAGCTGTCGTTGATTTTCAGTTAAATGAACAAATTCAATGCTTGCAATTTTTTTGTGACCTTTTTCCCAGATACGGATAACTTTACCTTCTATCTCTACATACTGGTTCTCACCCGTTTGCATGGGCAAAACGATGGTCGTAGATATGTCAGAACCACCTTTCAGGTCCATTCCTTCTCTCACCAATACTGCGCATCCTCCTGCACTTATATCCTCTGTAAGCGTTGGAAAATAACCATCATTTATTTTTATTGAGACATCTGTGTTCGCTTCTACTCGCACAAACTGTCTTCTTTGGACCTTTGCTAAACCTTCCTCACCTGGATAATGAATGTGGATCATCGGTATTTTGGATAGTTTGCGGCCCTTCACTTCTGTTTCAAACATAAGTACCGTCTGCTCATTAACGATGAAACTTGCTTTAAGTTGTGTACCATCTATTAAGAAAACGGCTTTCTCTTTTTTTGTATGAATAGGGTAATCGATATAAAGCCCTTCTTCCCCGATTTCAACGACCCGGCACCTATACCGTTCAAATGTATCATTATGTATGGGTTCCAACTGTAATGTGGTACCTACTTTTATCATAGTATAATACTCCCGCTTTCCCGTTTTATGTATCTATATTATGGCATGACATTCAGCACCTTTCCATATCTTTTTGAATCTCTATTCTGAATTTTTCTACATCTAAAGAAGAGGGACGGACCTCCCTATCGGAGGTCCGTCCCTCTAAAAGCTTAGACGACTTCTTCATAAATCGGTTCCGCTTTTTTGAGTTTCTCTACTTTTTCTTCTTCTCCTGTGTTTGCATTGATAAATATTCTAAAGGTATCGTTACCCAGCATCCCTAAGAATTCGTAGCAGAGCACTTCTTCATTAAGATCATTCACAATTACCGCTTTACGTTCTTCCATTACTTTAAGATTAGGGTTTGTCGTTTCTTTAGCCTGTGCTTGAGTAATTGACGGTTGTCCGATTTCTCTGTCATGATTATTCTTCAAATATTCTTCAGCAGCAAATCCGACCATTTGTCCATTATCTAATGCTACCTTTATTTTAACAGAGTCCGGATAAATTCTTACACCATCCAATACTGTCACATAGGTGAAAATGCCAATGTTGTCATACTGGGCACTTTCAAATAGTTCTAATTTTTCAAAATCGTTATCCTTCAGGAAGTCAGTCGCTTTCTCTGCCGCTTTATTTAAGCTGATTTTTGGTTTCTGCACTTCCCGATTGTTGATATACCAGATTGGATATCCACCTTTTTGAGTTATATCCATACTTGCATGTGTCTTACCGTTTTCAATCGTAACACTATAAAATTTATAGTCCGAGCCTTTTCCACTCTTTGTTACTTTTGCATCAGCCTTTTCACTTATCCCGGAATATTTTCTCAAGATTGAAACGGCCTCATCCTTTGAAATCTCTTTCCCTTTAATCTTCCGAAAGTTTTGGTCTTTCTTCTCGGTATTCACAAATGTTGTCGTTCCAAAGTTTGCTTCATCATATCCTGACACATTTTTTTCAACGGTCTTGAACCCGTCTATAATGGTGTTATCCGCTTGTTCATTTCCCGTTGCCAGAGCAAGTTCCACGTCCATCCATCTTAAATTGTTCTCCATAACCAGATGCTGAACCTTTCTTAACTGATTCTGAATATCGGCACTTTGTTCATATAAATTTTCAAGTGATTTATATTCTTTATCCGTTAATGGATTCTTGTCTAAATCTCGCACTGCCACACGGTAACTAAAATCTCCGATATTACTTAAGAATTCCTCTGTTTTATTAAAAGGAAGCAGGGTTAAGGGAAGCTGCCCTACATCGCTGTGTGCCTGAGAAGTTAATCTCCACACATCGGCAAGTGCCGGAGACAATGATTTCCTTGAATTCATGGCAAGAGTCGAACCAATCTTATCGTGAAGGAGATCCACTTGATAAGTTAACTCATGAAACGCTCTTTGATAGTTATTTTCAGCATTGATTAATATTGCATTTTTTTCCTGATGCTCTTGGTATCCCCAGAATGCGGTTCCTGCAACTCCAAGGACGAGCACCGTTATTAAAATGACACGTAGCAATTTACTTCACCTCTTTAACTACAGAATATGTGCTTTCCTATTTTCTTGATTTGTGGACGTGACCAAATCCACTTGCTTGTTGCTGTCACAGGGTTAAAGTAATAGAGAGCACTTGAAGAAGGATCCCAACCGTTTATTGCATCTAAAACCGCTTCTTTCGCTTTTTCATTTGGTGTTAACCATATCTGACCGTCTGCTACAGCTGTAAAGGCACCAGGTTCAAAAATGACACCTGCGGCTGTATTCGGGAATGCAGAACTGTCTATCCGATTGAGAATAACGGCCGCTACTGCAACTTGTCCCTCATACGGCTCACCACGGGCTTCTCCATATACGGCATTTGCCATAAGTTGAATGTCGTTCTGTGAAAATCCATTAGGCGTGTTCACTGCCGTTGGCTTCGATGGAGTGGGTGTTGGTTTTGGAGCAGGCTTCTTTTGAGGAGCTGCTTTTCCACCGGATGTTCCGCCTCCTCCAGGACCTTTTTGTTTATTTAAATCTGTTCCGCCATAATGACTGAAATTGTTGCCTTTTTCAATTTGTTCTTTTACAAATTGCTTGTTATACTTTGAGGCTTTCACCAGTTTTTCTTTTGTTTTCGCTCCTGCCAAACCATCAATGGGAAGTCCAAACTCATATTGAAAGTTTCTTAGAGCCCAATATGTGCCCCACCCAAATACTCCATCGATATCACCGTTATAGTACCCGATATATTGAAGTCTGGATTGCAGCTCGATTACATCCTCACCTGTTGCGCCATGTTGTATCACTTGATTCGTAAAAGCATCTGCCTTCTCTCCTTCAGATGAAATCATAAAAAGAGAACACATAAGCACCATGACGACTGAAGTAGAAATCAATTTGAAACGACTTTTCATAATGCTTTAACCTCCATATCTTCAATTAACATTAACTCTAGTTTTTGTTGAGGCTCCCATTTTATACAAGCGAATAATAAAATTTAGAAAACAACCTACCACATCATTGATAAGACACTGTAATGTCCCAGCAAAAGCCATGTAAACTATCAGAGTTATAATAGAATGAGGATTACTTCAAACAAATCCGCAATAAAAAGGGGAGGTCATGATGGAGGATTATCTAGCGAAGTCATTAGATGAGTGGAAAGAAGATATTTCAGAGGTTTTGGATCAGATTAACACTGACTATGAAGAAATAAAGAAGGAACTGAAGGTGTATTCCTATAAATACGGTATTACAAAGCAAGTCATTCAATCAACAGTGAATGAGGAAATTATCGAAAATATCAGGGAAATGTATCATAAGCCTTTTGAAGAAAAGTACAATGAACTGAAGGAATACATACGCGAATTGGACGAAAAAAGAAAGGTTTTTCAAATGTTCGTGAATAAAATTGATGAAGTGAAACGGAAAGAAGCACCTAAAACGGACCTGGCAGCTGCCTACAAGTAAATATTTTATTAAACCGTCTTTGCAAAAGGCGGTTTTTTGGTGCGAGGGAGTAAATCAGGGATCTGAAAATGTAAAAAAGACGCTTCAAATAGAAAGCGTCCTTTTAAATAATTTCTTTTTCGAAATCAGTACCCGTGTATTTCTTTTCTGTTAATCGATGAGCACTTTTCACTTTCTTCAAACCAAGCCACCATAAGAAAAACATAAATGGTACCATATAATAAATCCAGTTTTTCTCAGCTAAGAAGATGTAATTATATGTTCCGTGTAACAGTAGGGGTACGGAAATCGCAATGAAAAGCCACTTATGCCTTTCTTCACTGGAGGAAAACTTTGCTTTGCCTAAGTAATATCCCATAATGACACCGAACAACGCATGACTTGAAACAGGCAGGATCGCTCTTCCAAATGCATGTTCAACACCGTTAGCAACCAAATACAAAATATTTTCAATAGTAGCAAATCCAAGTGACACACTTGCACCATAGATAATGCCGTCGTAAGGTTCATTAAAATCAACATGTTGGAAGATCGCAAACATTAAAATAAACCATTTGAAAAATTCTTCTAAAAGTCCGGAAGAAATAAATGCCGTCGACCAATTTGAATCAATGATTCCTTCAACTTCTAAAACATATTGTAAAAACATAATAGGAAAGGTAATAAGAGCCCCATACATAAAGGTTTTGAACACTAGCGTAATAGGTTCTGCCTCATATTCATCCCGCAAATAAAAGTAACTTAGCAATGCTAATCCTGGTGCTATACCCGCTGATAAAATCACCAGCATAAAAAAGTCCTCTTTTCTTTCTGTTTTCTTAATCGTATCATGTTAATGTAAGAATGGAAACAGGAATTTATTTGGTTGGAGGAATGAATGATGAAGAAAGATATTTTGGTGATACATACAGGTGGTACCATCTCTATGATGGAAGACGAAAAGACTGGAGCAGTCACTCCCGGGAAGGAAAATCCCCTTTCGGTACAAACGTCTATCGTATCGAATTTAGCAAATCTAACCGTCTTAGAAGCATTTCATTTGCCTTCCCCCCATATTACACCAGAGCATATGCAGCAATTAAAAGAGATAATCGAAACGAAATATAGGGAAAAATCATTTGATGGAGTCGTCATTACCCACGGAACTGATACACTCGAAGAAACTGCCTACTTCCTGGATTTAACCCTTTCTCTTCCAGTCTCCCTTGTCGTCACAGGGGCAATGAGATCAAGTAATGAGATTGGAGCGGACGGTCTGTATAACCTCATTTCATCCGTTCGGGTAGCCGCTGATGACAAATCCAAGAACAAAGGGGTTTTAGTCGTCCTGAATGACGAAATCCACTCTGCTAAGAACGTGACCAAAACTCACACAAGCAATGTATCTACCTTTCAAAGTCCGCAGTATGGTCCAATCGGGATTGTGACTAAAAGAGGCGTTCTTTTTCATCATCAGCCCACATCAAATGAGCATTATCAGGTTTGTGACATTTCCAAGAAAGTTACCCTGATCAAAGCATATGCGGGAATGGATTCAGGCTTATTAGTTGCCATAAAAGACTTACACTACGATGGGGTTGTCATCGAAGCATTAGGACAAGGAAATCTCCCGCCTGATACGGTCGATGGAATTAATGGGCTGTTAGCTGCTAATATCCCAGTTGTATTGGTTTCGAGATGCTTTAATGGGATTGTTCAGGATATATACGGCTATTCTGGTGGAGGTAAGCAACTGAAAGAAAAAGGGGTTATCTTCTCAAATGGTCTTAATGGACAAAAGGCAAGAATCAAGTTAATGGTGGCTCTGTCCCAAACCGATGACATTAAAAAATTAGAAACGATTTTCAAAAATTAAGGTTGTCTTTCCATCAGGATCATAAGCAACCATCATGAAAGAAAGAGGCTCACATCAGAGCCTCTTTCTTTTGTTATTTTTCTTTTTGTGTAATGGATTCAGCGATCAATCCGCCATGCAAACGACCATTTTCAATAAAGATCTCATTCGCATTGTTTCCCGCAGCAATGACCCCTGCAATATAGACATCTTCTACATTCGTTTCCATCGTTTCTTGATGAAAAGCAGGTCGTCCTGTTTCCTTATCAATATCTATTCCCATTTTCGTCAGGAAGCTATGATCCGGGTGATAACCGGTCATCGCAAACACAAAGTCATTTTTGATTTCTTTTTTCTCCCCCTTTACATTGTAAATGACAGAGGCCTTTGTAACTTCCTCTACACACGCGTTGAATTCCATCGTTACTTCGCCATTTCTGACAAGCGCATCAAAATTAGGGAGTATCCAAGGCTTCACACTTTTTGAGTACTCGTTTCCTCGATATAATACGGTGACTCTGGCACCCGCTTTATTCAATTCAAGTGCTGCATCAACCGCTGAATTCTTCCCTCCAATCACAACCACATCTGTGTCAAAAAAGGGATGTGCTTCTTTAAAATAATGAAACACTTTCTCTAATTTCTCTCCTGGAATCTCTAAATAATTGGGATGATCATAGTAGCCGGTCGCAATCACAATCGATTTACTTTCATACATTCCCTTTGAAGTGGAAACGGAAAAACGGCCGTCTTTCTTCTCGACTTTATGAACGGTTTCGAATCGGTTGATTCTTAATTCTTTCCGCTTCGCTACTTCACGATAATACACAAGTGCTTGATTCCGCCTTGGTTTGTGTTCTTCAATAACAAAAGGAACGTCACCAATTTCAAGCTTCTCACTTGATGAAAAAAACGTTTGATGAGTGGGATAGTGGTAAATGGCATTCACGATATTCCCTTTTTCAATGACTAAAGGATCGATTCCCTTTTCTTTTAAACTAATAGCAGCTGACAACCCACATGGTCCCCCACCTACAATAATGCATTCTTCCATTTTCAAATTCAGACACTCCTTCAATTCCTCTATCTGAATGGTAATTTACGTTCGTGCACTTCAGATTTTAAAATGTTTTCTACCCAATTATTATGTAATAATATTACGTTTTGGTCAAAAGGAAGCACTCGAATCTCATGTTCCTCGTCAGTAGTATGATTTCTAATTTCTGCTGAAATTATTGTAAAGCGCCATTATTTAGAATTGAAAAAGGATGAGATGTCATCCATCTCATCCTTGACTGAAATTAAATCCAACCTCTGAACCGGCATGCTTCGGCCATTTTTCTTACGCCAACCATATATGCGGCGAGTCTCATATCGACTCTTCTGGACTGGGAAGTTTCGTATACATTGTTAAAAGAGCTTACCAAAATCTTCTCCAATTTTTCTTCCACTTCTTCTTCAGACCAGTAATACCCCTGATTATTTTGTACCCATTCAAAGTAAGAGACCGTCACCCCACCCGAGGATGCTAACACATCAGGGACCAGTAAGATTCCACGCTCTGTGAGGATTTTCGTTGCTTCCAAGGTTGTCGGTCCGTTCGCTGCCTCTACCACAATGCTTGCTCTTATATTGTGAGCATTCTTTTCTGTGATCTGATTCTCGATGGCTGCAGGAACGAGAATGTCACAGTCCAGCTCTAATAGTTCTTCGTTTGTTATCGTATTATTAAATAATTTCGTAACCGTTCCAAAGCTATCCCGACGATCCAGCAAATAATCAATATCTAACCCATCTTCATCATGAAGTCCACCGTAGGCATCAGAAATCCCAATCACCTTTGCTCCTGCGTCATGCATAAACTTGGCAAGGAAGCTTCCAGCATTACCAAAGCCTTGAACGACTACTCTCGCACCTTTAAGCTTTATTCCTTTTTTCTTGGCTGCTTCATGAATACAAATCGTCACACCCTTCGCTGTTGCCGTTTCACGACCATGGGACCCTCCAAGCACCAATGGTTTCCCTGTAATAAACCCTGGAGAATTATACTCATCAATTCGACTGTATTCGTCCATCATCCACGCCATGATTTGAGAGTTTGTAAAAACATCAGGAGCGGGAATATCTTTAGATGGCCCAACAATTTGGCTGATTGCGCGTACATAACCACGACTCAATCGCTCGAGCTCTCTAAATGACATATCCCGGGGATCACAAATGATCCCCCCTTTACCTCCACCGTACGGAAGGTCTACAATTCCACATTTCAAACTCATCCATATGGAAAGCGCTTTAACTTCTTTTTCGGTAACATTCGGGTGAAATCGAATCCCACCTTTTGTTGGTCCAACTGCATCATTATGTTGAGCACGGTATCCCGTGAAAACTTTTACTTTTCCATCATCCATCCGGACTGGTATTTTAACCGTTAACATTCGTACAGGTTCTTTTAATAATTCATATACTTCTTGTGAATACCCCAATTTATCAAGTGCAAGATTAATAACCGTTTGTGTTGATTTCAATACATCGTGTTGATCTGATGCTTGGTGATTTTCTTTCCCCTTATCGGCTACCATTTATGTAAACCTCCCAGAATACTTCACTGTTTAACGGAACCTCGTCCGCTTTCATGACATAGTATACACGTTTGAATTCTTCTTGCAAAGAAGGAAAATTAAAAAAAGAGGATTTTTTTGAAAACGCTATCATAATCGAAAAGCGGAGGCGGCTTGGTTAGAGGCGACAAGCATAAGGCGAACCTGCCGGAAAGGTGTCCTTTGCCTTTTTGGCAGGTTTGACTTATGACCTCGAGCCTCTAGCCGCCGGAGCTGGACATATCGAAAAGCGGAGGCGGCTTGGGCAGGTCCGACAAGCATAAGGCGAGACCACCGGAAAGGCGCTCTTTGCCT